>NZ_KK070023.1:2525143-2779533 GCF_000576475.1 Pseudoalteromonas sp. SCSIO_11900
CTGACATGCTTAAAACAGCAACTGCTAGGTTGAAGCCAAATGAAAAGCCAGTTGTACACTCAGATCAAGGGTGGCAATATCAAAACAAACAATATCAAAATCATCTCAAGGAAAAAGGGTTGCAACAAAGTATGTCTAGAAAAGGAAATTGTTTAGATAATGCGGTTGCTGAGAACTTCTTCGGCATATTGAAGAGTGAGATGTACCACAACGAAACGTTTAAAGACGTGAATGAGCTTATTGAAAACATCAAAGAATATATCGACTATTACAACAACGAGCGTATTAAGCTGAAACTAAAAGGCCTGAGTCCGATACAGTATCGAAATCAGGCCTTGGCAGCCGCTTAAAAATGAGTCCAACTTTATGGGGTCACTTCAGAATGCGGTTTTTTTATAACTAAATTCTAATTAAAGAATTGCGTGTAACTCAACGTCAAATACAAGTGTTGAGTAAGGTGCGATTGCAGCACCGGCACCACGTTCACCATAAGCAAGCTCATGAGGAACGTATAAACGCCATTTAGTACCTACTGGCATCATTTGTAATGCTTCAGTCCAACCTTTGATCACGCCACCTACTGGGAATTCAGCAGGTTGACCGCGCTCGTATGAGCTATCAAAAACAGTACCGTTTACTAAAGTACCGTGGTAATCAACACGTACTGTAGACTCTGCAGTTGGCTTTTCGCCTTCACCTGTTGCAAGTACTTCGTACTGAAGACCTGACTCAGTAACTGTAATTTCAGGACGTTTTGCGTTTTCTTCTAAAAATGCAATACCTTCAGCCGCCAATACTTTAGCTTCTTCCTCACGACGAGCTTGGATCTCTTCGTTGATTTTCTCAAATGCAGCTTGGATCTCAGGGATCTCTACTTGAAAAGCACTGCCTGCATACGCATCTTTCATGCCTTCAAATACTGAATTTAAGTTTAAACCTTCAAAAGGGTTAGCCTTAAGTTGCTCACCCATTTGTAAGCCAATACCGTAACTTGCTTTTTCAGCATCTGTAGTAAAATTATCTGACATAATGTGTTATTCACGTTTTGTTAGTTAAAAGACCCATATATGCTATCACAAAACAAAAGCCGTTTGGGGCTAGTTTTTATTGAGTTTTTCTTTAATTAAACCAATAGCAAAGGTACATACAGGTAAACTGAGCAAAATTCCAACAAGTAAGCTCATCGGCAATAATCCAGCCACGCCGTTCAATAAAAGAGGCACAGCCACTAAACCGATAATGCCAATGTAAAACGCGCCCCACACTGGCCAAAAATGATCGTATTTTGTGATTAAATGCCCGGATAAAAGATTAAACCCGATGCCATATAAGAAAGTCATCATCAGCGCATTATCTGGGTATGCATCAATGGCCATTTTTTGTAATAACGATATGGCACTTTGGTAACAATAACCAAACACAGTCCATAGCAGGATGTGCTTAAGTAAACGTTTAGAAAAGGATAACTCCGGGGACTGTGACATAATAAAGCTCCAGATAGCAAAAAACCGCCAATAAGGCGGTTTTTTAAATAATGGTGGAGAGATAGGGATTTGAACCCTAGAGGGGCTATAAACCCCTGCCGGTTTTCAAGACCGGTGCATTCGACCACTCTGCCATCTCTCCGTACGGCGCGCATAATAAGATCATACGCTTAGCTTGTAAAGCCCTATTTTACTAAAACCGCTTAAATAGTTAAATATTAATCAGGATAGTCATAAACCCTAGTAATATTGTTTAGGTCTGCGGGCAATCCAAGAACATACTAAACACACCAGTAAGCTGGCAGTTAAAAATGCAATACTTTGAAATATTAAATCGAAGCGGTTTAAATCATCACTTGGGATCACAACTAACACAAACGAAGGTAGGACGGTGAATAATAGAACATAGCAGCATATTTTAAAGGCTCTGCCAAAATCAAATCGTCGAGACTGTTGCATCCACCATGTTAGCAGTACTAGGACACCCATCGCAGTTGCAGCAATAAAGTGAGCTGCTTGTGTATTCATTGCAACATAAAATGTCGCAAGCGCGCCAACAACACCCCAGATTGACCAAGCAAACCAGTTTTCTTTTTCACGTAAAAATAAATTTCCCATCATTTTCGTCTTCTTTATCGTTATTATTGGTAAGACTTTCCATACATTACCAAAAAACAACCGATTAAAAAACAAACTGAAGAAGATTTATTGCGTATGGTGCTTCCGTGCGCTTCTCGCAGCTACAATATTAACCGCGGTAGTGTAACACGATTAACTTAATAAATTATGACTATGTTGAATATAAAAAGTTCATCCTATTGCTACAAAAAACTAAAATAGTTTTCTGGTTTATGGCGCGGTGACTTTTTACACTCAACTGCTGGCGTCCCTAAATACAAATAACCCACTATTTCATCATCATTGTTTAAGTTAAGCGCTTGTTTAACACTGGGGCTTTGTGCAAAGTATCCTGTGCGCCAAATACCGCCAAGCCCTTGTGCAAATGCGGCTTGTTGCATAGCCAGCACGCCACAGCCTGCACTTTGAACTTGTTCTATTCTTGGTACTTTTGGATGTTGTTGATATTTTGCAATGGCAATAATGATCATGGGTGCTCTAAGGGGTAACTCTTTAGCACGATTAATTACTTTTTCAGCTTGCTGCTCGGCCAAAGCGCTTTGATAATAAATTTCACCCAACTTATGACGTGCATCCCCTTGAACAATAATATATTGCCAAGGCGCAATACAGCCATGATCGGGAACTCTGAGCCCAGCCTGCTGAATAATGTTTAGTTGTTCTTCATTAGGGCCTGGCTCTGTCAGTTTTGCATCTGACTGGCGGGTTAATAAAAGCTCAATAGCATCCATTGTAATTACTCAAAAGACAAAACAATAGCATACCATTGAAACCCTTAGGTTAAAATATAATGGGCACCCCGCTGTTATTATTTGCTTATCAAGAAAGTACCAAGGTTAAAAAGCACACAAATAATATTGCAACCCAAATAGCCGTGTATTTGTGCCATTACAAAGTGGCGCTCGCCTTTTGCGTGTAATACCAATCCGCAATAATACTTAATCATTTTACGGGGCTAAACGTGTCGCTATCTGTGTTAAAAAATTCTCATTTAGAACAACTAAATAGCGAATTTTTTGCCTAGCTATCAACACGTTTTTCCAGCCTCAAAATAGATCACTTAATTAAGCGAATTGGTATAAATAATTAGGTTGAACTAATGAGAGGCTTTATAGATTTAATTTTGCCAGTTAAGCGTTGTAGCCGAGACACCATTGAAAATCGTAATAGCGTATTTATTAGTTATACAAGGAATGGGGTAAGGTAAAAAACAACAATATAAGGGTCTGATTATAAGTTAACTATCTTTAAAAAATAATCAGACCCGTGTACTTACTTAAATTGCATATTAGATACTGCGTGCAACTTGTAAGGCTTCGAATATAGCGCGCTTGGCATCAATAGCCGCTGCTAGTTTAGCGCCACCAATAACATGAACTTTGGCATTCTCTGCTTGCGCCTTAAATAGTTCGTCATTAGACACTTGGCCAATACAAGCAATCACAGTATCAACTGGCAATACTTGCGTTTCGCCAGCAACACTGATAGTTAGGCCGTTTTTATCAAAACGATGGTACTGGCAATTGGCAATTTGCTTAACGCCATGTTGTTTAGCAACTTGACGATGTATCCAACCGGTTGTTTTGCCTAAATCACCACCAAAGCGCCCTTCACTGCGTTTAAGCATATAAAGTTGACGCTCATCTTTATGAGGCTGAGCATCGCACTCTATTCCCCACTGGGTTTTAAAGTCGCTGATACTTTGTGATTTATGTTCACTTAAAAATGCCACCATATCAAAACCGATACCGCCTGCGCCTAAAATCGCAATCGAATTACCAAGTTCAACCTCACCGCGAATGACTTCATCGTAGGCAAAAACACGTTTGTCATCACTACATTCTATAGAGGCTTCACGTGGCCTTACACCCGTGGCAAAAACCACATCATCAAACTGGCTCAGCATACCGTCATCAAATGCTTTGCCTAATTCAACGGTGACGTTTAAACGCTTAAGTTCATTGGTAAAATAAGCCAATGTATGGTTAAAGTCTTCTTTACCTGGTATCTGCATGGCTAAATTAAACTGCCCACCCATATGCTGCTTTTGGTCAATAAGCGTTACATTGTGACCTTTTTGCGCTAAGTAGCAACTTGAAGAAAGCCCAGCAGGACCCGCTCCAACCACTAATACATTTTTAGCTGTTGCGGCTTTTTCTAGAGGGTAATCAAGTTCAAAACCCGCTTGTGGGTTCACTAAACACGTAGCACGTTTACCTTTAAATACATGGTCTAAACAGCCCTGATTACACCCTATACAAATATTAATATGTTCAGAGCGCTTGGCTTGATATTTATTAAAAAAATCGGGATCTGCAAGTAAAGGGCGCGCCATAGAGATTAAATCAGCCTCACCCGCCGTTAAAATATCATTAGCAATCTCTGGTGTATTAATGCGGTTTACGGCAATAACAGGCACGCTAATGACATCTTTCAAACGCTTTGACGCTTCTTTAAATGCGCCTGGGGGTACCATGCTTGCAATTGTCGGTACCCGTGCTTCATGCCAACCAATGCCAGTATTAAAAATATCAACACCTGCTTTTTCAAGTACAATAGCTTGTTGTGTTACTTCCTCAGGAGTTGAGCCATTAGGAATTAAATCGATTACAGACAGTCTAAAAATAATTAAAAATTTATCTGAAACTTTAGCTCTTACTGCTTTTACAATCTCAACAGCTAAACGCATTCTGTTTTCAAGACTACCACCAAACTCATCGTCTCGTTTGTTTGTATGCGGTGCCATAAATTCATTAATTAAGTAACCTTCAGAGCCCATCACCTCAACGCCATCGTAACCTGCTTTTTCTGCTAAATATGCAGAGTGAGCAAAATCTTTAATGGTTTTTTTGATTGAACTTAAAGACATAGCCTTAGGTTTATAGGGATTGATCGGTGCTTTTATAGCACTTGGGGCTTGATTGAATGGATGATAGGCATAGCGCCCAGCATGCAATAACTGCAGGCAAATTTTACCACCATGTTGATGAACAGCTTGTGTATAAGCACGGTGTTTAAAAACATCATAATAACTATTAAATGATGATGAAATAGGCGTTAACTTGCCGCGAAGATTAGGGCTATATCCCCCCGTAATGAGCATTGCTGTGCCACCTTTAGCACGTGCTTCATAAAAAGCACGTAGGCGTTTACGATTATGCCACCCCTCTTCGAGGCCGGTATGCATTGATCCCATTACTAAACGGTTGCGTAGTTGTGTGTGTTTTAGTTCTAATTTTTGTTCTAACATCCTGTGCCCCAATAACTGGTCTAACCTGTGTGCATTTAGTCAATTCTGCTTTAATGACCAACAATAAGCAATATATGAGCAGATTAAACTTAATAATTTTTTAACTTAAAACCTGTTGACTGCGTTTATCTTGACCAATAGCGTGAGTTAAAAGTAGTGACTACAGCCATAATTTCAGTAATTATTTATTAAATAAACACGTGTTTAATTTCAAGTGTAATTGAATTTATAAATGTTTCGTTACGATTTAGCAGTTAAATTTATTTATATTCTACGCTAAGATGGCAATAACGTTTTAGCTGTACCAATTTAAGGAGCTATTTTGATAGCAAAGGTATTTAAAGGTATATGGACGGGGATCAACTTCTCACGTCGTTTAATACTCAACGTATTGTTTTTATTTTTGGTCGTTATTTTTATCGTATCGGTATCAAGTGACGGTGATAAAATTATTGTCGAAGAGGGCTCTGTTCTTAGACTTAACCTTAATGGCCCTATTGTCGAAGAAAAAACCTATATAGACCCTGTTGAAGCCGCTATTAATGATGCAACGGCCAGTGCTGACTCACCCAGTGAAATATTGCTCGACGATGTAGTTGAAGTAATTAATCAAGCAGCACAAGACTCGCGTATAAGCGCTATTTTGCTTGATTTACAAGAAATGCCAAAAGCACATTTAAATAAGCTCAAACAAATTACACAGGCACTTGAAACATTTAAAGCAACCGGTAAAAAAGTGATTGCCTCAGGGTATTACTACACCCAAGCACAATATTACATTGCCGCACATGCAGACGAAATTGCGATGCATCCTTATGGTAGTGTGCTTATTGAAGGCTACGGTATGTACCCGCTTTACTTCAAAGACGCATTAGAAAAATTAGAAGTCACTCAGCATATATTTCGTGTAGGTACCTTTAAATCGGCCGTTGAACCGTTTATCAGAAACGATATGTCAGAGGCAGCTAAAGAAGCTAACCGCGTATGGCTAGGTGCTTTATGGAATGAATATAAGCAAGACGTTAGTGCTGTGCGTCCTTTTGATGAGTCAAACTTTGATGAAACAATGGATGTTTATTTAGCTAAAATGCAAGCCGCTAATGGTGATGCCGGTAAATATGCACTGGATAACCAATGGGTTGATTCATTAAAAACCAATCAGCAAATTCGCCAACAATTAATTGAATTGGTTGGAGAAAATGAAGATGGAAAAACATTCAAACAAGTCTCTTTTGGTGAATACTTAAGTTTAGTAAAACCGCCTATTGAGTTTGATAACCCTATGACTGAAAAAGTCGCTGTTGTGGTTGCTAAAGGCACTATTGTTGATGGTGAACGCCGTGCTGGTGAAATTGGTGGTGATTCAACTGCAGCCCTCCTTCGCAAAGCGCGACTTGATGACAAGGTTAAAGCGGTGGTTTTACGTATAGATTCAGGCGGTGGCAGCATGTTTGCCTCAGAAGTAATTCGTGCTGAAGTGCTTGCACTTAAAGCTGCTGGTAAACCCGTTATTGCATCAATGAGCTCAGTAGCTGCATCAGGCGGTTATTGGATTGCATCGGCGGCCAATGAAATTTGGGCAGCGCCGAGTACAATTACCGGTTCAATTGGCGTATTTGGTACCTTTATGACATTTGAAGATACCCTCGCTAAAATAGGCGTGTATTCAGATGGCGTAGCGACCACCGAATTGGCAGGTTTTTCAATCACTCGCCCACTTAACCAGAAAATGGCTAAAGTTATTCAAATGAGTGTTGAAGAAGCGTATGGACGCTTTTTAGATGTGGTTGCTGAGGCACGTAATATGACCCCAGAGCAAGTTGATAAAATTGCCCAAGGTCGGGTATGGATTGCCTCTCAAGCTCAAGAGCTTGGTTTAGTTGATAAACTTGGTAATAAACAAGATGCGATTAAAGCAGCTGCTGAGCTTGCTAAGCTTAACTATTATGACGTTAAAACAATTAAGCAATCGCTTAGCCCACAAGAAAAAATGCTTCAAGATATCTTCAGCAGTGCCGCCGTTAAATCAGTACTTGGGCTTGAAACACAAAAAACAGCAGTATTAGCCAGCCAAGCTAATCTGCAAAGTGTTATTAAACAATTAAGCAGTGAAGTAGAAAACCTAAAAGATTATAACGATCCACAAGGTGTTTATGCCCGCTGTTTAGAGTGTACAGTTGCACAATAGTGCCTTAACAGGCTGTATTGATTAGCAGTTAGCGTTATACTAAGCCCAGTTTTTTTACTGGGCTTTTTTATGAAACGTAAACGCATTTATATCGCTTACACTGGCGGTACCATAGGAATGAAAAAATCAATTCGTGGCTATATTCCTGCTGAAGGATTTTTAACCGAAACCGTGGTTAATAACGCAGAGTTTAATCGTGAAGAAATGCCATTATTTGATATTCATGAATACTGCCCACTTATAGATTCTTCAGATATGTCACCGACTCATTGGCAACTCATCGCCGATGACATAAAAAGTAAATACCAAGATTACGATGGCTTTGTGGTACTGCATGGCACCGATACTATGGCCTATACTGCATCAGCTCTATCGTTTATGTTTGAAAACTTAACTAAACCTATTATTGTAACCGGCTCACAAATTCCGCTATCTCAATTACGCTCAGATGGTCAAGTTAACCTCCTTAATGCCATGTATTTAGCGGCTAACTACCCCATTGCAGAAGTCAGCTTATTTTTTAATAATCAGTTGTTCAGAGGCAATCGTGCAACTAAAGCCCATGCAGATGGGTTTGATGCATTCGCCTCACCTAACTTAGAGCCGCTTGCGCTTTCAGGTATTAATATTCAGCTGATCAAAGGGCAATTAAGCCCGTATGTAGAAAATGAACTCCAAGTTACCCCTATTACACCGCAAGCTATTGGCGTGCTGTATTTATACCCAGGGATCAGCAAAGAAGTAGTAAAAAGCTTAGTTAATGGCAATATTAAAGCCCTCGTACTGCTAAGCTTTGGCGTAGGCAATGCGCCACAAGACCCTGAGTTTTTAGATATTCTGGATGAAGCAAGTAAGCGGGGTGTTATTATTACTAATTTAACCCAATGTTTAAAAGGTCAAGTGAACATGGGCGGTTATGCCACGGGTAATGCGCTGTTAAACATAGGCGTGATCAGCGGTTACGATATGACCTTAGAAGCATGCTTAACTAAACTGCATTACTTATTTAGTCAAAACCTAGAAATCGAAACAATTCGCCATTTAATGCAAGATAACCTGCGTGGTGAGCTGACCCGTTAAGTAATCAGTTAAGCGAATAACAAAAAAGGACGCTATATAGCGTCCTTTTTTGTTTACTTAGATTTTATTAACGAACTTTTGCGTCAATATCAACTAAGTCAGTTAAATGACACGTTTCACCACTGTGAGTTTTAATGCCGTGCTCACCAAAGTAATCACGCTGGGCTTGAACTAAGTGCCCATTACTTGGTGTTGTTAGCGTAGCTAAGTAGGTTTGTGTTGCACTAAGTACAGGAAACGCCAGACCCGTCATAACGGCTTGGCCAGTCACTTTACGCATCGCTAATGACTCTTTTTCAAGCGTGTCAATAAACTCAACGCCTTGCGCTACACTATCAAGGTAATCAGCACGGATAATACACCCTGCACGCCATGTTTGTAGCGTTTTCGCTAAATCAACTTTCCATTGATGAGTTCGTGAAGCGCCTTTAATTAATGCAAGTCCTTGACGGTATGCCAACAGGCTCGCAAGGGTAAATGCATCTTTAAGCTCGTCTAAATCAATATCTACTTGCGTGGTATTTTGTGCGCTGTACGTCATTTCTTGTGCGGCAGTGGTATTACACGCATTGGTTAAATGACGAGCTTGTACAGCAGCCACTAGCGACGGTACCGCAATACCTAATTCAAGGGCGTTTTGTGCTGTCCATAAACCGGTGCCTTTTGCGCCTACTTTATTGTCAATTAAATCTACAAGCGGCATATTATGCGAATTTTCAAGTGATAAAATATGGCTTGAAATTGACAGTAAATAGCTATTTAGCTGCCCTTGAGACCATTCGTTAAATATCTCTGCAATTTCTTTAGGTGAGCGATTAGTGCCGTGACGAAGTAGCTGATACACTTCAGCAATTAGTTGCATGAGTGCGTATTCAATTCCATTGTGAACCATTTTTACAAAATGGCCGCTGGCTGACTGGCCCACACGCGCAAAACACGACTCGCCTTTATAGCTTGCAGCAACCTTTGTAAACCATGGCTCGACACGCTCCCAGCCACCTTCAGAACCACTGGCCATCATAGCTGGACCGTGACGTGCACCCTCGGCACCGCCTGAAATACCCATAGTGGCAAATTCAAACTTATCTTGGTATTTGAGCTTACGGTTAATACCGTCTTTGTAATTACTGTTGCCACAATCAACAATAATGTCACTACACTGAACACCCGCTTCAATAAGCTCGTTGCAAACCGCATCAACTAACTCACCAGCAGGCACAAGTAATAAAATAGAACGCGGTGCTTCTAAACGCCTAACCATATCCCCTAGATCAGAGACAATGTGAAGTTTATCAGCCATGCCTTGTGATTTAGCACAACTTAGTAATTCTTCACCCGCATTTGGGTTTTTGTCATAAGCGACAAGCGTTATCCCTTTTTCAATCAAGTTCAGGGCAAGATTTTTCCCCATAACGCCTAACCCTACTAATGCAACTTGCATTTAGTGCCCTCCTCGGTAACAACTATTTGGTTAGTAAATTAAAATAATACCGCGTGCATTATACTCAGACCGCAGCCATGAGCAAAGCTACATGCATTTATTACAGTTAAAATAAACGCCGCAATTATATCAAACAACCGCTCTCTCAGGGGAAGAAATAGCAGTGCTATTTAAATTTTTAGATCATTGACGCCCTGTGACACCGGTGTCATAATGATGACATATTCATTTTGTATATAATAGTCGCAATGTTATAAAAATTGCATAAAACTAAAGATTGCTCTTTATTAGTAATCGCTAAAAACAAAATAACCGTCAACTTGCTTAAAAAAAGCACACAGGAGAATTTAATGTTAAGACGTACAAAAATAGTCGCGACACTTGGACCTGCAACAGATAGAGATAATAACTTAGAAAAAATTATTCGTGCAGGCGCAAATGTAGTTCGATTAAATTTCTCACACGGTGTTGCACAAGATCACAAAAACCGTGCACAAGCTGTTCGAGATATTGCAACTAAACTTGGTAAGCACATCGCGATTCTCGCTGACTTACAAGGCCCAAAAATTCGCGTTTCAACCTTCAAAGAAGGCAAAGTGACCTTATCTGTTGGTGCAAAATTTATTCTTGATGCCAAAATGGAAAAAGGCCAAGGCGATATTAACGCCGTCGGTATTGACTACAAAGAGCTACCACAAGATGTTGCCCCTGGTGATTTATTGCTATTAAACGATGGCTTAATTCAACTTACCGTAGAAAGTGTTGAAGGTCACTTAGTTCACACCATTGTGACTGTTGGCGGCGTACTTTCTAATAATAAAGGGATTAACCGTTTAGGTGGTGGCTTAACGGCACCTGCATTTACGGAAAAGGATAAGGAAGATTTAATCACCGCTGCTGAAATTGGTGTTGATTACATAGCGGTTTCTTTTCCTCGCAGTGGCGATGATATGCGTTATGTACGTTCATTAGCGGAGGCTGCAGGCTCTAATGCACAGCTTTTAGCTAAAATTGAGCGTGCTGAAGCAGTAGAAACACAAGAAGCAGTTGATGACATTATTTTAGCGTCTGACGCTGTTATGGTTGCCCGTGGCGACTTAGGTGTTGAAATTGGTGATGCTGCACTGATGGGTAAACAAAAACTTATTATTCGTCGTGCTCGTTCATTAAATCGTACCGTAGTAACCGCTACGCAAATGATGGAATCGATGATCGATAACCCTATGCCAACACGCGCAGAAGTTATGGATGTTGCCAATGCAGTACTTGATGGCACAGATGCAGTGATGCTTTCTGCTGAAACAGCCGCTGGTGATTACCCGGAAGAAACCGTTGCGACTATGGCGCGTGTTTGTTTAGGTGCTGAATCGCAAAAAGAAACACACGTTTCTAAACATCGTTTAGACAGCCGTTTTTCTTCTAATGCCGAATCAATTGCCTTATCAGCTATGTATGCAGCTAACCACTTAGACTCTGTTAAAGCGATTATCACGCTTACTGAGTCAGGTAGCACGGCAAAATTGATGTCGCGTATTAGCTCTGGACTGCCTATTTATTCACTTTCACGTCATGCAAGTACATTAGGTCAAACAGCACTATATCGTGGTGTTTACCCTGTATTTTTTGACTCTACAAAATGCGAAAAAGATAGCATGGTTAAAGATGCATTAAGCACACTCGTAGCCGCAGGCTCTTTACAAGCAGGCGATACCGTGATCATTACCCACGGTGATGCGATGGAAACTATTGGTGCAACCAACACGATGAAAATAGTCACGGTTTCGTAATCGTAACACGCATAAAAAACGCGAGCTAAAAGCTCGCGTTTTTTATGCTATTTATTAAAGTTAGCTAGCTAATGCTGCTTTTACTTTATCACGGTAACTTCTACTTACTTTAAGCTCTTGCCCGTTATCTAACACTAATAAATATTCACCACTAACCTGAGTTACCAGCTTGCTAATTTGTTTGGTGTTAACAATCGCGCTGCGATGAACACGTACAAATAGGCTTGGATCCAATTCTTGTTCAAGCTCTTTCATAGTTTTACGTAATATATGCGTTTGCCCATCTTGGCAGTGCAGACACATGTAATCACCTGCCGCATCTACCCATTGTATAGTAGCAACAGGTACTCTGACAATTTCCCCCTGCTCTTTTACAGCCAATGATTCAGGATAGCGGCGATCAGTTAAAGTATCGCCAGTGGCTAATTTCTTTAGAATTTCTTCGCAGTTATTACCTGTTATCCCTGCTACGAAACTCGCTAGTTTTTTCTTATGGGCGTTATCCTGCTGAGTTTTTAAATAGGTATGCACTTTTTCTACCGCCTGCTTTAATCTGTTATCATCAACGGGTTTTAAAATGTAATCTAAAGCATGAATTTCAAATGCTTTAACAGCAAAGTGATCAAACGCCGTAACAAACACAATGGCAGGTAAATCTTTACTGCTTTCACTTAAAGCACGTGCGACTTCAAAACCGTTCATACCAGGCATTTGAATATCAAGAAAGACAAGATCAATTTTTTCGTTTTTACAACTTTCAATCGCATCAAAACCTGAGCTACACAGTTTGATCACTTCAATATCAGAAAACTCTTCAAGCCTGACGGCTAAACCTTTACGTGCTAATGGTTCATCATCAACAATAAGCGTTTTTATTCTTGTCATTTCTTCACAGCCTTCTCAAACGGGACACGCAGATTAACTTTTAATCCACTTGGCGTATTATGTGATAATACAAACGAGTAATTATTTTCGTAGAGCGTTTTTAATCTGTCTCGGGTGTTTGCCACCCCTACGCCTTGTGCATTAACTAACTGACCATTTTCAATATCAGTGCCAGGCCCATTATCGCCCACTTCAAGTAATAATTCATTAGCAAAAACTTGCGCTTTTATATCAATAACACCACCTTCTGACATATGGGCAATGGCGTACTTAATGGCATTTTCGATGATCGGTTGTAATATTAAGCTTGGCACTAATGCTTGTTTGGCCTGCTCACTCACGTCCACATTAACTTGTAAGCGCTCATCAAAACGAACACGTTCAATTTCTAAATAGAGCATTAATGCATGTAACTCTTGCTCCAGCGGCACTTTTTTAATTGGATCAGTATTAAGCGTATAGCGTAAAAAGTCACTCAATTTAGATACCATCAAGTTAGCATCTTTATTTTCTTTTACCAAAACTAAGGTTGATATTGCATTGAGCGTATTAAACAAAAAATGAGGATTTAGCTGGTATCTAAGCATTTTTAACTGCGCTTCGTGCGCCATTGTGGTTGCTTTTAAGGCTTTTTGACGTTCACTTTGTAATAACTGGTAATACTTAACACCAAAGTACAAACCACTCCAACACAAAATAATATAAACAGAATCAAGTCCTTGTTGTAAATAATAAAACCATTCTTCAGGACGGTATCCGTGGCGATAAATTTCCCACAGGTTAAACTTTTGCACCACGGCCCATAATGTACCGGTTATATAAGAGGCGCCAAATACAACAATAATTAATACCCAAGGTGAGGCATTCCAAATTTTTCGATAAATATAACGCAGAGGCACAGTCATTAAACAGCCCGCATAGGCGTTTAGTAAAATAACGAATACGTAAATATCACGCATTTCGAATACTTTAGAACCAATGTAGTTAACTAACGCATAACCTATCCAGCCTGCAATTTGCAAAAGCCAGAAAAAACGTTGTCTGTTATCAATTAAAGACTGCCAATTCAAAATTAATTATTACCTTGTAAATTTGTCACTATTATATCGATTTATCGTCAGGTATAGCACTACCAACTGTCTTACTTTTTAATAGCCCTATCGCAAACAATAAATTAAATAAATACAGGATGGGTGCTCAGTTATGGTTTAGTAGTTACGTTGAACAAACTAAAACTCGTGGTGCAATTATTCCTTGCGGATGGTTTAGAGCGCATAAAAAAAGCGAAAGGCATCCACCTTTCGCTTATCAATGTTTACTTTTATTTTTTAAGCAAGCTTATCTGAAGCAACTTTATAAGTCGGATCTTCAATTACGTTCACTTCAACTAAGTCACGTGCTTTATGAAGTAGTTCTGTACAGTCTTTACTTAAGTGACGCAAGTGCAGCTTTTTACCCGCTTTATTGTATTTGTCAGCTAAGCTGTCTATGGCCTCAATCGCACTATGATCCGCAACGCGGCTGTATTTAAACTCAACAATCACATCTTTAGGGTCGTTCTTAACATCAAATAAATCAGCAAAGTTTTTAACCGAACCAAAAAATAAAGGCCCATGTAGCTCGTACACTTTTGAACCTTCTTTATCAATATAGTTAGTTGTGTAAATATGTTTTGCATGCTGCCATGCAAACACTAACGCAGAGACAATAACACCTACACACACCGCAATCGCAAGGTCGGTAATAACCGTTACACCCGAAACTAATACAATTACAAAAGCATCAGATAAAGGCACGCGTTTCATCATTTTGAAACTCGCCCATTCAAATGTACCCAGTACCACCATAAACATAACCCCAACTAATGCGGCCAGTGGAATCATTTCGATTAAGCTTGAAGCGAAGATAATAAATGCCAGTAACATCAATGCGGCACTAATACCTGATAAACGCGAACGTCCACCTGAATTAATATTGATCATGGATTGGCCAATCATGGCACAGCCACCCATTGCACCAAAAAAGCCACATGTGACGTTGGCCGCACCTTGGCCAATACATTCTTTATTAGAATGGCCACGGGTTTCTGTAATTTCGTCAATCAAGCTTAGCGTTAACAGCGATTCAATTAAGCCAATTGCTGCTAAAATAAGCGCATATGGAAAGATAATTTGTAGTGTTTCTAAATTAAAAGGCACCATAGGAATATGAAACTGTGGTAAGCCACCGGCAATGGTTGCAGCTTCATTTCCTGTCATGCCTTTTAAGAAATCAAGTACCGTACGTGCTTCTAAATCAAGACCAATCACTAAACCCGTTACAGTAACAATAGCAACCAGTGATGAAGGCACTGCGGTAGTTAATTTTGGTAAAAAATGAATAATTGCCATCGTTAGCGCCACTAAACCTAACATGATGTAAAGCGCACTGCCCGTCATCCACATTTGGCCGCCAGCACCATCAGGCACTTTAAACTGTCCAAGCTGGGCTAAAAATATAACAATCGCTAAACCGTTAACGAAACCGAGCATAACAGGATGTGGAACCATACGAATAAATTTACCGAGCTTAAATACCCCAGCCAATATTTGTAGTAGCCCCATCAGCAACACAGTGGCAAATAGGTATTCCACTCCGTGATCAAGTACTAAACTTACCATCACAACCGCTAATGCACCGGTTGCACCCGAAATCATACCCGGACGACCACCAAAAATAGCCGTAATTAAGCCCACAATAAATGCAGCGTATAAACCAACAAGAGGTTCTACATTTGCAACAAAGGCAAATGCAACAGCTTCTGGGATCAAGGCAAGTGCCACTGTCAATCCAGAGAGAATATCGTTTTTAGCAGAGCTTGGCGCTCTGCTGAGTAAGTTAAACATTGAGTTCCTCAGTTTTATTTCGCTAACAAAAAAAGCGCTAGATTTTATCGAATTAGCGCTCATTTCACAATTATAGTTAATTCAGCCTGTGTGTTTTTAGCTGCTTAGTAAAGTTTAAAGTGGCAGTGCTGTGCTTCGTTTAACACACGTCATGGTCACATTAGAATGAACCTCTTGTACATATTCTAAGCTAAGCAAGTTATCGCGTACAAAGTGCTCATAACCTTCTATGCCTTGAGAAATAATACGCAACATAAAGTCCATAGTGCCAGCCATGGTGTAACATTCAGTCACTTCATCATAGCTAAGTATTAATTTTTCAAACTCAGCTAAATTCTTTTTACCATGGTTTGATAAACGTACATGGGCGTAAACCAACATATCAAAGCCCAGCTTTTTTTCATCAAGCAATGCGACTTTACTTTTGATATAGCCATCTTGTTCTAATTTAGCAATACGACGCCAACAAGGAGACTGAGAAAGTCCGACTTTGTCTGCAATCTCAGCAGTTGATAAACTTGCATCTTGTTGTAAAAGTGCCAATATTTGGCGATCTACGTGATTTAGAGACATTTTATTTCTTATTTATCTAATAAATTGGTTAAATTATACAGCCTTTTTAAAAAGCAGTCTGCTTATTTTTAACAAATATGCACATCAACCAAACTGGCCACTTACAAATGGGTTAGTAGCCTGTTCATGAGCAACATGGGTGTTGTTACCATGGCCACTTAAAATTGCAGTGTTCGGTGGTAATGTCATGATATGTTGCACTATAGAGTCGATTAGCTGCTTGCTGTCGCCTCTAGGAAAGTCGGTACGCCCTATTGAACCTTTGAAAATAACATCCCCGACGATAACCGTATTGTGTGCTTGTTGATAAAACACAACATGCCCTGGTGTATGCCCTGGGCAATGAAGTACTTTAAATTCAAGCAGCCCAACCTTGATACTATCACCATGAGCTAACCATTCATCAGGATAGAAGGAATTGATCGGTTTAAAGCCAAACATAGTGGCTTGCATCGGTAAATTGTCGAACCAAAAACGTTCATCCTCATGAGGCCCAATCATTTTTACCTTGTGTTGCTCGCGTAAATTATGCGCAGCGCCCACATGATCTAAATGCCCATGGGTTAACCAAATCGCTGCCAATGATAAATTATGCTGCTTAAGTGCTGCATTAATTTTGTCAGCATCACCGCCAGGGTCAACCACGACAGCTTGCTGGGTTTGTTCACATACTATAATGCGGCAATTTTGCATAAACGGGGTTACGGGAATAGTGATTATTTTCATCTTATATTTCTTTATCTTTTTGCGCTGGAATAACTATATTCTCTTCGTATGACATTAAAATTGGGTATTTTAAATAAGCTTGATCATAAAATGGGCTATGCTCATATAACCAATTTAAACGTGCATCAGCGTTCTTAGCAAAGTCTTTATCCTGGTTTACTTTTTTATCAAATTCTTGGGCTAATTTTGGGTCATCAGCAAGCATTTTTTCAGCAAACGGTATCAAAGCATAATTTTCCATATATTCAGTGCGCTGAAAAATACTATTAAACTCCCCCCAAGCAAAAAATGAATCTGGTGCCTCAGGATGTAGCAAGTGGACAGCTAACTCTCCTACCTTTTGCTGTGTACTCACTTCAAACCAACCATCTAAATCCACATTTGTAGCTGGTACATAATCAAAACTAGCCGACACTCTAAAACGCCCTTCAAATGGCGCTTTATCAAAACTATATTGCGCTACTTTTGCCATTTTTAATGGCTGAGTGTTGGCACCACTGAGCTTATTAACTGACACCCCATGCAGGACTAATTTCTCAATAATATCGGTGTAAACAGGTGGAATAAAAAATGATTTTGGTACTTCAACCCTGTGCTGCACCTCTTTTTGCCAAAAAATAGGCAGCTTGTCATAATCTTGTTTTTTACCCAAATAGCTTACTTCTTGTTGATTTGACAATGGGCTCAGGCTTTTAGAATAAGCAATACCTTTAAACGCGATATGATCAGGCTGCTCAGAGTAACCACGCTTAACAATTAATTGCTTAGGAACAAATTCTTGTTCTTTTTTTACTGCATTAGCGAGTTTATCTTTATGCGCTGATAATGCTTCAATAGCACCATCTATAAACACATAAGTCCCTAACACGCGTTGTTTGTATGGCTTTAAAGAATGGTTTTCAACTAAAATGGTAGGCAATGACTTTAAATCACCCCACCCGTTTGAAAACCGCGGTGTGGCAACCCAACCGGCCAGCCCCGATTTAAATTCTTGCTTATCCATAACGAACACTAAAGGGCCCGGAATATGACCTTGCTCAGCGAGAGTTTGATCAATCACTGGTTTAAAATAACGGTTAAGCGCATCTGAAATGGCAGGCGACTCGCTAGCAAATACTGGGTTATAGCCATAGGTGACATCGTATTGGTAATCAGCCCCATCAGTCACATGTACGTCTATATATAAATTCGGATTATAATCGTTAATGACTGCAAGAACGCTTTTAACCTCGGGGGTATCTAATTTAGTGAAATCACGATTTAAATTAAGATTATTTGCGTTTGTTCTAAAACCCATTTTGACAGGGCCACGCTGATTAATACGATTAAACGCACTACTACGCTCGTGACCATCAACGTTTAATATTGGAATAAATAAAATGTTTACCTTTTTTAATATATCGCGTCGTTTACCCGTAGCAATATCTCTAAGCAACATAAACATTGCATCTTTACCATCAATCTCACCAGCGTGAATACCAGCCTGAATAAGCACGGTTGGTTTGGTGCTATTGGCCATTTGCCCCGCATTAAAAAAACCCTGTTCGCTGGCAATCAACATTTTTATTGCTCGTTTACTATTACTATAGCCAATCGTTTTTGATTTAAATTGAGTGGGATTCGCCGCTACCAACCTATCAACAAATGCCATGGTATCAGCATAATTAGGAGACGAGACACCCGCAGAAATTTCAAAGTCTGTGGTTAAAGGTCCCTGTTGTTGTAATAGTGAGGTACTACTACCTTCCCATGGTAATAATGGCGGTAAATGATCGCTATTTGCCATACTTGCAGATAAAACCAATAAACTTATAAACATATACTTCTCTAGCAAACGCATTAATTAAAAAAATTATAGCAATTAAAGCTTTTTAGATGCCAAAACTGCGGTGGTTCAACAAAAAAATGCAGCCAACTGCAGTTCCCTTTGATTATTTGCTCAAGTACTGATAAAAACATAATTAATATCAACCTTAAGAGCAACAATGAACATGCCTAAAATTCTGGTTTAGCTAATTTAAGTTAAATGGATACACGGCACTAAAAGGTATGACATAGCTAAAACAGTAAATTACAGGCACAAAAAAAGGAGCCATGGGCTCCTTTTCATTACTTATACAAAAACTTAAGCTGCCGCTAGGCCTTCTTTTGCTTTTGCTACAAGCGCTGCGAATGCAACTTGGTCGTAAACAGCGATATCTGCAAGGATCTTACGATCGATTTCTACAGATGTCTTTTTAAGACCATTGATAAAACGGCTGTAAGACAGACCATTTTGACGTGAAGCAGCATTGATACGTGCAATCCATAGTTGACGGAAAGTACGTTTCTTAGCACGGCGGTCACGGTAAGCGTATTGACCCGCTTTAGTAACAGCCTGGAAAGCTACGCGGTAAACACGTGAACGTGCTCCGTAGTAACCTTTCGCTTGTTTTAAAACTTTTTTGTGACGTGCACGTGCGACAACGCCGCGTTTAACTCTTGCCATTTCTAAAAACCCCTATTAAGCGAATGGTAACATACGTGAAACTAGACCATGGTCATTTTTATGAACCATCATCTTAGGACGTAGGTGTAACTTACGCTTAGAAGTTTTCTTAGTCAGAATGTGACGAAGATGCGCTTGTTTACGCTTGAAACCGCCAGAAGCAGTCTTTTTGAAACGCTTAGCTGCGCCTCTGTGACTTTTTAGCTTGTAAGCCATTGCAATAACTCCAATTGTATTGCTTTAAATTTAGTAAGAAGGCGTGAGATATATTGCTATAGCTCCACTTTAAAGGCCTAACTTACCGCTATGTTCCGGTGAAAACCCGATATAAATACCGCAATTTTACTTTAAAACCGGTTAACTCAGGTGGACATTTTCATATCACTTGCAAACCTGAGCTAAATTCGGTGCGTATTATCGCCTAATTATTACTTTTTAGCAACCGGTGCCATCATCATAACCATTTGACGACCTTCAACACGATTTGGGAAAGACTCAACAACTGCTAACTCTTCTAAATCGGTTTTAATACGGTTTAATAATTCGATACCAATTTCTTGGTGAGCCATTTCACGACCACGGAAGCGGATAGTTATCTTAGCTTTATCGCCAGCTTCTAAGAACTTACGTAAGTTGCGCAGCTTAACCTGATAATCACCTTCATCCGTTCCCGGACGGAATTTGATTTCTTTAATCTGGATTTGCTTTTGCTTTTTCTTCTGCTCTTTTAGTTCTTTGCTTTTTTCAAAGATGAACTTACCGTAGTCCATAACCTTACAAACAGGCGGCTCAGCGTTTGGACTGATCTCTACAAGATCAACACCCGCTGCATCAGCCATAGCTTGCGCGTCTTTTAATGACTGAATTCCAGCTTGTTCGCCGTCGATGTCGATTAAACGAACTTCTAGCGCTGTAATTTCTTCGTTAATACGATTTTTTTGAGCTGTTTGTTGCCCTTTCTTGCCGCCTCTAATGGTACGTTCCTCCAAGAATATCAATAATATAAGCGTGTAGTTGGCCGTTTGTGATTGCCCTACACGCTCGATTTTTACTGTCGATTTTTGATTTCTTCACTGATTTTAGCGATAAAATCATCGACATTAAATTTGCCTAGGTCTTCACCTGTGCGAGTTCGTACTGCTACTTGCTGTTGTTCAACTTCTTTATCGCCAACAACCAGTAAGTAAGGAATACGCTTAAGTGTATGTTCTCGGATTTTAAAGCCAATCTTCTCATTTCTCAAGTCAGCAGCGGCTCTAATTCCAAGTTTATTTAATTTTTGTACAATTTCCTGCACATAAGGTGCTTGTTTATCGGTGATATTCATAATCACCACTTGCTTAGGTGCAAGCCATGTTGGGAATAAACCAGCGTACTCTTCTGTTAAAATACCGATAAAACGCTCAATAGACCCTAAAATAGCGCGGTGTATCATAACAGGTGTGCGACGTTCGTTATTTTCAGCTACATAAGTAGCGCCCAAACGACCCGGTAATGCAAAATCTAGTTGCACTGTACCACACTGCCACGCTCTGTCTAAGCAATCGTACAAAGTAAATTCAATTTTAGGGCCATAAAACGCCCCTTCACCTGGTAAATAATCAAATTCAATGTCATTTGCTTTAAGTGCGTCAGCAAGTGCAAGCTCTGCTTTGTCCCACATTTCATCTTCGCCAATACGTTGCTCTGGGCGAGTTGAAAGTTTAACAACAATTTTTTCGAAACCAAATGTTTCATAGGTATCGTAAACCATTTTAATACAGGCCGATACTTCATCCATGATTTGCTCTTCTGTACAAAATACATGAGCATCATCTTGGGTAAAGCCGCGTACACGCATTAAGCCATGAAGCGCGCCTGATGGTTCATTACGGTGACAACAACCAAACTCTGCCATACGTAGTGGTAAGTCACGGTAAGATTTTAAACCTTGGTTGAAAATTTGTACGTGGCCTGGGCAATTCATTGGTTTAATTGCGTATTCACGCTTTTCAGATTCAGTGGTAAACATTGCCTCTGAATATTTTTCCCAATGCCCTGATTTTTCCCACAAAGAGCGATCCATCATCATTGGACCTTTCACTTCTTCGTATTGGTACTCACGTAATTTTTCACGCACAAAGTCTTCTAGCTCGCGGTAAATGCTCCAACCATCGTTGTGCCAAAATACCATACCTGGCGCTTCTTCTTGCCAGTGCCATAAATCGAGTGCTTTACCGATACGACGGTGATCGCGCTTCTCAGCCTCTTCTAAACGCTTTAAATACGCTTTAAGTTGCTTTTTATCGCCCCATGCTGTGCCGTAAATACGCTGTAGCATTTTGTTTTCACTATCACCGCGCCAGTATGCGCCGGCCACTTTCATAATTTTGAAGTTTTGACAAAATTTCATGTTTGGCACATGAGGACCACGACACATATCGATGTATTCTTCGTGATGATATAAACCTGGACGGTCATCTTTTGCGATGTTTTCGTCTAGTATTTCAATTTTGTATGTTTCGCCACGCGCTGCAAAAGTGTCGCGCGCTTCTTGCCAGCTAACGGTTTTTTTCACTACGTCGTAGTTTGTTTTTGCAAGCTGTAGCATACGTTTTTCAATGGCATCAAGATCATCTTGAGATAACGAATGTTCCATATCAATATCGTAGTAAAAACCGTTATCAATTGTTGGACCAATCGCCATTTTTGCATCAGGGAAAAGTTGTTTAACAGCATGACCAATTAAGTGCGCACACGAGTGGCGAATAATCTCTAGGCCATCGTCGTCTTTTACGGTAATGATCTCAAGACGAGAATCGTCACTAATTAAATCACACGCATCTACGCGTTCGCCATTAACACGACCCGCAATAGTGGCTTTAGCAAGACCAGGGCCTATATCGTTTGCTACATCAAGAGTGCTTACAGGGTTTTCAAAACTACGCTGACTACCGTCAGGAAGAGTAATAACTGGCATTATAAATCCTTACATACAGTGGTGACACCTACAATGTATCACGTGTATTTTTAATTAATTAAATGAGAATGACTCGACAACGCTTTTACGAATAAGCATTGACTATTTTTCGCCGTAAATGGCTAATGTAGATGCTGAGTCTGCTCAACTACAAGAAGGTTATTGTCGCGTGCTGCAGCATTAATTACAAGTTTTAAGCTATTAAAAACCACCCAATTTTACCATAAAAATGCAATTAATAACGTTTAATAAGAGTCTGCTGAGTTTTCAGTATTAGGATTTGTTTAATCTAGGGGCGATTTAGTTAAAGCCCGGGAGCTATCATCTGGTGCTAAGTAAAAATTGAGCAACGCTCACACCTATTTAAAGTAAACAAACCATAGCGCTGTCTTAGCTAAAAAAAGGAGGGCTGCACATTTAGCCGCAAAGATAAACAGACCTTGTTACATCAAAATGACGAATGGACGTTAAGCGCTAATAAAAACACCACTGTAAGTGCTTAAACTCGCATTTTAATGCGTGTTGCGTATAATAACGGGTAATTAAGTTATAGTAGAGATTAGCAATGAGAACATGTGGTGTAGAAATTACCGGTAGTGATGTACTACTTTGTATTTTAAGTAAAGATAATGACGTTTTTGATATTCGTGATGTACGCCAAACACGCTTTACCTTAGGTAACGGTAACGACACTGAAGTAATGCGTAAGTTTCAGTTTGATTTTGCCAAGTTAATGCAAGATTACCAAATTGATTCGGTTGCCATTCGCGAACGCCAACCTAAAGGTAAGTTTGCTGGCAGCGCTAAAGGATTCAAAATGGAAACCGCTATTCAGTTAATCGATAATCTCGATGTACGCGTGTTTTCAACCACCGAAATAAAAGAACAAGTAAAACGTAATCCAATCCCCATCGCGTTTGAAGACACCGGTCTGAAAAAGTATCAAGAAAATGCATTTGTTAATGCTTACGTTTACATCATGAAAAAAACGTATCGCAGCGACGAAATGTAAATTAATTACACCCTCATAAAAACGCGTATTCGCTAGAGAGTACGCGTTTTTTTTGTTTAAATTCTATATAAAAACAGTAATACCAATTCGCTTAACTAAGTGATCTAATTTGAGGGAGGAAAATCGTGTCGATATCAAGGCAAAAATTTCGTTAGTTAGTTGTTCTAAATGAGAAATTTTTAACACAGCTAGCGTCTGATTTGCCCCCTCAAAATGATTTAGTATTATTGCGGGTTGGTATAATACATTAGTCTAACCCCCTTTCCTTTGTCGACAATTCGTGTTTATTTAAGCAGCAGGCCTCCCAAAAATAAAAACATGGAGTATGTCATGAAAGCGACACAAAAAGTGATAAAAGAAGTAGAGCAAATAAACACTATACCGCTATCAAACAGCTATTTTAAAGGAATTCAGAGCACACCATTAGTAGAACAAACCATAGGCGATTACTTTGACACCATTGTCGACAATAACCCAGACGCTCTGGCCGTAGTCGTTGCCCATCAAAATATACGTTTAAGCTATAAGCAATTTCAACAGCAGATTAATCAACTTGCTATGGGGTTACTGGCTTTAGGGGTAAAACCTGGTGAACGGGTCGGTATTTGGTCACCGAACAATATACAGTGGTGCTTAACACAATTTGCCACCGCTAAAATAGGTGCCATTATGGTATGCATTAACCCAGCGTATCGTCCAAGTGAACTGCAGTATGCACTAAACAGTGTGGAATGCTCTACGCTTATTACCGCCACTGAATTTAAAGGCAGCCACTATATTAATATGCTGCAAAGTTTAGCACCTGAGCTTAGCCGTTGTAACAAAGGTGAGTTAACCGCAGCCAAATTACCCACCTTAAAAAATGTAATTTGTATTGGTGATGAACCCGTCGATGGTATGTTCTCATTTAATGAGGTTATGAGCATGCCCACCGATGCACATAAATTAGAACTTCAAGCGGTGGCTAAAACCCTCAATTGCAATCAAGATATCAATATTCAATTTACTTCTGGCACCACCGGAAACCCTAAAGGGGCTACGTTGACACATAAAAATATATTGAATAATGCGCTTTTAGTCGCACAAGCTATGCACTTTACTGAATATGATAAGCTCTGTATCCCTGTACCGCTTTATCACTGCTTTGGCATGGTTTTAGGCAGCTTATTGTGCGTAAGTAAAGGCGCTGCAGCTATTTATCCAAGTGATTCTTTCGATCCAAAAACCACATTGGAGGTGGTACAACAAGAAAAATGCACCGGCCTTCATGGTGTACCCACTATGTTTATAAGCGAATTAGAGCTTAATAACTTTAGTGATTACGACTTAAGTACATTACGAACCGGTGTTATGGCAGGCTCAACCTGCCCCGAACAAGTTATGCGTAAAGTACAAACACTCATGAATATGAACCAAGTCGTTATAGCCTATGGACAAACAGAGTGTAGCCCAATCAACAACATCACTGAAACCGACTCATCAATTGAGCGTCAAGTCACCACAGTAGGACGAGCGCTTGCACACACTGAAGTAAAAATTATTGATGAAGTGGGTGAAGTTCAAAAAATAGGCCAACCCGGTGAAGTTTGTAGCCGTGGTGCCGGCATTATGCGCTGCTATTGGAACGATGAAGAAAAAACCAAAGCCACTATCGACAATGAAGGCTGGCTGCACTCGGGCGATTTAGGGGTAATGGACAGCGAAGGCTTTGTCAGCATTGTTGGCAGAATTAAAGACATGATTATTCGTGGTGGTGAAAACATTTATCCGCGTGAAATTGAAGAAGTGCTTTACACCTACCCGGGTATACAAGACGCCTCTATTTTTGGCATTAGTGATGAAAAATTCGGTGAAGAAGTCTGTGCTTGGATCCAACCCAAAGAAGGTGAAGTGCTTGATGAGCAAGCAATTCGTCTGTTTTTAAAGGACAAACTCGCCTACTTTAAACAACCTAAATACATTCGCTTTGTTGAAAATTACCCGATGACGGTAACCGGCAAATTGCAAAAATTTAAAATGCGCGAACAAATGCAAGAAGAGCTCGCCGAATCTGCATTTTCGTAATCCGATTAAATGCAAAGCACTATCAGCTTAGTGCTTTGCATTGTCTTACTCAATTTCAGGTTGTTTAGGGTCAACAAAATCGGTAATACTGATATTTCGTCCTGCATTTTTAGCTTTATAAACCCCTACATCAGCTGTTGCCAACAATGATTTAATTGAAGGTCTGTATGTCGTGTTTTGATCAATTACAATACCGGCAGAGACAGTAATACGGTTAAAGGGTGAATACTGATGTGCAATCGGATCGTCTGCGAAGCGTTTAGGTAAGTCATTCAACCAGTCTAGCTCATTCGCTTGCAATGTTTTTACCAATATGAATTCTTCACCGCCAAAACGCACCACAATATCAGCATCACAATGTTTTAGGCGGTTTGCGACTGCTACTAATACGTTATCTCCCTCTAAGTGGCCGTAGTTATCGTTATAATTTTTAAAATAGTCGACATCAATCATGGCTAACCCTAAATATTGTGATGGCGCTAACTTGTTAATTAATGCTTTACAGCGTCTATCAAAACTATGCCGATTATGCATACCTGTTAATTGATCGGTATTGGCTTTTTCAGTTTCAAATAATTCCGCTTTATATTGCTTTCTTAACAGGGAATCTAGTTGGTATTGCACTATGGCCAATACAATAACTATGCTGAAATAAAAATGAAGTGTCCACGCAATAGAAGTAGAAGAAAAAAGCTCAATAAATATCTAGGTAATACCAATTATTGACCATAATATCCGTTTATGCCCTAAGTGCAGCATCGGTATGGCTATAAATGCAGCTGCTACAAGCATAGGCCCTCCCTCTCTCAACTCACCGTAACGCTGAACATATACCCAGAAGAAATAACTAAATAAAAAACAAAATAAAACCGCATAACTAAAAAAGCGCAAATGTAAGTACTCTGAACTTAGTGTTTTATTTATAATAATGAGAATTATCGATAACAACACCATGACTAGACGTAAAATTGTTATGGTTGAATTGGCAGGCTCTTGTTGATTAAACCAAAACATAAAAAATAAAAGACAATAAAAACAGTGTTACGAGGTAGAGTGATGCATCAGCAAGACGCATTGAGCTTTTATTAAGTTGATTTTGGAAGTCGTGCTCTGTCGCACTTGAAAAATAAAAACTTGCGGGAATAAGACGCACCTGCACTCTCCTTAATAAGCTCACTGATCCTTATCCACACTATAGTTTATTGTTATTAATTAGCGAGTTAAATTTACCTTATTAAATAATATTAAACATTATTTTTGCTATACCCTGAACAATCCCTATTCAGGATATAACGAATAAAAGTAGAGAGTTAATTAAATAGCAGAGGCGCTACTATACAACGCCTTGTTCAATCATTGCATCGGCTACCCGTCTAAATCCCGCAATGTTAGCGCCTAGTAGTAGGTTGCCGGCTTGATCAAATTCTTTTGCGGTATCGCTTGCTGTTGTGAAAATATCTTTCATTATTTGCTTGAGCTTTTCATCAACTTCTTCAAACGTCCAGCTTTGCATACTGGCATTTTGCGCCATTTCTAGTTGGCTGGTTGCCACCCCACCTGCATTCGCTGCTTTGCCAGGGCCATAAGCTATTTTTGCTTCAATAAAGCAGTCAATCGCCTCTTTGGTTGAGGGCATATTGGCTCCTTCACTAACTAAAATACAACCATTTTCAAGTAGTGCTTTTGCATCAGCTTGGGTTAATTCATTTTGTGTGGCACAAGGAAAAGCCGCATCCGCACTGTAACGCCATACAGCATGACCATCCTGAGGGTACTCATCGCGGGGCGTATACTTTGCCTGAGGATGAGTATCTAAGTAGTCACTTAAACACCCTCTTGATTGCTCTTTGAGCTGTTTTATCAGCTTTAAATCAATACCATTCTCATCGTACAAAGTGCCTTTTGAGTCACTACAGGTAATTGGTGTTGCACCAAGTTGATATAACTTTTCCATGGCATAAATAGCCACATTGCCTGAGCCTGAAATTAAACAGCGTTTTCCTGATAAGCTGTCATCACGATCTTCAAGCATATAGTTAGCAAAATAAACTGCGCCATAACCCGTTGCTTCTTTGCGAGCAAGCGATCCGCCCCAAAGTAAGCTTTTACCGGTTAGTACACCTTCATAGCGCCCTGTTAAGCGTTTGTATTGGCCAAACATATAACCAATTTCTCTTGCCCCTACGCCAATATCCCCTGCAGGTACATCGGTTGTAGGACCAATGTGGCGATATAACTCGGTCATAAACGATTGGCAAAAACGCATTATCTCGCCATCAGAGCGTCCTTTAGGATCAAAGTTCGCACCGCCTTTTCCACCGCCTATAGGCAAACCAGTCAGTGCATTTTTAAAAATTTGTTCAAAGCCTAAAAATTTTATGATGCTGGCATTTACACTTGGATGAAAACGTAAGCCGCCTTTGTAAGGGCCCAGCGCTGAATTAAATTCGATTCGGTAGCCTTTATTCACTTGAATATTGCCCTCATCATCAACCCAAGGCACGCGAAACATTAACTGGCGCTCTGGCTCTACCATTCTTTGAATAATTGCTTGTTGTTGGTAATGACTGGTTTGCGCAAATATAGGCTCTAGCGAGTCTAGCACTTCTTCCACTGCTTGATAAAACTCACATTGCGCAGGGCTCGTCTGCTTTAATTGCGCAATTGTTCTGTGTATATAATTCATATTTATTCTTCCATGTAGGTATTTTTTAATTTGAAATAGGAAAAATGATCAATGCTATTGCTAGTGAAGAAATTAATTATCCGATCATTATTTTTACACTTTAACATCATAGATAAACTGGATGCACGTGTTTGATGTTGAATTAAATTGTTGTTTCTTTTGTATAAAAACTCATTAAAAAAGAATTTATATGCTAAAAACAGCCGTTTGAATGAATAACATGTTAAAAGTATTAAAAAAATAGTAAAACAAAATACGACTCTACACTTTTACGAGAGCGACAAAATAAAATGCTTTATGAGACTGAAGTTGTAGAAGAATAGACGGATAATTGAGTAAATGTGGAGAGGTCAAAATGGAGGTTGTATTCAACCTCCATAAAATGCATTAAGCTTTTTCGCCATCTGGGCGAAAAGTACGCTGTACACCGGTTAAAAATAAACGCAAGATTTGATCGTTACACACACGGTAATGCTTGTTTTCAACTTTACGTGAAAATGCGCTTAGCTCATGTTTACTTAAATCAAAATCAACCAACGCCAAGGTCGCGATCACATCTTCTGCTTTCATATTTAAAGCAATACGTAGCTTCATAAAAATAATATTGTTGTTCAATTTACTTTCAGGCTCTGGCTGCTCACCTTCACGCTTGCCGCGCTTGGTATTTATAAAACCATTTAAAAATACCGCAAATTCAGTGTCACTTATTGGGGTATACCCAGGCTCGCCCTCTTTAGTTAACCATGCAATCACCTGCTCAGTGCTTACGCTCTGCGCTGCTGCGGCGAAAACATCAACCATAGCTGAATCTGTTAAATCAAAGGTGTAGCGAATACGGCGTAAAATATCGTTATTTGTCAAAGTAAATTCCAAGGTAAATAAGTGCTCAGCAAACAAACGCTGTTAAGTAGCGGCGCAGTTTATCAGAGTTACACTTAGTGCCCTATTAAATACTGTCTTTAATTACCCAATACTTTTGCCGGATCAACTCGTGTTGCTTGCCATGCTGGATACAGCGTCGCCAATATTGCAAGCACAAAGGTGGCAATAACAGTTAACACTATATCTTGCCAAACTAATTTACTGGGCAAAAATTCGATAAAGTACACACCTTCTAGCGGGTTTTCACCCAGTAACAAGCTCAGCCAAGTAAATAGCTCACTAATATTAATTGCTAAAATCACGCCAACAATTGAGCCTAAAAGTACACCCACAAATGCTTGGGTTAAGCCTTGCATGACAAAAGTAGCCAATATGGTACTGTCTTTGGCACCCATGGTTTTTAAAATAGCAATATTGCCTTCTTTTTCACGCACTTCCATTACCAGTGAAGACACAATATTGAAACTCGCCACCGCGATAATTAAAAACACCACAATATAAACAATCGTGCGCACCATTTGAATATCTTGATACAAGCTACCTTGCGTTCTAAGCCAACTCGAAATATACACATAATCGGTAATAGTCTGGCCAACACGAAGCGCTATTTGATGCGCCGAAAACACATTATCAACACGCAAGCGTAACCCTGTTACTTGGCTTTGATCGTAACCTAAGGTTTGTTGTGCTTTGTTAAGATGAATAAAAGCAGCGCTGCTGTCGATTGGTCCGCCCATTTCTATAATGCCCGCAAGCGTGAGGGTAACACGTTTTGGGGCGAGTATTGACCGGCCTTTTTCACTAATTTGCGGGATTAACAAGGTCACGTTATCACCTAATGCGATATTAAGTTGCTTAACAATTTGCTTGCCTAAAATAACATCATCACCTGTTAACTGGCTGACTAATTTACCTTGTGTAAATTGGTTGATGGCTGACACGTCACCTTCCAACGAAGGCTCAACACCTCGGATCTCAACCGCTTTTAATTGGCTTTTAAATTGCGCCATACCATTAACGGCAATAAATGGGGCTGCGCCTGTTACGTGTGGTTGCTGTTTTAACTTTTCGACTTTGCTAGGCCAATCGGCAATCGGCCTACTTGGGGCAACATATTCAACTTGCGGCACGACACTTAATAAACGATGAACCAATTGTTGTTCAAATCCATTAATCACCGATAACGCCACAATTAACACTGCAACACCAAGTAAAATACCGATAGTGGATGCTTTGGCTATAAAACTTACAAAGGCATTTTTTTCATCTTTATGGCCTGAATAGGCTCTAAAGCGTTTACTAATAAAGGCACTAAGCAACATGACTAGACTCTTTTATCGTTAGTTTACCATCATCTAAGTACGCTATTTTACCCAGCTTATCAGCCAGCTCTAAATCATGAGTAACCACCACAAAGCTGGTGTTTAAACTTTTATTTAGCTGATTAATTAAATCGTAAATTTTAATTGCATTTTGCTTATCTAAATTACCCGTTGGCTCATCAGCAAGCACCAGCGCAGGCTCTGTCACTAGAGCGCGTGCAATGGCAACACGCTGGCGTTCACCACCAGAAAGAGCCGATGGCTTATGGCTACTTCTATGTGCAAGGCCTACCTTATCTAGCATGTTAAGCGCTTTCTTATTGGCTTCTTTTGCGCTCAATCCTTTTATGAGTAATGGCATGGCAACGTTTTCAACTGCACTAAATTCCATTAATAAATGGTGGAATTGATAAATAAACCCTAAGTTTTTATTTCTGAAAGCCGCTTGCTGCGAGCGAGATAACTTAGCCACGTCTTGGTTTTTTATTTTTGCACTACCCGCACTGGCCGTGTCTAAGGTGCCTAAAATATGTAACAAGGTGCTTTTACCTGAACCTGAGCTGCCAACAATTGCCAGCATTTCACCTTGCGTTAGGGCTAAATCAACCCCTTTTAATACCTCAACCTGATTTTGCCCGTCTTGGTACACCTTACTTATTTTTTCACAACTAATTACTAAATCATTCATAACGTAATACCTCTGCTGGGTTTACTTTAGCGGCTTGGCGCGCTGGATATAAAGTCGCTAAAAAGCTCATTGCTAAGCTTAAAACGGCAATAACACTTAAACTAACCACATCAAATTTGACGGGGAGTGAAATTCCCGATAGTAAATTTAAACCAACCAAAGCCAGCAGTTCATTTATATATAAGCTTAATAAAATACCTAAAGAAGCACCCACGACTGTGCCAATTACCCCGTTATAGAGTCCTTGTACCATAAATACGGTTTGCACTTGGCTTGGTGTGAGTCCTAATGTTTGCAAAATTGCTACTTCACTTTGTTTTTCACTGACCATCATGGTCAGTGCCGATACAATATTAAATACCGCCACCAGCACAATTAAGCCAAGGAGCATAGACATGATGCGTTTTTCCATCGCAACGGCGGCAAATAAAGTGCCTTGACTGCTTCGCCAGTCGGTGAGTTTAAAGTCATTGAGTATGTGTTGGCTGTCTTGCATAAATTGGTCAAGTGCAAACGGCTCATGCAGTGACACGCTTAAATTAGGTACGGTATTGTTGCTAAGTTTTAAAATCCGTTGTAGTGATACGCCACTGGTAAATGCCAACCCCATGTCTATTTCGGAGCCAGTTTCATAGATAGCAGCAATTTTAAATAAACGTTGGCTTGGCATGCGCCCAAGTGGGGTGTACGTAGATGCGTTAGGCATAATTACACGTAACTTATCACCTAAGCCAACGCCAAGTTTGCGGCTTAAATAACGACTTATTGCAATATTATAATTATTGTTTAGTACATTTAGCCAATTGCCTTGCACTATTTTGTCGGTGATTTTATATAGCGAGCCGTTGTTGTCGTAAAGCCCTTGTAATAACACCCCGTGAAGATCTTTATTGGTTTGCAATATGGCTTCACCATGGCGATATAAACTAACATGATCAACATACGGTGATTGCTCAAGCGCAGATTTTAACGAATTCATTTGCGCTTTGGAGTGATCTTTGGCTTGCACTTCAACATGTGGAATAAGCCCCAACATATTTGATTTTAAACTACTCTCAAAGCCGTTCATTACACTACTGACCGTAAAAAGCGCCATTAAACCAATCGCTATACCTGCAATAGAAAAAAACGAAATGAACGAAATAAACGCATTGCCTTTAGAGGAGCGGCTATATCTGAGTCCGATAAATAGGCTAACAGGTTGAAACATATTAATTAAACATTAATGCCAAAAGTGTGGCTTATAGTAGCACGAACTCAGCGCAATTGAATATCACCATAAATGTAAGAAATAATTTATAAATCTGACACTTGACTATATTTTAAACAAGCCAGTAAACCCTGCTAAACTTTCAGCCCTGTTATTAAGTAATCAAGTAATACCCGTACATTAGTAGCCACAAATTGCCGTGACGGATATAGCCCCCACACGCCCTCTTGTTGTGGTTGGTATGCAGTTAATATAGGCACTAACTGACCGGATTTAATTTCATTTTCAATATAGTAATCAGGCAACTGAACAATACCCAAACCTTTTTTAGCGCCGTCAACCAGTGCCCAGCCGCTATTACAATGCAATCGCCCTGCGACCTTAATATGTTTATCACGATTATTTTCATTTACTCGCCAATAACTACTATTGCCAATTAAACATTGATGATTATTAAGCTCCCCCAAAGTGTGAGGCTCACCAAAACGCGCTAAATATGCAGGTGAAGCACACATAATAAATCGTCGCGAACTCAAGCGCCGCGCTTTTAAGCTTGAATCTTTTAAATGGCCTAGTCGAATGGCTAAATCAAAGCCCCCCTCTAATAAGTTTTCTTGCTCGTTAGAGAGCGTTGCGATTACTTCTACCTCAGGGTGATCATGCATAAATGAATGCACAATGGGCATAATAAAACTTTCACCATACATAACCGGTGCTGTTAATTTAATTTTACCTTTAGGTGAGGTTTGTACCGATGCTAAGCCTTGAGTGGCCTCGTCCATTGCGTGCTGTAAATGTTTAACTTGGTGTAAAAACTGCTCGCCCTCTTTGGTTAACACAACCTTTCGAGTGGTACGTGTTAATAATTGCGTATTTAACCGTTGTTCAAGCTTTGTAACATGGCGGCTAATATGAGCAACCGATAAACCTAACGTCTGTGCAGCTTGGGTAAAACTTCCCTCTTCGCCAACAGCAATAAACTCATCAATACCTTCCCAACGCATAATTATTACCATACTGTAAAAGTGTTTTATTAAATTGAAGATTATCATTATCTGAGAAACAAATACAATAACCTCATCACCCAAACAGTATGGGTCTATAATTCATATTCAAACCACTACAAAGGATATACACATGTCTGAATTTATAAAATCAAAAGCAGCGATTGCCTGGGGCCCTAATCAGCCTTTAAGCGTTGAAGAAGTTGATGTGATGATGCCTAAAAAAGGCGAAGTAATGGTAAAAATCACTGCCACTGGTGTTTGTCACACTGATGCTTTTACATTATCTGGTGAAGATCCAGAAGGTATTTTCCCTGCTATTTTAGGCCACGAAGGTGCTGGCGTCGTTTACGCTGTAGGTGAAGGCGTAACCAGTGTTGAGGTAGGCGATCATGTTATTCCACTTTACACTGCTGAATGTGGTGAATGTAAGATGTGTAAATCTGGTAAGACTAACTTGTGCTCTGCAGTACGTGAAACGCAAGGTAAAGGCCTAATGCCAGATGGCACTACACGCTTTTATAAAGATGGTGAGCCTATCTATCACTACATGGGTTGCTCAACATTCTCTGAGTACACCGTACTCCCAGAAATTTCACTTGCTAAAGTAAACAAAGAAGCATCACTTGAAGAAATTTGTTTACTTGGTTGTGGCGTAACCACAGGTATGGGTGCGGTAACAAATACAGCAAATGTTAAACCAGGTGATACTGTCGCTATTTTCGGCCTAGGTGGTATTGGTTTATCGGCTATTATTGGTGCAAAAATGGCGGGCGCGGGTCGCATTATTGGTGTTGATATCAACACCAGCAAGTTTGACTTAGCCACTAAGCTTGGTGCAACAGACCTAGTTAACCCTAAAGACTTCGACAAGCCAATTCAAGAAGTAATTGTTGATATGACCGACGGCGGTGTTGATTACTCATTTGAGTGTATTGGTAATGTTGATGTAATGCGCTCTGCACTTGAGTGTTGTCATAAGGGTTGGGGAGAGTCTGTGATTATTGGTGTAGCCGGTGCTGGCCAAGAAATTTCAACTCGTCCGTTCCAACTTGTTACTGGCCGTGTATGGCGTGGTAGCGCATTTGGTGGTGTTAAAGGTCGCTCACAACTTCCTGAAATTGTAGAGCGTTACATGGCGGGTGAATTTGCGCTAAACGATTTTATCACTCATACCATGAGCCTAGAAGAAATTAACGATGCCTTTGATTTAATGCATGAAGGTAAAAGTATTCGTACTGTAATTCATTACTAATACGCTCATTTCACTTAATTACCATCACAAGCCGTTGCTATTAAGTAACGGCTTTTAAGGATTGTTATGTTAGAAAATATTTCAACAGCTAAAGTGGCTGGCGGATGGCATAAGCAATACAGCCATAGCGCCTCAAGCACTCATTGCACTATGCGTTTTGCAGTGTTTTTACCGCCAGGCGCCAGTGAAACCAATAAGGTGCCGGTACTGTACTGGTTATCAGGTTTAACCTGTACCGATGAAAACTTTATGCAAAAAGCAGGCGCATTTAAAAAAGCATCGGAGCTAGGTATCGCCATTGTAGCGCCAGATACGAGCCCACGTGGTGATAACGTGCCAAACGAAGACAGCTATGATTTTGCACAAGGTGCTGGGTTTTACCTTAATGCTACAAAAGCGCCCTACAACACCCATTTTAATATGTATGATTACGTTGTTAATGAGTTACCCGCACTAATTGAGCAACACTTTCCTGTTACAGATAAAAAAGCAATTAGTGGTCATTCAATGGGCGGGCATGGCGCATTGATGATTGCACTTAAAAACCCACATTCGTACGCCAGCGCTTCGGCATTTAGTCCTATTGTTAATCCTATGGCGTGTCCGTGGGGTGTAAAAGCATTTACAGGCTACTTAGGTGACGACAAAACAACGTGGGCACACTACGATACTTGCGAATTAATGCAACAAGCCGAGCAAGCAAACTATTTACCTATGCTGGTAAGCCAAGGTGATGCTGATAACTTTTTAGAAGAGCAGCTTAAGCCGCAAAACTTGGTCGATATCGCTGATAAAAAAGCGTATCCGTTGCAGCTCGAAATGCACGCTGGCTACGATCATAGTTACTTTTTTATTAGTAGCTTTATAGACCAACACTTATTATTTCATCATCAGTTTTTAGCGGCTTAGATTCATTACTGTGTAGAGTAGATTTATCTACTTCTACACATTCTTTTAAGACCTTAGTAACCTGCCTACATTTTTTAATCACACCGTCATCTCCTTTTATAAATTCAATTATGGCTTTATCAGTTTCGTAACCAAGCTTGCTAAAACTAAAACTATCTTTATCCTTTACAAAACTGTTAGTGCTATTGATGTTTGACTTGGATCTCGCCGTTTCATCCAAAAATATACCCATAACTGTACAACCACTTAATACATTATTTGAAAAGATAATAATTAATAAAATGCGCATGTAAACTCTCGTTGCAAATGAGCCAAATTATATACGACTTAAAAAGGAGTGTTGTAAAAATATGTAAGCCCCACAATTTTACCTAATAGAGTTTGCTTGTGTGGTACGCAGCTGAAATTCATTGCTGGGTAAAAACGCACTTTATTGTGTAAATATTGCTAACGCCACTCATCCCCCTCGATAAAAAAAAGGTAACACAATGATTTTATTTAAATTAATACCTTGGTTCAATTTTTGCTACTTATTTAGAATTTATCCGTGGAAATAGCAATGGAAATTGATCTACAGTGGAGTGACATTATTGATAATTTGATTCATCTTGGCATGGCGTATTTACTTGCCCTGCCAATGGCATATGATAGAGAGCGTAGCCATAATGGTGCAGGTCTAAGAACGTTTCCTTTAGTTGCCGTCGCATCATGTGGTTATGCACTGATTGCTATGTCAGTTTTAGAGGGCGCAGAGGCGCAATCTAAAATGTTACAAGGTATTATTACAGGTATTGGTTTTATTGGTGGTGGCGCTATTTTAAAAAATAACCAGTCTACATCTGGAACAGCAACAGCTGCGAGTATTTGGAATATGGGTTTAATTGGTATCGCTATTGCGTACAGCCGCTATGAAATAGCTATTTTGTTGGCAGTAATAAACTTCATAACGCTTAGGTATGTTAAAAAATTTAAATAATGAAAATTATAATTAATTGCTTAGCGCTGACGCGATCACCCTGTTAAATTCACCTTTTGATATAATATAACATATTATCAAGTTCATTTTTTTCATTCTTGTTAATTGTATTTTATGTCATTAGCTTTATCGCAAAGTCGCTTGCATCATATTGATCTATTACGCGGCATTATCATCATATTTATGGTGATAGATCACGGCATGTATTATTGTCTAAATTATTCAGTAACTGATCCCATGACCTTACCCGGAACAGATGCGCTTACTTTTTTCACACGCTTTATATCGCATTTTTGTGCGCCATTATTTGTATTTCTAGCAGGCCTCTCTGCCGCTATTACAGAGCATAAATACGCGTGTACTCGTCAGTTTGCTAACGCTTTAATAGTTCGAGGCTTAGTGCTTATTTTATTTGAGTTTACAATTGTATCATGGTCATGGAGTTTTAATCCTCTTTTCCCGATGTTATATGCTCAAGTAATTTGGGCGATTGGCTGGGGCTTTGTGGTGCTTGGCTTGCTTCGCTTAATAAGTATATACCCTGTATTTATAGCTGGGTTATTACTGGTATTTGGTCATAACTTATTAGATGCTTTCAACTCGATTTAAGATCTTGCTCAAAACCTCAATATTTGTCGATATTGTGTTGTTAAACCTTAGTGAAACTCCATTGGATTTAACTTCTCCGATAAGGATATCAATATTATTACTGTCATTTAGCTGCAAACGTGAACATAACCCCGCTTCTCTTTCGGATTCACTATGATTTGGGAATCTAACACCTAAAATATCAACTTCTGAGCTAATCCTGCCATTAATATCATGATGAACAATAAAACCATCAGAAAAGTATCCGTTTAATCGTAAGTAAAGTTTTACTAGCCGCTCTTGAAGCTGTGATCTTTCTTTATCTGTTAATATTCTTATTAACTTTTGAGTTTTAACAGCTTGTTGAACACCACTTTGGGGGTTATAACACCCCAAAACGGCGTATATTACATTGCTTAATAATTCCACTAAACAACTTCAATTTAAACAATTAATTACGTAGGCTGTAAAACACCTCTTGTTAAATACACCAAAGCGACTTTAAATAATGTTATTGGACAAAACACCTCAACTGCATAAATAAACAGTATCGATAAACATGCCATTTTTCGCTTATAAAACACTCAACTCATTGGCTAGTGATTTAGCTAGGTGGTTATAATTTTTGCTGTTGTATATTATGATGAGCTCACACCCTGCCTTTTTAAATCCATTAAGGTTTTTTCAGTCATTTTATTAAGGATTATCTCGTGTCTAGCTATAACGAATCCCCAGAGCAAATTGCACAAGCCACTGAGGGCTATGTGATGCAGCAAACTATGTTACGTATTAAAGATCCAAAACCGTCGCTGGCATTTTATGAAAACGTATTGGGCATGAAGTTGTTAGGTAAGTACGACTTTCCTGATATGGAATTTACCTTGTACTTTTTAGGCTACGAGCAAGATATGCCAAAAGGCGATGATAAACAAAAAACCCAGTGGGTGTTTCGCCGCCCTGCGCTGATTGAGCTTACCCATAACTGGGGCACTGAAAACGACGACAGCTTTAGCGGTTATCACAGCGGTAATGAAGAACCAAAAGGCTTTGGCCATATTGGTATTAGTGTACCCGATGTATACGCTGCCTGTGAGCGCTTTGCTAAGTACGATGTGGAGTTTGTAAAACAGCCAGATGACGGTTCTATGAAAGGCCTTGCCTTTATTAAAGACCCAGACGGTTACTGGATTGAAATACTCTCGCCGGAGGGCATTACTGACATTATTCAATCGCAATAAAAAACATTAAAAATAAAAAAGCCTGCAAATGCAGGCTTTTTGTTTACAAGTACTGTGAAAAACTTGAATTTTTTTAACGACGTAGTGCGTCTATACGTGCGTCAAGCGGCGGGTGAGATGAAAACAACTCAGCCATGCCTTTACCACTGGCAATACCGAAGGCCATCATTGAGCCTTCTAATTGCGATGGGTGGTTTTGCTTTAATCGCTCAAGGGCTGAACGCATTTTATCTGCGCCTACCAACTGAGCTGCGCCGCTATCGGCTGCAAATTCACGCTTACGGCTATAATGAGCAACCACTATGCTTGCCAGTACGCCAAATAATATTTGGAATAACATATCGAATAAGAAGTAAGTCCAGCTGCTGCCGCCCTCTTCTTCATCGCTATTGATGAAGTTGTCAACAATGCCAGCCAGTACTTTAGCGGCAAAAATAACAAAGGTATTCACAACACCTTGAATAAGCGTTAGCGTTACCATGTCGCCATTAGCCACATGCGATACCTCGTGCGCCAATACGGCTTCGGCTTGATCTTGGCTCATGTTATGTAATAAACCCGTACTTACCGCCACCAGCGAATTATTTTTACTCGGGCCCGTTGCAAACGCGTTCATTTCTGGGCTGTCGTAAATCGCCACTTCTGGCATGTTAATACCGGCTTTTTTAGCTTGAGCAGCCACAGTGTTTACCAGCCATTGTTCGGTTTCGGTACGAGGTTGGGTGATCACTTGCGCACCAGTTGATTTTTTGGCGATCCATTTCGACATAAATAACGAAATAAACGATCCACCAAAACCAAATACAGTCGCAATTAGTAAAATTCCGCCAAGGCTACGATGGCTTAAGCCCAGCGCACTCATTATTATTGAAAGCACCACACCTAATACCAACATAACCGCGAGGTTAGTTAATAAAAACAAAAATACACGTTTCATACGAGTTCTCCAAAAATAACATTTATTGCTGAGCGATTTACTATGTTTGATCGGCTTTGAGCAATCACTGCATTATGACACACTATGTCATAACGTCAGCGCTATTCTGTGACAAACTATGTCACAACACAAGGGTTATTTATGGATTTATCGATAATATTTCAAGCAGGGTTTTATAAATTTGTAATTTAGGGGTTTGCTCTGTGTATGGGCTAATGGCAAGCAGTGGAAATGGTAAACGTGTTTTCAGTGAATCTAGGTTTGCTTGGAATTCATCCATAGTGGCATCAACTTGGTTTGCAATCCACCCTACACAATTAATCCCTAAGCTTTGCATGTGTGCAGCAGTGAGTAAAGCATGATTTATACAGCCTAGTTTCATCCCTACCACTAATATTACTGGCAGTTGCTCTGCTTTTACCCAGTCGTATAAATACTCGTTATTATTAATTGGTAATGCCCAGCCGCCTGCACCTTCTGTTAATAGGTAATCGGCGCCTTGTTGCTTAACATGTTGATAAGCCATGCTGAGCTTTTCTACTGTTATGTTTATACCTGCTTGCTCTGCAGCAATGTGCGGAGCTATTGGCGGCGCAAATGCAAATGGGTTAATTATGTCGTATTTAGCACTGACTGTGGCACTTTCCATTAGCATTAGTGCATCGGCGTTCACAAGCTGCTCAAACGCCATTTCACACCCAGAGGCAATCGGCTTAAAACCTATTGCGCGCTTTTTATGTTGCGCGAGTAACTTTAACAGCAAACTGGTTACATGAGTTTTACCGGCGTCGGTATCGGTACCGGTAATAAAAAACTGGTTCATGGCATGGCCTTATTATTTTTACTGGGCTTTTTCTAATGATAACAATACTACATGGTAAGATACATGGGCTTTATTGTTTATAATCGGATAAGCATCACATACTTTTTGCAGCGCTGATTTAGTTAATAAACCACGACGACTTGTTGCATGATTTTGTGTGGTGGCACCAATGGCTTTAATCGATTTTATAGCCGCTAATGCATTGCTGTGCTGATCGGTATAAATGACTTTTTTTGAGGTGGTGATCTTAAACCCGGCATTTTCGACCGATTGGTTTATATTATTATGGCTTGCAAACTGATTAATATGATTATGTGAATCAAGCACTGCAAAGGCGGTTTTGATCTCGTTTAATGACCCTGCAACAACCGTACTAATATAGGCTTGTCCGCCTGGTTTTAATGCTTGATAAAGCGAGTGCATTAAGATTTCAAAATTAGTAGACCACTGCAAAGCAAAATTACTAAATAGCACATCAATACTGTTAGCTTGCAGCGGTAAATTATCCATGTCGGCGCACAGTTTTGGGGTGTTTAAATCACTGCTTTTTAGCATGTTAAAACTTAAATCTATGGCAACAACTTGGCCAAATAATGCCCTTAAAGCCTGAGTATTAACAAGCGGCCCTGCGCCTAGGTCAACACAGAGCCTTTTAGGGTTTGCTCTAATGAGTTTAAATAAATCATTTGCTGCTTGTTTTTGCACATTGGCATGCTGGCTGTAACTGTTTGCTGCTTTTGAAAAGTTATGCGCTGTGGTTTTTTTTAAAGCCTGAGTCGCTAAATACACTGTGGTGGGATTAAGTGGTTTAGTTTTAATTGCCTGCGGGCTTATCATGAAATGACCTTCTGTAAACTACCAACGAGTTGTTTTATATCGTCATGGGTGTGGGCTGCACTTAAGGTAATACGCAAACGCGAGGTATTGTGTAAAACAGTTGGCGGGCGAATAGCCGTTAGCCAAATGCACTGCTGCTTTAGTTGCTCACTGGCTTTTAACGTTTGCTCGGCGCAGCCTAAAACAATTGGTTGAATCGCGGTGTTAGAGTCCATTAGCGCAATGTGCTGCTCTTTTGCTAGGCGTTTAAACAGCGCAATATTAGCGTTTAATTTGGCTCGCTTGTCGTTGGCGCCTCTTATGCTCTTTATACGCGCTAAAGTATGTGAGGCAATAAACGGCGACATAGCAGTTGAGTAGGTATAATCACGATTAAACTGCAGCATGTAATCTATAAAATGCTGCGAACCTAATACGCACGCACCGCTACTAGCAACCGCTTTACCAAAGGTGATCACTAAGATATCGGGCAAGGTGCCGGCTGCAATTAAGGCTTCACAACTGCCAAGCCCCGATTTTCCTAAAGCACCAAAACCATGGGCATCGTCTATCATTAGCCAGGCGTTATGCTGCTTTGCTAAGGTTAATAGCGCTTTGATTGGCGCGGTATCACCATCCATGGAGAACACACCTTCAGATACAATGAGCTTATTTCGCGCTTTTGATTTTTCTAGCCGTGAGCGTAAATGGTTTATATCGTTATGGTTAAAGCGTATTAACGCGGCGTTGGCGTGTAATGCGCCATCAATTAAACTGGCATGATTGAGTTTATCTTGAAAAATCGCACTGTGTTGCGCTGTCGCTTTATCTTGAAATAGCGCTTTTATAACACTGCTATTAGCACTAAAGCCCGAATTAAACAGCATACCTGCCTCATAACCCAAAGCACTACATAAAGCTTGCTCAAGCGCTTGCTGTGGCTGTTGATAACCCGTCACTAGTGCTGAACTGTGGCTACCTAGTAATGGCGCGCTGGTTAATTCCACCGGCGAATCGCCAAACCCTAAATAATCGTTACTCGCAAAGTTAAGGTAGGTTTTATCATCAACCGTAATAGTGCGCGCTGTTGCGCTTTGTACTACATAGCGTTTACGCAAGAGCTGCTGTGCTTTGCGTTCATCTAAATGGGTGTTTATAAATTCAAATGACATAAATGCTTTAACCTTCAACGCAATACTTTAAACCATTAGCATAGTACTGAGCACTTTACGCTTCGTAAAACAATTCTGCGGTTGCTTTATCAGCCACTTGCGATGACAAAGACGCAGCAACGGCTTCATCTGAATAATCGTGGCGTGTTTCTGGGTTCATCCCGAGCTTTTTAATTAAATGCATGTCGGCATCGGCTTCTGGATTTTCGGTAGTAAGAAGTTTATCACCATAAAATATAGAGTTAGCACCAGCAAAAAAGCACATTGACTGCATTTGCTCATTCATTGCTGTGCGTCCTGCTGATAAACGTACGTAACTATGGGGCATCATAATACGTGCTGTGGCAATGGTACGAATAAACTCAAACTGATCTAAGTCATCAACGTTTTCAAGCGGTGTCCCTTTCACCTTTACTAGCATATTAATTGGCACGCTTTCGGGCTGCTGGGGTAAATTAGCTAACTGCATTAATAAGCCATAACGGTCGCTTGCTTGCTCACCCATACCGACAATACCGCCGGAGCATACTTTCATACCAGCGTCTCGCACATTGCCTATAGTATCAAGGCGGTCTTGAAAGGTACGAGTTGATATAATTTGCTCATAGTATTCAGGTGAAGTGTCGAGGTTGTGGTTATAGTAATCAAGCCCTGCACTGCGCAGTTCATGAGCTTTTTCGTTATTTAACATGCCTAAAGTCATACAGGTTTCAAGGCCAAGGGCTTTTACTTCTTTTACCATTTGCGAAATGTATGGCATGTCTCTGTCTTTTGGATCTGACCATGCAGCCCCCATACAAAAACGAGTGGCGCCTTTTTGTTTTGCTAACCGTGCTTGCTCTACCACTTTTTCTACTTCTATTAGGCGCTCGCGTTCTAAATCAGTTTTGTAATGCCCCGATTGCGGGCAATATTTACAGTCTTCTGGGCAGGCACCTGTTTTAATAGATAACAACGTAGAAATTTGTACTTCGTTTGGATTAAAATTAGCGCGATGCACAGAGGCGGCTTTAAATAATAAATCGTTAAATGGCATTTCAAATAAGGCTTTTACTTCCTGATGGGTCCAATCGTGTCGAACTGTTGCAAGCTCCATAATACTCTCTTTTATTTTTGCTCTTGGTGTTATTGGCTTAGAATACGTATTGCCGTACCATTGTCAACGAAGCCCACTTAGTTAAAGTTTACATATGAACAAAAAACAAACGATAGACCTTGATTTTGATCGTCAGCACATTTGGCACCCCTACACCTCAATGACTCAACCTATTCCGGTTTACCCCGTTACGCATGCAAATCACAACCTTATTTACTTAGAAACGGGGGAACAACTTATTGACGGTATGGCCTCATGGTGGAGTGCTATTCACGGCTATAACCATCCGGTTTTAAATGAAGCGATGCACGCCCAGATAGATAAAATGAGCCATGTAATGTTTGGTGGCATAACCCACCAGCCGGCAGTAGAGCTCTGTAAAAAGCTGGTAGCGATAACGCCAGAGGGATTAACAAAGGTGTTTTTAGCCGACAGTGGCTCAGTAAGTGTGGAAGTAGCGATAAAAATGGCGCTGCAATATTGGTTAAGCCAAGGGGTTACAACAAAACAAAAATTAATGACTCCGTTCAAAGGCTACCATGGCGATACGTTTGCAGCGATGAGTGTGTGCGATCCTATTAATTCTATGCATAATTTGTACGCTGGTTTTTTGCCTGAGCATATTTTTGTGCCTGCCCCTATTAGCCAATTTAATAGTGCGTTTAATCAAGCTGAGGCTGATGAACTCAAAAGCTATTTTTTAAAGTACCACCAGCACGTTGCCGCGTTTATTATTGAACCTATAGTGCAAAACGCCGGGGGAATGAATTTTTATCATCCTGAGTATTTAGCCTGTGTGCGTAAACTATGCACTCAATATAATGTGCTGCTTATTTGCGATGAAATTGCCACCGGATTTGGCCGCACCGGCAAATTGTTTGCTGTAGAGCATGCCAATATAGAGCCCGATATACTGTGTATAGGTAAAGCGCTGACTGGTGGCGCAATGACCCTTTCGGCAACCATAACTAGCGACAAAATAGCCACAGGGATCAGCGAAGGAGAAGCTGGGGTTTTGATGCACGGACCTACATTTATGGGAAATCCCCTTGCCTGCGCTGTTGCCTGCGCCAGTATTGATTTATTACTAAGCCAAAACTGGCAACACCGTATCAGCGAAATAAATACTCAATTACAGCAGCTGCATAAATGCCAAGCGCTCAGCGCCGTGGCGAATGTACGTACTTTAGGAGCTATTGGCGTAGTAGAGCTAACAGAAGAGGCTGGTAGCATTGATGTCGCTAAAATTCAGGCTTATTTTGTATCTCAAGGAGTATGGATACGCCCCTTTGGTAAGCTAATTTATCTAATGCCACCGTATATAAGTGACAAAAACAGTATTCGCGCTTTATGTGATGCTATTTATAACGCCATAAAAGGTAAACATTACGTATAGATAGGTTAACTATTATCAAGGATTACGTTAAAATTTATGCAAATAATTAGTTTACTGCCTATTCGTCCCAAAACATTGGTATTTTTAGTCCTGACCCGTCATTTAGTGTGTTGATCTGAATGATCTTTAGGGATATGATAATGCCTATCATTTACAATAACATTTATGGACTCACTTGCTATGAAAATATTACTTAAGCCTGCCAAGACATTAAGTGCAAGTTTTTTACTCGCCTCTGCGATTTTTGCACAACCGGCACTTGCTAATGGCCCTATTGGTGAGCATGTTAATCACCTTCAAGCTAATTTAAAAACTTACAATGAAGACGTTGAATGGATGATCTCTAAAGTCGATACCATGGTAAGCGATTACGAGAAAAAAGGCGCAAAAGCAGTCAATAGTGATGATTTGGTTGAGTACTGGGAGTCAGTTAAATTCCACAGCGCAATAGAAACTAATTACGTGCCTGTCTATGCCTCTATTTGGCAAGGTTTGTATGGCATAAAAATGGCTATCGATAATAAAAAACCAGCGTCAGAAGTACGCAAACAACAACAAGCAATGAATAATGCCCTATGGCAAGGATTAGGCGCAGTTAAACTGGCGGCTAAGTTTCAACAAAAAGGGTTATTAGATAGCGTTAAAGCAACAGCAACCAAAGAAATGACGCAAAGCGCGACTATCGACGAAATTAAACACAAATTAGACCGAGTGGTCGCTAAATACGCAGAACGTTTAAGCGATGAAGCCACCAACATAGTGCACGACACCTACCTACATTTATTCGAAGGTGTTGAAGGTACACTAATTGAGCAAGACGCGAAGTTAGTAGAAATCCTAGAAAAAGACTTTAACGTCACACTTCCACAAGCAATTTCTAATAATAAAAGTGTTGATGAAGTTCGTGATGTGGTTGTTGATATGCAAACCAAACTAAGCCGCGCTCAAACGCTGATTGAAAAAGCAGAAAAAGCACGTAAGGATGTATTTTAAGTGAAACGCAGAACCTTTATTCAAGGCTTAGCTGCGTTAGGGGTAGCGGGTGCTTTACCGCTATCGCTTTCACGCGCTTTTGCCGCTGATATTGCTATTGCAAACCCCGTGTCTGTTGATACATTGCCTAAACTAAAAGGTGCATTGACGCTTTATTTAGGCCGTGGTGAAGGTGGCTTATACGAAAACGTATTACAAGCCATTCAAAAAAAGAACCCTGATCTTGACCTTGCCATTCGTCGCGGCCCTACCGCAGCGCTTGCCAACACCATTGTTGCCGAAGCAAATGCAGGGGTTAAACGTGCCGACTTATTTTGGGCAGTCGACTCTGGGGCAATTGGTTTAGTTACCGATGCCGGTCTTGCCAAGCCCATGCCGAGTGATTTATCAGCGCAATTACAGCCACAATTTAGATATGATGAATGGGCACCTGTTACTGGCCGTATTCGTACTTTACCCTTTAATACCGATCGCTTAACCAAAGAGCAAATTCCAACGAGCATTATGGACATTGCCGACAGTGATTTAAGTATTGGTTGGGCGCCTGCTTATGCTTCTTTTCAATCGTTTATTACTGCTATGCGGCTTTTAGAAGGTGATGATAAAACGGCTAAGTGGCTCAAAAAAGTTAAAAAACGATCTAAAACCTACGCCGGTGAACTCGGTGTGGTAATGGGCGTTGAACGTGGTGAAGTAGACATTGGTTTTGCTAATCATTACTACACGCTGCGCTTAAAATCAGGTAAGCCCGATGCAAAACTTGATTTAGCCTTTACGCAAAATGATGCTGGCTGTTTAGTTAACGCTTCAGGTATTTTATCGTTATCTGACGACCCACTGGCAATCAACTTTATGCGCTATTTACTTAGCATTGAAGTGCAAAGTTATTTAGCAAGCGAAGCCTATGAAATCCCACTGGTTAATGGCATTACTCAACCCGATGGATTGCCAAAGTTAACCAGTATTTCGCCACCTAAAATTGATTTAACCCAGTTGGCTGATTTACGCCCAACTATAGATTTAATGCGCAGCAGCGGCGTTTTATAATGCGAATACCTACATCTTACCCAATGGCGCTGCTTGCAGCGCTAGTGACCCTGACCCCTATTTTTGTTTTAATTACGCTTGCCTCTGACGCAAGCTCTTTTTTTGATAGCCATAATTTAACTATTTTAGGCAATACCCTGTCGTTAATGGGATTAACTGTATTAGGTTCAATTTTAATTGGTGTGCCCTTAGCATTCATTAGCGCCTATGTGCAGTTACCGTTTAAAAAGTTTTGGCTGGTGGTGTTTGCAGCCCCGCTTGCTATTCCCAGTTACATTGGCGCTTTTACGCTTTATGCTGCATTTGGTCCTGGCGGTGAAATAAACAACTTACTTGGTTTTGAAACCCCTTCTATGTATGGGTTAACGGGAGCCGCCATTGTCATGACCTTGTATACTTTTCCGTTTGTTATGATGACTACCCGTTCGTCTTTACTTAGTTTAGATGCCAGTATGGTCAACGCTGCTCGCACGCTGGGTATGTCGATGACGCAAAGCGTATTTAAAGTTATTTTACCCCGCGTAGTAAATGGCATTGCTGCAGGGTCGTTATTGGTTGCACTATATACCTTATCTGACTTTGGTACTCCCGCAATGATGCGCTTAGATACGTTTACCCGTGTTATTTATGTGGAATATAATGCTTTTGCCTTAAGCCGTGCGGCTATGTTGTCACTGCAACTGATGGTGATTGTTGGTTTTTTATTAATGATTGAATCACAAATAAAAACCGCCTCAGAGCGTCAAGGTCGTTCGCTTATTTTATTCCCTAAAAAATGGCAACTAGGCGCTATGTTTGCCACCTTTGCACCTATTTTGTTACTCGCTATTGGCCTACCCTTAGCAGTATTTACTTTGTGGTTAGTGCGTGATGGCTTTAGCTCGTTTGATTTTAGTATTGCCTGGCATTCAACTTACGCTTCAGCCATTGCCGCTATTGTTACAGTTATTGTTGCCATTCCGGTTGCCCATGCGGCTTTAAGTGGTAAGGCTGGTAAAATAATGGAACGTGTTACTTACTTTGGTTTTGGTATTCCGGGTATTGTTATGGGCACAGCGCTTGTGTACGGCGGCTTACAACTACCCTTTTTATATCAAACGCTGGGCTTATTGATTATTGCTTATATGCTACGTTTTTTACCACTTGCGGTAGGTTCTGTGCGTACCAGCACCGAGCATCTTGACCCAAGCTTGGTAAAATCAGCGCGGGTATTAGGCGCAAGCCCGCGCGAAGCCTTTACGCGTATTACTTTACCCCTAACTATGCGTGGTATTATTGCAGGTGGCGCCTTGGTCTTTTTAGAGTCAATGCGTGAATTAGAAGCCACACTTTTATTAGGCCCCACTGGCTTTGAAACGCTATCTACCTACTTATGGCGTGTTTACGAAGCCGGTTATTTTGGCCGTGCTGCTATTCCTGGCTTATTGTTGGTAGTGATTTCTGCGGGTGCTTTAGCTATTATGATGTCTGGCGAAAAACGCAACCAGTTTGAACATTAAGGATTTATAAAAAATGCTATCTGTAAGTCAGTTGTCTATAGATTATGGCAGTAACCGTGTTGTTAGCGATTTAAATTTCACTTTAGGTGAAAGCGAAATATTAATGCTTGTTGGTCCAACAGGTTGCGGAAAAAGTACTATTTTACAAGCGTTAGCGGGGCTTTTACCAATTAGTGAGGGTGAAATTAAAGTAGCTAAATGGACAGCGACACCAAAGCATACTGTGGCGCCTGAAAAACGCAGCGTAGGTATGGTGTTTCAAGACTTTGCGTTGTTCCCTCATTTAACAGTTGAGCAAAACGTATGTTTTAAACTTAAAGACACCAGCCCTGCCGATCACTGGCTAAAACTTCTTGGTTTAGATGCATTTAGGCATAAAAAACCAGCCACACTGTCAGGCGGGCAAAAGCAACGCGTAGCATTAGCGCGTACCCTTGCCCACCAACCTGACTTTGTATTACTTGATGAGCCGTTATCTAACCTTGATGCTGCCTTAAAAGATATGTTGCGTTGGGATATCCGCAACGCATTAAAAGAAGCTGGTGTACCGGCAATTTGGGTAACGCACGATCAAGAAGAAGCGCTTTCGGTGGGCGATCGTGTGGGTGTTTTAAAAGGCGGTAAAATACAACAAATTGACACCCCAGAACAGTGTTTTAGTACCCCAAACAATCGCTTTGTTGCGCGCTTTTTAGGTGAAGCCAGCTTTATAAAAGGAACCCTAAATAACGGCCAAGCGCTTACCGACATTGGTAATGTGCCTGCAAACGGCATTGATTGTGACACTGGTGAGGTAGAAGTTTTACTTCGTCCAGATGATGTATTATTAGTACAAAGCAGTATTGGTAATAATGGTGAAGTAATTTGGGTACGCTTTGAAGGCGGTAGCCGTTTATGCGCGGTTAAACTTGCATGCGAAACCGTAGTAACTAGCCGAGTAAGCCATGAGGTGGTTGTACACCCAGGTGACAAGGTACATGTTTCGCTCAGTACATCTCACCCATTGGCGGCATTTAAAAGCTAGTAGCGTATTTATCTTACTTGAGAGGAAACCATGAACGGACCAAATCCAAACAATCCATCACCTATGGACGGTTTTCCTCAAGTAGGTTATTTAAAAAACTTTATTAAGTCACCTAATATAGAAGTGGGTGATTACACCTATTACGACGACCCTGATGGGCCTGAACATTTTGAAAAAATGTCCTTTATCATTTCGATTTTATTGGGGATCGTCTCATCATAGGTAAGTTTTGCGCCATAGCTAAAGACGTTACTTTTATAATAAATGGGGCTAACCATCAAACCTCCGGCTTTTCTTCTTATCCATTTTTTATATTTGGTAACGGTTAGGAAAAGTCTGCACCTCAACAAAGTGACTTACCTTTCAAGGGCAATACTGAAATAGGTAATGATGTATGGATTGGTTACAACGCCACTATTATGCCGGGGGTAAAAATTGGCAGCGGCGCCATCATAGCGAGTAAATCTGTGGTAACCAATGATGTACCTGCCTATAGCATTGTTGGCGGTAACCCTGCAAAAGTAATAAAAAAGCGTTTTGATGAAACAACTATCAATCAACTTTTAGCAATTGCATGGTAGGGCTGGAGCAGTGGAAAAATTACCGCTCATTTAGATGCCATTACCCACGCTGGTATAGACGTTTTAGCTAAAATTTAATAATTACCACTCAAACATGTAGGCCATTTTACTAATGGTTTTAAGCGGTATGTTATGACTATTGCGCTTGGCATATAAGTGTTGCATTGATTTGTCTTTTACTTCACCAACAATCACTTCTTTTACTTGATACCCTAAAGCTATCGCTGCTTGCGAATAGGCAATGAATTCCCATTTTTTAATATTAGTGTTATCAACAATAACCAGTTCAATACCTTGTGCTAACGCGTTAATAAAACGTGCTAGGTTTAGGTTATGATATTGCGATAATTTAAACTTATCGAAATGATATTCTCCCTGCTCGTTTACAAAGTAATCATCTGTTGAGCAAATAAAATAATTGCTTTCATCTGCGCCCGATAATTCGTCAGCGAGATTTTGCGCATAATATGACTTACCACTGCCTGGCAGTCCTCGTAAAATAAAAACTTGTTTCATAGCATCCATTTTTTATTAATGGTAAACGTTAATTCGGTTTGATTACTAATAATGCCACAAATTGATGAATTTTCAGAGTAACAAATGGTAATAGTAGCCATTTAACTCTAAAAACTGGTTAAAAAAACCGCGCGTGACTAAAAACTTTTAAAGAGTTGCCCACAACAGTTTTTTTATTTTACTTTACTAGGTATTATACAAGGTTCAAGTGCAGTGACCTTACATACATAAATGCATGAGTAACGCACAATTAATTTATATAGTTAGGCAACTTATATCATTGGAGTGAAGATGAGCCATTTAGCGATTTCAGAGCTATTAAAAGGCAATGTTGCGGTAGACAGCCAAGTAACCATTAAAGGCTGGATCCGTACACGCCGCGATTCAAAAGCAGGAATATCATTTTTAGCCGTTCATGACGGTTCGTGTTTTGATCCTATTCAAGCGGTAGTTCCTAATTCACTGAATAATTATGATGAAGTTACAAGCTTAACAGCAGGCTGTTCTGTGTCGGTTACCGGTGTATTAGTGCAATCTGCAGGACAAGGTCAATCTTTCGAAATTCAAGCTAATTCAGTGACTGTGTTAGGTTGGGTTGAAAATCCAGATACTTACCCAATGTCGGCTAAGCGCCACAGCATTGAATATTTACGTGAGCACGCTCACCTTCGCCCGCGCACCAATATGATTGGCGCAGTAACGCGTGTACGTAACTGTTTAGCGCAAGCGATTCATCGTTTTTACCATGAGCAAGGCTTTTACTGGATCAGTACACCAATCATCACAGCCAGTGACTGTGAAGGTGCGGGTGAAATGTTCCGCGTATCAACCCTTGATATGCAAAACCTGCCAATGACAGATAAAGGCGAAATTGATTACAGCGAAGACTTTTTTGGTAAAGAAGCATTCCTAACGGTATCTGGCCAGCTAAACGGTGAAACATATGCATCAGCTATGTCTAAAATTTACACCTTTGGCCCTACGTTCCGTGCAGAGAATTCAAATACATCTCGCCACTTAGCTGAATTTTGGATGGTAGAGCCAGAAGTTGCGTTTGCTGATTTAGAAGATATCGCAAAATTGGCTGAAAACATGCTTAAGTACGTGTTTAAAGCGGTATTAGAAGAACGCCGTGACGACATGGAGTTTTTTGCTCAACGTATCGAAAAAACTGCGATTAGCCGTTTAGAAGAATTTGTTGAAAAAGACTTCGCACAAGTTGATTACACAGACGCTGTAGAAATTCTAAAAGCATGTGGCAAGAAGTTTGAGTACGCTGTTGAATGGGGTGTAGATTTACAGTCTGAGCACGAGCGTTACCTAGCAGAAGAACACTTTAAAGCGCCGGTTGTTATTAAAAACTACCCGCGCGATATTAAAGCATTTTACATGCGTCAAAACGAAGACGGTAAAACTGTTGCGGCTATGGACGTAGTGGCACCTGGTATTGGTGAGATCATTGGTGGTTCACAACGTGAAGAGCGTCTTGATGTATTAGATGCACGCCTTGACGAAATGGGCTTAAATAAAGAAGACTACAGCTGGTACCGCGACCTACGTAAATACGGTAGCGTGCCACACTCTGGCTTTGGTTTAGGGTTTGAGCGCTTAGTTGCTTATGTTACCGGTATGGGTAACGTACGTGATGTGATTGCATTCCCACGTACTAAAGGCAGCGCAACGTACTAAGCCACGCTTTGTAACGTTAAATAAAAAACCAACCTAAGGGTTGGTTTTTTATTGTCTTTATCTAAATCTTTATAAATATCTTGCGTTTATAAAGCATATTTGACATTAACTAAAAGCCTATAACATGTAATAAAGCAAAGGTGAACTATGCCAATTTAGCACTCATAACTAAAGCGAGTTGCTCATACATCCCCCCCCCAAGTTTAGCTCGCCAATATTAACTAGTGAATAGCTCAGTACCCACACACCCGATAACACATAAAAAAAACAAAGGATTCGAGCCATACACAATTAATGGATTAACAAGACGTTCGGGTTTTACTATGTCGCAAAGCCACACAAAAAAGGCCAGTACAATACAGGCAATCCCTGAGGTGTAAATAACAAAGGTACTGGTCCAAAGCGGTTTATTAATTGGCATAATCAGCGAGCCTAATTGCTCTAGAGCAATACCGACAACCCCGATTAACAACAAACGCTTAATACTTGTCCATTGACTGCTAGAGCTGGTAAGTAGGCGGGTAACCTAAAAGCCAAATAAAACACTCACGACACTAGGTAAGGTGCTCAAAAGCCCTTCTGGATCAAACGCTAATCCTTTACTTCACCACAAATGCGGTTCACCTAACACCGCTATATAAACCGTTCTATCCAGGTTATTCTCTAGTGTATAGGCATTATTAGAACCAACACTTAAAAGCAGTAACCAATATGCAATTAAAATAACAACCGATAAGCTGATCACCCCTCGCCTATTGAGTAACAATACACAGATAGACGCTAAAATATAGGCAATGCCTATTCGCTGTAATACGCCCAGTATTCTCAAGTTTTCAATGCTCGTGGTAAAGGGGTAAATATTTAACGCTAAGCCAATAGCAAAAATAATTGCTGCTCGTTTTATCAGCCGTAACACTTGGCTTGCATTAGCTGTGCTGTTGGTTTTTTTAATGAAAAAAGCCGCAGAATCAATAATGAAACGGCGGCTTTAAATCAGAATATTTAACTTTATATTATGCTGTGGTTATTAAACTTTATAAAGCTTGTTCAAGCTCAGGTAATACATCAAATAAATCAGCAACTAAACCGTAATCAGCCACTTGGAATATTGGCGCATCTGGGTCTTTATTAATGGCCACAATAATTTTTGAATCTTTCATGCCAGCTAAATGCTGAATAGCACCACTTATACCTACGGCTATGTATAAATTAGGCGCAACAATTTTACCTGTTTGACCTACTTGCATATCGTTAGGGACAAAGCCTGCGTCAACCGCTGCACGTGAAGCGCCAATTGCAGCCCCCAGCTTATCGGCAATACCATTAAGAAGTGCAAAGTTTTCACCATTTTGCATACCTCGACCACCTGAAATAACCACATCAGCTGCAGTGAGCTCTGGGCGTTCAGATTCGGTTTGCTCAACACTAACAAAGCTACTTAACTGTGAATCAGAGACCGTATCTAAGGTTGTGACATTAGCTGGCGCTTGTTCGCCTTGTAAATCAAAGCTACTTGCACGCACGGTGATCACTTTTTTATTATCGAGTGATTTAACCGTTGCTATGGCATTTCCCGCATAGATTGGGCGTTTAAACGTGTCTGCGTCAATAACAGCAATAATTTCTGAAATTTGTGCAACATCTAATAATGCGGCAACACGCGGCATAAAGTTTTTACCTGTCGTTGTGGCACTTGCCACAATATGGCTGTACTCACCTGCAAGTGATAACACTAAATCTGTCATGCTTTCGGCAAGTTGATGCTCGTACACCGCGTTATCTGCAAGTAATACATTTGTAACCCCCTCAGTGCTCGCAAGTGACTCACTCATGGCACCTAAGTTTATGCCAGCTAACAATACATCGACATCAAAGCCTAATTTTTTAGCGGCGTTAATGGTTTTTGAGGTTTCTGGTTTTAAGGCACCGTTATCGTGCTCTGCAATTACAAGAGTTTTCATTTAAATCACCTTTGCCTCTGTTTTAAGTTTTTCCACAAGCTGTGCAACGTCTTCAACAATAATGCCGCCGCTGCGTTTTGCTGGTTCTTCTACACGAACGACTTCAATACGCGGTGTTAAATCGACACCTAACGAATCAGCCGCAATAACTTCTAGCGGTTTACGTTTGGCTTTCATGATATTAGGTAGCGACGCATAACGTGGCTCGTTTAAACGTAAATCGGTGGTTACAATCGCTGGTAAATTAAGTGCAACAGTTTGCAAACCGCCATCAACTTCGCGGGTTACATTCACTTTGCCATTTTCAATAACCACTTTTGAAGCAAATGTACCTTGGCCGCGATTAGTTAATGCAGCGAGCATTTGGCCCGTTTGATTATTATCAGAATCGATAGATTGCTTGCCTAAAATAACGAGCTCAGGAGATTCTTGCTCAACCACTTTCGCAAGTAACTTTGCAATATGGAGAGATTCTAGGTTTTGCTCGGTTTCAACATGAATCGCTTTATCAGCGCCAAGGGCAAGTGCTGTGCGTAATTGCTCTTGTGATGCTTTAGCGCCAATAGTCACAACAACCACTTCGCTTGCAGTACCCGCTTCTTTTAAACGAATCGCTTCTTCTACCGCAATTTCACAAAATGGGTTCATTGCCATTTTTACGTTTGTTAAATCAACACCGCTGTTATCAGGTTTAACGCGAGCTTTTACGTTGTAATCAATCACTCTTTTTATTGGTACGAGAACTTTCATAGGGACTCCATAATTATTTAAACCTATAAGCTAACGTATACGTCAACCTATTTATTTTATGAAATCAGACTACTTCCTGTTGACGTAAACGTCAACCTAAAATAACCTTAAACTATTCACAACCTGTAACGTTTAATTTGCATCACAAAATAACAGGTTGCTTAGCTTACTTTTTGCCTATAGGGCAAGAGTAAGTCCGTCATAGATAAAGAGGTTATTATGATTGAACGCGAAACCATGGAATTTGATGTTGTTGTTGTAGGGGCAGGCCCTGCTGGGCTTTCAACAGCAATTAAACTCGCGCAGCAAGCACAAGAAAAACAACAAGAGTGCATGATTTGTGTGGTTGAAAAAGGCTCTGAAGTGGGCGCGCATGTATTATCAGGTGCTGTTTTTGAAACCAAAGCATTGGATGAACTACTGCCAAACTGGCAAGAATTGGGCGCGCCTGTTACGACTAAAGTCCAAAGCGATGAAATTTATTGGTTTAATAACGAACAAAAAGCAACCTCTATACCTCATTTTGCAACCCCTAACACATTTCATAATAACGGTAACTACATTGTTTCTATGGGGAATGTATGTCGTTGGCTTGCTGAGCAAGCAGAAAACTTGGGCGTTGAAATATTTCCAGGCTTTAGTGCTCATTCACTTATTATTGAAGATGATGTTGTTAAAGGCATTATTACCGGTGATATGGGGCTGGATAAAAACGGCGACGAAAAAGACGGTTACATGCCGGGTATGGAGTTACGTGCTAAATACACGGTATTTGCTGAAGGCTGTCGCGGCCATTTAGGTAAGCAACTGATCAATCAGTTTGCTTTAGACGATGAAAGCTCGCCACAGCATTACGGTTTAGGCTTTAAAGAAATTTGGCAAGTAGATGAATCTAAACATCAGCTTGGTAAAGTAGTTCACGGAACCGGTTGGCCATTGAGTGGCGATACTGGCGGTGGTGCTTTTATGTATCATAGCGAAAACAACCAAGTGGTGGTTGGTTTAATTGTTGATTTAAATTATTCAAATCCACATTTAAGCCCATTTGATGAGTTTCAGCGTTTAAAACACCACCCGGTATTTAAAAAAACCCTTGAAGGGGGTGAGCGTATTGCTTATGGTGCGCGCGCCATTGCCAAAGGCGGTTTACACTCTTTGCCTAAAATGCATTTCCCGGGTGGCTTATTAGTGGGCTGTGATGCAGGCACCCTAAACTTTGCAAAAATTAAAGGTAATCATACGGCTATGAAGTCAGGCATGATAGCCGCTGAGGTGATTTTTAATGCGTTACAAAACGATTTAGCTAACACGGATTTAACCCAGTACACCGCTGAGTTTAAAAAATCATGGGCGTATAAAGAGCTTTATCAATCGCGTAACTTTGGCCCCGCTATGCATACCTTAGGCAAATTTGCAGGCGGTGCGTATAACACCCTTGATCAAAACATATTTAAGGGTGCCCTACCGTTTAATTTTAAAGATAACGTACCCGATCACGCCACTTTGAAAGACGCTGATCAAGCTCAAAAGATTGCCTATCCGAAGCCTGATGGCAAACTCAGCTTTGATAAGCTTTCTTCGGTATTTTTATCAAACACTAATCATGAAGAATCGCAGCCGTGTCATTTGAAACTCAAAGATGCATCAGTTCCGATTAAGGTAAATTTAGTTAAATTTGATGAGCCTGCACAGCGATACTGTCCTGCCGGCGTTTATGAAGTACAAGAAGTCGAAGGCGAGCAAGCCTTCGTGATCAATGCGCAAAACTGTGTGCATTGTAAAACCTGTGATATTAAAGATCCGAGCCAAAATATCACCTGGGTCACTCCTGAAGGTGCCGGCGGTCCTAACTACCCCAATATGTAACAACCTTTCTAAAGAAATTATAAACTTATCCTAAATTGCAGGGGCTTCGGCCCCTTTTTTGCGCTATGCTGTTAAGTAATATGAATAAATGAGAGTATGTTATGGCGTCGTCGAGTGTAATTTTTCGTTTTTTAGCAGAGCCTACCGATGTAAATTTTGGTGGTAAGGTGCATGGTGGTGTGGTCATGAAGTGGATTGACCAAGCAGGCTATGCCTGTGCTGCAGGTTGGAGCGGTCATTACTGCGTAACCGTATCGGTTGCGGGCGTTAAGTTTAGCCGCCCTATTTTGGTTGGCCAAATTGTTGAAGTGGAAGCCAAAATTGCACACACAGGTAAAACCAGTATGCAAATTTTCATTCAAGTACGCTGTGGCGACCCTAAAACCCAAAACTTAGTTGAAACTAATCATTGTGTAATAAGTTTTGTTGCTATGGATGAGACCGGTTACCCTGTTGCCGTTCCTGAATTCACATCTGTTACTGACGAAGATAAAAAGCTAGAAAATTACGCCATTAAAATGAAACAAATAGCGATAGAAACAGAAAACTTACTTTATCAAGTTTAATTAAGTACTTTTTGCAGGTATGTATAAACTACAGCAAACTGTAAATTCTACAATTTTTATTTTTTTACAAATTAACAGTACGCTTAACAGCTGGATGTTTTGCGTACTTAAACCACCAAAAAAGTTCAATAAATACACTTTAAGAGCAAATATTAAACAAAAAAATTATTGGCATGTTCACTGCAATTAGATAATTGACGTTTGATGAATCTATCGAACATTAGATTTTATTTTTTAAAGGAGCTATACAATGATTAAAACACTTTCTCTTTCTGCACTTGCTTTAGCAACACTGGGTTTTAATTCAGCAGCACAGGCAGATGTTACCGACATGGACTCTCCACGTATTTATACGGGTATTGGTTACGGCCAATATTCATTTCAGTTTGAAGATAGCGAAAACGACACCGATTTCGATGACGACGCGCAAATGTTAAAAGGTTATATCGGTACTCAATTTAATGAACATATAAGCCTTGAACTTGCCTATCAAAATTTTGATGAAGTGAGTGACATAGACAGTAAAGCAGAAATTGATGGGGTATCACTAGCAGCGCGTTTTGCAGCGCCAATCACTGAAGATTTTTCTATCTATGCAAAAGGCGGTTGGTTCGAATGGGATGCTGATTTAACTCAAGAACTACCAGTAGGCAGCGTTAGCGTATCACAAGACGGTGGTGACGTATTTTATGGTGCAGGTATTGAATATGCTTTCACAACCAATATGCAAGTGCGTTTAGAGTATGAGCGTTACGAATTAGATGATGATATCGACCCAGAAATGGACGTTGCGTCAGTATCTTTCCAATATATGTTTTAATAACAACTCAATAGTTGCAATGTAAGGGTAAGGCTAGGTTTAGCCTTGCCCTTTGTTATTCCACATTTAAACGAATCAGTCTAAACTCTCTTTATGCTGATTATATTAAGCTAATGCCACCAATGGTAATTACAGGTAGAATACCTCCCTATTTTATTTGTTAGCGAGCATTATGAGCGATTATCAGATTTCGGCTATTGGTCATATTCAATCACCGTATAAACAAAAGTTTGCCATTCCTAGACAACCTCGATTAGTGCCAGAAGCAAAAGCTAAACTTATTTTTGCTCCAGATTTTAATCGTGAAGAATTTGTTCGTGGTTTAGATGAATTTAGCCATATTTGGCTATTATTTCGTTTTCATGAAACCGCAGATAAAGGCTATTCAGCAATGGTGCGCCCGCCGCGCCTTGGTGGCAATGAGCGTAAAGGCGTTTTTGCCACACGCGCTACATTCAGACCTAACGCTATAGGGATGAGTGCTGTTAAGTTAGAGGGAATTGAATACAAAAAAGGGCAGTTAGCGTTATTGCTCGCCGGTATTGATTTACTTGATGGTACACCTATTGTTGATATTAAGCCTTATTTGCCCTATTCAGACGCTTTACCTGATGCCAGTGCAGGCTTTGCCGACACGCGCCCAGAAACTCACATGAGTGTTGAATTTAGTGAGCAAGCTTTGGAATTTATAAATAAACAAAGCCACTATCCTGAGCTACAAGCGTTTATCAGCAATGTGCTAAAACAAGATCCTCGCCCAGCGTATAAAAAGCAGAAACAAGGCATACAAAGTTATGGTATGAATTTGTATGAATACAACATTACCTGGCAAGTGACTGACTCTCATCATCTGGTTACTCATATAGAGACCAGTTAAACTAACTTTAAAACCCTGCTATGGCTATAAAATGCGATAAAAAATCACTTAGCGCTTTAGTGTCAATGCATCCGCTGGTAAACTGAGCGCCTTAATTAAAAGAACATATTACTCTATTTCGGAAAAAACATGCGTACTAGTCAATATATACTCGCTACACTTAAAGAAACGCCATCAGATGCGGAAATTGTATCGCATCAATTAATGCTTAGAGCCGGAATGATCCGTCGCGTCGCTTCGGGTTTATACACTTGGCTACCCTCTGGTTTACGTGTGCTTAGAAAAGTAGAAAACATTGTACGCGAAGAAATGGATAAAGCAGGCGCAATTGAAATGCTAATGCCAGTAATTCAACCGGCTGACTTATGGGAAGAATCGGGCCGCTGGAGTGAGTTTGGTCCAGAGCTTATGCGCTTTACCGATCGTCACAATCGTGAATTTGCTATGGGTCCTACCCATGAAGAAGTGATCACCGATTTTGTCCGCAAAGAAATTAACAGCTACAAGCAACTGCCTATTACTTTATACCAAGTACAAACCAAAGTACGTGACGAACGTCGCCCGCGTTTTGGTGTTATGCGTGCTCGTGAATTTACTATGAAAGATGCTTACTCATTCCATTTAACCGATGAATGTTTAGATGCAACTTATCAAGTTATGCACAAAGCCTACTGTAATATTTTTGAACGTTTAGGCCTTGATTTCCGCCCTGTTATTGCTGATACCGGCTCTATAGGCGGTAGTGTATCGCATGAGTTTCACGTACTTGCTGAATCTGGCGAAGACGCTATTGCCTTTAGTGATGCCAGTGACTACGCCGCTAATATTGAAAAAGCTGAAGCGCTAGCGCCAACTGAAGCGCGCCCTGAAGCAAGCAAAGAGCTAAAAGCATTCCCAACGCCAGATGCTAAAACAATTAATGAGCTGAAAAAACACTATGGTGTAAAACCACATCGCGGTGTTAAAACACTGATTGTTTATGGCGCCCCTGATGAAGACGGAAAACGTGGCTTAGTTGCACTAGTACTGCGTGGCGATCACGAGCTTAATGAACTTAAAGCTGAAAAACACCCACTGGTTTCTTCACCACTAGAGATGGCAACCGAGGCAGATATTGTCGCTGCCATTGGCGCAAAACCGGGTTCTTTAGGCCCTGTTGGCTTAAACATGCCAATTATTGTTGATAGAGCGGCGAATGTAATGGCTGATTTTGTAGCTGGTGCCAACAAAGACGATGAGCACTTTAGTGGTATTAACTGGGACCGCGACGTAACAGACTACGAAGTTGCTGATATCCGTAATATTGTTGAGGGCGATCCTAGCCCGTGTGGCCAAGGCACGTTGCAAATTAAGCGCGGTATTGAAGTTGGTCATATTTTCCAACTAGGTACTAAGTACTCAGAAGCAATGAAAGCAGGTGTATTAAGCGAATCGGGTAAAAACCAAACAATGACTATGGGTTGTTATGGTATTGGTGTATCGCGTGTTGTTGCCGCTGCCATTGAGCAAAATAACGACCAATACGGTATTACCTGGCCTAAAGCCATCGCCCCTTTCGATTTAGCAATTGTGCCAATGAATATGCATAAATCGCATCGTATCCCTGATATTGCTAATAATCTATATCAAGGTTTGAAAGATGCAGGTTTAGATGTGCTATTTGATGACCGTAAAGAGCGCCCTGGTGTTATGTTTAACGACATGGAATTACTCGGTGTGCCTTACACGCTTGTAATTGGTGAGCGTAACCTTGATGAAAACAAGGTAGAACTTAAAAACCGCCGCACTGGTGAAAAACTAATGATAGATATTGATAGCGCGATTGAAACAATCAAAAATCAATTTAATGCATAAGCTTAAAGTTAATTAAAAAACCGCTGTATGATTTTTTCATACAGCGGTTTTTTATGGCCGTGAATATGATGATTTAAGTTCAAAATGTGCGTCACTGATACTACTATCAATAATCAATTTAAAGCAGATGAAAATAGATTAAAACTACGTATCGTCCTTCTCTATGATGCCTTTTGCAATAGCCATGTCTTTAAGCTCATTTAAAAGCTCCCATATTTCTAGCGTTACATATTTACTAATTAACCTGAGCTGCACATAAGAAATGGAACTAAACGCCCTTGCGGTGATCAGATCTTTCGACTAAGAAACATAAAATTACCGAGGCAAGGGCATGAATAACTTAGATGCAATTTACCTAGATGTCGATGATTTTTGTTTATTGTTTGAACCTCAATGGCTTAAACACCTAATAGCGTCAAGTGAAAAGCAACGCATTAAGCCATCTCGACTATCTTCTTGCAAAGTGATGACTATATTAATTGCCTTTCATCAATCAGGTTATCGCGATTTTAAAACTTACTACACCAAATTTGTTTGTCAGTATTGGCGACATTATTTCCCTGATTTAGTCAGTTATACACGTATGTTGAAGTTACTTCAAGCCACGTTACCTACTCTGTGTAGCTATCTGAAGCAACGCTTTGATAAATCAACAGGCATTGCATTTATCGATTCCACTCAAGGTGTGTCACAAAATGCGGAAATAGCCGAGCAAGACGCCTCCTTGTTGAAGGCGCGTACACTTATCGCTATGCAGCAAATATATCGACAGATATGCAAAAGCGACAAGAAGGTTTACCAAAGGACATTATTGATATTGCGTGGAAAGCACAACTTAGGCTCTGCAAGCGCTATAAAAAAATGATAGCCAAAGGGAAACACTACAACCTGGTTGTCACCGCAATTGCCCGAGAAATGATTGCGTACATATGGGCCATTGCTAAAGAAGTGGTGCTTACGCCAGTGAATACAAAACTTAGATTGGCAAGAGTACCCGCATGATAAACGAATTAGAGTTAATGCAATTGCCAGCTATAGTTATTTCTTGCTACTAAATATAATAAGAAAGAAGAAAGTGCGCTCATTTTCTTGAATATGTGAGCAAAACAACTAGGCTGTATATTTATACAGCCCTCAACATTGGTGATGATATGAAAACGCGTTCCCCATTTTTAATTTATGTCGCTTATTATATGTTGGTACGTCAGTATTCATTACGTACCGTGGACACCTACCTGAGGTGGATTGCATCTTATATTCATTTTTATGATAAGCGCCATGACGCCAGAAGAAGTTAAGCGACTTATGACTCATTAAAATGCGCTATAAGTTGGGGGATGCAATTAAAGCATATTCACAAAAGGGGCTAACGTATGTTAACCCCAATTTGTGTATATTTTATTTAGAGTGCGTTGTTTAGTAACAACAAACCATAGGCTGCGAGTTGCTCGTCATTGAGGTCGTGTTGCCAGCTAGGCGTTAACCCCTCACGTTTTATGCTACTGATGCTTTGCGGGTTAGCGGTTAAGTTAAGTATAAACATACTTTTACTGCCGTTTAACTCGCGGGTTATTTCGACAAGGCCGTTGTTGTGTTGCGTTAATTCATAACTACCTTTAATACCCAGTTCTGGGCGCTGTTTTTTCAATGTGATTAAGTGCTGGTATATACGCCACAGTGAATCAGATTGTGCTTGTTGCGTTTTTACATTGCGATCAGCAGCATTAATTTGCTGTGCTAAAAATTCTGGCCACCACTGGGTGTAGTTATCACCAAACAGTTCAGCCTGCTCAACCCAACTTGTTTGAGCTTGAGTAAAGCCAGCTTGATTGCTGTTATCCCATTGCATTGGCGCACGTTTATACACGTCGTGACCTGTACCACCTTGTGTTAAGCCAATTTCTTCACCGTAATAAATATACGGAGTACCCGGAGAGCTAAATAACATGGCGGCAGCAAGTTTTGCTTTATCGTCATGCTCTGCAAGTTGATAAGCCACACGTTCTTGGTCGTGATTAGTTAAAAACGGTGCAAAAAAATCAAGTGGCGCAGTTGAATCTATACGCTGTTGTAAATTTTGTTTAAGCACATTGGCATCAACTGTATTCACTTGTTGGTTAGATTGCATGGTGCCAAATTGCGCTTCACCACTGACATCGGGTTTTAATAAGCCCAGTATTTTATAGCCTACTTCAAAATCAAAGCCTTGGTCGAGGCCCTTACCTTCGCCAAAGTATTTTGCTGCAACGGGAATGTCAGCCCATGCTTCACCCACTAAATACGCCTCTGGATCAACGCTTTTTACGTATTGGTTAAAGTGCTGCCAATATGCAATGGTTTCGTCGGTATCGGCTTGCGCATCTGCGCCACCTTCCATGGCAAAACGTACTGCGTCTAATCTAAACCCTGCAACGCCTTTATCGAGCCAAAACTTAGCCATTTTTTCCATTTCGGCAACAACATCTGGGTGGCGTAAATTCAAGTCAGGTTGGCTTGCTCCAAACGCACCATAGTAATACTGCTGGCGAGTTTCATTCCAATGCCATACAGCATCGGGTTGGTCGTTATTACTCCATGCGTGGCCCCAGCCGCTTCCGGCTTTTGGCATATCGTCGCGCCAAATAAAGTAATCTGTATAAGGGGCTTGTTGTTTTGCTGAACGCTGAAACCATTCATGGTTACTTGATATATGATTTATAACTAAATCAAGTATGACTTTCATGCCTTTGTCGTCAGCAGCTTTTATAAAGGCTTCAAACTCGGCCATGCTGCCGTAGTCGTTTTCTACTTGGTAAAATTCAGTAAAATCATAACCATGGTAAGAAGGTGCTTCAAACATCGGGGTTAACCACAATGCGTTAACGCCAAGCTCTTGTAGATACGGGAGCTTTTGGGTCATACCGTTAAAATCGCCATGGCCATCAGCATCGCTGTCGTAAAAACTGCGGGGCCAAATTTGGTAAAAAATGGCGCTTTCCCACCACGGGCTTGCTTGTTGTTTAGTATTTAATTGCGATATTTCGGTATTATTCGTGTTGTTATTTAATGATGGTGCGTTCTGGCAGCCTGTTAGCATGATTGCTAATGCTAATGCGCTCAAGGTAAATGTTTTCATTTCAGCCTCGTTAATTGGTTTGCAGTTATTTTAGTGCTTTAGTAACAACTGGATAATGATCCCATACTTGCTTGTCACTTAATGAGCGCACTAGTTTCACGTATTCCGCATGCGTCCACGCCAGTGGTGTGGCCGAGTTTGTACCCTCGCCTAACGTGTATCCTGCTTTATTTACGCCTACGCCATCCCATACTTGTTCTGGTAGCATCATACCTTCGTTAGCAAATTGCTCTAGCCCTTTTACATAGCTATTTTTAATAGCCTGCTGTTTTGTTGCATCTAAACTGTTATTGGCATTTGCAGCGGCAATTTCGTAATGACCACGTTCACCGGTAAAAAATGGCCAAACTCGCCCACGTTGCCCTGGGCTATTTTTCCCACCTTCGGCATAATTAGCGCCCGTTACTTCATCTTCACCGTACCCGTCGTTACCATAACGGCGGTAGCCTGCAAATGTGCCGCTGCCATCAGTAAACTCAAAGCTGTATTTAACTTGTAGGTTATCTGTTAGGGTTTCGTCATCATATTCTGGGAGGGTTTTTACTATGCTCGGCGCTAGTGCATCACGTACACCATAGCGAACGAGCTCTAAAAATCCACCATCAAGTATTTGCTTTTTATTAAACCCGTCACGGCCATTATTAGCGTTAATTTTGGTATTTGAGTTAGCATCTTTGTCTTGGCCAATGCGAATGAAATATTCACCATCAGAGGCGCTCGACTCTAAATTACCAGCCGTTGTAAACATTAATTTTTCAATATCATTGTTATAACGCTTAGCTGTATTTAGGTAACGTGTTGCATTGGCATCATCACCTGCTAGTTTAGCGATATCGGCTGCAGTAATTAAACCAGCAACAACAGCGGCGGTGGTTGATGGCGAATACCCTTCTTGCTCCTCCCAGCGTTCTTGCTGAGTGGCTGGCGGCGTTATTTGTGTGTCATTCCACAGAATGTTTGCACGGCCACCCTCAACTAAAAAGTCTGCCGCAGGCTTTAACATACGGCTATACCAATCGCTCAGCTCTGCATCTGTTAAAACATCAGCTTGATGGAGTTTCCATGCAAGCATGAGTGGCATAGCAGTTTGGTCTAGCTGTACGCCTACCCATTCAAGTTCGCCATCTACGTGTGTTTTTTGTAAAAACCACCCTGTGTCGCCGTTGTTGCCCGGGGTTTTGCTGTTTACTTGTACTTTTTCAAGGTATTCAAATGCGGTTTTAGCTGTTGCAGTATCGCCCATGGCCATAAACGCCATGGCAACTTGATAAAAGTCGCGCACCCATACCGCTTTGTAACCAGTAGAGCCGGTTTTAGCTGATACGGTTTCGCCCCATGGGTTAGATAATGAGGCAATAAGTGCGCCTGCATGAGTTTTGTCTTCTTGCGCTTTAAGTACCATGGCACTGGTGTAAAGTAATTTGCCGTTATCAGCGGTTTGTTCGCTCATGTTATTTAGCGGTGCAAGGCTTTGCAGGTAGTCTTGCCAACCAAGCGCTTCGCCTTTACCGTTGTAATTATCAAGCACCGCTTGGTAACCTTTGGCTAACGTAGCTTGGCCTTGTTTAAAGCTGGTTTGTTCGCTATTACCAAAGCTTAGGGTTAAATCGAACTGGCTGTTTTCACCAATTTCACCCAGCTCTGCAAGTAAGCTAACATTACCTGATTGTTCACCGGTATTTTTATAAACCTGAGTAAGCTGCTGAGTTGTTTTAAGCTGGCTTAAACCATCGCTTACACCTGTAAAACCAACACTTGTTTGTTTAAATGGCTGAGCACCTTGTAATGAAAGGTAGCTGTTGTCTTGCCATGCCAGCAGCCCTTGTTCTGTAGTTTTAGCAAAATCATCAAGGCCGTTATTATCAACATACGGGTTAACGCTTACGTAGGCCTTCACACCTTCAAGCTGGGTATTAAAAATACTGCGTACAAATAAGCTTTGCCCATCAGGATCGGTAAATATGTGTTTTTCGAGGCTAAAGCGGCCTTGTTTATCTTTGCTTACTACTTTGTAAGCTAATGATAACGGGCGGCCTTTATCGTCTTTATATAAGTAATCAATGGTAACGTCTAAATCGTCAGCTTCGGTGACTGTAAAATCTTTTCCGACTACAACAAATTGCATGTCTTTAATTTGCGCTTTATGAATAAGCCCGAACATGGTTTCAGTGATCATCCCTTTGGCAATCGAAAACCATACTTTTGATACTTTACCTGTAGGGGCCTCATCACTGTAATGGCCATTTTGATATTGCTCAAAAGATGTGCCAATACCGGTTTTACCTGCATAAGCCCAAAATGGCTCTGCCCCAGGGGCACCCGGCGCCGATATTTGCATTATAGAGCTGTTTGAAGGCTCTTGCTGCGCGCCACAAGCTGTTAAACCAAGCATTAATAAACTGGTGGTAATTGTATTTAATTTTTTCATTCTAAAGCCTTAATTAATTTCAGTTTACTCGTTACTTTATTGAGTGTGCTTAACACGCAATACCGCAACCGCTGCAAGTACAAACGACACGGCGCCCAGTACTAATGCGTAAATAGGTTGGTTTTCAAAAAAGTGGCGTAATATTAATCCCAGTACGCTGGCGGCTAATAATTGTGGGATCACAATGAAAAAGTTGAAAATGCCCATGTAAACGCCCATTTTATGACTCGGTACCGAGGTACTTAACATTGCATAAGGTAATGACAAAATAGACGCCCAAGCAAAACCTACGCCTATCATTGGCCAAATAAGTAAACCTGGATCCTTTATAAACATAAAGCTTGCTAGGCCCAACGCACCTAAAATAAGGTTAAGTGCATGTGCTACTTTTAAGCCGACGCGCTTAACGATGATCGGGATACATAAAGCAGCAATCGCGGCAAAGCCGTTGTAGGCTGCAAATAAAATACCCACCCAGTCTGCACCATTGTTATACGCCACTGAACTTGTATCGCTGCTACCATAATGAAAACTGGTTACCGCTGAGGTGCTGTAAATCCACATAGCAAATAACGCAAACCAACTAAAAAATTGTACCCATGCCAATTGCTTCATCGCCTCAGGCATAGTAAATACATCATTCACTACATTATAAAAACCGCCGCTAGTGTGCTGTTTAGCTTTTAATGCCGCTGCAATAAATTGAATAACACCAAAACTAACTAACCCAGCAGCCAGCAAGTAAAGTTCTTTTTCCAGATCCAGCCCTAATACAGTGGCTAAAACAAGCAAACCTAAGCCGCTAAAAATAACGCCGCCTTTGGTGAAATTAACGCTATTAGTAAGATTGGTTTGTGTTGTTTGTGATTCTTGTTGATTAAATTGTGCAAGCTGCTCGGGTGAGTACTCTTTTGTAGTGACAATAGTCCAGCCGACTGCAATAAATAAAATAACACCACCAAAGTAAAACGAATACTTTACAGAGTCAGGAATTTGACCAATCGGTGCGGTATTAGCAATATCAAACCAGTTGGTCATCATCCAAGGGAGTGCTGATGCAACCACCGCTCCCACACCAATAAAAAAGCTTTGCATGGCATAGCCTGTGGCGCGCTGCTTGTTTGGCAAATTGTCACCTACTAAAGCACGAAATGGTTCCATGGTGACGTTAATCGATGCATCCATGATCCATAACATGCCCGCTGCAATCCAAAGTGTTGGTGAGTTTGGCATAACAAATAACGATAATGTGGTTAAAATAGCGCCGTATAAAAAAAACGGACGACGGCGGCCTAATTTGCCCCAGGTTTTATCGCTCCAGTAACCAATAATTGGCTGTACAATTAAACCGGTAAGTGGTGCTGCCACCCACAAAATAGGAATGTCATCTACATTCGCTCCAAGGGTTTGAAATATTCGGCTTACATTACCGTTTTGCAGTGCAAAGCCAAATTGAATGCCTAAAAAGCCAAAGCACATGTTCCATATTTGCCAAAAACTTAAATCTGGTTTGTTTTTATTGTTATTCATTTTTCAGCCTTATTAATTAAAACCGCACTACTGAGTGCATCAAGGGTCAGCGTAAAGGTTGTATTTTGTTTCTCATCGCTCACCAAAATACCGTTATGCGACTCTAATAGATCGTAAAGCGTTGAGTTTGGTTTGAGCATTGTTGCTTGATTTGGCGTGAGCGTAATAGTGACTGTTTGCGCTTGCTGACTGAAGTTACTCAGCACCCATAATGATTGTTGCCCTAAGGTACGCACAAAACCAACCACGCTGTCACTCCCCGTGATCATAAGTTGCGCCATATCGCCGGCAACAATCGCTGGTAAATCGTTAAGTGCCATAATTGAAATATAATATTGGCGTAATTGCGCTTGTTCAGCTGTTAACTGACCACCATCAAATTTACCGTTGTTCATCCACGCTTGGTGAGCAGGAACACCAATATAGTCAAAAATACTGGTGCGAGTTGGGCTACCAAACCCCGCGTTTTCTGAGCCATCTTCACCGACATCTTGACCAAAATAAAGCAAGCTTGGCGAGCGACTGATTAAGTGAGAGACCACCATTGCCGGCTTGCCCCATGCGGCATCGCCGGCAAAATCAGGACTTGCGATACGTTGTTCGTCATGGTTTTCTAAAAAGTGCAGCATATGTTGCTCTATGTCAGCCACTTTTTGCTGAGCATTAAAAATACTACTTGCGGCTTGCTTGCCTTGCATTATGGCTTTTAAGGTGTCGTAAAAGCCTACTTTGTCATACAAGTAATCCATTTTACCTTGGTGAATGTAAGTTCGGTACATCAATGGGTTGTACACTTCGGCAAGTAAAAATGCATCGGGTTTATGCATTTTTATCGATGAATTTAAAAAGCTCCAAAATTCAACCGGCACCATTTCAGCCATATCATAGCGAAAGCCATCCACGCCTTTATCTAACCAATAAAGCGCAATATTTCTAAATTTATACCAACTATTTGGCAGTTCTTTATCTTGCCAAAAGGCATAATGTGCACGGTAATCTTGGTTTTCTAGCGCCTTAGGTAAAGTTGGAAAATCTAGGCTACCATCGGGTTTAACGCCGTAGTTTACTTTTACTGTTTCGTACCAGTCGTTTATATCAGGCTGTGGAGAGCGTGCACCGTTTCCTGTCCATTTAGCCGGTGTTTCATTAAATTTACCATCAGCTAAAGGATGAGAATTTCCGCCAAGCACCTGATAACTATCGCTCGAAGGCACTTGAAATGACTCACCGGGTACATAATAAAAGTTATTATTAACATCATAGTCTTTGCGAGTATCGTCTTGTTCACCAAAGTCTTTAACGCCATTAGGTTTAGCCGTTGAGTGGTAATCACGTGCAACGTGATTGGGCACAATGTCTATTATCACTTTCATATCATGATCGTGGGTACGTTCAATAAGCGCGCTAAACTCTTCGATTCTGTTCGTTACATTTACCGCCAAATCAGGGTTTACATCGTAATAATCTTTTATTGCGTAAGGCGAACCTGCACGCCCTTTAACCACATCAGGATCGTCTTGTTTTATACCGTACTCAGTGTAATCACCCACTAAGGCATGATGTAAAACGCCGGTATACCACACATGGGTCGTTCCTAATTCTTTAATGCCTTTAAGCGCTGCGTCGTTAAAGTCAGCAAACTTACCCACGCCATTTTGCTCTTTAGTACCCCATGGAATGTTTGCGGTTTGAGTATTACCAAATAAACGGGTAAACACTTGATAAACAACTGGCTTTACAGGCTCTGTCTTATTTACAATCGTTTTTGCTTGCGTGCTTTCATTATCATCACTGCAGCCTTGCACAACTAATGTGCTTGATAGCAGCAAGGGTATGTAAAATCTTTTTTTCATTGTGTGTGTCATTTTTATTTCAGTGTTGTCATTGGTTTATACTAAAGCTAACTGTAGTTTGGTTACAGTTGCTGCATACGTATTCACAGCTACATTCAGCACCTGTTAACCCAAAAATTAAACTGCCCGCATGAAAATTTTTGGGGGCTTACTTTGGTTTTAAACTACTTAAAAATACGGTGTGACTTGGCAGTTGCTCTACCGTTGAATTTATTAATGTTTTTAAATTACTAAATAACTCGGCTAATTGCTCATTGGTTAATGAATCTGCTAGCGCACCGTAATCATCGGGTAATAGGCCTTGACCTATCATGACTTGTTGCCACGCCACTTCGGCAAATAACTCGTCGTTTTCGCGCACTACTTTGCCCGTTTGTTTAAATAAATCCATTTTATGCGCTAACGATTGCGGAATTTCCATTTGCTTACATTGACGCCAAAATGGAGTATCTTTCCGCTCAGTTAGCTTATAGTGCAAAATAATGAAGTCACGAATATGCTCGATTTCGGTGATGCTTTGCTTATTAAATTCTGTTACTAACGCATCACTAACCCCATGGTGAGGAAATAACTTAATTAAACGCGTCACAGCACTTTGTATTAGATGAATACTGGTTGATTCAAGTGGCTCTAAAAACCCACTTGATAAACCTATGGCTACTACATTTTTATGCCATTGCTTGCGACGGCGTCCGGTTTTAAAACGAATAACCCGTGGCTCTGTGATAGGCTCACCCGGTAGATTATCTAATAACTGTTGTTTAGCTTGTTCATCCGTCATATGGCGGCTTGAAAACACTAAGCCATTACCAATACGGTGCTGAAGTGGTATCTGCCACTGCCAACCTGCATCATGCGCAATAGAGCGAGTATAAGGCACGGGATCATTCGCACTTTTAGTTTGAACTGCAAGTGCGCTGTCACACGGTAGCCAATGTGACCAATCTTCAAAGCCAGTATTAAGGGTTTGCTCAATCAACAAGGCATTCAACCCTGTACAATCAATAAATAAGTCACCTGATATTAACTGCCCATCATCAAGTTTTAGGGCACGAACAAAGCCGCTCTCTTCACATTGATGAACGTGCGCTATTTTACCTTCAACACGTTTAACGCCGCGCGAAATTGTAAGCTCTTTTAAAAACTCGCCATATAGGGTGGCATCAAAATGGTAGGCATAATTTAAGCCCGTTAGTTGAGTATTAGGTATTTGTTTTAAATACGTAAATTTATGCTTTTTCGCTGCTTGGTAATTGAGAGAGAAATCCCAAAAATCAGTTTTTGAGCCTTGCTGCTTTGCTCTTAACCAAAAATGGTAAAACTCACAAAGCGGAAAGTCTTTACCTATATCGCCAAAAGCATGCATGTAGCTGTGTTGTGGTGCTCGCCAGTTTTCAAACTCGATCCCCAATTTAATGGTCGCTTGAGTTGCTTTAATAAACTCGTTCTCTGGTATACCTAATGCCGCATTTAAATGAAGAATGGGTGGTATGCTGGCTTCACCTACCCCAACAGTACCAATTTGCTCTGACTCAACAAGGGTAATGTTAACAACATTGCCGAGCACTTTATTAAGTAGTGCTGCGGTTATCCATCCAGCCGTGCCACCGCCCGCTATTACCACGTCTTTTATTTGTTTATTCTGCATAGCCCCTGCTCCACTTGCTTTTACTTAAGTGTAGTCGATATAAAAAAGCCCTTGTAAAACAATTCACAAGGGCCTTTCAACGCTAAAGAATGTTATAGCTTGTAACTAAAACCAAGTAAGAAAGTACGACCGTAGTCTTGATAATCACGTACTTGTAAGTCACTGTCGCCTTGTAAAGAGACAAACGGTTCTTCCGTGATATTCTGGACTTGGAACGTCACACTTAAACCATCAAGGCTTTCTACACCACCTTCACTGAAGTCATAACCAATTTGCGCATCCCAAATGGTTTCGCCTTTAATATCAACCTGTGCTGTTTCAAAACCTGGGCCGTAAATATCACCTTTAAAGTCACTGCGTTTACGCATGCTGGTACGCGCTTGGAATCCATTACGCTCAAAGTACACTGTTAAGCTATCAATTTGGTCTGATAAACCTGGTAGCTCAAATTCGTTACCTTTCTGATCTTTTAAGTCTTGCTCTACACCTGTGTGACTAGCAATTAAACCAAAGCCATCAAGTGAGTCGCTGAACATAGTAAACGGTAAGGTTAATGAAAGCTCGTAACCCCACAAGTCACCACCACCACCATTCACTTTACCTGAACCTGTGGCAATTGGATTTTCAGGGACTTCACCCGTAGATGGATTTGGCACTCCAGTTAAATCAGTTTCATAAGTACCGTCAAAAATCCATTTTGAAATATCTTTATAAAATAATGCTGCAGCGAAATAGCCTTCTTCATGAAAATAATTTTCATAGGTTAAATCTAGGCCTGTCGCTTCTTTTGGCTCTAAGTTTGGGTTACCGCCAGATATCGCCCAGTTATTACCATTCTCGTCTACCTGCTGTTTATATTCAGCAGTGACAGATGCATTCATCTCATCTAAACGCGCACGAGAGATAGTTTTAGCTGCGCCAAAACGCACTGTTTGTTCTTCATCAATAGCAAATGATAAGTTAATACTAGGTAAAAAGTGATTATAGTCATGACTAATATCTGTAGGAGACACTATTACTTCACCATTCACGGTGTCTGCTGCATTACCTTGAGATGATTGCTTAGTCTCAACATAACGTACACCGATATTACCCGTTACAAGCGTTGAGCCAAACTCGGTATTGATATCAGCTTGAGCAAATAGCGCTGTTACTTCTTCTTTTACTGTCCAAGAGCGAGTTAGATGCTTTGAATCATTTAAGCTTTCTTGAAATAAACTGTAATAACCATCATTTACAAGCGCGTTAGTATCATAAGCAATCATGTCGCCCATACCGATAAAATCAAGGCTTGCTGAGCCCAAGCGATACTGCTCAGGTACTGACACCATGCCAGGGTTTGATAATGAAAAGTCTTTTAGTGTCATAAAGTAACCTTCAGACAGTTTTGACTTTTCGCGATCTCGGTATGACATACCAAATGAAACACGGCTAATATAAGCGTTATCAAGTACTTTACTAGCTGCTAGCTTTAATGTGCTTAATTCATCATTGATCTCTGGCGCATTAATAAAGCCATCTTGTGCCTGATTTTTATATCCAGAAATATCTTCACCATCTGCATCAACTAAACCATATTTTAGATTCAGAGGTTTGCTGGCTCCCCAAGATAATGGACCACCCAATTGGATCAAGCCAAAGTCACTGTAATCGAGCTCATGTGAAAACTGCGCGCCAGTATTACCATCATCAAAGGTATAGCCAATATTATCAGCTACGCCTCGATTATCGCCACGACCAGTACCAGAATAGCTTTCGATACTCCAAATTCTGCGCTCTACTTCAGAGCGACTTACATCAAACTCTACAGACCAATCATCGTTAATGTCATATTTAGTATTAAAACCAAATTGCGTTAAATCTGCATCTCGCTCTTCATAGTCATTACGCACTACAACACGTTGACCTTGCGTTACAGCACTGGTGATAAAACCACTTTCAGGATCAACTACCACAGAGCTTGGATCTATTGTTCCTTGCCCCCAGGCAAAAGGCACTTCAATACCACGAAGAATTTTTTCATCTGAAAAATCAACATATAAGGCATCAAATGTCATATTTAAGCGATCTGTTGGTGCTGCTTCGATAACAAGCATTGCAGAATCACGCTCAAGCGTAGATGAACGCACAAATGGTTTTGCGCCACCTAAAATAGAATAAGTTTGTCCATCATCACCCGTAAATTCAGGGTAACCCCATGAGTTCCAGCGTTTTTCTTGGTTTGGCGAGCTCATTGTGTTGTATGCGAATGCGACACCGATTGTGTCATCGGCAAATTGGTCAATATATGAAACCGTGCCACGAAAGCCTTTGTCATCACCATCTGGGTTTAACTTATCGAAACCAGTTTGCTCTAATTGACCATTAAACATGATCACGCGCTCACCTTTACTTAAAGGTTTTACGGTTTGCATGTCGATAACACCTGCAATACCTTCTGCGTCTAAGCTTGCGTTTGGTGTTTTATATACGGTTACACCGCTCATTATTTCAGATGGGTAAAGGTCAAACTCAACACCACGATTGTCCCCAATCGATACCTGCTCACGACCATTAAAGGTTGTTGCACTTTCGTTTTCACTAAAACCACGAACGCTTACACGACTGGCACGGCCATCTAGGCGCTGCGCGGTCAAACCTGGTAAACGTGCGATTGATTCGGCAATTGAAGAGTCCGGCAGTTTCCCAATATCATCTGCAGAAATAGATTCAACCACTTCTGATGAAAAACGTTTTGTATTGATTGACTCAACTACGCTGCCACGAAAACCTTTAACTTCAATGACTTCAACGTCATTCTTTGCGGTGGGCTGCTCTTCTTGTGCGTGTGAAGCGAAACTGCTAATACCTGCGGTTGCAAGTGCAATTGTTAATATACTTGGTTTGAACATAGCCATAATGTTTTCCCGTTACCCATAATGTGATACCCGCTTACTTGCTTAAGTGATAGTTAAGCTTGCGAGCTTATTTCGTTGTCAGGATGAATACTAACGCTCGTATTATTTTATTAACAACTTTATGCATACGTATTCAAAGTAACGCAACACGTATAAAGTTAACATTAAATTTACACCTCAATTCATAAGTGACTGTTTTATTATGAGTTATTTTAGTGCAACCACCATTTATAGCTTTAATGATAGTCATTATTTATTTTTTGATGAAATAAGCTCGTCATTAAACATAAATAAAGTGACACAACGCTATTTTATTTTCTAATTTATTATTATGGAGAACATTTATTTAAGTACAATTGGTAAGACCAATATTAATAATCACCAATTTAGTGCACCCCCTTATTTTTAAGCACCTAAATAACGCAAACAATAAATTAACAATTTAACAAACCAAATTGGTAAAGAGATATTCAATAAACCGGCGTTAAAATCGATGAAATAAGCGATTGATTTAACCTCTTTTAATTGCCTTAAAACGGTGCATACGTATGCAGACTTTTTACAGTATGACGGGCTTCAAGTATGCTTTTTCAAATAAACGAGGATTAACACCTCTAAAAAAGAACAACACAAAGACAGTGTGAAAACGGAGAAAGGCATGGCCCAAAAGCAATGGTATAAAGGTGCGGTTATTTATCAGGTTTATCCGCGTAGCTTTCAAGATAGCAACAACGATGGCATTGGTGACTTAAAAGGGATAATTAATCGCATTGATTACATTAAAAGTTTAGGGGTGGATGCTATCTGGATCTCACCTTTCTTTAAATCACCTATGAAAGATTTTGGTTATGATATTAGCGACTATCGCGATATCGACCCCCTTTTTGGTAACTTAGATGATTTTGATGAGCTCATTGCGCAAGCACATCAACGCGATATTAAAATTATTATAGACCAAGTGCTTAGTCACACCTCAGATCAACACCAATGGTTTATTGATAGCCGTGAAGATTTAACCAACGATAAAGCTGATTGGTATGTATGGGCCGATGCTAAAGAAGACGGAACAGCACCAAACAACTGGTTGTCTATTTTTGGTGGCGGTGCATGGCAATGGGAGCCGCGTCGTGGACAATACTACTTACATAACTTTTTCACGGAACAGCCTGATCTTAACTTTCATAACCCTGATGTTCGCCAAGCTGTATTAGATAATGTTGAGTTTTGGCTTAAAAAAGGCGTTGATGGTTTTAGGTTAGATGCAATTAACTTTTGTTACCATGACGCACAGCTTCGTGATAATCCTGCAAAACCAAAAGAAAAGCGTCAGGGCCGTGGTTTTAGTGAAGACAATCCGTATGCTTTTCAGTATCACTACTACAACAACACACAGCCAGAAAACATTGAGTTTATGCGTGACATTCGCACCTTACTCAATAAATACCCAGGAACCGTGTCACTGGGTGAAATTTCATCTGAAGATTCATTAGCCACCATGGCAGAATACACCCAAGGCGGCGATAAATTGCACATGGGTTACAGCTTTGAGCTACTAACTGATGACTACTCGAGTGAATATATAAGAAACACCGTTACTACACTTGAACAACGTATGACTGAAGGCTGGCCTTGCTGGGCATTTAGTAACCATGACGTAGAGCGCGTTGCAAGCCGTTGGAGCGAAACGGGTGAAGTAAACCCTGCGCAATGTAAGATGTTAACCGCCCTATTGGCCTCGTTACGTGGTAGCGTGTGTATGTATCAAGGTGAAGAACTCGGGCTCGGTGAAGCAAGCGTTGCGTTTGAAGATTTACAAGACCCATACGGCATTACGTTTTGGCCAAACTTTAAAGGCCGTGATGGTTGTCGTACCCCAATGCCTTGGGAAAACCTTGATAGCTCACATGCCAATGCTCACAATGCGGGCTTTAGTGAAGTAAAACCGTGGTTACCTGTTGATCAACAACATAGGCTGCAAGCAGTTGCTGAACAAGATAATGATTCAAACTCAATATTAAATGCGTACCGTGAATTTATGGCATGGCGTAAAAACCAGCCGGTATTACTTGAAGGTGATATTGAGTTTTTACAAACCGAAGAGCCAATCTTAGCGTTTTACCGTACTCTAAACGATGAAAAAATGTTGTGTGTATTCAATTTGAGTGCTTCACAAGCAAAACTTACTATTAATGCAAGTGTTGAAAATGAACATAACGACCTTTATCATCACAACGCAAAGCTTGATAGTGAAACACTGACAGTTGAGCCATTTGGTTGTTATTACGCCCACTGCAGTTAATATTTACATTATTATAAAAAACCCGAGCACTGCTCGGGTTTTTTTAGCATTTTTTAATGGCTAATTGTTTTACTATTTAAGTAATCAGTAAATGCAAACAGTACACCCGACACAACAAAGGTCACGTGTATCAGCACTTTCCAGAGTAATTCATCATTTGAATGAGATGCAGAGCTTATAAACACCTTTAGTAGCTCAACGGCTGAAATGGCGACTATTGCACTAATCAGTTTCATTTTTAAACCAGAAAACCCTACTTTTCCCATCCATACGGGACGGTCCTCATGATTTTCGATATTAAGCTTAGAGACAAAGTTTTCGTAGCCACTGAATATAATAATTAATAAAAGTCCAGCTAACAAAGCGGTATCAACCAAAGTTAATATACCCACCAACAACTCTTGATTACTGGCAGTAAACGTTGCGATCCCCATCAAATACAGCTGTTTAAAAAATTTTATTAGTAATAAAACCACAGCAAATAGTAAACCGACAAAAAATGGGGCTAATAGCCAGCGTCCTTTGAATATAAACGACTCAAGAGCATGCTCTACTTTATGAACAGGTTGTATTTTTTTATTTATATTATTTGTATGTGGCTCTGACATAAGAACACCTAAAAATTAAAACGCGACATTAGCCTAAATTTAGCTGTAACACAATTAGTTAAGGTTAAACACTTTTACGCGATACGCTCATCTTGACGATAAAAATATTTCGTTTCCCTTTATTTTATATTCGATTAAAAATCAATATACCAACAGAGATGTTCTGGCTTGGTTACACTTGTTTTATGTAGGCATTGTATGAATACATAACTCGATTGTTACTCCATTTTTAGGAATAAGAAAATGAATAAAGCATTACTCGCGTTAATCGTTGCACCATTTTTCGTTTTATCTGCTGCTAATGCAGTGGCAAACGATGCTACAGACGCTTCAGCTGAGACGATTCAAGAATTCACAGAAATGTGTGTTAGTTGGGCTAAAGAAGACGACGTAAGCAATGAAGAGCTTTATAACTATGTTTTAAAGTGTGTGAATGATGAACTAACATCTGAAGGCTATAACAAAGTCACTGCTGTTAAGATTTAATGAATAATTGAGTGAATTGAACCTAAATTGGTTACATTTTTTAATCCTGTAAAGTAAAAAATCAGATTAGAAATGCCATTGCGATAGGTTTTATTTGACAAAAAAAACCGGAACTGTCACAGGCTGTGCGTTCCGGTTTTTTATTACTTAAAGCGGTGAATAATTAATTAATTATTTATCGTCTTTTTTTACTTTTGCTTTCGCTTTACTTTTAGCAGGCGCTTTTTTAGCGGCGGCTTTCTTTTTAGGCGCGGCTTTTTTCTTAGCCTCTTCTACCCATTTACCACCTTCGTAGTGTGCCGTCCAACCAGTTGCTTTGCCATCAACCTCAGTCATTACATACTGTGATTTATTCTTACGACTGTAACGCACAACAGCAAGATTACCATCAGGATCTTTAGCTGGTGCATCAGCTAGGTAGTAAAACTTAGGCGAAATACGATCTCTAAAACGCTGTAACTCTTCTACTTTGGGGGCGCGTGTTTCTCGTGATTTAGGGAACGTATTTGCTGCTAAGAAAATACCTGCAGCACCGTCACGTAATACAAAATAGGCTTCAGACTTTTCACATTCTAATTCAGGAATATGAACGGGATCTTCTTTTGGTGGCGCAGCTTCGCCATTTTTTAATAACTTACGGGTATTTTTACACTCGTCATTGTTACAGCCAAAATACTTACCAAATCGACCTGATTTTAATTCCATATCAGCGCCACATTTATCACATTCAATAATAGGGCCGTCGTAACCTTTAATTTTAAACGTACCCTCTTCAACCACATGCCCATGACACGCTGGGTTATTACCACACACGTGTAGTTTACGGGTTTCATCGATAAGGTATGAATCCATCGCTGTTTCACAAATTGGACAACGCTTCATTTGCATTAATGTTTCTGTTTCAACGTCTTCAACATCAGCTGCAACCGCTTCATCACCCGACACTAAGTTCATAGTGGTAGTACAGCGCTCTTTAGGTGGCAGGTTATAACCAGTACATCCTAAGAATACGCCCGTTGAAGCAGTACGAATACCCATTTTTCTGCCACACGTTGGGCAGTCAATGTCAGTTTCTACCATTTGATTAAGACGCATACCGCCTTCATCGGGTTCACCTTTGGCAATGTTTAACTGGGTTGAAAAATCAGCGTAAAACTTATCGAGAACTTGCGTCCAAACACGCTCACCTTCGGCGATATCATCTAAACGGCCTTCCATTTTAGCGGTAAAATCGAAGTCCATTAAATCGGTAAAGTTTTCAACAAGGCGATCGGTGACAATCTCCCCCATTTTTTCAGCGAAAAAGCGACGATTTTCTACTCGTACATAACCACGATCTTGTATCGTTGATATAATAGAAGCATACGTGGAAGGACGACCAATCCCACGTTTCTCAAGCTCTTTAACTAAGCTTGCTTCACTAAAACGAGCCGGTGGCTTAGTAAAGTGCTGCTTAGGATCAAGCTCAACTAACGTGAGCACCTCGCCTTGCTTAACAGCAGGCAGCGATTGATCTTCTTCATTCTTTTTACGTACTGCCGGTTGCACTTTAGTCCAACCATCAAAACGTAAAACACGGCCTTTTGCTTTCAAGGTGAAATCGTTGGCAGCGACCGTTAAGGTGGTTAAATCGTACTCAGCAGGCACCATTTGACAGGCCACAAACTGACGCCAAATAAGCTCATAAAGCTTTTTCGCATCAGCATCAACACCTTCAACATGCCCTGAAAGCACCGATACGCTAGAAGGACGAATCGCTTCGTGCGCCTCTTGTGCATTACCTTTAGAGCTATAGTTAATCGGATCAGTAGGTAAGTACTTGGCACCAAACTCATTGGTTACGTATTCGCGACACATTTCAACCGCATCTTTCGATAAGTTAGTTGAATCGGTACGCATATAAGTAATATAACCCCCCTCGTATAAACGCTGGGCAAGCATCATGGTCTTTTTAACGCCATAACCTAATCGGGTACTTGCTGCTTGTTGCATTGTTGAAGTAATAAATGGCGCACTTGGGCGGCTCTTACTTGGTTTCTCTTCAACGCTGACAACTTTATATTCGGCATTCTCAAGGCTTTTAACTGCTGCACTAGCCTGAGCTTCATTTACTGGCTTAAATGGCTTGTCTGCTTGTTTAGTGACTTCTAAACGTAGGTCAGACTCGCTATTTTTAACATCGGCATGAATGTCCCAAAATTCTTCAGGAATAAATGCTTTAATTTCACGTTCGCGTTCAACTAATAAACGCACTGCAACAGATTGCACTCGACCCGCTGATAAACCACGCGCTACTTTAGCCCACAATAGGGGCGATACCATAAAGCCAACAACACGGTCTAAGAAGCGACGGGTCTGCTGTGCATAAACCATGTCGGTGTTTAACTCACCTGGGGTTTCGAATGCTTGTTGTATTGCATTTTTAGTGATTTCGTTAAAAACAACACGCTTATATTTTTCTGGCTCGCCACCAATAATTTCTTGAAGGTGCCAAGCAATAGCTTCCCCTTCTCTATCCAAATCCGTTGCTAGATAGATTTGATCAGCATTTTGGGCAAGCTTTTGTAATTCTTGAACAACCTTTTCTTTACCCGGCAAAATTTCGTAATGTGGCTCCCATCCTTTTTCAGGATCGATTCCCATACGCGCGACTAAGTTAGTGTAATCACGTTGCTGTTTATACGCTGCTTTCTCATCGGGGGGCATTTTACGCACCTCAGCAGGCGTTTTGCTTGCCGGTACTTTAGTTTTGCCAGAACCCGATGTAGGTAGATCTCGTACATGCCCAATACTGGACTTAACGATAAAATCATTACCTAAGTATTTATTAATTGTTTTAACCTTAGCAGGTGACTCTACAATTACTAGCGATTTGCCCATAGTTGCCTATTTCTAACCTAGTTTTTTAAATGTGTTTAGCCGACTCATGCGGCGCGAATATTTATAGGTATATCTACAAACACTAGTTCTTACAAGCTTTTAATACAAACTTTTCAGTATTTACTGAATAAACAAACAATTTCTGTTGTAAATTTAATCAAACCAGTGCTTTTTGAATAATTGATGTGGAATATATAGAATAGAAACAAAAATGCCAACCTTATTGGTTGGCATTTTTATTATAAGCCATAGCTAATTAAAGTTTTGCATCGTGTAAAACAGATATTGAAGCTGAAGAAACTAGACCTGAAGTAGCTGTTGCAGTAATAGTTACATTACCGTTAACAACTGCATTTTTATCATCTACCGGCACTCTTAAAACACCAAATGAAAAGTTAATTGGCCTAACCGTAGTTGTATTAGGAAAGATATAATCAGTTGTCCCCGTTAACTTGCCTTGATCTGAACTTATTTTAACCGCGGTTTCTACTGGTAATGGATTATTAAACATATCAGCAATATAAACAGTTGCTTGAACACTTGTAACACCAGTTGCTTGTGTTAAATCAATTTGTGATATTTGACACATTTTAGCGCTAGTTGGATCATCAAGCACTCTGCGCACAACAGGGCTTGCCGAATCACTATTTACACGCACTTCAGCTGCAGTAACCCCCGGTATTGCTGAACAGTCGTCGGCAAAAGTAACCACCCTGAAAAACGCAGCATCACTCGACATAACAATTTCTTGGTTTTGAAAAACATTGACCAAGTCACGACTACACAAGTTAATTGCAACATCTTCTGGTCTACAAAGAAGACCATTGTACATACTATTGCCTATTGTCCAGTCGCCATTATTATCAAAGTCGATAAATTCTTCAAATTCATCTCCTTGTAAATTATTTCCTGAACACGCTTCAGCAGGAGCATTACAGTCTTTTCCTCCATAAGTGCCATCTTCGTTGTGATCTATAAATGCTTCAGGAATATCAAATAGCTCACTAAAAAAGTCTTGGCTGTCATAATAACCATTACCGTTTAGATCAGAAAAGGTTTCTTCACCTATTGCATAGGCAAGAACTGTTGCCCTGCCCCCTAAAGGTCGATCTATCTCTAAATTATCGAGTGTAGTTCCTTTAACAATACCTAATGGGCAAGGCAAACCACTGTCACATTTTTCAAAAATAGTATTTTCATACATAGAGTCTGTAAATGGACGGGGGTTACTACTGCGCCAAGTAACAGAGCAAGTACCATTTATTGTCGTACAGCTAGGTTCAATGACGCCACCTTCTGTTATAAAGCTGACAGCAGTGCCATCAGGCACCGGGTTATTGAAATGATCGGCTAACCTTGCATTAACCATCACTTCATTACCATCAACATTCAAGCCGTGAACGTTGAAAATAGAGCGTGATAAGGAAAAGCTATTTTGATCTGCAATTCCAGTACTAATTACTAATACATCTGAAGGCGCAGATACCGTTATCGTATCACCATTAACCGTCTCTTCTATAGAGGCAATTACACGCACAGGTGTTGCCACCACACCCGATTGCACTGTAGTTCTAATTTCACCCTCTGCATTAGTTATCGCTGAATCAGTGCCTAATGTTATGCCACCCACAGCAGTTGATAATGCAAAGTTGACTGTTCTTGATGCCAAATCATTGCCATTGGCATCAACAAGTTTAAATATCACTTCTGATATTTCACGTCGATTAGCACCACCAGTTCCCTTAAGTGCTATTACTGGATCAGTAACCTCAACAAATTGAATGAAACCAACATTTGCTGGACTAACGTTAATCGTCGTGCTGGCAGAAACCGTATCGCCACCGGTAATTACGCTAGCCGTGATAATATCGCCACCTTCACAAGTTAGTGGTCGATAAGTTGAGCGGGCAAAACCACCGATACTAGTAACTGTTTCATCCATCACAGCTAAGCCTGATGCAACACATCCTGATGAAAACTCAACATTTAGAGGTGCCGTATACAAATTACCGTCTTTTGTAATTTCAATTGATACCAGTGCCGTAGAACCTGCTGCAAGTGATTGGTTAGCTGCGACCGTACTCGATATCGCAATATCAATATCAACTGCGGCGATTTGAAATGCTTTCGTTAAACTACTATTTAAAACCGATACGGTAATTTCACCTGCTCCTACGTCACGCCCAGGAATTATATCCAGTAAAGCGATGCCATTTTCATCTGTAATGGCCGTACCAGTATTGGGAGAAATAGCACCAATTGTAGTAGTTGCAGTAACTAAAGTTTGCGGTAAGGCAACTGTAGAATCTTTTTTATTTACTTCTATATATAGTATGCCTGTTGAATCTCCAGAGATACTGGCTGTAGTATCACATAAACTTTTGTCTCTTATCGTTTTAAAATCTGACGGACAGTTTTGTAAAATACTAAAGCTTATATCAGCACTGCTCTGATTGGGGTCAATTGCATCACCGCGGGTATAAAACCCTAGCTTTTTCTCTACTGCTTCAAATTGTGCAGTTACAATACCTGCGCCTTCAATTGTTCCTGATGTTAAGTTAAGTGTTGCAACGCCATTAGTGTCTGTTAACGCAGTGCCTGAACTTGGTAACAAACTACCTAACGTTGAACTAAATGAAACAACTTTACCCGCAGCTGGGTTACCGTCAACATCTAAAATAGTCGCTTGTACTAAGCCACTATCGTTAGCACTAATTTCACTGATTTGCGTTAAACTCGTCGATGAAATTAAGCTTAAATCTATCATAAAATCATTTGAGGTGCCGGGGGGAGGAGCATCACCTTTAGAAGTGTAAGTGAATTGGTTTGAATCAAAAATAGATGTTTCATCTAGCTTATAAGTTGCCGAAATAGTACCAGCACCTTGCTCTGTGCCTGTCAGCAAGTCTACCTTTGCAATACCTGCGGCATCGGTCATAGCCGTTCCATTTGATGGATTTATTTTGCCAAAACCCGACAAATTAAATTGGATTAGCTGATAAGCACTTGGCTGTCCATCGACCAATAGCGTCGCTTGTGCTACTGCTGGGTTTTCATAATCAACCGTTCTTGTTTCTGTGCCATCTGAAGCAATTAAATTAACGCTTAACTGTGCTTTTTCAACAATAACTGCTTCAAAGTCAAATGGTTCAGATGAGTAAGTTTGTCCTTGATTGATGTAGCGAACAACTACACTTGAAGCTCCGGCTACATTACCAGAGGTTAACTCAATTTGAGCTACACCTGAATTATCTGTTAACACACTTCCAGATTCTGGATTCAAAGCACCTATATTTCCATCAAGAGCAAAAGTCACGCTTTTACCAGTTACAGGAGCACCAATATCATCAAGTACAGTGGCTTTTAAATCTAGTGCTTCTAAACTGGTTACAGTATTTGATTGAGCACCTGTTTCTTTTGAATAACCTTGAATACTCAACGTATAAGCAACTTGATCGCCACTTGATTGAAATGAAAATGTATCTTTATAACTCACACCATTGATTGTATACGATGCAGTAACTTCACCTGCTCCGGCTTTTTCTCCTGCTGTAAGCTTTATTACTGCAATACCTGTATTGTCTGTAATAGCTGTTCCTGATGTAGGATTTAGCTTGCCAATATCATCCACTAAGCTAAACACGACGCGCTCACCAGTAACTGCCTTACCTTCTTTAGTCAGTATCGCATGCAAATCTAATGGCTGCTCAGCGGTTACACTATTAGATTCACTACCGTCTAATTTAGAGTACCCTTTTAAAAGCAATTGATAAGCTTCTTGACCACCAGTAGATTGAAATGAAAATGTATCACTATACGTTACACCATTTATTGTATAACTGGCAGTGACTCCACCTGCTCCGGCTTCCTCTCCTGCACCAAGTTCTATCTTAGCAATACCAGTGTTATCTGTGATAGCTGTTCCTGATGTAGGATTTAGCTTGCCGATACTGTCTGCTAAGGTGAAAGTAATACGCTCTCCTGTAACAGCAATACCTTCTTTAGTTAACGTTGCATGTAAATTTAAAGGCGAACCTGCAGAAACAGTGTTTGATCTACTTCCGTCTGCTTGTGAAAACCCTTCTAAAGATAAAATAAATAAACTTGTATCATTACCCCCTGCATCTCCTGCAGACTCGAATGCAAATTGACTAGTATACGTTTCGCCATCAACTGTATAGCTTGCAGTAACAACACCAGCTCCTTTTACTGTACCAGCTGTAAGGTCTAATGTTGCAATACCATCGCCTTTTGTTAATGCACTACCAGAGCTAGGGTTCAATACACCTACTTCATCTGCCAGTGTAAAAATAACTCTTGCACCATTAACTGAAGAGCCATCTTTTTCAAGCTTTGCTTTGAGCTCTATAGCTGAGTTTGCAGACACTCTATTTGATTTACTACCATCAGATTTTGAAAAACCCTCTAATGATAAAGTAAATAAATTTGAACCACTGCCATCCGCATCCCCTGCAGACTCGAATGAAAACTGGCTAGAATACGTAGCGCCGTTAACAGTATAACTAGCAGTAACAACACCAGCTCCTTTTACTGTACCCGCGGTAAGATCTAATGTTGCAATACCGTCGTCTTTTGTTAACGCACTACCAGAGAGCGGGTTTAATACACCAACTTCATCTGCCAATGTAAAAGTAACTCTTGCGCCAGTTACCGCAGAGCCATCTTTTTCAAGTTTGGCTTTGAGTTCAATTACTGAACTTGCAGACACTCTATTTGATTTAATACCATCTGACTTTGAATAGCCTTCTAATGCTAAAGAAAATAAGCTTGGATCATTAATATCAGCATCCCCTGCTGACTCGAAATCAAACTGACTAGTATATGTTTCGCCATCAACCGTATAACTAGCAGTAACAGCTCCAGCTCCTTTTACGGTGCCTGCGGTTAATTCTATCTTCGCAACACCATCATCTTTTGTTAATGCGCTCCCAGAGGTAGGATTTAATTCCCCAACTTGATCTTCTAATGTGAAAATAACTCTCTCACCGCTAATTGCAACACCGTCTTTTTCTAGAGTTGCCCTAAGATCTAATGGAGAACTCGCTGATACTGAGTTTGATATACTTGCATCTGATTTTGAGTACCCTTGAAGTATGAGTGTATAATTCGAGTCATCAGATGTACCCCCACTATTGCCACCAATACTACCCTCTTTCTCTAGTGAGCCACCACCGCCACAAGCTGATACTAAAAAGCTGAGCATAATGATGCAGAGCACTCTTATTGAAGGCATAGACTTCTCCTTGTATTTTTATTAACCAAGCGTTATTCACTTAATGTTAACCTATAACTTAGTCTAAAGTCTCAGATTTTTACTCCTTTTTTTGATAAAAATTTTTAAAAAGTTGACGTTTTTTCTGTAAAAAAAATTACATGCTGTTAGTCTATGCCAAATTTATAAAAAATAGATTGGAAATATGTCTAAAATCCGTTCAATGAGTTTAACTACTCGCATCATGATTGGTATGGTGCTTGGTGTTGCAGTAGGCTTTATATTTCAGGCTATATTAGCTGGTGAAGACGATTACCTAATCCCTCTTGGGTTATTCTCTTTGCCAATTAAAGCCTTTTTTGTTGATGGCCTTTTTCATGTAGGTGGGCAAATATTTATAGCCAGTTTGAAAATGCTGGTTGTGCCTTTAGTATTTGTATCACTGGTATGTGGTACCTGCAGTTTAAGCGATCCTAAGAAATTAGGCCGTTTAGGCGGTAAATCAATTGGTTTATACTTAGTTACAACGGCAATAGCGATTACAGTGGCAATTACACTCGCGTTACTATTTAATCCAGGTGAAGGAATTGGGCTTCCTTCTCAAGCAAGCTACGACGCAAAAGAAGCGCCTACTTTAGCTCGCGTAATTATTGATATGTTCCCTACCAACCCTTTTGAAGCAATGGCAAAGGGCAACATGTTACAAGTAATTGTATTTGCTTTGTTATTCGGTATTGCAATGGCACTTAGCGGAAAGGCAGGTAAACGTGTCGCTACGGTATTTGAAGACTTAAACACCGTTATCTTAAAACTGGTTACTTTGCTAATGAATATTGCCCCTTACGGCGTATTTTTCTTAATGGCTAAATTGTTCACTACCATTGAACTTAACTTAATTGTGAGTTTAGCTAAGTACTTTGGCGTGGTTGTTTTAGCCTTATTATTACACGCATTTGTAAACTACACTCTACTGCTAAAAATACTCACGGGCCTAAACCCGCTCACTTTCTTAGCTAAAATGAAACACACCTGTTTATTTGCTTTTAGTACCTCAAGTTCAAGCGCAACTATGCCTATCACACTTGAAACGGCAACTAAAAAGCTTGGCGCTAATAATTCGGTCGCTTCATTTACTATTCCATTAGGCGCCACCATTAATATGGATGGCACTGCAATTATGCAGGGTGTGGCCACAGTATTTATTGCTCAAGTATTTAGTGTTGATTTAACTATTTCTGATTACTTAATGGTGATATTAACAGCAACGCTTGCCTCTGTTGGTACGGCGGGTGTTCCTGGCGTTGGCTTGATCATGCTGGCCATGGTATTAAACCAAGTAGGCCTACCGGTTGAAGGCATCGCAATTATAATAGGTGTTGATAGACTACTTGATATGACCCGTACCGCGGTAAACGTAACGGGTGACTGTATGGTAACCTGTGTCGTTGCTAAAAGTGAGGGTGAGCTAGATGAAAGTATCTTTAATGACCCTAATGCAGCTAAAGATTTAGAAGACTACCACAAATCTATTGATTAGTATTTCTGACAATAGTCATAAAAAAAGCCTTGCTACTTCGTTAAGTAACAAGGCTTTTTTGTTGGGTTTAAGTGATTAAATTATTAAGGGTGTAACGCCTTAAACTTTGACATTAAACTTACGCCCGCTTTATTCACACCATGGCTGAGCCCTATTGCAAGCTTTTCACTTAGCCCTTTTTTAACCTTGTATTGCACTTTATAAATTTGATATTGCTGTTGTTGCTCTAACAACGCATCATCGCTAGTTTTAATAGTATCGACTAACCCTTTTTCAATTGCTTGGGTTGCAAACCAATGTTCACCCGTTGCCACTAAATCCATATTTAAACTTGGGCGCTGAGTGCTCACAAACGTTTTAAACAAACCATGAGTTTGCTCTATCTCTTCGCGGAACTTTTCACGGGCTTTATCGGTATTTTCACCAAATAACGTTAGCGTACGTTTAAATTCACCCGCCGTAATTTGCTCAAACTCGACATCGTTCTTCTTTAATATTTTATTAAAGTTTGGAATTTGTGCAATAACACCAATAGAGCCAACAATTGCGAACGGCGCTGCAATGATATGATCAGCCACACAAGCCATCATGTAGCCACCACTGGCAGCGACTTTGTCTATTGATACAGTCAACTCAATACCAGCTGATTTAAAGCGTTGTAATTGTGATGCAGCTAAACCATAGCCATGTACCACGCCGCCACCACTTTCAAGACGAACTAACACTTTATCTTTTTTTGCATCCGCGATTGAAATAATCGCAGTCACTTCTTCGCGTAAACTCTCTACTTCATGTGCATCCATGCTGCCGTTAAAGTCAATAACATAGAGTCGTGATTTAGGCTCTTCTTTATCCGCTTTTTTTTGCTCTATTTTTTGTTGCTTTTGATAGGCTTTTAGCTCTTTTTTACCTAGCGTATTATTTAAAAAGCTTTCTTTTATATTGGTCAGCTGCTCTGATAGGTCATCAATTTCAATCTCACCTTTTTTCGCTTTTGGCTTTACAGCCGAGCTTACAATTAAGGTTAAAATCACAGCAATAGCAATAACAAAGGTAATGGTTTTTGCAAAAAATAAGCCGTACTCGTATAAAAATTCCAACTGTGTTCTCCGTTTATAAATTTCAGTCAATTTAGCATGCTTTAAAATAAAAAAAAGCCACTATACAGTGGCTTTTAGTACTTAATTGAGTGGTTGATTATTAATTCGTCACAACCTCAGTGTTTTGCACCATTAAAAGGCGCCCTCTTGAAGCTAGGTAAGTAGCAACCTGCAATTGCATTTCAGCATTTGCAGCTGCACTACCCGCAGCAGTAGAAGACTCTGCCTCATCCTGTGCAGGTGTTAATATTGACCCATGATGGCCGGTATTAAATTTAACTAAATAGCTAGCCCCCATCTCTGTTGGCGCTTGCGATGTACTTACTGTTTCTAACCCCATAAAGTTGGCTAAAGGAATTGTACCTGCAATTGGATTGTTAGCAGTCATTGGCGGATTAGCAGTCATCGGCGGAATAACTTGGTCTGGCTTGTTATTATCTGTGCCATCACCAACAACAACATTCATATACACGGGTGTTTCTAGTGCTTTAACCGTTGCTGCATAGTTGGTTGGGTCGCCACTATCTAATGCTGTTTGTGCTGCAAATACAAACTGCGTCATCACGCCCTTTATATTAGCAAGTTTATCGGTTTCTCCCGCCATAGTTAGCGATGCTGCAAATTCATTAAAGCCACAGCTTAAGAAGTCCTGCATGTCTGGTAACAAGGCGCCACAGTTCGATAACGCACCAGCATTTAAGAATGCATTAAACTCGTCAGCTTCAGCAGTTCCAGCTTTAGCAAGGACAGAGCCTTGAATAAATGGACCAAACGCGGCTGATTCTAACAAGAAGCTAGCAATACCGCCGCCGCCACTTGCTAATGCTACAGCGTTAACCTTAAACAATGGATCTACTTGGTCGTCTAATGGGCTATTAGCTTGTGCAATAAATGCAGGTGCTACAATTGAGCCCAGTGAATGGCCAATATAAGATACATCGGTATAACTGAGTGAACTATCACCGCTGAATCTTAAGCCTAAGCGTAAACCAAGTAAGTCAGCACTTGACTGACGCAAGCTGTCTCTGGCGACCAATAACGAGCTTAGGTTCATGTAACTAAGTACAGAGCCTTTTCCCGAAGTTGCATTAAAGTCATCAGTACCATCACCGTCTACATCTACACCACGCTCGCCATGACGAGGGTGGTCAATTGCAACTGTTGCAAAGCCTTGCAATGAAAGCTGCGCTGTTAGCGTTAACATGCTTTCTTTTTGTGTGGTTATACCATGTTGCATAATAACCACTGGCCAGCCATTTTCTGGCATAGCAGCAAAAGGCTCTAAACCTAAGCCTGTTCGGTACGCATTAACAACCGGTAAAATCGGTTTGGTAATTTGTACTGGCACAGTTGCCATGCTCTGCACTTTAGGAAGTGAGTTATATTTCGTTAGATGACGTGTAACGTCTAAGCCTACACCTAAATCACGCAACCGCCCATCACTTAACGCTGCACATTTTGCATCATTAACGCTAACAGGAACAGTAGGGAAACCTTCACCAGCTTGTGCTTTATAACCCATAACAGCTACTGCGTTATCACACATACCTTGCCAGTAAGTATCATTTAAATCATCAATACTTTTACCTTCAGGCGTGCCTAAATACATAGGTAGTTGAATACTCCCTTTTTGATATTGTGCCGCCTGAAATACGTTGGGGACTGCTCTACCTAAGTCCTCAAAGATATCCTGTACGTTTTGCATAGGCTGAGTTGGAATTTGCAACGCAGGGGTTGGAATTGTTGGCTCTGTTATACTTTTTGCTAAAATCTTTTTGATTGTGCCAAGCACAGGACCTGCTGATTGCATTGTCATGGCAGCCGAGTAAATAATATCGTCTTTAGTAATATCGCCAGAGCTTACCACTACGTTTTCGTAGCTGTTAACAGCTCCTTGCAGCGCAAGTTGTGATGGCGTTACTAAAGGCGCTTCTTGTTTAACAGTGGCATACGTTGAAGATGGTTCAATTGAGCGCCCTTCTGAATCTTTCAGTCCAGTCGTTAACACATTAATGTATGAACTACCGGCCTTAAATGGCTTAAGTGGAATAATAGCAACCGCGTCTCCAGAGCCTTGTGTAACAAAATCAACACCAAAGGTCAGTTCACCTACTAGTTTACATGCTGTACCAGCTGGTGCTTGCGAGCATTCGGCATCTGTTAGGCTTGCACCCATGATCACTTCAAAAATACGTACTGAGCCTGGTGAAGCTGCAGACGTTTCATCTAGACTAATGCCCGGTGGAAACGTTAAATCTATTTTAAAAGGAACTTGCGTAGACCAGCCATCAAGTGCCCCTAGTGCAAGTTGCGGATCTGCATATTCAGCTCGAGAGATAGAAACATTCTCGTCATTTAATTCCCCAGGAATATTGAGTGTGCCATCGCGCGTACCGCTCATTAATAAATCATTAGGAACCGAAATTACACCATTTGCAGGGTCAAACTTTACCGTAGCTTTTGGAATAACTGTAACCGAATCGTTTTTAACATCTTCTAACGTTTCTCCGCCGCCACAGCCTGCTAATGCAGCTGCAACTGAGAGCGAGAGTAGCATTTTTTTCATAGTGTTCTCCGCACAAATCTTATTTTTATAGTGTGTTTATAGTCAGTGTAATTAAGTTAAAATAATGTAGCTAGTATATTAATGAGACATTAGACCAGTTAAACTTAACGTAAACTTTCTAGTTTCGCCACCTAAATTTGTAATAAATTCGATTACTTGTCGATTTGCTATGTTAAAATCAAAAAAAATTTAAACATTGGTACTTTTATGCATACCTATCAAGCAACTGAAAACGCACTTAAAGACAAAGTAATTTTGATCACAGGCGCAGGTGATGGTATCGGCCGTGTCGCAGCTATTACCTATGCTAAACATGGTGCAACCGTTATTTTATTAGGAAAAACAACTAATAAACTAGAATGTGTGTATGACGAAATCGTCAATGCAGGCTACCCACAGCCAGCGATTGTGCCTATGGACTTAAAAGGTGCAACTAAGCAGAACTATCGTGATTTAGCCGCAACGATCGAAAGTCAATTTGGCCGCCTTGATGGACTATTAAATAACGCGGGTATTTTAGGTACTTTAGGGCCGTTAGAGCATTTTTGTTCATCAACATTCGAAAACGTCATGAAAGTAAACGTCACTGCACAAGCGATGATCACTAAAGCGCTATTCCCTGTCATGCGTAAATCAAAAAGTGCCTCAGTGGTATTTACCTCATCGGGTGTCGGTCGTAAAGGAAGAGAGTTTTGGGGACCTTATGCAATTTCTAAATTTGCAGTAGAAGGTATGATGCAAACATGGGCGTGTGAAGTTGAAAAAACGCCAATCCGTGTTAACTGTATTAACCCAGGCGCAACCCGTACATCAATGCGTGCAAGTGCATTCCCAGGTGAAGATCGAGATCTACTCGCAACACCTGAAGATTTAATGCCAACTTATCTGTATTTAATGAGCGATGACTCAAAAGATATCAATGGCCAATCGTTAGACGCACAAGCTAAAAAATAATATTTAGTTTTAAACGTAAAAAGCCGCTATAAAAAGCGGCTTTATTGTTTTATTAGTAGCGTAATTACTTACGTTTAGTCGGTTTTACACGTTGATTGTGCTTTTTAACCGCCTTACGAATTTGATTTATTTTCGCGCGCTTATCTTTACGCTTTTCAGGAATAACAGACAGTTTAGTTTGCGTTTCTTTGCCAAGTTTAACTGTTTTACGTAAATAGTTAACTGTGTCTAAATCGTACTCAATCCAACCACCTTGCGGTACACGCTTATCAAGCTCTAATTTACCGTAACGTATACGAATTAGGCGCGATACTTCCACATCTTGTGATTGCCATAAACGACGCACTTCACGATTACGACCTTCATTAAGCGTTACGTTATACCAACGATTAATACCTTCACCGCCCATAGGCTTGATACCAGTGAACTTTGCGGGGCCATCTTCAAGTTCTACGCCACGCAGTAAGTTTTTTATTGTTTCGTTAGTGACTTCACCAAATACACGTGCTGAATATTCGCGTTCAACTTCATAGCTTGGGTGCATTAAGCGGTTTGCCAATTCACCGTCATTGGTAAACAGCATTAGGCCTGAGGTATTCACGTCTAATCGGCCTACTGCTATCCAGCGATCGCCATCAATACGAGGTAAGCGGTCAAAAACGGTTCTACGACCTTCTGGATCTTTACGCGTACTTAACTCACCCTCTGGCTTGTTGTACATAATTACGCGACAAATTCTGTCAGCTTTTTCTTCTATTTTAACGGTATGGCCGTCAACACGAATTAAATCGGTTTCTTCAACCCTGTCGCCTAACTTAGCTACTTTACCATTTACACTCACACGATTTGCATCAATGTATTTTTCCATTTCACGGCGTGAGCCTACACCTGCACGGGCTAGGACTTTTTGTAACTTTTCACCTTGTATACTCATTTGGATGGTTCTCTCACAGAAGGATCACTTAATAACTGGGTAATTTTACTTTGCTGTTGCTCTGGCAATGCGGGTAAATCATTAAGTCCCGTTATCGAAAAATAATCTAAAAATTGTTTAGTCGTTGCATAAAGTGCCGGTTTACCGGGTACTTCTTTATGCCCAACTACTTTAATCCACTCTCTTTCAAGCAGAGTTTTAATAATATTTGAGCCAGTTGCTACACCCCGCACTTGCTCAATTTCACCACGAGTTATGGGTTGCTTGTATGCAATTAACGACAGGGTTTCGAGTAAAGCTCTCGAGTATTTAGGGGCACGTTCTTGCCATAAATTACTCAACCATGGACTTAAACTACTGCACGCTTGAAAACGATAGCCACTGCCTACCTCAACTAAACGTATTCCACGCGTCTGATAGTGAACTTGAATGGCCTCTACAGCATCATTAATGCGCGCCATAGAAATTGCTAAGTCGTTTAAAACCGTGTTCTTAAGATGACGTTTTGATACGGGCTTGCCTGCCACAAAAATCGCCGCTTCAATGATTTCAATTAATTGTTCATCACTAATTCGCCGACCAACCATAATCACTCTAAAGTTAATAAACACACACAGCCATCTATTATGACAGAACAACGGCAAACTAGGAAAACATATTAATAAAATAACATTTTATAGGTATAAAAAAGCCAGTGAAAAACACTGGCTTGGTATCAAGTGTATTTAATAATGTAATTTAGCTATTTTTTAAATTGCTCAAGTGCATCGTCCTCTGCAACAGAATCACCATGCTTTTGGATATAGCTATTAAACTCTTTTTTACTTACTCGTTTATCTTTATTGCTGTCCATGTAACCAAAATGATTTGAAATATCATCATCGTCAGCTTCAGAAACTGAAATAAAACCGTTGCTATCATTATCTAAGCTTTTAAAGTCATTTTCTATTTTATCAAACTTCGCAATATCAGCCTTAAATGCAGACTCACTCACTTCACTATCTGTAGCAACTTTCCCAGCATTTAGCTGCATATAAGCATCATATTCATTACGGCTTATTTGATTATCCATATTAGTATCTATATTCGAAAAGTGCTGCCAAATACTATCATCGTCGGCTTCTGTTTTAGAAATAAAGCCATCGCTATCGTTATCTAAGCTTGCAAAATCACTGTCGATTTTTTCTAAACCTTGATTAGAAGAACAAGCTGCTAAACTCAATGCGGCTAAAACAGTAGAAACTATCGTTAATTTTTTCATCAGACGTATCCTTGTATTAATAAATTTCAAATCTAGTAATACAAATACGATGCCAAAAAAAATAAACCATTAAAATCAAACAATTAAACAAAAACAACTTCTATTGCGATATTCAATAATGCAATTTTTGCAAGCTACTCTGGTAATTTTTGCAAAAAAAAGCTCGGTAAGAACCGAGCTATTTATATCTAAAACGGTAATTTAGATTGCAGCGTTTTGGTAACGCTTAACAAAATCAGTAACGCTTTGGCCATTACACTTTAATGAATTTAAGTTACCAATTTGCTTACGTACTGGTTGTAGGCCTTGCTTTACTGCAGTCATACATAACTGTGTTTCTTGGTGTGAATCTTTTGCAAATACTTCTACTTTAGACACAACTGATTGCGTTGCTTCTTCTTTTTTTGCAATGTCACGGATGTCTTGACCGTTACATAGGATACTTTTTGAATAACGTGATAAATATACACCGTGCTTTGCTGCCATTTTACGAGCAGCCGAAAACCCCTCATTGGCGCTTACTACACATAAGTTAGACTCTAATTTGTTGTCTTGGCTGTAATACGTATTGCTTTGCGCAGTAGCAGTTACAGAAACAAAAAGAGAGGCGGCTAAAAGTAATTGAGTTTTCATTAGGAGGTCCTATTTGAACGAGTTAAACATACGATTTTTGCGCACTATATAGACAAGTTTTAACATATAAATTGAATATTTTATTTATTTTATTGTTTAATATTGCATTTACAATGTTTAAACATTAAGCAAAAATTGATCAACATTTATGCAGCCATTTTCTCGTTTCAGTCATGTTATGTCGCTCCAAATACTGATACAATTTGGCCAACAATGAAAATAAATTTGAAGGTAAACTTTATGAAAGTGATTTCTTTTAATATCAATGGTCTGCGTGCTCGCCTACATCAGTTACAAGCTATTATTGATAAACACCAGCCAGATATTATTGGTCTTCAAGAGATCAAAGTGCACGATGAAGCGTTTCCGCTAGACGATGTACAAAAAATGGGTTATCACGTTTATTTTCATGGACAAAAAGCGCATTACGGTGTGGCAATGTTATGCAAAAAAGAGCCTAAGTCGGTATTAAAAGGCTTTTCCACCGACACAGATGAGTCGCAAAAGCGAATGATCAGCGTTACCGTAGAGCAAGAAAATGGCCGTGACCTACATGTTATGAATGGCTACTTCCCGCAAGGCGATAACATCAATCACGAAACTAAATTCCCTTATAAACGTCAATTTTATCAAGACTTAATGACTCACCTAAATAGTCATTACACGCCTGATCAAGATGTAATTGTAATGGGCGATATTAATATCTCTCCAACCGATTTAGATATTGGTATTGGTGAGGTAAACGCAAAACGCTGGTTAAAAACCGGAAAATGTTCATTTCAACCCGTTGAGCGTGAATGGCTAGCAACGTTATTAAACTGGGGCTTTAAAGACACCTTTAGAGAGCAAAACCCAGAAACTAACGATCAATACTCGTGGTTTGACTACCGCTCTAAGGGTTTTGTTGATAATCGTGGACTAAGGATTGATGTGGTTCTGGCAACGCATGACTTAGCAGCTCGCTGTATCGACACCGGTATAGATTACGAATTACGTGCTATCGACAAGCCTTCAGATCATGCCCCTATTTGGTCTGAGTTTAATTAACGATTATGCTAAGCGTGCAATTACAGGCATTACTGTGGATTGGTGTTATTGTTATTGGCTTTTTAAGTGTTAATAAATCAACATACGCCAATTTATTTAATACGCCAGCAAGGCAAACCGGTGTGTTTGCCTGCGCGCTGGTGCTCGCTTTACTATGGCGTATAAAAGCCGGTATTTTACCTGGTCTTGATCTTCATATACTGGGCATTACTGCTGTTACGCTGATTTTAGGCTGGCGTCTGGCTATTTTAAGTTGTGTATTAGCAACAGCCCTGCTAACTGCTTTTGGACAAATAGCATTCGAGCTGATTGCGGTAAAATTACTAATAAGTGCGTTTATTCCAGTATTATTAAGCTACTTCGTATTTATGCTTTGTTACCACTACTTAGCGCGGCACTTTTTTATCTATATATTTGTTTGTAGCTTTTTAACGGCTGGTGTCGTTGCTTGCGTTAACATTATACTCGGGGGTGTTTTTTATTACGCAATTGGCGAATATAATTGGCATCAGCTAACAGAAAACTACATTTATCTCAGTCCTATTTTAGCGTTTCCTGAAGCAATGCTAAACGGTATGGCAATAACTGTTATGATCACCTATCGCCCGCACTGGGTAAAAACTTTTTTTGATAAGGACTATTTAGGCTCATGAGTCTTCATTACCATTGCCCTATTTGCAAACTTCCATTGGCACTTAATGAAAAAACATTACGCTGTGATAATAACCACAGCTTTGATTTTGCCAAAGAAGGCTATGTAAACTTACTCCCCGTGCAAAATAAAAACTCTAAACAGCCCGGTGACTCTTTAGAAATGGTACAAGCAAGGCGTTCTTTTTTAGAGCAAGGCCATTATGCATTTTTACAGACGGCCTTAGCTAATTTAGTCAAACCGCTCAATGCAAATATAGTGATTGATTTAGGGTGTGGCGAGGGGTTTTACACCCATGCTATAGCAAATAACACGCAAGCTACTGTGTATGGTGTTGATATATCTAAGTCAGCGGTAAAATACGCAGCAAAACGATACAAACAATGTCAATTTAGCGTGGCATCAATAAGCCACGCGCCCTTTAATGATCACCTTGCTGATGTGTTAATTAGCGTGTTTGCCCCTTTGTTCGACGATGAACTTTCTCGCCTTGTTAAAGAGGATGGCTGTTTAGTGGTGGCAAGCCCTGGGCCTATGCACCTCAAAGAGTTGAAAAAATATATCTATAATACGGTAAATGAACATACTGAAGTTGCTACGCCAACAGGCTTTAACCAATCATCGCAACAGCTCATTACAGAGCAAGTGTCACTCACATTTAGCGACGTAAGAAATTTAATAATGATGACACCCTTTGCATGGAAGTTCAGACCCGAGCATTGGCAGGCACTTGAACAAAAACAGCATCATAAGGTTACCTTGTCATTTTATATTAGCCAGTTTGTTAAAACTGCTCTTTAGTAAAGGTTTTATCCATTTTATCAAACATGTCTTTTAACAATTCAGCAAGCTCCAAATAGCGGGGCTTGTTTTTCCCCATTTGTGCGTCGTAACCGTTGGCGACCATTTTTGCAAACAACTCGTTGTACCATTGCAGCATAGCGGGTTCTAATTCTGTTTGCGCACGTTTACCTAGCCATAAAAGCCCTTGTAACGGCAAGGAGATAAAAAATAGACTACTGGCAATAGCTTGAGGTAAAAAATCAGAGCCTAAATAATTAAGCTGAAAAAACAAAGTTAACATGGCTAAAATAGGCATTACTGTAATCGCAAGCTCGGTTGCTCTGATCACTTTAAACTCGGCAAATAATGGCGCGACCTCTTTGCGCATAGGCCATGTTTTAGCATAAGCGCGCCCTAATTGAACTTGTGATATCACACTTTTTTGCATTATAAATCCTCACAATCACGGCATTTAACACTTGTAAAAGCATCTTGCTTATAAAAGTGTAACACAACTCTCACTTTATCGGTAAAAATGCTTAATTTCATTAGTAAAACTCACAAAAAGCATAAATTATAGAAAGAATTCCACAAAGCCCTTTTAATAAAGTCAACTACACTTTAGTCTAGACCCATTTAAGCCTACAATGCTTATATATCAACCAAGTGTACTGATTAATATTTAAATGGAAAATGAATCTATGCCAACTCTGCCAAAAAAAACAAACCATGTTTTGGTACTTAATTGTGGAAGCTCAAGTTTAAAGTTTGCAATTATTGATGCAAACACAGGAAAAGACATTATTTCAGGTTTAGCTGAGCGCCTAGGTGCAGATGCTCCCTCAATAAAATATAAATTTAAGGGAGAAAAGACCACCATTAAACTTGCTGCTAATCAGGCACACGCGCATGCGATTGATACGCTGGTTGATTTAATAAAAGATCACAATCTTGATGAGCAACTAGTTGCTGTTGGTCATCGTGTTGTGCATGGCGGTGAGCATTTTACCCAATCAGTATTAATTGACGAACGCGTTACTGCAGGTATCACGCAAGCAGCCACGCTAGCACCTTTGCATGGCCACGCTAACTTACTGGGTATTTCATCAGCGCAAGCATCATTTAAAAATTTACCGCAAGTAGCCGTGTTCGACACGGCATTTCATCAAACAATGGATGAAGTCGCTTATCTTTATGCCCTTCCTTATCAGCTTTATAAAGACTTTGGTGTTAGGCGCTATGGTTTTCATGGCACCAGCCATTTTTATGTGGCAGGACAAACTGCGAAGTTGTTGGCACTTCCTATTGAAAACAGTAACTTTATTAGCGCCCACTTAGGAAACGGCTGTTCAGTGTGTGCGATTAAAAATGGCAAAAGTGTAGATACCAGTATGGGGTTAACCCCGCTTGAAGGGCTTATTATGGGTACGCGCTGTGGCGACATTGATCCGGGCTTATTTAACTTTTTAACCACGCAACTCGATTACACTGCTCAGCAAATTGATGACTTACTCAATCAAAAAAGTGGTTTATTAGGCATAAGCGAGTTGTCTAACGATTGTCGTACCATAGAAGAAGCCGCTATTGCAGGCAACCAGCAAGCTATGCTGGCACTTAATATGTTTTGTTACCGCCTCGCAAAACAAATAGCCGCTTACATGGTCCCGCTGCAACAGCTAGACGCAGTTATTTTTACCGGCGGTATTGGCGAAAATTCCGATATTATCCGTGATAAAGTACTTAAACAATTGGCCTTTTTAGGTATTAATTTAGACCCACAAGCAAACCTTGATGCACGTTTTGGCCAAGCTGGGTTAATAAGTACAGCTGATTCACGTAGCAAAGCGGTCGTTATGCCCACTAACGAAGAATGGGTGATCGCACTTGATGCCGCAAACATTACCAAGGAGTTATAATATGGCTCGTCGTATTATGTTGATCCCCATTTCTACTGGGGTTGGTTTAACCTCAGTATCGGTGGGTTTGGTAAGGGCGCTGGAACAGAAAACTGTTAAAGTTAATTTTTTTAAACCTATAGCTCAACCACGCGCGGGTGAAACAGGCCCAGAAAAGTCAACACAAATTGTTACCCAAGGCTCACCTATTGATCCACCTACGTCATTTGCGCTGGATTATGCCGAGCAAATGATTGGCGATGGCAAAGGCGATGACCTGCTAGAAGAAATTGTAGAGCGTTTTCAAAGTAAAATTAACGATGATGAAGTGGCTATTATTGAAGGCATGGTGCCTACCCGTCGCCAACCATATGCGGGGAGAGTAAATCGAGAAATCGCACAAACTTTAGGGGCGGATATCATTTTTGTACTTACCCCTGGCAATTACAACATTACTCAAATTGAAGACCGACTAGAAATAGCCGCTGGTAACTATGGTGGCATTGACCATCCTCGCGTGCTTGGCTGTATTTTTAATAAAGTAAACGCCCCCCTTGATGAGGAAGGTCGTGCTCGCGCCGATTTAGTCGATACCTATAAGCCAGAAGCGCTTGATAACGAATTAAACCGCTTAGCTTCTTTACCTATTTTTAGAAAAAACCCGTTTATGTTACTCGGCGCTATTCCGTGGGATTTTGAACTGGTTGCCCCACGTGTTAAAGATTTAAGTGCCTATCTAAAAGCCACTATTATCAACGAAGGTGATATGGTACACCGCCGACTCAGACGAATTACATTTTGTGCCCGCACGGTATCCAATATTTTAAACTATTTTACGCCAGGTGCGTTATTGGTTACCCCTGGCGATCGCTCAGATATACTCGTTGCAGCTTGCTTATCGGCCATGAATGGCACAAAACTAGGTGCAATTTTACTTACCGGTGGTTTTGAGCCTGAGCCGCGTATTATGGCGCTATGTGAACAAGCTATGCAAACTGGCCTACCAATTTTGGCAACCGAGGGCGATACCTGGCGCACTTCTTTATTGTTGCATAACTTTAACCTAGAAGTGCCTAGCGACGATGAACAACGCATTGAAAAAGTAAAAGATCATAACGCTGCACATATCGATTCTGATTGGCTGGACACATTAGCAAAAAGTGTGGGAAAAACCCGCAAGTTATCCCCGCCGGCCTTTAGGTATTTATTAACCGATAAAGCACGTAAAGCGGATAAAACGATTGTACTGCCTGAGGGTAACGAGCCTAGAACCATTAAAGCCGCTGCTATTTGTGGCCAGCGCGGCATTGCTAAAACAATTTTACTTGGCGATCGCGATGAAATATTTCGAATCGCGGAGCAACAAGGGATTGAACTGAACGAGCATGTGACTGTAATAGAGCCAACTAGTATTATTAATGACTACGTAGCACCTATGGTCGAAATTCGTAAAAACAAAGGCTTAACTGACGTTATTGCAAAGGAACAACTGCAAGATAACGTGGTACTGGGCACCATGATGCTAGAGCAAGGAAAAGTAGATGGGCTGGTTTCAGGGGCAGTCAATACCACGGCTAATACCATTCGCCCGCCTTTACAGTTGATTAAAACCGCACCAGGTTCATCATTAGTCTCGTCGGTATTTTTTATGCTTTTGCCTGATCAAGTGCTTGTTTATGGTGACTGTGCTATTAATCCTGATCCTAATGCTGAACAACTAGCCGACATTGCAATTCAATCTGCCGATTCTGCTGCCGCATTTGGCATAGAACCTCGTGTAGCAATGATAAGCTACAGCACGGGTAATTCGGGCAGTGGCGCTGATGTAGAAAAAGTCCGCGAAGCAACAAAAATTGCCCAACAAAAGCGTCCTGATCTCATTATCGATGGGCCATTGCAATACGATGCGGCCATTATGGAAAGTGTAGCTATTAAAAAAGCGCCAGATAGCCCGGTTGCCGGTAAAGCAACCGTGTTTATTTTCCCTGATTTAAATACGGGTAATACCACCTACAAAGCAGTGCAACGAAGTGCTGATTTGATCAGTATTGGTCCTATGTTACAAGGCATGCGCAAACCTGTTAACGACTTAAGCCGTGGCGCATTAGTTGACGATATTGTGTATACCATTGCTTTAACAGCCATTCAGGCGGCGCAAGTAGAAGCGCTTAATTAAGGCCTGTAATTAACATGCCTTTTTTATAGCCTAGCCATTTTTTATTTAATAATCAACTGGTTAGGCTATTTATACCTCACAACCCCCAAGCTTATCCACAGAAATTGTGGACAATTATTTTTTAGCTAATAAAAATATAGCACGGCCTAAACTTGAGCCTTTAATTTAGCTTCAATACTCTATACTATAAAGCTATTATTTTGCTGCTGGCGATACGTTTAATGTCAAAACAAACATTACAATTACACAGCACCGTGTTATCTATTCATAGATTAGCCCTTGATGCTGACATACCGCCTGCGCTGTTAAAGCAACCGTTATTTTTTATCTCAAAAACGCATGATGAACTGTCAGTTGTTTGCCCTGTCGACTTTATTATTGATAGCCAAGACACTGAATCTAATTGGCAAGCACTGGAAGTAATAGGCCCTTTAGGGTTTTCGTTAACTGGCATTATGGCAAACCTGTCAGGCGTATTAGCCAGAGCCGGCGTGTTCATTTTTTCGATATCGACCTACGATACCGACTATATTTTAGTAAAAAAACAAACGGTCACCAAAGCAATTACAGCCCTTAAAGCCGATGGCTACAACGTGGTAACTCAATAAATAATGAAATCTGAAGACGTTAGCTATTTAACTAAAAATAAAATTCCTCGAAACGCGATACAAATCACGAGTCCGTTCAGTGGTAAAGTAATGCCAATGGAAGAGCATCCACAACCCTTTTTTCGTTTTGGCACACTCGGCCCAGGTATTGTTGTTAGTTTATCGAGTCATAAAGTATTAGCGCCCTTCAATGGCACCTTACTGCAGGTAAAAAGTGCCGGTTGTGAATTTATTTTAAAAGCCAATAACGGCTTAAAAGTATTAATAAACCTAGCTGTTCCCGATTCACAAACACTTACGCATACTCATATTGCTCAGCTTAACGGCAGCAAAATAACCAAAGGCCAACGCCTTGCTTATTTTGATTTACGTGAGCTCGACTCGCCTATTTTAGCCAGCCTTATAATTCTCAATGGCCATAATTTAGGCACTTTTCATTATTCTCACCCGCAAGTTAATGCCGGTGTAGATACCTTATTAACTATTATTAAAAAGAAGTAGATTTATGATCACTCTCTATGGCATTAGCAACTGCGATACAATTAAAAAAGCAAAAAAATACCTAAGCGATAACGACATCGCATTCACTTTCCATGACTACCGCAAAGACGGCGTTAATAACGACATGGTAAGCGACTTTGCAGAACATATTGATTGGGAACAATTGGTTAATAAACGTGGCACAACGTACAGAGCGCTCACTGATGAGCAAAAACAAAGCTTGACTAAACAAACCGCTATAGATTTACTCGTTGAACAACCGGCGATGATCAAACGTCCAGTTCTTGTTAATAACGGGCAATACCACTTAGGCTTTAAAGCAGCACAATACGATGAGATTTTTAAATAATGACCCATCCAGTAATTACCCTAGCCCAAGCCTTAATTCAGCGAGAGTCGGTTACACCTGAAGATGCCGGGTGCCAACATATGATGAATGAACGTCTAAGCGCCATTGGCTTTGATATTGAATCGCTATTTTTTACCGATACCCTAAACACATGGGCACGCAAAGGGACCCAATCGCCCCATTTTTGTTTTGCCGGTCATACTGATGTAGTGCCCACTGGGCCTGAAAAAAACTGGCAGCACCCGCCTTTTGTAGGCCTAATTGAAGACGGCTTATTGCATGGCCGTGGCGCTGCCGACATGAAAGGCTCATTAGCAGCGATGATTGTGGCAACCGAACGCTTTGTGACTAAGCATCCAGATCACAAAGGTTCCATTTCGTTTTTAATTACCTCAGATGAGGAAGGCCCGTTTATTAACGGCACTACCCGCGTTATTGATACTTTAGAGGAGCGCGGTGAAAAAATAGACATGTGCCTTGTAGGTGAACCCTCTTCTCGCGATGTACTCGGTGATGTGGTTAAAAATGGCCGCCGTGGTTCACTCACGGGGTTTTTAACTATAAAAGGCGTGCAAGGTCATGTGGCCTATCCACATTTAGCACAAAACCCAATTCATTTAGCCACGCCAGCTTTAACCGAGTTAAGCCAAACTGTGTGGGATATGGGTAATGATTTTTTTCCAGCCACCAGCTTTCAAATCTCTAATATTAATGGCGGTACGGGCGCAGGCAATGTGATCCCTGGGGAACTAGAGGTACAATTTAATTTTAGATTTAGTACCGAAGTTACTCATCAACAACTACAACAAAAAGTAAATTCCATTTTACAAAAACACAATTTAAATTATGAACTCAATTGGATTGTGAATGGCTTGCCGTTTTTAACCGAGCACGGCCCATTGGTTGATGCCACCGTAGCCGCAATTAAATCGGTAACGGGGTTAACCACTAACTTAGAAACAACAGGTGGCACCTCAGATGGTCGTTTTATCGCACAAACGGGTGCTAAAGTTATTGAATTAGGGCCACGTAATGCCACTATTCATAAAGTGGACGAGTGTGTTAGCACCGACGACCTAATCGCGCTGGCCGATATATACGAACAAATATTAGAGCACCTGTTAACTTAATGACTGCAAATAAAGAACTCATACAATGCATCACTGGCCAAAGTGATGCACATTTAGTTGCCATACAAAATCATTCTTTGCATGCCGATATTGTAAATGACTTTATTGCACTGCAAACAGCGGCTGCATCAGCAGGCTTTGACTTATGTATTGCATCAAGTTTTCGGGATTTTAACCGTCAATCAGCTATTTGGAACGCTAAATTTTCCGCTAAGCGGCCGGTATTAAACAAAGCCCAGCAACACGTTGATATTAATTCGCTCAGTGATATTGATAAATGCATTGCCATTATGCTTTATTCTGCGCTACCGGGGGCGAGTCGCCATCATTTAGGGACTGATTTAGATATTTACGATAAAGGCGCAGTAAGTGACGATTATGTTTTGCAATTGAGCCCTAATGAATATCAGCAAGGTGGACCTTTTGCTAAATTAAGCCAATGGCTAGACACTCATCTAGCAGAATTTGGGTTTTATCGACCTTACCAGTACGACTTGGGCGGGGTAGCGCCTGAGCTTTGGCATATTAGCCACATAGCGCAATCAGCACAGCTTATTCGCCACCTTACGCCAGAAGTGTTGCACGACTGCATTAAACACAGTGATTTATTAGGTAAAGACGCTATTTTAACCCACTTACCTGCATTGTATGAACGCTTTGTGATCAATGTAAGTCCACCAGCTAAGCAGTTTTAGTCTTTTTATTTAAAGTAAAAACCAATACCGCTAGTAAAATGATACTGCTGGGGAGCATAAATTGTACAGTTAATGTTTCAGATAAAAATACAGCCCCTGCAATAGCCGCCAAAACGGGTACGCATAACTGCACTATGGCTGCATGCGTGCTCTTTAATAGTGGCATAGCCACATACCAAATACTGTACCCTACGCCAGATGCGATGGCACCTGAGGCTATTGCAAGTAACGCTCCTTCGATACGTATATTTTTAAGCTGGCTCATTCCCACCACAATTAAAATAGGTAGCACTAATAAACTACGTATAAAATTAAAGGTAGTGGCTCTTAGCGGCGACATACACGCCTTGCCACGAATACTGTAAATTCCCCACGCAATGCCACTTATACTCATTAATAATGCAGCCATCAGCGGTGGTGCTGTCTGTGAGGGCAGCATTAAGTAAACAAATGCCGCAAACGCCACTATAAATGCAAGCCATTGCACAGCACTTAAACACTCTTGTTTATATATGCCCCAGCCAATCATTGTAAATTGCACCGCTGAGAATAAAATAAGCGCCCCATACCGGTATCAAGCTCGATATAAGCAACAGAAAAACACAGCGCATATCAATAAGCTAGCACTGCTTCGCCAACTGCCAGTATCGTTAATAATAGGATTACTTAACTGCGCTTTTTTATTTAACTGCCTAGTGTAGAGCAGCATAATAATGGTCAAACACACTGCCCCACTCATTAACCTAATAACGGTAAAATTCCACGCATCAATGTAGCCTTGCGCCAACGCTAACCGACACAATAATGAGTTTGCAGTAAAAGCAACTAACGCGATAATGGTAAACAGTGTTGCTTTCAAATTAATTCCTAACGTATTGATAAATATGTACCGTATTTATATACCGATTAAATTAACGCCCAATGTTGTAAACGTTAACATGGTTATTTTTTAAATGATAAAGTTTTTGTTAAGGGTTTTTGTTCTATGTTTATACACTACGCTTTTTTACAATCTTTCACACTTGTATTTATTGGCAGTATGTTAACCTTACAGAATAAATAAGAAGGAGTGCGTGTGCGTCACATTTTAACTTTTAGCCTTTGCTTTATTGTAAGTGGTTGTAGCACCATTGGCTTTGACGATCTCTTTAATGATTACGCCACTAATACCACCCCTATTAGACAAGCCATTACGAATAATAATATTGAGAGTGCACGCTCCTTAATAAGCAAAAACAGCAAAACACACAGTAATTATTTACTGAGCCAATTAGAGCAAGGCCGCATCGCAGATTTAGCCAATAACCCCGATAACGCACAAGTTCATTTTGAAAATGTCTATCAACAAATGCAATCTGAGCGCCAAGCTGCAAAAATACAAGTAAGTGCTGGGCTTGAGCAAAGTAATGCGCTGTTAACCAACGACTCAGCTATTGGTTATACACCGCCCGCCTACGAAATGAGTATGTTGCATAGCTACAAAGCGCTCAATTATGTTTATAAACATGATATTGAAAGCGCCTTAGTTGAAATACGCCGTGCTAATAAAGTACAAGTTGATGAACTACTAAATAATCAAAGCGAATTTGATAATGCCGCTGCCCAAGCACAGCAACACTACCCTAATATGGATAACTTAATTCGCTCGGTTAAAAATGGCTTTCAAAATGCGTACACGTTTTATTTATCAGGCTTGCTATATGAAACGGCAAAGCAAGGAGATGATGCCTACATAGACTATAAAAAAGCGCTCGAAATACAACCTAACAATCCGTATTTACAACACGATGTACTGCGTCTTGCTAAGCAACAAGGTTTTGCTGATGACTATAACAAATTTAAACGCCAGTTTGGTGAAGTTAACAGCTTAGAAAAAAACCAAGGTGAAGTGGTTATATTATTCGAACAAGGCCTGATACCAAAACAACACGAATTTAAGTTACGATTACCCATTTATACTTCACAAGGAGACGCCCGCTTTTATAGTCTCGCCATGCCCATTTATATAAATAACGTTTATGAAAGCACCGTTAACAACGTCAAAATTAATGACCATGTATTATCACTAAGCCCGTTAGTACACTTAGAAGCACTGGCCGCTAAAACGTTAGAGCAGCAAGTTGCTGGGCGCGTATCGAGACAAATATTTCGCTTAGTGGCGAAAGAAAAGCTGCGCGCTGAGCTTGCCCGCAGTGGCGGTGATGTGGGGAATATTTTAGCAAACTTATATAATCTTGCATCTGAGCAAGCCGATACTCGCAGCTGGCTTACCTTACCCAATCAAATTAGTCTTGCCCGCAGTGCAGTGGCTGCAGGCGAACATACCTTAAATATTGGCTCACAACCGCCAATAAATTTTACCGTTAGTAAGCAAAGGTTAACGTTAATCTACCTAACCTCTGTTAATAACTATTTTAACTCCCATGTAGTGCAACTTTAGGAGCCATCATGAAATACATACTCCCCATTATTGCGTTGTTTATGCTTAGTGCATGTAGCAGCCGACCTGTAACCTCAGGCATTGGAGTTGAACAAACTACCAACGCCTACAAAGAGCAGCTCAATGTTAACAATCCACAGTTAGCAAAAAAGCTATTAATTAGTGATGTAAAAACCCGTCAAACAAATAACTTAACCGACGTGGTAGTCACCTTGGCGAGTACCTATAAAAAGTCACAATATTTACAGTATCAATTTAACTGGTTTGATAAAGATGGCTTTGTAATTAAAGGCAACCACTCGCCGTGGCAAGCCCTCACATTATTTGGCTTTGCTAAAACTCAGCTTGCAGGACTCGCGCCTAGCCCTAATGCCGTTACTTTCTCTTTAGCTGTAAGAGAAGTGTCTACTGAAGCTCAAAAATTTAAAGATTAAAGGAAACCATGATGATCAATAAACAATTTAAATCACTCTCTGGCTATGCAATTTTAGGCTTAGCCGCACTCACACTAACCGGCTGTGCTAATAAAGCAGTCGTTAGTTATGATGATGCCCAAGCCGTAGAAACCACAGATATAAACTTTGGCTCTACCGACCTACAAAAAGTAGCCTCGCAAATGACCGACTCACTGCTCAGTTCGCCAGTGGTTGGTACTATGACTGCCAATACACGCCCTGTGGTATTTGTTGAGCGTATTAAAAACAAGACCAGTGAACACATAGACACTGAGTCAATTACCGACTCAATTTCGACTCAATTACTTCGCAGTGGAAAATTTAGATTTGTTGATATGACCCGTGTAGAAGCGGTTCGTGAACAACTTACATTTCAAAATGAAGATGCACTGATCAATCCAAGCACTGCGGTGGCCTTTGGTAAACAAATTGGTGCGCAATATATGCTGTACGGTAACCTATCGAGCATTGTTAAATCCAATGCTGATAAAGCCGATGTGTACTACAAATTTACAATGCGCTTAATGGATATGCAAAGTGGCCTTGTTGAATGGGCTGACGAAACTGAAATTCGTAAAACCCGTGAAAAATCTACCTTTGGTTGGTAACTAACAGGAGCGAACCATGAAAACACTTAGCTTATTTTTATGCACTTTATTAATATTTAGCGCCCCCACTTTTGCCAAGTATGAACGCAATAAAGCCGTTCCTGTGCAGCAAGTACTATTTGGTAAAGTGAAGTCGGTGCGCAACATTACAGAGCAACAATTGGTTCACGATAAAAGTAACGGTTGGAAAACCTTTGGGGGTGCCCTATTAGGTGGTGTTATTGGTAACCAGTTTGGTGGTGGCAGCGGTCGCACAGTAGCGACGATTTTAGGATCAGTGATTGGTGGTAATGTTGCGCATAATCAGCAACAGACACAACGCTATGAAAACCTCCAATTAGTTGAACTGCTAATACAAGTAGAAAGTGGTGAACAATTTATGGTGGTACAAGACAACGATCCCGCTATGCCTTTTCACCAAGGTGATAATGTGCGTCTTATTTATTTAACTAATAACACAGTCCGCGTAGATAGCGCTTATTAGAGTCTATTTATGTTTCGAGCTTAATTATTAAAGTTCCAACAAAAAACCTAACTTAGGTCGCTAAGTTAGGTTTTTTTAATGTATTCACTTTTATTTATTAAGCGGGTTCTTTTGCCCAAAGCTGCTCGTTTTCATGCATTTCATATAAACCATGTGCACGGTTAATCAGTAAATTTGCAAAATCAGCTTGGGTTTTATCTCGCGCACCCGCGGTAATAATTTGATCGGCCTTTAACTGCCACTGCAGTGAAAAATAACGCATTGCATCGCGTGCATCTTTTGCTGCAGACGCTTCAGCATGATCAGTTGGTAAACGACCGGTGATCACCCAGTAGCTTTTACCGTTTTGCGCTTTAAATTTCCAAAGCGCACATAAAGGCGCTAAAAAGCGACTTTCTTTTTCAAGCAATGTTTTGGGCATAATGCCTTTTTCAGCTAAATGCTTTTGCGCATTTTGAAAGCATTCGCGCTGCCATTGAATTTCTTGTTGCTGAAGTTCAGCTTGCTGCTCTGGTGTTAATGGTTTTTGTTCTTGTTGCTGCATTTTAATAACCTTTTTACTTCTTTGTTTACACTTTAAGGGCATAACAAATAAGGCGCAAGCATAAATAGCGTGCTTAACACCTTATTCGCAGCTGTTTGCTGGGTTTTTAAGCAAACCGATTATTTTATGTTGTGATCAAACGACCCCACATCACCGGGGAACACCACTGGCGATTCAACACCCTGTTTATTCACGCTAGCAACGCCAAAATAGTAGTTATCAATAACCACATTTTTAAGCGTAAACTCGCTTACCTTATCAACCCATTGGCTGTATTGCCATTGTGGCTCACTCGTATAGCGCCAGTAAATTTTGTAACCGGCAATATTTTTATCTTCCGATGGTTGCCAAGAAAGTGTGGTACTGGCGCGTACGGCACCACTAATTTTCACTTCTTTCGGTGGCGCTGGTGCCCATGCCATTGACGCTAGGCTCACCGCATTCAATGACGTGAGTTTTGCGGCGTAATCAAAATCAACCCCATCGATGGTATCACCGTACACTATGCCATTTTCGGTGCGTAGGTCTTGATGTTGACGGTCGTAATGCTCGTTAGTTTCCATTATACGTACAGCCGCAAAGCCCGCATCATTAAATGGGCGATGATGCCCTCCTCGAGCAAATCGGTCGAGTCTGTATACCAGCATAGTGTCTAAATTTTCAATGTACTTATCGGCAATGGTGTCTATGTAACGCGCTAAATTACGACTCGCTGAGTCAACTTCGCCACCTGTAAAACGACGAGTACGCGCTTGCTCTTTGGTTTCAACCACTCGTGTCCCTTCTGAAAAAATGCGTGCAGTGGTGTTATCGGTTACGCCATTAATACCGGTAATATTACCAATCATGTCGTTATTTAAAACACCATGAACCTGCCAATTATTTTTTTGCGCATAAGCGGTTAAAATTTTACCGCCAAATAAACCTTGCTCTTCACCTGAGAGCGCCGCGTAAACAACCGAGCCATTAAATGTATATTTCGATAAAACACGCGCTGCCTCAATAACACCGGCAATCCCTGAAGCGTTATCGTTTGCACCTGGCGCATCGCTGGTAAAATCCATTACATCACTAACGCGCGAGTCTATATCACCCGACATCATCACCATACGATTAGGCTCAATGCTGCCGCGCTGAATCGCAATTATGTTAACCACTTCTACAGGGTTAGGAATGCGCTTTTCTCCCGAAATGGTTTGTTTTACCTCTATTATTTCTAAGCAGCCACCACATTGTGCCGAAATCGCTTCAAATTCTTTTTTAATCCAACGCCTTGCAGCGCCAATACCACGTGTATCAGACTTAGTCTCTGATAGCGTATGTCGCGTACCAAAACTCACCAGCGTTTGAATATCACTCTCAATACGCTGCGCCGAAATTTCTTGTGCAATTTTATGCAATGATGCTTGTTGTGTAGACTCGCCAGCAAAGCTTGTAAGCGTTACAGAGCATAATGATGCCAACACACCATACTTTATAAGTCGATTAACTAACTTTAAACCTAAATAAGACATCGCATTGTTATCCTCATAATGAATGCTACCAACATGACAGCAGAAACCAATAACCGCAAACCTTTTGAGATAGACACTAAAAATCACACGCTTAATTACAGATTATTAACACCTTGAATTTTACTTACAATTTAACCCTCACCAAACAAGTCCTCTGTTCAAGCACACTATTTTAATAAAAATAATCACTTATACTGTTTTGACCGTATTTAGTGCTAAACAAAATTAATCAGCTATCATTTTATAAAGGCTAATTTAATCAATAATGTGCCGAAATAACATGAAGAAACACGAAAAATTACCAGATGATCATGTTGATCCCCTGATTTACTAAAACCCGGTTATATTTGGGCTCTAGCTCGCTGCCCGTTGAACTGGTTATTGCTACCGCATTGATGGCTGTGGCGTGTAAAATTATTGTCCTCGATTTAAAATTAGTGACCTCAGAGCAAATTGTTGGCCTTGCGTTAGTTACTTTAGCACTAGGTATATCGTATTGGCTGGTAAAAAATAAAACCGGCCACACTAAGCTATAAACGGTTAACTCAACTTAAGTTAACCGACGCACACCTCATTCCCACTGCGCCTTTGTGTTTTACAATGGTATAATGGGACATCTTTATAAAATATTTAATTAAGCAGTTAATATGTATCGACTATTTGAACGGATGACTAAACCGTTCCCAGAGCGTTCTCCATCTCAGCCTCCTAAAACCCTTTTTGCATTTTGTCGTCACTACACTAAAGGCATGGAACTGTCGTTAGTGCTTATGTCGCTCAGTGCCGCATTACTCGCTATTTTAGAGGTGTCTTTATTTAGTTATATGGGACAACTGGTTGACTGGCTTGGCGAGTACACACCTGAAGAGCTGTTTTCGCAGCAACAATCCGCGTTAATAAAAATGGGGTTAATGCTTTTAGTCGTCATGCCTGTAGTGGTGTTTTTTAGATCAGCTATTTTACACCAAGCGCTATTGGGGAATTACCCTATGTCGATTCGTTGGTTGGCACACCGTTATCTACTGCGTCAAAGTGTCAGCTTTTATCAAAACGAATTTGCTGGGCGTATCGCTACAAAAGTATTACAAACCTCATTAGCAGTACGTGAGTCAGTCACTAAGTTACTTGATGTACTGATGTACATTGCTGTTTACTTTGGCTCAATGGTGTTTTTAGTGGCCGCCTCAGACTGGCGTTTAATGTTGCCATTATTAGTGTGGTTAGCATTGTATATTTGCGTGCAAATTTACTTTGTACCCCGATTAAAAAGTATTGCAAGTTCACAAGCTGATGCACGCTCAGAAATGACCGGCCGTATCGTCGACAGCTACACAAATATTTCAACCATTAAGCTGTTTTCTTACACTCAACGCGAAGAACAATACGCTAAACAAAGTATGGATGTATTTTTACAGCCTGTTTATAAACAAATGCGCTTGGTCACCAGCTTAAACGTGGTTATTCAAAGCTTAAACTATTTGTTAGTGTTTTCGGTAGCAGCTGTGTCTTTGTATTTATGGTCGTTAAGCGCCATTAGTGCAGGAGCGATTGCCGTGGCATTGAGTTTATCATTAAGGCTCAATGGCATGGCCCAATGGATCATGTGGGAAATTAGCAGCTTGTTTGAAAACATTGGCACCGTGGCTGATGGCATGCGCACCCTTTCTAATCCTATTGCGGTTGATGACAAACCAGAAGCCGAAACGTTAAAGGTCACCCAAGGGGCAATCGACTTTAATAATGTACATTTTAACTACGGTAAAGCCGCGAATGAAAATAACCGTGGCCCCGTAATAAACGGATTAAACTTAAACATTAAACCCGGTGAAAAAATCGGCTTAGTGGGTCGCTCTGGCGCGGGTAAATCTACATTAGTTAACTTGTTGCTGCGCTTTTACGACACCGACAAAGGCAGCATTAGTATTGATGGCCAAAATATTACGGATGTAAGCCAAGAAAGCCTTCGCCGCTATATTGCTATGGTTACCCAAGATACATCCCTACTACATCGCTCAGTAAAAGATAACATTTTATACGGCAGACCCGATGCCACAGAAGCCGAAATGCTCGATGCGACTAAGCAAGCCAAAGCCCTTGATTTTATAACCGATTTAGAAGACAGCAAAGGCAACAAAGGCTTTGATGCGCAAGTTGGCGAACGAGGGGTCACCCTGTCAGGCGGTCAGCGCCAACGTATTGCTATTGCACGCGTACTACTTAAAAACGCGCCAATCCTCATACTTGATGAAGCCACCAGCGCTTTAGACTCAGAAGTCGAAGCGGCTATTCAAGCAAGCTTAGATGATTTAATGACAGGTAAAACAGTAATCGCCATTGCCCATCGATTATCGACCATTGCACAAATGGACAGACTCATCGTGCTTGATGAAGGCGGCGTTGTAGAGCAAGGCAGTCACGATGAATTAATTGCCCAAGGCGGCATTTATGCTGCTCTTTGGGCACATCAAACCGGCGGCTTTATTGGCGTTGAGTAATTAAACTAATTGAAGGCGGGCTATTATTATAGCCTGCTCTTGTTAACTAAAATTAAACTTATTCTTTGATTTTAAAGCTATTTATAGTTATTTAGTCGAATTTTATAGTCTACCTCTTGCCCCACTGTTTTTAAAATGTCACATTCGCGACTAACTTTTTATCATTCATCAAGCAATTCACCATGTCATTTTTAAGCAAACATAAATACACCCTCTATGGGGTGTTCGCTATTTTACTTTGGAGCAGTTTAACTGCCTTTATCCGTGACTTATCAGAGTTATTTAGCCCTATTGGCGGTGCTGCTTTAATTTACAGCGTCAGTGCGATTTTTTTAATACTAGTCATGGGTGTACCAAGGCTAAGCAATTACCCAAAACGCTATTTAGTCTTTGGTGGCAGTTTATTTGTTATTTACGAAATGTGTTTAGCGTTATCCCTCGGCTTTGCAAATAGTCGCCAGCAAGCGTTAGAAATGGCAATTATTAACTACCTTTGGCCAGCGTTAACCATTTTATTTTCGATTATTGTTAACCGCACTAAAGTAAGCGTATTAGTCTACCCGAGCATACTGATTGCATTTTTAGGCGTTGCATGGTGTATTGCAGGCAACAGTGGTTTATCTATGGCTGTATTAACCGTTAATATTAGCGACAACCCATTGCCCTACTCTATGGCGTTTGCAGCAGCGTTTATTTGGGCTGTGTATTGCAGTGTAACGGTTAAACTTAGCGAGGGTAAAAATGCCATTAGTGTATTTTTTGCAGCCACGGCAATCTCTTTATGGATAAGTTACGGACTGAGTAATGAACCCAGCTTTGAGTTTAACGTATATTCTAGTTTTACTTTATTGCTGGCAGGGGTGGTTATTGGTGGAGGTTACGCACTATGGAACCAAGCAATAATTGGCGGTAACCTAGTGTTGTTAGGCACCTTGTCTTACTTTATTCCTGTATTGTCTACGCTATTTGCCTCTATTTACTTATCACTATCGCTCACCAACGCATTTTGGCAAGGCGTAGTATTAGTTACATTAGGCTCATTAATGTGTTTTATTGTGACGCGAAAAACAAAGCCAGCCCAATAAAATAAGTAAGCGAAAAGCTAGAGACTGTCTGCTTTTCGCTTTAATCATTTAATTAGCTTGCTAATCGCAGTCCTAACAGCACTAACATCACAATGTTTGCAATCACACCGATTAAAAAGAAGTAACTACGCGGGCTGGGGTTTTTCTCTGTGGCAATGGCGTAATACAGTGCCATATGAATTAAACGTGCAATAACGTAAACCCAAATACAGATTGCAAAAACCGAACTGTGGTAATTCATCACAAAGGCAAATAAAACCGTTCCTATAAATAACGCACTGTTTTCTAATGTGTTATGAAAGGTGCGATGCGCTCTAAATATAAAACTCTCATGAGATAGGTCTTTATCAATTTTTCCTGGTACAGCCCCAGGCTGTTTGGCTTTACTAAACGTCGCCACTGCCCACTGAACTAACATCATAATTAAATATAAATAAAATGCTATAAACGCTGAATGTGCTATATCGGTCATTGTTTAATCCTTTGTGTTGTTATTAGAGTAGTAGTTACAGCAACTATCAAGCCAAAGATAAGCCACTGATGTATATAGCAATGACTTTTTAGTAAAATAATTTTTTGTAATAGATTCATTCTTTATATAAAACTTACTCTATCACAGCGTCTTGGTATTTTTTTAGAGTCTGAGCGTAACTTAAAATCAGTACTAATTACGTATTTTTATAATTTTTATTTTAGCATTTATTCTAAGTGTTGTTTTATGGTGTTACTGATAACGGAACAGTAAAATGAATATGATGAATAAAATAACCAAATGCTTGGTAACCTTAGCGCTATTGAACTGTGTATCAGCGCCCGCTTTTTCAGCTCAATATGAAATCGAAAAAGGTGAAAACTTGGCTAAGTTGGCACAATACAAAGACGTAGCCACCATTAAACGCAATTTCGCAAAAAAATAGCGCTTAATTACAGTGTATTAAACGCTGATCTTATACAAACGCTAAGCCAATATAAACTGGTTTTGAATGCGGGTCAGCTACCGTCTTTAGGTATGCACACACAACAAAATACTCGTTTAGCAAACAACGCGTTACAACAACTGAAAGGTTTACCACTTAACCCAAGACTAAACTAAGTCAAACCCACTCGCTTAATAATTATTGCGGATGGTATCACTCCCCCATACTTCAATAGCCACCCATTAGCGCTTTAACGTTGACGGGTGGCTTTATCTTAAACAGCCACTTTTTTGAAAACACGCGTTATATTTTAATACCCTAACCTTGCGCCACTGATTTACGAAAGCGCATTAATGCAACAGTAAAAAACACACTGCCAATAACTGTTAATGCTAAAAAGTAAGGCCAAACTACATCCCACCCTGCTCCTCGGTATAAAATAGCTTGAGCAAATTTGACAAAATGCGTTGTTGGCGCCAATAACATTATATTTTGTACCACCTCAGGCATACTTTCTCGCGGCGTAACACCGCCAGAGAGCATTTGTAATGGTAATAAAATTAAAATCATCAGTAACCCGAGTTGCGGCATGGTGCGCGCCTGTGTGCCTAACAATATACCCAGCGATGTGGTCGCAAATAAATGAATAGCAACGCCAAATAAAAATAAGCCTGGCGAGCCATGAATAGGCACTTGTAACAAACCTTCGATCACAATAAATAATGAAAACGTAGTCAGTAATAAAATCACTAACCCATTAGCCCAAATTTTCGCCATCACTATTTCAAAGGGGCTTAACGGCATCACTAATAAATGCTCTAATGTGCCGTGTTCGCGTTCACGGATCACCGCGGCGCCAGTTAAAATAATCGAAATCATTGTGATCACGTTCATTAATTCCATCACGCTACCAAACCATACACTTGTCATGTTTGGATTAAACATAATGTGCGCCGATTGCTTTATTGGCAGTGAATAAACGGTTCGATAACCTTGCACAAACTCATTTACTTCGCCGTTAATAATGGTTTGAATATAGTTATCACCAATAAATGCTTGCGACATGCGCGTAGCATCTATATTTACTTGAATTGTAGGTTGCTTAGCTGCAAGTACATCACGCTCAAAATAAGGCGGGATATTAAGCACAAAAGTATAGCGGCCATTATCCATAGCTGAGTCAACATCGCTTAATGAAATACTGTCTGGCGTTTTAAAGTAAGGCTCATAAAAGGCATTAATAATACGCTTAGATAATTGCGATTGGTCGTGATCAACAACTGCAATCGGCGCATTATTTAACTCTATCGACGTGGCTGAAGCCACCACATAAATCAACCCAGTAAAAGCAAAAAAAACAAATAGCAGTAAAACCTTATCACGCCATAAACTACGCAACTCTTTAATACCTAAATTAACAATATTTCCGTGACGTTGCATGGCTATTTGTCCTGCTTTGGAAGTAAAAATACACTGGCCAGAGTCAGCACAGGTATAAAAGCGAATAAAGGCAGTAGCTGGGCTGATAAATCAGAAAAATTAAGCGCTTTATTAAAGACCCCTCGACACGCCTCTAAAAAGTAGGTAGTCGGAAACAGTTTGCCAATAATAGCGCCAAACCCTTCTAAGGAAGAAACAGGGTCAATTAGCCCACAAAAGTTAACGGCAATCATTAACACAACCACTGTAGTGGCTGCCAATGCTGAAATTTGTGTTTTTGTAAAAGCCGAAATTAACAGCCCAACTCCGGTAGTCGCTGTAACGTATAATAATGCAGCCAAACTAAGCGCCCAAAAGCTGCCTTTTAGCGCCACACCAAACACAGTAATAGCAAGTGCGACTAAGCCAAAAAAGCTGATCATACTCACTAAAATGTAAGGCAGCTGTTTGCCAATAATAAATTCCAGCCGGTTAACCGGTGTTACATATAAGTTTATGATTGAACCCAACTCTTTTTCCCGCACTACGCCAAGCGCCATCAATATCGCAGGAATAAATACTAATAGCAGTGGAATAACCGCCGGCACCATGGCCTCAATGCTTTTAAAATCTTGGTTATAACGATAGCGAGATTCAATATTAGCTGGCACTAAGTTTGGTACTTGTGCATAAGTGCGCAAAGATAAGTTGGTTAAATAGCTGTAATACAAGCCGCTCATATAACCATTAATCGTTTCTGCCCTAAACGGCATAGAACCATCAATCCACACTACAATTTCAGGTTTACGGCCACGTTTAAATTGCTGAGCAAAGTTAGGAGGAATTTCAACGGCCACGCTTAACTCACCACTTCGCATTCGTTTATCAAGTTCTTGCGGGCTTTTAATATCTGCTCTTTGAATAAAGTAACGTGAACCTGCCATATTTTGAATGTAGTTGCGGCTCTCGGGCGATTGGTCTTGATCTAGTACCGCAAAGCTTAAATCTTCAACATCAAATGTAATGCCGTAACCTAAAATAAACAGTAAAATTATCGAGCCCAGCAAAGCAAACGTTAGGCGAATAGGATCGCGCCATAACTCTAGCGTTTCGCGATGCGCATAACCAAATAACCGCAACAAACTAAATGCGGGGTTAATGTTATTTTTACAAGTAGCGGGCGCTGAATCCAATGCTTTGGTTTTATCCGTTATCGATACTTGTATCGCCGAGCTTGCTCCGGCTGCATTTACCGCCTCTTCTAAATATTCAATAAAGGCAGCTTCTAGTGTGTCGGTATTACGCGCTTGGCACAGTGCAGCTGGCGTATCGCTGGCAAGTATTTTACCTGCATGCATTAACGAAATTCTATCGCAACGTGCCGCTTCATCCATAAAGTGAGTCGAAATAAAAATAGTCACGCCTTGTTCGCGCGAAAGCTCAATGAGTAGCTGCCAAAAGTCATCCCTCGCAACGGGGTCTACCCCCGATGTGGGCTCATCAAGTATGAGCATTTCAGGGCTATGTACTACCGCAACAGCAAGCGATAAACGCTGGCGAATACCTAAGGGCAAATCGGTAGGAAAATCGTCACTGTATTTTTTAAGGTTAAACCGAGTAATTAAATCTTTAACGCGCGGCTCTATTTTCTCTGCAGGCAAGTGAAATAAACGCGCATGCAATACCAAGTTTTGCTTCACTGTAAGCTCGTTATAAAGCGAAAACGCTTGTGACATAAAACCAACGCGTTTGCGGCTTTCGATGTTATTGGCATCGACCTTTTCACCAAACAATTTTGCTTCGCCACTAGTTGCCGGTTGTAACCCCGTAAGCATTTTCATTGTGGTGGTTTTTCCACAGCCATTTGAGCCTAAAAAGCCAAAAATTTCACCTTGTTCAATACTCAAGCTCACCTTGTTAACGGCGGTAAAATCACCAAATGTTTTACATAATCCATTTGCTTCTATAGCGAACTGAGTTGTGTTTGTGTCTTGTTTACGAGGTGGCACAACTAACCGCTGATGATCATGGCGCTTTTCTTCAGGAAGTAATGCTATAAACGCCTCATCAAGCGATTCTTTATTCGTTTGCGTTTTTAGGTTTTGTGGGCTGCCCGTACCGATTACTTTTCCATCGTCCATAGCGACTAGCCAATCAAAATCATCGGCTTCTTCCATGTAGGCGGTCGCAACCAGTACGCTCATCTGTGTATTTTCAGCGCGAATACTGTTTATTAATTGCCAAAATTGACGACGCGATAACGGATCAACCCCGGTTGTTGGCTCATCTAAAATTAATAATTGAGGGTCATGGATCAGTGCGCAGCACAAACCAAGTTTTTGTTTCATCCCGCCAGAGAGCTTTTCTGCGGGGCGATCGGCAAATGCCTCTAAGCCTGTACTTTTTAAAAGGTTATTAATTCGTTGTTTTCGCTCGGCTTTATTTTGAGAAAATAGACGACCAAAAAAATCTATATTTTCAAACACAGAAAGTGTTGGATACACATTTTTGCCAAGTCCTTGAGGCATGTAAGCAATGCGTGGCGACACCGTATTACGAAAACCACTGCTGCGCATATTGCCGTTTAATACCTCAACCTCCCCCTCTTGAATCGCCCTTGCCCCAGCGATAAGTGCCAGCAAGCTTGATTTTCCTACGCCATCAGGGCCTATAAACCCGACCATTTTCCCGGCAGGTAATGAAATACTAATGTTATCCAGCACGCGATTATTAGCATAGCGATGGCTCACCTTAGTAAGCGTAACAACACTTTCACTTGATGGCTGTTGAATGTTTTTATCGTCGTTATCCATTATTCAGGCACTCGTACCTGTAATGACGTAGGCCAATTTTTTTCAGGCGCTAACAACACATAAGCAAGCCCTGGCACCCCTGTTTTTACTTGTTTGATATGATCTTTTAATAACTGCGAGTCGAGCTTTACCTTAACTCTAAACATCAGTTTATCGCGCTCGTTTCGGGTTTCTACCGATTTAGGGGTAAATTGCGCCTGTGCAGATACAAACGTCACTTTAGCCGGTAATGTATACTCGGCAATAGCATCAATAACAATGCGCGCTTGTGAGCCTATTGTTACCTTGCCCGCTTGCGCTGTTGGTAAATATATACTCATATAAACATCGGTTAAATCCAATAACGATAAAACCTTACCACCACTGCCAAGCACTTCGCCAGGTTCAGCTAATCGATACAATATGCGTCCATTGATTGGTGCTGTGAGCGTGCTGTCGGCTATGTTGCTTTGTAATCGCTCAATACGTGCCTGCGCTGCTTCTATTTCAGCATCCGACTGCACAACTTTTACGTTTGCCGCGGTTAAAGCAGCTTGCGCAATAGCAGAGGTGGTTCGTTGTTGATCAACCACTTCTTTTGAAATATGGCCTTTTTCCAATAATTTTGCAGAGCGGCGCAATTCAGTTTGTGCAAAATTAAGCTCACTTTTATGCTGCTCTACAATCGCTAATGCGTATTTACGAGACTCATTAGCAACACGAAGCCCTGCCTGAGCTTCACGTAACTGTGCATTTAAATCATCAGTGTCAATAACCGCTAACGTTTGACCCGCTTTGACCATATCGCCTTCTTGCACCATAACGTCAACTAAGCGGCCCGGTAATTTTGTAACAATATCGTACTCAGTCGCTTCAATTCGCCCATTTCCATAGGCAACACTGTCAGGGAGTTGTTCAGCAAATGATGTAGGCTGCAAGGTTTGCCAAGCATACCAGCCAGCCCCCCCCACAATGACCAAAACAGCGAGCTTACTCAAAGATTTGAACGTTGATTTAATTGTCATGTGCTAAAACTCCATGTATGTATAAAGTAATGTAAGTGAGGGTAGTCAAGGTAAAATTTTTTATGATACAGCACGCTATTTGTTATATTAAAGCAACCCTGCCTTGAAAGTACAACATGGGTAGTTGTAATAAGCAATTTAAACGAACTTAAAAATCCAGCGTCACTAATCTACCATCCTCACCGCTAATAAAGATGATGTGGATCAATATAAATTAGAGTTAATGCACTATTTATTAGTGATTTTTTAAAACAGCAGGATAAAAGAAAGGGATAACATCAAGGCACCTACTGAGCGCCTTAATATTAATTATGTCAGCGGCAGATTAGCTTATAATTTTTAGTAACAAAATCCGTCACGACCTTAATGCTAAGCTAATCAATACCACGCCATGATCGGTGCTTAAATCATCACGCTCAAATTCAGGGTTAATTAAATGACGATCGTAAGTATGGTACTGCCTCACCTCAAAAAAGCTGTCGTCGTAACTTGAGTCAAACTCGCAAGATAGCAAAATGTAGTCAAGCACTGAGCTGCTCGCGCCAATATAATGGGTAGGCTTTCGCTTTAAATCTACTGTATTTTCATTATTTTGATTAGCCGAATTTAATTGCGACCTTGTAAATAACTGCCACGCGTCGTTAAGGCAATATTTTGCAAGGTAAGTTTTACTGTCAAACGTCGGGGCAAAACGCAGCGTATTAGTTAACAAATGGCTTAATACACCATCGGCTAAGTTGTTATTAAAATCGCCCATTAAAACTATTGGGTTTTGTGCAGATTCGCGGCGTGCAATGATGTCTATCATCAGCAATGTAGCCTCACTGCCGCGCTGAATTGTTGAGCCCCAACTCCCTGCTATATCGGCTTTTAATAGCTCGATAATGTTTTTTTCGGGTGTGAGATCTTGGTTTTGCTCATCGAGCTCTATCATTGAGCGCTTAGACTTAAAATGCACCACATAGCAATCGGTATTGCCGATATGCGGTAAGGTTATTGTAGCTCTAAGCACCTTTCGGCTAAATGTAAAATCCTCAGTTAAGCCAAGGGTTTTAGCAAGCTCATGGTCATGCTCAACACTCGCCACTTCAACGATGGGATATTTAGCAGCAAGCGCTACTACAGGGCGTTTGTAAATAAAGTCGTCGATTACCTGGGGCTCATCTACCACGGCAAAGTAAGCATAACCTTGCTCTTTAACTAATTCTTTAAGCGACTTAATACTAAATACTTCTTGAAAGCCAATCACATCAGGCTGATGCTCGGTTAAGTAATTTACAAGCCAACGCTGCTTTTTAGCCCACTGCTCTGCGGTGTATATGCGTTCAAATTCATAATAGGCATTAGGCGGCTCGAGGTAATTAAACAAATTAAAAGTAGCAATTTTAAGGCTCGTATCAGTAATAACCGAATCGTCTGCTGTGGTGTTTAAAGGTGTTTTAGTGTGTGATTCAAGGTTGCTGATAAGGCTGCCCTACTTAAAATATTAAAAACGATCATAGCGGGTTATCGCTATAGTAATCTAAGCGGTGAAAATTTTTCAATATCAAATTCATAGTGTTAATTTACACTAACTTATCATTTTTTAAGGCACACGGTCATTATGGATTACTCAAACTTCGGCACTAAATTTACTCAACCTAATGGTATTACTCAGTTAATTGAAGATTTAGGCGATGCTAAAAACAGTAACAATCCAAATATTGTTATGCTCGGTGGTGGTAATCCGACCTTAGTGCCTGAGGTTAATAATTTATTATCAATGAGTTACAAAAGTTTGTTGTGAATAATACACTTTCCAACGTATTCAGACTTTACGATGGCCCTGCGGGTAATGGCAGCCAAGCCAATTTTTTTGTTATTCAATCTGTTAGCTGGCAGTATGCCTGATGGAAGCCATAAAAAGGTTTTATTTCCGCTGGCACCTGATATGTAGGCTATGCAGATCAAAGCTTAACAGACGATATGTTTGTAGCAACAAAGCCCGATATCGAAATTTTAAATACTGAAAGTGGCTCAAACCAATTTAAATATATCATTAAATTTAAAGCTGTTGAGCAAGTATTAGCAAGCGACAGCAGCATTAGCGTACTGTGTGTCTTGCCCTACTAACCCTATAGGTTATGTCATCACTGATGAAGAAGTACAGCATCTCGATTTATTAGCTAACCTGAGCTGCACATAAGAAATGGAACTAAATGCCCTTGCGGTGATCAGATCTTTCGACCAAGAAACATAAGATTACCGAGGCAAGGGCATGAATAATTTAGATGCAATTTACCTAGATGTCGATGATTTTTGTTTATTGTTTGAACCTCAATGGCTTAAACACCTAATAGAATAAGGTGAAAAGCAACGCATTAAGCCATCTCGACTATCCTCTAGCGAAGTGATAACTATATTAATTGCCTTTCATCAATCAGGTGTGTGTCACAACATGCGTATTCCTCGCAACCACGTTTTTGCGGGAGAAGCCAAACGAGGCAAAGGATCAATGGGCTGGTTTTATGGCTTTAAACTTCACCTCATCATAATGATGAAGGGGGTTTATTAGCTGTAAAAGTGACAGCTGGGAATGTTGATGATAGACAGCCGGTATTACTGTTATTTATTGATTGTACTAATTTTGTGCAAACGCGCCACACCCCCTTTAAATTTATATATAAGTTGGTATCCTACGCGACCTTTTTTAACATATGATTATCATCAAAAAAGGGTTTGCCAAGGGGCGGCTATCGCTGCAAGGCACTTTATATAAGTGGCAGCAATAATACAGGCATCGCGTTATAAAACGTTAGATGTAACTTTAAATAGCAATATGCAAAAGTACTATTAAGGTCAATTATGCGATTAGGACCAGGACTACTCGTCACCGCTGCCTTCATTGGACCAGGGACTATTACGACTGCCAGCGTGGCAGGTGCAAACTTTGGTTTTGCACTAATATGGACATTACTGTTTTCAGTTATTGCCACCATATTATTACAATCTATGGCGGCGCGCCTTGGCGTAGCCACCGGGCAAGATTTAGCGCAAGCGCTAAGAGCTCATATTGAAACGCCCCTATTTAAATCTCTCGCTATATTTTTAGTGATCAGCGCCATTGGAGTAGGTAGTGCCGCCTACGAGGCTGGCAACCTTAGCGGTGCCAGCATGGGATTAATTGAAATATTTCCTCATGTTAATGCCCAGCTTTGGACGCCAATCATTGCATTTTTAAGTGCGGTGTTACTTTACAGCGGTAAACACAAAGTGGTTGAAAACGCGCTAATTTTACTCGTTATTTTAATGAGCTTAGTGTTTATCTCAACACTTGTAATGGCAGCGCCTTCACTGGGTGATGTATTTGCTGGCTTTATTCCTAGTATGCCTGAGGGTTCAATTACCACGGTATTGGCATTAGTGGGCACCACCATAGTGCCGTATAACTTATTTTTGCACTCCGGCGTACTCGCTGCTAGACACGACAGTAACAGCGACATGCAAAAAGTGATTAAACAAACAAATGTTGATACAGGCCTATCAATCACTTTAGGCGGTGTGATCACTTTAGCTATTTTATCTACAGCTTCAGTTGCATTTTATGGCACCGATGCGGGGCAAATTAGTGCGGCTAACATGGCCGTGCAGCTAGAGCCATTGCTTGGCGACGCCGCTCATTACTTTTTTGCTATTGGTTTATTTGCTGCAGGTTTAACAAGTGCTATTACAGCGCCGCTTGCCGGTGCTTACGCCGTGTGTGGCATGTTAGGTTGGTCAAATAAAATGGATAACACCCGCTTTAAAAGTGTCGCCATTGTTATTTTATTATTTGGTGCAGCCGTGGCGTCTCTGGGTTTAGACCCTGTTGCCGTGATAATTTTTGCCCAAGCAGCTAATGGCCTATTACTGCCTATTGTCACCACTTACCTTGTGTGGCTGATTAACCAAAAATCAGTAATGGGCAAATACACCAACTCAATGTTGGTAAACTTGCTTACTTTACCGGTGTTAGTGCTTATTTTTGGCTTAAGTGGTTACAAGCTGTTTAGTTTGATTTTTTGATATCAAGACGCAATTTATACACACAAAAGCCGCTATATTAATAGCGGCTTTTTACATTGCAGACCAATACTGACTTAAAAGCCGCGATGCGCTTCCTTGTGCTTATTTTCCTTAATGAATTTTGCAAATACATAACCCCCTACTGCACCTGCACATAATTGCGCATAAAAACCCCAACCTCTTGCGCCTGCAATAATAGTAATATTCATAATAGATTCAATCGCAATTAACGCCGTTGCAAACGCCACCACACCAGCAATAACAAATAGTTGTGTACCTTGCTTGTTCATTTTTTTAGCAATAAACCAAGTAACCAAAAACGCGATAGCAAGTGCAACCGCAATAATAGCGCCATAGGTCGGTAGCAAGCCGAGCCAATCTTCAAGGGTTAAGTTAACACGATCATTAAAGCCCACTATAACACCTACATTAACTAATTGATTGACAACGTATTGACTATGAAACAAGCTAGCAAGAGTGAATGTTAGTAACCAAGAAACTAAAAATGACGGGAGTATACGTGTTAAAAACTGCATGGTTATCTCAACTTAAAATAAAACTTTTTCCTTACACTAGCAAAGGCTTGCAGGGTAAACAATCTCTATATTGTATTACGCTACTGTCACTTTTAGCGTTTTCTTGTCACGCCAGTGCCGAGTTACCAACACAGCAATATACTTCTAGTACTTTAGCAACAGGGCTCAATTCACCGTGGAGCATGGTTAAACTCCCAAACAATACCTGGTTAATCACCGAGCGTGATGGCCATGTTGTTATCATTAAAAACAACCAACAAACCCGAGTTAAAATAAACTTCGAGGGCTTATACGTTGCAGGGCAAGGTGGTTTACTTGATGTAGTGCTTTCGCCAAATTACAGTGAATCACAAGAAATTATATTCACTTACGCCCAAGGTGAGCTTGATGCAAACAGGCTAGTAATAGCCAAAGCCACGTTTGATGGTGCGCAATTTTCAACGCCAAAAATTATTTATAAAGTAATCACCGATAAAGGTACACCGCAGCATTATTCTGGCCGCGCGCTTGTGCTGCCTGATCACACCTTATTATTTTCAAGTGGCGATGGCTTTGACTACCGTGAGCAAGCACAGGTTATTACCAGTCAACTTGGCAAAACATTACGCATAAACTTAAACGGCACAATACCAAGCGATAACCCGTTTATTAGCCACAAAAACGCTAACGCGCATGCCATTTATTCACTCGGGCACCGTAACTTGCAAGGCTTGGTTTATGATTACGATACCAAGCAAATTATTAGTCACGAACACGGCCCTGCAGGCGGTGACGAGCTTAACTATTTAACGGCTGGCACCAATTACGGCTGGCCAGTAATCACCAACGGTGACGATTATTCACAAGCACGTATTTCCCCCTTTAGAGACTACCCCGGAATGGCTCAACCAACCATAGATTGGACGCCCTCAATCGCCCCATCAGGCATGGCATATTATGGCGCTAACCATGCAGCCTTCCCTTCACTGCAACGTCACGTGCTTATTACTACATTGGTCGATAAAAAGCTCTACAGTGTAAATTTAGCGAATGGTGAATACACCCAGACTCATATTTTCCCAGAAGCCACAGGCAGGCTCAGAGATCTGTTTGTCACTGCTGAAGGTAATGTGGCGATATTAACGGATGGAAAAGAGGCAAAGCTGATGTTGTTTAAAGCAAATTAATTTACAAAGAGGATAAGAGACGCTGCGCTTTTAGAGGTAAGTAGCGGCTTTAAGAAGCTGCTTTAATAGCTTTAAGAACTCTGTTGGGTGGCGCCTTTGGCTTAACCAACCTACTTTTTAACGTAGGTCGGATAAGTGGCAAAGCCACGCCATCCGACAAAAATGATAAATTTACTTGAGACAACCCGACTTATCACGCTGTGTATAATATGCAAATAGCGGCTTAAAATCAGCCGTAATAAGATTTAAGTTCTGATATAGCGAGCGTCCTAATTAACGCGTTTGTTAAGTGCATTATAGTTCTCGATGCACTGCTTTCGTTATGTCCCAAATTGATTTATCAAAACTCTTTTTTACAATGGTCGTATTATTAAAATTATGAGCTTTTGCCCAATCAATGGTTGTTTGAGGATATGGATCTACTATTAAAAGGTTTGGTCGTGCTTGCTCAATAGGCTCCCAGATATGTACATCATGAGCTATATATTTTATACCAACAAGAACAACTAAGCTTGAGGTAGCAATAATTTCAGAATATCTATTTTGTGTATTCTTAATCAGCTCACTATTTACAACGACACGCTTTCCCTCTGCATACATAGCTAAAACGGGGCTCAAGTCAGAGTTTTTTTGGTCATTACACCATTTTTCTACGTCATGAGCTGTCGACACAGCTTTAGTTTCTAAACCTTCCACAAACGTTCTACAACCTATCATTGTATTGCCTGACATAACAATGCCATTAGGAAGTTGTGGTAGAAAATTAGATGAACCATGTGGCTTCAATAAGTTAACTCCATTATCATCAGCATTATAATCCAAGTTAAAGCCATTCCTAGTTAGGGATTGTTCTATCAATAAATCATAATTTAAAGTTGTGATATTTATCTGTTCCATACAGCTTCGTAGTTTATTAAATAAACGTACATAAGCATTGTCTGGCCTAGTAAAAAATTTTGATAAGTAACAAGCTAACTCCTTTTGAAGTGGATTAATGATTCGGCTGTCATCAGCAACTGTAGCCATACCTGCTTCAAATCCACAGGTTCTAAATACAGCTTTTGATTCAGAGCTAAGTCTATAAAATGCACCATTTAAGTTTTCAAGATCATTGAATAGGTCATTTCCCAATGGAGGATTTTTTGGCGAGCACCCACCTGAACCAAAACTTGCTCCCGCACCAAAAACTATACTAATCAGAATATTTCTCCTTGCCAGAAAGGCACTTAACAACTCTGTATCCGACATTTGTCGCTTTATAAACCGACAAATGTCCAAATATTACAATTAGTCCAATGTAACCAGCGAATAAGCACATGTAAATAATTAGTTAGCTCTTACTTGAATTTACTGGATGCAGAAAAACACCAAAATGGTAGAGATCAGTAATATTGGATAAAAAGTGTTGTGCAAATAAACAATAGAGGCAGGTTTATTATTTTTACTGACAAATAGCGTAACTTAGACTTTTACTTTCTCCTTGAACCCTTCCCCTTTAACCTTTTCCCTAAAACAAAAAAGCCGCTGTTCGTTAAAAACAGCGGCTTTCTAAAGCTTATAGCTAAAAACTGACAGCTTACAGCTAGTACTTTAAGCTTTGCCAATCACTTCAAGTCCACCCATGTATGGGCGTAATACTTCTGGTACTTCAACTGAGCCGTCGGCTTGTTGGTAGTTTTCTAGTATTGCTACAAGTGTACGGCCAACCGCTAAACCTGAGCCGTTTAGTGTGTGTAAAAGCTCTGGTTTTTTAGCGCCTTCACGACGAAAACGTGCTTGCATACGGCGTGCTTGGAAATCAACCATGTTTGAACATGATGAAATTTCGCGATAGGTGTCTTGTGCTGGTAACCATACTTCTAAATCGTATGTTTTTGCTGCGCCAAAGCCCATGTCGCCCATACATAAAATTACTTTGCGGTATGGCAATTCAAGCGCTTGTAAAATTTGCTCAGCATGGCCTGTTAGCTCTTCGAGTGCTTGCATTGAATCTTCTGGTTTTACAAGTTGTACTAGCTCTACTTTATCAAACTGGTGCTGACGGATTAAACCGCGTGTATCGCGACCGTAGCTGCCTGCTTCACTTCTAAAACACGGCGTGTGCGCTGTTAGGCGAATAGGTAAATCGCTCTCTTCGTAAATTTCATCACGTGCGCTGTTTGTAAGCGGTACTTCTGCCGTAGGAATAAGGCTAAAGCCAGCTTGCTGCTCGCCATCATCGTTCACTAGGCCTAACGTGTGGAATAAATCGCCCGCAAACTTAGGTAATTGGCTCGTACCATAGAGGCTTGCACTATTCACTAAGTACGGTACATACATTTCTGTGTAGCCGTTTTTATCTATGTGGGTGTCTAGCATGTATTGGGTAAGTGCACGGTGCATACGTGCTACTTGGCCGCGCATTACGGTAAAACGTGCGCCACTAATTTTAACGCCCATTTCAAAGTCTAGGCCGTTTAGGTCTTGCCCTACATCAACGTGGTCTTTAACTTCAAAATCGTACTTTTTAGGTGTACCCCAAGTTAAAATTTCTACGTTATCGTCTTCGTCAGCGCCTTCTGGTACCGACTCGTCCGGTAAGTTTGGAATTGCTAAGGCAATTTGTTTAATTGCTTCTAACACTTCGTCTTGCTCAGCTTTAGCTGCGTCTAACTCGCTGCCTAAGTTAGCAACTGCGTCTAGCAATGGCTGTGCATCTTCGCCTTTTGCTTTTGCTTGACCAATGGCTTTAGCACTGGCGTTACGTTGACTTTGAAGTTCTTGCGTTTTTACTTGTAATGTTTTGCGTTTTTCTTCAAGTTCAGTCACTACCGCTACATCTAGCTCATAACCACGTGCGGCTAAACGTGCTGCAGTTTGTTCGACATCTTGACGTAAATATTTAGAATCTAACATGTTAGTTTTTTAACCTTTTTGCATTACTAGCTGAAGGCCCAGCCAAGCCATAAAAATACACACCATCACGTTTAAGATGATATTGAGGGCCATTTTAATAAAGTGACCTTGTTGTAATAACAACAACGAATCCATTGAGAATGTTGAAAAGGTGGTTAACGCACCTAAAAAGCCAATTCCGATGAGGGTTTTAGCAGGACTGACGGCAATAACTTGTTTATCTATTAAACCGTATAAAATGCCCATCAACAATGAACCCAGAATATTAACCGTCAACGTGCCAAAAGGGAATCCCCTACCGAGGAGTTTTAGCATGGTTTCGCTAATAAAAAACCGTAAACAGGCTCCTGACGCTCCGCCAAGGGCTATCATCATGTAAAGTTTAATCATGCTCATAACGTTTTATTGGGCTTTGTGCGTCGCGCTCTTTTAAATACTCGAGCTTTTGTTTAATTTTTTGCTCAAGTCCACGATCACTTGGCTGGTAGTATTGTTTGCCATCCATTTCTGGCGGTAGGTATTTTTCACCAGCAGCAAATGCGCCTTCTTCGTTATGCGCATAACGATACTCTGCACCATAGCCTAAGTCTTTCATTAAGTTGGTGGGGGCGTTTCGTAAATGCTCTGGTACGGGGTAGCTTGGCTCGTTTTTAGCGTCTTGTTTAGCTTGATTAAACGCCATATAAACTGCATTACTTTTAGGTGCACTAGCCAAGTACAAAGTGGCCTGTGCAATAGCGCGCTCACCTTCGCTTGGGCCAACACGTTGGAATATATCCCATGCGTTTAAAGCCACTTCCATAGCGCGCGGATCGGCGTTGCCAATGTCTTCTGTAGCAATTGCTAATAAGCGCCTTGCAACATAAAGCGGGTCGCCGCCACCGGCTAAAATACGGCAGTACCAGTAAAGCGCACCATCTGGCGAACTGCCTCGCACTGATTTATGAAACGCCGAAATTAAATCGTAAAATTCATCGCCGCCTTTATCGTATTTAGCTAAATGCGTAGGCAGTACTTGGCTAAGTACCTGTTCGTCAACATGAAATTGACCGTTTTGCTCAGTGGTTAAGTCCACTGCTTGCTCGAGTAAATTAAGCACTTTACGAGCATCGCCACCGCTTGCTTGGCACAGCGCTTGTTTGGCGTTATCTGCAATCACGATTTGCTTTTGACTAAGTTGTTCGTCTTGTTTGAGTGCGCGCTCTATTACTGTGTATAAATCGCTTTCCTGCAAGGATTTTAAAACATACACCCTTGCACGAGACAAAATCGCATTATTAAGCGCAAACGAGGGGTTTTCGGTGGTGGCGCCTACAAATATAAAAGTGCCATCTTCAATATGCGGTAAAAACGCGTCTTGCTGAGATTTATTAAAGCGGTGTACCTCGTCAACAAACATCAAAGTGCGCTGACCACGGCTTTGTAAGTTATCGCGAGCTTGGGTTACGCTATCGCGAATATCTTTTACGCCAGCGGTTACTGCCGACATTTGAATTAGTTCAGCGTCGGCATGGTTGGCAATAATTTGTGCCAGCGTAGTTTTACCTACCCCCGGCGGCCCCCATAAAATTAAACTATGGCAGCGCCCTGCTACTATCGCTTGATGAAGAGGTTTATCAGCGCTGAGTAAATGTTGCTGCCCGATGTAATCGTTAAGCGACAAAGGGCGCATACGCGCAGCGAGTGGGCGCACATCGGGCCCAAAGTTAAATCCTAAATTACTCACCGTTACTCTGATCGTCTATTTCTACACCCGCTGGCGGGGTAAATTCAAAAGTTGTTTTATCAAGCTCAGTATTAACCTGTGCATTGCTAAATGTAAACGCAGACAGCTGGCCTGAGTTATCTTTAACTACCAGTTTTGCAAGCCCTTGCTCGTTATCAGCAAAAGTAATATCAAGCTGCTCTACTTGGCTTTCTACGCCTTTATTTGGGGTAATGCTAAAGCCTAAATCGGTAGCGATCACGCTGTATTTTTCCCATTGCGCTGGGTCTTTAGAGGTGAGCAATATAAACGGCGTTGAGTCAATTAAACCGCTGGTTTTCATAATAGTTACTTGCTCAGCAAAGCTATCAAAGTAATAGGTTTTATCACCGTTTGATACAAATAAAGTGTCGTCTGGGTTAGTTTGCTGCCAGCGGATCATTAATGGCTGTTGCAACGCAATATTACCTTGGCCTTGCATTACCAGTTGGCCTTCACCGTCGGTTACGTTTTGTTTAAATTGTGCTTTAAAGCTTTTTAAAGTCGATAACTTATCTTGTAATGCTTGGCTGTCGTCAGCAAAGCTTGGCATCGCCACTAAACTGCCCAATACCAATAATAAACTACTTAATTTTTTCATTAATTTGCTCCATTAGGTACTAATACATCGCGCGCACCGTTATGTCCTGGTGCACTCACGATACCTGATGTTTCCATTTGTTCTACTAATCGTGCAGCACGGTTATAGCCTACACGTAATTTACGTTGCACTGATGATACCGACACTTTACCGGTTTCTATTACAAAGGCGACTGCTTCGTCGTATAACGGATCTGACTCTTCATCGCCATTTTCGCTTGCTTCCCCTGGTAATAAAATATCTTCAGTGGCATCGCCATTTAAAATTTCATCTATGTAATTTGGTTTAGCACGAGCTTTCCAATCGTTTACCACGGCATGTACTTCATGGTCGTCTACAAACGCGCCATGCACACGCTCTGGCACACTGGTGCCTGGCGGCAAATAAAGCATGTCACCCATGCCTAATAAATTCTCTGCGCCTTGTTGATCCAGTATGGTGCGCGAGTCTATTTTACTTGATACCTGAAACGCCATACGTGTAGGTATATTGGCTTTAATTAAACCGGTTATTACATCAACCGACGGACGCTGCGTTGCCAATATTAAGTGAATACCCGCAGCACGCGCTTTTTGCGCAATACGAGCAATTAACTCTTCAACTTTTTTACCTACAATCATCATCATGTCGGCAAATTCGTCAATAACCACCACTATACTAGGTAATTTATCTAGCTCATCTGGGCCGTCTTTCATGCCATCGGTATCTTTAAATAATGGATCCATAATTGGGTAGCCCGCTTCTTTGGCTTCCATTACTTTTTGATTGTAACCTTTTAAGTTACGTACCCCTAAAGCCGACATCAGCTTATAGCGGCGTTCCATTTCACCTACACACCAACGCAGCGCATTCGCGGCTTCTTTCATGTCGGTCACAACTTCACATAATAAATGCGGAATGCCTTCGTAAACAGAAAGTTCAAGCATTTTCGGGTCAATCATGATCATGCGAACATCTTCAGGGCCCGATTTATACAGTAAGCTTAATATCATTACATTAACGCCCACTGACTTACCTGAACCGGTTGTACCGGCCACTAATAAATGTGGCATTTTACCTAAGTCGGCACACACAGGTTGCCCTGCAATATCTTTACCTAGCACCATAGTTAATGGCGATGGGTTTTGCTCAAACTTAGGTGCGTTTATGACTTCTGATAAACGTACAATTTCACGGTATTTATTAGGCAGCTCAATACCGATATAGGTTTTACCCGGAATAACTTCTACCACGCGCACACTAATTGCCGAAAGTGAGCGCGCTAAATCTTTTGACAGCCCTGTAATTTTAGATACCTTAATACCCGGCGCTAAATCAAGCTCAAAACGGGTAACAACAGGGCCTGGATATACTCCAACCACGGTTGCTTGTACGTTAAAATCAAGTAATTTTGTTTCTACAAGGCGTGATACGCTATCGAGCTCTTCTTGCGAAATGGGGTTTTTTGCTTTGTCGGGTCTGTCGAGTAAATCAAGTGATGGCAATGGCCCCGGAGGTGGCTCTTGCTCTAATAATTGCTCAAACTTTTCTTTTGCAGTTGGCGGCGGTTGAAACCCTGATTTAGGCTTGTTAATTGGCCTTGCTGGTGAAACCACGGTTGTTGCTGGTTTTTCAGGTTCAACCACAGGGCTTTGATCCAGCGCGTTAAGTGCTGCTTCTGTGTCCATCGGTTCATCGTCTATGGCACTAAAGCTAATTTCTTGATCGAGTATTTGGTCAAGTTCGTCAAACGGCATAAATTCGTCGTCTTGAGGGGCATTAACCTTAGTTGCTGGTTTATCAATTGCTTTTGGTTTGTCTGCTACTTTATTAGCAAGCTCAGGTTCTTGTTGGCGTGTATCGTTTTCAAAATAGGCATCAGGTTGCTCGTCTTGTACTTTACCTGCAGTGCGTTCGCGTTGCATCCAACCACGGGCATAGGTCACCAAAAAGCGGTATAATCGAACAATTAAATCACCTAAGTAATCAACAAATTGTACCCACGACACACCCGTTAATAGCGTTAGCCCTGCAAAAAAGAAACACAGTAGTAAAATAGAGGTACCGGTAAAATTAAACGCTGGCATCATGGCTGATGCAATCACATCGCCCACTACCCCACCGGATGAAAAATTATAAATATCATCAAAATTAATACTGCTAATAGCAGTTGCTGAGGTAATAAACAGCGCAAAACCAATAATGCGTAATCCAAGTGTGGTGTAATCGAGTTGTAAAATACGGTGTGGCTGCTTAAACACCAAGTAACCTAGCAGCTGAATAGCCGCTGGCACAAAATAGGCAAGCCAGCCAAAGGTAAGTAATAGTATGTCGGCCACCCACGCGCCCGCTGTACCCGTTATATTTTGTACGTTGGTAAATTCACCCGTTTGCGACCAAGCAGGATCGGCAGGATGAAAACTAATTAAAGCACATAAAATAAATACCGCTGCAAAGGTGCTGACGATCAGCCCCGTTTCTAATAGTCTTTGCACACCGTTTAGGCGCATAATTACCTATCCCTCATTATTATTTTTTACACTCACTTGGCAATAGAATACCTTAGCAGGAAATGTATTTTGATGCACTCTATCTTAACCATGATGGCCTGATTATGAACAAGTTTTTATTATTTAATCGGCTTTTTCCAAGCCAAGCAAAATTGACTGCAACAATAAAAGTATTTTAAAGGCTGTTACTCTATCATTAAGCAACAAAAGGACGGATCACCACACCCTCTTCACCCTTTACTTCTTCCATGACTACATAGGTGCGGCTTTCACTCACATTGGGCAGCTTTAATAGTATATCACCGAGCACGCCGCGATATTCTGACATATCGTTAACTCGGGTTTTTAATAAAAAGTCGAAATTACCCGAAACCAAATGACATTCTATAATTTCTTTGTGCTTTCTAACAGCAGCACTAAACTCTTCAAATACGTCGGGCGATGTTTTGGTAATGGTTACTTCTACATACACAGAAAGCCCTTGACCAAGCTTGGCGGGATCAACCACTGCTTTGTAGCCTAAAATATACCCTTCTCGTTCGAGCTTTTTCACTCGCTCTAAACAGGGCGTGGCGCTTAGGCCAACTCGTCGGGCCAGTTCAACATTTGACAGGCGGCCATCAAGTTGTAATTCGACTAAAATTTTGCGATCAATACGGTCTAATAAGTTATGCATGGCTTTTTAGTTTTTTATTCTAATAAAATTAATTTTACAGATACTAACACTACAAAGAGCTTAAAAAAAGGTGAGACACACTACCCTAGCATGAATATAATAGTGAAAAATTTTTATCCCGTTCTAACAAGGCAAAATTATGATTATTGGTGTACCTAAAGAAATTAAAAACCATGAGTACCGTGTAGGTATGGTTCCTGCGAGTGTTCGCGAACTTGTAAATCACGGCCACCAAGTGATTGTTGAAACTAACGCTGGTATGGGCATTGGTTTTACAAATGATGATTATGTTCAAGCAGGCGCTGAAATTTTAGAAACAGCTGCTGATGTTTTTGCAAAAGCAGAAATGATTATCAAGGTAAAAGAGCCACAAGCTGTTGAGCGTGCAATGTTACGTGAAGACCAAATTCTTTTCACTTACCTTCATCTTGCACCGGATCTTCCACAAACTGAAGACCTTGTTAAAAGTAAAGCAATCTGTATTGCTTATGAAACTGTGACTGATTCACGCGGTGGTTTACCACTTCTAGCGCCAATGAGTGAAGTTGCTGGCCGTATGTCTATTCAAGCAGGTGCACAAGCGCTAGAAAAAGCAAACCACGGTCGTGGTATGTTGCTAGGTGGTGTACCAGGTGTTGAGCCAGCTAAAGTAGTTGTTATTGGCGGCGGCATGGTTGGTCGAAGCGCTGCACAAATGGCCGTTGGCCTAGGTGCTGAGGTTGTTGTACTTGACCGTAACATCGACGTATTACGTGCACTAGACGCACAGTTTGGTAATAAAGTTAAAGCTATTTATTCAACAGCTGACGCGCTTGAAAAGCACGTACTTGAAGCTGATTTAGTAATTGGTGGCGTACTTATCCCGGGTGCTGCTGCACCTAAGCTAGTGACTGCTGAACACATTAAAGCAATGAAGCCAGGTGCTGCAATTGTTGATGTTGCCATTGACCAAGGTGGTTGTATTGCTACGTCTAAAGCAACTACGCACGCTGATCCTACTTTCATCGTTGATGAAGTTGTTCACTACTGTGTTGCTAACATGCCAGGTGCTGTTCCACGTACATCTACGTTTGCACTTAACAATGCAACATTGCCGTTCATTATTAACCTTGCAAACAAAGGTTACAAAAAGGCACTACTAGATGACGCTCACTTCTTAAAAGGCTTAAACGTAATTAAAGGCCAAGTAACTTACAAAGAAGTAGCTGAAGCGTTCAATATGGAATATGTTGACCCACGCACTGCAGTAGAAAACGCGTAACTATTATTGTTTCCGCTTATACCTAAGCCATAATTTAGGTATAAGCATTAAAAAAGCAGCTAATTAGCTGCTTTTTTTGTATCTAAATTTTAGGGTCTGTGGTTAACAGACCTTAATGTTATATAAATCGTTTAATAATAAAGTCGACTTTTACGCGCTTAGCTTGACCAAGCAGTTTTTTCACTGGCTGTGGGTAATCGTCCATGGTTTCTAGATCATCTGGGCCGGTTAAACGACGACAATGCTTTAAAATTTCTTGGCGTTCATTATCAATATCGCGCATGATAGATTGTTCAGGATCTTCTATCAGAATGCCATTTTCGATATCCAGCCCCCACGCGCGCGGATTTAGGTTATGCCCACTAAGTAAATGCATTTTACGGTCGCAGCAAATCCCTTTTAGATGGAACGAGTTACTCTCGTGTTTCCAAAGGTATACGTTTAGGTTGCCATTATCTATGTGGCGTTTTTGCGATTTTACAAACTTGTGCAAAATAGTTTCGTATAAATACGGCAGTGCACCAATTTTACTAAATGGCTCGCTAGGTGGCAGATAAAAATCGTTTGCGGTTTTATCACCCACCACAATAGTAACTTGTTTACCTTGCTTTAATAACCTGCGTAAAGAGCGCATTAATGGCGCCGGAAAATTAAAATACGGCGTGTATAACACCAGCTCTTGCTCGGTGGTATCAAATAACGCTTTAATTAAGCGATTAAGCTCATTATTACGACGGCCTAATCCTAAAAATAAACGAATACCCATTGCATGAGTATTCAAGTGCTGCGCACTTTTATAGCTTGCCGATTTAAGCTCACGCATAAGTTGCTTTTGTTCAAGTTTAAAGTCAGCCATGCGTTTAAGCGGTCGTTGATCTATTCTTGGTACCGCTTCAGAGCTTAATAAAGTTGATTCAATAAAATCGACTACTGAGTCACATAATTCGCTTTGCAAGACTAAAAAGTAGCGATCGAGTCGGTATCGGTCGCTATATTGCAAATACACATTATTTAAACTGGCACCGCTGTAAAGCAATGTATCGTCTATAACAAAGCCTTTTAAATGCAATACCCCAAACAGTTCTTTTGCCTTTACGGGAACACCATACACTTGAACGTTTGAATTAAACTTCTCTAAGCTGTCGCAATATAAGCTTGCATTGCCCTCAGACTTTTCTGCACCAATTAAACCGCGCTGTGCGCGATGAAAATCAACCAGTACTTTAATTTCAAGCGAAGGGTTAGCTAACGATGCACTGTGTAGTGCGGCTAATATTTCACGACCCGCTTCATCATCTTGTAAGTAAAGTGTGGTGATATAAATTCGTTTTTTTGCGTTGGCAATTAAATCTAACAATTGCGTACGGTATTCTTGCGCATTGGTTAAGACGTTAACGTCTTTTGAAGTCAACCCAAATGCGGGTTTCTCTTGCCAAAATAACATAGTTGCCTATTCACTTAGGTCACATAATTAAGCAGTGACAAATCAAAATTAGTTAAAAGATAACAAAAAAAATCAGGCTGGTCATGAATTAACGTCGTTTTATTGGCTAACAGTCTATTTATTAGGCGGGCGCTGGCTTTAATGCATTTACCAGTACACATTAATGAACAGCTTTGTAATTTGCGAAAAAAAATAATCTCATCTTTTATTTACTTCCTGCTTGTTTTTCTTAGAATCGGGCGCATTAAAACCGTATTAAACGTTTAGGAAAAGATCATGACTGAAGCAAAACATTGTAAGTTACTTATTTTAGGTTCGGGCCCTGCTGGCTACACAGCCGCAGTTTACGCTGCACGTGCTAATTTAAACCCTGTTTTAATTACAGGTATTCAACAAGGTGGCCAACTAACGACCACCACTGAAGTTGAAAACTGGCCTGGTGATGCACACGGTTTAACCGGCCCTGCATTAATGGATCGTATGAAAGAGCATGCAGAGCGCTTTGAAACTGAAATTGTGTTCGACCACATCAACAAAGTTGACGTATCTAAGCGCCCTTTCACACTAACCGGTGACCAAGGTACTTACACATGTGATGCTTTAATTATTGCAACCGGTGCCTCTGCGAAATATTTAGGCTTAGAGTCTGAGACTAATTTCCAAGGCCGCGGTGTTTCTGCTTGTGCAACCTGTGACGGCTTTTTCTATAAAGGTCAAAAAGTAGCGGTTGTTGGTGGTGGTAACACAGCCGTTGAAGAAGCGTTATACCTGTCTAACATTGCTGATGAAGTTCATGTTATTCACCGTCGTGACAGTTTCCGCAGTGAAAAAATTCTTGCTGACCGCCTTGCAGAAAAAGCTGCGAACGGTAATGTTGTAATGCACTACAACCGTACACTTGATGAAGTACTTGGTGACCAAATGGGTGTGACCGGCGTTCGCATTAAAGATGTGGCGTCAGATGCTACTGAAGAACTTGATTTAGCGGGTGTGTTTATTGCCATTGGCCATAAGCCAAACACCGATATGTTTGAAGGTCAGCTAGAAATGAAAGACGGCTACCTAGTGGTTGAATCTGGTCTTAACGGTAATGCAACCCAAACCAGTGTGCCAGGTGTATTTGCTGCTGGTGATGTGTCTGATCATATTTACCGTCAGGCGATTACCTCTGCCGGTACTGGCTGTATGGCTGCACTTGATGCAGAACGCTTTTTAGATAACTTATAAGCATACATAGCATACTTTTGGGGCTGAATTTTCAGCCCTTTTTTGTGCCCAAACATAACTGTACACACACCAAAATTCATTGCATTTATAATTAAAATTAGTTTTATTTATACAATTAATGGCTTAGGTGCGATAGGATCTAAGGGTGAGCAACGAATACCGTCAAATTATAAAAGTAAAACTAGCTATAATTATCGTCAGGAATAAAAGCTTTATTCATTTAGGCATTACTAGAGACTGTAAAATCAGTTAAAATGCTTAACTTCATATCAAGTAAATTACCGAGAGTTTTCTATGAGTTTGTATACAAAATATATGGAAGAAATCCAAACCCGTAAAACGGAGCTTGGATTAAGCCCACAACCAATCGATAGCGCTGAACTAGTATCAGAAATAATTAATCAAATTAAAGATACTAATAACGAGCACCGTAAAGATTCACTGCATTTCTTTATTTATAATACTTTACCTGGAACAACCAGTGCTGCGAGCGTTAAAGCACAGTTTCTAAAAGAAATCATTTTAGGTGAAGAGCACGTTGCAGAAATCACTCCAGAATTTGCATTTGAACTGCTTTCACACATGAAAGGCGGCCCGTCAATTGAAATGCTAATTGATTTAGCATTTGGTGATGACGCAGCAATCGCAGCACAAGCGGCTGAAGTACTTAAAACTCAGGTATTCTTATACGATGCTGATATGGAGCGTATTAAAGCGGCCTACGAAGCAGGCAATGCAATTGCTAAAGAATTACTAGAGAGTTTCTCAAAAGCTGAATTCTTTACAAAACTACCTGACATCGAAGAAAAAATCGAAGTTGTAACTTACATTGCTGGTGAAGGCGACATCTCAACTGATTTACTGTCTCCGGGTAACCAAGCACACTCACGTGCTGACCGTGAATTACACGGTAAGTGTATGATCACTGAAGAAGCACAACAAGAAATCGTTGAACTTCAAAAGAAACACCCTAATGCTAAAGTAATGCTTATTGCTGAAAAAGGCACAATGGGCGTTGGTTCATCTCGTATGTCTGGTGTAAATAACGTTGCACTTTGGGCGGGTAAACAAGCAAGTCCATACGTTCCTTTCATCAACATTGCACCTGTTGTTGCAGGTACTAATGGTATTGCACCAATCTTCTTAACGACGGTTGATGTAACCGGCGGTATTGGTCTTGACCTTAAAAACTGGGTTAAGAAAGTAGATGCAGAAGGCAATACTGTAACTGATGAAAATGGCGATGCAGTGCTTGAAGAAGCTTATTCAGTTGCCACAGGTACTGTATTAACAATCAATACAAAAGAGAAAAAGCTTTATAACGGCGATAAAGAACTGGTTGATGTATCATCAGCGTTCACACCGCAAAAAGTTGAATTCATGAAAGCTGGTGGTTCTTACGCTGTTGTATTTGGTAAAAAACTACAAACGTTTGCTGCTGAAACGCTGGGTATTGAAACTCCTCTTGTGTATGCACCTTCAAAAGAAATTTCACATGAAGGCCAAGGCTTAACAGCGGTTGAAAAAATCTTTAACCGTAATGCGGTAGGTGTTCTATCAGATACGCCACTTCACGCAGGCTCAAATGTTCGTGTTAAAGTGAACATCGTTGGTTCGCAAGATACAACCGGTCCAATGACAGCACAAGAATTAGAAGCGATGGCTGCTTCAACTATTTCACCACTTGTTGATGGTGCTTATCAGTCTGGTTGTCACACTGCATCAGTATGGGATAGCAAAGCACAAGCTAACATTCCTAAACTAATGGCGTTTATGAATAAGTTTGGTTTGATCACTGCACGTGACCCGAAAGGCGTTTACCATGCAATGACTGACGTTATTCACAAAGTATTGAACGACATTACCATTGATGATCGCGCTATCATCATCGGTGGTGACTCGCATACACGTATGTCTAAAGGCGTTGCCTTTGGTGCCGATTCAGGCACCGTTGCTGTTGCACTTGCAACCGGTGAATCAGCGATGCCGATTCCTGATTCAGTTAAAGTGACATTTAAAGGCAAAATGGCTAAGCACATGGATTTCCGCGATGTTGTTCATGCAACGCAAGCGCAAATGCTTAAGCAATTTGGTGGCGAAAACGTATTCCAAGGTCGTATCATTGAAGTGCATATTGGTACCCTAATGGCTGACCAAGCGTTTACTTTCACTGACTGGACTGCAGAAATGAAAGCGAAAGCGTCAATCTGTATTTCAAATGATGAAACGCTAATTAAGTCAATTGAACTTGCTAAATCACGTATCCAAATCATGATCAACAAAGGTATGGATAACGAAGCGCAAACGCTACAAGGTCTAATCGACTTAGCTGACAAGCGTATTGCAGGTATTCAATCTGGTGAAGAGCCAGCACTTTCTCCAGACGACAACGCTAAATACCACGCAGAAGTTGTGGTTGATTTGGACCAAATCGTTGAGCCAATGATTGCCGATCCAGACGTGAACAACGATGATGTTTCTAAACGTTATACTCACGATGTGATCCGCCCTGTTTCTTTTTACAACGACAAACCTGTTGATTTAGGTTTCGTTGGTTCGTGTATGGTTCACAAAGGCGATATGAAAATTATTGCTCACATGCTACGTAACCTTGAAAAGAAAAACGGTTCTATCACATTCAAAGCACCATTAGTTGTTGCGCCACCAACATACAACATTGTTGATGAGCTTAAAGCGGAAGGCGACTGGGATATTCTTGCTAAATACGCTGGTTTTGAATTTGACGATGAAAAACCAAAAACAGCGGCACGTACTAAGTATGAAAATATCCTATACCTAGAACGCCCTGGTTGTAACTTATGTATGGGTAACCAAGAAAAAGCAGAACCTGGTGACACTGTTATCGCAACATCAACTCGTCTGTTCCAAGGCCGTGTAGTAGCCGATACATCTGAGAAAAAAGGTGAGTCACTACTAGGTTCTACACCGGTTGTAGTACTTTCTACTGTACTTGGTCGTTTCCCGACTATCGAAGAGTATAAGTCTGCGGTTGAAGGCATTGACCTTACCTCGTTTACACCTGTTGAAGAAGCAATGACAACTAAGTTTAACGCTGGACAAGCAGTACCTGTAAAAGTGGTTAGCTAATTCGATTAGTTTACCATTGAATTAAGCGCGTTTTTTAACGCGCTTTTTTTATGTCTAAAATTTATCTAACAGGAATGTAAGCCCTGCTCAACCCTATGGACAACACAATAATTTGTGGTTTGTGATTTTAAAGCAACAGGTTACACTTTACCTTGACCATGCAGTTATTCAATCGGTGTTATGACTAAACAACTCTATCAACTCGCTCAAAGCCACTTTGCTTTTCCTGATCCCAACCATGCATTAGATGATCCCGATGGTTTACTTGCCATTGGTGGATGCTTATCAGTATCGCGATTAAAAAATGCCTACAGCCAAGGTATTTTTCCGTGGTTTAGTGAACACGAGCCAATTATGTGGTGGTCGCCTAGTGAACGCGGTATTGTTGAGCTCAATGACTTTCATGTTAGTAAAAGCCTACGTAAGCATTTAAAAAAGCACCCGGTCACCGTAACCATAAACCATGCCTTTGAAGAAGTGATAGAAGCATGTCGCGATCAACGCATTGATACCGATGGCACCTGGATCACTTTGCAAATGCAACAGGCGTACATTAATGCCCATCACAATGGCCTAGCTCATAGTTTAGAGGTTTGGCGCGAGGGAGAGCTTGCAGGTGGCTTATATGGCATCATGCAAACAGGTGTTTTTTGTGGTGAATCAATGTTTCATCATCAAACAAATTGTTCCAAACTGGCTATGTGGGCGCTGGTTAATTGGCTTAAACGCCACAATGCGCATTTTATTGATTGCCAATTAGAAAATCCTTATTTAATGTCGTTAGGTGCCAGCGTGATTCCACGTGAAGAATTTTTAACTAAACTTAATAAAGCACAGTGTTACACCCCAGCTGCCAGTATGTGGCAGCCACAGGAGCTAATCGCGATATATGAATGAACAACTTCCGGCTCGTATTGGCCTAAGCCAACCATTTGAGTGCAGTTATTTACCTGATCGCCAAGAGCAATTGCTGGTGATACTCGATCCAAGTTGTTACAGCAGCAATAAGTTTGAGTCATTATTAGCATTAGGCTTTCGTCGCAGCGGTAACCAAATTTACCGTCCGCACTGCCCTATTTGCAGCGCGTGTAGTTCTGTGCGCGTTTTAGCTGATAAGTTTATACCGACAAAATCGCAAAAACGTAAACTTAACAAAGCAAAAAACCGCTTTGAGGTAAAATATTCTCAAGTTGAACGCGAACAATACTATCCACTTTACAGTAAATACATTAGCTTGCGCCACCAAGACGGTAGTATGTATCCGCCTGATAAATCACAATTTCAAAGCTTTTTGTTTTGTAGTTGGTTAACCATTACTTTTATTGAGCTTTGGGATCAAGAAAACTTAGTAGCTGTTGCTGTAACTGATTGTATGGACAACGCTATTTCGGCCATTTATACATTTTTTGACCCTGACTACGAACACTTTAGTTTAGGCACTGTAATGATATTACAGCAGCTTAAATTTGCTAAACAGCAGCGCAAACAGTTTGTTTATTTAGGCTATCAAATAGATGAATGCGACAAAATGAACTATAAAACGCAGTTTTTACCTGCTCAAAAACAGTGCAATGACCAGTGGCTGGCTATTTAATTTACAAAAATAGCCCCTGCGCCTTTACTTATTGGCGTATTTTGGGCAAAATCTGCAGCGTTTAACTATTAAAGAGGTGTTACGCTAAACATGGCGAAAGAAGACGTAATCGAAATGCAAGGGACAGTCCTTGATACTTTACCAAATACAATGTTCCGAGTTGAGCTAGAAAATGGTCACGTAGTTGTGGCTCATATTTCAGGTAAAATGCGCAAAAACTATATCCGTATTTTAACCGGCGATAAAGTAACGGTAGAAATGACTCCTTACGATTTATCGAAAGGTCGTATCGTATTCCGTGCTCGCTAAGTAAGTGCGTAAACGAGATTTAGTTTTTGGCTAGTGCAAACTAGCTTTAAGCGTTTATTAAATGTAATTAATGCTAGGGTCTGTTGACCTTTGCGGATTAAAATTTGTTCAAACTAAGGGCGGTTTAATCGCGGCGCGAGGTTTGTAACCTAGTGGGCTAAGTAAAAACCGAGCAAAGCTTCCGCGTCCTGCTCACGCCCCTTACCTACATCCATGTAGGCAACAAAGAGTAAATCGCCCCTAGGCAGAACCCTTCGGGCAGCGCCTGTTTGGCATTGATGCTGCGTTATCGCCTATTTATGGGGAATAACCACACCACATAGGCTCTGCCTTGCCTAAATACCAAACAGACTGCTGCAAATTTAACCTTGAAAGGTCAACAGACCCTAGTAGCCAGTAATTACATTTAATAAACAAAAAACCCAGCCTTTGCTGGGTTTTTTGTTGCCTATTTCTTTGGCAAATAAAAAAGCCTGCACAAAGCAGACTTTTTAAAATCGCTAACCTCTTAGGTTAGGCTGGCGTTAAGTCACTCTCGTAATCAAAACGTAGTTTTTTATCTTTAACCGATACTTTTACCGTACCGCCAGAAATTAGCTCACCAAACAGTATTTCGTTTGCTAATTGCTTTTTAAGGTCTTCCTGAATAACACGTGCCATAGGGCGTGCGCCCATTGCTTTGTCATAGCCTTTGTCAGCCAACCATTCACGTGCTTTAGAGGTAAGCTCAAGATTAACTGACTTCTTATCCAGTTGCGCTTGAAGCTCCACAACAAATTTATCAACCACTTGCAAAATAACCTCTTTCTCGAGGTGATTAAACCAAATAATGTTATCTAAGCGGTTTCTAAATTCAGGTGAAAATACTTTGTTAATTTCACCCATTGCATCGTGTGTGTGATCTTGCTCACTAAAACCAATCGACTTACGTGTAGTTTCTTGTACGCCGGCATTGGTGGTCATCACCACGACGACGTTTCTAAAGTCAGCTTTTCGGCCGTTATTATCTGTTAGCGTACCGTGATCCATAACTTGTAATAAAATGTTGTAGATATCAGGATGGGCTTTTTCAATTTCATCCAGCAATACCACTGCATGTGGATTTTTTATAACCGCTTCTGTTAATAAGCCGCCTTGTTCAAAACCTACATAACCCGGAGGCGCACCGATTAAACGGCTCACCGCATGGCGCTCAACGTATTCAGACATATCAAAACGAATAAACTCAACACCCATGCATTTAGCTAATTGCTTGGTAACCTCTGTTTTACCGACCCCCGTTGGGCCTGCAAATAAAAACGAACCAACCGGTTTGTTCTCGTTTGCTAAACCTGAGCGCGATAAGCGAATAGCAGAAGTTAATGCATCAATTGATTGATCTTGTCCAAACACCAACATTTTTAAATTACGGTCTAAGTTTTTCAGCGTTTCTTTATCAGAAGACGACACATTTTGTGGTGGAATGCGCGCCATTTTAGACACAATCATCTCAATATCAGATACACCAATCGTTTTTTTACGCTTAGAGGTAGGTAACAAACGTTGGTTTGCGCCCGCTTCATCAATAACATCAATCGCTTTATCAGGCAGGTGACGTTCATTAATATACTTTGCGCTAAGCTCGGCTGCCGCCTTTAACGCTTTTTGCGTGTAACGAATACCATGGTGTGCTTCATAACGCTCTTTTAAGCCGTTAAGAATTTTAGTGGTATCTTCAACGCTAGGTTCAAGCACATCAATTTTTTGAAAGCGACGTACCAAGGCACGATCTTTCTCAAAAATGTTTTTGTACTCACCGTAAGTCGTTGAACCCATACAACGTAATTGCCCACTTGAAAGTAGCGGTTTAATTAAGTTTGAGGCATCCATTACCCCACCCGACGCAGCACCTGCACCGATAATGGTATGAATTTCATCAATAAATAAAATTGAACCCGGTTTTGCTTGCAGCTCTTTTAATAAGCTTTTAAAGCGCTTCTCAAAATCGCCTCGGTATTTGGTACCGGCAAGTAACGCGCCCATATCTAATGAGTACACAACCGCATCTGCAATAACTTCAGGCACTTGTTCGTTAACAATTCGATACGCTAAACCCTCAGCAATAGCGGTTTTACCCACGCCAGCTTCACCAACCAGTAATGGGTTGTTCTTTTTACGACGACACAGCACTTGCACTGTGCGCTCTACTTCGCTGTCACGACCAACAAGCGGGTCAATGTTGCCCTCTTTGGCTTGTATGTTGAGATTAGTGGTGAAGCTGTCGAGCTTACTCGCTTCTTCACTGTCAACTTCTTGCACTTCTTCATGTATATCGTCAGTGTCATCGCCTAATTCGTCATCACCTTTAGCAATCCCATGAGAAATAAAATTAACAATATCAAGGCGAGAAATATCATTCTTTTTAAGTAAATAAACTGCCTGGCTTTCTTGCTCAGAAAAAATAGCCACCAGTACATTTACACCTGTCACTTCATTTTTTCCCGAAGATTGCACATGAAATACCGCGCGCTGTAATACACGCTGAAAACCAAGCGTTGGTTGAGTTTCGCGTTCTTCTTCTAAATCAGGAATAACCGGTGTGGTTTCATCAATAAATTCAAGTAACTCTGTTTTTAATCCAGAAATGTCAACACCACACGCATTGAGCGCTTCTCCAGCTGATGGATTATCGAGTAGAGCTAATAAAAGATGCTCTACGGTCATAAACTCATGACGACGTGTACGCGCTTCACGAAACGCGGTGTTCAAAGTTAGTTCTAAGTCTTTATTTAGCATTGGCAACCCCTTACAGAGATAATAATTTTATACCGCACTTCAAAGATGAAAGTTCACCTTTGTGGTATTTATTCCTGCTCACAACTACATAGCAGTGGATGCTCGTTATCCCTTGAGTAGCGGTTAACTTGCTCAGCCTTGGTATGTGCTACATCTGCGCTGTAAACACCACAAATGCCCTTACCTTGCTGATGTATTTGCAGCATCACATCAGTTGCTCTATCGCTATCCATATTAAAAAACGTCATCAAGATCTCAATTACAAAATCCATCGGCGTGTAATCATCGTTGTTTAACACAACTTTATATTTTCGCGGTGGCTGCAACTTTTGCTTTTCACTATCGCGAACGGTGTCGATAACACCAGAATCTTTCATACCACTCATAATTAAATATAGTCTTGTCTTTGTAACTCAAGCAAACTTGAATAAAAAAATAAATAAAATGTTAAAAAATAACCCAAAACACTTGACTGGTTGCTTAAATAAACTACAGTCAAATGGTGATTGATTAAACCTTAGTCAGTCTAGCAAACAATACAGTTTAGGATAACTAAATTAGTCAACTTATAGAAGGATGTAGAAGTATGGCTTGTGGTAAAGTCAAATGGTTCAACAACGCCAAAGGTTTTGGTTTCATCGTAGAAGACGGTTGCGAGAACGACATTTTTGCTCATTACTCCACTATTGTAATGGACGGATACAAGACACTTAAAGCTGGTCAAGATGTTACCTTCGAATTACAACAAGGCCCTAAAGGTCTACACGCTACTAATATTGCCCCTAACGGTGATATTTTAGAGTGATTGTAAATATGAGACTAAAGCGAGCGACCTGTTTAGATCCTCGCTTAATTCCCTAAAACCCCTAATCACTTCCGTAATAATTGCTTCATTGTTCGTTATTTCAACCCCACTCCTTGATTTTATTTTATCTACCCCAATAATTTCACTGTTAGATGTTTAACTACTGGCGTTTGGCGCGTAATCCTAGCCCTTTTTAGCCAAGCTTGTTACACTCTTTATCCTGTAAAACGTAATTACTTTAGCCTAATGGCTAATTTGTATTTACATAAATTTTAGTTATAAGAGACACTAGTCCGTCAGGTGTGATTATTCTCACCTTGTTTAGGTTATACGAGTACCAACACCTAACAGACTTTTCATTGCATATATTAATGCTTTATTTACAAGGTATTAGGCGATGATATCTTTGCATTGTTGAATTTGGCCAATGCGGCCTACTATCTAGGAATGATGATGACATCAAAAATTATCTACACAAAAACGGACGAAGCTCCGGCATTAGCAACGTATTCGTTGTTACCAATTATCCAAGCGTACACAAATGCGGCAGGTGTTGAAGTTGAAACACGCGACATCTCACTCGCTGGTCGTGTAATTGCGAGCTTCCCGGATTACCTAACAGAAGAACAACGCATTGGTGATGCACTTGCAGAACTTGGCGAAATGGCAAAAACACCAGAAGCTAACATCATTAAATTACCAAACATCAGTGCCTCAGTTCCACAACTTCGCGCTGTAATTAAAGAGCTTCAAGAAAAAGGTTATGCACTTCCAGAATACCCTGTAGAACCTAAAAACGATGAAGAAAAAGCAATTCAAGCCGCCTATGACAAAATTAAAGGCAGTGCAGTAAACCCTGTACTTCGTGAAGGTAACTCTGACCGTCGCGCACCAAGTTCAGTAAAAGAATATGCACGTAATAACCCACATTCTATGGGTGCATGGAGCAAAGATTCGCAGTCTTATGTTGCAAGTATGGAAGAAGGTGACTTCTTTGGTTCAGAGCAGTCACTAACTGTTGATGAAGCAACGGATGTTCGTATTGAACACGTAGCGGCTAATGGCGATATCACTGTACTTAAGCAAAGCACACCGCTACTTGCTGGTGAAGTTATTGATGCATCACGTATAAGTGCTGCAAAATTACAAGCATTCCTGGAAGATGAAATTAATGCAGCTAAAGAAAAAGGCGTGTTATTTTCGCTTCATATGAAAGCGACCATGATGAAAGTATCTGATCCAATCATCTTTGGTCACGCTGTAAAAGTATTTTACAAAGACGTTTTTGCAAAACACGGTGCACTTTTTGAAGAGCTAGGTGTTGATGTAAATAACGGTTTAGGCGATGTGTACTCTAAAATTCAAACTTTAGATGACGCTAAGCGCGAAGAAATTGAAGCTGACATTCAAGCTGTTTACGCTGACCGCCCTGCTATCGCAATGGTTGATTCTCATCGCGGTATTACAAACTTACACGTACCAAGTGATGTGATCATCGATGCCTCTATGCCTGCTGCAATTCGTTCAAGCGGTCAAATGTGGAATAAAGACGATAAATTACAAGATACAAGCTTTGTAATTCCAGATCGTTGTTACTCTGGCGTTTACCAAGCAACGATTGATTTTTGTAAAGAGCACGGTGCATTTGATCCTACTACTATGGGTAGCGTACCAAACGTTGGCCTTATGGCTCAAAAAGCAGAAGAGTACGGCTCACACGATAAAACATTTGAAGCAAAAGCTGACGGTACTATCCGTGTTGTAGACACAAACGGTAATACGTTACTTGAGCACAGTGTTGAGAAAGGCGATATCTGGCGCATGTGTCAGGTTAAAGATGCACCTATTCAAGATTGGGTTAAACTTGCAGTAAACCGCGCTCGCGCAACAGGTAATCCGGCAATTTTCTGGTTAGATGCAGAACGTGCACACGATGCTGAGCTAATCAAAAAAGTAAATAAATACCTGCCAGATCACGACACTGCTGGCCTAGATATTCAAATTTTATCGCCAATGGATGCAACCTTGTTCTCACTAGCACGCATCAAAGAAGGTAAAGACACAATTTCTGTAACGGGTAACGTGTTACGTGATTACTTAACAGATTTATTCCCAATTTTAGAATTGGGTACCAGTGCTAAAATGCTTTCAATTGTGCCACTAATGAATGGCGGTGGTTTATTTGAAACTGGTGCAGGTGGCTCTGCTCCTAAGCACGTTCAACAATTTGAAAAAGAAAACCACTTACGTTGGGATTCTTTAGGTGAATTCTTAGCACTTGCTGCGTCACTTGAGCACCTAAGCACAACAACAGGTAACAAAAAAGCACAAGTACTTGCAGATACACTTGATAAAGCTACCGGCACATTCTTAGCTGAAAACAAGTCGCCTTCACGTAAAGTAAAAGAGATTGATAACCGTGGTTCTCATTTCTTCTTATCTTTATTCTGGGCACAAGAACTTGCTAAGCAAAATGATGACAGCGAGCTTAAAGCGCAATTTACGCAAATTGCTAGCGACCTTGAAACTAACAAAGAGCAAATTGTTAGCGAGCTAAACGATGCACAGGGCCGAGCAATGGACATTGGCGGATACTTCCAGCCAAATGACGATGCAGCTTTTAAAGCAATGCGCCCAAGCACAACATTTAACGAGATTTTATCTAAACTAGTATAAATCAGTTAAATGAACGAAAAGGCGCCCATAGAGCGCCTTTTTTGTGCCTAAGAAAAAGGTATTCGTAAAAAAGGCCGCTAATGCGGCCTTTTCAATTCAACTTTAAAAGTTTATTTTGTGTACGCGCGTGGCATGTTCGACTCTGTTGTATAGCGCTCACGCAGTTTATCTTGGCGAGATTCAGTACTTACCTCAACCCCATTAATAAACATTTTATTTACGTGGCTGCTCAGCTCAAACGGATCATTACTCCACATTACAACATCAGCGGCTTTACCTACTTCTAGGCTACCGGCATTAATACCAAATACATCAGCCACATTTGAAGTCATCGCTTTTAATGCGCCTTGCTGGCTCATACCATAAGACACTGCATTACCGGCATCATAGCGGAGCTGGTAAACATTATGACTGGCATCGCCACCCACAGTTAAAAGTACTTTAACACCTGCTTTTTCTAGTATGCCGGCATTATTTAGGCTTGCATGTAATGAATCAAAACTGCCTGGTAAGTTATCCATTGCACTGATGATCACAGGAATACCCGCTTTTGCGATACGATCTTTAACTACAACGGCATCTTGCGCACCATTAAGAACAATATTTACCCCAAACTGCTGTTTCACTTTTATAAGTTCAACAATATCCGATGCACGCGACACACTAATTAGTAATGGCATATCGCCTTTTAGTACTTTAGCCATTATTTTATCTTCAGCACTTGGCTTAGCATCGTCTTTTTTAGCTTCTTTGCTTGCTTTGGTTTGGTGCTCATCTAACTTATTGATCAGTGTTTGCAATGTAAATGCACGAGAGCCTTTGCTTCGCTCACCCAAATGAACCACTAATGCCGCTTGTTTTTTAAGTACGCTTTCAAAGCTGCCACTTAAATCCACCACACTGGCAAGGCCCGCAAATATGCTGTCACCGCCGTACGGGGTGATTAAGTCACGAGTAACACCGCCTTTGCGTGCATAAGGGATTAGGCTTGAACGAGGGTTAAATGCCAAGCTTGCATCAAAATCAATACCTGCTTTTTCTTCTCCCGCATCGCGAGAGCCTGCAACCGCACCGACTTCAACTAAACCAAGTTGATTTACAGTGGCAATAAAACCAGGGGTCACGATTTGACCTTTGGCATCAATAATTTTATCTGCTTTAACATCGCTAGGATTGATTGCAGTAATTTTGCCATCATTCATTACGATGCTGGCAGACTCTAATACGCCTTGATCTGAGGATGTATGTAAAGTTGCATTAATAATAGCAAGAGATTGAGCGCTCACCGCACCCGATGCTAGTAACCCTGCAGCAACCAGAGAAAGCGAAAACGAACGTGATAATTTTTTCATTCTGGGTGCTCCTTATTGTTGACCTAACATAAAATCACTTTGTGCTTGGAACGCGCTATCGTTTCTATCGTAAACTTTTGCGCCATCAACAAACACTTGCTCTGCTTTTGCGTAAACGCTAAATGGGCTTTGATTCCAAATAACCACATCAGCTTGTTTACCCGCTTCAAGTGAGCCTGTTTTATCTTCAATGCCGAGTGATTTAGCGGCATTAGCCGTGATCCACTTAATTGCATGCTGCTCAGAAATATCAAAACCATTTTGGTTTGCACTGTACATGACTTTTGCGGCTTCTTGATTTAAGCGCTGAATCGTCGTATCTGAGTCTGAATGCACAACGGCACATGAGTTTTTAACTGCATCAACAATCGCTACGTTCTCTTGTACCATATCGTAGGCTTCCATTTTAAAGCCCCACCAGTCTGGCCAAAGTGCTGCACACGAGCCATTTTCAGCCAGTAAATCTGCGATTTTATAGGCTTCAATACCGTGATGGAATGTACCCGCGTGATAATTAAACTCTTTAGAAAGGTCGATCATCATCGCCATTTCTTCAGCTTTATAACAGTGATTGTGAATACGAACCTCACCTTCTAAAACACCACGTAGGGTATCGTATTTAATATCGCGGTGTGGAGCTTCTGGGTTTTTACCCGCAGCGTAATCAGCATCGTATTTGTCCCAAGCACGCTTGTACTCTTGCGCCCCAATCCAAGCTGTGCGATAGCCTGCCATATTACCCATACGTGTCATCGGTAATTCACCTTTACGGCCATAAACGCGTTTAGGGTTTTCACCACACGCCATTTTTAAACCGTATGGTGCATCAGGAAACTTCATCCCTTGCATGGTGTGAGCCGGTACATTTTTAAGGGTAACGCCACGTCCACCAAATAAATTAGCTGAACCTGGTAAAATTTGTAACGAGGTAATACCGCCTTCACGTGCGCGATTAAAGCCTGGATCTTGTGGCCAAATTGAATGCTCAACCCATACTTCTGCTGTATTTGGGCTAGTCATTTCGTTGCCATCTTGGTGAGACTCAACCGACGGATTTGGATAAGCACCTAAATGAGAGTGAACATCAATAATACCTGGTGTTACCCATTTGCCTTGCGCATCTATAGTGGTGTCTGCGTTAGCGGTTAAATCTTTACCAACTTGCTGTACTTTACCATCAACAAGTAATACATCGGCTTCATCTAAACGCTCACCCGTGCCTGTTAATACAGTGGCATTGGTAATTAATGTGCTTGATGTAGCAACGGGTTGATAAGTACTTGGGTATGGGTTTTTATTAATGGTTACTTTTGCGTCTTGCGGGCCGCTTTCTTGGCAACCAACAAGAGCCGCTGCTAAACCAACAGCTAACAATGAGGGAGCAAATTTTTGCATGTTTTTAGGTTCTCCTGTTTTTTACTACTTTAGCGAAAGCAAACGCATAAAGCTAAAAAAACAGGTGAAAAGGCCGTTATTTAAGGTGAGTTTCTGTAATTATTTTTTTATATAATTGTTATAAAGCTTATCCAGTGCCCCTTCTGTGGTGAGCGATGGATCTTTACTAATAAAGTGTTTAATCGTTCGGGTTACAAAATCCGAATTTTGCTTATGTAATTTTGAAAAATCTTTAATTAATGTATTACCATCTTTTGCGGCGGTGACTTTATCATGACGATGCCTGTATTGGCTCAATGCCTTATTAAAATCGCCTTGATAATCCTCGACTAAAATTTTATAAAAATCACTTTTTTGTACTTTTAATACAGTAATGCAATAGTTAAGCGCTTCTTTGAAGTCGGTAAATACGGTGCCTTCTACATCAAACTCTTTGGTTTTTTCGCGCACCGTAATGCGCGCTTCTTCAGTGGCATAACTAAACCCTGTAAAGGCGAGTCGCTCAGCCGCTTCTTTACCGAGTTTCATGCCTGCTTTAATGCTGTGCGCAAATTCATCGCTCATGTCGCCAAGCTCGCTTTCTTCCCACATGTTGTAAACACGTAAGGGCTTGGCGTATTTATTTGATAGTTTCTTTTTAAGCTTACTAAAACGCTCATCAATGGTCATTAGGCGCTCATTGTGAAGTAATGCATGGCATTCATAACAAGCCGCAATAGCAACAAAATCAGCTTCTTCGCCTAAATCAATAATACTTTGTAGCATGTGTAATGGCGGGCAATGATCGCGCTCTGTTGCCTCACAGCCGCAATAAAAACATTGGTTAAAATGCTGTTGCTCACATGCATAAGCTTGCTGGTAGTAACTGGCTAACGTTTTATTCACAATTGCGCTCCAAAAATTTAAAATGCCACAAATTTAGGGCGCGATAATAACAGTCTGAAAAAATATTTCAGTATGAAAACGCTAAAGTGTGTCAAAAATAAATTACTTAACCTGAACTCTGGTTAAGAGATTTACTAACATATTAAATTATATTAATAACTTGGTTTGTTTTCTCCAGCTAGAAATTTACAGTGAAAACAAGGCGAATTTTCGTGTCAATAGCGGGCCTATTGCAAGTAAATTCAACGCAGTTAGCGCTGAAAATAGCTGCTTGAGATAGATTCATTATTCATAGTTCAGGTTACTTATGAACAACTTTTCATACACCCTACAAATTGCATGATTTATATGCACATCTTATTACAGCTTGCCCCATTCAGTTAACAAGATTTCGGCTACATTAAGCAATACTTAAATTGCACATAAACAAAGAGGCAACCACTTTTGTTGCCGCTGATTCATCACCCGGTACACAAGTTTGCATGGCTGTTGTGTCTAACAAGCAACTGACACTGCACAAAACAATTAAAGATCTCCATACCAACAAGCATGTAATTGGCAAAAAATTACGCTGCAATAATTTATCAATGAATGATTTTGTAGCGCTTTATGATTTAGACAAATCTGCACGCTTTTTCAATATTGAGGCTACCACCAACACATCAATAAGGGATTTGGCAAAGGTAAATAAACCGATGGTGGTTATTATGGCGGGATCTAAATAACCTAAATTATGACTAGAAAATCGGTTTTTAATACGGTCAATTTACGCGAATCAAACACGTTAAGCAGGGCTTAGTACCTGCTTAACGTGTATTTATTATTAAATAAGCGCTGCCAACAAACCAAACAAGCCACCAAATACCCCACCCCATACAACGAGCCAGCCTAAGTGTTCGCGGATCATAGTTTGAATTATTTCTTTTACCATTTTAGGGGTGAGTTCATCTAAGCGTTCATCCACTAATTTGAGTACTGTATTATGTAAACTTTCCGCGTTATTGCCTTGAGTAAGCATATCGCTTAGTAGCATTTTAAAATCGTCGGTGCCGCTTATTTGCACCAGTGATAATTGCATTTTTTCGATAAATTTTTCTCGCATTGGCTCTACCGCCTCTGTACCGCCAAACATTGCCAGCATGCTGCCAAATTGTGATTGCTCTATCACCACTAACAAATTATCGAAAGCGGGATTTAAATCTACCTTTTCAATTACCGATTCAAAGTCTATCGTTGGCTGCGCCTTGCTTAGAAGCTTGTCTATTTTATGCTCAGAAAAGAACTCCGTAAGTATTAAATTTCTTATAGCTACTTTAAAGCTTTCAAACTTGAGCGCAATCACCCCCGATCCATATAAAAACGGGACTTTTTCAAATAGCATATGAATAGCGAGTAAGTTTGTAACCGCACCAGAGAGTGCAAATAAGCCCACCGAAAGTACAATGGCTTGATCAAATACAAAACCAATAACAACACAACACGCTGCCAATAAGTTAGTGATAAAACTTTTATTCATTTTTATTCCATTTCAGTGATTTGTATCAGAAATTGATAGTCTTAATTTTACACCGATTAATTTGTTTATTTAATCCCTTTTTGCCATAGTTTATTTATAGGTTTAAAAGGTGAGCAATTGTTATGTGGAAAACAATCAATCAACAGATCAGTCAGGCTATCCATTACGATTTTAAACACACCCATAAACGTCAGTTGCAAAACACATCAACCGATAAGCTTTTCCATATAAGTGATGGCAAGCACAATTATTTAGTTAAAATTGCGCAAAAAAATGAGCTTGATCGCTTTGAAGCACAAGCACAGGGCTTAAAACAACTCACTCAAAACAGTATATTTATGGTGCCCGACTGTATTACAACTGGCGCCAATATAGAATATGCGTTTATTGTATTAGAGTGGCTTACACTTGATGACCTTCCCCACACGCATTGGTCAACGATGGGTGAACACCTTGCCATGTTACATCAAAAACACGAGCAAGCGATGTTTGGTTTTGATACAGACAATTATTTAAGCTCTACGCCTCAACCAAATCAATGGCATAAAAAATGGGATGTATTTTTTGCAGAAGAACGTATTGGTTGGCAATTACAGCTATTAGCTGAAAAAGACATTGTGCTGGCAGACCCCGAACAACTGATAAATTTAGTAAAAGAGCAACTGCATAATCATCATGTTTTGCCCTCGTTATTACATGGCGACTTTTGGCGCGGAAACATGGGATTTGTAAATAATATTCCGACCCTATTTGACCCTGCTTGCTATTACGGTGATCGGGAGGTCGATATTGCTATGAGTGAGCTTTTTGCCCCATTACCCGATGAATTTTATAGCGCCTATAATCATCATTATCCACTCTCTCAGAACTACCAACATCGTAAGCTTATTTATCAGCTTTACCCTATTTTAAACCACGCCAATATTTATGCAGGCCATTACTTAAATCAGGCTAAAGAACACGTTGAAAAACTACTAAACTTAAATAAATGAGTAAACAAAATATAAGCACTATACTTATACTTGAACTCTAAAAAATAAATCTATTCGAGTGTTATTTTTAACGCTAATTGCATTGTATTTACTTGTAATAAGTGACTGTTGATAGCTCAATATAAGTAAATCATTTAGTCAGAGTTTAAGCTACCTAGTGTTAAGCCGTTATGTGCTATCTAGGTAAAATAACTTAATTTTTAAGGGGGTGTTATGAAAGACTTTTTATCACAACGTATCGCCTGCCCACATTGTGGACACCATATTCATTTAGACCTTGATGCCAGTATGGGCGACCAAGACTACTATGAAGAATGCAGCGCCTGCTGTAATCTAATTCATTTAAATATGCATATAGACTATGCACGTAATAAATTAGAGTTACACGTGGACAGCGATGACGAACAAATATTTTAGCTATGTTGGCGCATGTAGTTTTCGACGGTGTTTATAATAGTGTATGTTTGCTGATCAACTTCTATATTAAACTCATCACCTACAACGGCTGCACCTAAATTAGTAATATCGAGTGTTTCTGGTATTAAATGCAGCCAAAAGCCATGCTCATCAATATTGCCAACCGTTAAACTGGCGCCATTAATAGATACAAACCCTTTGTATAACACATATTTTTGCCATTTTTGTGGCAGGCTGAGCTGTATTTTATAGTTGTTTTCTAGTTTAACTATTTGCACTATTTTGGCAGTACAATGAATATGACCAGAGACTATGTGCCCACCCAGCTCAGTACCAAACGACACAGAACGCTCGTAATTGACTAAACTACCCAATTCCAGTTGTCCAAGGTTAGTAAGCTGCAAAGTTTCGTCAATAACATCAAAATGCACTTGAGCCACTACATCTTGATTACTAAGCTCTACTTTAACTACCGTTAAGCAGCAACCATTTATAGCGATGCTAGCACCTAAGTCTAAATGCTTTACGTATTGCTCATTAACAGAAACGACTAAACGTAATACACCCTGCGTATGGGTTCTAGAGACTACTTTTGCTTGAGTTTGAATAATACCGGTAAACATAAAAATCGCTTCTCTTTCTAACAAAGTGCTAGTTTAACGTATCAATCGCTAAAATAATTCACTTAAGAGCACTTTTATTCGCAACAAAAGTAAGCTTATGCAGCAATTAAATAGATTCGCTGATTGTCTACATAGATAGAGCAATCACAATAGATTACAATGCGCCCATGTTTTTCTGAATAGCTGTTTTTTATGACTTTTTGTAGTTGGGAAGCTAAACGTTTACTTTCCCTCGCCTTTCCCGTTTTTTTAGCACAAGTGACCTTAGTATTAATGTCAGTGGTTGATACCATTATGGCCGGACAAGTGAGCCCTACCGATCTTGCCGCCCTCTCAATTGCTACAGGAATATGGAACCCAATTCTATTAGCAATACAAGGTATTCTATTAGCCCTAACGGGAGTCATTGCTCAATTTGCGGGTGCTAAAGACCGCAACGGCATTAGCCATTATTTTCAGCAAGCGCTTTATTTAACGCTCCTTTTAAGTATTGCAGGTTTTTGTGCTGCCCAGCTTGCTAACACCGTTATTTTACAGCTTGATACTAGCCCGGCGATTGCGGGACTTGCTTTTGATTACATTCATTTTGTTAAATGGGGTGTATTTGGTTTTTTAATTTTTACCGTGTATAGAAATATGACCGAAGGCATGGGGATGACCAAGCCTGCGTTTTATATCAGCCTACTCGGACTTGCGGTAAATATCCCACTCAATTATATTTTTATTAAGGGCTTATTTGGTCTACCCGCATTTGGGGGCGCTGGCTGTGGTATTGCCACCGCACTGGTATTTACTGTAATGGCTATTGCGCAAGTTACTTATTGCCAGCTGAGTAAAAAAATAGATGCCAAAGGCCTATTAACTGGCTTTGAAAAACCCAATTTTAAAACCATTGGTATTATTACCAAACTCGGTATTCCTATTTCACTCGCTACTTTTTTTGAAGTGACCTTGTTTGCCTGTATTCCCTTGTTTATTGCGCATTTGGGTGCGGTGGCTGTGTCTGGCCATCAAATTGCAGCCAGTGTTACGGCACTATTATTTATGATGCCTCTGAGCCTCTCAATTGCCATTAGCATACGAATTGGTAATTTATTTGGGCAGAATCATTTAGATCAATTAAAAGTTGCAGTATCAACAAGTTATATTATGGCGGCTATGGTTGCGTTGTTTATCGCTTTTATTACATTTATAGGGCGTGATGTGATTAACCAATTATATAGCGATAGCCCTGCGGTACTTGCGCTTGCTTCATCAATTATGATTTTAGCCTGTATTTACCAACTTCCTGATGCATTACAAGTAGCTGCAAACGGTATTTTACGTGGTTTAAAACACACAGCGCCGATTTCGTATATTACTTTTATTTCTTATTGGTTAATCGGCTTTAGTTTAGGCTACGTATTAGCAAGAACAGACATGATAGTGCCAGCAATGGGCCCGCATGGTTTTTGGATAGGCATTATCGTTGGCTTATCAGTTGCAGCTATACTACTGATGCTGACCGTTCATAGGCGATTTAAACGTGAACCATTTATTCTCACTTAAACAATCAATCTATACCAAACTGCCGGTTAATTGGTTATTGGCGGCATGTTGTATGGTGCTTTTGGGCTGCTCAGAGCAGCCCAGTGAGGCAAATAAAACCTATTTGTCTCGCTTAAGTAATACCTTACAAACGCCTGAGCCACACACAAAGCCACTGCAACAATTAGCCTTAGTAAAGCCAGTTGAAGCGTTGCAACCTGCCATTAAAATTGGCATAACTGAACTAGCTGGTATTAGCCAATGTAAACTTAATGTTCTGATAAGCGAGCATAATAATCAATTAGGCAAAACCGCCACCGCTGCTAGCCAATTGAAGTACCAAATAGATTTTATTCAAAGCGCGCAAAACTGTTTAAACACCTTAGATAAACAAAGCAACGTTCACAGTAAAATTACAGCGGCAAAAAACCAAAAACAAACTCAACTCACTTATTATTTTAATAATGTTTTATATAGTGAACCTGAACTAAGCAGCACTTGGCAGCTAACTGGCCAAGAACTCAGCACCCAACCGGCTGGGTTTAGTGACACGGTTGAGGCGCTTAAAAAGCTAACGACCATTAAACACCAAATAGAAACTAAAGGGAGTATGGCAATAAACAGCGATGATATTTTGTCAGCGCTTGAAACGCTCAACAAATACAAATTTGACCAACAGCTTATTCAAGCTGTGCGAGAACAAATTAGCTTAAATCATACAGCAACCCAGTTTGTAAATTCATTAGTAGTAGAAGATATTTGCCCTAAAGGTAAAAACAAGCAGCAAGCTAAAATTGTCAGTAATATATTTAATAAATATTATTTAAAACAAATACAGCCTTATCAAGCACAGCTGAGCGGGTATTTAGAAACATTGCAGCCGCTTTATATGCAGCTATGGTTTAATCAAGCAGTGAGTAGCGAAGCGGTAAATGCCCTACTTGACCCAAATTCTAACAACTTACTCGCTCAGCTAAAAGCGTCAGCAAAAGAGCATGTTATCTGGTGGCAAAAATTTTATAAAACGTGCGAAATCAGTCCAATATGAATAAAAAAACGGCAAATAAACTCAAATAACATAAACATGCTTGATTCACCACTCATCACGCTATATATTAGCGACCGTTGTTAAGCAATTAACAATTCTTAAATACAGAAGTACGACTGTAGCTCAGTTGGGCGAGATTGGACCGAAGCGAAGCTTCGCAGCCAACCGAGGTGGAGGCAGGACGCCGACAGGATGAAGCTTCATGGATGAATTAAATAGTACGTAAACTCATAGTACGACTGTAGCTCAGTTGGTTAGAGCGCTACCTTGACATGGTAGAGGTCGGTGGTTCGAATCCACTCAGTCGTACCAACATTTAAGAATCCTAAAAAAATTGTACGACCGTAGCTCAGCTGGTTAGAGCGCTACCTTGACATGGTAGAGGTCGGTGGTTCGAATCCACTCGGTCGTACCAATTCAAAAAGAACGTAGGTCGGTTAAGTGGCGAAGCCGCGCCACCCGACATGGGTGAAACACCCGACATAAAATATATTATATTATTCCCCACACCAATTACGGCTGTACATTCCTGATGCGACCGCTTTATGAAAGCTTGAATAAGGCCAATCAACCACCCGTTCAACCAAACCATGTTTAAGCGGGTTAAAATGCACATAATTTACATGGTGCCAATAATCACGTTCATCAACAATGGTATGCTCCCAAAAACGGCGTTGCCAAATCCCTCGTTCATTTTTATTAACGCGTGCGAGTGATAAATATTCGTTTTTAGGCAAGCCTTTAGAAAAACGTTTTTTAATTTCGCGCCAACGGCCAGAATAATCGCTATCACCTTTGGGTAAAGTTAACACTGCATGTATATGATCAGGCAACACCACCCACGCATCAATATAAAATGGTTTATGCATTTTTACCCAGCGTACAGTTCCACGCAATAAATCAATATGCTCAACCAATAATGACTCTTTACGATCCTGCAAATTAACCGTAAAAAAATACGTTCCTCTCGGTTGATAATTTCGACGATATCTCACAAAAAATCTCCTTATAATAAACGGCTAATACCTCTGGGTTATTCAATATCGTAGGATAACGCCTTTGAATTATCCAACATCGTCGGACGACGCCTTTGAATTACCCAACATCGTCGGATGACGCCTCCGAATTATCCAACATCGTCGGATGACGCCTCCGGCTTATCCAACCTACGTTAATTGTTGGGAACGTAGGTCGGTTAAGTGGCGAAGCCGCGCCACCCGACATTGTGTAACCTACCACCATCAAGCAACGCCCAACATCAAAAAACATACCAAGAAAAAACGCTCACGCTCTAAACTTCCTTAATAAATATCAGGTAACATCCATTTAATCACGTTGCAAAGTCAGAATTTATTGCTTGAAAATTAATACTATGTTAACAAGTAGGCTATCTTATAAGATTAAATATCAGAAAGTATTCTAGGAAAGGATTTACCTGTGAAGTCTGCCGCACTCATTACATTACTATTGCTATTTATTTTTGCTGGGCAAGTTCAAGCTAAAACTCTGGTCAAAGTGGGTGGCTATGAATTTCCTCCCTACGTAGAGATTGTTGACGGCCGTGCTTCAGGTCTCACCGTAGAGCTAATTAGCGAACTCAATAAAATACAATCTGACTATCATTTTGAGCTTGTGCTCACCACACCTATTCGGCGCTTTAAAGATTATCAGCAAGGTTTGTTCGATGCGGTATTTTTTGAAGATCCAAACTGGGGGTGGCTGCAAGGCAACCATATAATCAGTAACTCCCCTGTGATAGCAACAGACAGCGAAGTATTTATTGCTTTAAAGCAATTTGCAAAGTCACAAGCTTGGTTTGATAACTTAGACGATAAAACCCTCATTGGGATTTTAGGCTATCATTATCAGTTAGCAAACTTTGAAAACAATCCATCAATACTTGAAAACGAATATAAAATGACGTTACTGAGCAGTCATAAAAAAAGTATTAAATTAGTATTAAAAAAACGCAGCGATATGGCGATTGTTACCCGTTCTTACTTAAATCAATACCTCAATAAATACCCAGAAAGTAAAAAAAAGCTGCTTATATCTGAACGCGTCGCGCAAACGTATAAAAACCAGTTATTAATTCGTCCAACACAGCAACTTGGTATAAACACGCTTTATAAATTAGTAAAAAAAGCACTCTCACAAAATACTTTTGCAACTAGATTAGAGCAGCTTGGCTTACAACATAATCTTTAGTAGCGCTTATTTTCTACCCATCAGCTTTGCTTATCATTTAATGGCAATAACTAGAAAATTTGCTATTTTCATCGTGTGTCGCAAACTCAACTAAAGTCATCAATAAATCACTGTGTTTATGGGTAAAACCAGTACTAGAAAGGCGTTTTTCTAAATAGGACGTAAAGTTTTTTCGTTGCAGATGTTGGCTATGTAATTTTATTAACAGCTCTGACTGCTTTTGGTTAATTAATCGCGTCTCGTAAATCGGGTCTTCATCTGGCCAATTTTCTACAGGCGAGCCCTTTTGCTTAAACACAAAATCACTAAGTGAACGCTCGATTTGATTATAATCTTGCTCCCCTAGCAATTTTTCTATTTCCTTTAATAAGCTTGAGTACAAAACACGCGGGAAAAGCTTGTAAAAATCATGATTTTTAAAGGGCTCTCCTTGTGGAGTTTGCTGCCAATTTTCAAAACTTGCTCGCAAAGCCTGGACTAATATACGTCCTACATAATGGCTTTTTTGGAATGAGACTCCTTGCGATTCTAGCTTTGAAAGTACGTGATTTAAACGTTGCTTTAAGCTACGTACTTCTAATTGCAGCTCGCTTTTTTCTGTCTCTAATAATTGTATTTCTTGAGCACTGGTTGTTATTTTTTGCTCTAGTATATTTATTTTAACTTGCGCGCCATAAAACAAATCACGGGTATCATTAAGCTCAGCCATAACACTGGCATTTTTTAATTTAATACTTGAATTCCCCTCAATAGCATAAGTAGTAAGCTGTTTGCTCTGAGAGAATGCTTTATTTAAAGTACTTTCTAACTTACTCTCAATAATTTGCCCAGACTTACTGCCTCTAAGTAAAGAATGTAAAGTTGAAGAAATATGCTTTTGGTACCAATTTTGGATCTGCTCACACTGTACATCAGATAAATTAGCAAATGGATTGTCTTCACTTATTGGCTTGTTAGCCATAAAAATTCCCTCTAGTAAAAAAGACTTTTAGTTGTTATGTCGTTTTAAAGTGAAATTACTTACCTTTGCATGTTAATAGCTATCGCTTTTTAAGGCTATATTTAATTGTTCTAGAAGAACCTCACTATTTAAGTTGTTTATTCCAAATAACGCACTAAACTTAAAATTAAAGATAAAATGCATTACCCTCATGAGAATATTTTTAATCGCTGCCTTAGTGCTATCATTTTTCACTTACGCACAACCTGCGCCAGTAACCTATACGGTCGACAATAAAAACATCACGCTTCCCGGAAAGAAATACAAAAGCGGCTATGGTGTACATATGGAGTTTTACCCTTGGACGCGTGCCGTTCGTGAAGCTGAATTAGGTAAAGCTGATATTTTATTTCCTGAGTATTTTATTAGTGACGATGTAATGTCAGAAAACACTTTAACCAAAACACGTAATCCGTTATTGGCGTTATCTGAGCCCATTCCTAATGGCGACTTATCATTTGTAGCACTTAGAGATCACAGTATAGATTACGATGGCAGTATTGAGTCTGTAAAAAAACAGGGTTATGGGGGGGTACGCTCATATACAAATAGTAAATAATTAGATGAACTTATTGAACAAGGCGAAATAAAAACCATCGTTGCTAACAGTGAGTATCAGCTTATTCATTTGCTTTTAAATGGTCGGGTTGAGCTTATTGTTGACGACTTAGAAGTGCTAAAAGCCAGTATTTATAAATCACAATTATCAGCTAGAGAAAAAAGAGGATGCTTAGTGCGCTAGTTGCATTAACGCCAAGCATAGAATACAAAGCCCTGTGTTATGAAATCAGTAAAAGTACGCCTAATTGGCAATTTATCTTAGATGATATCAACGCAGAAATAGCGATTATGCGTGCAAATAATGAATTTGAGCGCTTTATAAAAAATAAAAAACAGCAGTGTTATAACCTTGGATAATTAACGATTTATTTTAAACTCCATGGTAACTATAAAGCTGATGCTCTCATAGCCATCAGCTATTATATAATGTTTAAAAATCAAATGGCGCTCTTACCCAGCCTTCCATTAATACACGTGCGCTGCGGCTCATACTCGCTTTAGTCACTTGCCATTGGCCATTTGTAACAACCGCCTCGGCACCTACTTTAAGTGTGCCCGATGGGTGACCAAAATTAACCTCGTTAATAGCACCGCCACCAGCGGCCAAATTAACTAATGTTCCGTCAATTGCGGCTGCTGTGCCAATAGCCACGGCGGCTGTGCCCATCATGGCATGGTGTAACTTACCCATTGACATTGCACGTACTAACAAATCTATATCGCTGGCATTAACCTGCTTACCACTTGAGGCTGTGTAGTCTTTTGCTGGAGCAACAAAAGCCACTTTAGGCGTATGCTGGCGTGCTTGCGCTTCATTAATATTCTTAATTAAGCCCATTTTTACTGCGCCATGGGCACGAATGCTTTCAAGCATAGTTAACGCCGTATTATCGCTATTAATATCATCTTGCAGCTCAGTACCGGAATAACCAATATCGCTGGCATTTACAAAAATAGTCGGAATACCTGCGTTGATCATGGTTGCTTTTAATGTCCCCACGCCTGGCACTTCTATGTCATCCACCACATTACCTGTTGGGAATAACGCGCCATCACCATCAGCAGGGTCAATAAATTCCAGCTTTACTTCAGCGGCAGGAAAGGTAACACCATCTAACTCAAAGTCACCGGTTTCTTGTACTTGAGCGTTGGCCATAGGTACATGCACTAAAATGCTTTTTTTAATGTTAGCCTGCCATACACGCACAATAGCAATGCCATTATCAGGCACTCTGCTTTTATCAACTAAACCATTGCTGATGGCAAACGCGCCCACAGCAGAGGTTAAATTGCCGCAGTTACCACTCCAATCAACGAATGGCTTATCGATAGCAACTTGACCAAATAAATAATCAACATCATGATCGGGCTGTTCACTCTTACTCAAAATTACCGTTTTACTGGTACTTGAGGTTGCGCCACCCATACCATCGGTTTGTTTACCGTACGCATCTGGGCTACCAATAACGCGCAGTAATAAGTTATCGCGTGCCTCGCCTGCCACTTGGGCAGGCTCAGGTAAATCAGTTAAATTAAAAAACACGCCTTTACTGGTGCCGCCACGCATATAGGTCGCTGGCACTTTAATTTGTGGTTTAAACATCTTTTTTATGTCCTTATGATGCTTGCGTTGCTTCTAAAAAGTCTTGTGCAAAGCGTTGCAATACACCGCCTGCCGCATAAATAGAAAGCTCTTCTTGCGTATCTAATCGGCATTTCATTGGCACAGTGACTACTTCACCATTTTTACGAGTGATCACTAATTCTAAAGTTGCCCCCGGTGCTGGTTCGCCTTTTACATCATAGCTTTCGCTACCATCTAGGTTAAGTGTTTTGCGGGTTGTACCTGCAGCAAATTCCAGTGGTAGCACACCCATACCAATGAGATTAGTACGATGAATACGTTCAAACCCTTCAGCTGCAATAACCTGAACACCTGCAAGCCTTACACCTTTTGCCGCCCAATCGCGCGACGAGCCTTGCCCGTAATCAGCGCCTGCCACAATAATGAGTGGCTGTTTACGCTGCATGTAGGTTTCGATTGCTTCCCACATGCGTGTGTTTTTACCCTCTGGCTCTATGCGTGCATATGAGCCTTGCTTCACTTCGTCGTTTTCATCCAATACCATTTCGTTCAATAGTTTAGGGTTTGCAAACGTGGCGCGCTGCGCAGTTAAGTGATCGCCTCGGTGCGTTGCGTACGAGTTAAAGTCTTCTTCTGGCACGTTCATTTTAGTTAAGTATTCACCTGCCGCGCTGCTTGCCATAATCGCATTAGAGGGTGATAAATGATCGGTTGTAATGTTATCGCCAAGCACTGCCAACGCGCGCATACCACTCATACTGCGCTCACCTGCCAAAGCCCCTTCCCAATAAGGTGGGCGGCGAATATAGGTACTTTCTGGACGCCAATCGTAAAGTGGGTCGTTATCTTCGCCGTAATCAACGGTTAAGTTAAACATTGGCTCGTATACTTTTCTAAACTGCTCAGGTTTTACGCTTTGTTTGATAACCGCATCTATTTCTTCATCAGATGGCCATAAATCTTTTAAGGTTACATCGTTACCTTGCTGATCTTTACCGAGGATGTCTTTTTCTATATCAAAACGAATGGTACCGGCAATTGCATAAGCAACCACAAGCGGTGGTGACGCTAAAAACGCTTGCTTAGCATACGGATGAATACGACCATCAAAGTTACGATTGCCCGAAAGCACTGCTGTTGCGTATAAATCGCGATCAATCACTTCTTGTTGAATTTTAGGGTCTAGTGCACCACTCATGCCGTTACAGGTAGTACAGGCAAAACCAACAATACCAAAACCAAGTTGCTCTAGCTCTGGTAATAATTTTGCATCCTCAAGATACGATTGCACTGCTTTAGAGCCCGGTGCCAATGAGGTTTTAACCCAAGGTTTACGCATTAAACCTTTTGCATTGGCGTTACGCGCCAATAAACCTGCAGCAATTACATTGCGTGGGTTACTGGTATTAGTACAGCTGGTAATCGCGGCGATAATACAGGCGCCATCTGGCATTAAGCCTTCTTCGTTCTCAACAACACCCGAAATACCTTGCGCTGCTAAATCGCTGGTAGATACACGACGATGCGGATTTGAAGGGCCTGCAATGTTGCGCCCTACACTTGATAGGTCAAATTTAAGCACACGATCATATTGAGCAGTTTTTAAGCTATCGCTCCATAAACCCGCTGTTTTAGCGTAGTTTTCTACTAGGGCAATTTGCTCTTCATCACGGCCTGTTAAACGCAAGTAATCAATGGTTTTATCGTCAATGTAGAACATAGCCGCGGTGGCGCCAAATTCTGGGGTCATGTTCGAAATGGTGGCTCTATCACCCAGGGTTAGTGCATCAGCCCCTTCACCGTAGAACTCAAGGTAAGTCGATACCACACGTTGCTCACGTAAAAATTCGGTAATAGCCAATACAATATCGGTTGCAGTTATGCCGGGTTGGCGTTTACCGGTAAGCTCCACGCCCACAATATCGGGTAAACGAATATATGATGCGCGCCCAAGCATTACGCTTTCGGCTTCAAGGCCACCTACGCCAACAGCAATAACACCTAAAGCATCAACATGTGGGGTATGGCTGTCGGTACCTACTAAGGTATCTGGGAATGCAATGCCATCGCGGTTTTGAATCACCGGCGACATTTTTTCAAGGTTAATTTGATGCATGATGCCATTTCCCGGAGGGATCACATCAATATTTTTAAACGCGGTTTTGGTCCAGTTTATAAAATGAAAACGGTCATCGTTGCGTCTATCTTCAATGGCGCGGTTTTTTTCAAATGCATCGGGATCAAAACCTGCGTGTTCAACAGCTAATGAGTGGTCAACAATCAATTGAGTCGGTACAACCGGATTTACTTTTGCAGGATCGCCGCCTTTTGCAGCAATAGCATCACGCAGGCCCGCTAAATCAACCAGTGCGGTTTGCCCTAAAATATCGTGACATACAACGCGTGCCGGATACCACGGAAAGTCTAAGTCTTGTTTACGCTCAATTATTTGGCTCAGTGCATCGGTTAGCATTTCGGGCTCACAGCGACGCACTAAGTTTTCGGCAAATACACGCGAACTGTAAGGTAGTGTAGCGTATGCGCCAGGTTTAATGGCATCGACGGCGGCTTGGGTATCGTAGTAATCAACATTTGAGCCCGGTAAAGGCTTACGGTATTGGGTATTATTAATAATGGTCATAATAAATTCGCTAATTTGGTGACGGAGGAGAGTACGCTAAAGCGCTATAATGAGTAATCATCAGCGCTATAAACAATAAAAGGTGAGCTAGGCTCACCTTAAACGCTAACTAATTAGCCTCTTGATTCAATTGGCGTGTAGCTACGCGCATCTGGCCCGGTGTAATCAGCACTTGGGCGAATAATACGGTTATTTGCACGTTGCTCTTTTACGTGAGCTGTCCAACCAGTTACACGGCTCATTACGAAGATAGGCGTAAATAACTTAGTAGGAATACCCATAAAGTGGTACGCCGATGCATGGAAAAAGTCAGCATTACAGAATAACTTCTTCTCACGCCACATAACTTCTTCACAGCGAACTGACACTGGGTAAAGCACCTCATCACCCACTTCTGCGGCTAATTTTTCAGACCATTTTTTAATAATAACATTACGTGGATCTGACTCGCGGTAAATAGCGTGGCCAAAGCCCATAATTTTATCTTTACGCTCAAGCATCCCCATCAGTGCATCTTCTGCTTGATCGGCGCTGGTAAAGCCTTCAATCATATCCATGGCGGCTTCGTTGGCACCACCATGCAGTGGACCACGTAAGGTACCAATTGCACCAGTAACACATGAGTGAATATCAGAAAGCGTTGATGCACACACGCGACCGGTAAAGGTAGAGGCATTAAATTCATGCTCTGCGTACAAAATTAGTGATACATTCATTACTTGTGCAAATAATTCACTTGGCGCTTTATCGTGTAATAGCGTTAAAAAGTGTGCACCAACTGAGTCATCATCAGTTTGTGTTTCAATACGAACACCGTCATGAGTAAAACGATACCAGTAACAAATAATACTTGGGAAAATTGCCACCATACGGTCAATCGCATCGTTTGCTTCGCTAAAGTCATTTTCCATTTCAAGGTTACCTAGCATAGAACACCCTGTGCGCATTACATCCATTGGGTGTGCGTTTTTAGGGATGTTCTCAAGCACTGTTTTTAGTGCCTCTGGTAAACCGCGTAAACTTTTAAGTTTAGCTTTGTACTCTGCCAGTTCGCTTGATGTTGGTAGCTCGCCGCGTGAAAGTAAAAACGACACTTCTTCAAACTGTGCTTTTTCAGCCAGTTCGCTAATGTCGTAACCACAGTAAGTTAAACCTGAGCCTGTTTGCCCTACTGTACATAATGCGGTTTGTCCTGCTACTTGGCCACGTAAGCCTGCGCCACCTAATGCTTTATCTACCATGATGTGTCTCCTGTTGAAATTTTTATTATTTGTCAGATTTTGCTGAAAAAAGGTTATCGAGCGTGTTTTCGTATGAGTGATAATCTAAAAAGTCGTAAAGCTCTGCACGCGTTTGCATGTTTTCAATTTGGCTTTGTTGCGACCCTTCATTCAAAATAGCCGAGTACACATTAAGTGCCGCTTTGTTCATTGCTCTAAATGCACTTAATGGGTAAAGCACCATTTCTACGCCCACATCGCTTAGTTGCTCTTTGGTGTAAATTGGGGTTTGGCCAAATTCAGTAATGTTGGCCAAAATAGGCACATTAATCGCTTTGGTAAATGCTTGATAATCTGCAAGGTCATGAACGGCTTCTGCAAAAATGGCATCGGCACCGGCTTCAACACAAGCTGCTGCACGGTCTATTGCTGCGTTTAAGCCTTCTTTTTGAAACGCATCGGTACGTGCCATAATGTAAAAATCGCTATCGGTTTTTGCATCTACTGCGGCTTTAATACGGTCTACCATTTCAGCTTGGGTAACTATTTCTTTATTAGGACGATGGCCACAACGCTTTTGCGCTACTTGGTCTTCAATATGAAAGCCTGCTGCACCTGCTTTAGTCATTTCTTTAACGGTACGGGCAATATTAAACGCCCCACCCCAACCTGTATCGGCATCCACTAACAAAGGTAAATCGCTAGCACCGGTAATACGGCGAATATCTTCAAGCACGTTATCAAGGCTGGTCATACCTAAATCTGGCATACCAAATGAGGCATTAGCCACACCCGCACCCGATAAATAAATAGCCTGATGGCCCATTTTTTCAGCCATCATCGCGGTGTACGCGTTAATAGTACCTACCACTTGTAACGGATGGTTATTTGCAATTGCCTGTTTAAATTTTAATCCTGCTGACATTACCTTCTCCTAACTTTGAACGGGGCTGCTCTTTGACAACTTAGTATTTTTTTAACAACTAGTTAGCCATTTCATTTTGAGTGGCTTGTACTGATTGTTGATATCTATCAAATTTTGTTTGTATATTTGCTTGTGATGCACTGATATGGCGCTTCATTAACATTTCGGCAAGCTCTCCATCATGGTTTTCTATGGCGTTTATAATGGCTAAATGCTCATCAAACGCTTTAGATACCCGCGGCCCTACCATACCCATTTGTACACGATACATTCTTATTAATTGGTACAGGTCGTGGCATAACAAATGAATTAAGTGCGCGTTTTTACTGCCTTTGATTATTCTGTAATGAAAATCTAAGTCGCCTGCTTCTTGATAGTACGACTCACCTTCTTTAACACGCTGAGTGTGCAAATGCTGATTAAGTAATTGTTTCAAGCCTTGTACTTCATCTGGTTCCATATTGTCGGCAGCTAACCTACATGCAAGTCCTTCAAGGGCACTACGTACTTGATACACTTCGATTAAACGTTCTGCAGTTAATGCCACAACACGGCAGCCTATATTGGCTTTACGCTCAACTAAATAACAACTTTCTAAACGGTTTAATGCTTCTCTAAGCGTTGCACGGCTTACACCGTAACGCTTTGCTAGTTCCGGCTCTGATATTTTACTGCCTTGTGCAATGCTGCCCTCTACAATTTCGCGGCGCATGTCTACAAACACTTTATCGGAAGCGGTTGTAACTGCGGTGTCGTTTAACAAGTGCTGTGTCATAAAGTATTTTTATATTGTCGACAATTTATGGGTTAACTATGTGCTTATTAACCTACAGTGTCAACCCTGAAAACACTAAAAATGAATAAAAAACCACCATATTGTCGACAGCATTAGCTAAAAGTATAATAAAAAATAGTGTTTAAGCTATTTTTCTCAACAAGATGTCGACACCTTTTAAGGGTTACTATTTCATTTTTAACACTGAAAAAAATCGTTAAAAATGCTATTATCCGGCTTTAATTTTTATTGTATGAGCCAAATCGTGGACGCTAACACTTATATCCCAGAACAATTTATTGACGACGTAAAAACTTATCTGCCTGATCACCTTACGTTAGATGATTTTTTAAATGCGTGTCGTCGACCTTTACGTAAATCTGTTCGCGTTAATACATTAAAAATGAGTGTTGAAGAATTTAAGCAACAAGCGGCTAAAAAAAACTGGCAACTTACCGCTATTCCTTGGTGTGATGAAGGTTTTTGGTTAGAGCGCCCAAATGATGAAGAGCAAAACCTAGCGCTGGGTAATACCGATTTACATTTAAGCGGGGCTATGTACGTGCAAGAGGCAAGCTCAATGTTGCCGCCAATAGCACTAAAGCAAAGCCTTAAAACCAGTAACACAGTGCTCGATATGGCCTCGGCACCGGGCTCTAAAACCTCACAACTTGCCGCGATAATGGACAATCAAGGCGTTTTAGTTGCAAATGAGCTGTCGTCATCACGGTTAAAAGTGCTTAGTGCCACGCTAAAGCGTATGGGTGTAGGTAACTGTGCGCTATCGCATTTTGATGGCGTGGTATTTGGTAATTACATGTTTGAGTGCTTCGACAGCATTTTACTTGATGCGCCCTGCTCGGGTGAAGGCACGGTTCGTAAAGACAGTGATGCACTAAAAAATTGGTCTATCGAATCAAACATTACCATTGCCCAAGTACAAAAAGATCTGATTAAAAGCGCATTTTATGCACTTAAACCTGGCGGTACACTGGTGTATTCAACCTGTACATTAACCCCACTCGAAAACCAACAAATATGCAGCGCATTATTAGATGAGTTTGGCGAATATATAAGCCCTGAGTCATTAAGCGATTTATTCCCAGGGGCTGATAAAGCCACCACCACAGAGGGCTACTTACATGTTTGGCCGCAAACGTTCGACAGCGAAGGCTTTTTTATTGCCAAATTTAAAAAGCACAGCAGCTGCGAAAACCAAACATTAAAAGTTAAAAAAGGTGCGTTCCCTTTTAGTGACTTTGATAGTAAACAAAGAGCTGCGTTTATGAGCTCCCTCAAAAAGCAATTTGGTTTAACAAGCCTGCCAGGCACTTTAATGCAGCGCGATAAAGAGCTTTGGCTGTTCCCTGATGAATTTGAAGCGATACAAAACAAAATTAAATATGCGCGATTAGGTATTCAGGTAGGCGTTATTCATAAAAATGGCGTACGCCTAACGCACGAATTTGCAACGGTATTTGGTAAGCAGTGTAAAAGTAATGTACTGGCATTAACCAATCAGCAGGCTAACGATTACTTTAATGGTAAAGATATACGCCTAGAAGAGGTAACCAAAGCCAGCGGCGAGGTGATCCTAACTTTATGTGGTTGCCCAATTGGCTTAGGGAAATGGCAAAAAAATAAAGTTAAAAACTCTTTACCAAGAGATTTAGTACAAAATACGCAGTTAATAAACTGGGCGTAAATTCTAACTTAAATGTAACAAAGGTGTGTATAACAAATGTAACTTGCTATAATTACAACAGTATAAAAAACGAACAAGAATGTGTATTTTTAGCACTTTTGACTATACTTAAATAACTTTCTTCTTCTCCCTAAGAATCTGAAAGTGTCTTTAGTTAGCGCAGGGCTCAAATACGAGCCCCTCTATAACCCAGAGTTCCTTATAGCTCTGGGTCTTTTTTTGTCTAGGTGTAAGTTAACGGGCGTCGGGGATCGGGTTACGAGCTTAATCACTCTCCCAACCCTATATTACAATAAGAACTTAGTGATTTATTTACCACAGAGGATAGGAGCAGACAGAGAAAGTAATTAAAGACAAAGGTTAAAGAACTGTTGTTAGTACTTAGATTTCCAAAATCGAAGCTTTCTCTCCGTGTAGCGCGAAGCGCCTGGGTATTCTATGTGCTTAAAAAAGATTAAAGTTTAGAATTAACGAGGTGCGAGGTTCAAGGCCCGTTACCCGCAACCCGGAGCTCGCCACTCGAAGCTCGAAGCTCGTGGCTCGTGTTTTAACCACAGTATTTATTAAACATCCAACTGCCTCTAATAGCCTCATAATGAGAACCAAATTGCAGCGATAAACATACTATTGGCAAACGATTCATTTGCTCAGCCATACTAAACACATCATAAAATTTATAACCATATTTAGAGGCTAATTTAAGCTCGTTCACATAAAGGGCTTTGTAAGTAGGTGGTAGTTCATTCCAATGCATTAACGCAATTTGAATAATACCTAAATGAATATCTAACTTATATGGGCCTACTTTTTTAGCTTGCTGAATATAACTGTATACCCGCTCTGTTGGTCCCTCTTGATAGCTGACAACCTGCGCTAAGCTCATCCAAGTTTGTGCCCAAGTTTGTCTAAGCTCAACCGACTTTAATAACGCCTGCTCAGCTTGTTGATATGTTTGCTTTACTTTATCTGATTGCTCACTCGATGTGGTATCAACACCGCTGAGGCTTAGTAATTTTATATGGGCTAAAAAATGCCAATAATGAGGATGTTCAGGATCCATATTCGTAGCCAACGTAATCGCATTTTCTGCAGCTTGAAGCGATGAACCAGACAAAGCACCATCCGACTCTTTCACAATATTAAGCGCATTAAAGTACCATGCATTTGCACGCATACTTTGCATGCTGGTATAAGCGATAACAAGTACTATCAAGGCTAAAATAACTGCAGGCACTACCTTGGCCATGTTTAATTTAATCATTAAATAAGCACTCGGTTAGTTGCAGCGGGTTAGTTACAAAAAGCGTTGTGGCCTGCTCTTCACCTAATAATTGCGCTACTGTTTTTCTAGCTTGGCTTAAAATAGGCGGTCGGCGCTTTACTGAGTGAGCATCTGAAGCAACATAACTTACTAACCCATCTTTTAGCATTTGTAACGCTATAGTTTGTGCGCTTTCGCCCCACTCGCCTTCAATGCTCGATGCTGTTAATTGAAAATCACAGCCTAATTGGTTCAAGTGTTGAATATAATAAAGGTTGGACTGAATATCGCGATTGCGCTCAGGGTGCGGAATAATAACGCGTATATTTTTTTTGGCGAGCCACTGAATAAACTTATCGTAACCTTGTGGCATGTGTGAATGCGGTAGCTCTAATAACAACACATTTTTGTCTGCTATTTTACCAATAAAAGGCAGTTTATTAGCCATCACCATTGCCATGAGCTCTATGTCTAAACGTACTTCTGCAGCGGCCGCTAATTTTACATTTATACCCTCTTTATGCGCCTCTAGCTTTAAACTTTGTAAATCGTTTTGTATTTGAGCAGTCGCATTGTTAAAACGGCCTACGTGTATATGTGGTGTTGCCACCATATGAGTAATGCCATCGCTTTCGGCCAATTTTAAAAGCGCTAAAGATTCAGTTAAATCTTTAGCGCCATCATCAATACCCGGCAAAATATGCGTATGAATATCAATCATAAATTAACTTAATTACGCTTGAGGCTTTTCAGGTTGCTGTGAGTAATCGTAATAATCATAGTAGCCATGGCTATGCTCATCTTTAGATTTACTCATATCGACCTTATTCAGTACCACACCAGCAACGTGAGCTTTAACTTCAAATAAACGCTCAAGGCCTGCTGTAATAGGTTTAATTCGGGTAATGTCTGACTTAACAACATAAACTACCGAATCAACACTTTGAGCTATTACCAATGCATCACTAACCGCTTGGGTAGGCGGTGTATCAACAATAATATGATCGTACTGCGCTTTTAACTCACTAAGCAATTGTTCAAAGCGTGGGCTTGACAACAACTCAAGTGGATTAGATGGTATTTGGCCGCTTGGCATAATTGCTACACCCGATTGCTTGTCAACATGAACACACTCAGCTAGTTGCTCAGTACCTATCATTAAATTACTTAAACCTGGGTGAAATACGGGTATATCAAATCGTTTAGCTAACGTTGGTTTACGTAAATCGGCATCTATCAGTAATACCTTGCCCATTTGTGCCAACGACATCGCTAAATTGGCAGAGGTGGTGGTTTTACCCTCGCCTGGGGCAGTAGAGGTAACCGCTATAACCTGATGCGCACGGTCAAGATGAGTGAGCAATAAACTAGTACGGAAGGTACGTACCGACTCAGCAAAGCGGCGATAGGTATCTTCTAAATAAGCATGGATCGGAAAATAGCTTTTTTTAGGCACTACAACATGCGGTAATAATCCTAACATGCGCTGTGCGAGTTTATTTTCTACATCGTTTTTATTTTTAACTGTGTCATTTAAGGCATCAAAAACAAAGGTCATTACCACTGCAAAACCAAAACTAGCTACAAAGGCTAAAATAACAATTAACTTTTTGTTCGGTTTACTTGGTTCGTTTGGTGCAAAAGCTCGGTCAGTAAAGCGCGCAGCTGCAGAGCTAAAGTCACTGGTTACTTCGGTCTCTTTAGAGCGAGATAAAAAGGTATTAAAAATATTACGATTTGTCTCAACTTCACGCTTTAACTGATTATATTGGGTTTCTTTACGGGTAATGTCTTGATATTCAGCACGAATTTTAGCTAAGTCACGTTCAAGCGCATTTACAGTTCGGGTTGTTCTGTTAAGCTCTTTTTCTATACCGGTAATTAACCCTTTAATTTGCTTATTAAGGTTAGTTTTTACTGTGGCAAGCTCAGCTTTAGCTGAAATCATTTTAGGGTGTTTAGGGCCGTAAACTTCACTAAGCTCACTGACTTTTCGCTCAACCAATACTACTTCGCGTTTAACATCTTGTACAACACGGTGTGAGGTAATTTCAGGCATACTGCCAAGTAACTCTATGTTATCGTTACCATATTCGTTAATAACACGGTTAATGCTTTCTAGATTATTTTTAGTCGCTCGCGCATCTACTAGCTGTTTTGAGGTTTGCTCAAGCTCTTGGGTAACCAGCCCGGCTATGCCTTCTATATCAACCAGTTTTTGTTCTTCTCGGTAAGCTTGTAAACGAACTTCAGAACTATCTAGTTGTATACGCAGCTCTGATAAACGGGTATTTAACCAGCTCGATGCCTGCTGAGTAATGCCCATTTTGGCACGCATTTGGCTTTCTATGTAAACTTCACCCACAGTATTAGCCACTAAAGCAGCCAACTTAGGATCGCTCGACTCAAAGCTAACGCGAACCAACTGAGTTTTAATTATTGGGGATACACTCAAACGAGACTTAAATGCAGCTAATAAGCCCAGCATTTCACGCTCTGCTTGCTCCTCTTCACTAAGAGTGGAGCCTTCTTTTTTATTTAAAAAGGGTAAAAGCTGCTTAACCATGCCTTTTAGCTCACCAGTGAGTGAAGGCTTAGCAATAAAGTCGGTATGCTCTTTTAAATTAAGTTTAGTAATTACCTCACGGGCAATGCTGTTTGACTTAATCACTTCAAACTGGGTTAAATAATACTCTTTTTTGGTGGAATCTAAGCCATAAATTTCATCAAAGCTTACTGCTTTTGTTTGCTCCGACTCGATTAATAAAGTGGCTGTGGCGGTATACTTGGGCACTAACGTTAACGCAACCATTATAGTTAATAATGTAACTACAATAGCAAAACCTAAAATTTTCCATTTACTTTGCTTAATAACATTAAGGTAAGCACCTAAATCAATAACTTCCTCGTTGTTGCTAGGTTTTTCAGAGTGTGTATTCATTTTTTAATTACTACCTTAAACTGCTTAAAACAAGCGCTGTTCTATTTTTATGGTGTCACCCGCTGCAATTTGGCTGTTTAAACTACCTTTTTGTTGCTGCTGTTTGGTTTGTTCTTTAAAAATATATATTTTGTCAACCGAGGCACGCTCTGTTAACCCACCGGCTAAAGCTACAGCTTGGTTCACCGTCATAGCTGGTTGGTAAGGGTAAGCGCCTGGCTCTTTAACTTCACCATGTATATAAAAAGGCCGGTATTCTATAACTTGCGCATACACATTAGGGTTAACTAAATAATCTGGCTGCAGGCCTTCGCTTATTATTTGCTCAACTTGAGCAACACTTAAACCCACAAGTTTAACCTTACCTAAAAAGGGGTAGTTTATCTCACCGCTATTACCAAGCAATGAGGTTACATCTAAATCAGGCTGACCAAATACTTTAATTTCTATTTTGTCACCCGCACCTAAAATGTAGTTTTGCGAATCGTTCGCAAAACTACAAAAGCTCAGTAACAATATTAAGCCAGTTAAAATTTTAACCTTCATTCATTTCCCTTTAATGCAAATGTAAAGTTAAGGCCAACAATTACGCGATCAAATTCAATATTAGTTTGAGTTGAATTACGGTCAATAAAATCAACATAGCCGGTTACCATACCAAAGTTGGTGGCTAAATAATTTAAGCCAAGGCGCGCATTTTTAACTTTGTCTTTACGGTTAAAATTACCAGAGTACTGTTGATCAACATAATTAGCACTTACTACCGAGCTTAAAAAGTCGCTCCAATCGTGCTGCCACGTTGCACCGAAAACACTCTCGCGAATGTAGTCGCCTTCTAGTAACGGATCTTTAGCGGCACGGCTGGTAACTAGTTGTAAAGTTGAATAGGTTAACGGCTTCCAAACTACAGCACCTTCCCAGCTTAAGCCGCTAAAGTTATCGCGCAGGTTTGACTCAAAATCTTTATTTTGATAACCCACTTTAAATGAGCCAGTGGTAACGGCTGTGGCTTCCCACTCCATACCCAATAATACTTTTACGTCATTTGAATCACGTGAAATACCGTTTGAGTCAATTACATCGTATTGGTAGTTTTCTTGCTTTACTTCTAAAAAGGCACGGGTACCAGCTTGGGTATTATAATAACCTGTAATACCTAGCATAGGCTTGTCGTAATCACGGTACTGCGATATGGCCGTAAAATTTTGGTAATTTTTGTTATAATAACCTGCTGTAAAAGCAACCTGAGCTTTAGAGCTTTCTGCGCCATATTCGTAACGAGCAGTTAGGTTTTGTTGCTGATAATTTACAAGCTCATCTAGTGCGCTGCCCTGGCCTTCGGTTAAACCCGCACCACGTGGCTCGTACAACCAGTCGGCATCACCAGTAACATCTAAACGGTGTTGGCTAGTAAATTCTTTGTGCACACCAGCGGCCACGTTTACTTGAGTGAAATTATCGGTAGTGTCTTTGTTGTGGAACGACGTGCTTGACGCTATATCAAACTTATAGCTATCTGGACCATCTTCAATTAAGGCATTTAAACTCGGCGCTATGTTCCATATTAAACGTGACTGAGTGGCAGACGGCGTCATAAAAAAGTTGTCGTTGCTGCTCACACCTAACTGTAGCGTAGGTGTAATCTCGGCGCCGTCTTTGGTCATTACACTGCCTGGCTTTAATTCTACTGCCAATGCAGGTGCACTTAAGCCCAACGCAACAAGTAAAGTGGTAATTGTATTAGTACGCATTTTCACTTTTAAATCCCTTAAAAATTGTCATAAAAATTATTTTTACATCAAACCATAAAGACCAATGTTTAATGTAATGTAGGTCGTATTCAACTCGCTTGGCCATTTTATCTAAAGTATCGGTTTCGCCGCGCCAGCCGTTAATTTGTGCCCAACCGGTAATACCCGGTTTGGTTTTATGCCTAAACATATAAAACTCTACTTTTTTTCGGTATTCTTCGTTGTGGGCAACCGCATGGGGCCTTGGGCCAACAATAGACATATCGCCTTTTAAAACGTTTATAAACTGCGGCAGTTCGTCAAGGCTAGTGCGGCGCAAAAAACCACCTAAAGGGGTAATTCTGGCATCGTTCTTGGTTGCCTGAGTCACCACATCGCTGTTTTCGGTCACCGTCATCGAGCGGAACTTCCACACTTTTATTTTGCGGCCATCTAAGCCATAGCGATCTTGCTTAAATATAATAGGCCCTTTAGATGTCAGCTTTATTGCGGCAGCAATAGTCAATAATAGTGGGGTGATTAAAGTAACAATAATAGCTGAAACCACTATATCTTCTGTGCGTTTTATAAATTCATGAGCACCAATACACGGTGCTTCAAACACGCTTAATGTATCAACATCACCCACGTGCTCAATGCGAGCATGTATTAAGTTTGAGAGTAAAAAGTCAGGCACTATGTGCACATCAACGGTGGTATCGCCTAACTGTAATAAAATATCAGCTATGCGCTTTTGTGCTTTCATGGGGAGCGCAATATACAGTATATCTATTTCGCCATTACGCGCTGCATCTACCGCATTTTGAATGCGCCCTTCAACACCTTGTTGTTCGAGTTGTTCAAACAGGCGCTCTGGGCTTCTGTCATCGTAAAAACCTTTAAAATTAAAGCCTAGTTCATCATGTTTAACTATTTCAGCATGTAAATAAGCTGCAGACTCAGTGGCACCAATAATGGCCACATTGCGTTGCGATAGCCCTAATTTACGGCGGCTACGTTTATACCAAAAAACCCCTAAACGCCAAATGTACAAATAAGCCACACTTAGCGTAAACCAAATCGCGATTCCCACGCGAGAAAGCGACTCTGTAAACTTAAATACAAAAGACACGACTAATAAAAACGCAAAAGCAATTAAAACACTACCCCATGCACACATTACCATTGTTCTAAATTTTCCTGCACGCCAAGAGCGATAGGTAGAAAACAGCTCAGCACTGTATAAATAGCTTAGGGCAACAGTGAGTGCAGATGCGGCATAAATAGGGGTAAGTTTAAAATTGTAAAGAAGGGCTGCGCACTGAAACGCTAAAAATAACGCAAATATATCAAATAATCGGTGAAAATTGGCATCAGAGGAACCTGAAGGTTTAAAAGTCCTTGGAGATGTCATTTTGCTTAATTCCTTATAGCTAATTCAGTGTGAGTAAAGCCCCAAAAAATCCACAGGGATAGTATAGTATTAGCCAATTTTGTTCAATTACTGATTCCGACAAAAGTACTAAAATTAATATTTAAACCTTTTAGCTAACTCTTGGTTTTTTAATAAGTATTAAAGTAAATACTCGCATTTTACTTAGGTTTAATTTAATAACCCCTTAAACCAACTCCAAACCCCAAACGAATATCCTGCAAAAATATCAATGCCTAATGCCGATTTAAGTAAATATAAAACCAGCAATGAAAGTAAAATAATAAAAGTAGCTGCGATGCTTAAAATTAATGCTTGAGTAAATCTTGCTACTTTTTGCTCTTTTGCACTTAATTCACGCCTGTTTCGACCCGCTAAAAAAACATAGTAATAACGGTATCTAAAAAACTTAACTACGCCTCTACAATCAACAGCATGGTTGCCCCACTGCCTTGCACCTATGGCTATTTTTAAATGCGCTAACTGTTCATCAGTAAACGTAGTTTGAATGTTTTTAGGCATTCGCTCTAGTAAACTTCTAATAGCTGGATCTTGCTTTAAGTTCGACAAAAAAACCTCAAATGCAACATGATTGTTAATTGCCAATTATTTTAAACAACTATTTAATAATAAAAAGCCAATTAAAACTTAATTGGCTTTTATGTGCTTTTAGTACACGTTACTTAAGGGTACTAGAGCGATAAGTATTATTATTTAACCAGCTTGGCAATTCTACCCTAGGTAGTGTGCCATCTTGGTTAATGTTTGTTTGGTGGTACGAGTGCTGGTTCCAAATACGGGTTGCATTTTTCCAAGGCTTGCTGCTGTCAGCTGCACCATATACCGTTACCCCGTTATTTATAATGTAGTTGCTGTCAGAGTTGTTTGAGACCGCAATCAGCTCAGCATTATTATCTCCCTCTAGGTCAACCACAATTGGGTATTCCCAAAGCGTTGCAGTAGAGTTTGCTACAGTCGATAGTACTTCACCGTTAAGGCCGTTTAGTACTCTCACTTTAAAGTGATCTTGCACTATTACTTCATCAATGCCATCGCCATTAAAGTCGAACGCACTAACGCCCATTTTACCACTCCATTTATCATCGTTAGATACTGTCCAAACAATATCACCAGCTGAGTTGTACATATCTATCGAGCTAAAACCTGAGTAAACTATACCTAAATTATCAGTACCTAAGAAGTTTGAAATAGCTTGAGCCCCGCCGCCAGGGTTAGCTGGATTGTTTACTTGCCATTTCACATTACCATTTTGCTCTAAGACAACTATACTACTTTTATCAGAAGTTGAAGGTATGGATAGAATGATCTCAGGTTGTTCATCATTATCAATATCCGCTACCGATGAAAACCAGCTCAAGTCATCACCAACATAAGACCATAACACTGTTCCATCTTTATCAATTAATTCGCCTTTACCGAAAACCTCTTGCACGCCATCGTTATTAGAATCAAAAGCAATTGGAGAAGCTGACCAACCATAACTAAATAAAACGCCAGAATCATAATTATAAACACTATCTCCTAACAAAAACTCGGGTATACCATCACTATCTATATCCGCAACCGCAATATTACCTGTACCTTCCCATTTTGAACTTGCTTTTAACATCTGCTTTTTAATGACGCCATTATTGTCAACAATAGTAATAAAATTATCCAATTTATTAGAAACTATTATCTCGATCAGGCCGTCACCATCTAAATCTGCAGCTGCAGGTGTATGCCTAGCATCAACAACAATCGAGCCAGCATCATAACTCCAAAGCTCAGTACCATCAATTCCGCTTAAAGCTCTTAAAATACCATTAGATAAATCTTTTCCCTTATAAGAAACAATAACTACATCAGCCACATCGTTGTTATCAATAATGCCATCGCCATTATCATCGTTTAATTGTACAACAACAGGGGTTGCCATTACTTGGTTATATTCAGGCATAAAGTCGCTTGAGTTCCAGTGCCATTTTTGCGCCATTTCAAACGGGGCTAGCGGTTGTGCAACTGCGGGTAAATCACCATTAAACTCACCACCTAACAAGGCCATAGAGCCTTTAAAACTTTGGCCAATTACTGGCATTTTAGCCGTACCGTATGCACCTTTAATGTCAGCATAAGGGGCAAGTATTACGCCCTCCCAGCGGTTACCTTTAATATTTAGGTTTTGCGTATCAGGGAAGTTAAATACGGTTTTACTCGCATGGCGGCGTAAATGCCAAAAGCCTTTACCACGTACATGCAAATCGGCACTGCCAGTTATGTTAAAAATAACCGTTGCATCGCTTGGTATACCCCAAACTTTAAAGGTATGTGCGCGTGCAAAATCGCGGCCATCAACATTAAACACTTGTGTTGTAGATGTGCCATCGCCTTGTAGGTATAAGCCACCCCATTTAGAATATACGGTTCCGGTTTGATTTAACTGGTTTAACTCTGCGCTTAAATTTTTATAATGTTCTTCTTGTTCATCAAAGTTAAATGGCATGGCCGATTGATCTTGATTAGACAAAATCTGAGAGCCCCACTCCATACCCCAACGTACTGCCCAGTTTACATTTGTACCACCACCGGCAATCATGCTACCTACAAATTGGCGGCCATATTTATAGTTAATACCCGTTTCACTAATTAGGTAGTTTTCTTGAGGGTTAGAGCGGCGTAAAAAACCAACGCTGTAGCCTTTTAAGTCAATGTCGCCTGCAGCTATTGCGCCATCGGCACGGCCAAAGTGCGCTTTAAAATCTTCAAACACAAATGCCGAAAAATTATTGGCGACGCCTAAGTCTGCAGCTAATGTAGACGAGCTGGCTAACGTAAGTGCGATCACTGCACTTAATTTTTTAAATTTTAATAATGAGTTAGTCATTTTTTCCCTCGAAAATGAAAAGTGCATTAAAGGCACCAATTTAAAGCATTTTGTTTAATAAAAATTAACTTCATCAAACGTGTGCTGCACATTATATACACAACAAAAAATAAAATAAATAAAAACACTACAAAAGTATCAATTTTTAAAATAAATAAAAAGCCTAAAACGTAAAATCAATAACTTACACTCACTAAAAGTCAAAAAAATAATTTAAAAAAAAGATAAAGCATTATAAATACCTATTTTTTGTAAAATAATTGTAAACAAGAGTAAGGGTAACACCTACTGTTACCCTCGTTTGTATTGTTTAATTAAAAAAAGACATGGCGGAGTTTTATTAGAGGGGAGCTAATACAGCTGGGTTAATTTTAAAAATTAACGACTAAGTTTATCTTTTATCAAAAGGTATGCAAATTTTGAGTTTGTGACTAAGTAGCGCTTCCACATTCTGCGTGGCTCTTGTAATACTCTGTAAAGCCACTCTAATCCTGCTTTTTGCATCCACTGGGGTGCGCGCTTTACTTTACCTGCTACAACATCGAACGTACCGCCAACGCCCATAACAAAGTCTACACCGAGCTTGTCTTGCCATTTATTAATAAAGTTTTCTTTTTTTGGCGAGGTAATAGCTACAAACAACAGTTTTGCACCCGACTCTCGTATTTTATTAACAACAGCCTCCTCATCATCCCCCTCTTTATTGCCAAAGAAATAACCATCATGATAACCAGCAATATTTAAATTTGGGTTTTGTGCTTTTACTACTTCTACTGTTTTGCTGACCACCTCTTCGGTGGCACCGAGCAAAAACACAGGAAAGTCTCGCTTGGCGCTCATGGCTAGTAATTCATGAAATAAATCAACACCCGCTACGCGCTCTGGTACATGGTGCCCTAAAAAGCGGGCACCAAACACTACACCCATACCATCAATATTAATTACCTCACACGCTTTAACCGACTGCGCTAAAACAGGGTCTTTTTGCATATTTACTATTTTGGCAACATTAACCACTACATGCTGTAAAAATTGCTTTTGCTCAATTCTGCTTTCAATAAAAGCGACCGTCTCTTGCATAGTGGCAATGTCCATAGGCGCTTTTAAAAATTCAATACGTTTCATTTTGTGTCCGTTTTTAAAGTTGTTCTGTATCTGCACTTTTAGCGCTGTTCATTTTTTGGCGATTAAAATAAACAAACGAATAATATACCCACGCCTGAGTCCAACGTATGTAGTCAACCTTATTGGTAAAGTGCTTATTTTTTTGATAAATAAATCGCTGCTGTTTAGGCATATATAAGGTTTGTATTGCACGGTTTATTACTTTTTCAGCCATCGTAAAGTCATCTGGCGTTTTACCTACTTTTAATAATGTAAACACAGCTTGCGACACGCTGTGCATATCGAGTGGGTAACGATTATTATTGTAATATTTTGCGGTGCCATCTTGCTCAAATAAATGCGTTTTATAATAAGTAAGCCCTTTTGCAATTGCCGATTCAAACTCATCGGTTTGCAACGCATCGCTCAATAAGCGCAACGCCTCTAAGTTATAACCGGTGTGAAAGCCATCTATAAATTGGTGATGGTGGCGTGCACCATATACCCATGAGCCATCAGCCCCCTGCTCACTTACCGATTGGCGTGCCGCATTGAGTGCAAGTTGTTTATACTCTTGGTTATTAGTAAGTACCGCTACTTTTGCAACCCACGCGGCGCCCCAAAGGCTAGCATTATGTACAAATGCGGTTTCACCGGGTATGTAGCCAAAAAACTGCCTACCATCACATTCTTTATATAATGTTTTTACAATAAAATGAGCGCTATCTATTGCAGGCTCTAGGTATTTACTTTCATTAGTTACTTCGCTTAATGCATATAATGCCTGAGCTACATAAATAGTCGTAATTACATTAGGCTTACCTTTAGGTACAAAAAACGCGCGGGCATTCCAATCAAAATGGTAACCCCAACAGCTATGTTGCCAAATAGTTTTATCACTTTGCTGGGTCAATAACCAATCAGCTAGCTTTATGGCCTCATCTAAGTATGTTTGTTCATTTGTAACTTTATAGTCTTCTAATAAACCTGAAATAAATAAGCCAATGCCTTTTGGGTTGCGCTTTTTGGGTACACCACACAATGCGCGTAAATTTATCGCAGAGCGCTTATGTAACTGAATCCACGCTAAACCAACTAATCCTTTTTTAAATGAGGGAAAAACATCGAATAACTTGCTGTTTAAGCCATCAAATGGATCTTGCCCTGCGTAATTTGATTTTTTTACGTCACATAATAACTTTTTAGATATAACTTGAATGCTAACTGTCATAAAATTTCACCCAGCTCATCCCATATTGACTTTTCAATTTTCTTTAATACTTTACCAGGAGACCCTGCAACAATTGAATTTGAAGGAATATCACTTACAATGACTGAATTAGCGCCAATTATAACGTTATTGCCAATGGTTATATCACCTAAAATTCGAGAGCCAGCACCAATATAAACATCACATCCAATTACTGGGCAAGATTCTCTCAGCTTTCTGCCTATTGTGATCCCTTGTCCAATACATACTCGCTCACCAATTATGGCTTTTTTATGTATCACGCAACCAATACCGCCATACATAAAACGGCTACCCTTACCGATTTTTGCGGAACTAGGTACAACAGAATTGAATAAAATAAAAATCATAATTTTAATTATCGGTTGTATTAGAGGAATGTTTTTTTTATGCGCCCAATGCCCAAAATTATAAAAGTTTATTAAATTCATTATGCTACCTTTGTACATTAATACTAATTATTCAACACGAAATAATATTTTACTTATATGAATAACAGTAGATTAATTGACTAAACCTTCCAAGCTCTTGGAATTGAATAACGGTAAAGGCCTTCAATCAGCATTTCTCTTTTCCATCATTTAGTTTACTCAAACCTTACTTTTTACTTAAAAGCGTTATTTTACTTCTTCTTATAAACTGCTTTGTTTACTAACTTTAAATTTTTGATAGTTTTTTCACTTGTTTTCCTTTTACTATAGGTAGATACTTCTTATGGACTTAGTTCAATCATTATTTCTTAAAACACTGGATTCTCACCATTTCTACTCCAACTCAAATTAATTAAGTACCCAAAAGCTATTGAAAAGCTGATCATAAAAGGTGGAGATTCTAATCCAACGTGTGTGGCAACATTAAACACTCCACATATTGCAACAGGAACAGCAAATGTAACCCTACTATTCATATATTTCCCGAGATTGAAAATTGAGCTACCTATAAAACAAAGAAATAGTAGTAAACCTAAAACGCCAGTGCGAAACAACACATTAATAATAGATGAGTGCTGACCTCGAACAAAAAGTTGATCTAACAATCCGCCACCGGCAGCTTCAGGGCTATATGCTTTGTATGCTTCATCAACTACATCATGAGTTATTGGAAAATAAGAAACCCCAAAGCCACTACCAAAACCTAAATTTGACACTACTGCAGAAATATTTTTATACCAAGATTCAAGTCGCCAATAAGTATTTAAATCACTTATAAATAGATCAGAAAAAAACGGAGAAATTAAAACAAAAAGAATTACTGCGAATAAAGCACATAAGTTCATTAAATAACAAAGCTTAATTTTTTTAGTTAACTGTAAAACAAAGTAATTAAGTAAAATTAAAACAAAAACAACTTGACCAGTAGCAGCAGTAAACATAGTTCCATAACCTACAATATTTTGTACGATGAACCCAAGTACTACAACTAAAATTACACCAGTCGCATTATTCGTACAAAAAACACTGTAAAAGCTTAAAAACGCAACAAACAACCATATAAAGCCTTTATCCATATGGTACGTATAATCATTGTAAAAATAAAACCGAGGATCCCCAAAAAAATAGGCCGTTATGATATCCAAAATAAATATAGCCAGTAATAACTTCATACTATTTTTAGCTATAAAGTTATAAAAATCTGAACCAAGGTATTTTGAAATCTGAATAGTAGCAAGTAAAAAGATAGGTGCCATCACAGCAAAATAAGCTTGCCGAAATATATAACGCTGATCAAATTCGTATAAGTAAGTCCAGTTTCCAAAAAACCAAGAAAAAGTCGCATAAATCAAACAAAGACCAGAGAATAAAAAAAGATAAACCAAAGATCTATTTTTTGGGATCCCCTTGCGAATTAGCTCAAAAGCTAATACTAATGCTAAGAAGAAGAAAACCAACAGTACTTTCATATCTCTAATTAAATTAGGTAATAATGTGAGTATTAGTAAGAATGCGAGGAAAATTTTAGCTTTCAGGTTTTTTATATTAAACATTTAGTAACTCACTTTTCCTATGAACAAAAGCTTTCTGGCATTGTAAAATACATAATAAAAACGCATACAACCAGAAAACGAGTATGCAACCATTAGCAGTGCTGCATGTAAAGTATTATTTCCATATATTAAGAATAAAATAAGCGCAGCGGTAACTGCCAGTGAGTAAATAAAACTACCTATTAAATTAACTTTAAAATTACCATGTGACATCAGTAGATCACTAAAAGGAAATGCTAAAACTGTAATTATGATATTAAACAAAAGAAGAAAAATTAAACTCAAAGCCCCATCAATTAATAGAACCTCAAAAACAGCTAATTTATGAACAAAGTATACGAAAATGACCCCTAGGGCAGATAATAAAGCAGTTGATATAATTGTGTAAAACACTTGTTGTTGGTGCATTTTTAATGCAAACGCCTTATCTGATAGTAATGTTTTAGAGATAGTAGGAAGAAAATATGCACTAATAGAGCGAGGAACTAATTGAATCATAATTAGCAAGGATGTAGATAACCCCATTAGCACTGAATATTCAGCACCTAAAATAAGCCCAAAAATCACAGGAAGGCTATAAACGCCTAATCCAAGTAAAAATGTACTTAAGCCATTTTTTAGGCCATTTAACTGTTGTTCAATTGTCACTAAACTAAAGCTATAGTGCTCTAGTTTGGGTAAATTAAAAATAACAAATGCTAAATGTGAAAAAGTTAGTGCTATTAGTGGAGTAACACCTAAAAATAAAACAACAATAAATACCAACAAATTTAATGAGTCAAATATTATTATCCGTGTAAACTCTTTTTTTGTAATAATGTAGTGTCTTGATATCTGATAAAACATCCACCCAGCTATAAAACAGATTGTCCCTAAAGAATCTTTTGTTATATCCAATTTATACAACACATAAGGGATTAAACTAAATAGCAAAAGATATACAACCCCAGTATTAATAACTTTAAACAAAGCTCTTTCAGGTTGCTCCGATTGCGTTACTGTTGTCATTACTAAAGCAGCCCAGCTTATAGCTGTAAAAAATGAAATCAACTGAACTAACGATAAATCACTGGCGAAGTGACCAAAGTCTACTAAGTTGTATTTTGTTTCAACTACTAAAAAAACTAGAAGTCTGATTAACCCAGGTAAACCTGTGCTTATCAAAACCGTTAACCTTTTAAACATTAAATTTTAATCCTTGAAGTCATCAACATATTTATTTACTTAATATCTACAAGATTGGCTAAGCTTTAGTGGTGGTAATCGGATAAATTATTTTTAAAAATATTTATTAATACTAAAGTTTTCAAATTAGAAAAACTATTTTATTAAAACTTAAAAAGCACAATATGAAGTTAATTGCATCTATTATGTTAAAGAATTTACAATCACTCAAATTAAGTATTTAGTACAAAGTAAGTAGTATTTATCCTTTAAAGTTATAAATATTTTTTAAGTTTTTCGGATCGTTATTAACAAAAAAATCTTTCATGCCACCAATGCCTGCTTGTGTGTGGTCAAGACCAAAAAGTGTATTTGCTTCAATTATAACTATTTCTTTTTGCGTTATTGCAATGTCCCAACCGACAAGGTTTAGTTGCGTCAATTTTTTTGCCGCGTTTATGATCTCGCTCTTGGTAAACTCCCAATTTGGTATTTGTAAATCAAAAAAACTAAAACCTGTATCTGGGTGCTTCTCAAATTTTTCTATGCCGAACTCATATGTTGCGTAAGGCTTTAAACTCATACCTGTATTGAGATCAATACCGATCAATAATCCACCAGCAGAGCTATTATCTACTTGATTACCGCCAACCCCCATTCTTAAAGTAGCGGCGATAAAATCAACACTGCCATTATCATTTCTGACGGTAATTGCCCTTAAAGTATTTACGCTATTAGAATAAACCGTATTTAAGTAAGGGTGCTGCTCAATAGCAGCTTCGACTACATAATCACCGTTTAAAGCCTGCAAATAATCATGCGTTATCTTTTCATCGTTATATTCATAACCTTCTCTTGTACGTTTCGCAACAATTATCCCTTTACCACCTCTTCCCATAACAGGCTTAATAAACAATTTATTACAGGTAAGATTTTTAAATAACTCTTCAATACTTACTGACGTCAAATCTTTATTGTTAAAGCTTGTGAGCTTTTCGCCTCTTTTTATTACGACAATATTTGACTGTTGTAAGCCTATACGACTAAATAGCTGATTCATCGTAATTTTATTTTCGATAAGTGGGATAACAGCTTTTACATTGTCATATTGTGGGAAAATAACTTTATAGAAGTAATATGAAGGTATATATTCTTTCATTTCTTCAATAGTTAAATCACAATCTAACGAGTAAAAATCATGGGTATAATATTGTGTTGGTATACAACACCAATAATCTCTGAGTTGCTTTAACTCATCTTTTATAACAGATTTAGGTTTTTTATTTAATGTCGTTCTGAACCGCTTAAAATGCTCTCTCATACGCTTATTAGTCAAAACGTGGTAAATAAAGCGGATGTAATCCAAAAGTCGATGTTTGAAAGAGTATGTAAATCTCATAATTATCCTTATTTAAGAGAGCAAACAGCTTGTCGTATTTTGCCATTTTTAGTTCTTGGTATATTATTTACCTCTTCTATAAAAAAGGTAATTGATTTACCAAGTCTTTCTTTTGCGTTATTTGTTAAAATTAAGCGTTGCTTACCATTAAATAGGTTCTTATCTGAAACCACTAAGATAGTGATTTCGTCTTTAATAACTTGAACAAACTGTAAGGCTATTATTCCGTCAACTCCTTTAGGTATATGGTTTAGTATATGCACCTTTTGCCCATCTTCACCTATCAAGTAATCCCCAACTCGCCCTTCTATAGAATCTACTATTGGGTAAACCCGTCCACAGGGGCAGGAAGTTTCATTTGATAATATAACGTAGTCACCTGTTTTATAACGTATTAAAGGGTATAGCGCATTATTAAAATTAGTGCCGACAATTTCAGCCCTATCACGACCATCCTCTGTTTTACCAGCTGGCAATAATTCTACATGAGAATAGTCTGTTAATATGTGATAACGACCGTACTCGCAGCTAGCAATAGCAGCTACACGTTCAAATAAACCATACCAATCAAACACAGTACATTTAAATCGCGTTTCAATGAGGTACTTATCCTCCTTTGTTAGTGATTCAGATGAAGTAACAACTGACTTTATTTCACCTGGGTAGTATTCATTATTAACTTCTAGATACTTAGCTAACGTAACAATAGATGAAGGATATGCCTGAATAACTTGTACACCAAAATCAACCATTGCATTAATGTATCCCTGTAAATTTTTAGGCTCCATATGGAATGAAGAAAGCATAATCATGTTTTCAAAGTAAGAATAGCGCCAAAACGGCGCTTTTTTTTGGGCAAGGGGTACTATCATATCGCCTCTTATCCATGCCCTTTTATCTTTTTTTTCCATTCCCGCCCAACGCATCATTCGATTTATGAATGCTTGTTCAGCAATAACTGATTCCATATTCTGCGGCACAGACAAAGGTGAGCCAGTTGTACCACTTGTACTACCTTTTATTAAAATCCCTTTACTATTTTTTGATAAAAATTGGTCCTTATTCCTATTTACTTCTGCTTTATCAATATATGGATACTTGTTAATATTTGTTCCAAAGTTTTTGTAATACAAAGTATTTCTAGTAGCGTCAGTTAACACCTGCTCTAGCTTGTGCTCTGAATAACCTTGTAAAAGTACTTCGTTACTATCATGGTTGAGTAAAATATTAGTAAGTTGCTCGCACCTTATATTTTCTCTCAATCTTCTTCGTAAAAAGGCTCTTACACTTAACATCAAACTCTGCACTATGACAGGGCTTGAGGTGTAAGATTTGCTAGTGAACATTATTAGTATCCCTTTATGGTAATGTTTGGCTTTATTATCAATTTAAAAAGCCAACCATAATAATATTTACAAATAGTTTTTGCGTTTTTAATATTCCAACAACGAAATATCGATTTTGTCGAAACTAAAATTCATAAAAACCTGACTATTCTAGTCAAACAATAATTAGTAATAAGCATAAGCAAAAAGCAGCTATACTTTACAGCAACAGATTTACCTTTCTGATAAACAAGGTTAAACGTATATTTTGCTGATATATTTTATATTATTTAATTGCGCTGAAAGGATGCCTATAGTTTTAAACAAGATTGATAGGTGCCTCACAATACTCTAAGTAATAAGTTTAGTAATCTAAATGAGGCCCATTAATATTTATCTTACAAAATACCGCGAGTATCAATAACAACTTTTGATGCAAACTCTGTTTTATCTGCAGCTTTAAATTGTTTATGATCAACTAATACTACAACGACATTTGCTTGCTCTAGTGCGCTTTCTAACGACACTAAGCTGACATTTTTATCTGCTAGGTTAGCTGGTAGCTCTGAAATGTTTGGCTCTACAGCAAGTATTTCACCTATATTTTTTGCTGCTAATTCTTCAACAATATTTAATGCCGGGCTCTCGCGAAGATCGTCAATATCGGCTTTAAATGAAAGGCCTAAACACGCAATAACTGGACGTTTAAATTCATCAGCGGCTTTTGCTACTTTTTCAATTACGTAAAATGGTTTTGCGTCGTTAGTTAAGCGTGCTTGTTTAATTATTTTTGCTTCGTCTGGGCAACTTGCAACAATAAACCAAGGATCAACCGCAATACAGTGGCCGCCAACACCTGGGCCTGGGTTTAAAATATTTACACGCGGGTGACGATTAGCAAGCTTAATAAGCTCCCACACATTAATTTTTAATTTGTCACAAATGACTGACAATTCATTGGCAAAGGCAATATTTACATCGCGAAATGAGTTTTCGGTTAACTTAGCCATTTCAGCAGTACGGGCATTGGTAATAATACACTCGCCGCGCACGAAAGTTTCGTATAACTTAACGGCTTTTTCGCTACATGCTTTGCTCATACCGCCTATTACACGGTCGTTCGACACTAGCTCTTGTAATACATAGCCAGGTAATACACGCTCAGGGCAATGAGCAACATTGATGTCGGCGGCATCGCCTTTATCTTGTGGGAACGTTAAGTCAGGGCGCGCTTCACTTAACCAAGCGGCTAGTTGCTCTGTTGCACCTACAGGTGAGGTGCTTTCTAAAATAACTAAGTTACCTTTTTCAAGCACTGGGGCAATCATTTTTGCAGCCGATTCAATATAGCTTAAATCTGCACTGTGGTTACCACTTTCGCTGTGAATAAATGGTGTAGGTACAGCTACCATAAACGCATCGGCTTTTTCTGGCGTTGTAGTCGCTCTTAAGTTACCAGTAGATACTACGCCACGAACTATTATGTCGAGATCAGGCTCTACTATGTGTATTTCACCGGCATTAATGGTATTAACTGCTTTTTCGCTTACGTCTAAACCAATTACTTTCATACCGCGCGATGCAATAACCGCCGCAGTTGGTAAACCTATGTAGCCTAAACCAACAACTGAAACTGTTTTAATTGTCATTACTAAATCCTTGAAAAAGTTTTAAACTTTATTTTAATCTTTAAAGTGTTGCTTAATTTTAGCCACAATGCGTTCACACGCTTTACCATCACCATAAGGGTTATGTGCACGGCTCATTGACTGATATTCTTGAGCGTTAGTGAGTAAGTTATTAACTTCATTCACTATGCGAGCTTTATCTGTACCTACAAGTTTAACTGTACCTGCTTCTACCGCTTCTGGGCGTTCTGTGGTGTCACGCATAACGAGTACAGGTTTACCTAGGCTTGGCGCTTCTTCTTGAACACCACCTGAGTCGGTTACGATTATGTGAGCTTGATTCATTAAGTACACAAATGGTAGGTAGTCTTGCGGCTCGATTAAATGCACATTATCAACATTTTTTAATATACGATTTACTGGTTCACGTACATTAGGATTTAAATGCATTGGGTATAAAATTTGTGTATCTGGGTGGGCAGTTGCAATTTCTACCAATGCCTCACAAATTCGCTCAAAACCGCCACCAAAGCTCTCACGGCGGTGCCCTGTAACTAAAATAAGCTTTTTGGTTTCATCGAGCTCTGGAAACTTAGCTTTTAGAGTTGAAATTAAAGCGGTATCGGTTTTTACCTTATCAACCACTTGTAGTAATGCATCAATAACGGTGTTACCAGTAATTACGATATCGTCAGCACTTACTGCTTCATTGAGTAAGTTTTGCTGCGATGTTTGCGTTGGTGCAAAATGCAGCTTTGTAATAGCACCAGTAAGCTTGCGGTTACCCTCTTCAGGCCATGGTGAACTTAAGTTGCCTGTGCGTAAACCCGCTTCTACGTGCCCTACTGGAATTTGCTGATAAAACGCCGCTAAACTTGCAGATAAAGTAGTGCTGGTATCGCCATGAACAAGCACTAAATCTGGTTTAAACTCTTCAAGAATAGGTTTTAAGCCTAACAAAATATTTGTTGTTACATCGTATAAGCTTTGACCCGGTTTCATAATATTCAAATCGTACTCTGGTACAATTTCAAAAAGGTCTAAAACTTGGTCAAGCATTTCACGATGCTGAGCAGTAACACATACTTTTGCATCAATACCGTCTGCTTCATTTAGCGCTTTAACTAGCGGCGCCATTTTTATTGCTTCAGGTCGCGTACCAAAAATACTTAATACTTTAATAGCCATGATTTCCCTTAATTTTTTACTAACCGATTTTGCATAAATTTATGCATTTGCCATTAATTGCTTAACGCGCTTGGTAAATTCTTCACCCAATAGGCTTGATTGCATTGCATACTCTACGTTTGCGAGCATATAGCCTAGTTTTGAGCCGCAGTCATGAGACTTACCTTTTAAATGATACGCTTCAATTGTTTCAAGATGACGTAACTGTAGTAATGCATCTGTTAATTGTATTTCTCCGCCAGCTCCCGGAGGGGTATATTCGAGTAAATCCCAAATAGCGGGTGATACAACATAGCGCCCTGTTATGGCTAAATTACTGGGCGCTTCGTCATTATTTGGTTTTTCAACCATATTGGTAATGGCTGCATTTTCGCCAGGCGCAATATTTTTACCAGCTAAATCAACCACACCATAGTTGTGCACTTCTGCCTGTGGGACGGGCTCAACCATAATTTGGTTATGTTGCGTGCGTTCAAATTGGGCGATCATTTGCGCTAAGTTATCTACCTTAAGGTTTGACTTATATTGATCGATAATTACATCGGGCAATAAAATAGCAAAAGGGTTATTGCCAATGATTGGCCGGGTTTCAAGTATTGCATGGCCTAGGCCTAACGGCGCCGATTGACGAACCGATATAATGCTTACATCTCGCGGGATTATTGAACGCACCTCTTCTAGCAGACTACGTTTTACACGGGCCTCTAAGGTTGCCTCTAGTTCAAAGCTAGTATCAAAATGGTTTTCTATCGCGTTTTTAGAAGCATGGGTAACCAGTACAATTTCTTTAATACCGGCTTTTACTGCTTCGTTTACAACGTATTGAATGAGGGGCTTATCGACTAATGGAAGCATTTCCTTTGGCGTTGCTTTGGTAGCTGGTAACATACGGGTACCCAAGCCTGCAACAGGCAAGACTGCTTTTAATACTTTCACTTCAATTCCTTTTATAGTTTCTTTTGGTTATAACGTAGCTGTTTATAAATGTCGCTGCGAATAGCGAGTTTTAAGCACTACTAACCCTTATGGGCGGTTATTATACACAACACATATAATCGCTCAATATAAAAAGCAGCCTTTTTGATTGTTTTGTGTTAATTTTTTGTTAACCAGTTATTTTGCTTTTTTGTAATCTATCAATTTACTTTCAATGGGAATATAATAGTACGGTTAACTTTTAAGGGATGGGATTTGTGCGCGTAGGAATTTGCATAATTATATTAGTGTCTTTTTTTGCTTGTGCACAAGACATGCTTTTACATTTGCGTAATAGCGATATAATTACCCGTGCAAAGCAATTTTACGGCGATGCAGGCCACCAACGAATAAAAACATGGCTGAGTTTTATAGATGACTCTGCCGACAAAAGCGAATGGCAAAAAATTCATTTGGTTAATGACTTTTTTAATAAGCATATAAAGTACAAAACCGATGATGAACTTTGGCAAAAAAAAGATTACTGGGCCACCCCGCTTGAAAGCCTAGGTGTTGGCATGGGTGACTGTGAAGATTATGTTATTGCTAAATATTTTACTTTAATCGCTTTAGGTATCCCCGAAGATAAAATACGCTTTATGTATGTACGCCAGCGTACGGTTAATCAACCACACATGGTGCTTATATACTTTGAACAGCCTAACCAAATACCGTTGGTGCTTGATAACTTTAATACAAAATTAGTGCCTGCAAGCAATCGGGGCGATTTAAAACCTATATACAGTTTTAATGGCCAAGGTTTATGGTTAGCCAAATCGAAAGGGTTAGGTAATAAGGTTAAAAATAGCCGTGGGGTTTCTGCTTGGAACACTATGCTAGAACGAATTGAACAAGGTGAGCTTGCCCCCGCCGGTGGTAACAATAAAGGAACTAGTAGTTATGTCTCGAATATTTAAACATGGATTGAGTTTAAAAACTCAAGTATATGGCTTGATCATATTAATTTCGGTTATTTCATTTTGTGTACGCGTTATTACCGATGTGGATACAACCCGTAATTATTTACAAACACAAATGGCCAGCCATGCGCAAGACACCGCTACCAGTTTAGGGCTTTCTATATCTCCCTATTTAGAAGACGATAACCTAATGATTGCCGAGACGATGGCAACCGCTATTTTTGACTCTGGTTACTACAGTGAAATTAAGTTTACTGATGTACAAAATAATACTGTATTTGAGTTACAAAACCCTAAACGCGTTGAATCAGTTCCTAGTTGGTTTATTAGTGCTGTTGAACTGAGTGCGCCCACTATGCATTCTGAAATAAATAATGGTTGGATGATGGCAGGTACACTTGATGTAACTAGCCATACTGGGCAATCTTACCTTACCTTATGGCAACACACACTCCGCAGCTTATTTAGCTCATTTTTGCTATTAGCAGCATCGCTGGCTATTGCATTTTTAATTTTACGCGCCGTATTTAAGCCGTTAAAAGCCGTAGAAAATCAAGCCACTTTAGTGACTCGAAAACGCTTTACCTTAAATAAAGAAATACCAGTAGCACGGGAGCTTCGTACTGTTACACAAGCCATCAATAACATGGTTATGAATTTACAAAGTACGTTTGATTCACTGACCAAACAAACACAAGCGCTTACTGAAGAAGTATACATAGATTCGTTAACGGGGTTGGGTAACCGTAAGTCGTTTGAAAACCACTTTAATTCTGTGGTAAATAACATTTCTGACGATGCGCCAATTACTGCGATGATGCTTACCCTGCCCTCATTAAATAATATAAACCAAATAGTAAGCTACCAAGATGGTGATCAGCATGTATTAGATGCAGCTAAAATACTTAAGCATTTTGCCGATGAGTTACCAAATTCAACCGTTTTTAGGTTAAACGGCGGCACGTTTGTATTACTGGCCCCGTATGACGTTTTATTTTTAAATAAAGCCCGCCTAGACCTCATTGATAATTTAAGTCAAAAAGAAAACAGCTTACATATAAACGGTTACGCTAATTTAGCGATTGTTGGCGTTGAGCAAGGAGCGAGTTTAGGTGAAGTGTTATCGCTACTTGATACTGGTTGCACTATAGGTGAAGACACTACGTTTGATAAAAACGATAAAGAATCCTTATTTAGTGTTAACCAATGGCGCAAGCTTATTAAGTCAATTATAAGTGCTGGCGAAGTGAGTTTTTCGGTACAACCTGTTAAACAAGCTAATAAAGTTAATTCTCAATGTTACTTTGAAGTGTTTGCCCACTTTATTCATGAAGGCGAAAAAGTAAATAACGGCCACTTATTTGCCATGGCCGAAAAGTTAAATTTAACTGAAGAACTCGATAAAAAAATTATACGCAATTTTGTGGATATTAAAGAACAATACCCAAATGAAGTGTTTGCCCTGAATATTAGTAAGGCATCCTTGTATTCAGCCAACTTTATACAATGGCTTACGCTTTACTCGCACACTAAACCAGTCATTAAAACAAACTTAGTGTTTGAACTACATGAAATAAGCTTATTGTATAACGTGCATATTGCGTCTTTACATATAGATGCAATTAAAGAGCTGGGTATTAATGTGTGTATTGAACACTTTGGTACTAGCTTAACGTCGTTTAGGTATTTACAAGGCCTTGATATTGAGTACGTTAAAATTGATGGTAGTTATATTCAAGACTTAGTGGTCAACCCGCAAAGCCAATTTTATATTCAAACAGTTAATAATATTTGTCATGGCTTTGGTATTAAAGTTTTAGCCTGTTTAATTGAAAAAACCGAGACTTTAAAAATACTTGAATACCTAGGATGTGATGGGGTACAAGGTAATTTAATACTGCCACCATCAAAAATTATTAAATCTAATGAAAATGGCGTAAATAAAGAGTTTACTTTTTGCACCGATGCGCTAAAATTTTGCAATTAGTACTCAACCAAGGGACGAGAAATGAAAAAATTAATTTTAGCTGGCTTAGTAGCTAGTGCGTCTGCTCTAACTGCTTTGCCAACCTATGCACAAACGGATAATAATGCTGTGGTTCAAGAAGTGAGCATAAATAGCATTATTGATATTCTTAATAACGTAACAGCAGATACTACGCCAGAGCAGTTACGCGAAGATTTAGTAGAAGCGATTAAACGTATTTGTAAAAATAAAGAAAAAATCAAGCTAGACGAAAAGCTACTAAATGGCGCATGTGGCGCTGCAGACATTGATGCAATGGTTGCTGCTGTTGTGGCACGTTTTGGTGCAGATAACCCATTAATTTCTGACTTTTTAGCTGCACTTACAGCTGCGGGCTTAGATACTGATGCAATCACCCTAGCAGCAATTACTGCGGGTGTTGATGCTACAACCGCTTCTGAAGCAACTGCTGCAGGTCCGGGTACTGGCCAGCCAGCTCCGCCAGTAGGCAGCTTACCAACATTACCAACACCTCCAGGTTCTGGTGGTACAGGCGGTGATAACGGTATATCTGAAGTAGGTAACTAGTTTTTACTATTAGTATATTTAAACGCAGCCAATTGGCTGCGTTTTTACTTTGTTTGAGTTTATTTTGAATCGTTTTATATTTTTTCTTATTTGTCTGATCCTTTTTTTGCTTCCCCTTCCTTTAGGTAGTTACAGGCCTTGGGCAATTTTAGCTATTGGTATTTTAACTAGCTTTACCTTTATTACTCACTTGGCAAACAGTGTTTTAAATAACCACCAAGCGCTTTTCCCTCCTCGATATACTTGGCCATTATTTGCTACCTTAGGCATTGTTGCTTTAGTGTGTGGAGTTCAGTTATTTGGCGTGAGTGTTGATGCTTTTCAAACCAAACAAATGTTATTAAAAACCAGCTTTTTAATAATGTTGAGCTGGTTAATATTTAATTACTGTAATAATGTAAATCGTATTAAAAAATTAATTTACGCTGTTATTTGCGCCGGTGTTTTTCAGGCTTTGTATGCTAGTTACTTAAACTTATCGCCTGATATTGTTAGCCCTTTATTTGGCTACAAACACACCGACCGCGCGATTGGTACCTTTACCTATTCTAACTTTTTAGCTAATTACTTAGCGCTGTGTTTATGTTTAGGCATTGGTGTTTTAATTAGCGAATTAAAACGCACTAACAATGGCTATAAACCTACTTTAAAACAAACGCTACGCGCCTGGGCCGAGGTATTATTAAGTTCTAAAATAATCTTACGTATTTCATTAATTATTATTATTGTGGCGCTTATTTTAACTCGCAGCCGTATGGGTAACTCGGCGTTTTTTATTGCCTTAATTATAGTGAGCTTACTGGCGCTGTTTGTTTATAAGCAAAAGCCTAAAGCATTTAAGTTACTGATTGTGAGCTTTTTTATTATCGATTTAATCATCATTGGTGCCATTTTCGATGTAGAAAAGGTAAAACAACGTATTAGCGAAACCAGTTTACAATCGGAAACTCGCGATGAAGTTGTACGCGACTCAATCCCGTTGATTTTAGATAACCCGTTATTAGGCTCGGGCGGCGGTACTTTTTACACTGCGTTTCCTGCGTATCAGTCTGAGCCCTACTCTGGCTACTACGACAATGCGCATAACGATTATGTGCAATTTGCAGTTGAGCTGGGTATTCCTGCAACGGCGTTATTGGGACTACTGGTGCTTTATTGTTTATGGTTGTGTATTAATACTATGCGAACGCGCAAAACGGCCCTTTATCAGGGGGTGGCATTTGGTTGTGCTACAGCTATTGTAGCAATGATGCTGCATTCGTCGGTTGATTATTCGCTTCAGGCGGGGGCTAATTCGATGTTGTTTATAGTGGTGTTATGTTTAGCTTTATTAACCAACAAGTTACCGGCACCAAAACGGATTAAAAAACGGCGCAGCGAAAGTTAACGGGCTGCGGGAAGCGGGAAGCGGGTTACGAGCCTAATCCCGAAACCCGTAGTTCGCAACCCGCCGTCAGCAAGCTCTAACACCTAACACTTCATCCAGTTATATCATTACAATAAGATCTTAAGAAAATTATACACAAAGAGGGCTATGAGTCGCTGCGCTTTTAGATATTTAGCCCGCAACTCGAAGCTCGTCGCCCGTCGCCCGTCGCCCGTCGCTCACGACATTAAAAATGACGCGACATGAAGTCGCTGCTACACGTCGGCAATAATATCGACCTGATACCTAGCACCTAATACCTGTTTTTAATCTACTGCTCTTCTAAATCAAATTCGGTGGTGTGGCCGTCGCCGTGTATGAGCTGGTAGCGGACTAAATTACCGCCTTTAAGGGAAACCAAACTAATAGCCGAATCACTTACTAGGTACTTTTGCCCTTTGCCTTTAGTTTGGTGTTTGTCTACTTCCATGTGCCAGCGTTTGGTAAAAAAGTTAAGCGGACTTTTAGGGCCATATAAAATGGAGTCGAGCTTATCAAGCACATTTATTAGCTTACGCGGGAACTCGTTTTTAATGCCACTGGCTGTGAGCTGCCAAATTCGGTTGGGGTGATCGCCAAAACGCTTTTGCACTGAAAAACAAAACGAATAATGCACGTCGCCTGATAAAATCAGCGTTTCATTTGGGGTGTCGGTGCGTCTAAATGTGTCGAGCAGTTTTTTAGCTGAGCCTTCGTGCGCCATCCAGTTTTCTACATCAACCATAAGCGGTTGCCCACACATATTAAACACCGCTTGAATCGCCTCTATTGATTTAACCCCAAACACCGGAGCGGGCGATACAATAATGACTTGGTCATGACTGAGTAGGCTTTCTTCAAGCTCAGTAAGACGCTCCCAATCTAACAAGCCTGAGGGTTCATTAAAGTTCTGCTCGTTACGCCAGCGGTGTGTTCGGGTATCAAGCACCACCACTTTAGGAATAGTTGTTAGCTCATAATGCCAATGGTTAAAATCATTTAGATGTTTATCAAATGCTTTGAATTGCCATTGCTTATCCCCAGCTAGACTTGTTGTAAATGGAGTAAGTAGCGCACCGGTTTTTTGTAGTGCGTCGTTACCCATTCCCTGAAACAGCCAATAGCTTGCTAAGCCATTATTTACAATACGTTTGCTACTGGGGTTTTGGTTAATGGCTTGCTCCCACCCGGCGGTGAGGTTCCAATCATCAGTGACATCGTGATCGTCAAACATCATTAAGGTAGACACATTGGCACATAATCGCTCTACCTCAGCTAAGCCTTTGGCGTAATCAATGAGTGTGGCTTTTTCTGTGCTAAACAATGCTTGGCTTTTTTCGTTACCGCCTGAGTAATTTAGCTTTGATAAGTCAACATATTGCCACGCGGTACTACTAAAATTAAGTAAATACAGCGCTACAAACTCTTCAAAATGAATAAGGTGGTTATACGCTTTTACGCTAGAAAAATGTGGCTCGTCTTTTTTTAACCAATAACCTATGCCTAATTTAGAGCGCTTTTTCCACGAGGTGGTGGGTAATAAATGATGGCGGCCATAAAGCTGTTGGCTAATATCGTCGGGTAAATCCAGTGCAAGCGGTTGCTCTTTGTAAATGCCTAGATGCTCAATGAGTTGATGGATAGCTAATAACATAGGCCCTGCTACATCGTCAGCATATACCTGATCGCCCGAGAGCAATAGCAACTGCGCCCCTTGCTGATTATTACTGCGTTGAGTAGCTTGCCACTGACTTGAACTAACTAGGCTGTCTTTTGCGGCATGATGTGCATTGCGACACGAGCCATGTAATATTTGCGTCAGTCTTTTGGGGATCACAAACGCAGGTAACGCACCATCATTAAAACTAAACGCTGATAAATCAACGGGGCTGTCATCAAAAAATAACTGATATTGTAGTAATATATCGCGCGGGAACTGGCTGTTTATTGGTTTAATAACTATGAACTGTAAAAATAAATGTTCACCCAGTCTAACGCTGTTTTGTTCGCTATAGCATTCGTAGCCCATTAGCTCTATACGGCCGTTTACCTGCTTTGAGGTAGCAAACTGAATACAGACTGTGGTTTTTTCTGCTCGGCGCACCATGGGCCCCATAAGTAACAGAGGATGTTGCACCGAGAGAGTCGTCATGAGGTTAGCCTTTAGCTGCTAATTTAAATAAAGAATAAAAATTATCGGTGGTGGCCTTTGCCAATTCGTTAAAGCTAATGCCTTTTAGTTCACTAATATAATAAGCAACATCTTCCACATACGCTGGCTGATTAGTTTTGCCACGGTACGGTACTGGCGCTAAATACGGCGAGTCGGTTTCAATAAGCAGCCGTTCAAGTGGGATTTGTTTTACCACTTCTTTAAGCTCTACCGCATTTTTAAAGGTCACAATACCTGAAATAGAAATATAAAAACCCATATCAATGGCTTTTTTGGCCATATCCCAATCTTCGGTGAAACAATGTAGCACCCCACCACAATTTTCTGCTTTGTGTTCACGCATTAAGTTAATGGTGTCTGCACGGGCGTCACGGGTATGAATAATAAGCGGCTTTTGTAATTCATTTGCCACCTCAATATGGCCAACAAAACTGGCTTGTTGTACGGCATGGGTGTCTTTTGCATAGTAATAATCGAGCCCAGTTTCGCCAATCGCCACTACTTTGTGGTGCGAGGCTAAATCAATTAATTGCTGTTTATTAAGCGCGTCTTTTTGATCAAGCGGATGTACACCACATGACGCTGATACGTCGTCGTAATGCTTAATTTGCTCTAGCATATTAGGGAACTGATCAAGTGTGACGCTCACACATAAAAAGTGTTCTACTTTTTTGGCGCGAGCGTTATCAAGTACTTGGTCTAGGTTTAAATCGAGTTTATCAAAATCAAGACGGTCTAAATGGCAATGAGAATCTACAATCAAAATAAGGCCTGTTTTTACTACATGGTATAAGTTGGATTGCCGGAGTTTAACATAGTCCCCAGCAGTTTTTCGATCTTCGCGTTTAGGTTTGTTTTATCATCTAAAAAGCTAATGCCGATCCCCGGAGGGTTTGAGCTTTGTGCACCTTGCGGAGTGATCCACGTGACTTTGCCGGTGACCACATCGTCTTCTAAGGCATCAGGTAAGGTTACTCGTAAAGCGAGTGAATACCCAGGCTCATAACGCATATTGGTGCGTACAAATAGCCCCCCTTTTTTTAAAAAAGGCATGTAGCAGCGATATAGTTCGTCAAGGTCATCTATATCAACTAATAGCTCTTGCATATCTAATCCTTTTTATTGGTTGCGTAATGTATACGCTAGTCGTGATACCGCAAGCGGTAAGTTTAGCCCAAGAATTTGTATGTTATTTTGTAAAAAATCATTCAAGGCTTGCTGTGCAACTTGGTAGGCTTCAAAACTCATGCCATTTAAAAGCTGCTGTTTTAACTGCTCACTTAAAAATAAGGTAAAAATACGAACAAGCTCAGGCTGTTTATTTATTATATCGACTAACGCATTGAAATTATGGCTTTGTTTAAACTCAGTTGCAAATTTATAGAGTGTATCAATGCTTTCTAGCTGATTTTGCTGTTGCCACTGCTTTACTTGCAGGGGTTGACTGTAAAACAATGATAACCATGGGTAGTTAGGCACATCTAAAGAGCTTAGCCACTGCTGTGCTAGCTGGCTATTGGTTACTTTGACCTCAGTTTTAGCACAGCGGCTTAAAATAGTCGCTGGTAATTGTGCCACTTGGCTGGTTGTAAGAATTAAAAACCGGCTGTTACTGGGCTCTTCTAAGGTTTTTAATAATGCATTTGCTGCCGCCGTTGTCATTTTTTCGCAGTTTTCAATAATCGCCACTTTGTTGCCATTTTGCGCCGCCGACTGGTGCATAAAGTCGCTTATGCCGCGTATGTCGTCTACACCTATGCTTTGCCCTTCTACTTGAGTAACGCGTTTATCTGGGTGCGTCCCAGCTAGGTTTAACGAGCAGCTTTTACACTGCCCACACGGCGTTAGCACGCTATTAGGTGCACTTAACTGCGATTGTGTATTGTGACATAACAAACTGTTAGCTAATTGATCGCTTAGCTCAAACTTGCCTACCCCAATAGGCCCGCAAAATAGCTGCGCGTGATGAAAGCGCTGCGCTTTATAGCTTTGAGCTAAACGTTGCTCTACATCGTTAAGCCATGGCAATGCCATATTATTTTAACCCTGAAAAAAACGTACGCAGTACATTGGTGATATCACGGTGTACTTTATCAATACTTTGGTTAGCATCAACGGTTTTAATGCTTTCATCATCGTTTGCCAGTTCTATGTAACGCATACGGGTGCGCTGAAAAAACTCAATGGCTTCTTGTTCAATTCTATCGAGTTCACCACGCCCTTTTGCCCGTTCAAGACCAATAACAGGGTCAATATCAAGGTAAATGGTTAAATCGGGTTTTAATCCTTTTAACACCATAGAGGATAACGACGCTAACGTGTTTGCACTAATTCCGCGTCCACCGCCTTGATACGCCTGTGACGATAAGTCGTGACGATCAGCCAATACCCATTGCCCTTGCTCAAGTGCAGGGTTTATTACATTGTGCATTAGCTGTGAGCGAGCTGCGTACATGATAAGTAGCTCAGTTTCAAAGGCGATTTCTTCTTGATGCTCTGCTTTTACTAAGGTACGCAACGATTCAGCCAGTGGTGTGCCACCGGGTTCACGGACATTAATAAAATCAATATGATGATGATTTAAAAAGTCTTGGCACAGGGCAATAGCGGTTGATTTACCCGCGCCCTCTAGGCCTTCTATCACTATAAATTTTGGTTTCATAAACACTAATTCTTTTTATTTAAAATATACCGGTTAACCGCCGCATTATGTTGCTTTAATGTGGTTGAAAACTGATGGCTGCCATCGCCTTTTGCTACAAAGTAAACATACTCGCTTTTAGGCGGGTTTACCGCGGCTAAAATTGCTTCTTTGGATGGCATGGCAATTGGCGTGGGCGGTAATCCGTTAATACGATAGGTATTATACGGTGTGTAATTTATCAAGTCTTTACGTTTAATATCACCGTCAAAATCTTCGCCTAGCCCATATATTACGGTTGGATCGGTTTGTAAGCGCATATTGGTGTTTAATCTATTTATAAACGCCGATGCAATTAACGGACGCTCACTGGCAAGCGCGGTTTCTTTTTCGATAATAGAGGCCATGATCAGTGCTTCATAAGCGGTATCGTAAGGTAAATCGCTTGCCCGTTGTTGCCAAGCATCAGCCAACGTTTGCTGCATTTTTTGCGCAGCACGTTTTAGTAAACTGCTGGCAGTATCATTGCTATGGTAATGATAGGTATCGGGGAATAACCAACCTTCTAGATGGGTTTGCCTACCTATTATTTGCTCGCCAAGTTGTTCGAGTTTTAAATCGTTTTGTAAGTGTGGTGCCGTACTTAGTGCATTTAATATATCTCTAAGTGCTTGGCCTTCAATAATGGTAAAACTAAAACTAACTTGCTCGCCTTGGTTTATTTTTTTTATATTGTTGATCACGCTATCTGCGCTTAACTCGTACAAACCCGCTTTTAAATCGGTCAAGGTTGGGTCGAGTTTAGCTAATATTTGAAACCGCCAACAGTCTTCTACCCACTGTTGCTGCTGCCATTGACGGCACAACTTATTAAATCCGGTGCCTTTTTTAACTTCAAATTGGGTGTTATCGGCTATCTGTAATGGCGTTTGAATTGTTGCCTGTAATTGCTGATAGCCAATCACTGAGCTAAAAAAAGCCAGCAATAATACTGATACAATAACTTTTAACACTAAGCCTCCTTGGCTACTGTTAGTAATGACCGACTGTGAGCAATATCAAAACAGTGCTCGCCTATGCTTTTTACGGGCACAATTTTCATTAAACTATTACATACAAATACCGCGTCTGCTTGGGTAAGCTCATCAACGCTGATAGTTTTAAATTCAATTGCTAATTTATCACATAAAGATTGCAGAAAAACACCTTTAATGCCGCACTCATCAAGCCTGGGGCTAATTACTTTATTATTTTTTATTGCAAAAATATTAGCCGCCGAGGTTTCAATTACATTGTTGTTGTAGTCAAGTACAAGTGCATCATCACTTTGCTCGGTTTGTAGGGCATTTTTGATCAATACTTGCTCAAGTCTATTTAAGGTTTTAAGCCCTGCTAAGTGCGGTTGTAAAGCCAGTTTAATTGGACTGATGACTAAACTAATTCCTGTCTCGTGTAAGCTGTTATAATGCGCTGGATAAGGTAAAACACTCACAATAATGTTTAAATTACATTCGCTTAGTGGCGCATAGCCTCGCCCGCCCTCGCCGCGTGTTACCACTATTTTAACAACCGCTTGAACCTTTGATGCTATTTGCTGAGTAATGTGCGACTCAAGTGCGCTAAACTCAAGCGCCGGAAACCCTAAACGCTGCGCGCATTCAATTAAACGCGCTTTATGATAAGACCAATGTTCAACCTGTCCATCAGTAATAATCGCGGTTGTAAAAAAGCCATCGCCATAGTTTAAGCCTCTATCGCGGGTACTTACGCTACTGGTTTCACTTGCTGTTATTATTGTTTGCATATTTTTTTACACATAAAAAAACCCAGTTAAACAACTGGGTTCTTATTGTCGTTCGTTGTTAAAAAAGATTATACCTTTTTAAACAGTAACGAGCCATTAGTACCACCAAAACCAAATGAGTTACACAACGCGTAATCAAGTTTGGCGTCTCGTGCTGTGTGCGGCACGTAATCTAAATCACAGCCTTCATCTGGGTTGTCTAGGTTTATTGTGGGTGTTACTTTTTGCTCGGTCAACGATAAGATAGACACTATCGACTCAACAGAGCCCGCTGCACCTAGTAAATGACCCATCATCGATTTAGATGAGCTTACCATCACATCTTTCGCTGAATCACCAAAAATGGTTTTAACCGCTGACGTTTCGGCTTTGTCGCCCGCATGAGTAGACGTACCATGTGCGTTAATGTAGCCAACTTGCTCAGCATTTACTTGCGCATCGTTTAATGCGTTTTCCATAGCCAGAGCCGCACCTGCGCCATCTTCTGGTGGTGAGGTCATGTGGTAGGCATCGCCACTCATGCCAAAGCCAACAAGCTCTGCATAAATTTTAGCGCCACGGGCTTTAGCGTGTTCGTATTCTTCAACAACAACCACACCAGCACCATCTGAAAGCACAAAGCCATCACGGTCTTTATCCCAAGGACGAGACGCTGCTTGAGGGTCGTCGTTACGTGTTGAAAGCGCACGTGCGGCATTAAAGCCACCCATACCAATTGGCGTACACGCTTTTTCTGCGCCACCGGCAACCATTGCATCGGCATCGCCGTAGGCAATCATTCGCGCTGCATGGCCAATATTATGCAGGCCTGTAGTACATGCCGTCACAATTGAAATATTAGGACCACGCAAGCCGTGCATTATTGATAAATGACCTGAGATCATATTAATAATGGTAGACGGTACATAAAACGGCGATAACTTTCGTGGGCCGCTGTTTAGTAATTTAATGTGGTTTTCTTCGATTAGGGTTAAGCCACCAATACCTGAACCTACCGCTACACCAATACGGGTTGCGTTTTGCTCAGTGACTTCGAGGCCTGAATCTTGAAAAGCTTGAACACCCGCTGCAATGCCATACTGGATAAATAAATCCATTTTTTTAGCATCTTTTGGCGACATATAAGCCGATGCATCAAAATCATTGATTAAACCAGCGAAATGAGTACCAAATTTTGATGTATCAAAGTGGGTAATATTTTGAATACCACTTTTACCATCTAATAAGCCTTGCCAGGTTGATTGCACATCATTGCCTAGCGGCGTCAACATTCCTAAGCCAGTTACGACGACACGACGTTTAGCCACGGTTTGCCTCCAATAAGGAATTATTATTATACCAATTAACTTAGCTCAGTTTATTTCAGCGTTAACGCTGTTGCTAATTATGTTATTAGTATTGGGGATGATCATACCCAAGCTACCTCAAAGTGCGAGTCTCAAACCAATAACCAACGCTGAGCAATAACAATTTAATTGCTGATGATGAGTGAGGGTTTGGAATTGAATCATGGACTTTGAGGTGGTTTGGATATAAAGATTAAAGGCAGCGAATGCTGCCCTTAATTTGCGATTAATTACTCAGCGTGAGCTGTAACGTAATCGATTGCAGATTGTACTGTAGTGATCTTTTCAGCTTCTTCATCTGGGATCTCAGTGTCGAACTCTTCTTCAAGAGCCATTACTAATTCAACAGTATCAAGAGAGTCTGCACCTAGGTCATCAACGAATGAAGCTTCGTTTTTAACTTCTTCTTCTTTAACACCTAGCTGTTCGATGATAATTTTCTTTACGCGTTCTTGGATATCGCTCATTCTTCTTTCCTTTATTAAAAACGCCAATGCGTTATTTTCAGATTGCGGCGTAGTTTACGTCCGATAATTCTCTGATTCAATCTTTTGACCATAAATAATTTGCTGGTCAAACCTGTTGAGTGTTTATTTTATCTTTTATCGCTTATTTTCACAGCGATTTCAAGTATGTTTAAAGCAAGTTTGCGAAAAATTCAATGTTTTTTAGCAAACTCATTGGTAATTTGTGGTTTAACTATTTCGCATTGCGAAGCTAAACCATGTACATCGCACCATTTACATGCAAAGTTTCACCTGATACGTACGCAGCGGCGTCAGATGCTAAATAACACACAGCTGCTGCAATCTCATCTGGCTGGCCTAAACGACCCGCAGGTACGTTTGCAAGCGTTGCTGCTTTTTGCTCATCTGTCAAATCGTCCGTCATGTCTGTTTGGATAAATCCCGGTGCAACCACGTTGACAGTAATACCACGAGAAGCAACTTCACGCGCTAATGATTTAGAAAAACCGATAACACCCGCTTTAGCTGCCGCGTAGTTCGCTTGGCCAGCGTTACCCATAGTGCCCACTACTGAGCCAATATTGATAATACGGCCGTTCTTTTTCTTCATCATTGGGCGAAGTACCGCTTTAGATAAACGGAAAATAGAGCTTAAGTTGGTGTCGATAATATCGTCCCACTCGCTGTCTTTCATGCGCATTAATAAATTATCGCGCGTAATACCAGCATTATTTACTAAAACATCAATATCACCCAAATCGGCTTTAATTGCTGCTAATGTAGCCTCAATTGACCCAGGATCGGTGACGTTAAGCGCATAACCTTTACCGTTATCACCTAAGTATTCGCTAATTTTAGCCGCACCTGACTCGCTTGTCGCTGTGCCCGCTACCTTTGCGCCTTGTGCCACTAAGGTGTTTGCAATCGCTTTACCAATACCACGGCTAGCGCCGGTGATCAGGACAACTTTGCCCTCTAAAGAAAATAAATTACTCATATAATATACTCTTATTTAGCTGTATCGATTGATGCAAGGTCGTTAACTGAGCCACACACCATCGCTTTATCAATGCGTTTTGCAAGCCCGGTTAGTACTTTACCAGGACCAAATTCATAACTTTGCGTTACGCCTTGTGCAACTAATGCTTGCACTGTTTCAGTCCAACGAACTGGGCTGTATAACTGACGTACTAATGCGTCTTTAATTGCATCGGCTGAACCTTCAGCTTTTACATCAACATTATTAATTACATCACACTTAGGTGAATTAAATGTTAAAGCGGCTAAATCAGCGGCTAATTTTTTAGCCGCAGGTTTCATAAGTTCACAATGCGACGGTACGCTGACCGATAATGGTAGCGCACGTTTTGCGCCGGCTTCTTTACAAGCTACTGATGCTCTATCTACTGCATCTTTATGACCGGCAATAACCACTTGGCCTGGCGAGTTGTAATTAACCGGTGAAACAACCTCACCTTGTGCAGATGCTTCACATGCCGCTTTAATTTCGTCATCACCTAAACCAATAATAGCGGCCATAGAACCCACACCCGCAGGGACGGCTTCTTGCATGTATAAACCACGGTTTTCAACCAGTTTTACGGCTTCACTTAAACTGATCACATCGCTACATACCAGTGCTGAGTATTCGCCCAGGCTATGACCTGCCATGACAACGTCTGCATCTGGATTTGCTGCTAACCAATGACGGTAAATAGCAACGCTTGCTGTTAATAAAGCAGGTTGAGTACGGTGAGTTTGATTTAGTTTTTCTTCTGGACCGTTAAGAACGAGATCTGCTAGGTCGTATCCTAGTGCGGTTGATGCTTCTGCAAATGTGGCTTTTACTATGTCTGAGCTTTCAAGTAGCTCGTTTAACATACCCACAGTTTGCGAGCCTTGACCTGGAAAAAGAAGTGCAATTTTTTGTGCCATAGTTTGCTCTTTTAATTAAACAAAATAAATAATGTGTAACACGGCACGTTAACTGTTATTCAACCGCCGTGTCTTTAGAATGTGTTTTTTCGAAGATAGCAGCAATTTTATCCGGAAGTTGACGTTCTACTTCTTTCACTGCTTCGTCGATTGCAGCATGAAATGCTTTAGCTGAGGCATTTCCATGGCTTTTAACAACAATACCGCGCAATCCTACCAGAGAAGCGCCGTTATACTGGTCGGGGTTCACTCTTTTATAGAGTTTTTTTATGATTGGCGCCAATATAAACGCCATGCACTTGTAAACGACGTGCTTTTCGAGAGCGCGAGTGAATTTTTTCATGATAAGTTTAGCAATGCCTTCACAGGTTTTAAGTGCAACATTGCCAACAAACCCCTCACAGACAATAACATCGGCTTTGCCAGAAAAAATATCGCTACCTTCACTGTAGCCAATATAATTAATCAGCTCGCTTTGCTGCATTAACTGCGCGGCTTGCTTAATTTCTTCATGGCCTTTTATATCTTCAGCGCCAATATTTAATAAACTGACTTTTGGGTTACTGCAGCCAAGTGCTTGGCCTGCAACCACTGAGCCCATAATGCCAAACTGATACAGCATTTGCGCATCACAATGCACATTAGCGCCTAAGTCGAGTAAGTAAACAGGATTTTTTCGTTCAGTAGGTACAGCAGAGATAAGTGCGGGACGTTTCACCCCTGGAAGCATTTTTAATACGTAATGCGCCATAAAAAATAGCGCCCCTGTATTGCCAGAACTAACACAGGCTTGCGCTTCACCCGATTTAACTAAATCAAGGGCAACACGCATTGAGGAATCTTTTTTTGAGCGTATAGCAACAGCGGGTTCGCAGGCATTGGTGACAACGTCATTACAATGGCGAATTATTAATCTAGGATGAGAAAGTGAATCGAGTGATTCTAATTGTTTAGCTATTACTTGCTCGTTGCCACATAAAATGAGTTTTAAGTTGGCATTAGCATTTACCGCGGAAACGGCTGCGGGGATAGATGAACGGGGGCCATAATCGCCCCCCATCATATCTAACGCTATGGTTAGATTGGTCAGCATATAAGCAATCTCTTAGTTAGAAATTACTTGAACGCCTTTGTAGTAACCATCTGCAGTCACATGGTGACGACGATGAGTCTCACCAGATGTTTGGTCTACAGTTAAAGTTGGACCACTGATCGCATCGTGTGAACGGCGCATGCCGCGTCTTGCACGAGACTTTTTGCTTTTTTGTACAGCCATAGTCTTCTCCTAAGAATCTTTCTTAAGTTGTTTCAAAATATCAAATGGATTTGGTTTATCATCTTCCGCCTTTAAAACACCAAAGCTGGCAGGCTCTGCTGTATAACTGCATGAAGCTTCGTTGTGGGTAGGCACTAATGGCACAGCTAAAATAAGCTCGTCTTCGATTAACTCAAACACGTCTATTTCACCATTTTCATCAAGTGTTACTTCGTCGTAGCTTTCTGGAAGATCATCTGACTCTGCATCCAAACCGACTGGCGAATACACAAAGTCTTGATCCAAATCCAACCCTAAATCACCATTACAACGTTGACAAGTGACAGTTACGTGTGTGGACAAATTGCCACTAATCACAACTAAACCTTGCTCATCGTTTTTGCAATGAATTTTTACCGCTATTTCACCTACTTCTTCCTGGATAACCCCTCGTAAACGAGGAAGTTTCTCAAGCGGTACAATGCCGTCATACTTTAAACGGTGTTGCGCTGCTTTGCCCGGATGAAGGGTGATGGGAATTTTCACCTTTTGCATAGGGGCTGCATCATATAGATAGTTAGTGGGTTAGTCAAAGTAAAAAACCAATTTTACATTGTTTTTCACGTGTTTTACTCACGGATCTGATTTATCCTAACTCAATCTGATTTACGCTAGGAAAACATGCCATGAAGCACTCTCTTATATTAGCCTCAAGCTCGCCTTTTAGGCAGTCTTTATTACAAAAATTTAATCTGCCTTTTGAAACGTTTTCGCCCGATGTTGACGAAACGCCTCACAGCAACGAAACACCTAACGATCTTGTTAAGCGTTTAAGCGAACTAAAAGCCGCAGCTGCGGTCGAGCATTTTGACCAAGGCTTAGCGATTGGCTCCGATCAGGTTGCTGTATTTAATGGCCAAATATTAGGTAAACCACACAATAAAGAAAACGCCATGAAACAACTCAGCTTATTTAGTGGGCAAACGATCACTTTTTTAACTGGCTTGTGTGTGTACGATATACACACTAAGCAAAGCAAAACCCTTGTTGAGCCCTTTAATGTAACCTTTAAAACGTTAACAACGGCGCAAATAAGTGCTTATTGCGATGCAGAGCAACCCTATAATTGTGCAGGAAGTTTTAAAAGTGAAGGCTTGGGTATTTGTTTATTTGAAAAGCTCAGTGGTGATGACCCAAATAGTTTAATTGGTTTACCACTCATTAAACTCAGCCAATTATTGGCTGAGTTTGGCTTAGATGTATTAAGCGCTCAAACTAACTAAGTAAAAGTTGTTGCAACTGCTGATAGTTGTCAGCGGTTGCAATAGGCGTAAACTCGTTTAATTGCGCAGCGTTGTGCACGCCCATGGTTACCCCTAGTCTATCCATACCTGCAGCTTTTGCCATTGCCATGTCGATTTGCGTGTCGCCTATCATCAATGCTTCGTCGGCGCTAATAGCCAGCTCTTCAAGAAGTTGATAGAGCATATCGGGAGCAGGTTTTGATTTAGCGTCGTCACTGGTACGCGTAGCACTAAAAAAGTGACGCAACTGGCTTTCATCCAATAAACGCTCCAACCCTACCCGACTTTTACCTGTGGCAACCGCCAATATTACGCCTTGATTTTTTAACGCAGTGAGTACCTGTGCAACGTGCTCAAACACCGGTGTTGGGGTGGTATCAAGCGCATACTGCTGTTTATAACCTGCAATAAGCGCTTCGTGATGCTCACTGTAATCAGGAAACAAGGTCGCTATTGCGTTTTCAAGCGACAAACCAATAATATTTTTACTGGCCGTATCGCTCGGCGGTTCAATATTGAGTAACTGTGCACTTTTGCGGATACAATTAACTATTTTGCTAATTGAATCCATAATGGTGCCGTCCCAATCAAAAATCACCAGCTTATAGTTTTTCATGGTGGGTGAGATCACGCTTTTGCTGCTCTAAGTTTAACTAAACAACTTGATAGTGCTTTGTCTAGTGGTGCTTCTACTCGCATGGTGGTTTCGTTTTTAGGGTGGTAAAAACTTAAATCATGGGCGTGTAAAAATAAGCGGTTTAAACCACGTTTACGCATTGACTCGTCAAACCCTTGATCGCCATATTTGTCATCACAGGCAATAGCATGACCTTGACACTGAGTATGCACACGAATTTGGTGAGTACGACCGGTTACAGGGGATGCTTGTACTAATGAGCAATCGTTAAAACGCTCAAGCACTTTAAAGCGGGTATGCGACGGTTTGCCCTCAGTGTTATCAACACGTACTACGCGCTCACCCGATTTTAGGGTGTTTTTGCGCAAGCCTTCAGTCACATTTTTTGTTTTAGAGTCCCATTGCCCCTCAACAAGTGCCCAATAATTTTTTTCCATGGTTTTTTCGCGTAATTGCTCATGCAAGGCAGTCAGCACAGAGCGGCGCTTAGCAATGAGTAAACAACCTGAGGTATCACGGTCTAAACGATGCACAAGCTCAAGGCTACGCTCTTCTGGGCGTAAAACACGTAATGCTTCAATAAGGCCATAGCTTAGGCCACTGCCGCCATGCACAGCCATACCCGATGGCTTGTTGATAACCATCAGGTATTTGTCTTCAAATAGAATATCGTCTTCAAGGCGAGTTACTTTATCGAGTTTTGAAGGCACAAACTCTTCACGCTCTGACACTCTGATTGGTGGTATACGAATAACGTCGTCTAGCTGCAATTTATACACAGGTTTAATGCGTTTTTTGTTTACACGCACCTCACCTTTACGAAGAATTTTGTAAACTGCGCTTTTAGGCACCCCTTTTAAATGGGTAATAAGAAAGTTATCAATACGCTGACCTAGGTGGTCTTCGTTGATAGTGACAAAAGTTACTTGTAAGCCGGTTTTTTCTGACATTGCCTAATCACTGATTTAAGTAAAATAATTTAGTTGCTAACACAGTTATAATAGTGGGATAATCAGCAGCGCAAATATTTCGTATTTGTAAATAACAACGGTGCTTTTTAACACATTAAAACATTCGTGATGCACATTCTGGGTAACCGATCATACAGATCCGAGTTAAGTTTTCCAAAGCTTTTATACATACCCAGTTAACACGTGCGCACAACTAACGGCAATGCGCGTAATATATTGCTGCTTAAGTTTGAACATGAATTGATTTTTAAAGTGATAATAAAAGTAATGAACAGATAATTTGTCTGATAGTGGCGGCGTAAAAAAACGCCGTTCAGAATTCGCTCAAATATTGTAGTACCGTACAGCAGCTTATTTAGAACTAAAAAAATCTAATAAATAAGCGTTCATTAACATCGGTAGCGATTTTTGCTCATAAAAACGATAACGGTAGTTTAAAAACAAAACTATGGTTTGAAGCTAAAGAGCCCTACGTACCTAATATGAATGCATTTAATAAGATTGTTATGACAGGCCAACTTCTGGATAAAACGAGTATTGAGCTAAACAGCCGACACGTTTGTATCCTCTTAGAATTTAATAGCGTGATTACACCCTATTGTTTGCCGGCATTTAAAATACTGCTTACTAAATACAGAGCCGTTCCGTTAAAGACCCAGTCGTGAGACTGCACATTCTAAAAATAGGAACACCTGAACAGGCGAGAAAACATCGTCATGTCAGCGACACAAACTAGTAGAGTAACATTATGAAACGTATGCTAATCAATGCAACGCAGCAAGAAGAAATGCGCGTAGCACTGGTTGACGGCCAGCGCCTATATGATTTAGATATAGAAAGCCCAGGTCATGAACAGAAAAAAGCCAATATTTACAAAGGTAAAATCACACGTATTGAACCATCTTTAGAAGCAGCATTTGTTGATTACGGTGCTGATCGTCATGGTTTCCTTCCTTTAAAAGAAATTGCCCGTACTTACTTCCCGCAAGGTTACACCTTTCATGGTCGTCCAAATATTCGCGACGTGATCAAAGAAGGTCAAGAAGTTATTGTACAAGTTGATAAAGAAGAGCGCGGCCAAAAAGGGGCAGCACTGACTACCTTTATCAGCGTGGCAGGTAGTTATTTAGTACTTATGCCTAACAACCCTCGCGCTGGCGGTATTTCTCGTCGTATTGAGGGTGATGAGCGTACTGAACTTAAAGAGTCGCTAAGCCGCTTAGAACTACCTAAAGGTATGGGCTTAATTGTACGTACCGCGGGTGTTGGTAAATCGTTTGAAGAACTAAACTACGATTTAAAAGCATTATTAGTCCACTGGGAAGCCATTCAACAAGCGGCAGACAGTGCTAAAGCACCATTTTTAATTCACCAAGAAAGCAACGTAATCTTCCGTGCAATTCGCGATTATTTACGTCGTGACATTGGCGAAATTTTAATTGATAAGCCTCGTGTTTTTGAAGAAGCTAAAGCGCACATAGAGCGCTTTCGTCCTGATTTCATGAGTCGCGTTAAGCTTTATCAAGGTGACACACCGTTATTTACGCATTACCAAATTGAAAGCCAAATTGAGTCTGCGTTCCAACGTGAAGTGCGCTTACCTTCAGGTGGTTCTATTGTAATTGACCCTACTGAAGCACTTACCTCTATCGATATCAACTCGTCTAAAGCAACAAAAGGCGGCGATATTGAAGAAACAGCGCTTAACACCAACCTAGAAGCGGCAGATGAAATTGCACGTCAACTTCGTTTACGTGATTTAGGTGGCTTAATTGTTATCGACTTTATTGATATGACACCTCCACGTCATCAACGTGAAGTAGAAAACCGCTTAAAAGATGCTGCTCGCCCAGATCGTGCGCGCGTACAAATTGGTAAAATTTCTCGCTTTGGCTTACTTGAAATGTCGCGCCAACGCCTACGCCCTTCACTAGGTGAAGCAAGCCAAGGTGTTTGTCCACGTTGTAGTGGTCAAGGTACTATTCGTTCTAACGAATCAATCGCATTGTCTATTCTTCGTTTAATTGAAGAAGAAGCGATTAAAGACAACACCGCTCAAGTTAATGCTCAAGTGCCTGTTGCTGTTGCCGCTTATTTATTGAATGAGCAACGTCGTAGCGTTCACCGTATTGAAAAGGATCATAAATGTGATGTAGTGATTATTCCTAATCAACACATGGAAACACCTCACTACGAAGTAATGCGTTTACGTAAAGATGAAACGCTTGAAACTGTAAGCTACGAGCAAGTTATTGCGCCTGAGCCTGAAGCATTTGAAATGTCTAAATCGCAAGCGGCAACTGTTCGTGAAGAGCCGAAGCTTAAAGGCGTCGTTATGCCTTCAACGCCTGCTCCACAAGCGGCAGCAAAAGCTGCGCCGGTAGTAGAAGCAAAAGCTGAAATTGGTTTATTTGCCGCATTAGGTAAATGGATTAAGTCTTTATTTGGGTCTGATACTGAGCAAAAATCAGAAAAACAGACTGAAAAGCAATCGCAAGATCGCCCTAGTAATAACCGTGGTAATGATAATCGTCGTCGTAATAACAACCAACGTCGTCGTAATAATAACCCTCGTAATAAACCGCGTAACGAACGTACTGCAGACACTGAAGCTAAAAATGAGTCGGCGCCTGTAAATGATACGCAAGAAAAGAATGAGAATCGCAATAAGCGCCGTCGTAATTCAAATACGCGTAAACGTCCTGAGCATAAAACTGAAGATAAAACGCAAGTAAAAGCAGAGGCAACTCAAAATGCGAATACTGCAGTTAAATCTGATAAGAATGCTGAGCCAAAAGAGCAAAAGCCTAAGGTACGTCGTCAACGTCGTAATTTACGTAAAAAAGTTCGCGTACAAGACGAAAGCACAGAGCAAGTTCAAACTACTGAACAAGCTGTTGAGCAACCAGTGGTTAAAGAAGACAAGCCACAAGTGAAAGAGCAAGCACCTGTTGTTGAAAAGCAAGCGCCGGTATCAGATGAAAAAGCACCTGCACCTGCTAAAGAACAAACAGAAGCTGTTGTTGATGCAAACGATAACGTGGCTAAACAAGATGAAGAGCAAGAGCAAACACGTACTCGCTCACGTCGTTCACCACGCCATCTTCGTGCATCAGGTCAACGTCGTCGTCGTCCTGAAGGTGAAGGCACGCAAGAGAAGTCTGATGAAGCGCCTGCTTTCATTCCAGTTGCGGATCAAGCCGCTGCTGAATACGAGGCAGAGCTAAAAGCAAAAGCACATAAAACGGCCGTTGATGCCTCTGATGTAGTTGAACAAAACGTTGTTGAAGAAGACTTAGCGAAAGCTGAAGAACCAGTAAAAACTGAAGAACCAGTAAAAACTGAAGAACTAGTAAAAGCTGAAGAACCAGTAAAAGCTGAAGAGCCAGTGAAAGCTGAAGAACCAGCAAAAGCTGAAGAACCAGTGAAAGCTGAAGAACCAGTGAAAACTGAAGAACCAGTGAAAACTGAAGAACCAGTAAAAGCTGAAGAATCAGTAAAAGCTGAAGAACCAGTAAAAGCTGAAGAACCAGTAAAAGCTGAAGAACTAGTAAAAGCTGAAGAAGTTGCTGTTGAAGCTGAAACAACACCGGTTAGCGCTACTGAAACACCTGTAGAAGCGAAAGATGCGCCTGTGGTTGAAAATAAACCTAAGACAGTTTCGCAAGCGAGTTCAGCTAATGCAAACGCTAAAACTGTGATTACAGCAGGACATGCAAGTGCGCCAATGGCACAGCCTACGCCTGTAGCCGATAGTGAAATCAAGCATATATCGGTTGCAATGGCACATGACAAACGTGAGTTAATCCCTGACAGCGGCCTTCGCCCTGGCTCGGTAAAACCTGCCAGTCGTGCAAGCTCAGCAATGACTAAAACGCTGAGTGCTGAATAAGCACTGAGTTTAGCTCAAAGCATAAAAAAGCCGCGTTAATTTATTTTAACGCGGTTTTTTTGTCTGGCATTTATGTAACTGGCAACGGGGTTCGGGTTGCGAGGATCGGGTAAGGATTAAAGACTGAAGGTTAAAGGTTAAAGGTTAAAGGTTAAAACTACCCTGACACAGGGGGATATTAGTTTTTGTTTTGTATTCTCAGTGCAGTTCGGAGCGTCTCGGTGTTCTCTGTGATTAAAAATCAAAGACTAGAGGCAAAAAAGCTAGCGGGCTACGGGGATCGGGTTACGAGCCTGATCCCGAAACCCATAGCTCGCAGCCCGCTGTGAGTTTAATCTTGCTGTTGTTCCATAAAGCGCTGTAGTTGATCTTTTAGATTTGGTGGAATACCTTTGATCACTAACGTATCAGTGGCTTCATTATAAGTTACACGCTCGCCTAAATGCTTACGCTCAAAACTGATACTGACTCCACCGCCTAAGCCTGAAAATTTAACCATACTGGTTAGCGTTTTTTTATCAACCGGGAATGACTCTTCTAAATCATAGCTTTGCTCTTTACAAAAGCTTTCAAATGGGTTGTCGTCGCCTTTGGTAAGCGTTGCTGAAAGTTCACTCACATTAGCTTCTTCACCCGTGGTAACACAGTCGTTACAGTAATCGAATACTTGCTTACGTAACTCGTCTTTTTCAGATTTATCAAACTCTTGCTCTGATAAGTAGTCTTCTACCGCATTGAGCATCACTTGACTTTGCTGCTTAGGATCAATGCCCTCTTCACAACCTAAAAAGTCTAAGAAAAAGTCAGCGACTTTACGCCCTGCACGACCTTTAATAAATGAAATATAACGATTGTCTTCTGCTTGAGTATCCCATGCGGTTAAATCAATACGAGCAGCCAATTGCATACGCGAAATATCTAAATGACGCGATGCGGCTAAATCAAGCTCAGAGGTCATTGAGTAATGCTCTTTAATATTGATCATAGCAATCAACATATAATCAGTCGCCACGTACTGATAATGACAAAATACTAAATAGCCGGTTTCGTTAAAGGCGTATTTATCTAACTCTTCTTTTAACACCGTTGATGCCTGCTCGGTCATGTGCCAAAAGCCAAGCTCATTATTACGATAGCTTTGCATGGTAGAGGCTACAATACTGTTTTTTTCGCCACTGAATGCACAAAACCCTTTACCTGGCTTGCCATTGTAGGCATGGTGTAATTGCTCAATGAATACAGCCACTTTATCGTTGATAGTCATTTCGTCGTTACGAAGGTGAATTTGAGTGTTGTCATCTTTTTTGTCTACATAGTGTACGACTAATTTTTTAACATCTATTGCCATCTTTGTTTTTCACGCCTCTGGTGTTAAAATACGAGAATATAACTCTTTTTATTGAACCAACTGATGCCAATCTTATCAAAATACTCTAATGAAGAAGTAGAACAAATCGTCGATCAGCTTATTGATGTTTTATCAAAACACAATGCGCCGGTTGATTTAAGTCTTATGTGTTTAGGAAATTCTATCACGCATATCTTAAAAGAGCATGTACCTACAGGGAAAAGACAAGCCGTTACCGAGAACTTTGCCAAAGCACTCGCGCAGTCGGTTAAGTAAACTCTATGAATTTATCGCAGCACAACCAGTTTTCATCGAAAGCGAGTCAATTATTAAGTTGGGGCCATTGGTTTACATTTGCCAATATTGGCTTAGCGCTTTTAATTAGCTTAAGCTATTTATTTGCCGATTCGCCACCGACCACTTATATGGGTATAACCTATATGATGGTTACTTGGCTAAGCCACACTAGCTTTATTGCATTTTTAGCGTTTGTGCTGACGGTTTTCCCTTTGAGTTTAGTATTCCCCTACCCACGGCATATACGCGGTATGGCAGCAGTGATTGCAACTATCGGGGCCTCAATACTGACTTTAGACGCTTACGTCTACTTTAACTTAGGTTATCACTTAAATGCCTCTGCACTGCCTGAAATTATTTCACTGTTGTGGCATCGTGTAACAAACTCTCCCGCACTTACCACCTTGCTTGCAGGCAGCATAGTGTTAGCAATATTAGCGTTTCAATTGACTGTTAGTAATTTTACTTGGCATCATTTGGGGCGTTTAAAACAGTTTAAATTTGCCCGTTATGCCGGTTCATTTTTAGTGATTTGTTTTGCGCTAAGCCACAGCATTCATATTTGGGCTGATGCCAATTTAAAATTTGATATCACTAAACAAGATAATGTACTACCGCTTTCATACCCGACTACGGCAAAAAGCTTACTCGCTAAAAACGATTTGCTGGATGTTGAAAGCTACGAGCAAGCGCACAACGTTAAAATTAATAACCAAGGTATTAATTATCAAGCACCTGCTCCATTAGAAAAATGTGAAGATTACAGCGCAGCAAAAGTTGATATATTGGTGTTTGATAATGACGAGCAGCTAGCAAAGTTTGTTGCCATCCAACAAAGTATTTATAAAAACACGCAATTTTTACAACCCACAGATCATAGTGATATGTTATTTGGGCTTGTGTACGGCTTGCCAGCATTTTACAAAACGAACATTATTGAGCAGCAAACTTTACCCGTTTGGCAAAGCCAACGCCGTAGTGTGGAAGTGGCCGGTATTGATGAGCTGAGCTTTATTAACGAGCAAGCACATAAAGACAGTGCAATAAGAATTGTTAAAGGGGCTGAAAACGCCACTGTACGTGATGACGCCACCGAATTTTTTGCTTTTAGTATCTCGCAAGATAGCAATGAAATTGTAACCACGTCAACATTGTATAGCTCCGATAAATTTATTTCTAAGGTGAACGGTTTGATTCAGCCTAGCGATATTATCGCTACAAGCCTTGGTCAATACTTAAACTGTAATGCGATTGCGAAGCAAACTATGCTGGGCGAAAACTTGTACAGTAAAAGTAATAATATTGGGGTTAATTACTCGCAAGGCGTGGTGATTGCTTACAAAAAAGATAGAATCACGCTTATTGATCGTGATGGAAATTTTAGAAATATCTCTGCCGCTGAAGGATTTTCAATTGAACAAGGGCTTGATATTCCATTTTTAGTGCATGGTATTAAAAAGCTTAAAACATTCAGCCAATAGCACCTCATAATACGAGCGAGTCATTAAAACTGACTCGCTTAGTTTCTGTTATTAGTCCTTTGCACTTGCTATCCCAACAACCTAGGTTATAGTTTTTAGCATCAATTATTTTTAAGCTCAGTAGCGCATGTTAAGGATAACTGTTATGTGTAAAATTATTAACCTGATCGTTACCGCCTGTCTTTTTTGTTTAAGTACATATACTTCAGCGCAAGCCACCTACTTTAAGTGCGTCACTCCCAAAGGTACCACTTTCTCTCAGTTTCCTTGTAGTGATAATGCTACCTCACACACAATAATCGCCACTGAGCCTAAGCAAACGGGTAAAGAAATAAACTATACCAAACAGTTAAACGAGCTGGAACGAGATACGATTATTTCTAACCTAGAAGCAGAGCTGCGCAGTAATCAGCATAAGTTAGCAATACTTTTACGAGAAAAAGACAGGGCTGATTTTAAACAACAGCAGCGTTTAAATCATATATTGAGCGCAGATGATAAAAAGCGTATTAGCAAAGATATTAGAAACGCACAGAAAACATTAGATAAGCAATATAAAAAAGATAAAGCATTGATTGAAAAGCGTATTAAAAATTTACAAAAAAAGATTGATGCCTATCAACCTTGATCAGGCTAACTTCAATAAATATCATCTTAATTAGCTTGGTTTTAAATATAAAATAACATACCCTTTACATCCATAGAGCATAAACTCTATTGTGTGTTTAGTGGTGTAATTTCCTTTGACCCGCTTTTACAAATTAAATGGTATCCACCGGCATTATCCTAAACACCTAAAGGCGTCTATTAAGGAGTACTGATGCAACCACGCCAAATTGCTGAATTAATTTTAACCGGTTTTAAAAAGCATTATTTGCTGTTTCAAAGAACGACAGCCAAGGCTCCCTTCGCTTTTGCTAAAAGAGACTGGCAAGCTATTAATGATATAAGTCGCCTGCGTATAAGCTATTATGATGATCGGGTGAACGAAACAACAAAAACACTACGAGAACGCCAGCAAACAGACGCGCTAAACGAAAACTTATGGCTTGAAGTGAAAAAGCTTTACCAACACTTTTTATGTTTTCACCCGCAAGCAGAACTTGCTGAAACATTTTATAATTCAGTATTCTGCCGCTTGTACCACCGCCGCTATTTTCACAATGACTTTATTTTTGTAGAAGCCACGCTCAAAGATGCGCCTCCAGTGCCCGTTGAAGCTGAATACCGTAGTTATTTTCCTGTTGTAGATGGTTTAAAGCCCACCATTAAACGCATTATTAATCACTTTGATTTTAAAGCCGACTTTGTCAATCTAGAACGCGATATTCGTTTATTAGTTAAAGCCTTTTATAAACAAGCACCCGATACACACCACCAACATTGGCAAATGCGTTTTGATATATTACATACCCCGTTTTATCGTAATAAAGCCGCTTACATTGTGGGGCGCGTTGTATCGCAAAGTGGCGTTCAGCCTTTTATTATTGCCGTGTTACACCATGAAGATAAAGGCCTTTATTTAGATGCCTTACTTACAAAGTCGTCGCAAATGCGCGTTATTTTTGGCTTTGCGCGTGCCTATTTTATGGTAGAAACTCACGCTCCTTCAGCGTTAGTGCGGTTTTTAAATCAACTTATGCCTAATAAAACCCTCGCCGAGCTTTACAACGCCATAGGCTTTCATAAACAAGGTAAAACCGAGTTTTATCGCGAGTTTTTGAATCATTTAATCCATTCTAATGACGAATTTACCATTGCTCCCGGTACACCGGGTATGGTGATGATGGTATTTACCCTACCCTCGTTTGGTTATGTATTTAAAGTTATTAAAGATAAATTTGGCGAAAGTAAGCCGTTTGGTCGCGATACGGTATTAAAACGCTATCAACTGGTTAAAAGTCATGACCGTGTTGGCCGAATGGCTGACACCATAGAGTATTCAAACGTCGTATTTCCTTTGGCACGATTTGATAGTAACTTGTTAGCACAGTTGCACAAAACCATTGGCTCATCGATGGTGATTGAGGGTGAGTGGTTAATCATAAAACATTTGTATATTGAACGGCGAATGACACCGCTTAATCTTTTTTTAGAAAATGCAGACGAAAAAAGTGCCGCCGATGCCATTGAAGAGTATGGCCAGGCGCTTAAAGAAATGATTGCCGTGAATATTTTCCCTGGCGATATGCTGTTAAAGAACTTTGGTGTAAGTAAGCACAAACGTATTATTTTTTATGATTACGATGAAGTGCAATATTTAACAGACATGAACTTTAGAGCACTACCCAAAGCAAAAAGTTATGATGATTATTTGATGGATGAACAAAGTTACTCGGTTGCTCCGCAAGATGTATTTCCAGAGCAATTATGTACCTTTGTAATGCCTAACCCAACATATAAACAATTTTTAACCAGTACGCACCCAGAACTACTTGATGTGAGCTTTTGGAAACAAGCACAACAAAATATAAAAAATGGAAAGGTGAGTCATATTTATCCCTATCCTACAGCACAGCGTTTTATCCATTACTGGTAAACGTTAAGGACACACAATGAATATAAGTAAAATAGATTTAAATTTACTGGTTTATCTCGATACATTACTGCGCGAATGTAACGTTACTCGTGCCGCTAACCAGCTTAGTATTACTCAACCGGCAATGAGTAATGGACTGAAACGCCTACGTAACCTTTTTAACGATCCTATTTTAGTGCGTACCAGCGATGGTATGGTGCCGACCGAGCGCGCTATTGAGTTACAGCCTGTTATTCGCGGCATTTTGATGACGCTTGAGGAAACGCTAGCACCTAATCGCGAATTTGAAGCTAAACAAAGTAAACGCGTGTTTAGAATTATGGCCAGTGACTATGCAGCCAGTACTATGGCACCGCGTTTGTTAGGGAAATTACATGAAGAAGCCCCAGACACCACATTAGATATTTTAACGCCCAGCGATGTAACCTTTCATGATGTAGAAAACGGTAAAGTAGACATGGCAATTAACCGCTTTGAGAACTTACCGCAATCGTTTCATCATAAGCGAATTTGGAAAGATAGCTTTTGCTGTTTAGTAAGATCCGACAACCCTATTATTGAAAACTTTAGCCTAGATAGCTATTTAAAAGCCCGTCATATTTGGGTAAGTAAAACAGGCTTTGGTGTTGGGGTTGGCATGGACCCTAAAGATGTGCAAAAGCTGGGTTGGGTTGACGAAGCGCTCGCCCATTTTGGGAAGCATCGAAATATTGCCACCTTTACTCGTAACTACCATGTTGCGATTCATTTAGCGAAAGAAAAAAACCTCGTGGCGACTTTACCCTCAAAAGCGGCCAATATTTATGTAGACGATCCAGGGCTTAAAATACTTGAGCCACCTTTTCCTATTCCACCATTTGAACTTGATATGATATGGAGCCCTTTGTTACACAGAGATGCTAGCCATATTTGGTTACGTCAAAAAGTAGCCGAAGTAGCTGAAGAGCTTAAATAACCTTCTTACATGCTTTTATGTAAATTTTGCTTGCTAGCAGCATGTTAGCAAGCTTGCCTAGACATCCCCACAATAATAAAACGATGAAAAACAATTAGTTAAAAATAAAACCGCGTTGGAATGCCGCTTGCTTAGTTATCTATGTATTTTAAATTAACAGAGGTCATTATTATGAGCACTCATCAAGGACAAGAGATAAATCATATCACCGACATTATCCAAGTAATGAATAGCGGTATCGACTTTTACGAAAAAGCACAAGATAAAGTACAAGATCCTAGCTTAAGTGCATTATTTCAGCGCATGATTGACGCCCGCAAAGTAAGTGTTGAAAGCTTACAACCCTATGCAATTAATCAACAAGGTGCACGTGAAGATGGCTCTTCGTTCGCGGTAGAAGCACGCAGAGCATTTACCGCTTTGCTCAGTACATTCACTAGCGATAACGACCAAACCTACATTAAAGAGCTTGAAGAAGTAGAAGATAAAACCTTAGAAGAAATCAAAACAGCGTTGAAAAAGCCTCAATCACATGATTGTGAAGCGGCGCTGTCAAAGGTATTGCTTACCATGCAAAGCTGTCATGCTGAAATGAGTAAAATGCAAAAACATTAAGTTTAAAAACTATAAAAGGGCCTTACGGCCCTTTGGTTGTTAAATAACAATAGGAGAGTTATTAGGGTCTGTTGACCTTTTAAGGTTGAATTTGCAGCAGTCTGTTTGGTATTTAGGCAAGACAGAGCCTATGTGGTGTGGTTATTCCCCATAAATAGGCGATAACGCCGCATCAATACCAAACAGGCGCTGCCCGAAGGGTTCTGCCTAGGGGCGATTTACTCTTTGTTGCCTACATGGATGTAGGTAAGGGGCGTGAGCAGGACGCGGAAGCTTTGCTCGGTTTTTACTTAGCCCACTAGGTTACAAACCTCGCGCCGCGATTAAACCGCTCCTAGTTTGAACAAATTTTAATCCAAAAAGGTCAACAGACCCTTATTAAAAGCGGTATTCTGCACCTACGTAGTAGTAAGCACCGTTAAAACCAAATGGCGCTGAACGACGAGAGTACTTAAATACCCCATCACTGCTGACAATGGTATTACCTTGAGCATCTACAATAGTACCTGAACGTGAATTACCTATGGTGTTTTCATCAGGGTAAACATCAAATAAGTTATTTGCGCCAATGTTTACCGATAAATTATCAGTTACAAAGTAATTAACTTTAATGTCAGTTAAAATTTCAGCACCGTAAGTCTGGCGGCCGCCATCTTCAACTGTGTACTCACCAAAACGATTAAGTGATAAATTAACAGTCCAATCGTCACGGCGATAAAGCGCACTTAAGTTAATGCGATCTTCTGGTTGCCATTCTTCAATGATAGAAATTTCTTGATCAGAAAACACATCATCGACTGGCACGGTTTCAAGACCAGAACCTGCAGGTGTAAATAACGACACGACATCGGTTTCGGTAAAGTTGGCCGCTAATGTAAAATCAAGCGTGCCGCCTAGGCCTTCTGTATTCCATGTAGCTACAAAGTCGATACCTTGCGTTTCTGTGTCAGCGCCATTTAAGAAAAACTGTCCTGCACCAGCACCCGAGCTCAGTAACGCGGCATCAAGACTGTTTGATAAACCTTTGCCTAAGCGATTACTAATTACAATACGGTCGTCAATATCGATTGAGTAGTAATCAAGCGTTACATTAATATTATCGCTTACGTTATAAACAATACCTAAACTGCGGTTTTGTGATTTCTCTTCTGTTAACTTAGGAATACCTAAACTTTGCGCCAGTGTTGAATCGTTTCTAAACGTGCCCACTTCTTCAGCCACTAAATTGCCATTAGGACCAACAACAAACTGCGTGCTGATATTGTTAAAGTACAACTGCTGCATTGAAGGGGCTCTAAATCCTGAGCTTAATGCACCACGAAGTGAAATATCTTCGGTTAGTGACCAGTTACCCGCGAGTTTAAAGTTAACTGTATCGCCAAATCCTTTGTAATTATCGTAACGTAACGCCCCTGAGATAATCACATCTTCAATAACGTAAGCCTCAGCGTCTAAATAAAACGAGATCACATCGCGCGACTCATCAACCGACGATGCTGGCGATGAACCACCAAAGCCTTGTGTGCCACCTGATGCATTTTCGCTACCAATACCACCGCTCAGTCCATTATAAATATTAACACCATTGTTGGTATCGTAATCGCGGTATGCGTATTCGCTGCCCTCTAAAATACGGTACTCATCGGTGCGTATTTCTGCGCCCATTGCTAATGAGTAATCATCAAAATTTTGTGTAAAATCAAGATTAATCGTTTGCAGTGATAACTCCATACCATACGCGTAACCTTCACGTGGAATAGTGGCGCGAATATCTGCGGCGCTCAAGCCTTGGTCGTAACGTAAGAAGTTGGCATAAGAGGCATTAATCGTATCGCTAGTGGTGTAATCAATGCTGTTTTCACCATAGGTGTACGATAAGTCTAAGCTTGAGTCGTTATCAAACTGCGTTTTATAACCAAAGTTATATGAAATATCGTCAATCGTAGTGTTTATTTTTGGTAAAAAGCCAGCCGGAACTGTCGCATCACCATCTTGTAATACTGGGTTACCACCGGCATTGGCATTATGACGGAAAAATGCTGCTGATTCGTTATCACGCGTTGAATAGGTAATAAAACCGTATAGTTCACCCGCCCCTAATTCGTAGCCGGTGTTAACGGTTAAACCAAATTGTTGAGAGTCGGCATCACCAATTCTAAATGTATCGCGTGGCGCGGTTAGTTCACGCGGGTCGCCTGCCAGTAACGTGCCGTCACTGAGCTCAGTACAACCATAAAATTGACATGAACCATGAAGCCCTGCACGGTTAGTTGGCGCGCGGTCACGGTAGTTTATAGTTGTATTTAAATAACCATTGTCACCTAAAGCAAAGCCTTTATTAAAGTCGATGTTAACAGTTTCGCCATCACCTTCTGAATACTCACCGTAGTTAATAGCGGCTTTACCACCTTCGCTGCCATCTTTGAGCACAATATTTATAACACCGGCAATTGCATCAGAACCATATTGAGCCGCAGCGCCATCACGCAGTACTTCAATACGTTTAATTGCTGAGGCTGGAATGGCGTTCATATCGGTACCCGCCGTACCACGCCCCACCGAAGTATTAATATGAATAATACTGGCTTGGTGACGACGCTTACCATTGATCAATACCAACGTTTGATCTGGCCCTAGGCCACGTAGCGTTGCTGGTCTTAATGCGTCAGTACCATCACTAATAGATGAACTTGAAAAGTTAAAAGAAGGTGCGATAGCTTGAAGCATGCGACCAACTTCTGTTTGGCCGGTATTTTCGAGTGCTTCTGCACTTAAAATATCAACGGGGACAGGTAAGTCTTCAACTGAGCGCCCTGCCACACGACTACCTACAATAGCAATTTTTTCGATGTTTTGTTCTGCGCTTTGTTCAGCGGCATTTATTCCTTGTGAATTAACTGCAAGTAAAGCAGGTAATACAGCTGCACTAACTCCTGAAAGCTTCATCATGTTGTTATCTTTCCTATTGATTTGTTTGAGTTTAATACTCAGTAAACCATTTTGATCAACAACCGCATCGAGCGGTGTCTCAGCCAGTAATGCTTTTAGTGCATCAAGTTGAGAATAAAATCCATACAACGAATTTGCTTTGTATTGCTTGGCAAGTTCATACGAAAAAACCACAGTTTGTTCTGTTTGCTTAGCAAATTCTATTAAAGCTTTGTCTGCTCGTTGCGCTTTTATATCAAATTGCATCATTTGCCCTTCGGTTTGACTTGCATACACACTGATACTAAAAAACAGCGGTGCAACAAGGCCAAATTGAGTTAAATGGCACGTATGGTTACTGCGCAACTTATATAAACAGTTAGCAAACAAAAATCCTCTATAGTTTTTTATCATTTTTATAATCTTTAAATTACTTTTTACACTCTTATGAGCAACATTGATTAACAATGATGTGATTTTCATTACGATTACCTATGATTTTTTTTGATATTTTAGGCTAACAACATGCTCGCCTAAACGTTCATGTTCAATCGAAAAATTAGTTTGCAAGCTCTCTAACAGCCCTGCCACATCACCCGCTTTAAAAACACCGGCCACTTTTATAAGGGCTAACTCATCAGATGATAGTTCAAACCGCGTAGCGGTATAACGGCTGACTTCGTTTAAGGCATCAACCAGTTGCTCACCATTAAATATCAACATGCCATTTTGCCAAGCTAAGTCACGCTGTACATCATCAACCGATAACTGTGTGATTGGTTTGGTAACGCTTTGTTCAATAATTACTTTTTCACCGGAAATCACAATATTGGCATTAATTTGACGAATTTCATGATTGTTATTATCAGCTTGTTGATACGCTTTAAAATCATCAGCATTAACAGCAACGCTAGGATCGGTGATCATCACTTTACCCTCAGTAACAACCAGCTCGAGATCTGACGAAGTATTGCGCTGCACATTAAATACAGTACCGAGAGCGGTAAAGCTTTTATCACCGGCCATCACGCTGAATGGGCGTGATGCATCTTTAGCAACATTAAAACGGCCCTCGCCACGACTTAGTAACAATTGCCTACGACCTTGGCTATAAGCGACTTCCAATGAGCTATTGGTATTAAGTTGTACAATTGTGCCATCTGGTAAAACATAGGTTGCTTGCTCGCCAACTTTTGTTTTATAAATTTTTGTATAATTTACCTTGGCTAAATTTTTGTTGAAATTGCTATCTATATTTAGCAATAAATAGCTGCACATCATTAATGCAGCAACAATACTTGCTGCCATGCCAAATACATACGCAAGCTTTGTTTTGCTATTAGCCGGTTGTTTATTTGGAAATAATACGCTGAGTTCGTTAAGCACACTCAGGTCATCCCAAAGCTGAGCTAATTCATACACCGCATTTTGATGAGCAGTACTTTGTAGCATCCACAGTTTAAATTGTTCTTGCTCTTCTTTTGTAAGGCCACGGTCAATAGCACTGATCCATTGCGATGCTTTTTCTAATATTAATTCTTTTGAGGTAAATTGATGGATGATATTCATTTTGCTGCCCTCATTATGTCCGCACTTTGTTGGCAATGGTCGCTCTCATAGTGTGACTGTTCGCGCATATATAGCATGGTATTTAATAACCCTTTGGCAATGTGTTTTTCTACCGTACTTTGACTTAGCTGCATTTGCTGTGCGATCTCTTTTTGGCTCATTCCATAGACTTTTTTTAAAATAAAGCACTTTCTTACAACAGGACTTAATTGCTCAGTCGCCCGACAAAATAATAAAAAACGCTCTTTAGAGGTGTATTCGTCTTCTAATTGCATTGATTTAAGCAATTTAGGGAGTTCAGTTTCGTGGTTTAAAGGGGTACTAAATTTATTATCCCATTTAGCTATATGATTAAGTGCTAGGTGTTTAGCTGTTTTTAACATGTAGCTACGGGTGTATTGAATATCTTGCTTTAATTCAGCTTCATAACTTTTAACAAAGGTCTCTTGAACAATATCATCAACATCGTCAGGCAACACAATTTTAGACACGAAGCGCCGCAGTTGCGTGGATATGTCTGATAATGTACTGGCTAATCTAAGTCCTTGAGCCACGTGGGTCGTCTCTTGTTATTATTTCCGTAAGATTACGGGTTTTAGGGCTAATTACAAGGAATTTTGTTAATTATTGGTTATTTATTAGTTACTAACATAGATAGTGCAATGTAAACGTATTACCTTTTATAACTTTTTTAATGATTATGCCTGTTTGGTAAATATTGAAAGTTACCGCAATTTTAGTTGATTAGGCTTTTTATAATGAGGGCAAACAGATATTTAGCTTAATTTTATTGGCGTGTTGTGTAGTAATTTAGTAGTGGCAACGCTACTATTAACGGATAGGAGTTACATATGAATAATCAAAAATTATCAGATTTTGAGCTTTATTTTCAAATTGATGAAAGTAATCGCGTCAATCTGTTTGCCGTAGATGATTCGGCTGTGCCAAAAAGTTTAGCTGAACTTGACGCTGATATTCCGCCTTTATTTAAACTTGCTAACGAAGTAAGCAGTTTAGAGCAAAGCGCCTTAGGCCCTTTGCGTAATTTAGGTGATATTGCCCAAGAACTAACTACTTTTTTACAAGCTCAGTCGCGCAAAATAGATTTGATCATGAGTCATATTTTAGCTTCTGAACAACCAGAAGATAACTCTATCTATTGCGACAGTTACGGCGGTGGCGGCATTAAGTTTACCAGTGAACATTTGTATACATTAGAGCAAAAGTTTCGTACTAAACTTTTTTTACAACACGAGGCCTCTGCGGTGTATTGTTATAGCGAAGTGGTTGCCATTGAAAAACAAGATAATGAGCACTACCAATATACCCTGTTATTTGTATCAATAAGAGACAGCGACCAAGAGTTGGTTGTAAGAGCCAGCTTACATGCGCAAACTCGCCAGCTTAAAAAGCGCCAGCAACTTGAAAAAGCCAAAGAGAGTACAAACGATAAAAGCTAGCGTTTATTTACTTCTCAAATCGCTTTAAAATTGTGAGCCAAACACTCATTTAGAAGTGACTTAGCAGTAATTGAACTGCTAAACTAGCCCCATCTTTATTTGTATTAAAAATCCATGAACTTTAGACTTTTACCTGAATGGGCCGAGCAAGACGCTGTTATGCTTACATGGCCGCATAAAGACACAGATTGGGCTGATAACTTAGCCCGTGTAGAACCTGTATATATTGAGCTTGCTAAGCATATAACAACGCAGCAAAAGCTTGTTATTGTGGCGCATAATAGTGCCTTAAAAATGCATATTACAGCATTGCTAAATAGCGCTAACATCTCTTTGAATCGTGTTCATTTTGTAGTAACCCCTACCAACGATACGTGGGCGCGCGATCATGGCCCGCTTACTTGTGGCGCTATTGACTCACCCGAGCAACTAAAAGTATATGATTTTACTTTCAATGGTTGGGGCAATAAATTTGAAAGCGCATTAGATAATGAAATTAATCGTACTTTGGTAAAAGAGTTAAGTAGCAAAAACAACCACTATCAAGCGCTCGATATGGTACTTGAAGGTGGCGGTATTGAAATAAACGAGCATGGTGTGTTGCTAACAACCAGCGAATGTTTGCTTAATAAAAACCGTAACCCAAATTTAAACCCAAGTGACATAGAAGCGCTTTTAAAAGCGCACTTGGGCGCAACAGATTTTTTATGGGTTGATCATGGCTATTTAGCAGGTGACGACACCGACAGCCACATTGATACCTTAGTGCGTTTTGCACCAAATAATACCCTAGTGTATGTGCAATGTGACGATGAAAGCGATGAGCACTTCAGCGCGCTTAATGCCATGCAAAAGCAACTACAAAGCTTTAAAACTGCCGATCGCACCCCATATAAGCTAATTGAGTTGCCATGGCCAAAAGCCGTGTACGATGATGAAAACACGCGCTTACCCGCCACCTATGCAAATTACTTAATTATTAACAATGCGGTATTAGTGCCTACTTATAACGATATAAACGATCAACGCGCGTTAGCACAGGTTCAAAAAGCATACCCAGAGCACACAATTATTGGGGTAAATTGTTTATCTATTATTGAGCAATTTGGCAGTCTTCACTGCATTACAATGCAATTACCTCGTGGATTTTTAGCTGGAGCAGCACAATGACAAGCCCTGCAAATTTATCAGTTGCCTTAGTGCAACAAAGCAACAGTGACAACGCTGAACACAATATTGAAAAATCAATTGCTGGCATTCGCGATGCAGCCAGTCAAGGTGCACAACTTGTTGTGCTACAAGAATTACACCGTAGTTTATATTTTTGCCAAACTGAAGATGTCGACGTCTTTGATTTAGCCGAAACAATACCTGGGCCGAGTAGTAACACGTTAGGTGAACTTGCTAAAGAGCTTGGTATTGTAATTGTCGCGTCTTTATTTGAAAAGCGCGCTACAGGCCTTTACCACAATACCGCAGTGGTGCTCGAAAAAGACGGCAGTATTGCCGGTAAATACCGTAAAATGCATATACCGGATGACCCTGGCTTTTACGAAAAGTTTTACTTTACTCCTGGCGACTTAGGCTTTGAGCCTATTCAAACCTCAGTGGGCAAACTTGGCGTACTGGTGTGTTGGGATCAGTGGTTTCCTGAAGCGGCGCGTTTAATGGCGATGGCCGGTGCAGAGCTTTTAATTTATCCAACAGCAATTGGCTGGGATCCACGCGATGATAAAGACGAGCAAACCCGTCAAAAAGATGCTTGGGTTATTAGCCAACGAGCCCATGCGGTAGCCAATGGCGTTCCAGTGATTAGCTGTAATCGTGTTGGTCTTGAGCGCGACCCGAGTGGACAAAGTGACGGCATTCAATTTTGGGGTAACTCGTTTATTGCAGGTCCTCAAGGCGAAATATTGGCAGAGGCCGATAATCAAAGTGAACAAATATTAATGGTTGAACTTGATCAAAAACGCAGCGAAAACGTAAGACGTATCTGGCCGTATTTACGCGACCGCAGAATAGATCATTATCAAGATTTAACAAAAATCTATCGCGACTAAATAATAGTATGGCTCTTAGCAGCTAAGAGCCTAATTTAATGGAGTAATTAATGGCGTTTGAGCAATGGGCAGCCTTGCCTTGGGTAAAATCTCAAAAAGATAAAATTCAATGGGGCGAGCTTTTAGGCAGTGGCTTGAGCATTGCCATTGCACAAGGTGTAAAACAACAAGATAACTTAGTGTTAATAGTTACGCCAGATACACCAAGTGCTTTGCGCCTTGAAACCGAATTAGAGTATTTGCTTCCGGATAACCCGGTAATGATATTTCCGGATTGGGAGACATTGCCTTACGATCATTTTTCTCCCCATCAAGATATTATTTCCGCGCGCTTAGCAACGCTTAATACCCTGAAAAACGAGCAACAAAGCGTGCTCATTATGCCTGTATCAACGCTGATGCTGCGCACGGCCCCTGCTTCGTTTATATACGGTTCAACGCTTAATTTTAAAGTGGGCGATAGATTAGACACCCACGCTTTACGTGAAAACTTAGAGCAAGCGGGTTACATGCACGTGCAACAAGTTATGGAGCATGGCGAATATGCAATACGTGGCTCTATTGTTGATTTATACCCGATGGGCAGTAAACACCCATTTAGGCTCGATTTTTTTGATGACGAGCTTGATACCATTCGCTTATTTGATGTGGAAACACAACGCTCAGACGAAAAAGTTGAAAAAATTGAGTTACTTCCTGCCCATGAATTCCCCACTAACGACACAGATATTGAACGCTTTAGAATAAACTATCGTGAAAAGTTTGGCGCAAGCGCAGAGCAAGACTCTGTCTATATGCAAGTTAGTAAAGGTAATTGGCCTGGAGGTATTGAATACTACATGCCATTATTTTTTGATGGCTTGGCGACTATTTTTGACTATTTGCCTGAATCAACGACCGTGATGCAATTAGGCGATTTAGAACATGCGGCGGATAATTTTTGGCACGATGTTAATGTACGCTATGAAAACCGCCGTGTGGACCCCTTGCGCCCACTTTTACCACCGGATGAATTGTACCAGCCAATCAATGAGCTATTTTCAAACTTAGGTAATTATGGCCGCATTCGTTTATCGCAAGCAAAATTGGGCACTAAAGCCGGCAATAAAAACCTTGCCGTTAATGAATTACCCAATGTCCGCATTGATCATAAACAACATGAACCCTACAACGCATTCATTAGCTATGTGGCAGAGCAAAAAAAGAAAAAAGGCCGAGTTGTCATTAGTGTTGAGTCGGATGGTCGACGTGAATCATTACTGAGTATATTAAAACCCAGCGGCTTAAAATTTAAAGAATTTGATACTTTTGAGCAATTTATCAACAGCAGTAGTGACGTTGGTTTAATTGTAAGCCCACTGGAACAAAGTGTTGTGCTTAGCACAAGACCTAGCCTGAGCATTATTACTGAGCAAGAATTGCTTGGAATTAAAGTATCACAACGCAGACGCCGTAAGCACAAGTATGAAGCAAGCCAAGATGCGCTAATTCGTAACTTAGCAGAGTTAAAAGAAGGCCAACCGGTTGTGCACCTTGACCATGGTGTTGGCCGTTATCAAGGACTGCAAACAATTGATGCCGCCGGTGTGGTTACTGAATTTGTAACCATTATTTATGCCGGTGAAGCAAAGCTCTATGTGCCGGTATCAGCGCTTCATATGCTTAGCCGTTACTCTGGCGGTGAAGAAGCTAGTGCCCCACTGCACAAGCTCGGCTCTGATGCGTGGGATAAGGCAAAAAAACGCGCCGCTGAAAAAGTACGTGATGTCGCTGCTGAATTGCTCGATATTTACGCTCAGCGCCAAGCAAAGCCGGGTAATAAATTTACGCTTGATGGCCAAGCTTATCGTCAATTTAGTGATAGCTTCCCGTTTGAAGAAACGGATGATCAACGTAACGCTATTGAAGCTGTACTGGGTGATATGCAATCAAAACAAGCCATGGATCGCTTAGTCTGTGGTGATGTAGGCTTTGGTAAAACCGAAGTAGCAATGCGTGCAGCGTTTGTCGCGGTTAACGATAATAAGCAAGTTGCTATTTTAGTCCCTACCACCCTACTTGCTCAACAACACTACGATAACTTTAAAGACCGCTTTGCTGATTTTCCAATTGAAGTGGGTGTGCTGTCGCGTTTTAATTCGACCAAAGAGCAAAAAGAAACCCTTGAAAAAATGAGTAATGGCAAGCTTGATGTGGTTATTGGCACGCATAAACTAATTCAACAAGACATCAATTTTAAAGACTTAGGCCTGTTAATTGTTGATGAAGAACACCGATTTGGGGTGCGCCAAAAAGAAAAAATTAAAGCCCTGAGAGCGGATGTTGACATACTCACCCTGACCGCAACCCCTATCCCCCGTACTTTAAATATGGCCATGAGTGGTATGCGCGATTTATCTATTATTGCTACCCCACCGGCTAAACGCTTAGCTGTTAAAACTTTTGTGCGCCAACGCGACGAAGAGCTTATTCGCGAAGCGGTTTTACGTGAGATTAAACGCGGCGGCCAGGTGTACTTTTTACACAACAATGTAGAAACCATTGAGCGTGTTGCTCAAGAAATTAGCGAATGGGTGCCTGAGGCAACAGTTACCTCAGCCCACGGGCAAATGCGAGAGCAAGAGCTTGAGCAGATTATGACCGATTTTTATCATCAAAAATACAATGTACTGGTATGTACTACGATTATTGAAACCGGCATTGATGTACCCACAGCAAATACCATTATTATGGACAGAGCCGATAAACTCGGTCTTGCTCAGCTGCATCAATTACGCGGGCGTGTTGGTAGAAGCCATCACCAAGCCTATGCTTATTTACTTACAGGTAACCCTAAAGCGCTCTCTAAAGATGCGAAAAAGCGTTTGGATGCCATTGCCTCATTAGAAGATTTAGGCGCGGGCTTTGCCTTGGCAACCCACGATTTAGAAATTCGTGGTGCCGGTGAGCTATTAGGAGATGATCAATCTGGACAAATGCAGACCATTGGTTTTAATTTGTATATGGAAATGCTTGAACAGGCCGTTAACGCACTTAAAAATGGTCAAGAGCCAACTCTTGAAAATCTATTACAAAAACAAACAGAAGTAGACTTAAAGCTACCTGCTTTGTTACCAGATGATTATATTCATGATGTTAACGCGCGTTTAGGTATGTACAAGCGAGTAGCAAGTTGTGCTAACCTTGCTGATATTGATGAGCTGCAAGTTGAATTAATAGACCGCTTTGGTTTATTACCTGATGCAGCTAAAAACCTATTTAGTTTACAACAACTAAAAATGCAGGCGAGCAATTTGGGCATAACCAAAATAGAAGCTAACCCGAAAGGAGGCTACTTTGAGTTTAGTCAAAATACCAAGGTTAATCCTAGCTTCATTATTGGTTTGATACAAAGTGCGCCACATATTTATAAGATGGATGGCGCAAATAAATTACGCTTTGCCATTAGCGAGGCGAATGCCCGTGAACGCTTAAAAATGATCACTGCTATGATTGCAGATTTCGAAAAAAAGGTTAGCCATTAATGTTGCTGAAAAAATCGCTGGTTGTTTTATGCTGCTTGTTTAGTAGTACTGCATTTGCAGAGCGTTGGTTTGAAGTAGAAGTGTTGATATTTAAACAACGCCCTGCTCCATACCTACAAGAAGACTTTAGCTTAAAGCACGACGCCATAGAAGATAAAAACACCTTAGATTTACTAAGCCCTGTTTATAAAAAACAAGCAATGGACGCGTGTATAAATGGCGATCCGCGTTTTCAAAAACGTACCTTTGCTGACACTTTAGTCAACTCAAATCCTCAGTCAGCAGCGTGTAACGACAGCATTGATTATGTAAAAAGTTACGATGTGTTACCAGTAATACCTCAAGCACCTGCCCAAGAGACGATGGAGCAAACTTACCTGTTAGCCCCTGAGCAATTGCAGTTTCAATCACAACGCCAAGCTTTAGACCGCAAAGGACTAACTCCTTTATTGCATACCGGGTGGCGATTTGAGGGTGCGAGCAAGTCACGCTCGCCTAGCATTCATTTGTTTGCAGGCAGCCAATTAAAAAACAATATGAACACCGGTTTTAGTTACGCTAATTCCGACTTTATTAGCTTAATAAATACGCCTGAACCACTATTTGACGAAGCTCAATCTTCTGACATGAAATGGGAGTTAGATGGGCTATTTAAAATACACTTGCGCCATTACTTATTTATTAATGCACACTTTGATATAAGTGAAAAACGTGACAATGGTGAGCTAGAATCAGCCCGCTTTTCACAGTTTAGGCGAGTGTTCAGTGAAGACATTCATTATTTTGATCACCCTCGTATGGGGATGATTGTGCAAATTCGAAAATTTAATCATTAACGGTATTATTCAAGGAAAATAACAATGAAAAAATTACTTATTATTGCAGCGGCACTGAGTCTTGCTGCTTGTTCAAAAGTAAACTTAGAAAATTATGAAAAGATTAAAATCGGTATGGACAAAACAGAAGTTGAAGCTCTTTTAGGCAGTGCTGATAATTGTGTAGAAAAAACACTGCATACTAGTTGTACTTGGGGTAATGACGCTAAAAATATCGAAATTACCTTAGTATCAGACAAAGTAACGCTATACAGCAAAAAAGGGCTAACGGATAAATAAAGACAACAAAGGAATAACGTATGTTATTCCTCTTTTTTTACATCGCTGGTGTAAATAAGCTCTATGTTGACTATTTTACTGCGGTTTAAGGTTATTTTGTAACGCTGATAGAGTGTTTTATCCGGTTCGGTTAGAACCAACACCATGTTTAACTGATAGCGCCTTTCTACTCCCTGTTTAGAAATTTTATTGTTTTCTAAATGGTAGAGCTTCCCTTCCCCCTTTTTTAAATAACGTGCAAATGGTGCAAGATTAAATTGCAATGTTTGTTGTAAGCTATCGTAGCCCGGCAAAAATTCTTTGGCACTTACCCGGGTTTCACTAGCAAAGTGCAACCATTGTGCCGCTTGTTTGTTTTGCTGACGACGCTTAGAAAAAATCTTCCTCACTTCTTTAGGGATTTTTTTAAAGCGCGTGTACTCTAACCAAATAAACTGACTCGCCACTTTATCTTTTGTGATACTGTTTTTAAAAATAAAGCGCCATTTTGGCCGCCCTCGCACAATAGCACGCCAAATAATACGGGTAATATCTTCTTTAAATATTTCTCTCAGCCCGTAAATAACCCCTAAAATTAGAATTAATGAAGCGGTTATTTCAGTAAAGGTAGAACGCGCATTGAGTATTACCACCATCACAAAAGCCATTATAACAGCTGTTACAGAGCCTTTTACTAACCGCTTTAAATAGCTATTAAGATAGCGTGTTTGGCGCTGTAAAATCACTCCATGCTCTATTAAACGCTGGAGTAAACGCATCTTATTAGTAATTCTGTTGGCGTCTTTAAGTGTTGAATCAGAATTATATTGCTGCTCTTCTCGATACTCACTCTCTGACTTACAAAAGTTTAATAAGTCATTTCGCTCTTTAGCGTAATCGCTACTACGCGGGCCTTCATCAAGTAGCTTTAAAAACGTTTGTTCAATTTGCCAGCTTAGGTAGTTATCAGCATTGGTATAAAACGGGATCAGCTTTTCGTTATCTGGGGTGTAACGTCTGAGTTTTCTAAGTAGGCTTTGGCTTTGCTCGCAAAGCTCCATGGCTCGTTGATAAAACTCATCGCTTTCTTGAATTTTTAACGCATCTTTAATATCAGCATCAATTGCCAGACGCACTTGATAACAATATAGATTTAAATTTTGTCGGTAATCTTGCTGTTCGCCTTTGTTTTTACTCACAAAGCGGCTTCGTACCAATGGAAGATGAATGTTATTCGCGTTATAGGCTACAAAAGATTTAAATTGGTTATTAAAGTAAGACTCTTCGCTGAGTGTTTGCGCGTTAATACCCATTTCATTTGGGATAGAAAAATAAAGATCGAGACGCTGCTCTGCACGCGGTGATAATTGCGGTTCAATAACAAACGATAAATTTTCGTCTTGCTTTAACAATGATGCCTCCTTTGGTTATCTGCCTGAGTTTACGTGCCTCTTTAATTTTGTTCAACAAAAAAGGCCTAGTAAAAACTAGGCCTTTTAATAGTTCTAATGAATTAAAATTAGAATTTAACGTTTACGCCAGCGAATAAACGACGACCTAACGTATCAAACGTGTACGGGTCAGTGTTTGAATCGTTATTACCTGAGTAATACGGTGGCTCTTTATCAAATAAGTTATTAACACCTGCAGACAATGTCACTGTATCATTAATTAAGTAAGATCCACTAATGTCATGGTACACAACTGAAGGCGTTGAAGGTGCATAACATGTCTCACCATCAATACATGCGAAGCTATCTAGGCCAGCAATGTAGCGTGCTTCATAAGTTGCATCCCAGTTATCTCCTTTAACTGTTAAGTTAAAGTTTGATTTGATATCTGCGTAACTACCAGCGCCACCCGTAATGTAACCAGCGTAATCTACAACAGCACCCGTATCAACAACGTATTCATCTAAATATGTTGTATCAAGGCCAGCTCTCCAGCTTAGGCCTAATGCATCAAATGAATACTTCAGATTTAAGTCAATGCCAGATGTTTTTTCAGAACCAATATTACGAAGCTGATTATTGAACACAATTCGACCATCAGCTTGTAAAATTGCACCTGTGCTTGCACAAAGTTCGTTTGAACTGCTGTTTGAATTACCAATACATTGATCAACAACGAATTGGTTGTTGTATGTTGAAATAGCATTTTCGATTTCAATGTCGTAGTAATCTACGGTCATTGAGAAACCTTCAAACCATTGTGGTTCGTACACCACACCAAACGTTAAAGTATCAGCTTCTTCTGGTGTTAGATTTTGATTACCGCCCACAGTTACTTCTGCCTGGCTATCAGCACCTGGGTATTTTACTTGCTCATAAGATGGCGCATTACCTGAGTAAAGCTCATCTACCGTTGGAGCACGGAATGCGGTTGAACGTACGCCACGGAACATCAATTCATCATTTGCTTTCCAAGTAAAACCAAGTTTCCATGTTTCATCAGAACCAAAAGTGCTGTAATCAAACGCGCGGATTGCCGCACTTAATTCAACATATTCTGCAAATGGAAGCTCAGATAGTAAGGGTAATGCAAACTCAACATAAGCCTCATTCACATCAAACCCACCACTTGTTGGATCTACACGTGGATCGTTACCTAGACCTTGAGCAGCAATTGAATCAGGGTTATACCATGCCTTTTCTTGGCGACGCTCTACACCCGCTGCAAATGCAGCATAACCTGCAGGTAACTCAAACATTTCACCAGATAATGAGGCTGCCAAAATAAATAACTGGCTTCCACCTGAGTTTTGCTCTGTGTATATATAATCTTGAATGTTTTCTTGTGACCAAGATGCCTCATTTAAGGGCTTAAATGTACCTGCAGCTAAGTCTTCTGTGATTGCAGAAACGTTGTGCAGATTACTCATTTTATCAACAGAATCATTGCGACCAAAGTTTGCTGATGCATCCCATGAATAATCACCAATAATACCTTCAGCACCCACAACAACACGAACAGTATCAACTGTTTGCGATAAGTCACGAGTACCACTTTCAGCCATGCGACGACGGTAGCTTATTTCATCACCATAGGCGTAATTAGTCGGTGTTGTAACGTAATTATCATTAGCATCTTTTACAAATGCACCGTTAACGACTTGTCGCTTATCATAAGTTTGTGACAGTAAGCTGTCACCCATATCTTCGGTATATTTAAAGCCAAAGTTGATAGGCTGTGGTGCTAACTTTTGCTCTGACCAGCGCTTAGTATAGGTAAACTCGCTGAAAAGCATTGTGTCATCATTTAGTTCATAATTACCTAAACCTGTGATGTTTAAGCGTTCCATAGGTGTGTATAGGTAGCTTTTAGACGCATAGTTGTATGCATCGTTTTCATCGGTATAGCGGTGTAAGTTACCGCCAAGGCCACTTAAACCAGCATCGTCAGCAACACCCTGCTTCTCGATTTCACCTTTATCGTTGATGATATTAGCTGTATTAACATTGTAAATATGGCCGCCTTCGCTGAATGAAGAACCGCCACAGAAAAGTCCATTTTCGCCTTCAAATAAAGGACATGATGAGAAACCACGATCACCTTGACTTGCTTCACCACGATCAGTGTATTGAATACCAAAAACCATATTACCTTTGTCAAATGTTGTACCTAAGGTAAAGTCGATTGATGTTTCTGACGCATCATGTTTTGAAGTCATGGCTGTGTTGACGTTTAAATCTAAACCTTCAAAGTCATTTTTAAGGATAATATTTACAACACCAGCTACAGCATCTGTGCCGTATACTGCAGAAGCACCGTCTTTAAGTACTTCAATTTGTTTGATCATTGATACTGGAATAGTATTTAAATCAACCGTTGAAGCCGCACCAGTACCTGAATTGATCATACGACGACCATTAACAAGTACTAAAGTACGTTGTGAACCTAAACCACGTAAATCTATAGATGCACCACCGCCAGAGCCATTATTAACGCCAGGGTTTGTCATTGCACCACCCGTAGCCGTCATTTGTTGTAATACGCTATCTACAGATGTTGCACCTGATGCTTTAATTTCATCGGCACCGATAAGTGTAACTGGGCTAGCCGTTTCCATATCTGAACGCTTAATACGAGAACCCGTTACTTGAATTTTTTCAATTGACTTTGCTGCTTCGTCTGCAGCTAAAACTTGAACACTTGAGAACATTGGGATTGCTGCAATTACAGCTAAACCAAGAGTTGATTTTTTCATGGATGAACCCTACTTGTTGGAAATTTACCTAAATTGGTAATGCTCACTTTTATGAGAATTTTGAGTGAGCGGGAGCAACTTAGGCGTCTTTAACTGAATGAAAACTTAATGAGCGATCACGGTACAATCAATAAAAATTAAGACGTCCCGCGAAAGGAACAAAGGTTACAGTATGTTTCATTGTTAATTAATAAAAACACTTTATAATCAATAATTAAAGACCAAGCAATCACATAAAAAACACAGCTGAAATCAAATGAGTAGAGTTTGTAATCAAATGTAATTATTACATTAATGTGCCCTAAACAGGAAAATTAACATGTTAATCACAGCTCGTTATTAAAACGGTAAAACTAGGTGTTAATTACTAACCATATTTATGCAAGTAGATTGTTTATTTAGTCTGAATTTTTTTGTTATAAGTTTTAATCATGCAAATTCTATGTGTATTGAAGGTTTAAGACGGGCTGCCAATCAAACTAAAAACGGCTATTAAAGTGGGTCCATTAGATAAATCTACATACAAATGATATAGGTGCTTTATTGCACGTATGAGCACAATTGAAAAAGTAAGCCAAGCAGAGCTTAAGTTATAAACTTGGAAGGTAAATAGGTATGTAAAGCTTTATTAAGAATGGTTATTTTATCAGATGTACTTTAATTGCAAATAACTATTAAATGTGAGGCATTTGGTTTTGCCGCTATAATTTTACGGGAATGGCGCAGTTAAAAACCACGCCTGAGTAGAAAGCCTTTAATAGGTAACGTTAAAAAAATATTCAACATTTTCACTTATGCCAGTGTTTGTATCGACAGTAGTAAGAATAAGCTTCCACACCATGTTTTTTTCCGAGCAAATCCCTACCATAGTATTAGCTACCCAAACGCTGCCCTGATTTCTAAATTGTACGGGAATGTAACCCATATACATAGTTACCCCCTCCAATTTAGCCGCTGTTATTGTTACACCAGTCGGTAACTGAGTGTAAATTGAAAACGGTGTCTCTGGTGATAGGGTTTCTTCGTTTAGCCAAACTTTAACTTGATTTGGAAAAATACACGGGTTGTTATTTTTACACTCTGTTTGTGATTGATTTACTTTTGATGCTGATGTTGATGTTGATCCAGAAAAGTCACAACCTAGTAAGAATAGTAAAAAAGAAAGTAAACATACTCTATATATATACATGCAGGTTCTCAAAGTATCTAATGTATTAGTCCAACATTTGGGCACGTTGGTTGATTATCGGTTTTAATGAGTTAGTAAAGTACAAATCACCTCAAAAAATAGACAGCAACTTAATAAAGTTTGATTGATGTCATATTATTACGCAATTGGCCTATCTTTTTAAAGCCAAAAAATTTATCATTTCAACTGCAAAAAAAACAAGTAATTCTCGAGATTATTATCTGTAACAACCATATATTGTGGGTTTTAGATAGTATACTTTGGAATAATAGTAGGTCCTACTTTTACAAGTAGGTAATTCATTTCTAAACGCATTTATTGCAGCGGAAGCCAGAAAATGAGCCAAACAGTAGCATCACAAACTGAGTACAATTATAAAGTTGTACGCCAATTCGCTATTATGACAGTGATTTGGGGCATCGTTGGCATGGGTATTGGGGTTCTGATAGCTGCCCAATTAGCTTGGCCAGCTCTTAACTTTGACACACCATGGTTAACTTACTCTCGACTTCGTCCGTTACACACGAACGCAGTAATTTTCGCATTTGGTACAAGTGCACTTTTTGCGACGTCTTATTACGTCGTACAACGTACATGTCAAACGCGCCTTCTTTCAGATAAATTAGCCGCCTTCACCTTTTGGGGTTGGCAGTTAGTGATTGTTCTAGCAGCAATTACTTTACCTATGGGTATTTCAAGTTCTAAAGAGTATGCAGAACTTGAGTGGCCTATCGATATCTTAATTGCTGTTGTTTGGGTAACGTACGCTGTTGTATTTATGGGCACTATTGCAAAACGCAAAGTAGCGCATATTTATGTAGCTAACTGGTTCTATGCTGGTTTCATTATTACTGTTGCTGTTCTACATATTGTTAACAGCATGGCAGTCCCAGTTTCATTGACTAAATCATATTCAATCTATGCAGGTGCCGTAGATGCAATGGTTCAGTGGTGGTATGGCCACAACGCAGTAGGCTTCCTTCTTACTGCTGGCTTCTTAGGTATGATGTATTACTTTGTACCAAAGCAAGCGGGTCGCCCTGTTTACTCATACCGTTTGTCGGTTGTTCACTTTTGGGCACTTATTTCTCTTTACATTTGGGCAGGTCCTCACCACCTTCACTACACTGCGCTTCCTGATTGGACGCAAAGCTTAGGTATGGTGATGTCTATTATCTTATTCGTACCGTCTTGGGGTGGTATGATCAACGGAATTATGACGCTCTCAGGTGCATGGCATAAGCTACGTACTGACCCTGTTTTACGTTTCTTAGTGGTTTCATTGTCTTTCTACGGTATGTCGACGTTTGAAGGCCCGATGATGGCAATTAAATCTGTTAATGCGTTATCGCACTACACAGATTGGACTGTAGGTCACGTTCACTCAGGTGCATTAGGTTGGGTTGCGATGATTTCTATCGGTGCTATTTACCACCTTATCCCTGCGTTATTCTCGCAAGGTCGTATGTACAGCATTAAATTAATCAATACACACTTCTGGTTACACACAGTGGGTGTTGTTTTATACATTGTTGCAATGTGGATTTCAGGTGTAATGCAAGGTCTAATGTGGCGTGCAGTTAACTCTGACGGTACATTAATGTACAGCTTTGTACAATCGTTAGAAGCCTCTCATCCTTTCTATGTTATGCGTTTCTTAGGCGGTGTATTCATCGTTACAGGTATGCTGGTTATGGCTTATAACGTTTATCGTACAGTTTCAGCGAAAAATAACTCGTTAGAACTTGATGAACAAGCGCAGTTAGCATAACGGAGTTAGATAATGAGCAATAAAAATTCACAAAACAAACACGAAATTATCGAGAAAAACATTGGCCTCATGGCCATCTTGACTGTTTTCGCAATCAGCTTCGGTGCATTAGTAGAAATTACGCCGCTAATGTTCCAAGACGATACAACCAAGCCAGTGGATGGGTTACGCCCGTTAAATGCACTCGAGTTTGAAGGTCGCGACATTTATGTGCGTGAAGGTTGTGCTAACTGTCACTCTCAAATGATCCGTCCATTTCGTGATGAAGTTGAGCGTTACGGTCACTACTCTGTAGCAGGCGAGTCAGTATGGGATCACCCTTTCCTTTGGGGTTCTAAACGTACTGGCCCTGACTTAGCACGAGTAGGTAAACGTTACTCAGATGATTGGCATTATGCGCACTTAATGGATCCACGTGCCGTGGTTCCTGAGTCTAATATGCCAAGTTTCCCTTGGTTAGCAGAGAACACGCTTGATACAAGTCTGACTCTGAAAAAACTACAAATTTTCCGTGACACGTTTGCTATTAATCCAGAAAACCCAAAACACCAGGGTCTAGGTTATGGCAGTGACGAGGAATTAATCGCTGACATTGCTAAAGTTGATGCAATGAATGACGGTAAAGGTGCAACAGAAATGCAAGCCCTTATTGCTTATTTGCAACAACTTGGCACACATTTGAAGTAGATTATTATGGACTACGGGACATACAGAGGCATTTTGACTCTGGTAATTTTAGTATTATTTATTGTGATTGTTGGATGGGCATATAGCAAGCGTAGTAAAAGTCGTTTTAAAGACGCTGCTAATGTCATATTTGAAGATGAAAAAAAACACAACAATACACTCTCTAACGAGGAAAAGGGGTCTGAGAAATGACTAGCTTTTGGAGTATATGGGTTATTGTATTAACCCTTGCATGCTTAATCATTATCTTTGGTCTACTAGTTTGGAACTTAAAAAACTATGTAGGCGTAAAAGAAGGTGAAAGCTGTGGACATGAGTTTGACGGCATTGAAGAATTAAACAATCCACTACCAAAATGGTGGACTTACATGTTCTTCGCAACCTTTGTGTGGTCTGTTTATTACTTAGCAGCCTACCCAGGTTTAGGTAACTGGGAAGGTTTAGCAAAATGGACAAGCTCAAACCAAGGTATTACCTCTTTAACTGAATCGAAAGAAGCAGTCATTGAAGCTAAAGAAGATGGCCGTTTTGTAAAGCTAGATGCTGAATACCGCACTGCTGAAGAACGTTTTGGTCCTATTTTTAATGAATTGGCTCAAATACCTGTTCTAGATTTAGTAGAGTCTAAATTTGCTGGTGATGCAGCACAGCAAGTTGCGCTAGAAAACGGCACTACGCATGAGCAAACGCAAGGCCAACTCGCTGTTGAAATTGGTCAACGTTTGTTCTCACAAAACTGTGCACAATGTCATGGCTCTGATGCTCGTGGTGGTACTGGCTTCCCTAACCTTACTGACAACGATTGGTTGTACGGTGGTTCTCCTGACAAGATCAGAGAAACATTACTTTTAGGTCGTGTTGCAGCAATGCCACCTTGGGGTGATGCATTAGGTGAGCAAGGCGTTAAAGAAATGACGGCTTACGTACTTAGCCTATCTGGCCGTACTGTTAACCAAAAAGATGCCGATGCAGGTAAAGCAAAATTTGCTATGTGTGCTGCGTGTCATGGTCCAGATGGTAAAGGTTCAGTTGCCCATAACCTACCGTTTGGTGCACCAAACTTAACTGATAACATTTGGTTATACGGTGGCTCTCAACGCGCTGTTGAAGAAACACTTAACCATGGCCGTGCTGGTGTAATGCCTGCATGGAAAGAGATTTTAGGCGAAGATAAAATTCACCTATTAACTGCTTACGTTTACAGCTTATCGCAAGATAAATGACGATAAAGTTAACAAAACGTTTCAGTTTTAATCTTTTTATTTCAGTAGATTAATTCAGATCAAAAAAGCCTCCACTCGGAGGCTTTTTTTTAGTCTTTTCATTCTATTTATTATAATATAGCCGCACATTAATTAATTTTAGAGCGACTATGCAACCGACTCCGTGGTATAAAAATTTTTGGCCTTGGTTTTTAATCTTCTTTCCTTTAGCTGCAATTATTGGCTGCATTAGTTTATTTATTACAGCCATTGGTAACGGCCCAGATATGGTTGTAGATGATTACTATAAAAAAGGCAAAGCAATCAACTTAGAACTCGTTAAGTTTGATAAAGCAAAAGCGTTGTATTTACATGGCGACCTAAATGTATCAGATAAGCGTGTAAGCTTTAAATTTACCAAAGGCGATACCAGTAATATACACGCATTAAGATTGTCGTTTTTTCACCGAACTATAAAAGCACAAGATTTTGAAGCTACCCTCACTCCAAATGCTAATCAAGAGTTCACTGCATTATTAGAAAGCTATAAACCAGGCGCATATTCGGTATTTATTGAACCCGTTGATAACAGTTGGAAAATGAAAGAAAACGTTAGTTTACCAACCACCGCCACCGTTTTAGTGACTCCTAACTATAAGTAGTATTTAGTATGTCTAAAAATTGCTTTCATTGTCTTGAAAGTGTGCCTGCTGGATTTAGCGCACATGTTGTTATAGACAATACCGCTGAGCCAATGTGTTGCATTGGCTGCCAAGCTGTTGCACAAAATATCATTGACCAAGGGATGACCGACTACTACAAATATCGCACTGTTAGTGCCGGTAAAGTAGAGCAACTCGTCCCAGAACAACTCGCTTTTATTAAAAGCTATGACAATGAAGATATTCAAGATGAGTTTATCAGTACGCATAACGACAACTCTGAGGTGCTTCTCAGTGTTGAGGGCATTACCTGCGCCGCCTGTGCCTGGCTTATTGAAAAGCAATTACTTAACCTTAAATCGGTAAAGCGCGTTGATGTAAACACCTCAACAAATCGCGCTATGATCCAATGGGATAAAAGCGCAACCCCTTTAAGTGAGCTAATCACCTCACTGGCTGAAATAGGCTACAAAGCCTATCCATTCCAATCAGATTTAGAAGCCCAGCAAAAACAACAAACAGCCAAAGCGTATATTCGCCGCCTCGGCGTGGCAGGCTTAATGACCATGCAAGTGATGATGTTTGCCTTTGCTATGTACTTTGGCATGTTCTCTGGGATGGACAGTAATTTTGAACAATACTTTAGATGGATCAGCTTGATCCTTGCAACGCCCGTAATTTTATACAGTGCCCTGCCCTTTCTAAGTAACGCAATTAACGGCTTAAAAGCAAAACAACTGAATATGGATTTACCGGTATCATTGGCGATTTTTGGTGCCTATGGTGCAAGCTGTTACGCCACGGTAATGGAAGTCGGTGAAGTTTACTTTGAATCTATTTGTATGTTTACCTTTTTACTCTTATTAGGTAAATACTTAGAATTTAGAGCGCGTTTAAAGGCCAGTGAATTTACAGCCAACTTACAAAAGCTACTGCCACTGACTGCCCGTACACTCGATGAAAACGGCAAAGAGCACATAATTGCCGCTAAAAAGCTCAAGCTTAACGATATCGTTTTAATAAAAGCAGGCGAAACTATTCCTGCCGATGGCATCTTAGTCAAAGGCAGCACCAGTGTTGATGAGTCTATGATGACTGGTGAACATCAGCCAGTACGAAAGTATATTGATCATAACGTATATGCGGGCACGGTTAATCATGATGGTATTATTGAAATAAAAATCAATAAGCTTGGCCAAAATACCCTGCTTAATCAAATTATTCGCCTGCAACATAATGCCCTAACAAAACGCCCACGGTTAGTAGAAATTACCGACAAAGTAGCGCAGTGGTTTGTCGCGGTATTACTGGTATTTGCCTCTCTAACCGCCATTGGCTGGTATCAAATTGACCCTGATGTTGCTTTTTGGATCACTATATCGGTGTTAGTGGCCACCTGCCCGTGCGCATTAAGTTTAGCTATTCCAACCGCGTTAACCTGTGCTGTGGCTACCTTAACTCGTAAAGGAATATTAATTAAGCAAGCACATGTGTTAGAAACCCTATCAAAGCTTACTTTAGTTGCTTTTGATAAAACAGGTACGCTTACGCAAGGTAAATTTAGCCTCGACGTTGTTGACATACTTGATGATAACTACAGCAAAGAGCAAATTCTTGATATTGCAGCACAGCTTGAGAGCTATTCTGAGCATCCTATTGCTAGTGCCTTTAAAGAGTTTAAAGGTCAGCGTAAATTTGACGGTGTACAACTCCATCCCGGGGTTGGGATCAGTGCTCAATACGATAATACGCATTACGCCATTGGTAAAAGTGGCTGGTTTGATACCAAAAAAACCAATGCGCAAGCTACCCTTTACATAAACAAGCAACCTGTTGCACGCTTTTACTTTATTGATAAAGTAAAAACAGATGCCGATAAACTCATTAACTCGTTAAAAGCTGCCAATCTAAGTTGTCATATGCTAACAGGTGACGCCTCAGCTGCCGGTGCCAAGGTGGCTAAAAAATTAAAGCTTGATTCAGTACAAGTCAGTTGTAGTCCAAAAGATAAACAAGTCGCAGTTGAACGCTGGTCAACTCAAGGTGAAGTTGTTGCTATGGTTGGCGATGGCGTAAACGACAGCCCAGTCTTTGCCAGCGCCCATTTATCTATCGCCATGGAAACCGGTGCCGATATATCTAAAAACAGTGCTGATGTTGTATTGCTTAACAGTGATTTAGTCTCTATTGATCATTTGTTGACGATTGCTAAGCAAACACGGCGTATAATTAAGCAAAACCTAGCGCTTTCTTTATTATATAATGGCTCTATATTGCCGCTTGCTGCTATGGGTTTAGTTGCGCCTTGGATGGCGGTAATTGGTATGTCTGCCAGCTCTATTATTGTGATATGTAATTCACTAAGGCTATTAAAGTTATGAGCATAATTTATATTTTAGTTCCTATCGCTATCTTGTTTGTACTAATTGCCATTGGCGTGTTTTTTTGGGCAGTAAAAGGCGAGCAATTCTCTGATTTAAACAAGCAAGGCCACAGTATTTTGTTTGAAGACGATAAAGAGCAACATAATAAAAGTAATGATTGACCCGATTTTTGTTAGTGCTTTTTTAATGGGGTTGATTGGCAGTGGCCATTGCATTGCTATGTGCGGCGGCATTGCCAGCTCATTACAGTTAGCCAGTAACAAGCGCCAAACTTGGTTATACTCTCTAGCCTATAATAGCGGTAGAGCGCTAAGTTATATGCTAGCTGGTGCCCTTGTTGCCGGTATTAGTAGTCAATTTGCCACACAAAACTCGGCCTTTGCGCTGTTTTTATCATTTTTAGCGGGCGTGTTTATGTTACTGGTCGGCGTTTATATCATGCGCTTAGCCGCGACATTACAATGGCTCGAAAAACTTGGCAAAACCCTCATTTGGCAGCACTTAATTAAACTTAATAAATATTTAATGCCCATTGATTCTCCACTAAAAGCGCTTGGTTATGGCGCGCTATGGGGCTGGTTACCGTGCGGCTTAGTATATTCTGCGCTCACATGGGCGATGACCAGTGGCACTGCCATAAATGGTGCTCTGGTTATGCTGGCATTTGCCCTAGGTACGTTCCCTGCCATGATCACCTTAGGTGTGGCTGCACAAAAGCTCAATACGCTTTATAATCACCCTTGGACGCGAATAATATTAGGCAGTGTTATCATTTGGTATGGTATCTACCTTCTGATCATTGCAACAGACAAGCTAGTGCATTAACATTGGTAAACGTTGTGCATAAAAATTTAACGGATTGAACTTATGGATTTTTCTCAAAGTCGTGCTAAAGGTAATTGTGCCATTAGCTGTAATAACTGCAGTATTAGCCAGTTATGTTTACCATTTTCTTTAAATGGCCAAGAAATGGATAAACTTGATGAGATCATTGAGCGAAAAAAACCATTACACAAGGGTGACTACTTATTTGAATCGGGCGCACCTTTAAATGCAATTTATGCAGTTCGTTCGGGGTCGTTTAAGTCGTATACCTTGTCAGAGCAAGGAGATGAACAAATTACAGGCTTTCATTTAGCGGGCGACCTTGTTGGTTTTGACGCCATCAATAAAATGCAACATCAAAGTTTTTCTCAAGCACTAGAAACCTCAATGGTATGTGAAATTCCCTTTGTAACTCTTGACGAACTAGCCGGTAAACTGCCTAAATTGCGCCAACAGATAATGCGTTTAATGAGTAGCGAAATAACCTACGATCAAGAAATGCTATTATTACTTAATAAAAAGTCTGCTGAAGAACGTCTTGCTAGCTTTATTTATAACTTATCAGAGCGTTTTGGTGAGCGTGGTTTTTCACGAAAAGAATTTAGATTTACTATGACTCGCGGCGAAATTGGTAACTACTTAGGTTTAACAGTAGAAACTATCAGCCGTTTATTAAGCCGTTTTCAAAAAGCCGACTTAATTAAAGTAGAAGGTAAATTTATTACTATTTTAGATAATGACGCTTTAGCTAAAACGGCTGCGATTGTTAAGCCTCGTTAATAATCGCTTCTCATTTTAAAATTAATCCTACCCTGAATTGGAGCGTAATTATTGCAATTATGCTCTATCTCTACTAACACTTTGAGTAGAGGTATTAACCATTCACTTTTAATACTCGATGAATGAATTGTCTGGCTCATTTTTTAATATAAAAGCAAAAACGAGTGGATTCACTGTAGAAGACAACACTTTAATAAAACCTGAGAATAATTAAATTTTTATAAAGCCGTACATGCTTTTATACAAGATAAAGAGTTTTAAAATTAGAGAAACTTTATTTCTTGATATAGAACAAGAATATTAGTGCTACCCCTTTAACTGTTGTGTATTTGCGTTACACTCAAGGTATAACTGTTAAGTGAATGGAGTAGCACAATGGAAACGATTAAACGTATTATCGCGGTTATTGACCCAACTAAAGACGATCAAAATGCCCTCGCGCGATCAATAGATTTAGCCAAAAAATCAGGGGCTAGCATTACCGCCTTTATGACGGTATACGATTTCTCTTACGAAATGACTACTATGCTCTCTGGTGATGAACGTGAAGCAATGCGTAAAGCGGTGTTAAAAGATCGCGAACTATGGTTAAAAGATCTTGTCTCTCCTTATCAAAACATTAATATTAATACCCAAGTCATTTGGCATAACCGCCCTTACGAAGCCATTATTAATACCGTTATTAATGATAAATATGACCTAGTGATCAAAGGTACTCATCAGCATGGTGCGCTTAAAGCGGTTATTTTCACGCCAACAGACTGGCACTTAGTCAGAAAGTGCCCAACCCCTGTATTATTTGTAAAAGATATGGCGTGGCCAGCACATGGGAATATTTTAGCGGCTGTTAATGCAGTCAGTGAAAATGATCAGCACCTGTCACTTAATAAACGCATAATTAAAGATGCACAATTTTTATGTGAACTGGCTAATGCTAAACTTAACTTAGTCAATGCATACCCTGCTACACCGGTTAATATAGCCATAGAGATCCCTGAGTTTAACCCAGGGTTATATAACGAATCAGTTAAAAAACATCATATTGAATCAACCAATGAACTCGCTAATGAGTTTAACCTAACCTCTGATCAATGCTTTATTGAAGAGGGATTGCCAGAAGATGTGATACCGGATGTTGCAAAACGCTTAAACAGCGAATTAGTGGTTATTGGCACGGTCGGACGGACTGGCTTAAGCGCTGCCTTAGTAGGCAACACTGCTGAGCATGTTATTGACAGCCTTGATTGTGATGTACTTGCACTTAAACCTGATGGGTACGTAAGCCCGCTCGCAGAAAGTTAGCGTTTGCAGTAGCTCCCATATTACATATGGCATATAATACGTCCCTTTATTTTTAGCAATTAATTTTGCCGTACTATTTATAAGGGGGCGTAGTGTCTCATTCTGCTCAAGCCAAAGCTCAATACAACTTAAATAAGCTTCAAAAGCGTTTACGCCGCCTCACAGGTCAAGCTGTCATGGACTTTAACATGATTGAAGAAGGCGACCGCATTATGGTGTGCTTATCGGGTGGCAAAGACAGCTACACTATGCTCGACATGTTGCAACATTTACAACGTGTTGCACCTATCAAATTTGATTTATTTGCAGTAAATCTCGACCAAAAACAACCTGGTTTTCCTGAGCATGTGCTTCCTGAGTATCTTGATAATTTAAATATTGAATACAAAATTGTAGAAGAAGATACCTACAGTATTGTTACTGATATTATTCCTGAGGGTAAAACAACCTGCTCGCTTTGCTCTCGCTTGCGCCGTGGTATTTTATATCGCACGGCTAAAGAGTTAGGTGCGACTAAAATTGCACTGGGCCATCACCGCGATGACATGATAGAAACCTTGTTTTTAAATATGTTTTATGGCGGAAAACTAAAAAGTATGCCGGCTAAACTAATGAGCGATAACGGTGAGCATATGGTTATTCGCCCACTGGCTTATTGTAAAGAAGCCGATATAAGCAAATATGCGTTCAGCCAAGACTACCCTATTATTCCGTGTAATTTATGTGGCTCACAAGAAAACTTACAGCGTAAACACACTAAAAATATGCTGGAGCAATGGAATAAAGAGCACCCAGGTCGTGTAGAGAGTATTTTCACCGCCATGCAAAACGTTGTGCCTTCACACTTAGCTGATAATCAATTATTTGATTTTACCAACTTGCAAACGGGTGACATTATTGATGGGGGCGATATCGCGCTCGATAAACCAGATATTCCAAAAGCGCCAGTTAATCATGAACAAAATGAAACAAACCAAGCCGACGTGGTTACCATTAATTTAAGCTAATTTTTAAGGGTTTGCAGTAATGCAAACCCTTCTCTTTGTTCTATGCTGCTACTGACCAGCAGCTAATCCTTGTAAAAACTCTAAACTCTGCATTTCTTGTTTGTTTGCCTGATAAGGCAACTGTTGTAAGCTGTCGTAAGCAAAATCATCAATAGTAAACTCGCTAATTTCACTTTCACCAAAACTGTTAAGCTCACCTGAGCTTGGCGACATACGTTCAATAACAAAGTCCCTCAACCGTAAGTCATTCGTTTGCTTGGGCAAAACAGACCAATGCGCTTTAAAGTCAATTTGCTGACTGCCCTCATTTAAACGTGCTTTAGCAACTAAATGTGCTAATGGCGAGGTGCCACTGTATAAGTTAGCTCTTAAACGGTATAAGCCACTTTTTATCGAAATTTTCCGAGAAAACCCATTGTTCGACGCGAAGCGGCGTCGATGGGATGAATCGGAATAGTCAGCCCTGCTCTTGAATGTATTTTCGAATTGTATCAGCAGCCGCATTTCCAACAGAGCAAACAAAACATCCGTCAGACCAAACTGTCTTTTTAACCCAGAATTGCTTTTTAAACCATTTAAATCTCGACCATAGACTTTGCGTTGTAGATTGTTTAATTCTCCTAACGTAACTCGCAACGCTGATATTGGGAGAAATCGTTAGCAATATGTGTATATGATCTTTGTCCACCTCCATCTCTTCGATATTAAATTCTGAGCGCTCTGCAATTTCAGTGATTTTTTGTTTTACAAAATCACCTACATCACCTTTTAACAATTGTTTTCTATATTTAACTACAAGAATTAAATGTAGCGCTATTAAATATTTACAGTGAGATTTAGTTCATATTCCATCTTGACAACTCATTTCCATACAGTAGTCTATACAGTATATGAAAAAGACGCTTAGATACAACTACAGGCTAAATCCTACGGCAGAGCAAGAAGCTAAACTCGTTGAGTTTGGCGCGACAGCGCGTGGCATTTGGAACTTATTGTTGTCTGAGAACATGCGTCGATACGAGCACGATAAAACGTTTTTGTTTTACAAAGACATGGCCTCACTACTTAAAGATATCAAGACGTTCGAAGAGTTTAACTGGATCAAAGCATTCGATTCTGCGGCAGCTCAACAA
>NZ_KK070023.1:2779674-3083318 GCF_000576475.1 Pseudoalteromonas sp. SCSIO_11900
CAGAATCCCTAAGAAATTTGAGGGCAAACCAGCTAAACAAGTTTAAAAACAATCACAGGTTTTGACATTAACTCAAAGCAAACTGTTGTTGGCTCAGATGGTTTTGTGGTCGATAACCCCAAGTTTTTAAAGCAGTCAAAAACAAAGTTAAATCAATTGCAACGCCAGCTTGCACGCCGAACTAAAGGTTCAAATCGCTGGCAAAAAACCAAACAACGCATCAACAAATTACACGGCAAAATCTCACGGCAAAGGCTCGACTTTGCACACAAAATTTCACGTCAGATAACCAATGAAAATGACATTTTAGTGTTCGAAGATTTAAACGTAAAAGGGATGCAAAAGTTCAATGGCAGCATGGTTGCCGACAATATGATGGGCTTAATTACTCAGCTTTCAAAATACAAAACTGAGCTTGAAGGTAAACTCTATCACGAGATTGACAGGTTTGAAAAATCCACAGGGGTTTGTTCTGAATGCGGCCAACATCATGTTTTAACATTGAACGACAGATATTTCACATGTATGGCTTGTGAAACTTACCAAAGCCGAGACTTGTCAGCGGCTAAAAGCATAGCAAAAACAGGTGAATTAGATTTGATTGCGGCTGGGATCGTCGCAAGGGTTACCCCCACATCTCAGCAGAAATCAGCCATTAAAACGAAAGTCTTCGAGCTATCGAAGTTTGCTGTTGGAACTGAGAAAAAAGAAGCAGCCTAGTCTCCAAGTCAAGGCTGTAGAAGCCCATTGATCGACACGGAGTGGCGTCGATGGGTAGTTCACAACTGTTAAATTGGCCGGTACTATCATGTTTTCATTACGTGGATGGGCGTTTTCAAAACCAGTTAAGGTTGCACTAGGCGGCATATAATGTATTTGTGCCACCACCGGGACTATTTTACCCGCGATATCGGCTTCAACTAATAATTGTAAATTACGTGGATAGTCTTCTTCACCTTTAAATATCATTGCCAGCTCGTTTTGACGAGCCACACCGCTTTGCGTTTTTAGCGACTTTTTGGTGTCTGTATCACTGAGTGTTAATACCACCTTACCTAAATTTGGGGCACTTACGGTTAGCTCTATAGCTTGTGGATACACATACCGATATTTAGACAAGCTCACTGTTAACTCCCCGCCTTGCTCACCCACTGGGCTGCTAACAGGAAAGAACTGATTTGGCTTAAGTCTGTCCTCATCATATACCGTTAATGGTTGTGAATAAGGCGGAAACGCCAAACTTTTCTGATACTGATCAGCAACCACAGAGGCGGCTTTGGCTAAGTCTTCATCAAATGCTGACTGAATTACTGAGCTGGTTTTTGTTGTTGCCTTTGTCACAGGTTGGCTTAGCGTGCGCTGCTGAGCAGGAGGTGCCGATATCGGCTTTTTATCATTGAGAGGGGGGTGCAAAAGCCGATGTGCATATAGATCACGGCTACCCTGTCACAGTAAACAATGTAGCACTCACCCCAAAAATGACCCCAACGCTTGTCCGTATTGCTGGTGCTGACAATATTATTACCACCGATTTAATTACCGGCGCAGAAGACTTTAGCTACTATGCGCTTGAAACCCCCGGGCTGTTTTACTTTTTAGGCGTCACTCCAAAAGATCAAAACGCTAAAACAGCAGCAAGTAATCATTCACCTCAGTTTTATGTTGACGAAAATGCCTTACAACTTGGCGTAGAATCACTATCACAACTGGTTGTTGACTACTTACAATAACAACTCAACATAACAAACACAGGGCTAATAACCCTGTGCTTGTTTTATTAGAGAGTGTTATTCAGCTAATATAAATCCCCAATCGCTTACCTTTAATTATAAATTCTCAAATTGGAAAGGACGCCTTAGTGACAGCAGAATATTTTAATTTTTTAAGCCTTATTGGCGTGGCATTCTTTGCAATTTCAGGTGCGTTATTAGGCCATGATAAAGATATTGGCGGATTTGGAGTGGTGGTTGTTGGCTCAGTCACTGCGCTTGGCGGTGGCACGCTCAGAGACATACTTCTTAACCAACCCGTTTTTTGGATAGCCAACCCCGATTTTTTATATGTCACCTATGTGGCTATTTTTGTCACTGTTATGTTTATTAGCCACTTACCCGATGTGTCTAACTATTACATGTTGTTGGTTGATGCAATTGGTATGGCTATTTTTAATGTGGTCGGTATCGAAAAAGCATTAATTGAAGGCACCACCATGATGGTTGCACTTACAATGGGCATGACTACGGGGATATTTGGTGGCTTAATACGCGACGTGATCTGTCGAGAAGTGCCGTTGGTGATGCGAGAAGAGCTCTACTCCACCGCCTGTTTTGCAGGAGGCTTGACCTATGCAGCGCTATTTTTATTAGAAGCCCCTTATTTATGGTGCATTCTTGGTTCGCTGTTGGTCAGTGTTTTTTTAAGATTGGGCGCGCTCCATTTTGACTGGCAGCCCAATCTATTTAGAAAAAGAACACCAAAAATAAACGATTAGTATAAGTATTGCGTTACACTAATCGCTCATAGAGTCCTGATGCCCGTGACACACTTTTACCCATCGCCAGTTGCAGCACTTTTTTATCTGCTACCAGCTCAAAGGTCTGCTTTGCACGGGTAATACCGGTATACACTAATTGCCGGTTAATACCGACGTTTGCTTGTTTAAGTGGTGGCAATACCATAGCAGTGTAACTAAACTCTGAGCCTTGCGATTTATGAATGGTCATAACATACACTTTATCGTGCGCTGGGAGTCGTGCAGGTGAAAATGCACGTTCATTACCCTGCTCATCAATAAACAGTGCTTTGAGTTGGCCACTGTCATCAGGCATCAAAATACCTATATCGCCGTTAAAAAGTTTAAGTTGATAATCGTTTTGGCTAATCATAATAGGCATACCCGTGTAATGTCGCTGATTAGGGTTAACGCTAATTAACCCTTGCTGTTGCAATACACGCTCAATACGCTGATTTAAACTATTAACGCCGTAATCGCCCTCACGCACTGCTGCAAGTAATTGATAGCGGGCAAAAGCCTCATGCACTTTGGCAACACTCGCTCCTTGGGCAATCAGTGTTAAATAATCACCGTAGTGACTTGCCGCGCTGTTTATAAGCTTTTCAATCGGGGTAGAGACAAAATCGTAGTCTAAAATAACATCGCTAAAATGCCCTTGCGTACTGTGTTGTTCAACATAATTTAATATTCCTCGATCATTGGTATTAACAGCCAAAGCCAACTGGCCTATACCACTTTGGGCATCAAAGCGATAACTATGTTGTAAAAAGGCAATGCAGTCAGCCAGTTTAAACTCACTCTGAGTTTGCACGCCAAGTTTAGCAGTGCCATTAAAACACACCTTATTTAATTGCTCACAGCGTGCTTTTGAATACTGCGGTGTTTGTCCAAGCACTAAACCTTGGCATAAATCACTCATTACACTGCCGGTATCAACCGAGGCGAGTTGGTCTTTATCGCCAAGTAAAATCAATCGGGCATGCGCTGGTAGAGCCTCAATTAATTTGGCCATGAGCGATAAATCGACCATACTGGCCTCATCAATAATCAATACATCAACATGCAACGGATTGCTTTTATCGTGCCTGAATTTATTGGTAAATGGCTTAACTCCTAACAAACGATGAATAGTTTGCGCACTTTGCGGGATCAACGCATTAATATCAGCCGGTATTTCTGTGAGCTTATTTTTAGCCCCTAAAATTGACTCTGTTAGTCGTGCCGCTGCTTTACCGGTCGGTGCCACTAATTTTATGCTCAATGGTGCAGCCTGATATAACGACTGTAAAATGGCTAACAGCTTTGTCACCGTGGTGGTTTTACCTGTGCCAGGCCCACCGGTGATCACACTAAAGCCCTTTGTTGCAGCAATGGCACAAGCGACCTTTTGCCAATCAATATCAAGCGTTGGATCATCAGGAAAGTAGCGAGTTAATAACTCAGTAAGGACTTCATCATCAATATTGAGTTGTCGCTCACTCATTGCCAGTAATCGTTGCGCTAAGGTTTGCTCATACCCTGCTAAACGGGAAAAATACAACCGCTGATTAAACAATTGCAGCGGCTTGTGATCCCCCACACTGTTATGCGCGTGTAAGTAATTTATTGCCGCCTCAGTCGTAAAATCGTCACTAAATGGGGTGAGAGTGTCAGGTACGGTACCTTCTAACTTAGTAAAGTCGCTTTGGCGTAAATTAAACGGATTAGCCCAATCAACCTCTGTTAGAGTTAAACAACTATGCTGGCTTTGCTGCGATAAACACAGCATTAAAATAATATAAAATAGCTCGTCATAATCATGTTCAGTATTGTTACCACTGACTAATTCAGCCAGCTTTACATCCACAACACGTACGCGGTGCTGCTCAGTTAAATAGCTAAGCAGCGGCACAACTTTAGGTGTTTGAGTTACAGGGTCCGCTAGTTGTTCATTGAGTAACGCCGACTCATCAACAGGCGCGTTGTCAAAGTCATCAAACAAACCGGGTTGTTGGTTTAAATCACTCATAGCATCGCTCCTTGGCTAAACAAACCATCTAAAATAATAACTTGCTCTGCACTTAACTGTTTAAAGTACACCCCTTCACCCGCTGGCATACCGCGTAAAAAGGTATAATACACGCCGCCTAAATGCGTCTCTATGGCATAATCAGGAATACGCTGTTTAAGCAATCGATGCAGCGCTACGGTATAAATTAAATACTGTAAATGGTATTGGTGGCTGGTCATGGCTTGCTCAAGCTGCTCTGGCTCATAATCTGCGGGGGTACTGCCCAAATAATTCGATTTATAATCTAAAATATAATACTTGCCTTGGTAACAAAAAATTAAATCTATAAAGCCTTTTAGTAAGCCTTTTACATGGGCAAATTCAAGTTTGCTTTGGCTAAAAGCAAAGTGTTTAATCAGCATTTCGTTGAGTTTAGGCGCACTTAGGCTAGCAAGCGGTAAGTTAAACTCCATTTCAACAAGACAATCTCTCGGTGATAATTGACTCAAGCTTAAATTATTTTCACTATTTAATGGGCAATTAAGCGCATCGAGTATCCATTGTTCGGTTATTGGCTGCCATTGTTCACTAATGTGGTATTTTTCAAAAGCACGTTTAATTACTGCCGATAAGTTTTGCTCTGGATTTGAGGGGTGAACAAGCGGGCTGGTAAAATCAAGTTGCTCGAATATTTCGTGTAAGCAACTTCCTGGTTTTGCACCTTTTGGAAAATTATACGGTGAGAGAAGTTCATCTTGTTGCACCGCAAACTCATCTCTTTGATGATCTTCATCGCTGCGCCCAGGTGCCAGTTGGTCAGTATGCTTTTTAAAGCTTAAAGCACTAAAACTGGTTGCCCGCCAATCGCGTTCAATCTGCGTGGTTACAGTATTAATACTCAGCGCCTGCTTTTTAACGTGTTCATTATTAAAGCGAAGTATGCCCTGCTCGAGTAATTCACCCGAGGTAAATTGCAAATATTCCATCGAATCATTGGCATCACAAAACTCACTTAAATGAGTGCGCCATGTTTGGCTGCTGGTTAACGCTAACCCTGAGAACAACACATGCCCAAGCGCACTACTTTGAATCGCTAAGCGGCTACTTTGCCCTTGCCCGATGTTATATACACCCAAGGCACAAAAATGCACTGCACGGGTCAATGCGACATACAATAGGCGTAAATCTTCGGCTAGGCGCTCTTGCTCTGCTTGTTGCAAGGCGTCTTCGCCTTTACTTAAATCAAAAATTAACTTGCCGTTATGGTGATAAAGCGCGTCTTTAGTTTCACGATAGCCACTGGCAAAGGGCATAAATACCAATGGATATTCAAGCCCCTTTGAGGCATGCATAGTGACAATTTTAACCAAGTTTGCGTCGCTCTCTAAACGTACTTGCACTGTTTCGCCATCTTGCTGGCTCACCTTTTGCGCAAACCAACGCAACAAACGAAGTGTCCCTTCAAGCTCTATTTGTTTTTGCTGCAGTATTTCGCCAAGGTGTCTAAAATCGGTAAGCCAACGTTCTACGTTATAGCCCAAGCCTTGCCATTTGGCACTGAGTTGATTATGACTTAGTAAGCGCTCAAGCATCGCCATAGCCCCTTGCTTATGCCAAATATGGCTAAGTTGAGCAAAAAAGTTTAAATGTTCTTGCCATGCATTTTCATCATCGGCCAAAGCAAAAATATCGTTATAACTTAAACAGAATAATGGCCCTGCGAGTACACCACGTAGAAGTGACTCGTCGTACTGGCCGTGCAATGCGGTTAAAAAGTTGAGTAAATGGTGGCTTAGCTCTTGGCTAAATACACTATCACGAGACAAATACACGCTGGCAATATTGGCTTTGCTCAAGGCCTGCTTCATTATTTGCGCTTCAACGCGGTCGCGCACCAAAATACAAATATCAGCAGCGCTTACCGGCGTACTGCCAATACAGGCTATTCCTTGGTTTGCCTGCTCAAGTAAAGTAACTATTTTATTAGCAAAATGGGTGGCTAAATGTGCTTGCCCTACGCCTTTACTGGTCGGCTTGGCTTTTTCATCGCCGGCTTCATCCACAAACACATTAAATTCAAAGGCGGTGGCCGGTTTGCCATCAATTAAAAATGTATCTTCGGCTTTTTTACCCTTGGCTTTCACTTTATTAAAAGGAATGGCATCGTTATAAATAAAGCTGTTGTCGTATTTACCAAACAAGCTATTTACACTGTTGACGATATCACTGCTGGAGCGAAAATTAGTGCCCAATGTAAATTGTTGCGACTGCTCTACGGCCTCTTTGGCACCAATGTAGGTAAATATATCTGCGCCCCTAAAGCCATAAATAGCTTGTTTGGGATCGCCTATCATGGCTAAAGTGGTATTGCTTTGAGCATAAATTTTACTAAAAATACCGTACTGAATAGGGTCGGTGTCTTGAAACTCATCAATCATTGCCACCGGAAATAACTGCGCAATTTTTTGCGACAATACGTCACCCTGCTCACTATTAAGGGCTGTATGTAAATTAGTGAGTAGGTCATCAGGCGTGATCACGCTTTGTTCTTGTTTGCGTTTAACTATGGCCGCTTTTACCCAACTCGCCGCATATTGCACTATCGCAATTTTTAGCCCTTGTTTAATGGTATTGTTAAGTGCGGCTAAGGCATCGAATTGGCTAATAAGTGGATGCGTCAGTAATGTGCCATTTTTTTTATAATTAGCGGTATTACTTAAATTCTCGCTGCTCCAAACCTCAAACGAATATTTGTTAGTACCAAATTCAAAAAAGTCATCATTGCCTAAGCAAAATGCTTCAAGCGCCGCTAAACTGCCTTTTCGCCCGGGTGTTTTTGAGCCACTTAAATCGGATGCTTTAAGAGCACCAATAAACTCTTGCTCTAGGCACGTTTTTTTAAAAGCGGGTATAAGCTCTAAATATTCATCTCGCGCTTGCCACACATCCTCTAAATTTATTTGCGGCGTTATTTCGGCGTTAGCTTTATTTAAAATACTGCTTACTTGGCTAAATAATGATTCAGGTGCGGCAAACACCTCTAAAATCGCATCTGTTCTTTGCTTATTAAGCGGGTAGACAAACGCGCGCCAAAAATCTTTTATGGTCTCAAGCAGTATCTCGCGCTCATCTAAAATAAACTCTAAGTTAAACGCGACCCCCGACTCAAACGCATGTTGTTTTAGCATCCGCTGACAAAAACCATGAATGGTAAAAATAGCCGCCTCATCCATTGATTTAGCTGCTGCATCGAGTAAGTCAAACGCACGATGTTTATCATCTACTGCGGCTATTACACCTTCTATTAATTCATCGTTTGGCTGTTGCCCCAATAAGGCATCGCGCGCGGCAATAATACGGCTGCGTACCCGGTCTTTAATTTCTTGTGTTGCAGCATCGGTAAAGGTAACCACCAAAATTTGCTCAACACTCAATGGCGTACTCAGCTCACCGGGTATTTGCATGCCTAATAAATAGCGTAAATACAAACCCGTGATCGTGTAGGTTTTACCTGTACCCGCACTGGCTTCTATCAAACTTTGGCCTGATAAAGGCATAGTGAGTGGGTTAAGCGCTTGCATAGTCACTCTCCTTGGCATGCTCAAATAACGGGGCGAGTAATTTTTCGCTCCACTTAATAAACTCCTCTTGGCAATCATTGAGCGATTGCACCGTTAAACGAATATAGGGATTCTCCCCTTCACCTGGGCCAATATACTGTGGGCTAAATTTACTGTTAGCTTTTGCCATGTCGCCACCGCTTTTCACGTATTCATAACCGCTCACCGGAAAAAACGCCACCGGCGCATTTCGCAGTGCTTTGTATAGTTCAAACCAATCTGCAAGCAGCAAGTCAGCATTGGCTTTGCTCATAGGGGCAAAGCTAATTTGTTTATCTAAACCCAGTAATAAGGTTTCAACCTCTTGTTGCATGCTTTGAGCTGCCAGGTGATAAAGAAAGCCTTTTATTAAATCTTTGGCTTTAATACTGGCACTGCGGTAAAACACTTGTTTTTGCATATACACATGGTTAAGCCAGCCTTCAATGGTGGTATTTTCAAGCGCAAGTAACACTTCTATCGGTTCGCTTTTACCGGCTTTTATTTGCTCTTTTACTTGCCCTGCAAGCGCATCAACTCGGTGCTGCATACCCTCATAAATTAAGCTGCCTACATTGGCTTGGGGCAACTCACCGCGCTGCAGGATTTGCTTGGTACTGAGCGGCGTATTGTTAATGTTTGCTTCAAGTATTTCGTCAAGGTAAAAATAACGGCGCAGCGCATCTAAGCTAAACGGTTCTTCGTCTTTCGCTATATCGTTAAATTGCGGCAAGCGTAACCCTAAACTTTGTTGATAAAAGCTCTCTTGGGCATGGCATACACTACGAATAAACACATCAAGATCAAGTAGCTCTGGGGGCGTTACATCAAGCGCAGTGATTGCTTTAGGCTCAATAGCCTCGCTAGGCAGCCAAATTGGGTTATAGCTGTGATTATTTACTCCCGCCTGTTCAGTGCTAGCTGGCAAATAATACTGACTATTAAAAGGTTGTAAATGTTGTTGGCTAATAAGGCAATCTGGCAAGGATTTATCACTGGGTTCGCTAAGTTTAAAACTGCGGCCTATGTATTCTAAAAGCTCACTGACAAGCGTTGATGGCATGCGCGGCTGGTTGTCAAAACATGAGCGACCAATGTAGCTCATATATAAATTATCTCGAGCACTTAAGAGCGCTTCTAAAAAGAGGTAACGGTCATCGAGTTTACGTGAACGGTCACCTTTTTGCTTTTTAGAATACGGCACTAAATCAAATCCGATTGGCTGCACCGTGCGCGGGTAATCGGCATCGTTTAAGCCTAGCATACACACCACTTTAAAAGGGACGGCGCGCATGGGCATGAGAGTACAAAAGTTCACTTGTCCTACTAAAAAGCGCTGACCTACACCTTTTTCTTGTATACCTTGTTTTATTAGATAGCTCACTATGCGCTGCGAAACGGCTTTACTGTAGTCGCCGTTGTCGTGGTGCTTCGCAATGTCTTCGAGCACCTTTTGCAGCAGTAATAAATCCCAGCTATCATCGCTTTCGCTCTCATACACAGCATTGAGTAGCTCACTTAGTATATGGGCTTTATTAGAAAGCGTATCATCAGGGGTGAGTTTCGCTTTAAAGTCTTGAAGCACATCAATAAAATGCACCAGCTTATTGAGAGTATCAAGCGCCATACCTTCTACTTCATCGGCGCTGTAAATACCATTAAATGGGCACTGTTCGTCGCGCATGGCAATCCCCAGTAATAAACGGTTCAAGCCATGTTGCCAGGTATTTAAATCAATGGCGGGTAAATCAAAGCTTTGTTTATGCTCAGCGTTTATACCCCACTTTACCCCTACTCGCTCAAGCCAATAATGTATTTGCTCGTATTCATGGGCTTCTAGGCCAAATTTTTCGGCAATTTGCGTAACCTGTAATAAATCAAGAATATCCGACACGCCAAAGCGCGAAAACGGTAAATTAGCTAAACTGGCAAACGAGCTCAGTACTGGTTTTTCTTGCTCTATGGCTAAATCGGCAAGGGCGTATGGTATAAATCGGCTGCCCTGCGCACCACCAAAAACGGCCTCAATGTAAGGGCTATAAGTACCTACATCAGGCATCATCACAATGATATCTTTGGGGGTAAGCGTTGGGTTTTGATTAAACAAATTGAGTAAGTAGTCGTGCAGGCGCTCGACTTCCCTTAATGGTGTGTGGCAGTCACTTAACGTAATGCTGGTATCGTGTGCACTTATGGGCAGTTTACCCTCATCGTTTATAAACCATTCTTTGTTATCGGTAAGCGATTCACCTTTAAAGGCAAGTTGGTATATTTCGCTTTGCACTTGCCCAAGTAAGGTATCGTCAAACGCATCAATAAAACCATCAATCCAACGGGCATCAAGCTGCACCAGTTGCTCAAAATAATCGCGGCCGAGTTTACCCCACGACGACAACAACGGATTACCAATAAAATAGTATTCTTCATCAGGATTCGTTTGCTTTTTTTGCTGCGCTTCCACCAGCGGCATTTTGGCGTATTTAGCGTTTATTTTAGCCGCTGTTTTTTCATCGATTATATCGCCCCAATAATGCTCGCTGGGGTTAAAAAAGAATAAAAACACCTCAGTTTTTTTACTCAAGGCTTCAAACACATCAAGCTGTGAGCTGGCAATAGCAGATATACCAAATAGGCTAATACGCTTTGGCAATAAGCTGCTATCCATACTCTCAAGGGCGCTGAGTAATTGTCCTTGCATGTTGGCGCGGTGAAATTGACTTTGCCCTAGCTGTTTGCTTAATTTGACAAGGCGGCGCCACAAATCGGGTTGCCAAGGAGCAATGCTTACATCAACATCGTCAAGCGTATCAACACCGCTATCCCATTTGGCTATCCAATGGGGGCGATACATTAAATATTGGTCGTACACATCGGCTATTTTTTCACATAGGGCAAAGGTTTTTTGGCCGTCAATATCCCCCTCTAAATAGGTTTTTAGGGGTAAATACAGTGGCTCGTCAATACAAGTAGGTAAAATTGCAAACAGTTTCCAAGCAAGGTTCGGTTTATTAAACGCCGACTCTTTAGGCACGTTTGGCAATAGTTGCTGGTACAACTGCCAAATAAAGCTCGACGGCAGCGGAAAGTCTACCTGCGCAGCCACGCCTAAATTTTCACTTAAACCAATTTTTAGCCACTGCGACATACCCGGCGATTGCACTAACACCACTTCTTTATCAAATGGGCTTTGCAATGGGTTTATTTTTAATAGCTGATGAAACTGCGCTTGCAGGGCTTCCATACGGTTTGATTGAAAAATATTGAGCATACGATACCAGCCTTAATTGAGATAAAGCCAGTGTATGATATTTTCAATTTAAGCGGTAGCGCTAAGAAGACATTGGCGTTAATAAATCAGCAAGTTAGCCCGCCGATAGATGAACTTTTAAACGCACAGCTTTAACCGCAGTGCGTTTATTATTTAACCTGAACTGTGGATAATAAATCCATCTCAAGCAGCTATTTTCAGCGCTAACTGCGTTGAATTTACTTGCAATAGGCTAGCTATTGACGCGTAATTTCGCCTTGTTTTCACTAAAAATCTCTAGCTAGAGAAAATAAACATAAATATCATTTTGATTCAATATGTTAGTAAATCTCTTAACCAGAGTTCAGGTTATTTAAATGGTGATGCTATTTATAAGGACTAATACTTGAAAGACTAAAGTCACTTTGCATAATAACTTGCCCATCAATGCCTTTAAGCTTTAATGAAATAGCAGGTTTCTAATTATAAAAGGTAATGATGAAAGCGGGCACAGTCTATTTTTTAAATATGACAACGAGGGGCAATTTTATTGACAGCAAGATTAAACAATTATGAGTAAATTATGGCAAATAAATGTATAAAAAAAGACACTCAAAGTTGTCCATGAGTGTCCTATGGTTTTTACTAAATTAGCTGCTATTTCAATTCAGCTAGCATTTCATCACTGTAAGCTGTGACTTCTTCGCCGTTTTTAATTTTGCTAATGTAATCTGGGTTAGCAATTAGCGGGCGACCAATAGCAATTAAATCAAATTTATTGTCGTTAATCGCTTCTTTGGCAGTTTCAAAACTATAACTACCTACCCCCACAAAGGTACTTGCATAACCAGCTCGTAAAAATTCAGAGGTTGATTTACCTTCTAGTGAATCAAAACGCATGCTGTCGTCAAAAATACCGCCATGTAAATAAGCTAACTTGCGGTTTTCAAGCTCTGGTAATAAGTAGTCAAATACTGCTTTATCGCGATTGTCTTCGCTCATATTAAAATAAGCACCTGGCGTTAAACGTATTGCGGTGCGTTCATTGCCTACTACATTAATAACTGCATCGGTTACTTCCAGTGCAAAGCGCGACATGTTTTCTGGTGTTTGGCCGTACTCGTCATCACGTTTATTTGCCGCATAATGTAAAAATTGGTCAATTAAATAGCCATTAGCACCATGAATTTCCACGCCGTCAAAACCCGCTTCCATCGCATTTTCTGCGGCTTTAGCGTAATCGGCCACTAAGCCTTTAATATCATCTTTAGTGGCAGCTTTTGGCGTAATATAAGTTAGCTCGCGCATACGCGGTACTGAACCTTCAACCCCTATTGCAGATGGCGCCAAAACATCACCACCAAAAAAGTGAGGGTGAGCAACACGGCCAACATGCCATAGTTGTGCAAACATTTTTCCGCCATTGGCATGTACTGCATCAGTGACTTTTTTCCAACCTTGAATTTGTTCGCTAGTGAAAAGCCCAGGTGTATTTGGATAACCTTGAGCATCAGCACGGATAATAATGCCTTCACTAATAATTAAGCCTACATCAGCACGGCGAGCGTAGTAATCAACCATGGCTTGTGTTGGCACTAAATTGTCATCTGCCATACAACGGGTCATTGGTGCCATAAGTACGCGGTTTTGCAGTTCTATGCTGTTATTTAATTTAAAAGGTGAAAGTAAGTCAATCGACATAATGTTTATCCTTTATTGAATGTACATTCAAGATAAGGTCACTTGAATGAATATTCAAGTATAATTTTGAAACTTTGTTTAAGATTGCGTAAACTCCACCTAAGCCTAAGAAAAATAAATTTATTCATTACTACTCTCTCCACTAAAAGAGTCATTATGAGAACTGCAGAATTTGATACAGAGTTTGTACTGCGCCAAGCTATGGCCATGTTTATGCTTCATGGCTATGCAAAAACCAGTATGCAAAAACTGACTCAAGCCACCCATTTACATCCGGGCTCGTTATACGCGGCATTTGGAAGTAAAAAAGGCATTTTTTTAGCCGCTACTGAGCAATACCAAACCGATCGCAATACACAGTTTACGGCGCTGTTTGAGCACAGCAGTTGTATTTTAGATACGCTGAAACAATACCTTAATATCATTGTGCAAGAATGCGTTGACGGTGAAGCAACCAAAGTGTGCCTACTCACAAAAAGCATTAGCGAGGTAGAGGGTAACGAACCACAAATTTGCCACGTATTGCGTACTAATTTAACTGCATATGAGCATGCCTTTGCGCAGCAGTTACAAAAAGCAATTGATAATAAAGAAATTACCAATGGCCGAAGTGCCATAGAGCTGGCACGATTTTGTGTTATGGGTATATATGGATTACGCACCTACGCATTAACAAACCAAGACCCCGACGCACTAAACCAACTAGCCAATGAGCTACTAGCAGCCATCAGCTAAACTAAATTTTAAAGCGCAGCAGCTCGCTGCTCTTTGTATACTCCACAGTGAGAGAGAGCCAAAAATGACCACTGACAATTTATCAAAGCAAGACGACGTAATTTTAGGCCTTGGCGCAAAAAAACGACTCGCATACATGTACGAAACCGTGCAGCAATTTAAGCAAGTGTGGATTTTAAACGATGACGACGGCTGCGTAATGCTCACTAACGAGGACGACGATTGCGTGCCGGTATGGCCAACACGAGAATTCGCACAAGCCTGGGCAACCGGCGAATGGCAAGGATGTACACCTAAAGCAATTCCAACTGCAGATTGGTTTAGCCGCTGGACACCTGGTCTTGAAGAAGACGACTTACTGGTGGCCGTGTTCCCTACCGAAGAAGACGACGGCACAATTTTATTCCCTGATGAGTTTCAAGCCCAGTTGAGTAAATCAATTAGGAAGTATTAAATTTTAGGGCCTGTTGACCTTTCAGGATTAAAATTTGTTCAATCTAGGGGCCATTTAATCGCGGCGCGAGGTTTGTAACCTAGTGGGCTAAGTAAAAACCGAGCAACAAAGAGTAAATGACCCCTAGGCAGAAACCCTTCGGGCAGCGCCTGTTTGGCATTTACGCTACGTTATCGCCTATTTATGGGGAACAACCACACTACATAGGCTCTGCCTTGCCTAATTACCAAACAGACTGCTGAAAATTCAACCTCGAAAGATAAACAGGCCCTTAAGCATTAAAAGAAAAGTTTATTTACCAAAAGGTTATAAAGCATTTATTATAGTGTTGTAACTTACTTTTATAAAAATCGACTTGGGTGGACGTCAATTCCACCCCTGTAAAAAATCGAATAAAGTAATCAATGTTCAGGTAAATTTAATAAAAAATATACGTTTATTTTCTGTGTTTAAATTGGGGTCTACATGCTGTTCAATTCAAAATATAAAAACAAAATTAATGAGTTAAATAACGAGTTAATGCAATTAAAAAAAACCAATGAAAAACTTGAGGCGCAATTGTTAGCAGCAAACAGCGAGCAATCACAACTAAACGACAATGAAATAGCAAACAATACAGCCTTTGTAAAACAGCGTGAATTAAACACCTTATCATTACAGTCATCTTATTTAATGAGTGACATCAGAGAAAGCTTAGCCTCAACTTCACATAAACTAATTAATGATATTACGTCATTTAAGTCATCCCAAGAATTACTTGATACAATTTTAGATATGTTAGCAACGACTTCATCGTCAACACATAATATCTCAAGAGATACAAAATCAGCCACTAAATCCGTTAAAGAATTGCAGTCAGTAACAACCGGAATTAATGATTTTGTAAACATAATTAAAGGGATTTCTGATCAAACAAATTTACTTGCACTTAATGCGGCCATCGAGGCCGCTAGAGCCGGAGAACAAGGACGAGGCTTTGCTGTTGTGGCAGATGAAGTAAGAACGCTCGCTCAGCGCTCTTCTGATGCATCTAACGAGATCTCTAATTTAATAGCTAAGGTCAATGAGCAAATGCAAAGCGTTGTAACTAACATTACTAGCGTTAGCGAAGAAAGTAATGGCATTGCAAATAGCTCATCAGAAATTGATGCTACCGCTAAAAAGGTGGTTGAACTATCACAAAATATGTATAGCGTTATTGTTAATTCAAGTGCCGATGCATTTATTCAAACAGTAAAAATGGATCACATTGTATGGAAATACGATATTTATAAAGTCATTTTAGGCCAATCAAATAAGACTGCAGAAGACTTTTCTGATCATACCATGTGTCGTTTAGGTAAATGGTATTACCAAGGTGAAGGTGCATTAAAATATTCAAGCATTAACGACTTTAAAGCATTAGAGCAACCACATGAAGATGTCCATAAGAATGGCTTTGCTGCTTTAGAAGCATTCCAATTAGGCGATATCAATACTGCTGTAGAAAAAGTATCTCTTATGGAGCAAGCAAGTTTTAAAGTAGCGGACATACTTAGCGCTTTATCACACAAAATTATGGATTATAACTGTAAATAAAATAGTCAAAAAAACCTCACTTTGCATAGCGTTATGATTCATAATCATTTGGCTATGCATACCAAACTTATATAAATTAATCACAAACTAATGACACCTCCACCTAAGCAATGCTGTTCAATAATCAAAAGTCGGATTTAATTCGTTATGGGCGCTTATTAATTATTGATACCTATAAACAACTTCCCAATAACGTAAATAATAAGCTCAATTGTAGCACTTACCATCTTAATGAAGGGCGTGTAGCCAAAGCCGCGCCTTATGTGGGCATGAATGTGGTATATCCAAAGTATCGTTCACGTAATGCAAAAATAAACACCATTGAAGACAGAATTAATGGCTGTTTTCAACGCTCAATGAAAGGTCAGCCACTGTAAAGCGGATGACTGGCCAAAAGGTGGCGCACCAAAAGACGTGCGTCGATAAATAACTAGATAAGTAAATAAATTAAGCATCGCTGGCGTATTTAAGTCACTCAACGCCCCTCCTATTTACTGCTTTATATTTTACTCGCTCGTCAAAAAATGTACTATGGGGCATATAAATTAACAGCTCGTCGCAGTTAATTAAGACTTTATCGCAACCTAAGTGTAGTTACATTTAAGTCAACGTACTCTTACATGATTAATGACAAGGTAACGACAGGTTACAATAATAAGAGAATGTAAATATGAAAACTTTACTCGCCACGGCAATCAGCTCTGCGTTATTACTTTCGGGCTGCTCTGAGCCAAATGTAAACGCTGACAACAAACAGCAAACTACTGCGCAAAGTATTTCAGCGCAAGCACAACAAGCTACCAACCCATTATTAGAAAAAAGCACACTACAGTACGAAACCCCTGACTTTGCAGTCATCAAAGATGAGCATTTTTTACCTGCCTTTAATCAAGGTATGGCGCAGCAAATGGCGCAAGTACAAGACATTATTAATAATACAGCCCCTACGACTTTTGAAAACACCATCGTGGCACTTGAGCAAAGTGGCGAGTTATTAACGCGTGCAAGCAGCATTTTTTACAACCTTGCAGGCTCTAGCTCAAACCCAGCGCGTCGTGAGCTTCAAAAAGAACTTGCACCAAAGCTTGCAGCGCACAGAGACAACATCTTTTTAAATGATGCGTTATTTAAAAAAGTAGCCACACTTTTTGAAAAAACAGACTCTTTAGCATTAACAGCGCAAGAAACACGACTATTAGACGTTTACTATAAACGTTTTGTACGCTCAGGCGCTCAGCTTAATGATGAACAAAAGCAGCAAATACGTGATATTAACTCATCGCTATCAACTTTAACGACACAGTTTTCACAAAACTTACTTGCGCTAAGTAAAAGTAATGTTGTCATCGTAAAAGACCAAAAAGAGTTAGCTGGCTTATCGGCAGGTCAAATTGAACAATTTGCTAATGCAGCCACAGAAGCCGGCCACGAAGGGCAGTATTTAATTAAAATCACCAATACCACTCGCCAGCCTGTTTTAGCTTCATTACAAAACCGTGATTTACGCGAGAAAGTGTGGCGTGCATCTTCAGAACGCGCGCTAGATGGTGAATTTAGTAATCGCGACATTGTTGCGCAACTAGTTAAATTAAGAGCACAAAAAGCAAAGCTACTTGGCTACAACAGCTGGGCTGAATTTAGTTTAGAGTCGCAAATGGCTAAAAAACCACAAGCTGTATTTGATATGTTTGCTAGCATGGTGCCAAGGCTAACTCAAAATGTAGCGTTAGAAGCTGCCGATATTCAAGAAAAAATAAATGCATCTGCAGAGCAGTTCGAACTTAAACCATGGGATTGGTTATATTACGCCGAGCAAGTACGTCAAGATAAGTACAACCTTGATGAAAAAGCAGTAAAAGAATATTTTGAGTTTAACCGTGTATTAGAAGACGGTGTATTCTTTACCATGAATCGTTTGTATGGCATTACATTTAAGCCACGTAACGATCTACCTGTGTATCACCCAGATGTAAAAGCATATGAAGTATTTGACGCAAATGGTGAAAGCCTAGCTATCTTTTTTGCTGATTATTTTGCGCGTGAAGGTAAACGTGGCGGCGCATGGATGAGCTCGTTTGTTAAACAGTCTGGTTTGCATGGGCAAAAACCTGTTGTCGTGAATGTTATGAACATTCAAAAAGGCGCCAAAGGTGAGCCAACACTTATTAGCTACGATGAAACAACCACTATGTTCCATGAGCTTGGTCATGGCTTGCACGGTATGCTTTCAAAAGTAAAATACCCAACCTTATCTGGTACGTCAGTATCAAGAGACTTTGTTGAATTCCCGTCTACGTTTGAAGAAGATTGGGCAATGCACTCTGAAGTAATTGCTAACTATGCTAAACATTATCAAACAAGCGAGCCGATTCCGGATGAATTACTTGAAAAAGTAATTAAATCAAGAAGCTTTAACCAAGGTTTTGATACATTAGAATATGTATCTGCCGCTTTATTAGATATGGAATGGCATTCATTACCGGCAGATGCCCCACTGCAAGATATTGAAAAATTTGAGCAAGATGTTTTAACAAAACACGGCGTTAACGTGCCATTTGTGCCGCCGCGTTATAAGTCTGCATTCTTTTCTCATTCAATGGGTGGCGGTTACTCTGCAGGCTACTATGCCTACATGTGGAGTGAAATTTTAGCAGCTGACGCTTTTGCTTATGTACAAGAGCAAGGTGGCTTAAAACGTGAACTAGGTGACAAATACCGTAAAGAAATTTTAGAAGTCGGTAACTCGCGTGACCTGATGGAATCGTTTAAAGCATTTCGTGGCCAAGAGCCAGACACATCAGCCTTACTTAAACGTCGTGGTTTAACAGCCACGGTTGAATAACAAGCTGTTAGTAGAGCTTGATGGCTACATAGCCATTAAGCTCTGCTTTATGCTATTACATTAAACTTCAAACGCCCCTCAGCCATTTTTATGGGTATTAATAATTGCCCAGCAGCAAAACGAACGCCCCCACTTACCCAACCTGTTTAACCTTAGCCGAGCATGCATACGTTAAAACATCGGCATAAAAATAATCGAGTCGCGCAAGCGATAGGCTAACAGGCTAACAGGCTAACAGGCTAACAGGCTAACAGGCTAAACTTTATTACAGGCACAAAAAAAGGACGCTAAAAAGCGTCCTAATATTGAATAATGGTGGAGGAAGAGGGATTCGAACCCTCGTTAGGGATTAACCTAAACACACTTTCCAGGCGTGCGCCTTCAGCCACTCAGCCATTCCTCCACGGTGTTGCATTGCAACAGCGCGTTATAGTATGAAATAGGTTACATAGGTGCAAGGCATTTTTAAATTTGTGCTGCTAAGTGCCTAATAATCAATCAGCAATTTACTTTAGGCATAAAAAAACGGCTAACCCAGTAGGATTAGCCGTTTTTATACGAAGTGATGTTTACTTTGCCATGTTGGCTGTAAAGTCTAACATGCGATTAAGTGACTTGAGCGCGCCTTCGCGTAAGTCCATATCTACAAATACTTCTTTACCGCTGGCATCAATCAGTGCTTCCTCAATCGCTTGTAAGCCGTTCATTGCCATCCAAGGGCAGTGAGCGCAAGTTTTACACGTAGCGCCGCTACCAGCCGTTGGCGCTTCAAAAAACTCTTTCTCTGGGCATAGTTGCTGCATTTTATAAAAAATACCGCGATCGGTGGCTACAATAAACTTTTTATTAGGCATAGTTTGCGCAGCTTTAATTAGCTGGCTTGTTGAACCCACCGCATCTGCCAGTGCTACTATTTCGGCAGGTGACTCTGGGTGAACCAATACACCTGCGTCTGGGTGTAGGGCTTTCATATCTTTAAGCGCTTTGGTTTTAAATTCATCGTGTACGATACATGCGCCGTTCCACATGATCATATCGGCGCCGGTATTTTTTTGAATGTAGCTACCTAAATGCTTATCTGGGCCCCAAATAATTTTTTCGCCTTGCTCATCTAAGTGCTCTACTATTTCAAGTGCACACGATGAGGTAACTATCCAATCAGCACGCGCTTTAACCGCGGTAGAGGTGTTAGCGTATACCACCACTTTGCGATCTGGGTGTTGATCACAAAATGCTGAAAACTCATCCACAGGGCAACCAATATCTAACGAACAGGTTGCTTCTAGCGTTGGCATGACCACAGTTTTATTAGGCGTTAAAATTTTAGCGGTTTCACCCATAAAACGTACGCCTGCGACGATGATCATGTCGGCATCGTGGCGAGCACCAAAACGTGCCATTTCTAGTGAATCGGCTACACAGCCCCCTGTTTCTTCGGCAAGTGCCTGAATTTCAGGATCTGTGTAGTAATGGGCTACAAGCACTGCATTTTTATCTTGCAGTAGTTGCTTAATACGTGCTTTATATTCGCCTTGCTCGTCTTTAGTTAACGGCGCTGGCTTAGGAGGAAAGATATAACCTTCAGGCATAATAGTTTGAGCTAGACTCATGTTCTCGACCACTTCATCTACAGTGCATTAATTACGGCAAATTATACGAGAATACGCAGGTAAATAACAGCTATCTGGGCATGCTGTTTATAAATAAAAATAACAAACTAATTTAAATATAATAAGAGGAATGTTGAGATTTTTTAGAAGTGGTGGGTCATGATGGACTTGAACCATCGACCAATGGATTAAAAGTCCACTGCTCTACCAACTGAGCTAATGACCCGCTCTGTGTCTAACTGCCATTAATTCATCCTGAAGCTTGGGACCGGCTCGTCGTCCTGACTCGCGTTCATAAGACTGCGAAACTTCGTTTCGGTTTTTATTCACCCAACTGAGCTAATGACCCGCTCTGTGTCTAACTGCCATTAATTCATCCTGAAGCTTGGGACCGGCTCGTCGTCCTGACTCGCGTTCATAAGACTGCGAAACTTCGTTTCGGTTTTTATTCACCCAACTGAGCTAATGACCCGCTCTAAATTCTGTGTAGAATTAACATGCTGCGTAAATCCGCCGATTAAACCAATCTTTACTTAAATAAAGAATGGTGGGTCATGATGGACTTGAACCATCGACCAATGGATTAAAAGTCCACTGCTCTACCAACTGAGCTAATGACCCGCTCTAAATTCTGTGTAGAATTAACACGCTGCGTAAATCCGCCGATTAAACCAATCTTTACCTAAATAAAGAATGGTGGGTCATGATGGACTTGAACCATCGACCAATGGATTAAAAGTCCACTGCTCTACCAACTGAGCTAATGACCCGCTCTATGTGCTTACTATTTAAGTGAGCTGCGTAAATCCGCCGATTAAACCAAACTTTATCTTGATAAAGAATGGTGGGTCATGATGGACTTGAACCATCGACCAATGGATTAAAAGTCCACTGCTCTACCAACTGAGCTAATGACCCGCTCTGTGTGCTTACTATTTAAGTGAGCTGCGTAAATCCGCCGATTAAACCAAACTTTATCTTGATAAAGAATGGTGGGTCATGATGGACTTGAACCATCGACCAATGGATTAAAAGTCCACTGCTCTACCAACTGAGCTAATGACCCGCTCTGGTTTACTTATAAAAAGTAAGTGCGCGTAAATCCGCCGATTATAACCATTCAATAGAGAATGGTGGGTCATGATGGACTTGAACCATCGACCAATGGATTAAAAGTCCACTGCTCTACCAACTGAGCTAATGACCCGCTCTGGTTTACTTATAAAAAGTAAGTACGCGTAAATCCGCCGATTAGACCATTCTAAATATAAAAAAGAATGGTGGGTCATGATGGACTTGAACCATCGACCAATGGATTAAAAGTCCACTGCTCTACCAACTGAGCTAATGACCCGCTCTTTTTGCCGCATTTCGAGTGGGGTTACCATTCGTTTGCTGCGGGCGCTTATAATACTTATTTATAAAATGAGTGCAACCGAAATTGTCTCTTTTTTTAAGTTTTTATGTCTAGTTGAGCAATTTTAGACCGCTTATGACAAAAAGCAGTCTAATCAAGCATCAACATTTATTTTGATAAGCGTTCTGTGGCTAATTTAGCAGCAGTTGTACTTGGGTACTGATTGATAAGCTCATTCAGTATTTTTTGTGCTTCTGCCTTCAAACCTTGCTCTTGTAAAAGTGTACCAAGCTTTAACATCGCATCTGGGCGTTTATTTGAATTTGGAAATTCGTTAACAACTACTTTAAAGTGCTCGGCTGCTTTTACACCGTCATTTTTAATCGTTAATAGTTGTCCCAGCCAATAATGTGCGTTTGAGGTGTACACTGAATTTGGATACGTTGTTAAGAACGCTTGAAATTCTGGAATAGCTTGGTCGTAGCGTTTATCTTTCATTATAAGCGCAACAGCACGTTCGTACGCTTCGTTTTCAGATAAATCGCTGCTGTAGCTCTGCTCGTTACTAGGCTGTGTGTAGTCTGTTGTAGGCGCTGGAGCGGTCGGCTTTGCATACGCTTGGCTAACACGGTTCTCAATTTCTTGATAAAGCTCGCGTTGACGCTGGAGTACTTTTTCAAGCTTATAGCTTTGCTCTTCTGTTACTCCGCGTATTTGACTAACTTCATCTTGCAGTAAATTGAGCTGTTGCTGTAACTCTACTTGTAAAAAATTACGCTGTTGCATCATACTTTCAAGTGTTGCTAAACGCTTTTCAATGCTTGACTGTGAACTTGCAGCTTCTGAAACAGGAGCGGGAGCAGCCAAAACTTGGGTGCTCCCGCTCAATATCATGGCTGCCAAAATAATTTTCGGCTTCATAATATCTCTTATCTTAGTAAACTAGTACCGCACGGCGGTTTTTAGCGAAAGCAGACTCAGTGCGAGATTTAACCATTGGCTTTTCTTCGCCGTAGCTAACTACTGACATTTGGCTTGCAGAAACACCTAAGCTTTGTAGGTATTTTTCAACTGCTTGTCCACGGTGCTCACCAAGTGCAATGTTGTACTCTGGCGTACCGCGCTCATCTGCGTGGCCTTCAATTAATACTTTAACAGAAGGATTTTTAACTAAAAACTCAGCGTGTGCACGAAGTAAGTCTGCATATTTGCTTTCAACTGTGGCTTTATCAAAGTCAAAGTAGATAATTTGCTCTTGACGAAGCGCTTCGTACTTTTGACGAAGTTGCTCTTCTGCTTGTTGCTCTGGCGTCATTGTGGCTACTTCAACTGTATCCGTTGTTGTTTGCTCAACAGTTGCTTGGTTTGACTGGTTAGCTGCATTTTCGTCGATATCTGAAGATGAGCTACAAGCTGCTAGTGTCATTACTGGCACAGCAATTAGCAGGCCTTTAAGTATTTTGTTAAGTTGCATTGAGTAGATTCCTATTTTGAGTAAACCAGCAATTATTACTGTAAATATGGCGACCAAGCAGGTGCCTTTACTTGTCCATCAAGCACAGGTAAACGTGCTTTAAAACGACCGTCCATCGATACTAGCGCAAGTACCTGTTTATTATTGTGGAGCGTGCTGTATATAATCATCGAGCCATTTGGCGCTATGCTCGGTGATTCGTCAAGGCGAGTTCGTGTTAAAACTTGAAACGCACCTGTAGCCAACTCTTTCTTAGCAAGATGATACTGTCCGTTAGTACGGTTTACCATCACTAATTCTTTTCCGTCTGGCGAAATAGAACCCGCTAGGTTCATGTCACCGTCAAAGGTTAATCTTTGCGTTCTGCCAGTTTTTAAATTTAACTTATAAATCTGAGCATTACCACCCCTTTCCGACGTAAATACTATATCTTCACCATTTGGGTACCACGAAGGTTCGGTATCTATACTACGATGGCGTGTTAATCGCGTCTCTTTACGTGTTAGTAAGTCTAATAAGTAAACCTCAGTTGCACCAGTTTTATCTTTTGACAGCACGAGCAGTAACTTTTTACCATCTGGCGAGAATTGCGGCGCGCCGTTAATTCCCTTGTAGCTGGTGATCAATTCGCGTTTACCCGTATAAATGTCTTGAATGTAAATTTGGCTCTGGCGATTTTCAAAGGTTACATACGCTAACTTAGTACCGTCAGGTGACCAAACCGGCGACATTAATGGCTCTTTTGAACGCAATAATACTTGTTCATTAAAACCATCGTAATCAGCAACGACTAACTGATAAGGCTTTTCTTCGGTATCACGTACAATAACATAGGCTATTTTTGTTAAAAACGCGCCTTTTTCGCCAGTTAGCTTTTCATAAATAACATCACTAATGCGGTGCGAGTATCGACGAAATCCAGTTTCACCAATTACGCTTTGACGTGCTTCTAAAATATGGTCTTGGCTTTGAACAAGCTTACCGTTGCTCATCATTTGTGTTTCACCGCCAGTAATTTGGCCGCGAATAACATCAACAAGCTCATAACGTACTAAGTAACGTCCGTTGGTTTGCTGTTCTACTTCACCCACTAAAACCGCTTCAACGCCTTTATTAACCCAAGCGCCGTAATCAATATCGCCGTCTTTATGTGGTTGTTGAGGCATTTGTGAAACGCTAACTGGCTTAAATTTGCCACTGCGCATTAAATCAGCAGCAATAACATCGCTAAGCTGCTCTGGAATAGGGCCAATACCTTGATATTTAAAAGGCACAATCGCAATCGGTCTTGCACCGTCTATACCTTCAGTAATAACAATTTCAAGTGCCGCGTGTGCAACACCCTGAAACCCTAATATTAAAACTAAACAGGCTATTTTAATTTTGTTAAACATGTCATCCCTTAAAACTCTGGCGCGATGGTTATATTAATATTCTTTAATTGTTCGAATACGTCTTTATCTTTCGATACCGGTAATGTGTCGGCCATGCGAACCGCTCTTAAAGCAGCTTCACACACTAACTTATCACCACCTAACGACTTAACCTGCGTAACCAAGCCATTAAACCCAAGACGGAGATTAATGCGGCATTGCTGGTTTTTCATTTTTTCATCAATTAATAAGTTTTGCTGAATACGCGCCATAATTAATGCACGGTATTTATCAACTTCACTCACTACTTGCTGTTGACGTATTTTATTGCGTGCAGCCTGCTCTTTGGCAAGTTGCTCTTGCAGTATTTGTTCTTGTAATGCTTGCTGACGTTTACGCTCAGCTTCTTCAGCACGTTTTTTACGCTCTTCTTCGGCTTTTTTAAGCGCGGCTTCTTCGGCTTTGCGTTTGTCGGCAGCCGCTTTAGCAGCATCTTCAGCCTCTTGCTTTTGCTTTTGCGCTTGTTTGGCTTTTGCTCGCTCACGTTGTTCTATTTCGCGGGCTTTTTTAGCTTGAGCTTCGGCTTCGGCTCTTTCTTTCTCTTTAGCTTTGCGCTGCTGCTCTAGCTTTTTAATGCGTCTTGCTTCAGATTCACTTTGCTTACGTGCTTCTGCTGCGCGGCGCTCTAAATCACGAATGCGTTTATCTTCAGCGCGCTTTTTATCTTCTTCTTTTTTGCGTAACTCAGCAATTTTTTGCTCAACCTGCTGTTGATCCACGGTCACAGCAGACACCGCATTTTCTGGCTCAGGAATGGCGGCATTAAGCGTCACTTCCATTACTTTAGGTTTAGGTGGATGAATGTTTGCTGATGCATACAAAAATCCCCCTAATGCTAAATGCAGTATTACTGATTTGATTAACGACGTATTCATATGACTACTTGGTCCCCTCAAAGGATTCGGTCATTAAGCCTACCGATGGTACACCTGCATTCTTCAAAAAATCCATGAGCAGTAACACTTCTTGATACGACACTTTACCTGAGCCTTTAATCATTACTGGGGTATCAGGGTTTTTCATTAGTTGTAGTTTAATTACAGCGGCTACATCTAATGCTTCCATTGGCTCTTCCGGATCAGTACCTATGCTTACATAATACTTACCTTGCGAATCAATAGAGGCAATAATGGGCGGCGTATCTTTGGTATCAACTAAGTCTGACTCTTCCATTTTTGGTAGGTCTACTTTTACGCCATGGGTTATTAATGGCGCAGTGGCCATAAATATAATAAGCAACACCAACATTACATCAATGTATGGTACTACATTAATTTCTGCGACTGGGCGACGCTTTTTACGCTGGTACATTCGCTTGAGCCTCTATTTGGGTAGCTGCTTGACGGTGTAAAATATTGGCAAATTCTTCCATAAAGTTAATGTAATGAGATTCTAACTTTTCAACTTTATTAGCAAATCGGTTATAGGCAATAACGGCAGGAATAGCCGCAAATAAACCCATTGCTGTTGCAATCAAAGCTTCTGCTATACCTGGTGCAACCATTTGTAAGGTTGCTTGTTTTACTTCACCTAAGGCAATAAAGGCATTCATAATACCCCATACTGTACCAAACAAACCTATGTAGGGGCTAATTGACCCAACGGTTGCTAAAAACGATAAGCTTGATTCTAGTTTTTCTATTTCACGAGAAAGCGCAACCCGCATTGAACGATGCGTGCCTTCCATAACAATGCCTGCACTTTGAAAGGTATTTTTTTTGTGGCGTGCAAACTCTTTGAAACCTGAGGTGAATAACGCTTCAATACCCGTTGATTGACCACCGCGTGATGAAATTTCGTTATATAGCTTACTTAGGTCAACACCAGACCAAAAACGATGCTCAAATTTTTTGGCATTTGCTAAGGCGTCAGAGATGGCTTTTTTACGTTGAAAAATAATAGCCCACGACATAACCGACATAGCAACCAACGCTAGCATTACTAATTGCACAAGCAAACTGGCTTCTAGAATTAGATCTAAAAAATTAAGCCCTGATCCCACGTTAAACTCCTAAATAATTAAAAACATCAAATTGATTTATTTGAGTAAGGTAACTTTGTAACACATTAGCCACCATTAAAGTTCAGCTAGTGTATCTAGTGTATTTCCTGCTGACAACGATATTGCTGTGAATAGCCAACAAAAAACGTTAAAAAAAATAGTTTTACTACTTAACTCTTGTTTTACTGTATAAATAAATAACAATAAGGCTATTTATAAGCCTGCTTAATTTCACTAAAGAGTCACAAAAATACGCTGTTTATTCAAAATTAATGCATAAGCACTCATAAACACTACACGCTTACCTTAACGTAATAGTAAAACTAATACCGAACGTTTATATGTTAATATACATAAACAAAGCATTTCATTAACTTATAGAATTAATGGTTAATTAACATGCAACATTAAGTAAAAACAGAAAACCCCTGCTATTAGTTTTTTTAATCTGAAAATATAAATTTTCTAGTTTGAACAAATTCTGCCGCTTCGGTATTATTCTCCTATACCGAGCTAGCGCATTAAATGAAAGCTATTTCATTGAATCCAGTTCTTCGTAATATGATTTATTTCGTATTACTTTTTTACTTCTTGGGGTATGACCTCAACAAGTAAAACGTAGTTCCCTAGATTACTTCCTTAAACTTGTTGTTTGCCCGCATTATTTGCGGGCTTTTTTTTGCCCGCAATTTGTAAAATTAGTTACACTCGGGCTCAATACCGTTACTACAGCCGCACAATAGCCTGATATGTCTTAACGCTCAGTGAATTATTGGCAAAGTAAAATACGTCTAAATTTAGCCTTTGCTTATACAAAAAAGCCACTGTCGTTAAAATGACAGTGGCTTTAGAAAGAGTCTCGTTATTCTGGTTATTTAGTCTTTTTTAGGTAACAAGCCAAAATGGTGATACGCATTATCAGAGACAATTCGCCCTCGCGGCGTGCGCTGAATAAATCCTTGTTGAATTAAAAACGGTTCAATCACATCTTCTATGGTTTCTTTCTCTTCGCCTATTGCCGCGGCTAGGTTGTCAAGCCCAACGGGGCCACCCATAAACTTTTCGATGATGGCGAGTAAATATTTACGATCCATGTAATCAAAACCGCTTTTATCAACGTCAATCATGTCGAGGGCTTGTTGAGCTACCTCAGCATTAACCGTACCGTCTGACTTTACTTGGGTGTAATCGCGCACTCGACGCAATAATCGATTTGCAATACGTGGCGTACCGCGCGAACGTTTGGCTATTTCAGCGGCGCCATCGTCACACATTTCTAAACTAAGATAATGCGCTGAGCGCCCCACAATGTGTGATAAGTCTTCCACAGAATAAAATTCTAAACGCTGTACAATACCAAAGCGGTCACGCAGTGGAGAAGTTAATGACCCCGCACGGGTAGTTGCACCAATGAGTGTAAACGCGGGTAAATCAAGCTTAATAGAGCGTGCTGCTGGCCCTTCACCTATCATAATATCGAGCTGGTAATCTTCCATTGCCGGGTAGAGTATTTCTTCAACTTGCGGGCTCAAACGGTGAATTTCATCAATAAACAGTACATCACCCTCTTCAAGGTTAGTAAGCAATGCGGCTAAATCGCCCGCTTTTTCAAGCACAGGGCCCGAGGTGGTTTTAATATTTACATTTAATTCGTTGGCTACAATATTGGCAAGCGTGGTTTTACCTAAGCCTGGCGGACCGAATATTAATAAATGATCCAACGCTTCACTGCGGCTACGCGCGGCTTCAATAAATATTTCCATTTGTTGCTTAACATGCGGCTGACCACGATAGTCGGCCAGTAACTTAGGCCTGATAGCACGGTCTATGGTGTCTTCGTTGGTTTTTTCAGCAGCATCTATTAAGCGATCAGCTTCGATCATAATTTACTCACAGCATTGATTTCAAAGATTCTTTAATTAGAACCTCAGTCGACATATCGGGTTTGCTTATTGATTTTACTGCTTTTTGCGCTTGTGGCAATTTATAACCGAGCGCCACTAACGCCGAAACCGCATCATCGGCCGCATTATTGGCTATAGTTGCATCGCTCGCAGGCTCTATTACGGCGCTATCGCTAAATGGGGTAAATAAGTCATTACCCCAATTTTTTAATCGGTCTTTCATTTCGAGCACTAAGCGCTCTGCGGTCTTTTTGCCCACCCCTGGCAGCTTAACCAAAGCGGTAGCATCTTCATTATTTACACAACTTACAAACTGCTGCGCCGACATGCCCGACAAAATAGCTAAGCCTAATTTAGGCCCTACGCCATTAGCTTTTAACAGCTCTCTAAATAACGCACGCTCGGTTTTATTATTAAAGCCAAACAATAACTGTGCGTCTTCGCGTACTACAAAGTGAGTGTACACAATGGCGTTGTCGCCTACTTTAGGCAAATCGTAAAAACAGGTCATTGGCATTTGTACTTCGTAGCCAACGCCGCTCACTTCTAATAGTATTTCTGGGGGCTGTTTTTCAACTAACACGCCGTTTAAGCGACCTATCATTGTTATTTCCTTAGACGTCCTCTAACGGTTTTGCTTGCGCTACCCGCTAGTTTTATTAAATTTTGTTCAGAGTGGGCATGGCAAATTGCAATTGCAAGCGCATCCGCCGCATCGGCTTGCGGCGTACCTGGCAGTTTAAGTATGTTTTTAACCATATGTTGAACTTGCGATTTATCTGCCCCACCGTTACCCACAACGGCTTGCTTTATTTGCCGTGCTGAGTATTCAAAAACCGGTAAGTCGGCCATAGAGGCACCGACAATCGCAGCGCCACGAGCTTGGCCTAGCTTTAAAGCAGAATCAGGGTTATGCGCCATAAATACTTTTTCTATAGCAAATGTTTCAGGCGAAAATTGCTCTATAAGCTGTGTAATGCCTTGGTAAATCATTTTAAGTCGGGTGGGAAAGTCGTGATCGGCTAATTTAATACAGCCACTGCCTAAGTAAGTAAACTTAGCCCCTTGGTGCGCAACCACACCGTAACCCGTTAAACGCGAGCCCGGATCGATCCCTAAAATTATGGCCAAACAGCACTCTCATTATTGTTATTTATTAATAGTGCTAATAATGCCAGAGCACTGTATAAATTACCAGTACCAAGCAAAAACAAAAATGCCTACATAAAAAGTAGGCATTTAAACGCTATTTGGCTGAAAAGTTTACGCCAATGCGCGTACTAAGCCTTGGGTATTTTGTTTAAGCGTACAAGCAATCATAAAATAGCCTAACCCTGCTACAAACACGCCACCAGCAACGGGGCCAATAATCCAAATATTAGGATGCAGCTTACCCGCTAAATCAAACATTTGCTGCTGTACAATCAATAACGCAATATCGCTGAAAAATGCAGCCACCAGTCCGGCTAAACCGCCCAGTAATAAAAACTCATACAAGGTGGCATTTTTGATTAATCGGCTTTTAGCGCCCAAAGTACGCAGTATCACAATTTCTTGCATCCGCTCACCTAAGCTTGCTTGCACCTGCGATATAAGTACCAACGCGCCACACAACACCACAATAGCCAGTACAAAGCCAATAGCTAACGACACTTGTTCAATAGTCGATTGTATTTGTTTAACAAAGTTGTCTACATCAATCGCTGTAATCGTAGGATATGTACGTAATAACTGGCTAAAGTCGCGCTTTTGCTCAGGCTCAATACGTACTGATGAAATATACGTGGCCGGAAAGTCTTTGAGTACATCGGGGCTTAAAATAATGAAAAAGTTAGGTTTAAGCGTGGCCCAATTAACTTTACGTACATTGGTAATTTTAGCGTCGAACGACTGCGCACCAATTAAAAACGTGAGGGTATCGCCCATTTTCACATCAAGGCGCTTCATCATCGACTCTTCAAGTGAGGCCTCAGCTACTGCGTCATCGCCAAACCACTGGCCATCGATAATGTCATTTTGTGAGGGGACTTCGTTAAGCCAAGTTAAGTTAAGCTCGCGGCCAATACCTGAGCGGGCTTCTTCGTCTTTTTTCTCGTTGTCTTGCAATGACACTTCACGTGCTACTGCTTCGCCATTTACTGCATTCACGCGGCCACGAATCGTTGGGTAAAACTCCGACACTTGAATGCCTTTTTGCGCTAAGTATTCATTTACCGGATCCAGCTCATTTTGCGTAATATTAACCAAAAAGGCATTAGGTGCATCACTTGGTAACTGAGACTGCCAATCCGAAATAATGTCGTTTTTTAGCACAATTAAAAACAACAGTAATTTAATCGCTAGCGAAAAACTAATTAGCTGCACCGCATTAACGTTGGCGCGCTTTTGAATAGACGCAATAGCCAACGACCAGCTGTTACCTGGCTTTAAGCCAAGCTTTCGGCCCCCGCCAAATATTAATTTAGAAATTAAAAACAACACTAAAATAAGCGCAAGCGTTGAGGCAAATAAAATAAGGGTAATTTTAATATTGTTACTAAATAACCACATTAATAAAAATACCGTTAAGGCGCTAAGCCCTAAATGGATTTTACTTACCGCAAGGCGGTCGCCTAAATTACGGCGAAGCACTCTAAGTGGTGGAATATCAAATAAATCTAACAACGGCTTAATAGAAAACATAACCGCACAAATAACCCCGGTGCTAATGGCGACTAACCACGGTTTAAACCCTGCCATGGGCAATTCGGTTCCCATGCTTTTTGCAAGGTAACCAGTTGCAACTTCTTGTAAGCCGTAACCAATAGCAAGGCCAACGACTACCGCCATGGTACACACCATTAATAAGTGCATAAGGTAAATTTTGCGGATCATATCGCGGCTGCCACCTAAGGTTTTCATCATCGCGACGGGGTCGTATTGGCGCTCACAATAGCGCTTAGCCGATACTGCAATAGCAACCGCGGCTAATATAATGCCCAGCAAACCTGCTAACAATAAAAAGCTTTCGGCTCTGTTTAAGCTATTTGAAATGGGTGATTGACGGTCTTTTACACCATACCAGTTTTGGTTTTCTTTAAGTTGCGGTTTTAACCAATCGTAAAAACTATTGATGTCGCTTTCATCACCTGCATACAACTGGCGGTAAAATACACGGCTACCGGGCTGTATTACTTCAGTTTTTGGTACATCATCAATATTAATAAGTACTCTGCGACTGCTAGAGAACACATTAAATGGCGCATCGGGTTCTTCTACAATCACCTTTTCCACATTAAATAACGCGGCACCTAATTCAACTTGGTCGCCTACGTTTATGTTTAAACTGTAAAAAACCGATTCACTTAACCATACGTTACCAGGGCTTGGCGCACCGGGTGCAACCTCAGTTTGAGCATTCAAACCCGACTTAACTTTCAATTGGCCTTTAAGCGGGTAACTGTTTGATGCAGCCTTTACTGAGCTAAACTGCATTTGATCGTTTGCAAACAGCATAGTGTCAAAGTACACCATTTGTGCAGTTTGTAAGTTTTGTTGTTCTGCTTTGGTTATAAAGGCGGTATCTATGGCGTGATTGCTGGCAAGAACACGATCTGCTGCTATAAATGCACTGCTTTTTTGGGCAATACTTTGTGCAATTCGCTCTGTCACCATAGATAAAGTAAGCACGGTTAATACTGCCAGTGCAATGGCTGCGCTTATTACGGTTAGTTCACCACGGCGAAACTCACGAGAAAATAGTTTAAGCGCTAATTTAGCCCACATTTGCCATTTCCTCTGTTGAATTGTGTACCAGCTCACCGGCTTCAATCTGAATAATACGTTCACACTTTTGCGCCAGTGCTTCATCGTGGGTAACTAAAATAAGCGTAGTGCCATTTTGTTTATTTAAATCAAATAATAACGCTTCTATCATGTGGCCGTTTTTGCTATCTAGGTTAGCTGATGGCTCGTCGGCAAACAGTATTTTAGGCGAACCCACGAATGCGCGAGCAATGGCAACACGTTGTTGCTCACCACCAGATAACTGCGACGGGTAATGATCAACACGGTGACTCAAGCCGACTTTTTCAAGTAATGCGAGCGCTTGCTCTTTAGCATCACGTTCGCCAGCAAGCTCAGCGGGTAACATCACGTTCTCAAGCGCAGTTAAACTTTGTACCAACATAAAAGACTGGAATACAAATCCGACTTTAGCAGCTCTCAGTGCTGCACGTGCTTCTTCGTCTAATTCGTGCAGCGGCTCGCCATCTAACACCACCTCGCCACTGCTGGCGGTATCAAGCCCTGCTAGCAAGCTCAATAATGTAGATTTACCAGAGCCCGACGTGCCCACTACGGCAACAGACTCGCCATGCTTGACATTAAAGCTGATGTCGCTGAGGATGGACAACTCACCTTCAAAGGTGGAAACCACTTTAGATAAACCATTTACTTGAATTATATTTAATTGAGAAAGCGCTGACATATGACCCATTCAATCCTACGTTGTGTATTCATTTTATTTTTAGTTATTAACCCACTACACGCGGTAGCTAACAACACGATTTTAATACTTGGTGATAGTTTAAGCGCAGCCTATGGCTTAAAACAAGAACAAGGCTGGGTGCAATTGTTACAAGATAAATACGATACCGAGCAACGCCCTATCAACTTAGTAAATGCCAGTATTAGCGGCGAAACCACCGGCGGTGCATTGCGCCGATTAGACGCGCTACTTGAGCAATACCAACCAACTCACGTGCTCATTGAGCTTGGTGCTAATGATGGCCTGCGCGGTTTTCCAATCACAAAAATGCAAACTAACTTAACGGCTTTAATTGAAAAAAGCCAAGCTGCAAATGCACAAACCGCACTTATGGAAATTTATATTCCACCTAACTATGGCCCACGTTACAGTAAAATGTTCACCGATAGTTTTGCCAGTGTTAGCAAAGCCACAGGCTCTTATTTAATGCCGTTTTTTGTACTTAAAGTAGCAGGAAAAAACGAGCTAATGCAAAACGATAACTTACACCCTAACAAAACTGCGCAACCAATACTACGAGATGAAATGTATAACACGATCAACCAGTGGTTAAATAAAGAGTAAAGCCGTGTAAAACTTCTGGCGCAAGCGCTTAATATTAAACGCTTGCGCAATAAATATCCAAACAAACAAAAGCTTATTGATTTTTTTATAAATACACGTACTATTGCAATCGAAGTCGGTATGTGGCGCAGCTTGGTAGCGCACTGTCATGGGGTGGCAGGGGTCGAGAGTTCGAATCTCTCCATACCGACCAATTAATTTTGTTAACTTCAATTAGTTATAAATTAAAACATCCTCTTTATCGCACTATAAAATTTGCCTTTCTAAATATTTATCGCACCCTTTTTAATCTAATTTATTTTCTACTTTCTGATTCTGATTGGGGGGGATATATAGGAAGAGAGCTAATGGCACCCTCCTAAACCAGCTTTCTCATTATTTTAAAAAATAAACACATTTAACTTGTCTCCATGTTTTTCAAATTGTAATTTGAGTCTAAAAATACAATAGAGAATGTTATGCAGATCGATCAAAAAAGAAAAACCACTTTACCCTTATTGTTTGATGAAATTATTTGCAATTGTGTTTGGCTCAATACCATGCCTTTTAGTATTACAATTTTCAGGTGTAGAGGGTCTAGTTAATCTCAGATCTGCATAAGAATTAAAGCCGAGTCACTTTTATACTCGGCTTTTTAGTCTGAAAAGTATAGGCAATTAATCCAGCCATTAAAATTAAATTAGCCATAAATGAGATGCAGCTGCGGTGCCTTGTGTGGTCTATTTGAGCCATATTTTTCAGCTGGTCGAAAACTGTTTCAATGATGAAACGCGTTGATAACATCGCTCTATCCCAAGATGATATTGGCTGACGTTTCATATTACGTCGTTGACCTGTAATAAAATCAATCCCTTGCTCAGCAAGTTCCGCTTTTAGGTTTGCAGATACATAACCTTTATCTGCGTATAAACTACCTGTAACATTATCGACCATATCTAATAATAAACAAAAATCATCGACATCTACGTAAATTGCATTTAAGTTATTCATGCCCTTGCCTCGGTAATCTTATGTTTCTTGGTCGAAAGATCTGATCACCGCAAGGGCATTTAGTTCCATTTCTTATGTGCAGCTCAGGTTAGCTAGCATAACAACGACAACAAGAATGAGTTCAATAGACATCTTCAACGCTGGCGAGAGTGTTTTATCTTCTTGTAACTGAATTTTAGTTTGCTCAACTATTTCAGTGATATTTATGCTGTTTAAATTCATTAAAGCTAGAGCGATAGGGTAATCGCTCTAGCTTGGCACACTGGCAGGATCAGCCAATAGCTAAAAAAGATCCTTAGAAAATAGTTTGTCTTGGTGAATAATTACCATTTATTTTATATTTAACACCTGTTTAAAATAAACCACAAAAAAAGCGCCATTTGGCGCTTTTTAAATTAGTAGTAAGGTATTAGTGTTTACGCCCTACGCCGTTGCGCACCATATCTTGGCCGCTTTGAAAAATCTCTTCGGTAATTTCACGGGCTAATAAAAGCTGTTGCTTGTCATCAAACACCGCGACAAAACGGCTGCCGTCGGCATTATTAGTTGCCATGCCGACGCCTGCTACGCCAGTTAAACCTAAACCGCCGTTTTCCACTTGCAGTAAAAAGCTTTCAAGTTCCGCGAGAGTGTCGATTGCGGTTAGTTTATTTTCCATTATGGTTACTCTGTATGTTGCTCGCCACGGCGAGTCTGTAAAAAATATGCAGTTATTTTACAGCACACAGTAAAAACTTAAACCACCTTATGGCAAAACAATAACAACGCGCTATAAAGCATCGGCATCATAAATTAAAAACCCCGCAAATGCGGGGTTTATGTATTAGCTTTGCTTCATTGTGCCTTGTTGTTCAAGGCGGGTATGCCAGCTGAATGCTTCTTCTAAAATATGAGGCGTATGGCCGCCACGTACACAAGCACGCTCGTAGTAATCAAGCATAGCGTTGCGATAATCTGGGTGTACACAGTGTTTAATTACTTCAACAGCACGTTCGCGTGGCGCTAAACCACGTAAATCAGCTAGGCCTTGCTCGGTTACTAAAATATCAACATCGTGCTCGGTATGATCGACGTGGCTTACCATAGGTACCACGCTTGAAATAGCGCCGCCTTTAGCAATTGATTTAGTTACAAACACCGATACATGCGCATTACGTGCAAAGTCGCCTGAGCCACCAATGCCGTTCATCATTTTAGTACCACACACATGAGTTGAGTTAACGTTGCCATATATATCAAACTCAAGTGCCGTGTTAATTGCAATAATACCTAAACGACGCACAATTTCAGGGTGATTCGACATTTCTTGTGGGCGAAGTACTAGCTTATCGCGGTACTTTTCAAGGTTATTAAATACTTGTGCGTTACAACGCTCTGATAAAATAATTGAACACCCAGAGGCAAAATTAAGTTTACCCGCATCAATTAAGTCAAAGGTAGAATCTTGTAATACCTCTGAGTACATAGTGAGGTCTTTAAAATCTGAGTCTAATAAACCCATCATGACTGCATTGGCTATGTTACCAATACCCGCTTGTAATGGGCCTAAATTTGCAGGCATGCGCTGTTGCGCTACTTCTTCTTTAAAAAAGTTAACTAAATGGCGTGCAATAGAGGCGGTATCTGCATCTGGGTCGGTTACTGTTGAAAATGAGTCACTTTGATTGGTAAATACAATACCCACAATTTTAGCCGGATCGATTGGAATAGCAGTACTACCGATACGGTCATCTACTTTCACGAGCGGCACTGGAGTACGCGTAGGACGATACGAAGGGATGTAAATATCATGCAGCCCTTCAAGCTCTGGCTGATGTAACATGTTAATTTCTACAATTACCTGTTTGGCAAAAATAGCAAAACTTGCTGAGTTACCTACTGACGTAGTTGGTACTATGTGGCCTTCTTCTGTAATAGCAACGGCTTCAATCACCGCTACATCAGGCATAGTTAACTGATGATTACGTAACTGTTCAACAGTTTCAGATAAATGCTGGTCAATAAACATGACCTCACCGTTGTTAATTGCTTTACGTAATGTGCTGTCTACCTGAAATGGCATACGACGCGCTAACGCACCTGATTCAGTAAGTAGCTTATCTAAGTCGTTACCTAATGACGCGCCCGTCATTAGGTTAATTTTCATTGGGTTTTCACGTACTCGCTCGGCAAGCGCACGTGGTACAGCTTTCGCTTCACCGGCACGAGTAAAACCACTCATACCTACGGTCATGCCGTCTTTAATAAATAAACTGGCCTGCTGTGCAGACATCACTTTGTTGTGTAAATCACTATGACGAATTCGTTCTAATTGCATTTGGAACCCCTTAAACCCCATTATTATTTGGGCGCTATTTTAAGTATTTCCTTATGCTTCGTAAGCTAGACCTAAGTCTCATTTACGCATAGTTGGTATAAAAACGTTGCAGAGCGCTTTAATTTTGTACACTTCATTACTTAACTTATTGCTGTTATTGGGGGGTAGAATACCAAAAAATCTATTCAATCATTTAACTAAATAAGCTTAAAAACAAATATAATTACTTTAAATCAAGTGCTTATATTTTTAGCCAGAAAAGCTAAAATTATAAATTGTATAAAAATAAAGCCGTACAGGCTAAATCCTACAAAATAATAAACGGGTCATTCATTGGGCAGAAACCTTGTAAGGAATAGAATCTACGATTTAGGTATTAAGGAAAATACATAGATTTGTCTGACGAAGAAATTAACTTTTTATCTGGGTTGTTTGAACCTAGTCAAAGTACAGCATTAATTAATGAAACAAAACTAACAGTACAAACATCAATACCAGATGGTATTGCGCATTTACTTGGTCAGGCTAAATTAACCCTATTAGCAGAAGTAGCTCATTACCAACTGTGATTTCCACTTCAATTTAAAACTGATGAATTAGGCCATTTCAGTACTGTGTTAGCAGCCCCAGAAGTGATTGATACTAAAGGCACTCAACGTAGCTGGCGATTAAGTGAATTAAATATTCAAAGCCAAGGTTTTTGCATTGAATCTATCTCAAGCACAGGAATATTTTTAAAATCCACATCAATAAACAGTGAGCTTGATGAGTTACAAAATATGCAATTTATTTTACCCAATGAAGCGGCTATATCATTAGACATAGAACCCGTTAGGCACAGTGAGTGTGGCATAGCAGCTAAAATAAAGCATATTCACCATGGTAAAGAGCAACTGAGAGCGTATTTATTTGAAGTTCATAAACGTGAATATTCAAGCTTATATCAACTTGAGCATAGGCAAGAACTGGGGCTATCAAACTAAAAAGCCACACTAATTAAGTGTGGCTTTACGGATTAAATAAACTTAATTTAGGTCATTTTTACTTTAATCGTTTTGCTATTTCAGCAACGCGCTCACCGTATAAACGAGCCGTTTCTAAATCGCCTGATGGAATAGCCGTTTCGTCAGCATCAGTAGGTGATTGTACTAATACGCCAACCGAACCGCCTAAGTTATTGATGTCTTGACGGGTTGATTCCAATTTATTGGCGGGTGGTAACCCTAGGCTTACCCAAATTCCACCATGCTGTGAAGCTAACGTTTGCATACTAATTAGGGTGACTTGTTTGTCGCCATTTAGGCTGCCGCTATTAGTAAAACCGCCAAACACTTTATCTTTCCAACCCATGGTAAACCACACTTTAGAGGTGGCATCAACAAACTTTTTAAACTGCCAAGGGTATGAGCCCATATAGGTAGGTGCACCAAAAATAATGGCGTCTGCATTGTTTAATGCATCCCAATCGGTGTCTTTAATATCACCATTTTCATCGATTGCAATAAGCTGAGCGTTTGCTCCATCAGCCACAAATTCCGCCACTTTTTTGGTATGGCCATATCCAGAAAAATAAATAACCGCTACTTTACTCATGAACCTTCCTTTTGTTGTGATTTAATAACACGCTTTAAATATAGTATGGCCGCTTAATCTAAAATCAACTAAGCAGCGTGTTTAATTAAATTAAAAGGTACTCACTGAAATTTCTAAATTACTCACCGCACAGCCATACTGCTCAGCACTAATACGGTGATAAACCGACTCAGGCTTAGTTGATAGACTAATAATAAACGCATCTTGCTGACCAACAGCGGTTTGTTCTTGGCTCAAGCACATGGCTTGCGTTAAAGAGCGCAATTTGGCATCCGTTAAAATACTGCCGAAACGCTGAACCGGTAAAGGCGGTATTTTAATTGCTGGTAATGCTTGGCTAATACTGCGCTGACTTAAGGTAAAATCATTATTTTTAATATCAATCACACTGCCAGCAGGCCAGTACGAGTAACTGTAGGTTTTAGTTTCAGCCTGAGCCTGCCCTGTTGATTTAACCATCACCACACCATTTTTACCAATTACGGTCATTAAATTCCCTGATTCAGATTTAATAACCACTAAGGCGGTGGTTTCGTCTACACCAAAACCAAATGCGGGTTGAGCTTGATTTGCACTGAAGCTGTCGAGCAAGGTGCCTAGTCTTAATGTACGGTTTCGCTCACTAAAGTGTGTATCGAGTACACCGTAACTAAATGTGCCTAAACCCCCAAAGCGGTTGTAAGTTAAACTATCGCTGTTTGAGCGCTCACTGGGTGCATCAATGGCTTGCGCGCCTTCTTTCAATGCCGATAAACTTGTGCCATTAGTGATCATAACCACATTACCACCGTGCGCTTGCCCGCCACTTTGCACTGCGGTGCCTGCACTTGTACCTACAACAACAGGGCGAGACTGTAACGCTTTTGTCCATGGATATGGCTGATTATTTTCATCAAACAATACCTTGCGCGTTAAGCTTTGATCGCCGCCATTAAACATAACACCGGTACTATTTTTGATTAGCTGCACTAGAGCGTCTGTGCCGTTTTTACACAGCAAATATTCTGCTTGAGTGCGATCAGGGTAAATATATTCACGTTGATATAGCCCCATTTCAGAGTGCCTAAGCGTGTTTAAATCATCACATTTATTGGTAGTTATTGCTTTAGCAAGCGCAGGAGTTAATGCAAGCCATTGTGAATTTATATTGGGAAAACGAAGTAATCCTTCGTAAAAATCAGCAGATTCATAAGGGTCTCTGCTTGAGGCGGTAATGGCTAGTATGCTCGGGTTAGTACTTTTTACTTTTAAACTGCCCGATATAAATTGCAAAATATCTGTCGCGGCGGATTCGCTATTAAGCGCGGTATTGACCTGCTCTTTTAGTCGCGTATTGTCGCTCTGCAGCTGCGCTACTTCAAGCATATCTATTACAAAATTGTATTCTTGATCCGTTAAACTATTGAGCTGTTTACTATCAATATCGCGCCATAACCATAACAGCTCTTTTTTTGACAATGTGGGTGATGATTTAGCCTGCATTGTTGCTAAATTTTTAATAGTTTTGTTTTTAGCTTGCGTATTTTTACTTGGCCATTGTAGCTTTATTTGACTAATTTTAGCGTGGGAGAGCGCAAATACATTATGTATTTTACCCGGAATTTGTGTGTTTTTTTCACAATTTTTAGGGCTTAAACTAGCACACGTTGTGAGTGCACCGCCGACTAATACTAACGTTTGTTCAGATTCTTTTGCGCTTAACTGCAGCGAAAAAGCAATAAAAAACGAAAAAACAGCCGTTACTGTACGCGATTTAGCTAACCGTTTGTTTGGTAAATATATTCGTTCCATTATGTTATACTCATGTAAAAAATTATAAGAAATAACTTGCGAGAGCGTCTCTCACTTGCTGTGAAAAAAAGGAACTTTAAAACGCGAGTAAGCTAGCACCCCTTTGCTGGCTTTGTCAAAAACCTTTTGGAATGAGAGTTATGTTTAAAAAAGCACGTTTGCTTACAACATATTTCTACTCACCACACTACCTTTCGGAGTGGTTTGACGAGTAGCCCACCACCTCACTTTTTCACAGTGAGGGGCTTAGCGTGTCATTTCACCACTGCCCTGTCTAAAAATATAACAATTAAAAGCCACAGATCTGTTTGTATGTTTTTGTGCGCTTAAAAAGACAAAAGGTATTTAAGATGTTTCGTCAACTAACAATTGCGGCCACAGTAAGCGCATTACTGAACCCGATCACTTTTGCACATGCACAAGAAACCAACACCGACACCAACATTGAACGAGTAGAAGCACGCCGTGAAGAGCTAAGAGACATTCCTTCGCTTGATTCACAAGCTCAAGCAGATAAAGACTATCTTGTTGATGTATTTGGCTTTGGCTCTAGTTTATCAGAAGCCGATCTCACTCAATATGCAGCGTTTGCTGAATTAAGTATTTCACTCACAGAGCAAATAGAGCTGCAAGCAGCAGGTCGATACGATCATTACGATGATTTTGGTGGCACCTTTAATCCTAAAATAGGTTTGAGCTATCGCCCAACTGATTCGTTGGTTGTTCGTGGTTCATGGTCAACCTCGTTTAGAGCACCATCATTAACGCAGGCTGGCGTTAAATTAAGAACCACACAATCTACTTTTGACTGTGGTGCAAACCAAGCTGTAGCCGATTTATACTGTATGGGTGATGGCACCCAAGTGAGTGTTAATTCGTTAGAGTTAGGTAACCCAAATCTAAATGCAGAAGAATCTGAGGCTATTAGTGTTGGTTTTGCATGGAGTCCCTCGGCTAATACTAATTTAACCATTGATTATTGGCAGTTTGATCATGAAGAAGTAATCGATACCAACATGACCGCAGTGCTCGACCGCGCCATAACCGATGCGTCACTTCGTCACTGTGGCATTGTACCACCGGGCGAGCAAGGCATATCGTACGATGAAGCATTATGTGATGTCACCGACAACAGTAATATAAACATAGAGCAAGACGGCGCTAATTTAACTGAGATTTTAAGCAATTATATAGGTGAATTTAACCCACGTGATGACGAGCTATTTTTACCGCTGTTTCGCGATCATGCAATCCCACTTGAAAACACTGGGTCACAAACATTAGCTGGCATAGACTTTAAGTTTGACCATAGGTTTGTATTACCAAGCGGCGATTTAACCTTTGCGTTTGACGGCACTCATTACCTTGAGTTTGAACGTAATAAACCGGGGTCTGACTAGTTAGAGAAGCTGGTGGGAACTTATCGTTATCCTGAAAATATTGCGCGTATGTCAATAGATTGGGAAGCGCAAAGTTACTACCTTAATTAGGTGCAAACTACACCAGCAGCTACGAAGATGATATAGAAGGCCTGCGTAGCCGTGAAATTGATGAGCTAGATTCACTTGGCGTACTAGACTCAAAAGGTGAGCATCAGGTTGATGACTGGCTCGTTTGGGATTTATCTGCGGGTTACTATGTTAATAAATCGCTGACTTTGCGCGCGCATCAATAATATTTTTGATAAAGAGCCACCCACACTTTATGGTTCAAGCCGTGGCTTTGATTCAATCAACCATAATGCCCTAGGTGCTAATTACAAATTAAGTATTAGCTACCGTTTTTAACCGCTTAGCCGCAAAGCAAACGCTTTGCGGCATTCCTTTTATTACAGGTCATGGCTACAGTGACACTGCCTATTAAGTGCTAAAGTACGTTTAAGCGTTTATTTACGCATCAACACAATGACCTTTTATTAAAGTGAAATTATGAAACAAAAACAATTTTCTATGCCCGATGCAAGCATCATTTTGCTTTGCGTGGCAGTGATTGCCTATATGGCCACGGTATTTATTACCTCTGGGGTATTTAATGCAGAGCCTGACAGCCATACTGTGCAGCTTTCACAATATCAAGCAGTTAACGACCAACAATCACCACCTGTTTTTGCACAAGGTGGCGAGGCTGGATTTGCCAGCCGCACCCCTGAAATGAACCTAACCGATGCAACCTTATCGGGCACCACCACGGTGGTGGCCGCACTGGGTACCGATTCAAGCTCACGTACACTGACCAACTTGGTTGCCAAAGCAAAAGGCCTAAAAGAGCAAGGGCTGAATGTATTTTGCCATACCGGTTCGTATCATTTACCCGCGAAAACACTCACCCACTCAATTACTGACGACATCATGTATATAGAGGAGTTTATAGGTGTTGGCGAAGTGGCGATTTCTGATCATCGCAGGAGCCAACCTACGGTACAGCAATTAGCAGAATTGGCAGCAGAGGCCAAAGTAGCCGGTATGCTCAGTGGTAAAAAAGGCACTGTGAGTATTCATGTTGGCCCTGTTGATAGCCATTTAACTATTTTACATCAGGTGGCTGAGCAAAGTGATATTAAGCTTAAACAGTTTTACCCTACGCATATGAACCGCAATAAAGCACTTCTTGATGCCGGTATTCACTTTTGTGATCAGGGCGGTACTATCGACTTTACCACCAGCACAACCGACTATGATTTAGCCCATGGTGAATATGCAGCAGCCCATGCTCTTGCTTACTGCTTAGAACAAGGTGTAGCACCAAATCAACTTACTATGAGCTCAGATGGCCATGCCAGCTTACCTATTTTTGATAAAGACTTTAATTTATTGGGGCTTGAGGTAGGCAAAGAGGCATCACTACTGAGTTCGTTTCAGCAAGCAGTCAAAGAATACAACGTCCCTATAGAGCACGCTTTAATGAGCATAACAAGTAACCCTGCCGATATTTTAGGACTTGATAAAGGCCGCCTTAAAGCAACAAGCGACGCGGATGTTGTCCTTCTCGATAAAGAGACCCTAACCCCTGAGTATGTATGGGCTAACGGCACTTTAATGGTGCAAAACACCCATGCAGTCATAAAAGGAGTGTTCGAGTAACACGCAATGCTGCTGAGAATGCTCAGCAGCATAAAATGCTAGATACTGAGTTATCCTAAGTGCCCACTTTCATAAATTGGGGTTACCCAATATTTTAACGGCGTGTACTTACAAACAGGGCTTAACGCCGTTTTTACTATGGCAAGTTCAGGTAATAATATATGCACCTCAAACTGATAAAAGCTGCGATGCCCTTCTACTTGCTCGGCAATGTCAAATTCACTGTGCTCTTTACTGTAGCCTTCAATGTTTTTTAAGTTAAAGCCGGTAATGCAGTCTATGCCAATTAATATATCAACCACGTCATCTTTTATGTTTGTGGGTACATTTAGGGTAAAAAGTAACTGTTCAGCCATGTTTTTTCTCCAACCAACCATAAAAGATAGGTAATAAATAAAGTGTTGTAATTGTTGAGGTAATTAACCCGCCAATAACCACAATTGCCAATGGTTTTTGAATCTCAGCGCCAGGGCCGGTGGCAAATACCAGTGGCAGTAAACCAAACATGGCGGTTGTGGCTGTCATTAACACTGGGCGAAGGCGTCTGCTTGCGCCATCTAAAATGCGCTGCGTTACATTGGCAGAAAACATTTTCATTTGCTCAAAGTAGCTGATCATCACAATACCATTGAGTACCGCTACGCCAAGTAAAGCAACAAAACCAACCGATGCAGGCACCGACAGGTATTCATTACTAATAAACAGGGCAATCACTCCCCCCATTAACGCAAACGGAATATTAGCAATTATCAGCGTTGATTTAGATAAGGATTTAAACGTGGTAAATAAAATAATGAAAATCAGTATTAATGCCACCGGAATAAGCACCAGCAAGTTTTGTGTTGCACGTTGCTGGCTTTCAAATTCGCCACCAAACGACAAGGTAAAACCACTGGGTAATTTTATGCTGCTATTAATTTTAGCTTCCAGTTCATTTACATAACTAACCACATCGCGGTTATCCACATTAACGCTTACAGAAGCAAAGCGCTTTGCTTTTTCTCGCTCTATTAACAATGGCCCCGTTTTAAAGCTAATATTAGCCACCTCTTCAAGTGGTAGTAGGCTGTTGTCGGGCATTAAAATTAGCTTTTGTTTTAATGCGCTCATTGACGATAACTCAAAGTGTGCTGCGCTTTCGCCTTTTTGTGCATTAAACACAATTGGGATCACGCGGTTTCCTTCTTGCAGTGCCGATACCTGTAGGCCTTCTAATTGCGACTTTAAATAATCACTTAATCCTTCGGTGGTTAAACCAAACTGACTAGCAACCTCAGGAATAAGTTTAATATTTACGTATTTACCCCCTTCGATAAGCGCCATTTGCACATCACTTGCGCCGTCAATGTTAGTGGCAAGTGCCGTGATTTTTTCAGCTAATGAGGAAAGTGTCGCAATGTCATTACCGAATACTTTAATCGAAATATCACCGGTGCCACCGGTGAGCATTTCTGATACCCGCATTTGTATTGGTTGAGTAAAGCCAATATTTACCCCAGGAAATTGCGCAAGTGTTTGTCGAATATCCTCGATTAGCCGCGCTTTGGAGTCAAAACGCCACGTATCTTTTGGCGCTAATTCCATAAACACATCGGTTTCGTTTAATCCCATAGGATCAAGCCCGAGTTCATCGGATCCGGTACGGGCAACAATTTGTACGATTTCAGGGGTGTTTTTTAACAGTGTGGCTTCAATTTGTTTATCTATATCCAACGAGGCTTGCAAGGAAATACTCGGCGATTTTTCCAGTTGCACAATAATGTCGCCTTCATCTAAAACGGGCATAAAGCTTTTACCAAGTCCCTGAAATAACACCCCACTGAGCACTAAAACAGCAACTGATATAACACTAATAGCCACCGGCTTTTTAATTGCTTGGGCAAGTGTTTTAGTATAAAAACCTTGTAATAGCGTGACCATTTTAGGCTGGGTTACGGGTTCATTTTTTAATAACAACGAGGCTAAAATTGGAATAACCGTTAACGATAACAACAGCGCACTAAGCATGGCAAACACGATAGTGAGCGCCACTGGGGTAAATAACTTGCCTTCTAACCCTGTTAGCATTAATAGCGGTGAAAACACGATAATTATAATGATTGTGCCTGAGAACACTGGCGCCGCGACTTCTTTACAGGCGCGATAAATAACATGCAGCCGAGGGAGGTGCTGATTATTAGCCAACCGATTCACTATGTTTTCAACAATAACTACCGATGAGTCCACCAGCATACCAATGGCAATCACTAAGCCACCTAAACTCATTAAATTAGCCGATAAATCAAACTGCTTCATCATTATAAATGTCAGCAATGCCGACATAGGTAAAGACAAAGACACCACCAATGAAGAGCGAATATCACCTAAAAACAAGGCAAGTAGCACTATCACTAAAATAATCGCTTGGCCTAGTGCGCTAGTAATGGTGCTAATTGCGGTATTTATTAAGTTAGAACGGTCGTAAAACACATTAATTTTTGTGCCTTGCGGTAATGACGCTTCAATGGTGCGAAGTTTATCTTTTACATCTTCAACAACTTGCGCTGTATTACTATTTTTAAGCGCAATTATAAGCCCTTGTACCGCCTCTTCACTGTTTTTAGTAACTGCGCCATAACGGGTTAAACTGCCAACGTGTACCGTGGCAATATCACTTAACCGAATAACCTTATTTTGAGTGGACTTAATCACGGTATTTTCAATGGCGGTTATATCGGTGTATTTGCCCTCAGTGCGCAAAATTAAGGTGTCGTTGCCTTTTTCTAAGCGCCCTATGCCACCGTTTTGATTCGTTTGCGTGATTGCTAACTTCATTTCATCAAAGCTGACTTGATGCTGTTGCATCAATAAAGTATTGGGAAGTATTTCATAGGTTTTTGAAAAGCCGCCAAGGCTATTTACATCTGCAACACCGGTTACAGTGCGCAGTAATGGACGAATTTGCCAATCTAAAAGCTCTCTTTTTTCAATCAGCGATAAGTGAGTACTTTCTATAGTAAACATGAACACCTCGCTCAAAGGCGTGCTCATTGGCGCCATGCCGCCACTAATATTACTGGGCAAGGTGGGCAAAATATTTAATAAACGCTCATTCACTTGCTGACGCGCCCAATAAATGTCGGTGCCCTCTTCAAAGTCAATGGTAATATCGGTAATAGAATACTTAGTGGTAGAGCGCAGCATTTGCTGTGACGGAATACCCAGTAATTCGGTTTCAATCACCCGTGTTACTTGCGATTCTATTTCAAGGGCGTTCATGCCGGGTAATTTGTAAACTATTTTAACTTGGGTGGGCGATATTTCTGGAAAAGCATCCACCGGAATACTTAACCAAGATTTAGCACCAATGGCCATAGCAACAATAACAAAAATACTAACAAACAAACGCTGAGTAAGTGAAAACTTAATAAGCTGGTTTAACATTTACTCTCTCCCTAAGTGAAGCAACATACCCTGTAGCGCACTTACCGAGCTTATTAGTACCTGCTGATCATCTAGGTTTTTGTTAGCAGTAAATACATAGTCTTTGCCTTGTGTACCCTTGAGCTCAATCGGCAGTAACTCAAGCTTATCGCCAGACTTTAAAGCAATATAATTAACATCTTCAAATTCAAACACCGCTGACTTTGCTATTTTAAAGCCCGTTAATTTATTTACCGGTGTGACTTTGATAGTTTGCCCCAGTCTAAGCTGGCACTCATTTGAGCTTGGCGACGCCCACACTATTTGATGGTATTTATCTGCAATACTGTCATAGCTCTCAATATTTAAGCTGCAACTTTCTGACAGCTTGAAATGCGCTAACGTGTTGGAAAAACTAAGAGGGACTTTAATCTTAACGCGAATACTACTTGCATCGATAATATCAAACGCGGTGTCACCCATCACACGGTTTCCCGACTCATTAGTGAGTTTTAAAATGCCCGTTTTTGGACTCACTAAGGTCACGTTTTCATTATCATCAATGTTTAAAAATGCCATTTGATGTTGCATATGTTCAAAATTTAGCTTGGCTTCAAAATAGCTTTTTGTGATTTCAACCCATTCAGAACTTCTTATTATTTTGTTTTTTAAGTGTTGTTGGTTTATGTCGTAATGGCTTTTAGCAATAGCGAGCATGTCTTTTGCTGATTGATAGGCATCTAAAAAATGGTGTACATCACTGCCCTCAACGCTTGCAATAGTGGCGCCCTTTTCAACCATGCTGCCGTTAGGGTATAAGTAACGAACCTGCTGTACATCAAACGCAAACAGCACCGTATAATTGACCCCAGGTTTGAAATTAACTTCACCAATTAAACTTTGCCTGTTAATAAACTCTGTTTTTTGAATCGGCGCAAATTCAACATCAAAACCACTGAGTGAAGAAAGCCCTACAGGTGCTAAATTTTGCGAAGCAAACACAGGATTAAATGTTAATAAAGTCACCGTAAAGAAGAAAAATAACGTATATTGAATACGCAAAAAATGACGCATTTTTTTTGTAAAATTTAACAGCATTTAGTTTGTTCACATTTGATTAATTTTATAGAATCAACCATGACTTTTTTAGACTGTTAAATCATCAGGCAAACGCCTTAATATGCTTATAAACCCTGATTTTGGCAGTACAGTACATATGTCCATTGCAAATTTAACCTACTGATATTAGAGAACTTAATGAGAGATAAAATAATCGCAGCAACGCTATTGGTGATCATGGTGTTAAATTTTTTTGACGTGATCATGGATTTAAAATTAGGGGTGCCGCAGTGGCATATTTTTACTGAGAGCTTAATTGTGATTATTTCTGCCTTGGGTGCTCTGTATTTAATTAAAGATATTAACACGCGAACTAAAAAAATTATTAACCTTAAGCGCGAATTACACAGTTCTGTGACTCAGTTAAACAACATATCGCAGGAAATGAAAGACGCGCGTCATGAATACAGTGGTGTTATTCAAACCCAATTTTCACAATGGACATTGACTCGCAGTGAGCAAGAAGTCGCGATGTTATTACTTAAAGGCTTAAGCTTTAAAGAAATAAGCGCACTAAGAAACACTAAAGAAAAAACAGTACGCCAACAAGCATCAGACATCTATAGTAAAGCCGATGTAGAGGGCAGACATGAGTTTGCCGCATGGTTTTTAGAAGACTTTATGCAACAAAGGCACTATCCGCATTCAAGCTCAGCCATTAACTAATGCAGTGACTATCGCATATACTTGCGCGCTATTTTAGTCAGCGTTAAGCTAACGCTTTATTTTCGTCATTATGGTCTATGTGCTCTATAGCCCGCAGAGATAATTCAACGTAAAGGTTTAATATGAATAACAGTACCTACCCTATTGGCAACCCTGGTGAAAAATGGAATAACAATCATAAACTCCAATGGCTTGAAGCCCAGAAAATTAAACGCAGCTATAACGATGAAGTATTAACGCTAATTAATGAGCTAAAAGATACGCTTATTGTAGAGCAATATGGTGAACTTAATTATGCTCAAAACAGTTACCCTTTGTTTGCATTAAAAACCCAAAACTTTGATAAAAATAAACACACAGTGCTAATCACTGGCGGCGTACATGGTTACGAAACCAGCGGAGTACACGGTGCGTTAAGGTTTGCAAAAACATTGGCAACTCAATACGCAGAGAAATTTAATCTGGTGATTACTCCCTGCATTAGCCCATGGGGTTATGAAACAATAAACCGCTGGAACCCAGAAGCAATTGATCCAAACCGTTCTTTTTATGAAGGCAGCCCAGCGCAAGAATCTGCATTGGTAATGAATTATGTGCAATCTTTAAATACTGATTTAATCGCGCATATCGATTTGCATGAAACCACTGATTCAGATAACAGTGAATTTCGCCCTGCACTTGCAGCGCGCGAAGGTAAAGTAAATACTAATTGGAATATTCCAGACGGTTTTTATTTAGTCGCTGACAGCAACAAACCAGAGCCTGCTTTTCAAAAAGCTATTATTGAATGTGTTGAAAAGGTCACACACATCGCTCCAAGCGATGAAAATAAACAATTAATTGGTGTACCTCAAGAACAATTTGGGGTAATAAACTATGCAGCAAAAGAGTTAGGTTTATGCATGGGGTTATCTGATGCGACCTACGTTACAACCACGGAAGTTTACCCAGATAGTGCAACGGCCACCCCTGAAGAATGCATATTAGCGCAAGTTGCGGCAATTTCGGGTGCGTTGGACTACATTATTAATAAGTAATAGTTATGGTATCCATCAGCACATAATAAGGTCTAGACAAAGGAGCGGCTATTGAAATTTAAAAATAATTACGGCAGTTACAGTTTTTATGTTGAGGGTAATATTGTTATTGCGCAATTTAAAGGCAACTTAAACCCTGAGTTATTAAATCACTTTAAAGCCGCTCTGTTAGACACCATTGCAACGTTTAAACATCAACCTTGGGGCTATATTAGCCACTCGCCTGACGTTGTGGCCGCCACCCCTGACGCTGAAAAAAATATGATCGATGTTAGCCAAACAATGGGGATAAATAATTGCATAATGAGTGCCTTTATACTCACCTCTCCCATAGCCATAAGGCAACTAAAACGTATTATGCACAGCTCAGGTCGTGACGCTCATTTACAAGATTGCTTATTTGATGACTTGCCAAGCGCTAAAGCGTTTATAAAAAGTCAGCTTACCTCAGCCGAGTAAATCAATGACACGACCGAGGCATAGTCAACGAAAAACCAAATGGGCTAGTTTTTATAAAACTGACTCTCTTTAGTAATAGAAATGCTATTGTCCTCTTGTGCGGTGATTTTAAACTGCAGCTTACTCACCTTCGTGGGTATATCATATCCATCGGCAGTAACCGTTACAGGAACACTTTTCATCAACCCTGGCTCTACCAACACGGCGTTAGGACTTTGCAAGCTCGCACCTTCTAACCCACTAATTGAAATAGAATAATGCAAAGGTTGCTGCGTTTTGTTAATGATGGTGAGTGTATAAGGGTTTTCGACTAACCCTTCATAATTTACCCGATACAGTGCGTTTCTGTCTCTAAGGACAGAGGCTTCGATAGGCGTACGTTGTAGCATCCAAGCAAACATAGAAATAATTAACAGCGCAGTTAAAGCGCCATAGCCCACTAACTTGAGCCTAAATGGATTAGTTTTTTGCCCCGCCATTTGCTTTTCACTGGCGTATTTAATTAAGCCTTTTTCGTAGCCAAACTTATCCATGGTATCGTCACAGGCATCAATACATAAGCCACAGTTAATACATTCATATTGCAGTCCATTGCGAATATCAATCCCAGCAGGGCACACTTCAACACATAAGTTACAGTCTACACAGTCACCTAAATTAAGCGCTTTAGGATCGGCTTTACGTTTACGTGGGCCGCGGTTTTCACCTCGTTCGCTATCATAGGTTACCACCAGCGTGTCTTTATCAAACATCACAGATTGAAAGCGCGAATACGGACACGCCACTGTACACATTTTTTCTCGTAAAAAACCTGCGTTGCCATAGGTACAAAATGCAAATAAAAACACCCAAAAACTAGTGATCCCAGACCATTCAAAATTAACCATTTCTAGGTATAAGGTTTTAGCTGGAATAAAATACGCTAAAAAAGAAGTGGCAGTTAAGAGTGAAATAACCAGCCATGCACTGTGCTTAGTAATTTTTTTACGCCACTTGGTAATATCCCATGGGCTTTTATCAAGCTTAATACGTTGGTTACGCGTCCCCTCAATACGTTGTTCCACCCAAGAGAACATCAACATCCAAATTGTTTGCGGGCAAGTATAGCCGCACCACACACGGCCAAGCCAATTGGTCACAAAAAATAACGCAAACGCCCCCACCATAAATAGCATGGCGAGAATCATAAAGTCTTGAGGTAATAAGGTTAGGCCAAAAATAGTAAACTTTTGGGTGGCCACATCCAATAAAACCGCTTGCTGACCGTTATATTGAATCCAAGGAATGGCGATAAAGCTGAGCATTAGCAGCCAGCCTAAATTACGGCGTATACGCTGAAAAAACCCTTTTTGCTCGCGTATATAAATCGGCCCTTCTTCTTTGTAGGGCTTAATGATCATGTCTTCTTCTTTAATATCAAACTTCATGCTACTTACTTAATAGTGACGGGTATTAAGTATGCTTTTGCAACTTTCAGACCACAGTGAAAGCTAATTTAACTTATTGATATTTTTTGATTTTACACAAATTACCCAAGCAAAAATTCGCGACATTTAACGACATGCACGATATATCGCGAGTTAAGGTGTGCGTTGCACTGCCAATTTTCGCATTTTTGAGCGAAGCGTACTCTCAGGTAAGCCCAGCTTATTTGCCGCGCCTTGTTCGCCTGCAATTTTCCAGTTACATAACATCAGTACGGAGATAATATGCTGCCTTTGCGCCTCATCTAGTGTAAGCGTTGGGTTAACAGTACTCGCATCACCCGCTTTTAGCGGCTGACTTAACTGCAGCGTGGGCTGTGTAGACAAAATAGCTTCTCGCTCCAACACATTTTGCAGCTCTCTGATATTACCGGGCCAGTCATAGGCCTGTAGTTGCCTAATAGCTTTGTTACTTAACCCCTGTAATTGCTTACCTAGCCGCTTGTTTATTTGCACAATTAAGTTTTGACATAAAAAAGGTATATCTTCTTTTCGCTCTTTTAGTGCTGGCACTTTGATAGGGAACACGTTTAAACGATAATATAAGTCCATTCTAAACTGCCCTGCTTGTACCATTTCCCACAAGTTACGATTGGTTGCAGCAATGATACGAATATCGACTTTTAGGGTTTGGCTGCCCCCTACTCGCTCAAATTCGCGCTCTTGTAATACTCGTAATAATTTACTTTGTGACTCTAACGGCAGCTCTGCCACTTCATCTAAAAATAAAGTGCCCTTATCAGCAAGTTCAAAACGCCCTTTACGTCGCTCATTTGCGCCGGTAAACGAGCCTCGTTCGTGTCCAAACAACTCCGATTCTAATAAGCTAGGGGTAAACGCCGCACAATTAACTTTTATAAACGCCTGCTCATTGCGCTTGCTTAATCTATGTAAGTTACGCGCCACCAGCTCTTTACCAGTACCGTTTTCGCCAAGTATCAACACCGTACTGTCGGTTTCGCTCACTAACTGTATTTGCTGCAACATACGTTGAAATACATCACTGCGCCCTACAAGCCCTGAGTCTTGCCAATCCTGATTTAGCTCGGCAGTAAGGTAGTCGTTTTCATCTTTGAGCTGCTCGCTTAAATGCTTTACTTGCGCTAAAGCATCTTGGAGCGCGGTTTGGGTTCGCTGCTGCGCTGATATATCGCGAAAAACGGCCACGGCACCAATAAGCTGGCTATTTTTATAAACAGGCGTGGAGGTATATTCAACAGCAAAGGCGCTGCCATCTTTACGCCAAAATACTTCGTTTTTAACCTCGCGGCGTTTGCCATCAAACATGGTGCAGTAAATTTGGCATTCATCGGCAGGATAAGGCGTGCCATCGGCATGGCTATGATGATGATATTGATGTATTTTTTTACCCAGCAATTCTTCGGCCGTCCAACCCGTCATTCGCTCTGCGGCTGGGTTTACAAATACCGCATTACCAGATAAATCAAATCCGTATATGCCCTCACCTACCGCATTAAGTAATAAAGTAGGATCGTTTAAAAAGTTTTTTATCATTGCAGACCTCGCGAAATATCGCGAGTATTATGCCAATTCTCTCCTGCTTTAGCACCTAGTAATGGCTAAATAATGCCTTAATATCTATTTTTGCTTCTAGCCGTGCTGCAATTAAATACAAGCCCGCTAGCTTACGGTGAATAAACAACGCATCAACAGGAGGCGTATGCCATTGCTGTGACTGTGCGCTTAACTGCAAGCCAGCATCTTTAATATTGCTAGCAAGCTCGCTGTTTTTAAAATCAAACTCACCGTGATAACGCAGTGGCTCGCAGGCCATTAAAAACAAATCAATCACTTTTTCTTTGTAATTGTCTTTGAGCGAATCTTTAAAATAACCAATATCGGTGGCAGCATTGAGCACCCCTTCACGATCATTATTACTACCAGCTTTAAATAAAGCTAGGTAGGCATTACTTAGTGCTGGGGTAATTTCGCGTGTGGCACCAAAGTCAAATAATACTATTTTTTGTGATTCAGGTTGGTAATGAAAATTTGCAAAGTTAGGGTCGGTTTGGATTAAATTAAAGACAAACATTTCTTTAAAAAATAAATCAATCAGTTGTTCAGCAACTCGGCTTCGCTCTGATTGTGGTAAATATGTAATGCCCTCTATAGGCTTGGCATCTACATACTCCATGGTTAGCACTTGCGCAGTACTGTGCTGAGGATACACGCTAGGGACTTTGAAATGCGCGTTATCTGCTAACAGGTTTTTGTAACGTGCTAAATACTGTGCTTCTAGGGTGTAATCAGCCTCAGCTAATAGCTGTGCCTTAGCTTCTTCAACTAAGGGTTTTATATCCAATTCTTTAGGTAATAATCGCGATAAAGTAAGTAAAGTGATCACATTATCCACATCGCTTACCACACTTTTAGCAATACCTGGATATTGAATTTTAACGGCTAATTGATCACCATTTTCTATATAAGCTAAATGAACCTGCCCAATTGATGCAGCTGCAAACGGTCTTAGTTCAATATGAGAAAAACGCGATAACCAGTCATCCCCCCATTGCTCTTTTAGCACGCTCACTAATTGCTTATGTGGCATTGGGTTGGCATCGGCACGTAACAAAGACAGTAACTGCGCAAGCTCGGGAGTTAATAAGTCGCCAGCATCCATTGAAAGTAACTGCCCAAGCTTCATTGCCGCACCGCGAAGATGCGACAGCTGAGTGGCTAAGTTTTCAATATTTTTCGGCTGGAGTAATAAGCTCTTATTATCCCAACCTTTACCACTAAGCGCACTTTTGGCACCGCCCACTAACATATTTGTGGCAACGCCGGTGGCCAATGAGCCTAACTTTGCAAATCGTGAAAGTCGAGAGGTGGGAACGGATCGCTCATTAGCCATAATTAACCTAATCTATTAATAATAAGGTCAATTAATACGTTTTATTACGCTTATTAGATCTAAATTATAACCGAGGGACTAGCTTAATAGCGCCTTCTACTACTTTTAAATCTAAAGGTAAATTACTTAATAATGCCATTTTAGGATCGTTCATATTTAACTTATAAACGGGGTTAACGGCTAAAAAGGCATTCATTACATCCATGGCCTCGTTATCCAGCACTTCTAAATTACCTTTAAAGCCACCCGCATCAATGCTTGAGTCGAGTAACTTAACATTACGTAAAAATACCGCTTTTTTCTCGCTGTCATAAAAAGGGGTGCCCTGTATTTGCAGCTTTAAGCGCACTGGGTACTTTAACGCAAAAGCATTAATTTCGGCGCTAGAATCAGCACCTAATAAAACATAATCACTATTATCTGGGCCAATATTAACGCTTAAATCATTCACATCAAACTGCACAGGTAAGCCCATCAGGCTAACTTTTTCACTTAATTTAGGTAACTCTTTATTTAGTAACGACTCAACCTCTGAATTTGTAAATGAATAAACCGAAATACCCTGCGTACTGTTACAGGCAGTTAAAAATAATAGTGAAATAAAAACAAAAATTTTCATGCAAAACCCTATTTATTAATCGTCTTGGCAGTAAGTAGCCATAATAAAAAACCGCTTGAATAGCGGTTTTTTTTTATTTTAGTTGATAAAAGTAATTGCGCTTACTTTACAGCAAAAATAACTTTTAATCTTGCTAGTGTGTCAGCTGTAACTGAACCCTCGCTGAGTGCTAATAACTGCTTTAAATAATAATTTAAATCAGCGTGTTCGCCACGGTGCTTATCATCAAGCATGGCTACTTGCTCTACCATTCTTTGCGCTGAGTTGTGCGAACTTACGCTCGCAAGTATTTCCATACGCGTTAGCAGCTGCTCACAGCTCAATGCTGTTTTAACTGTATCATTAAATTGGCTCGGGACTGGCTCGTTGTTCTCAAGTGCAACAAATAAAGCATCTAAATTAGCTTGCTCATTTTTAGCCGCTAAGCCTGTCAGCTTTTCATCTATGGCTGATAACAAAGCAGACACTTTAGGGGTTAACGATTTAAACTGTGTATACCCTTTAACTTTGGTTTGTAAATCAAGTAATTGGGCTTTACCTTCTACACTATTTAATGCTGCTTCAAGCTCATTCAGCTCAGTTGTTGCCAGCTTATCTGACTCGCTTTGTTCGCGCTTTTGCTGTTCAAACTCTTCGCTTCGTTTAGTGAATGTTGCATCATTAAACTCACGGAATTTTTGCCACAATGCGTTTTCAGCTTTTAAACCTGCAAATCCTATGGTTTGCCACTGTTGCTGTAACTGTTTTAGCTGTTGGCAAGCATCTGCTAAATTATCGCTTTGTGATAATTGCTGTGCTTGTTCAACGATCTCATTTTTAAGTGCAGCATTGCCTTTATGAAACGCGTTAAGTGACGCTACAACCTGTTGCTGCTCTGCCTTATAACGCTCGTTCAACACGCGGTATGTTTTCGGGTCAACTTTACCCACACTTCGCCATGCCTTTTGCAAACGATTATAGTTGCTTTCTAGTTGTTTCCAATCTAAATCAGCATCCCCTGTCGCTTGTAAATGCAATGCATGCATATCAGCAATCAATTGCTCGCGCTCTGCTTTTGCTGCCTCACGTTGCACTTCTTGCTCAGCGAAGTAGCTGCGACAAGGAGCAAATAAAAGCTCAATTTTTTCATCGAACTCGTTGCCCTGTTGTTTCTCTTGCTCTGTATCAAGGCGTCCAAGTTCGTTCCAACGCTTGCGAAGTACTTTAACGTGATCAGCGCGCTGTTGCGGATCGTTACACGGCTCATCAACTAACGCTGTTACTTCTTCTAAAAGTGCTGCACGTTTTGGTGCGGCCGCATATTTTTGCCAATCTTTAGCATCGGCTAATTGCGCTTCTAGGTCTGCTTTTAAATTAACCAGCGGTTGTTGATATTTCTCGGTCAATTCGTTAAATAACTCTTCAAAGCCTTTAAACACACCAAATGCAACATTAAAGCGCCCTTCTTCAATTAAACGTTTAACATCACGTGCCTTACGTTTAGCTTGGCTTTGCGTTTTTTCAAGCGGCTTAGTGAGTTCGCTCATTGCAGCTAAAAATTGCTTTTTATGGGCATTAAGTTGGGTTTTAAACGACGCTTGTAAATCATTGCTAAGTACAGCTAAATGGCCGCGTGCCTCTTTAAATGTATGATTAAAAGCACTAAGTTGTTGATCGTAATCACTGAGCTGCTCGGCGGGTTTTATTTCGCATAGCGCATTGTAAGCAATTTTATATTCTTTAATCGCCGCGGTTAGCTCAGGTAACTTGGCAACTTGTAAAAATAGTTGCTCAAGCTTATTAATCACTTGTTTTGATTGCTGATCAGCCATTAGTTGCGTTTTATCTAATGTGTCTTTTGCTTGTGCTACTTTTGCATTAAGCCAATCTTGCTGAATTTGCTCTGGGGTTTCTAATCCAAGTTGCAATGCATTTTCAATTTCTTCACTCAGCGCTTCTAACGTTGCTAATGCTAACACTTGACGTTGTTGCTGCACTAAACGCTGCTGCTCTATTTCGTGTTGCGCTTTTAAAGTTGCAATGTGAGCATCAAGCTTATCGGTAATTGATATATATTTGGCATCAAGGGTTTTTACATGTTCTTCACTTAGCCATTTTAATTCAAGAGCTTGCCACTGCGCTATGAGTTCTGCAGCCTGTGAGTTAACAATGGCGTAGTCATTTTTATCACGCAATGCATTAAGCTTTGCTAAAATTACACGGGTTGCGTTTTCAACTTGCGATGGCATTTCAAGCGCTAAACGCTCGTTTTCAAGATGACTTTCTAGCACAACTTTGGCTTCACCTTGAGCATGCTTTAACAGTGCTTTAGTTAGCTGCTGAGTAATGACTAAATCAACTAACTGTTTTTGCAGCTCTTCGTTTGCTTCTTTAAAGGCTTTTTCAATCAGCTTTGGGTTAGCTAGGCGTTTTAATAGCTTAACTCTCACTTGCAGTTCTTTTTCAGCAAATGCTAGTTTTTCAAGGGTTTTAACCGGTGCAAAGCGTTCAATATACTCATTTTTAATCTGCGCCGATAAGCTACTTTCACTGTTTAATACAGCCGATGAGATTTGTTGTTCAGCAACATCTTTCAATGCCTGATCTTGTTTGTAAGCTTTCCACCACAGTGGTAAGTCGTTTACTTTTTGCAGTGCTTTACGACGGATTTCAGCCGATGAGTCTTCAAGGGCTAAGGTGCTTAAAATTGTTACGTCACGTACCACATCAAGTTTTTCAATCGCATCTAAACGAACTTGTTGCTTCGGGTGTTTCCATTTTGGTGTAAAAAGGTGTTTAAAGATCATTTTCACTGAACCTAGCTATTTCGTTATCTGATTTGAATTCTTTTTGTAGTTGCGCTTTGGTTTTTTGGATCATTTCTCCATTTGCACCAATGGTAAACTGCTCGTTTGATTGTGCTACTTTTGCTTGGTACAACATCACTAGTTGCACTGTTTGTTGCTTTTGCTCATCTGATAAAGGCGTGCCATCTGGCCACTTTCCCGTTGCCGCGCCATACTGTAAGCGCTCAAATAATTCTGGAGTAATATTCTGTACTAGGTTGTCAATATTCATGTCATTTTTTCTTTTTCAGAGTCACTAAAATAATACGGTTAATAAGGTACCAAATACAGCCGATGCCAATGGCCGAGGTATACGCATACCACTGAAGTGTTTTTTCTTGAGGTTGTAGGAAGTACAAACAAAAGAAGCCACCTAAAAATAAGATCAGCGCTAAAAAGGAGTGGTTCATAAACATTTGCTGCTTTTTAATTCGCTGCTCACGTTGAAGTTGTTGAACTTGCTCGGCATTTAATTCAGCAACGTTACTTTGGCAATGTGGACACTGCGAATGTTTATCTGAAATTGATTTTGCACATTTGGGGCAACGAATAATCGCCATACATCTCTCTCCATACTACGCATAAAAAAAGCGCCTTTCGGCGCTTTTCATTGTACTTGTTTTATTGCTCTTTGTCTTTTTTGAATTTAACCCAATAGATGATATTAGGTTATTGGGAACTGTTTATTCAGCGTCTTTTGATTGCTTTTCAAGGCGCTTTTCCCAGAAGGTAGCATTTTTAATCCCTAACTTAACTGGGTCAAATGTGATTTTGCCACCTTTTTTCTTCTGGTCTTCATAATCACTCAAACATGTTAAGGCCGGTTTAGCGACAAAGAAAATGGCTAATATACCCAATATGTTGATCCACGCCATTAAGCCAACGCCTATGTCGCCAATAGTCCATATATAACCGGAACTGTTAACCATGCCGTAGGCTACCATAAACATAATCATAAGTTTTACCACTACAAGCGGAATACTTCCTTTAAAGTAGCGATTTAAGTACGCGATATTCGTCTCAGCAATGAAGTAATAGGCCAGTATGGTGGTAAAAGCAAAGAAGAATAAAGCGATACCTACAAACGCTTCTCCAAAGCTTCCAAATACACTAAACAACGCCATTTGGGTGAATGCTGCTGATCCCACTTCAGTTGCCGCATCGACATTTTGTATAATGAATTGCCCTTCTGGCAAAGTGCCGACTACATTGTATTGCTGCGTCATTAAGATCATTAATGCCGTTGCTGTACATACAAAAAGTGTATCAACATAAACAGAAAAAGCTTGCACTAACCCTTGCTGTGCAGGGTGATCAACTTCTGCCGCAGCCGCCGCATGAGGACCTGTACCTTGACCGGCTTCATTAGAATAGATACCACGCTTAACACCCCAACCAATTGCAGCGCCAAAGCCTGCTTGAGCTGTAAATGCATCACCAATAATGAGCGAGAAAATGCCTGGTACTTTGTCTATATTTAAAAATACGATAATTAAGGCCAGTACGATGTAACCAAGCGCCATAAATGGCACTACAATTTGCGTAAAATTAGCAATGCGCTTTATACCACCGAAGATAATAAAGGCTAAAACAATAAGAATAATGGCCAACGCAACCAGTTTAAAACTGCCTACGTCACCAAAACTTGTAGACACCATAGTGCCATCGCCAAATACTTGAGTAAATGCATTGCCCACAGCATTTGCTTGCACGCCCGGCAGGAAAACCCCACACGCTATAATTGCCGACACAGCAAATAATACAGCTAGCCACTTTTGCCCTAAACAACGGTCAAAATAATACGCTGGGCCACCGCGGTATTGGCCGTCTTCTTCTAATTTATAAATTTGACCTAATGTTGACTCCGCGTATGCAGTACTTGCACCTAAAAAAGCAACAACCCACATCCAAAAAATAGCGCCAGGGCCACCAAAACCAATTGCGGCTGCCACACCGGCAATATTACCAACCCCTACTCGGCCAGATAATGAAACAGCAAGAGCTTGAAAAGATGAGATGCCTTTTTCTGAGGTGTTAGGGCTAAATAATAGCTTACACATTTCTTTAAAATGTCTAACTTGAGCAAATCGAGTTAATACGGAGTAAAATAAGCCTGCGCCTAGGCATAAATAGATGAGTGCATCACTCCAAACAACATCATTAACGGCGCTTACAAAAGCTTCCATGAACATCCTCACAGTTATATTTATTATTATTAATTACCATACTCTGCCACTCAGAATACCTGTCATAAGCTTTACGAAATAAGGGGGTAATCTTTTCCGTTTTTCTTATTGCTCAATCGATATTAACTTAAGTACCCAATGTTGTTAACAGTTAATTTTCAAAACAACTCATTGTTGATTTATATTGAGCCTGCTAAGACAAGGTTTAACTGAGTGGGAATTGATTTAGACTATATGGTATTAAATCTGTCGAGAAGGTATATTGAAACGTTTTAGTGTTGTGGTGGGAAATGATTTTTATTTTTTAATACAGTTGGTTTAGCCTAAAATAAAAAGGGTATCAATATTTATTGATACCCTTAAAGCAAACGTTTTATCTTAAGTCGTCTACAACATTAACAATGGCTGCTAAGGTATCTTGACCAAATTGATAAGAACGACGATCTGACCAACCATAATCTGGATCGGGTAAGTCATTATTATCTTTAAATGGCATTTCAACTGTGTAAGTTAGTGCTTTAAATTCTTCTGCTGTGGCTGATGAACCTACTGTTAAATTAGCTTGACCTGGTTCGTCTTTATCGTAGCCATGCGTATCTTGAAATTCTGGAGTAATAGTTAAAAGCGCGGCTTTAAAGCTATCCTCTAGGCCTTTTAGGCGTGCATCATAGCTTGGTATGCCTTCGCTACCGGCAACAAAATTATATGGAATGGCTTCATCACCATGAATGTCTAGGTGCATGTCTAAGCCGGCTTCGCGCATTTTATTAAGCACTAAGTAAACTTCTGGGCTGTTTTCCATGCTGGGTGTTTGCCATTCACGGTTTAAATTAACCCCTTTAGCATTAGTACGTAAGTGACCACGTGCACTGCCATCTGGATTCATGTTTGGCACTACATAGAATACCGCTTTTGATAGTAACGCTGCTGCATGTGGGTCTTCATCATCAAGTAGCTTGTGTACTAAGCCTTCTACAAACCACTCTGCCATTGTTTCACCTGGGTGTTGACGAGCAGTGATCCAAATTACTTTTTTATCGGCGCTTGGCTGACCAATTTTAAGCACGCTCATGTCACGCCCATCAAGCGTTTGACCTAGTGTTTCTAGTTGGCAAATTTCTTGACTTTGCGCCCATGCTAATAAGTCTAAATGACGATCGTAGCTGTAAGGTGCAAAGTAGGCGAAGTAAACGCTGCTGCACTCAGGCTCAAGCTCAAATGTTAATGTGCCATTTTCATACGAAGACGGTACACGGAACCATGTTTGACGGTCGTATGAGGCAACAGCTTGGTAGTCTACCCAACCATCAGGGTATGCAGACTTATCAAGATTATTAATATTTAACTGATGAAGTTGATAAGGCGTTGTCTCAAGACGAAAGTGAAACCACTGATAAAACTCAGACTGATGATCTTTATTAATTTCTAGCTGAATATTTAACGGATCGGTGGCTTCAATAACTTTAATATTACCACTGTCGAAATTGCTACTGATTTTCATTACAACAAACCTATTAGTTAACTGTGTGTCTTTGACTAAGGCATTTAGCCAAGAGGTAAATACGTGTTACTGCACTTTATAAGTGTATAAACGCGTACCCAATTTAATAAAGCGTACCATAACCGCTTCACTTTAAAAATCTTCAGACCTAAAAAAGCCAGCAAGTGCTGGCTTTTCTTAATTGCTCATGTGTTTATCGAGGTAAACTTGGGAATGAGACTTCTGCCATGTCGCGCATACAGCGAACTACTTGGCAGCTATAACCAAACTCATTGTCGTACCATACGTAAAGTACTACGCGGTTATCATCAACAATCGTTGCTTGAGAATCAACAACACCTGCGTAACGGCTACCCACTAAATCGGTAGAGACGATTTCAGTTGATGCTGTGTAATCAATTTGATCACGTAGGTCTGAGTGAAGTGCTGTTTCACGTAAAAACGCATTAAGCTCTTCAACCGTTGTACTCTTTTCAAGGTTCAAGTTTAAGATAGCTAACGATACGTTTGGTGTAGGTACACGGATTGCGTTACCTGTTAGTTTACCTTCAAGCTCTGGTAATGCTTTAGAAACCGCTTTCGCTGCACCTGTTTCAGTGATAACCATGTTTAGTGCCGCAGCACGACCACGACGTTCTGCTTTGTGGTAATTATCAATTAAGTTTTGGTCATTAGTGTACGAGTGAACCGTTTCAACGTGACCATTCTTAATACCAAACTGATCGTTTAATGCTTTAAGTGTTGGCGTAATTGCATTGGTTGTACAACTTGCTGCACAGACAATTTTGTCTTCCGGTAAAATATCTTGGTTGTTTACACCGTAAACAATATTTTTAATATTACCTTTAGCAGGCGCTGTTAATAATACTTTTACAGCCCCTTTAGATTCTAAATGCTGACCAAGGCCGGCTTCATCTTTCCAGATACCTGTGTTATCAACGACTAATGCGTTTTCGATACCGTAGGCGCTGTAATCAACTTCACTTGGCGAGTTAGCGTAGATAACTTGAATGTAGCTACCGTTTGCTTTAATTGCATTACGCTCTTTATCGATGGTGATAGAACCATTAAATGGACCATGGATAGAGTCACGACGTAATAAGCTTGCACGTTTCTCTAAATCGCCATCTTTACCGCCACGCACAACAATAGCGCGAAGGTTTAAATCGGCATACGGGCCTGATTTTTCAATTAATAAACGCGCTAATAAGCGACCGATACGACCAAAACCGTAAAGTACAACGTCACGTGGTGCTTTTGGTTTAGAGTCAACAATTTCAGCAAGTTCATCTTTAACAAACTCTTCTACTGAACGACCATTCGCTGCATCTGTGTATAAATAGCTGTATGCTAATTTACCAATATCGATACGGGCAGAATTTAATTCCATTTTGCTGATAGCTTCTAAGAATGGGAAGCTTTCACGTAGGCGCAGTTTAGTCCCTTCAAATTGAGCTACTGATTTGTGAGACTTGATAATATCAATAGTGCTTGAATTTACTAATGGACGGCCGTAAACAGCGATTTCAATACCACGATTACGATACAATTTACCAATAATAGGCTGCATGCTTTCTGCGTAATCTTGACGTTCTTGCCAGCTACTTGTGTATTCTAACTCGTGAGATGAGGTCATTTTTTTTACCTAATTAAACAATTTTGAACGGATAGCCTAAGAGTGCATCGAATTTTGAGAGCAATGCATTCCTTCGGGCAGGCCTATTCTAATTTAATCTCATTTTATTCTCTACTGTTAGAGACTAAAGTTTAGGCTAGAATAATACTATATGAGGGTCTGTTGACCTTTGTGGATTAAAATTTGTTCAAACTAGGGACAATTTAATCGCGGCGCGAGGTTTGTAACCTAGTGGGCTCGATAACTGCTCCTGCGTTATTCTACTGGCTTACATCCATGTAAGAATAAGTAAAAACCGAGCAAAGCTTCCGCGTTCTGCTCACGCCCCTTACCTACATCCATGTAGGCAACATTCAGCACATTAAATTAAAAAGCAAAACCACGGCTCGCCAACGTGCCCACTTAACGAGTATGAGGGAAATGGCGCGGATTTATCAACAGACAAAACACACCAGCCATCCGGGCTTGCTTTATTATCATTGGTCAAGAAACAATGACGAAAGTGCATTAACACGTTTGCTCGCTTTAGAACATACTGCAGAAGTTGAACAAAGTGCTGAGATGCAATTTTACTTAGCGTCTTATTACATTAAGGTTGATGAAGAAAAAGCGATTAATTTTTTATACAACACGCTAGCGCGGAATAAAGCCAAGCATGAACCGAATCCTGAAATATATATGTCTTTGATCAGCCTGTTTTATAAACACCAATAATATAAACATGCTTATATTTTTGCCAAAATAGCTCAGCTCTCTGGTATTGAACATATTGATATACTGTTAAATGAGCAGCAGTTAATAGCACAAGGAAAGAATTTAGAGAGTTTAGATAGGTTAGCCGAGTAGACTTTGCAACAAATAGATCAAGGAACGTTTATTTCCCCCCGGAAATAATAAAACAGATACAAAAAAGGCAGCTTACGCTGCCTTTTTGTTTTATTTTTTGCTTGTGCCTACTTCGACACGGGTTTTTAACTTTTGCCCCGGTCTAAAGGTAACCACGCGACGTGCTGAAATTGGGATATCTTCTCCCGTTTTCGGGTTACGTCCCGGCCTTTCTTTCTTATCTCGAAGATCAAAGTTACCAAATCCAGAGAGCTTAATCTGCTCGCCTTTTTCAAGCGCTGAGCGGATTTCTTCAAAAAACGCTTCAACTAAATCTTTGGCATCTTTTTTATTGATCCCGAGCTTTTCAAATAGGTGTTCAGCTATGTCGGCTTTAGTAAGCGCCATATCTAGTCCCTCAACGATGCATTAAACTGTTCGGCCAGTGCGGCCACCACGTTATCAACTACCTGATTGATATCTTTCTCTTCGAGTGTTCTATCAACCGCTTGCAGTGTTAGAGCAATCGCCAAACTCTTATAATTTGGCTCAATACCTTTGCCCTTATACACATCGAATAAGTTTAGGTCAACCAATTGATTTCCGCCAACTTTTCCGATGACGTTTAAAATATCACCTATTTTAACGCTGTCTTGTACTAAAATCGCGATGTCGCGGCGATTTGATGGGAATTTAGACACCCCTACAGCCTGCGGTAAATTTCTTTTTTCTAACGCTGACATTTCAATTTCAAACACAAAAGTAGCGTTATTGATATCTAACGATTTTTGCGCCTGAGGGTGTAATGCACCAAAGAAACCTACTTTTTTACCATCAACATAAATAACGGCTGATTGACCAGGATGAAGGCCATCTGATTGCTCGGCTTTAATTTCAAAGCGGCTAACATCGTTGGTAATTGCAAGTAATGCTTCAACATCCCCTTTTAGGTCGTAAAAATCAACGTTACGTTTTTCTTCAACCCAATGTTCGCCATGCACAAGCCCGGTAATAACACCACCAATAACCGGCACTTGGTAAACGCCATTTTCTGCGCTTTCATCGCTGATAAACTTAAGGCCGTGTTCAAATAAGCGAATACGTGGTTGCTGGCGGTTTTGGTTATAGGCAACAGAAGCTAATAAGCCAGGCATTAAACTTACACGCATCGCTGACATTTCAATTGAAATTGGGTGCGGCAATACCAATGCGTTACACTCTGGATGTAAAATAGCTTGCGCTTTAGGATCAACAAAACTGTAAGTAATGGCTTCTTGATAGCCACGAGTTACTAGCGCATTACGAAAACGGCTCAGGGCAACAGTTGACTCATCATGTGTGGTCATTTTAAGTTTTGCAGTTGGTGCCACATTAGGAATACTGTTATAACCGTAAACACGTGCTACTTCTTCAATTAAATCTTCTTCAATACGAATATCAAAACGGTAGCTTGGTACATCAGCGCTCCAGCTATCATTATCAAATTTAACATCAAGACCTAAACGCGTAAGTATATCGGTTACTTTAGCATCGTCAATGTGATGACCAATAACACGGTCTAAACGTGAACGACGTAAACGCACTTCAGTTACTTTTGGTAACTTATCAGCAGCAACCGCTTCAACGATTGGACCTGCGTTACCACCTACAATCTCCAGAAGTAACGCTGTAGCGCGCTCCATGGCATCGTGTTGTAGTGCAAAGTCGACCCCACGCTCATAGCGATGAGATGCATCAGTGTGCAAACCATAGCTACGTGCTTGTCCTGCAATAGCCACTGGGTTGAAGAATGCGCTTTCTAGTAAAATATCTGCTGTTTTTTCAGTAACACCCGATTGCTCACCGCCAAAAATACCAGCAATGGCTAGCGCTTTATGATGATCGGCAATCACTAATGTCGATTCATTTAATTTAGCCGTATTACCGTCTAATAAAACCAGCTCTTCACCTGGGGATGCACTACGTACTTTAATTCCACCTTCAATTGCATTTAAATCAAATGCATGCATTGGGTGACCAAGCTCTAGTAATACAAAGTTAGTCACATCAACAACCGGATCGATTGAACGTACACCACTACGACGTAGCTTTTCAACCATCCATAATGGCGTCTCAGCGTCTAGGTTAATGCCTTTGATAACACGCCCTAAATAGCGAGGACAGGCATCATCGTTAACCAACTCAATAGATACTTTGTCTTCAATTGTCGGGGTTACCGCTGGAATGCTTAATGTATTTACATCAATACTGTTAAGTACGCCGACTTCGCGGGCAAGCCCTTTGATACCTAAACAGTCGCCACGGTTAGGTGTTAAATCTACGTCAATAATGTTGTCATCAAGCGCTAAATATTCGCGTAAATCGGCACCAATAGGCGCATCAAGTGGCAATTCCATAATGCCATCGCCTTCTTCACTAATACCTAGCTCATCAAACGCACATAACATGCCGTGTGAAGGCTGACCACGAAGTTTGGCTTTTTTAATTTTGAAATCGCCTGGTAACACTGCGCCAACAGTGGCAACTGCAACTTTAATACCTTGGCGACAATTTGGTGCACCACATACGATATCCAGTAGCTCATCATCACCAACATTAATTTTTGTTACACGTAGTTTATCTGCATCTGGGTGCTGGCCACACTCAACCACTTCACCTACCACAACGCCATTAAATTTGGCTGCTGCCGGCTCAACGCCATCTACTTCTAAACCAGCCATTGAAAGCTGTTCCGAAAGAGCTTGCGTATCAATTGCAGGATTTACCCACTCTCTTAACCACTTTTCACTAAATTTCATTTTATCTCTTCACTCTTAACGGAACTGGTTTAGGAATTTTAAGTCATTTTCGAAAAACGCACGTAAATCGTTTACGCCGTAACGCAACATGGTTAAGCGCTCAACACCCATACCAAAAGCGAAACCTGTGTATTTTTCAGGATCGATGCCTACAGACTTAAGTACGTTAGGATGAACCATGCCGCAGCCTAATACTTCTAACCATTTACCGTCTTTACCCATCACGTCCACTTCTGCTGAAGGCTCTGTAAACGGGAAGAATGAAGGACGAAAACGAATTTCCATGTCTTCTTCAAAAAAGTTACGTAAAAAGTCATGTAAAATACCTTTAAGCTCAGTGAAGCTTACATCAGTATCAACCATCAACCCTTCCACCTGATGGAACATAGGCGTGTGTGTTTGGTCGTAATCGTTACGGTATACACGCCCTGGCGAAATAATACGCAGTGGCGGTTGCTCAGTTTCCATAGTACGAATTTGTACACCACTGGTTTGAGTACGTAAAACCAACTTAGGATTAAAGTAAAAGGTATCGTGATCGGCGCGAGCAGGGTGATGCTCTGGTATATTTAACGCATCAAAGTTATGAAAATCATCTTCAACTTCAGGGCCTGATTTAACAGCAAACCCAAGTTCACCAAAGAAGCTTTCAATACGCTCAATGGTGCGAGTCACTGGGTGCAAACCACCCGATGGCATAACACGCCCTGGTAAAGTTACATCGATTGTTTCTGCCGCTAGTTTTTCTTCTAATGCTTTACTTGCTAACAATTCACGCTTGTCATTAATCGCAACTTGCACGTCTTGCTTAGCTTGGTTAATTACTTGGCCTGCTTCTTTACGTTCTTCAGGGGCAATTTTACCTAACGTTTTAAGTAAGCTGGTAATTTCGCCTTTTTTACCAAGATAGTTAACCCTGATCTCTTCTAGCTGCGCGATTTCACTGGCACTGGCTACCGCCTCAAGTGCTTGCGCTAATATGTTTTCTAAGTTCATTCGATACCTGATCTTTCACAGAAGGTGATTACAATTTAGTTAGCTAATGATAACTGAAAGCAGGGTCTAGATTCTAGACCTACTACAGCTTTAGCGTTGATTTTATAAAAGGAATAGTCAATTTTCGTTGTGCAGCCATGGATGCGTGATCTAATTTGTCTAATACATCCAATAAAGCACGCATATCACGACTCAAACGGGTTAATAAAAATCGCGCACATTCATCGCTCAATTCAAGCCCACGCATATTTGCCCGCTTAACCAGCGCTTGTGCTTTATCATCGTCACTCATAGAACGAATTTGAAACGTAGTGCCCCACTTTAAACGTGATTCTAAGTCGGGCAAGCTAATATTAAGCATGTTTGGCAGTAAATCGGCAGTCACTACCAGCATTTTATTGGGCTCATTAAAGCGATTAAAAAAGTTAAATAACGCTTTTTCCCATGCATCATTGCCTGCTACCAAGTGCACATCATCAATACACAATACATCCAATGCTTCAAGCCCATCTAAAACCATTGGTCCAAAATGAATGACCTCGCGCATGGAAAGCAGCATATTAGATAAGCCACGCTCTTGTGCCTGAATACAAGTGGCATATAGTAAGTGAGATTTACCAGAATCTCCTAAGCCACACAAATAGGTATACTGAAAAGAGTGAACAAGCTTAGAAAAGCTATCTTTGAGATGATTTACCTCGAGTGAGTCCTCACCGCCAAAGTAGGATGCAAATGTTTCATCGTCCGGTAAAGTAACCGGCAATGCCATTTGTATTGGCTCTTGAGTCAGCATTAATCTACAACCCATTGATACTCTAGGCTTTGCTCATCAACTATGTGATAAAAAGCACGAGGATCAACATAGTCTTTAAAGGCGTTATCCAGGCCAAGGGCTTTTTTAAGGTCACTCACAGTCCCCGTATGATGAAGCTCAAACTCAACCGAATCGGGTGTTTTGCGTAAAATAACAGCTTGAGTTACTACGCTTAGATTCATTAAGCGGCGCTTAGCCAACTCAATATCAACAAAGCTCTCAGTCCCTTTTAAAGTTAAATTGGCAGTACGCTGCTCATAATAAGCATTAGGATCAATCGCATATTCACCAGCTAAACCTTGTGCTAAATCATCAATCATTTGCGCAACTATTTGCTGTCTATAGCCTGTGATACGGTTAGATTCAAACATCTCATCATTGGTAAAGCGCCAATCTAGTACCCAATTATCAGAGTTAAACGCTTGATACATTCTAGCAGTAATACTTCGCTCAGCACTGTAGCGTTTAGATGCCTCTTCTACAGGCCCAGAAAAATTTCCCCAAACTTCAGGGACACCAACAAGCCGTCTGTCTTGTAAATCGAGTAGAGGCACAACAACCGGCAAACCGCGGCGACTTGCTTTGTCGTAAATCAGTTGCTCTAATTGCGGATAACTCTCTTGAGTAACCAGCTCTCGCTGCCTGTTATCTTCAATGCCTAACCAGATAGCAACCAGTGGACGTTGAGCTCCCCACAACGGCAAATTAAGATCTTTTATTAGTGCATTGATCTTTCGCGCTTCAAATTTAACTAGTAACTTAAGCGTTCCGGGAATACGCTCATCGTATTCAAATTTCAGCATATAATCAGATATATCTTTGGTGCGTTGCTGTGCTATCTGATTTTCATCTGCACTTTTATCACCACTCACTTTTACTAGTACGTTAAGAAGCGCTTTGCGACTAGCGTCTAAACGCGCATCACGAGATTTATCTTCTACAACCAAAATATCTTGATATAGATCAGTTACTTCAACTGCAGATACAGAAACACAAAAGAAAATGGATAAGGCGCTAATTAATAATCTATACACAGGCAAATCATTCTTGGTTTTAAACTGTTTTGATCCTAAATCAAAGCCACTAACAAAGCAAAATTATATTTTTACAGTGAATAAAGCTGCTGGTTAAGTCGAACTTTCTTGTATTAAGAGTCGCTGCGCTACTTCGTAGCGACAACGCAGTAGAATGTCGTAGTGCCCACAGCGGTAGAGAGCCACATAGCAAATGTATAGAGTCGTCATTAGGCGCTTATTATTTTCCTTTTACCTGATGCCTTTTACCTTTCACCTTTCACCTGCGTTTTTACTTTTCTGCAGACGTAAAAAACCCGCTACATTGCTGTAACGGGTTTCTCTTATTTGGAGCCTGGTAATGTCGTGGTGCCCACAGCGGTAGAGAGCCACATAGCAAATGTATAGAGTCGACATTAGGCGCTTATTATTTTCCTTTTACCTGATGCCCTTTACCTTTCACCTGCGCTTTTACTTTCCTGCAGACGTAAAAAAGCCCGACTATTGCTAGTCGGGCTTTCTCTTATTTGGAGCCTGGTGATGTCGTGGTGCCCACAGCGGTAGAGAGCCACATAGCAAATGGGATACTATCATTGGTCGGGGCTCGCCTTCGAGCTGTTTCGTTTCACTACTGAGTTCGGCATGGGCTCTTGGCTATTTTTATTACATCCCAAACAGCAAAAAACCCGTCACATTACTGTAACGGGTTTCTCTTATTTGAAGCCTAGTAGTGTCGTGGTGCCCACAGCGGTAGAGAGCCACATAGCAAATGTATAGAGTCGGCATTAAGCGCTTATTATTTTCCTTTTACCTGATGCCCTTTACCTTTCACCTACGTTTTTACTTTCCTGCAGACGTAAAAAAACCCGCTACATCACTGTAACGGGTTTCTCTTATTTGGAGCCTGGTAATGTCCTACTTTCACATAGCAAATGCTACACTATCATCGGCGCTGTTTCGTTTCACTACTGAGTTCGGCATGGGGTCAGGTGGGTCCAAAACGCTATTGTCACCAAGCAAATATGGTGCAAAGGATTAATGACAAAGCACGTAGTGCTTACATTTCCTTTGCGCAAGGTGCCTCAATGTTAACGCTACGCGCTAAGAGCCACCTCATAAATTTGGAATTTCTGATAATAAAGTTTTCAGTAATCTACTTTAGTTATATTAACTTCTTGCTTAAACTGTCACATAAAACGCGTTTGGCGTTGTATGGTTAAGCCTCACGGGTAATTAGTACAAGTTAGCTTAATGGCTCACACCACTTCCACATCTTGCCTATCAACGTTGTAGTCTTCAACGGCCCTTCAGAGACTTTAAAAGTCTAGTGAGAACTCATCTCGAGGCCTGCTTCGCGCTTAGATGCTTTCAGCGCTTATCAGTTCCGAACGTAGCTACCGGGCAATGCCATTGGCATGACAACCCGAACACCAGCGGTTCGTTCACTCCGGTCCTCTCGTACTAGGAGCAACCCCTCTCAATTCTCAAACGCCCACGGCAGATAGGGACCGAACTGTCTCACGACGTTCTAAACCCAGCTCGCGTACCACTTTAAATGGCGAACAGCCATACCCTTGGGACCGACTTCAGCCCCAGGATGTGATGAGCCGACATCGAGGTGCCAAACACCGCCGTCGATATGAACTCTTGGGCGGTATCAGCCTGTTATCCCCGGAGTACCTTTTATCCGTTGAGCGATGGCCCTTCCATTCAGAACCACCGGATCACTATGACCTACTTTCGTACCTGCTCGACGTGTCTGTCTCGCAGTTAAGCTGGCTTCTACCATTACACTAACCGTACGATGTCCGACCGTACTTAGCCAACCTTCGTGCTCCTCCGTTACTCTTTGGGAGGAGACCGCCCCAGTCAAACTACCCACCAGGCACTGTCCGTAACCCCGATTCAGGGGCCAACGTTAGAACATCAAAACTACAAGGGTGGTATTTCAAGGACGACTCCACAAAAACTAGCGTCTCTGCTTCTAAGTCTCCCACCTATCCTACACATGTAGGTTCAATGTTCAGTGCCAAGCTGTAGTAAAGGTTCACGGGGTCTTTCCGTCTAGCCGCGGGTACACAGCATCTTCACTGCGATTTCAATTTCACTGAGTCTCGGGTGGAGACAGCGTGGCCATGGTTACACCATTCGTGCAGGTCGGAACTTACCCGACAAGGAATTTCGCTACCTTAGGACCGTTATAGTTACGGCCGCCGTTTACCGGGGCTTCGATCAAGAGCTTCTCCGAAGATAACCCCATCAATTAACCTTCCGGCACCGGGCAGGTGTCACACCGTATACGTCATCTTGCGATTTTGCACAGTGCTGTGTTTTTAATAAACAGTCCCAGCCACCTGGTCACTGCGGCTCCCGTCCGCTTAGAGAGCAAGTCTCATCACAGATAGGAGCGTACCTTCTCCCGAAGTTACGGTACGATTTTGCCTAGTTCCTTCACCCGAGTTCTCTCAAGCGCCTTAGTATTCTCTACCTGACCACCTGTGTCGGTTTGGGGTACGATTCGGTATAATCTGAAGCTTAGAGGCTTTTCCTGGAAGTATGGCATCAGCAACTTCATCACCTTGGTGACTCGTCTCGTGTCTCAGCCTAACAGCAACCCGGATTTACCTAAGTCACTAGCCTACACACTTTCACATGGACTACCATCGCCATGCTTGCTTAGCCTGCTCCGTCCCCCCATCGCAATTATACCAAGTACGGAAATATTAATCCGTTTCCCATCGACTACGCCTTTCGGCCTCGCCTTAGGGGTCGACTTACCCTACCCTGATTAACATGGGATAGGAACCCTTGGTCTTCCGGCGTGCGGGTTTTTCACCCGCATTATCGTTACTCATGTCAGCATTCGCACTTCTGATACCTCCAGCATGCCTCCCGGCACACCTTCAACGGCTTACAGAACGCTCCCCTACCACTCAAAATAAATTTTGAATCCGCAGCTTCGGTGCATAGTTTAGCCCCGTTACATCTTCCGCGCAGACCGACTCGACCAGTGAGCTATTACGCTTTCTTTAAAGGATGGCTGCTTCTAAGCCAACCTCCTGGCTGTCTGGGCCTTTCCACATCGTTTCCCACTTAACTATGACTTTGGGACCTTAGCTGGCGGTCTGGGTTGTTTCCCTCTTCACGACGGACGTTAGCACCCGCCGTGTGTCTCCCGGATAGTACTTTACGGTATTCGGAGTTTGCAAAGGGTTGGTAAGTCGGGATGACCCCCTAGCCTTAACAGTGCTCTACCCCCGTAAGTATTCGTCCGAGGCTCTACCTAAATAGATTTCGGGGAGAACCAGCTATCTCCCGGTTTGATTAGCCTTTCACTCCTAACCACAGGTCATCCCCTAACTTTTCAACGTTAGTGGGTTCGGTCCTCCAGTTGATGTTACTCAACCTTCAACCTGCCCATGGCTAGATCACCGGGTTTCGGGTCTATACCTTGCAACTATTCGCCCAGTTAAGACTCGGTTTCCCTACGGCTACCCTAATCGGTTAACCTCGCTACAAAATATAAGTCGCTGACCCATTATACAAAAGGTACGCAGTCACCCAACAAGTCTGCTCCTACTGCTTGTACGTACACGGTTTCAGGTTCTATTTCACTCCCCTCACAGGGGTTCTTTTCGCCTTTCCCTCACGGTACTGGTTCACTATCGGTCAGTTGGGAGTATTTAGCCTTAGATGATGGTCCACCTATATTCAGTCAAAGTTTCACGTGCTCCGACCTACTCGATTTCACTTAGAATGCGTTTTCATGTACGGGACTATCACCCTGTATCGTGGCACTTTCCAGAGCCTTCCATTAACACATAATAAGCTTAAGGGCTGTTCCGATTTCGCTCGCCGCTACTCTCGGAATCTCGGTTGATTTCTTTTCCTACGGGTACTTAGATGTTTCAGTTCTCCGCGTTCGCCTCGTTAACCTATGTATTCAGTTAACGATACCTGCAAGCAGGTGGGTTTCCCCATTCGGAAATCCTAGTCTCAAGTGCTTTTTACTAGCTTGACTAGGCTTATCGCAAGTTAATACGTCCTTCATCGCCTCCAACTGCCAAGGCATCCACCGTGTACGCTTAGTCACTTAACCATACAACCCAAACGGGTCTTTGTTTTGTGACAGTTTAACTTCGCCAGAAGTTAATATTGAATACTAAAGTAGATACCAATCAACAAACGAAACGTTCATTAAATGGCACTGAATGATACTGCTATCATTCTTTTTTACTTTTGAAAACTCTGTACAAATAACATTGTTATTCATACGAATTTTATTATCAGCTTTTCCAAATTTTTAAAGAGCATATTAATTAGTTAAGCCAGTGGCTTAGCTAACTAACAATCATCTGTGTGGACACTACGAACAAATAAGTTCTAAATCGTATAAGGAGGTGATCCAGCCCCAGGTTCCCCTAGGGCTACCTTGTTACGACTTCACCCCAGTCATGAATCACTCCGTGGTAAACGTCCTCCCGAGGGTTAGACTATCTACTTCTGGAGCAACCCACTCCCATGGTGTGACGGGCGGTGTGTACAAGGCCCGGGAACGTATTCACCGCGTCATTCTGATACGCGATTACTAGCGATTCCGACTTCATGGAGTCGAGTTGCAGACTCCAATCCGGACTACGACGCACTTTAAGTGATTCGCTTACTCTCGCGAGTTCGCAGCACTCTGTATGCGCCATTGTAGCACGTGTGTAGCCCTACACGTAAGGGCCATGATGACTTGACGTCGTCCCCACCTTCCTCCGGTTTATCACCGGCAGTCTCCTTAGAGTTCTCAGCATTACCTGCTAGCAACTAAGGATAGGGGTTGCGCTCGTTGCGGGACTTAACCCAACATCTCACAACACGAGCTGACGACAGCCATGCAGCACCTGTATCAGAGTTCCCGAAGGCACCAAACCATCTCTGGTAAGTTCTCTGTATGTCAAGTGTAGGTAAGGTTCTTCGCGTTGCATCGAATTAAACCACATGCTCCACCGCTTGTGCGGGCCCCCGTCAATTCATTTGAGTTTTAACCTTGCGGCCGTACTCCCCAGGCGGTCTACTTAATGCGTTAGCTTTGAAAAACAGAACCGAGGTTCCGAGCTTCTAGTAGACATCGTTTACGGCGTGGACTACCAGGGTATCTAATCCTGTTTGCTCCCCACGCTTTCGTACATGAGCGTCAGTGTTGACCCAGGTGGCTGCCTTCGCCATCGGTATTCCTTCAGATCTCTACGCATTTCACCGCTACACCTGAAATTCTACCACCCTCTATCACACTCTAGTTTGCCAGTTCGAAATGCAGTTCCCAGGTTGAGCCCGGGGCTTTCACATCTCGCTTAACAAACCGCCTGCGTACGCTTTACGCCCAGTAATTCCGATTAACGCTCGCACCCTCCGTATTACCGCGGCTGCTGGCACGGAGTTAGCCGGTGCTTCTTCTGTCAGTAACGTCACAGCTAGCAGGTATTAACTACTAACCTTTCCTCCTGACTGAAAGTGCTTTACAACCCGAAGGCCTTCTTCACACACGCGGCATGGCTGCATCAGGCTTGCGCCCATTGTGCAATATTCCCCACTGCTGCCTCCCGTAGGAGTCTGGGCCGTGTCTCAGTCCCAGTGTGGCTGATCATCCTCTCAAACCAGCTAGGGATCGTCGCCTTGGTGAGCCATTACCTCACCAACTAGCTAATCCCACTTGGGCCAATCTAAAGGCGAGAGCCGAAGCCCCCTTTGGTCCGTAGACATTATGCGGTATTAGCAGTCGTTTCCAACTGTTGTCCCCCACCTCAAGGCATGTTCCCAAGCATTACTCACCCGTCCGCCGCTCGTCATCTTCTAGCAAGCTAGAAATGTTACCGCTCGACTTGCATGTGTTAGGCCTGCCGCCAGCGTTCAATCTGAGCCATGATCAAACTCTTCAATTAAAAAGTTTTATGTCTTTCGACAGCTCAATGAATTCTGAATTTATTTAATATCTTTCGATATTGAATTGACTGTGCTGAATAATTACTAAAAGTAACTATTCTGTTGGTCACTCAGTTTCTCTTTCGAGAAATCACATTGAGACTCTAAATTTGCTTGCCTCGTTACTTGCTCAATAAAGAACGAAGTAGCTTGGCTGTTAGAACTCAATCTGTACGAGTGCCCACACAGATGATTGCTTTATATTGTTAAAGAACGTTGCGATTAAAGCGTTTAACTTTACCTCGCTAGGGCTGCGCATATTACGCTTTCCTATTTTTTTGTCAACACTTAATTTTGTTAAACTTGAAAGTTTTCTAAACTAAGTTTTACTCAACTCACTGATTAGCTCGTGCCTCGCTATGCGTTGGCGTTACCCGTCTCAGTGGGGTCGCATTATAGGGAGAATCAATTTTAACGCAAGCGTTTTTAAACGCTTTTTTGCATTTAATTTTTACCCCAAAGATACCCGACCTAGACACACATGATACCCACAAAACCCTGTGGATAACTCATTTTTTTATGCTGTTTACTAAACTATTTACTGTGCTTATGGTAAGTTGCGCCCGATATTTACAACTCGTTCACTAGGTAACGCACATGACAGATATAATAAATAGTATAAGTGGTCTCTTATGGGGTCATATTTTAGTGTACTTATTAATAGCAGCAGGGTTATTTTTTACCATACGCCTTGGTTTCATCCAATTTGTACAATTCCCACACATGATTAAAGTTATGTTTCAGAGTCGCCAAGGGTCAGATGGCGGTATTTCCTCTTTCCAAGCATTTTGTACTTCTTTAGCAGCCCGTGTCGGTACTGGTAATATGGCAGGTGTTGCCGTTGCGCTTTATTTAGGTGGTGCAGGTGCTATTTTTTGGATGTGGTTAATTGCTTTAATTGGTATGGCTACTAGCTTTGCTGAAAGTACATTGGCACAAGTTTATAAAACTCGAGATGAAGAAGGTAACTTCCGTGGTGGTCCGGCCTATTATATGGAGTACGGACTTGGCAAGCGTTGGATGGGTGTTGTCTTTTCATTGTGCTTAATTTTAGCCTTTGGTTTAGTTTTTAACGCAGTACAGTCAAATTCTATTGCTGCGGCTTTTGAAGTCGCCTTTGGTATCCCTAACTATATAGTCGGTATCGCTCTTGTAATTGGTTCAGGTATTATTATATTTGGCGGTCTGAAAACAATTTCTCGATTTGCTGAATTAGCCGTTCCATTTATGGCTGCTGCTTACCTTATGGTTGCACTTTATATATGTGCTGTAAATTACACTGAATTACCTGATGTATTTATGCATGTGATTAGAAGTGCCTTTGGTCTTGAACAAGCTGGTGCCGGTGCAATTGGTTATGGGGTGATGCAGGCGATGATCCAAGGGATCAAACGCGGCTTGTTCTCAAACGAAGCCGGTATGGGTAGTGCTGCGAATGCTGCAGCAACGGCAACGCCAAACCCACCTCACCCTGCTTCACAGGGGTATGTACAAATGCTGGGTGTATTTGTAGATACTATTATTATTTGTACTGCAACTGCTGCTCTTATTTTATTATCAGAACAGTTAGTACCAGGCTCTGATGTAACGGGTATAGCACTTACACAAGCAGCGCTTGAGGAGCATGTTGGTAGCTGGGGCGCAATATTTGTTGCAGTCGCTATTTTGTTTTTTGCTTTTACATCAATAGTAGCTAACTATTCTTATGCAGAAACGAACTTATTATTCTTAGAGCATAACCACGCATCTGGCATGTTGATCTTCAGGTTATTAGTGTTAGGTATGGTAATGTTTGGTGCATTGGGCGAATTACCACTAGTGTGGACATTAGCTGATGTATCTATGGGCTTAATGGCAATAGTGAACGTAATCGCATTATTTATGCTCTCAGGTGTTGTCGTGTGGCTTGCTAAAGATTATAACGCTCAGCGACGCGTCGGAAAGTTACCGACGTTTGATCCAAGTAAGAACGACAAACTCAATAAAACTATTCCAAAAGGTATTTGGCATAAATAATTAGTTTTTATACTTCAAGTTAAAACCCGAAACGGCCATTGTTATTTCGGGTTTTTTATTGATTTAACTTTAATCTTAAAGTTACTGATAACAGTAGCCACTTATAAATTACTAATGCGAAGATAGACGTTATTAAAGCCGCCCAACCTGCCTATAAGCTCACCTTATCCAAACATTATAAGCATCCTACAAGTAAATTTAATAACCTATGTAGTAGGTCTCATGCTTATAACGACATCCCTGCTTAGGTTTATATACATTACTGCATAACCATAATAACTAACACTGCGCTTATTATACCAATCCGCAATAATACTCAATCATTTTGCGGGGCTAAACGTGTCGCTATCTGTGTTAAAAAATTCTCATTTAGAACAACTAAATAGCGAATTTTTTGCCTAGCTATCAACCCGTTTTTCCTGCCTCAAAATAGACCGCTTAATTAAGCGAATTGGTATTAAAGAGTCTAGTTTATGATTTAGCTAACGAGCTACACTCTGGGTTAATTTGTAAAAAGTCTGAAGTGATCAGTGACAGTCTATTGATGAGCCAAGAGTATGTATCAGCCCTTGCAACAAAACACGAGCTCTTAAGGTGTTGAACAAAAAGTTATTGCTAACAACAGGGGGTGGTAAATTAGTGTGCTTAGTGGGGTTTAGTAATAAAAATGTGATGATTTAATTGGGTGTTATAGAAATAACGTAAAGTGGTGCCCGAGGCCGGACTTGAACCGGCACGACTTGTTAGTCGAGGGATTTTAAATCCCTTGTGTCTACCAATTCCACCACTCGGGCATCGAGTTTGCTAATTAAAGCGTGTGGAGTCATTATTTGGAGGCGGAACCCGGAGTCGAACCGGGGTAAACGGATTTGCAATCCGGTGCATGGCCACTCTGCCATTCCGCCTAAACATATCAAATAATTTGGAGCGGCACACGAGGCTCGAACTCGTGACCTCGACCTTGGCAAGGTCGCGCTCTACCAACTGAGCTAGTGCCGCATAATATTAATTCTAAATAATTTTTTCATAAGTTACATATTGGTGTATGTAACCAAACCACAAAGTGGTGCCCGAGGCCGGACTTGAACCGGCACGACTTGTTAGTCGAGGGATTTTAAATCCCTTGTGTCTACCAATTCCACCACTCGGGCATCGAGTTTGCTAATTAAAGCGTGTGGAGTCATTATTTGGAGGCGGAACCCGGAGTCGAACCGGGGTAAACGGATTTGCAATCCGGTGCATGGCCACTCTGCCATTCCGCCTAAACATATCAAATAATTTGGAGCGGCACACGAGGCTCGAACTCGTGACCTCGACCTTGGCAAGGTCGCGCTCTACCAACTGAGCTAGTGCCGCATAATATTAATTCTAAATAATTTTTTCATAAGTTACATATTGGTGTATGTAACCAAACCACAAAGTGGTGCCCGAGGCCGGACTTGAACCGGCACGACTTGTTAGTCGAGGGATTTTAAATCCCTTGTGTCTACCAATTCCACCACTCGGGCATCGAGTTTGCTAATTAAAGCAAGTGGATAAAACTAATATGGAGCGGCACACGAGGCTCGAACTCGTGACCTCGACCTTGGCAAGGTCGCGCTCTACCAACTGAGCTAGTGCCGCATCATATTAATTCTAAATAAGATTTTTTATAAGTTACATATTGGTGTATGTAACCAAACCACAACGTGGTGCCCGAGGCCGGACTTGAACCGGCACGACTTGTTAGTCGAGGGATTTTAAATCCCTTGTGTCTACCAATTCCACCACTCGGGCATCGAGTTTGCTAATTAAAGCGTGTGGAGTGTTGATTGGAGGCGGAACCCGGAGTCGAACCGGGGTAAACGGATTTGCAATCCGGTGCATGGCCACTCTGCCATTCCGCCTCAATACTAGGTTAGCTTTGAGATAAACTGGAGCGGCACACGAGGCTCGAACTCGTGACCTCGACCTTGGCAAGGTCGCGCTCTACCAACTGAGCTAGTGCCGCTTTGTTTATCTAGGGGCTATGCCCTCTCAACACGGACGCATTCTACAGAGATTATTAAACGCGTCAACACAAAAAATGCTACTTTTGAACTGTTTGATTATTTTTTATCTAAAATGGTGCGTTATTAGACGTTTACAATCAATTTTTGGTCAATTCTGCCCATGCTGCAACTAAATATTGCACCATAGAGCTAAGCGTTAAAAACGTCGCTATGTAAAGTAAGCCATAGCTTAAATACATCATCCAGGTATCGTACTGCCAAATTAGGCCAATAATGGCTAACATTTGCGCTGCGGTTTTTAATTTACCCATATCGGACACAGCTACATTGCCGCGTTTGCCTTGCTCAGCCATCCATTCTCGTAGCGCCGATATAACAATTTCACGGCTTATAATAATAAGCGCAGGAATAGTCATATACAAAGATTGATAATGCTCAGATAAAGCAACCAAGGCAGCGCACACCATTACTTTATCAGCAACAGGGTCTAAAAACGCACCAAAAGGCGTTGATTGTTCAAGCTTACGCGCTAAATAGCCATCGAGTATGTCTGTGATTGAAGCAAGCCAAAAAATAAAGGCAGCAACAAAGAATGCCCATGAATAAGGCATATAAAATATCACCAAAAAAATGGGGATAAGAAAGAGTCTAAACGTTGTGAGTGTGTTTGGAATATTCCACATAACTACTTGGATATGTCTTTTTTTCTATATTCGCACATAGGGCTAGCCCTTGTCATGCAAATGGTTAAATATCTTCTCAGCCATGTCAGGACTGATCCCAGGAACTTTCTTTAGCTGTTCTATATTAGCAGCTTTTACGCCTTGCATGCCCCCTAAATATTTTAATAATGTTTGTCGACGCTTGGAACCAACGCCATCTATTTCTTCTAATAACGACTGAGTACGTTGTTTTTGGCGCTTGTTACGGTGCCCTGCAATTGCAAAACGATGGGATTCATCGCGAATATGCTGAATCAAATGCAGTGCGGGTGCATCAGAATCCATAGGTATAGTTTTACGCCCGCCGTCAATAAGTAAAGTTTCAAGGCCTGGTTTACGGCTAGTGCCTTTTGCAACCCCAACTAATAGTGGCATTTTTGCATGCGGCCAGTTTTCAAAGTATTGTTCTGCCCTACCTAATTGGCCTTTACCACCATCAATAAAAATAACATCAGGAATTTTCTCCTCATCAACCAACTTGTTGTAACGTTTGTTTAGTGCAAACTCCATAGCGGCGTAATCATCACCACCGGTAATACCGGTCACGTTATAACGACGATACTCTTTATTGTTAGGGCCTTGAGAATCAAATACAACACAACTGGCCACGGTGTTTTCACCCATGGTGTGACTGATATCAAAACATTCCATGCGATTAATGTCATCAAGACGCAAGGTAGCCTTTAATTGCGCATAACGCTTGTTTATAGAGTCTTGAGTGCTTTGCTTAACCGTAATACTATTTAATGCGTTTTTATTGGCTAACTGTAAGTACTGTGCTCGCTCACCACGAGTAACCACTTTAAGCGATACTTTACGTTCACTAATTTGAGTTAGTGCTTCGCTGAGCGCATCACTTTCTTCTATTTCAAATGGTAAGATGATTTCTTTGGCAATGCGCCCTGTTGCTCCCGGTGCTAAGTAATATTGGCCTAAGAAAGAGGTTAAGATTTCCTGCTCCTGTGAGTCTTTAGGCACCTTTGGAAAATAAGTTTTACTACCCAGCACTTTATGATCACGGATCATTAATAGATGAATCCCATTTAAGCCATTTAAATGAGCAAAACCTACAACATCCATTTCAGCAAAATTACCTGAGATAGACTGCTGCTCCTGCATTTTACGCAATAGCATAATTTGGTCGCGAACTTTAGCTGCGAGTTCAAAATTAAGCTGCTCACTGGCTTTTTCCATTTTAGCGATAAGATCAGCTATTACTTCATGGGATTTACCGGTTAAAAATTTACGGACATAATCAACTTGCTGCGCGTATTCATCTTCAGAGACTTTATTAACACACGGCGCAGAGCAACGTTTTAATTGGTATTGCAAGCATGGCCGACTACGCGCACGGTAGTAGGCGTCTTCACATTGGCGTACCGGAAATATTTTTTGCATTAAGCGCAAACTTTCTGAAACCGCCCCCGCGCTTGGAAACGGACCAAAATATTCACCTTTTACTTTTCTGCTACCACGATGAAAGGCTAAGCGAGGATGCTTATGATTAGTGAGCAGTATATAAGGGTACGACTTATCATCACGTAACAGAATATTATAACGTGGCTGATATTTTTTAATCAGGTTGTTTTCGAGCAGTAAAGCTTCTGTCTCTGTATTAGTAAGTGTGACTTCAATATTACAAATATTACTCACTAAAACACGGGTTTTACTGTCGGTAATGTTGCTGCGAAAGTAACTGCTCACCCGCTTTTTTAAACTTTTAGCTTTACCGACATAGATAACTTGGTTGTCATTATCGAGCATGCGATAAACGCCAGGCTCACTCGATAATGTTTTTAAAAACTGGGCATGATCAAATTCAGACATATATATCGACTAGTAAGAGATATCTATATCAATCATTTTGTAACGTATGGCTAAATGAGTAAGCTCTACATCGCCTCCTACGTTAAGCTTTTCAAACATACGATAACGATAACTGTTTACTGTTTTAGAGCTTAAATTTAAGCGCTCAGCAATATCCTGTGCTTTTTCACCTTTGGTGATCATTAGCATTATTTGTAGTTCACGCTCAGACAAACTTTGAAATGGGTTTTCATCGGTACGCCCGGTTACCTGTGCAAGTGCAATCTGTTGCGCTATTTCTGGCGCAATATAACGTTGCCCTGCATGCACGCAACGTATAGCACGCACCATTTCATCAGATCCTGCCCCCTTGGTTAAAAAACCATGAGCACCAATTTGCATAACCTTACTTGGAAATGGGTCTTCACAATTAACTGTAAGCACAATAATTTTTACATCGGGACAATAACGGCAAACCTTTTTAGTTGCCTCAAGCCCGCCCATACCAGGCATGTTCATATCCATTAATACTATATTTGGCGCATGTTGACGACAAAACTGCACAGCCTCTTCGCCTGTTTTAGCTTCACCTATTACTTTAAAACCACGTATATCATCAAGAATACGTCTGATCCCTGTGCGCACAAGTTCATGGTCATCAACTAAAAGTACGTTAATCAATGGAACACCCTCACTAGCCTAATAAGATGCAAGTTAACAAAATTAATTCTCAACATTAGCATAGATACGACGAAACCATAACTAATATTATGCTTTCGTAATCGGTCTTTATGACCGATATGATTAAAAGCGTATTTACCTACAGCAGGTAAATACGCCCCAATGATTTATGCTGACGCCTTTTCACTAAAACGGTCTACCCATAAAGCAATAATACCATCGCCAGTTACATTACACGCAGTGCCGAAGCTATCTTGCGCTAGGTAAAGTGCAATCATTAGTGCCACCGCACCTTCATTGAAACCAAGCATGCTAGTTAATAAACCTAACGCCGACATTACCGCACCACCTGGGGCGCCTGGCGCTGCAATCATCACTACACCTAACATCATAATGAATGGCAACATAGCCATTAGTGAAGGTACTTCCATGCTAGGCGATAAAAACATTACAGCCATAGCACAGGTAACTATTGTAATTGTTGAACCTGACAAATGAATAGTGGCGCATAATGGCACTGTAAAGTTAGCTACATCCTCTTTAACGTTATTTGCTTTACTTGATTGCAAAGATACTGGAATGGTTGCCACGCTCGACATGGTTCCTAATGCAGTAAAGTACGCAGGTAACATATTTTTAATTAGCTCAATAGGATTACGCTTAAGTAATAGGCCTGAGGTAATGTATAAAACACTCAACCATAACCAATGCATCACTAACGCAGCAATAAGTACTACACCAAATGCTTGTAATGTATCAACAACGGTGCCTGCTACGGTCATTTCAGCAAATACACCTGCAATGTAAAATGGTAATGCCGGAATAATTACTTTTGAAAGTAAACCATCAATAATATCGCGCCCCTGATCCGACACAGTTTTTAATGTGTCTAAGCCAAGCTGGCTCATACCAATACCAAATACAAATGCTGTGACTAAAGCAGTCATTACACCCATTAATGGTGGAATTTCTAAGTCAATAAAGCTACCTACTTCGGTCACTGCTTCAGCTTCAAATGAAATACCGCCGCTTAAAAACGGAATAACCGCCGTCACTAATAAAAACGCTAAAGTACCAGCTATAATTGTTGAGCCATACGCAAAACCCACCGTTTTTCCCAGTAGATGCCCTGATCCTTTAGGAAGCCCGGCAATTCCAGAGGCAATAAAAAATAAAATAATCAGTGGAATTGTAAAACTAATAAGCTGGCCGATAAGTTCTTTTACTGTATATAAAAGCTCAACGCCAGTTAAGGGAATATAGAGCCCGACTAAGATACCGGCCACAATACCGGTAATTAATTTTAAAATTAACTTCATGGTGATTACTTTATTGAATTTAGATAATGTGTTTTTACCATGTTTTGAATAGTTTGTGTCAATAAACTGTTCAACCGCAGTTCATTTGCACAATTAACCGACAAAATATAAGTGTGTTGTGTTGATTTGTTTAAATAACGACTACATAAAGAAAAGATAAAGTACAAAGTTAAAAACGAACAAATGATTTCAAGTTCGCCTTTTTAATAACTAAAAAATTAACAGATTGAGTTTTTAGTTCAATCCGTTATAAGCGTAATTAATATATGTTATAGCCAAAGCTTACTTTAACTTTTTTTATCTCACAGTAAAGTAGGCTTATAAAGTTAACAGAATAGCTGTTAACGTGTTGATCAGATTGTACCTAAAGGAACATTATGTCTACTATTTTTGAAGATAACTCACTAAGCATCGGTAACACACCGTTGGTAAAACTTAACCGTGTTACAGGTGGGAATGTATACGCTAAAGTTGAATCACGAAATCCTAGCTTTAGTATTAAATGCCGTATTGGTGCATCAATGATTTGGGAAGCTGAAAAATCAGGTCAACTTACCAAAGACAAAGAACTTATAGAGCCAACATCAGGCAATACCGGTATTGCATTGGCATTTGTAGCTGCTTCTCGCGGTTACAAGTTAACGCTTACAATGCCAAACACCATGAGCTTAGAACGTCGTAAACTATTAAAGGCACTCGGTGCTAACCTAGTGCTCACCGATGGCGCTAAAGGCATGAATGGCGCTATTGCAAAGGCCAAAGAAATTCAAGCAGCAGACCCTGATAAGTTTATTTTGCTACAACAATTCGAAAACCCTGCAAACCCTAAAATTCACTTTGAAACAACAGGCCCAGAAATCTTTGATGCACTTGATGGCAAAATCGATTTCTTTGTTGCAGGTGTTGGTACAGGCGGAACTATCACAGGTGTAAGCCGTTATCTTAAAAAAGAAAAAGGCTTAAATGTAAAATCAATCGCTGTAGAGCCAAGCCACTCTCCGGTAATTAGCCAAACACTTGCTGGTGAAGAAGTAAAACCTGGGCCACATAAGATTCAAGGTATTGGTGCAGGCTTTATTCCTGGGAATTTAGACCTATCAATAATTGATGGTGTAGAGCAAGTCTCTAATGAAGAATGTATAGCAATGTGTCACGAACTAATGAAAAAAGAAGGGATTTTAGTTGGTATTTCATCAGGTGCGGCTGTGGTTGCAGCGAAACGTATTGCTGAGCGTCCTGAAAATGCAGATAAAAATATTGTGGTTATTTTGCCAAGTGCAACAGAGCGTTACTTATCAAGCCCGATGTTTGACGAAGAGTTTAGCGAACAAGAGCTTGTGCAATAATCAAGCGAACTGATTAAAAAAGGATGTTTTTTAACATCCTTTTTTATTGCTTTTTTAATAAGTTACTATCTATTTGGTCTACTCCTCTTTACATCTTCTCCATTCCATCACACACTTTATGTATAAGTAATCAACCTGACCAAATATGAAAACAATTTTAACCATTTTTGTACTCATATTTAGTATTTTGATCGTTGGCTGTAATGAAAATACTAGACCTAAAGAGCAGTACATTGACAATGATCGTCCAGGCGACACTGCTACTGTGTATTTTGATGCGCTTTATAACCAGCATAATTTGCAAAAAGCCTGCGATTTCGCAACGCCTAAATTAGCCCGCATAATGAAATCGTATGGGACGGCAAAACAATTTGCCCGTAGTCTTATTAATTTACAATTCGATGAAGTGGTAATTGAAATTGATATGTCAAATTCAAGCCTGCGAGAACAGTATGGCAATCAGGCTAAAATAAACATTGTATTTACCGGTTACTTAAATGGTAAAAAAATCGATGATTTCCGTAGTATCGAAATGCTTAAAATAAAAGGTAAGTGGTACGTAGATAAAATCATCGCCGATCCTTACGGGCGCTGATCAGTCATTCAGAGCCTTAGTAACGATAACCGTATATTCGAGCTTAAAAAATACAAAACATAAAAAAGCCTTAAATCATAAATTTAAGGCTTTTTTATTATCTACTTTATTATAATCCAGTGTTAAATGTCTTCAGGTTTAAAGTTATCAACCGCAATAGCCTGCATTCTTAGCTTATTGGCATGATGCATTGCTTCACCATCAACCTTCGTTACGAGCTCGTGTTCAAGTGCGTAATCAATCGCTTGTTCAATATCATAGGTGGCAGGTACCTTGCCTTTTCGTTGCCACTGTTTTAACTGTTTAAATTGATTTTGCATATCGTGCATTGCTAAAAAAGCATTTTCCATCACTCCTGTGCCTGCATTCTCATCAACGTAACACAAATGGGTAAGCCTATTTCTAAATACGCCTGGTTGAGTCATGTGTTCACAAATACTTTGTGAAGTGGCATCACTTGGTTTGTGATAATGATTACCTAATGGAAAAACAATACGCTTAAGTGCAAAGTTAACCACCGGGTTAGAGAAATTTTTAAAGAAGCCGTCAAATGCTTGACCTATTTCATACAATGACGTCTCTATTGCATACTTAACAAAAGGTAAATCAGCTTGTTGGCGCCCTTCATCTTCAAAACGTTTTAACACGGTAGAAGCAATATACAAATGACTTAATACATCGCCTAAACGTGCCGATATCATTTCTTTGCGTTTAAGTTCACCACCTAACATCAACATTGCAACATCCGTTGTAAACGCCAATCCTCGGCTCATTCTACCTAATTGTTTATAATAGTCGGCCGTCTCTCCACACACAGGCGCTTTAGCAAAGTGGCTGCGAGTTAAACCATGCACCAAGGCCATACTTGCATTACTCAGTGCAAATACAATGTGCTTCATTAATAAGCCATCAAATTGCTCAAGTGCAGCATCATCGTCATCCATTGCTGCCGCTTCCATCTCTTTTAATACAAACGGATGGCAACGAGTTGCACCTTGGCCAAATATCATAAGGTTACGGGTAAGAATATTAGCGCCCTCTACGGTAATAGAGACGGGAATACCCATATAACCGTGTGCTAAATAGTTATTAGGCCCAACCTGAATCCCTTTACCTGCATGAATGTCCATTGCATCATTCATTACCATTCGACCCATTTCGGTCATGTGGTACTTTGCAATAGCAGTCACTACTGACGGGCTAAGTTTTAAATCAATTGCACCTGCGGTCATTAACCGGCATGATTCCAATGCATAAGTTAGCCCGCCAATACGTGCTAACCCTTCTTGTACGCCTTCAAATTGCCCAATTGACACGCCAAACTGTTGGCGAACAACAGAGTAAGCCGAGGTCATTTTAGCCGCTAAATGCCCTGTTGCAGTGCTTAATGCCGGTAACGAAATACCACGCCCTGCGCTTAAACACTCTACTAGCATGCGCCAACCGCGCCCTGCCCCTTGCTGGCCGCCAATAATCCAATCAAGCGGAATAAATACATCCTTACCGTACGTTGTGCCATTCATAAACGCCATGTTAAGTGGGTAATGACGCTCTCCTGCTTTAACACCTGGGTGATCAGTTGGAATAAGTGCACACGTTATTCCGAGCTCTTTTTCATCGCCTAACAATCCATCTGGATCGTACATTTTAAATGCAAGCCCTAACACAGTCGCCACAGGCGCAAGGGTAATGTAACGTTTTGACCAATTTAAACGCAGTCCCAACACTTCCTTACCATCATGCTCGCCTTTGCACACCACGCCAGAATCAGGAATACTGCCAGCATCTGAGCCAGCCTCAGGGCCCGTTAATGCAAAACAAGGTACATCGTCACCTTTTGCAAGGCTAGGTAACCAACGATTTTGTTGCTCAGTTGTTCCGTAATGCAGTAATAACTCACCAGGACCTAAGCTATTGGGTACCATGACCGTCACAGCGGCCGTTAAGCTTTTAGTCGCAATTTTTGACACTATGGTGGAATTAGCAATAGCAGAGAATTCAAGACCCCCAAATTTTTCAGGGATGATCATTGCAAAAAACCCTTCGGTTTTTAAAAAGTCCCACACCTCTTTAGGTAAATCTTTGTCTTTTTGTACAATTTTATAGTCATCAAGCATGGCTAATAAAGTTTCAACTTGATTATCTAAAAATGCAGTTTCTTTTTCACTTAACTGCGGACGCGGATAGTTGTGTAATTTTTGCCAATCAGGCTCACCACTAAATAACTCGCCATCCCACCAAATATCGCCCGCTTCCATGGCTTCTCGCTCTGTTTGCGATAATGGCGGTAATACTTTTTTAAACATTTTAAAAGTGGGTCGAGTAATTAAATTAAGGCGGATATCTTTAATAGCAAATACCACGATCACCACAACCAGTAATATAATAAATACTGACATGAGCACATTCCTTTTATAGTTATAAAAACACTGATTTAATTATGACCGATCTTAATTTAAATACAATGGGGTGTCAGAGGAGTGCCACTAAATGATGAGCCGATTCTATTGTAATTAAAATATAACGATAAAGTAGAGTTACGCATTTATTAGGCACAGCAAAAAGCCCACAAAATGCGTAATGCCAGTCAGTTAAGAACTGACTGGCATTTTCTTTTATAGGGGTACTTATTCGGCTTCTTTCTTATCACCCTTGGATAATGCCTATCTGGTAACCTATCGGGTAAGATAAACAATCTAAGTGTTGTCAGTAACTCATCGTAATGAATAGGCAACTTACTTGCACTATGTATTGGCGTAAACATAAAGAAAGCGATAACCTGTCGCATAGATTGGCTAAAGCTTAGCTGTGTAGGCAAAATATCCTCATCTTTAGTTGCATCAAGCATGACGATACGTATTAAATTGTAAGCGAGTAATAACCCCCATAACTCTTGACGTACCATGTCTGGTTTCTTACTACGTAACGTGTGTTTGCTATGATTCAATCCCTGCTTTATTTCTCTAAACGCCAGCTCAATTTCCCAGCGTTGAGTATAAACCTCTGTTAATTCTTCATATGGAAATCGTAAAGGGTCAATGAGAGAGCTGAGAACACGATAGCTTTTTCCATCCACTTTATAGGTGGTTAATCTTGCCATCATGGTCTCTGGTAATGACTCAAATTTCTTTCTGGCTTGAGGACTTGTGGACAAAATCACTATTTTATCATTGTCATTTATACTATGTTCAACTTGATACTGTAAATCCTTCCTCGCGGGTAACATCCAGTGAGTGTTATCTCCTTGGTTTTGCCACTGATGCAACAGTCCTAATGAGTAATAGCCGCGGTCAAACAAGGTAAGAGAATTATCTGGTACGGCTGGTAATAGTCGTTGAGCTAAGCTCATTTCACCTATGCGACGGGAGTCAAAGCTGCTATCTAACAGTAAATGGCTAGATACTTCCATAAGGCTACACATTCGTACTTGTGGGTAGCTTACTTCTCCATGTTGATTACTGTCACTGCCAAATGCTTCTCTGTTATCTTGATTATCATGAGTTCGAAAACTAACGCCATCAACAGCGAGTAAATTAAGTCCGCACCATTGTTCAAAAGACTGGGTGGAAAAGGTTTTGTGTGCAAGTAATTGAAATGTATGTTGGACTGACTCATAGCCTAACCTTTGCCGGCCTTGAACTAGCGCACTTGGCGCTACTAATTTGTTTTTTCCGGGTAAAGAGATGTCGAGTCTATTAGCGATATCCCAAACGGTTTCGTTTCGGAATAAACTCATTCCAATTACAGACCACATAATAGCTTCTAGCGGTAATCGCCTTTTACGCACAGTAGCAACACCTGCATGTTTAAATGCTTGTTCAAGAATATCAGGGTCAAGAACCTGTTTAAGTTTATCTAGTGTATGTACATCATTTAAAAATGAAGACATGTTATCGAAGTGCTGAATGAGAGACATAAAAAAATCCGATATTATTTCTAATATCGGATTTTGAAGCCATGGAAAGATCAGTCAAGTGATCATAAAAATATTCTTAACTGATCTGCATTACACAAAATGCGGGCTTTTTACTACTTAACTGGTTTTAATTATTTAATTAAAACTGAAAACGCATGTTAGCAAAGTAAGCATCGTTATCTGAGTCATCTGCGTTGTTGCCGTAACCCACTTTTAAACCAATGTTTTTATTGATGAAGTGTTGAGCACCAAAGCTGTAGTTGTCTTCTTTATCGTAAGCTGCAAATACAGAAGTCGCTTTAGAGAAGTAGTAGTTTGTTTCTACGTTCCATTGGTCATCTGCTTCGTCAAGGCTTACAAATGTACCTTCTACTGTTAAGTAGTTACCTTGTTGTAGGTCAATGAAGTATTTTGCAGCTACTGCACGGTAATCAAAGTCATCATCAGATGTTACTGTGAAACCTACATAATCGGTACTATTAAGCATGTGGTTGTATGCTAAAGAAAAGTATGTAACGTTATCACCATCTTTTTGATCAACAAATCTTACTTTTGCAAGTAAATCTGGGTTAAAGAAATAACCAGCAGAAAGTGTGTATGACTCGTTGTTAGAGCCAAAATCAGCATTTTGGTAAGACGCACCAACAACAAAATCTTCAACGAAGTATTCACCGCCAATAGCAGTCTCATCGCCAAAATCGTCATCAGCGTAGCTACCAAATACGTTGCTTTGCTTATTGATGTATTCGAATTGATCGTATGGACCTAGTGTGCTTTTTGGAGAGAAGTAGTAAGTAGAGTCTACGCTGATTGTATCGTTGTTATCAGAATCTTTATAACCTAAGTTACTGATTGATTGATAGCTATCTGCAGCGTGTGCAGCACTTGATAATAAAAGACCTGAAATAATAATTGCTAATTTTTTCATAATGAAACATCCCTATGTACATTGTTTTTGTACTTTAACTACATTGCTAAAGTGGGGGTATGCTAACGCCACGAAACTGAACGAAAACTGAATCAAGCAATTGTATTTGTTAGGGAATTTGTAAGAAAGTGTTGGAGTAATTTATGTTAAAGTAATCGCAACAAGCTGTAAACAATTACTTTAATTTTACACCGATTTTGTTTGTTTCTATAATGAATACTGGCTAATTATCCGATAAACATCATTTATGTTATCACCAGCTTTAAAGTCCTTGCTAATTGGCGTTGGATCTGAACCTACCCATATTTTTAACTCAGCGTCTAAATCAAAGTGCCCAGCACTCTCTTTACTGAACTTAGTTATCTTAGAGTAAGCAATACTGATCATTTCCATTTTAGAACCTGTCACACCTTGTTTATCTAATAAAATTAGTCGCTTATTAGTAAAGATAAACATATCACGAACTACTTTATACGCCTTTTCAACTCGCTCACCTTCAATAAGCGTATTAGCCAATACTTTTTCTAAATCGGCATCATCCACTTCACTGGCGTTACCCATTAAACCACTAAATAATCCCATTACAGTTTCTCCTGTTTAAATATTTGATTTTCTAGCGTATGACCATTTACTAACTGCCTATACTGCCAATTATGTTGGTGGCAAAATTGCAACAGCGCTATGTCAAGTGAATCGCTAGTTGGTTGATACTCAATCACATACTCTTTATGTTGGCTCATATAAACACGGCTCACACCATCAAGTGCTTGGAGTTGTTGCTCCACATTTTGATACGCTTCACTGAGCATTAAAGTGTAAAAATACTTATCTGTATTTGCTGCTTTAGTTTGGTGCTCGCTTAATACGCCTTTATCTAAATGTAGTACTTGAGAACATAATCGTTCAAGTTCCGTTAAATCATGAGAGCTTAAAATAAACGTCGCTTGAGACGATAGCTCAGACACCAGCTCCCTGACTTCTCTGGCATGAATCGGATCAAGTCCTGCTGTGGCCTCATCTAACATCACAATTTGCGGTGAGCCAATTAATGCTTGCGCTATGGTTACACGCTTGCGCATACCGTGGGATAAGTCCCCTGCGCGGTTTTTTGCAATTTCGCTAAGGCCCACTAAATCAAGCACACGAAGTGCCTCTACGTGGCTTTGCTTAGTACTCATGCCTTGTAGCTTGGCATAAAAACTAAGTTGTTTATCTATATTAAAACGCGGATCTAGCTGGGCATCTTGTGGTAACGCACTCACTTTATTAAATAAAGCAGCACTACCAGGTTTATGGCCAAGTATTTCAAGCTCACCTATGCTAGGTGCGATATAGCCACACAACAAACTAAATAAAGTGGTCTTCCCTGCGCCATTAGGGCCAACTAATGCAACTGGCGCGCCTTTTTGAATCTCGAAATTCACATTATTTAGGGCCAGTTTTGAGCCGTACGATTTACTTAAATTACGCCCTGTTATTAATGATTTCATAGTGAGCTCCTTGCAAAAATACGTTGAGCAACCACAAGTAGCACCGCTGTTTGCACAAGTGGAATAGCTAATGCGCTCAGTAACGGTAAGTTTTGTCCCGCTAATAGCTCTATTTGCACACCAGGGAATAAATAATCAAGCACACTTAATGCGGGTATTTGCCACTCTAGTAATCCAACAATAATGCCACCGGCTGTAAAATATAAAATGGCTAACACAATAGATAAGCGAGATGAGCTCGCAAAAGTATTAATTAAGCTCATTAAGGCTACAAACGGCGAAAAAGTAACTATGAGTATTAAAAATATTGAAACAGCACGACCAAGGCCACCAGCAAGTAAGCTCGGCTCGCGAAACCCGAGCACCGCCAATGTCGCTATAAGCGTGATGCCAACTAAACAGGTTAGTACTGCTAACTGCCCTATAAAACGACCAAAGAGTATTTCAAAGCGAGTTGAGCGTAATGATAAAAATCTTAGCGTACCGCGCTCTCTATCACCCACAGTTTGATCACTACAAATAAATAAGCTAAAAACAGGAAAACTATACAAAGCAATAAGCCAATACATAGCAAATTCTGCTTCAGGCCAATCAAGTAACTTATTTAATCCAATAGAGCCGGAAATATCACGGGCTATTTGTTCAAAATCGGGGGAGCTGATAATGCCCACTGCCTGCCCTATGGGGTAACGTAAAATAACAAGCCACACTAGCCCAAAAGCCGCCAGTGCAATAAGTCCTCGTTTAGTTAAAAACATACGTACCAGCTCAAAACCCGCGATTTGGGTTAAGCGCCCTACGTTAACAGGTGATGGTATTGCCATTGACTATCCTTAATGACGTTGTTCGTGCTTTACAATAAGTGTTATTTAACAACACTAAGTGTAAACACGTTGAATTGCTAGCAAAAAAAAGCCTACTCAGAGATAGGCTTTGTAACAAATAATGTAATTTAACCAATTAGTAATTATAAATGTTGCTCATAAATAACTAATGCTTGCTGTAAGTCGGCAATTAAATCTTCAACATCTTCCAAACCAATGTGCAAACGAATAACAGGTCCATGCTCCCATCCTGTTTGCGAGCGCAGCCCTTTCATTGATAGGTTTGCCGTTACTAAGCTCTCAAAGCCTCCCCAAGAAAAGCCCATTTTAAAATGCTGCAAGCTATCTAAAAAAGCATCAATGGCCTTTTGGTTACCGGTTTTCATTACAAACGAAAACAAACCATTACTACCGTCAAAATCGCGTTTGAAAAATTCATGCCCAGGACACGTTTCAAATGCTGGGTGGCGAATATGATCAACCAACGCATGTTGCTCAAGCCATTTTGCTACTTCTAGCGCGGCTTTTTCATGCTGATTTAATCGCACTGCCATGGTACGCAAGCCTCGTAGTGCTAAATACGCATCATCTGCACTGGTGCATTGCCCGAGTAAATAAGAATGTTCACGAAGTGTTGGCCAATATGTTTTATTCGCTACAGCTACGCCCATCATCACATCTGAATGACCTACAATATATTTGGTTGCCGCTTGAATACTAATATCAACACCGTGTTCAAGTGGACGATAGTGCAAACCATTACCATAAGTGTTATCAAGCACCGTCATTACATTATGATCATTTGCCACTTGCACCATAGCGGGAACATCTTGAATTTCCATGGTAATTGAACCCGGAGATTCTAAAAACAACATTTTGGTATTGTCTTGAATGTACTCTTTTATATCTGCGCCAATCATAGGCGGATAATAGGTCGCAGTAATGCCCAGCCCTGCTAAAATCTTGTCGCAAAAATCACGGGTTGGCTCGTAAACAGTGTCCACTATTAAAATATGATCACCGGACTTTAAAAACGATAACAATGTTTGGCTTATCGCCGCAGCGCCACATGGGTATAAGGCACAGCCCTCACCGCCTTCGAGTTCGGTAATTGCCTCTTGCAGGGCAAAATGCGTAGTGGTGCCACGACGGCCATAAAATAACGTTTTATCACCGCGTGTTTTAGCCGCTTCTTTAAGCTCACTTACAGAATCAAACACAATCGTTGAAGCGCGCTGTATCACAGGATTGACTACGCCATGGGTGTACGCTTTTTTGCGCCCTGATGACACTAATTGGGTATTTTTATTTTTGCTCGACATGATTCATCCTTCTATCTGAGTACGCCAATATTCAATTAAATAACGCGAAATCGAATCAGCTCTAGGTAGTTTTAAATGCTCCCCTTGATGGTGCCAATCTTTAAATTGCGCAAGTTCTTCGCGAGAAAACCACTTCGCATCTTCAAGTTCATCTTGCTCTGTGCTTATTTCATCACTGCTTGCTGTGGCAATAAAACCCAGCATAATTGACGAAGGAAACGGCCAAGGTTGCGAAGCAATATACTCCGCTTTTTCCACAATAATACCCGCCTCTTCTTTTACTTCTCGGATCACGGTTTGTTCAAGGGTTTCACCAGGGTCAACAAAGCCTGCAAGCGATGAATACAATCCTTTTGGCCAAGTTGCTTGGCGACCCAATAAGCAGCGTTCAATCCCATCAGAAAATGTTTTAGTTACTACCATAATAACCGCAGGATCGGTACGCGGAAAAGTCTGGTGCAAACACGCAGGATTGTCGCATAATCGAGAGTGACCCGCTTCAACTAAGTGGTTTTTGGTACCACAACGGCCACAAAAACTATGAGTGGCATGCCAGTAACATAACCCTCGGGCAAGCGCTGCATTTGAGCCATCTTCAAGCGCCACCTGTGTACCAAACTGGCGAATATCTGCAAACTGGGCATCACCAACAATCGTTGCTAATAACGACTCGTCGAGTGCGGTTACATCTAGCGCAAATACGGCATTATCCTGTTTATTTGAACCTAAAAAAATAGCCTGCGTTAAATCTAAATGTGCCACCTGTAGGTAAGCCAAATACACCACCTCAGGACTACTGTTAGCAAATAAGGTGTGATTGCCTTTAACTAAAAGCCATAAGCTGTCTGCTGTTTTTTTTGCGTCTACCCAAGTAGGGTCTTTGCGCGCATTTGAGCCTCTGTCTAATGGCATATTACTGTAGTTAAGCATGTAATTCCTTGATACTAATTGATTCTTAAAATTACCATAATCATCTACTAAACCCAATTTATTACCGCCATAAAAAAAGCCTAAATTAGGCTTAATTAATCTATGTACCCGTTGTATTAAAAATGCTCATGTTGAAGGTGGGCATTCTGCTCAAAAATACACCGAACCAACGCAGCGCTTAGAATTTTTAAAGTAGTAACTGATTGTCAATTAAATGAAATTGCTCAGCACTTTGCTTAAGTACCTCTGCGGTTAATTTATCAGCACCGTATACATCACACGGAACATTGTATTGATTTTTTAAGTGCCCCAGTAATAACGCAAAGTCACCGTCACCCGAGAGTAAAATAACCTTATCAAGCTGCTTTCCCTGCTCTAGCATATCTATGGTTATACCTACATCCCAATCGCCTTTGGCACTGCCGTCACGGCGTTGAATAAAGGGTTTTAGTTTTACTTCAAAGCCAATAGCGCGCAAAATATTTTGAAACTGATTTTGCTTTTCATCACCTCGGTATATTGCATAAGCAAACGCACATTCAATATCGTATTGTTGCTCTATCATTCGCCAAAAGGCATTGTAATCAAAGTTTTTACCGTGGCTTTCGCGACAGGTGTAATAAATATTTTGTACATCGACAAAAATACCTACACGAGGTTTACTGCTTTGTTGTGAGGTCATTATTATGTCCTAATGAGTGATACTTGCAATTGCGTGTTAAGTAACCTAAATTAGTTACCAAACCCAACGTAACCAATTATAGTTACATTTAACAATGTAACCTAATTTAGTTACATATAAATAATTTATCTGGATTTTTATGATTGGTGTGATCAGCGGCGATATTATTAAATCGCAAAAAATACCTAAACAACAATACGATGCCATGCTTTATCAGCTAGAGCAAAGTTTACGTGCAAATTGTAATAAAACAACATCTTGGGATATTTACCGTGGGGATGCATTTCAGCTGCAAGTAGAAAAAAGTGAACAGTTAGTTACCACCGCTATTCTTATCTACCTACAGCTAAAATCTGCCGGCTATGAACTGCGCCAAAGCATGGCGTTGGGGCACATAGATAACCCTGGTAAGAGTATAAAAACGGCCACAGGCTCTGCGTTTACTCTCTCTGGTCATGAGCTAGATAAAATGACAAACCAGCGTTTTACATTTGCTATTGCAAAGCAACCAGTTGATGAGAGCTTTAAGCTAAACCTAGCGTTTGTTGATGTATTGCTGTGTAAAATAACTCAAAAACAAGCAAACGCTTTGTATGTATATTTAACCCATACTAATAACAACCATGCAGCATTAGCTAAAGAGCTCAATACCAGCCGCGAAAACGTTACTAAGCTGCTTAATCTTGCTAACTATCAGCTGATAGAACGATTTATTTTACATGCACAACAACAGCTTAAAAGCATACAGCAAGGACATGACTAATGGAATTTTCACTATTACTCGTTGCACTGATTATTGGCCACTTACTCGCTGATTTTTATTGGCAACCCATGAGCTGGGTAAACGACAGAAACACCCGTCATTTTAAAGCAAAAAAACTTTACTACCATGTATTGGTTCACGGAATTACCAGTGCAGTCGTTGTGGCACTTTGGGAATATAGTTTTGGCTGGCAACAATTAGGCAGCGTATTACTGGCGACCGGCATTATTATGATCAGTCACTACTTTATTGATATTGCTAAATCGTATTCAAATAAAGGCGTAGAGCCTTTTTTATTAGACCAAATTGCCCATATCACCGTCCTTATTGTGATAAGCATTTGGCTCACTGATAATCAGCAATTTACTAACAATTTTATGGCGTTATTGTTCAACGAAAAAGTGCTGTGGGTTATAACTGGTTACCTTATTATTTTAAGTCCCAGTGCGGTATTTATAAGAATGATGTTAGAGCGTTTAACTAATCACTTTTCTAGTGATGGTAGCCTCCCTTTAGTAGGACAAAGTATTGGTATGCTCGAACGAGTACTTATGCTGACATTTATTTTATTAGATCAGTTTGCTGGGCTTGGGTTTTTAATTGCCGCCAAATCCGTGTTTAGATTTGGCGACTTAAGTGCCAGCAAAGATAAACAACTCACGGAATATGTGATGCTAGGCACGTTACTGAGTGTTAGCGTTACGCTGTTTGTTGGCCTAGGCATTAATTACTTACTGATAAATTAAAAACAAAAAAGCGCTAACCTTAAAGCTAGCGCTTTTTTTGCAGCTGCGTTTAACTAAACGCAGTGACAATTAGTCGTTATTTGCTGGACGACGACGGCGTTGACCACTACCCCCAACCGATTGACGCTTTGCCCATGGGTTTTGTGCATTTTCATCGGTTTTAGCTGCTGGCTTTTTAGAGCCACCACGACGTGGGCCCGTACCATTGCCACCATTGTTAGGCTTTTTGCTATTAGGCTTGCTGCTATCTGATTTAGGCTTATTAAATGGTTGTTTTTTCTTTGGCTTTTTAGCAGGCAGTGGGCGAGCATCGAGTGCGCGCTCAGCAACAGGGTTAGCCGGTTCAAAGCCTTCTTCTTCAGCACGAGGAATTAACTCGCCAATAAAGCGTTCAATACCGTATAAATCTACTGCATCGTCGACCGTTACAAACGAAATGGCATGCCCTGATGCACCCGCACGACCAGTTCGGCCAATACGGTGGACATAATCTTCATATACATTAGGTAAGTCGTAGTTAACTACGTGTGGAAGCTCAACAATATCTAAACCACGAGCAACAATATCAGTTGCCACTAATACGCGCACTTCACCGCTTTTAAAGCCTTCCAATGCTTTAACACGTGCGCCCTGAGATTTATTACCATGGATTGCTGCGCCAACAATATCATCGCGTTCAAGTTGCTTAACTAAACGATTAGCTCCATGTTTAGTACGGCTAAATACCAGTACTTGTTGCCAATCATTGCTACGAATTAAATGGCTTAATAAGGCCGTTTTACGCGCTTTATCGACAGCGTACACGCATTGAGTCACGCTTTTAGCAGTGGTGTTTTTGGCAGCGACTGAAATTTCAACCGGATCGTTAATTAACCCTTTGGCTAATGCACGAATGTCGTCAGAAAAGGTTGCTGAGAACATTAAGTTTTGACGTTTTTCAGGCATTTTTGCAATTAAGCGTTTAATGTCGTGGATAAAGCCCATGTCTAACATACGGTCGGCTTCATCTAAAACCAGTACTTCAACGCTATCAAACTTAACTGCGTTTTGATTATGTAAATCAATTAAACGCCCAGGTGTGGCCACTAAAATATCAACCCCTTTGCGAAGGCGCTGCATTTGTGGGTTAATTTTTACACCACCGTAAACCACAAACGAACTCACATCAGAATGCTTAGCGTACTCTTCAACGTTTTCGCTTACTTGCAACGCAAGCTCTCGGGTTGGCGTTAAAATAAGCGCACGTACATGATTACTTTTTGCTTTAGTGCCCGACGATAAACGCTCAATTAGTGGCAAAGTAAAACCAGCGGTTTTACCTGTACCTGTTTGTGCTGCGGCCATTACATCGCGACGCGCAATAATTGCTGGGATAGCTTGAGCCTGAATAGGCGTTGGCGTTTCATAGCCCTTTTCTAAAACCGCATTAACTAAAGACTGTGATAAACCTAAACCATCAAAACTCATATAAACTCTCTATTTCAAATTAGGCCAAAGTGGCCAGTTGCGCGCATTATACCTTTAGTAGCTCAGAATGCATGCCATTATTTACTTTGTGCCAAATCAATACACACAAATACTAAAAAAGCGGCTAAACAGCCGCTTTTATTTACCTGAGCATTACAAATGCTAAAGGATTATTTTACACCTAACTCACGTAAACGCTCTTGTAAGTAGCTATCTGCTGTGTAGCGTTCCGATAACACCACATCTGGACGAGGGTGTAAAAACAATGGTAATGAAATACGTGATTTGGTTGTTGCTTTACCCGATGGATTAATAACACGGTGAATCGTTGATGGGAAGTAGCCACCCGATGCTTCTTGTAACATGTCACCAATATTAATAATTAGACTACCAAAATCACATGGCACGTCTAACCAATCGCCATCGGTTTTTTGTACTTGTAAACCCGGCTCGTTTGACGCTGGTAATACGGTTAATAAGTTAATATCACCGTGCGCAGCAGCACGAATAGCACCAGGCTCTTCATCACCTGTCATTGGCGGGTAATGTAAAATACGTAACAACGTTTGCTCAGATTGGGCAATCATATCTTTTAAATCGATAGAGAACTTAGCACGCACTTCTTCAGGCGCTTCAGCCTGAACCCAGCTTAATAATGTTGCCGCAAATTCATTAGCTAAACGGTAGTACTCACGCACATCAGTTTCTAATTGTGCAGGAACACGGCCTTTAGGGTAAACATGAAAGTACTCTTTAATGTCTTTTACTGTATGGCCTTTAGCTACTTCTGATACCGACGGTGGAAAATAACCATCTTGCGTTTCTTTTGAAAATAAAAACTCATGCTTTTGCTCTGAGTTAAAAAAGTCTTGCCAATTTTTATAAATAGACTCAACTAAAGATTGCGGAATAGGATGGTTTTTTAATACGCCAAAACCAGTATTTCTCAACGATTCAACAAATTGCGCAGCCGCATCGTCCGCTTTATAATCAACTGTAGGTAATTGCATGGTACATTCCAGTAAGTAGGTTGTTAGAAGCCATTTACCAATTCGCTTGAGAAAAGATCCACTAAATTAACTAAATATTACATGCTAACTACGCAAAAAAATTATATCTACTTGTTCTAGATAAGGTTTTTTAAACGCCGATAAACAACGACTTAATACATTAAATTAATCACAGGTTTATGCAAATTGGTATTACATTCAAATATAGCTGAACTACTTAATTCAAGTAATAAAGGCTGCATTTTTATGCTGTGCGAGGATAGACAAACCCCTTTGAAATTATAAGGACATATGTCCGCACTCAATTAGCAAGCCCTTTCTAGCTTGATCGAGATCAAAATAACGCTTGTATTGAATTTTCATCCCATCGTACCAATCTCTTATTTATCAGCACCACACACTTTATCAATTAGTTAAGGTATTCTCATGCGACAAAAAGTCTCTTTTATAAGCGGTGAATTAGAACTCGCTGGACAACTTGAACAGCCCTCTGGTGAGGTGAAATTTTATGCCTTATTTGCACACTGTTTTACCTGCTCTAAAGATGTAGCGGCTGCAACACGAATAAGCCGCGCACTCACTCAGCAAGGCATTGCTGTATTACGCTTTGATTTTACTGGGCTTGGTAATAGCGATGGTGACTTTGCCAACAGTAACTTTTCATCAAACATTCAAGACTTAGTGGCTGCTGCCAATCACTTAAGAACACACTTTAAAGCACCTCAGTTATTAATAGGTCACAGCTTAGGTGGTGCTGCGGTGCTTGCAGCAGCAGAGCACATACCCGAAGTGTCAGCTATTACGACTATAGGCGCGCCATCAGATGCCCAGCACGTTACCCATAATTTTGCTGCTCATTTAGATGAAATAAACCAATCGGGTGAAGCAAAAGTGTGTTTAGCTGGGCGTGAGTTTACGATTAAAAAGCAATTTATAGATGACATCGCCAAATACGATAACAGCCATATAGGCAAGCTTAAGCGTGCTTTGTTGGTTATGCACTCTCCTATTGATGCCACCGTGAATATTAGTGAAGCCGAAAAAATTTACGCCGCTGCCAAGCATCCAAAAAGCTTTATAAGTTTAGATAATGCCGATCACTTACTCAGCAATAAAGAAGACGCTAACTACACAGCCGATGTCATTGCTACGTGGGCTAATCGCTATGTTAAATACGAGAAAACACCCTATAGTGCAAAATTAACTAACGGCAGTGTATTAGTTGAAGAAAAAGATCATCAATTCACTCAGCACGTGAGTACTAAAAACCATACATGGCTTGCTGATGAGCCTACTGATGTTGGTGGTAAAAACTTAGGCCCAGACCCTTATGATCATTTACTCGCTGGGCTTGGAGCGTGTACTGCAATGACACTTCGCATGTATGCAAGTCGCAAAGAGTTACCGCTAGAGCATATAAAAGTAGAGCTTAACCATACCCGCAATTACAACCAAGATTGTGATGATTGCGAAAAAACCGGCAATCTAGAGGCCATTACCCGCAAAATAACCTTACAAGGAGATTTAACTGACGCTCAGCGAAATCGATTACTCGAAATAGCCGATAAATGCCCTGTGCATAAAACGCTTCATAATAGCCCTTTGGTGGTGAGTGAACTGGTAGAGTAACTTAAAACTAAAATAGCGCAGTAGGCCTGCGCTATTTTTAGGATTTTAATTTAAAAAGCTGACTGTATCGTTTAATTTTCTAAAAACGCCGCTACCTCTTTACTCATTCTATCCACCAGCCATTTAGGCCCGCCATCGTACATATCGTTATGACGTGATTCTGATATCAACGTTTGTGTAAAAGGATAAACAGTTAACTCTTGGTCGGTTAAAAGCACGTTCACATCGGTTGGGTAATCACTACCTCGAAGTGTGAGCACATGTATGTTTTTATTGCGTGGCAATAACATGCGGCGGTGATCGAGCGTAATTAGTTGGCTTACTTCACTTGGGTAAATAGCTGTATACAAGGCTGAGATATCTCCACCATTTGAGTGGTCAAATAAAGTGAGTTTTGTAAAATCATACTCAGGGTATTTAACACTTAGCTCATTAACTAAAAATTTTAGTGTTACAACACCCCGGTGCTAATTTTCCATACGGGTGGTCAAATAAGGCTGCGCATCATTAAGCGCAGGGTCACTTTTAAGCTCATGTGCTACCGCAATGCTTAAATAGCTTACTTACAAAGGTGTATTCATTGTGGCTAATGCCATATCCCGCATTTACAAATACCACTGGGCATTTGACTTGCGCGCTGCACTTAAGGTGGTTAGTTGGTAGGGTAATATTTACAGGTATAGAGCGATTACGACTATCATCAATCACTACATCGTCTTGGGCATAACTTTATGATGCAAATAGCGAAGCACTTAAAGTAAGCGCACTTAATATTAAACGCTCTTTTATAATTTTTAAAATGCATTTCATTGTATTATCTATATATTTTTAAGTAGTATTAATTTTTATTATAAAGGTTAGCGCGCGCCTTTGCTAATTTGTGCGATAATAGCGATTATTGTTTTACTATTATCGCAAAAGAATCCATTCATGAAATCATATAGCAGCATTGAACAACGCATCGACATTCTACAAAGCAGAATTGAAGCCTACCAAGAAGAAATTAAAGTGTTACAAGCCGAGCCGAAAAGTAACAACGAACGCATTATTTTTAAGTTTATTGAAACCGGCAGTACAGGTAAAACCAAAGACTTTGTGAGAGAGCTTGGGATTAAATCACCGCGCGATAGCTTATATTCATCAGGTGATGTAACTAAACTGATTAAAGATGGCGCTGATGATATTTCGCCTGAGCTACTGAGCATAGCCCGCTCACTTGCTAGTGCACGTAACAAAAATGGCCCTGCTTGCTAATAGTAAATACACGTATTAGCCGTAAGCTCTTGCGGCTAATCAACCAGCTCGATATCAAGTCCTGTTAATAGATTTAACGCTTCAAGCCGTTCAAACTTTGCATTACTCACATCATTGTTTGTTATATCAATATTAAATTGCGTTGCGCCAACAAAATTTGCTTTTCTCACATTAGTTTGATGAAACAGGCTGTCTCTAAAATCAGTATCCGAGAAGTTGCTTTGAGCTAAGTTAGCGTGTCTAAAATCGACATCTTTGGCAAAACAGTTCGTCATTGTTAAGGCTTTTAACTGTAATTCAAAAAACGAACTATGGCTCAGCTCACACTGTTTAAAACTCACCGGTGACGTTAGCGCTAATTGCGGCCAATTTACTTGCCCCCACACTATGCTATTGAGTTTACAATTTGCAAAGCTCACCTCTTCTAGCGAGCTGTAATTCCAGTTAAGCTCACTCAAATTACAGTTTATAAACTCACACTCTATAAACCGACAGGCACTAAATTGACTGTGACTAAAATCGCAATCAATAAACTGACATTGTTCAAACTCAATATCGCTAAAGCGCTTTGCATTTGCTGTAAAGTTTGAAAATGACTGATCAAAATAATGACTTTCTTTAAATAGCTCGCTCATAAAAATAAAGCACCTAAATTGGGTTTTGCCAAACAAAAAAACCCTTAGGTATTTAGCCTAAGGGGTTTTTATCTAACTAAAAATTAGCTTTATTCTGCGCTTGGTAATTCTTTCTCAACTACACTAATTGCAAGCTCTGTCAGCGAATCGTTGTTAGCTTTGCTTGGTGCATCGGTTAATAAACACGATGCTTGTGTGGTTTTAGGGAAAGCAATAACGTCACGAATGTTATCAGTACCACATAACAACATAACTAAACGGTCTAAACCGAACGCTAAACCTGCATGCGGCGGTGTGCCGTATTTAAGTGCGTCAAGTAAGAAACCAAATTTATCTTGCTGCTCTTGCGCTTCAATACCTAAAATTCTAAATGCCGCTTCTTGCATATCTGCATTGTGAATACGTACCGAGCCACCGCCCACTTCGTAGCCGTTTAATACCATATCGTAAGCATCTGAAATAGCCGCTGCTGGGTTTGCTTCAAGCTCACTGGCACTAATATCTTTTGGTGCAGTAAATGGATGGTGTACAGCGTGTAATGTGCCTTCGTCATCTTCTTCAAACATTGGGAAGTCAACAACCCAAAGTGGTGCCCAGCTATCTAAATTAGTGATTTCTAAATCAATACCAATTTTTAAACGAAGTGCGCCCATGGCTTCATTTACGGTGTTGCGTTTATCCGCACCAAATAAAATGATATCGCCTGTTTGTGCATTAGTACGTTCAAGTAACTGCGTGATCACATCTTCATTTAAGAATTTAGCGATTGGCGATTGTACGCCCTCAACGCCTGCATCGCGGTCATTTACTTTCATCCATGCTAAACCTTTAGCACCGTAAATACCGATAAACTTAGTGTAGTCATCTAGTTGCTTACGAGAAAGTGATGCGCCACCTGGTACCGTTAGTACTGCAACACGGCCTTTTTCATCATTTGCTGGACCTGAGAATACTTTAAACTCTACGTCTTTTACTAAATCGGCTACATCAATTAGCTTCATTGGGTTACGTAAGTCTGGCTTATCAGAACCATATAAGCTCATTGCTTCAGAGTAAGGCATAACTGGGAAATCACCTAAATCAATATTTAGTAATGACTGCCACATTTCACGAATCATTTTTTCAGTTATACCGCGTACTTGATCAGAGCTCATGAACGAGGTTTCTAAATCTATTTGAGTAAATTCAGGTTGACGGTCTGCACGTAAGTCTTCATCACGGAAACATTTAACAATTTGGTAGTAACGGTCAAAACCCGACATCATCAACAATTGCTTAAATAACTGTGGCGACTGCGGTAATGCGTAAAAGCTACCTTTGTGTACTCGACTTGGCACTAAGTAATCACGTGCACCTTCTGGCGTTGCTTTAGTTAGTACTGGCGTTTCGATATCTAAAAAGCCATTTTCATCTAAAAAGCGACGTACAAAGCTACTTGCTTTAGCACGTAATTTAATACGGTCGCTCATTTCTAAACGACGTAAATCTAAGTAACGATATTTTAAACGACGCTCTTCTGAGTTTGTTTGATTAAAATCAAGCGGAAGCGGCTCAGAGCGGTTGATAATAGTTAGCTCAGTACCTAAAATTTCTACTTCGCCGGTTGCCATATCTTTATTTACTTGGCTGTCTGGGCGTGCACGAACAACCCCTTTTAACTGCACACAAAATTCTTGACGAAGTTTGTTAGCTGTTTCCATTAATCCTTCAACTTCCGGATCGAATACAACTTGTACTAAACCTTCTCTATCGCGTAAATCGACAAAGATAAGTCCACCAAGGTCACGTCGTTTGTTGATCCAGCCACATAGTTCAACTTCCTGATCTACGTGAGTTTTATTTAGCTGTCCGCAGTATATAGAGCGCATAGTTTTCCTGTCAGATAAAAGGCATATAGCGGTTAAACACTGTTGTTTTAAAAGTTTTTATAAACACCAAAATGAAAATAAAGCCGCTAGCAATTCAAAATAATCAAATTAAGCCCTGCATTATACCCAAGTAGGTTGAAGATGCTAGGGCGTGTTTACCTTTCGGGGTGGAATTTACAGCGCACTGTTTTGTTATTTGTTACACTACCGGCACTTTATATCAAGGCTTTTGTTTGTATGCTATATATTGGATGCCCGCAGTGGTCGAGCAGCGCATGGAAAGGAAATTTATTTTCACGCCAGTGTAAAAATGCCGATATGCTTAGCGAATATGCGCAGCATTTTAATTCGGTAGAAGGTAACACCAGTTTTTATGCCGATCCCTCGCCTGACACCGTATTACGATGGGCTGCCAGTGTACCCGATGAGTTTAAATTTACCTTTAAGTTTCATCAGCGCTTTAGTCACGAACTCCAACTTACTAACGTGCAAAATGAGCTAACTAATTGGCTTAATTTATTCGCCCCTCTATTTGAAAAAACAGGGCAAATAATGCTGCAATTACCTAAAGCGTTTGCGCCACAACATTTAACTAAGCTTGCCGCTTTTATTGAGTTACTTCCTAAAGAGCTAAACTATGGGGTTGAGGTACGCCACCCTGATTTTTTCAAAAAAGGTGAGGCCGAAATCGCACTTAATCAGCTTTTAATGGCAAATAATATAAACCGTATTGCTATGGATACTCGGGCGCTCTTTGCAGTAAAGCCAACCACCGAAGCGCTAATAGACGCCCAACAAAAAAAGCCCCACTTACCAGTTCACGCTATTGCTACGGGCTCGCAGCCTATGGCGCGCTTCGTTATTGCTAACTTAGAAAACGATTATAAGACCTTTTATCAGCCTTGGCTTAGCAAAGTAACCCAGTGGCTAAATGAGGGCAAAAGCCCCTATGTGTTTTTTCATACGGCTGATAACCGCGAAGCGCCTTTACTGGCTCGCCAGTTTTGCCAAGATTTGGGGTATAATCACAACGTACTCAATCCATTTAGTGGCGAGAAAGAAGCCCACCAGCAAGCACTTTTTTAAAAATAAATTCAAAATACAGAGACAATAATGAGTGAATACGCACGTTACTTTACCGGCTACCCTGCCAATATCGTTGAGCAAGTATTAAGATTAATAAAAGCAGGAAAGGTAAGTGAGTATTTACTTAAAAAGTACCCGCAGGCGCATCGCATTACCAGTGATAAGTTACTGTATAGCTACGCCACTGAGCTTAAAAAACAGTATTTAAAAAATGCACCGCCGTTTGGCCGCGCAGCATTTAAAAAACAAGGCGATATGGTCACCAATGCACTCGGAACACACACGTATCGTATGCAAGGTAAAACCCGTAAGCACGATTTAGCTATCAACAGCGATTTACTACACGCACCGGAACCATTATTAAAAGCATTAGTGGTGCACGAACTCGCGCATTTTAAAGAAAAAGATCATAACAAAGGCTTTTATAAATTATGCTGCCATATGGAGCCGCAGTACCATCAGCTAGAACTAGATTTGCGTATGTTTTGCGTGTTAGTTGAGCAAAATAACAACCCTTATTCACCCTAACGTATTTATAAGCCTATCAATTATGAACCCACTGTAAATTTAGCTAATCCTATTAGCTGCCCTGATTCAGTAACAACCTGTACTTGCCATTTCCCAGCTGGATCTGCTGGAAAGTTCATTTTGTGGGTCCATGCTCTATAGCCTTGCTCTCGTCCACCTGTAATATTTAATGCAATTCGATCTACGACTTGGTTATTAAGGGTCCAAACATGAAAAATCTTTTCGTTTAACCCTCTTGGCGCTTTTACCGCTGTCCAACTATATAAACCTTCACGTCTTAATGTATCTACATCTAACACCTTAACGTTACCGATGGGCTTGCGTTGCTGAATATCGACTTCATGGGATAACGTGATATCAGTTAAGCGCAACGCTGCTGGCGGTACCCAGCTACGTAGCTGCCATAAACCAACACTAAGTGCACTCAATAATACAACTAACAAAGGAAAACGCCACCAACGCGCGTTAGGCATTAAGTTACCTAAGCTAGGAATGGTAAAAATAATGGCAGTGATCAAGGCTATCTCTATGCTTTGGCTTGTCGTAAGGTTAAGTAAAATTGGTAAAGTGACTGAAATGGCCACAAACAATGCAAAGTTATGAAATACCGTAAAGAGAACACTGTGTTTAGCTAATTTTTTATAATACAGTGGATCAACAACTGATATAAACGCACAGAGAATAATTAACGAAGTAAATATAGCTTGCGGATGATTCCAAGAAGTCGCCGCGAGAAAAAATGGCAGCGCAAAAAAAAGGCTTTCCTGTTGCACCATTTGCAAAGCAAAGCGCATAACATTAGGAGAAATAGCCACGCCAAAACGTTGCTCAACTTTATCACGTAGCCAGTTATCAACAATCAACCATAGCCAACTAACTATCAACAATATGGCAATAATTTGCGAGAATGACTCTTTACGTTCAACCAATACATAACTTGCGACCCCACTACAAAACGCAAATACTGCCAATAAACCAGGCCGCTGTTGCATCATAATTATAAATTTTGTTATTAAATTCTTAAAATAGCTCATTCAGTAGAGAGTCCGCATAAATCTGTAATAATTGTAGCTTTAAAGCCACCAGCACTGCACCTTAATATATGCATGAAAACTTTACACTTTTTGTTGTGAAAATTAACTAATACCGCTTGTTAGCGATAACTACGTGAGATCTCTTCACTCACCCAATGTAGCAATTGTTTTATCGCTTTTGATAGCACCTGATTTTGCCGCACAATGTAGCCTAGACTGGTGGTTGGAAACTTGGGTAAGGCGGTGACTGTAGTGGTTAAATTTGCTTTACTGCGCAGTGAAAACTCCGGCACAATCGCAACACCAAAGCCCGCTTCAGCCCAATCAATTTGTGCATCCACACTGCCCACTTCCATTACCCGATAATTCGGTAAGTTTAAAGACGGTAATGCGCTATCAAGTAACTCTCTTGTACGCGTATCATGGCCGAGTAAAATTAATGTTGGCGGCTCAGTCAGCGTTATAGTGTTGTTATTTTTAGCTTGCTGCCATAGCTGTAAATGATTACCTAGCGCACACCACTTTATCTGCTGCAATTGCGTAAAATGCAGTGGTTCACTTTCTTTTTGCGCAATAACAAAACCAAGATCAGCCTCCGCACTTTTCACCAACGCCGATGCTTGTGATGAGGTAGTATTGAGCAAAGTAAAGTCAATTCCTGGAAACTGACGTTTAAATAGCTGGAACGGCTCAATCAACAACAACCGAGAAATAATATCACTTGCAGCAATCGTTAGGGTGCCTTGGCGTAGATCATTTATCGCATTTAAATCAGACTGGCAAACCTGTAATTCCCACAAAGTTTTTTGCCCAGACTGCAATAGCCGTAAACCTGCTTGCGTCAAACTAAACGGATTACGCTCGATCAGTTTCGCCCGTGTCATTTTTTCTAGTTGCTTAATGTGCAAGCTAACATTGGGCTGTGTCATATGCAGCGCATTGGCGGTTTTACCAAAATGCTTTAGTTGTGCTAATGTGACAAAGGTTTTTAACCAATGAATATCTAACATCTTGATGACCTTAACTATCTAAAATCGATATGAAATTCTTATCAGGATAATAATTATAATTAATTTCTCTTATTTAGATAGTGCGCATACCATATTCATTCAATCAATTTGGAGAGAAATTTATGCCGTCAATTGTTGTTGTAGGTGCAAACTGGGGTGATGAAGGCAAGGGCCGCATCGTCGATTTTTTAGCAGAGGATGCATCTGCAAGTATTCGCTTTCAAGGTGGTAACAACGCCGGCCATACCGTTGTGAATGAGTTTGGTACGTTTAAATTACACCAATTACCAAGTGGTATTTTTAATCCTGATTGTATTGCCGTATTAGGCCCTGGCATGGTGATAAGCCCTGGCGCATTAAGCGAAGAAATCGCTGAAGTTAAAACCGCTGGCGTTGAGGTAAAACTGTGCATTTCTGATCGTGCAACCCTGTGTTTACCGCTACACGCTCTTGAAGATACACTTGAAGAAGTACGTTTAGGTGATGCCGCTTACGGCTCAACTCGCCAAGGTATTGCCCCTGCATACGGCGACCGAGTAATGAAAAAAGGCATTTTAGTTGGTTGGTTAAATCAACCAGAGGTTTTATTAGAGCGTATTCAATTTATGCTTGATTGGAAAATGCCACAGCTAAAAGCCCTTTACCCAAGCTGTGATTTTTCACAAACAGCTGAACAAATGACTGAGTGGTTATTAGCTGTCAGCGCTCCTTGGCGTGAATTTATTTGTAATGTAACAGAGCCTTTAAAAGCGCTACAAAAGCAAGATGCAAACTTATTATTTGAAGCGCAACTAGGCGCTGGCCGTGATTTAGTTTATGGCGAATACCCTTATACTACATCATCAAACGTCACTGCCGCCTATGCAGGAATTGGCAGCGGTTTACCGGCACTGAGACCTGAACGTGTTATTGCAGTAGCTAAATCGTTTAGTTCATCTGTTGGCACAGGTACACTCGTTACCGCAATGGCGGAGCAAGAGAATTTTCGCGAAAGCGCCAATGAGTATGGTGCAGTAACTGGTCGCCCACGTGATATGGGTTATTTTGATGCTGTTGCCACGCGTAATGGAGTTGAACTACAAGCTGCTACTGAAATTGCATTAACTAAAATTGATTGCCTATCGGGCATGACGGATTTAAAAATCTGTGTTGGTTATGCAGGCGATCACAGCGAAAATCCTATTTGGCCACAAACAGCCGCTTTAACGCCAATCTATGAAAGCATGCCAGCGTGGGATGAAGATATTACCGGTTGTCGTACTTTTGACAGTCTGCCTGCGGCCGCTCAGCACTATGTTGAACGCATCGAAGCACTGATGGGCGTGCCTGTGAGTATGGTGTCTGTGGGCCCTGAGCGTGAGCAAATGATTATCCGCTAAACACTCAATGACTATAACCCAAGTGCTTATATAAACGGCTTGGGTTAGACGCTAGGCAATTGCAGCTCCTCATCCACTATCTAAAAATTTTTTGAGTTCGTTATTCAAAAATATAAATCATTTCATCATAAAGTAATTGATTATCACCACAAGTGTATTTAAAGCACATTTAAACTCGATTTAACGCGTTCTAGTACAACGGTGGTTCTAAATGATTTGATATTATCGTTTTCATGAAAAAAATTATCACAAATATCTTCTATATACCGACTATGCAAATCTCTACTAAAACTTCATTAGGCGTTACTTTAAATATAATTTCATCAGCACTTTTTGCACTAATGTTTGCTTACACTTCACTGTTAAATGAACTTCAAGGTCATGAAACAGATGGTTGGCGGGTTTTATTTACGATGCCATTTTTAACTGTTTTTATTCTACTAAAAGGTTGCTGGCCACTTGTACTCGGCATATATACGAGGATGCGATATGAAAAGTATTTTTGGCTAACACGGCTCCTTTCATCTTTTTTAGTTGGTGCACAATTATGGCTATTCATGTGGGCACCCGTAAATGGATATGGTCTAGCGGTTTCATTAGGTTACTTTATCATGCCAATTACTATGGTAATTATCGGACGGCTTGCTTTTCAAGAGCGTTTAACCCCGCATCAAAAAGTAGCGTGTTTATTTGCTCTGATAGCTATTATAAATCTATTAATTGTTTCTCAATCAGTTTTGTGGCCGGTTTGGGTCGTATGCATAGGTTACCCTATTTATTTTTGGCTACACAAAAAAACCAACACTAATAACATTAGTTGCTTTTTATATCGCAACGAGATTTACCAATAATTACTTAAGGCAATAACCCTCATAAACCAAAAAGCGCAAGGTAAACTCGCGCTTTTATTGTGTTATTTAAAGCTTAAAGTTTTAAAGCTTCGTAGCTTTACAAACCAAGCTCGGCCATAAAGTCGTCATCTGCATCACTGGCTTTTGCATCGTCCGCAGCTTTTTGTTTTTCTGCTTTATGCTTTGCTTCGTTTTCGATGATGTCATCAGGGTCTACTGCTTCGATAATATCAAAGTCATGTAGCTTGATGAACTCTGTTTTATCCATCGCTAACTCTAAATAGAAGATATTTTGCTTGCTCGTGGTGAAGGTTACACGACGTGCTTGTGGTCTATCCATAGTGGTATCAACCGATATTTGCACTTGTTTATTAATAGCCATCATTTTTGGCTGATTTTGGGTAATAGAGGTATGCAGCTGTTCACGCACTTTTGACGTGAAGTCGCCCACTATTTGGTTCATCAGCTCGCCCATTACATTTGAAACGTCATCTGATAAATGACTGTGGGCAATTTCTTCTTCTGGCATGCCCATGTTGCGCATGTAATCGCCGTAAATTTCCATTGCGGCTTGCGCTGTAAAATTAGTTACAACCAACCCTGTAAAGCCACCATCAAATAATACAAAACAGCCAATATCTGGGCGCATACAAGTGCGCGTTATTTTTTGCACCATAGCCGAGTAGCTAATTTCATTACCACTGGCTGATGATAGTACCTCCGTCACTGAATGACATAGGGTTGCTAATATATCGTCTGTGCTAATTACCTTACTTTTGCTCATTTAACGTTCTCTTTTATACTTACTTATTCATAATTCTAGCCAAGCTACTGAATTTATCACTGACTATCCAGTATAAAATGTTAAAATAGTGCCATTATTTTTAAAGAGACTGCCTTAGTGAGTATAAAAGACAGTATTTACGCCTCTGAGCAACAAGTAAAAGATTTTAGCTTTGACCAAAATGTGGTTGAGGTTTTTCCGGATATGATCCAGCGCTCTGTGCCTGGATACGCCACCATTGTCAGCACTATGGGTAAATTGGCGGGAGAATATGCGCAAAGTAATTCAAACCTTTACGACTTAGGTTGCTCGCTTGGTGCGGTTACTCTAAGTATGCGCCGTAATATTCGTACCGACAACTGCCATATTATTGCTGTAGATAACTCACAAGCTATGGTTGAGCGCTGCAAGGTTCATTTACAAGGCTTTAAATCAGACGTGCCGGTTACAGTAACTTTGGGCGATATTAACGAGCTTGAGATTCAAAATGCGTCGGTTGTGGCCATGAACTTTACCTTGCAATTTATTCCGCCTTTACAGCGCCAAGCCGTGCTTGAAAAAATTTACGCTAACTTAAAACCCGGTGGCGTACTACTCCTTAGCGAAAAAATTAAAGCCGAAAACGAGCAGTGCGATAACCTATTAATTGATTTGCACCACGACTTTAAACGTCACAATGGCTACTCAGAGCTTGAAATAAGCCAAAAACGTACAGCCATTGAAAACGTAATGCGCCCCGATACGCTGAGCACGCACTTTAATCGTTTAAGCGAGATTGGTTTTAGCCAAACGCAGGTGTGGTATCAATGTTTTAATTTTTGCTCAATGGTAGCAATTAAATAAAAAGAGTAATGTATGTCTCAATGGTTTAACCAATTTTACGCAGCAATTGCACAAAGCCCGCTTAGCCACTGGCTAGAAACCCTGCCCGGTCAATTAAAACATTGGCAAAACGAGGCAAGCCATGGTGATTTACCAAAATGGCAAAAAGTACTTAAAAATTTGCCTGAAGTAAAAACAACCCACGTTGATATTGCTACTAAAGTAGAAATTGGCGCACCGGGTGAGATGAGCGAAGGCGAGCAAAAACAAGCTACGCATTTATTAAAACGCATGATGCCATGGCGAAAAGGTCCCTTTACTGTACATGGTATTGAAATAAACACCGAATGGCGCAGTGACTGGAAATGGGATCGACTTCTGCCGCATATTGAGCCATTAAAAGGCCGTACTGTATTAGATATTGGTTGTGGCTCTGGGTATCACCTATGGCGTATGCGCGGTGAAGGTGCTCAGTTTGTAGTGGGTATTGACCCATCTGACTTATTTTTATGTCAGTTTCAGGCAATTAAACACTTTAACCCAGATGAAAACGTGCATTTGTTACCATTAGGTGTAGAAGCCCTGCCAGAGCTCAAAGCGTTTGATACGGTATTTTCAATGGGGGTGCTTTATCATCGTCGTTCCCCTATCGACTTTTTAGCGCAATTAAAAGCACAGCTTCGCCCAGGCGGAGAACTCGTGCTTGAAACATTAGTGATTGAAGGCGATGAAAACACCGTATTAGTACCGACCGACCGCTACGCGAAAATGCGTAATGTATGGTTTATTCCAAGCACTGCGGCATTAAAATTGTGGATGGAACGTGTTGGCTTTAAAGATGTGCAGATTAAAGATTGTGCTATTACAACGCTCGACGAGCAGCGTAAAACTGACTGGATGGAAAACGAATCTTTAGTTGACTTTTTAGACCCCGCTGACACCAGTAAAACCATTGAAGGCTACCCTGCACCACTTAGAGCGATACTTACAGCTAAAGCCTAATTCGTAGTATTAATTTTTTATTTCCATATTAAAAAGCGCCATTGGGCGCTTTTTTTGTTTACTAATACAGCAACTAGCGGACAAGTGTCCTTGTCTTTAAAATCAAATTCAGATTTCAACTAGCCGCGCCCTTGCAATTGTTGTAAAATACGCGCGTTTCTAAGTAAGCATCAAAACAACTATTTTGAGGAAAACCTGTGAGCGAACAAAAACAGTCTCTAAGCTATAAAGACGCGGGCGTAGATATCGACGCTGGTAATGCTCTTGTTGAGCGTATTAAAGGCGTAGTTAAAAAAACTCGTCGTCCTGAAGTGATGGGCGGAATTGGTGGTTTTGGCGCACTTTGCGAAATTCCTGAAGGTTATAAGCAACCCGTACTTGTAGCAGGCACCGATGGTGTAGGCACTAAGTTACGTTTAGCAATTGACCTTAAAAAGCACGATACTGTAGGTATCGACTTAGTTGCGATGTGTGTAAATGATTTAATAGTACAAGGCGCTGAACCCCTGTTTTTTCTAGATTACTATGCAACGGGTAAACTAGATGTAGACACAGCAGCCGACGTAGTAACCGGTATTGGTAAAGGTTGTGAAATTTCAGGTTGTGCCCTAATTGGTGGCGAAACAGCTGAAATGCCAGGTATGTATGATGGTGAAGACTACGACATGGCAGGCTTTTGTACAGGTGTGGTAGAAAAATCAAAAATTATTGATGGCACTAAAGTAGCTGCAGGCGATCAACTTATTGCCCTTGCATCTAGCGGTCCTCACTCAAATGGTTTCTCTTTAATTCGTAAAGTTTTAGAAGTCTCTAACGCTGATACTAATCAAGTGATTGATGGCAAAACCTTAGGTGAGCACCTTTTAGAACCAACACGTATTTACGTTAAACCATTACTTGAGTTGTTCAAGCAAGTAGACGTGCATGCCCTTTCGCATATTACTGGTGGCGGTTTTTGGGAAAATATCCCACGCGTATTACCTGAATCTGCTAAAGCGGTTGTTAAAGGTGATAGCTGGCAATGGCCAAGTGTGTTTAGCTGGTTGCAAGAAAACGGCAACATTACAACACACGAAATGTACCGCACATTTAACTGTGGTGTAGGCATGGTGTTAGTTGTACCTGCGGATGAGCTTGAAAATAGCTTAAATATCTTAAAAGATCTTGGCGAGAACGCATGGCACCTTGGTGAAATCCAAGATGCAGTTGCTGGCGAAGAGCAAGTTGAAATTGTAGGTGGTGCTGCGTAATGGCACCCACTCGTCTAGTAGTTTTGATCTCAGGCAGTGGCTCAAATTTACAAGCCATTATAGACGCCTGTGAAAGCGGCGAGATAAACGCCAATATAGCGGCTGTTATTAGTAACAAAGCAGACGCTTATGGGTTAGAGCGTGCAAAAAGTGCAGGTATTGCCACACACGTGCTGAGTCATAAAGAGTTTGACTCACGCGAAGCGTACGATGCCCAGTTAATGCATATAATTGACTCTTTTGAACCAAATCTAGTTGTATTAGCTGGGTTTATGCGTATTCTAACTCCTAACTTAGTGCAAAAATATGTTGGAAAAATGTTGAACATTCATCCATCTTTGTTGCCTAAGTACCAGGGGCTGAATACCCACCAAAGAGCAATTGATGCAAAAGACGACGTTCACGGCGTTAGTGTTCACTTTGTAACTGAAGAATTAGACGGCGGACCCGTTATTCTTCAAGCCAAAGTGCCTGTATTTGCAGACGATACAGCAGACACGCTCGCTAAGCGTGTGCATGCGCAAGAGCACATAATTTATCCTTTGGTGATCAAGTGGTTCAGTGAACAACGACTTACGATGGAAGCAGATTATGCAGTTCTTGACGAAAAACAACTTCCTGCACACGGCGCGCACTACCCAAAATAAAAAATTAAGTGCCTTGCTATTATGTGCGGGCACTTTATTACTTCCTACCAGCCTGATTGCAGGTGAGTTAACCCAGTATCAAGCCAGCTACGATATTTTGCGCAAAGGCGCAAATCATGGTAAAGCCGAGCGGACGCTTAAAAAACTCGATAATAATGACTACCAAGTCACTTACCATAGCGATATTGAATGGATGATTTTCTCTGACTCACGTCAAGAGTCATCAACTTTTAGCTTTGCTAACGATAAAGTAGAGCCTATTCAGTACGCTATGATCCGCACGGGGACTGGGCCTGACAAAAAGTATGAAATTAACTTTGATCGTCAAACACAAACTGTCACCAGTAACACCAGCGACTACCCGCTAAAATGCCAATGGCATGACAACTTCCAAGATGGTATTTCTTATCAAGTGCAAGTTCGAGAAGGACTTAAAAAAGGAAAAACCAGTTTTTCGTTTCCACTGGTTGATAAAAAAGGTAATTGCCGTGACTACGACTTTGAAGTGGTAGAAACCGAAATGATTTCCTTACCGATTGGTAACGTAGAAGCCATTAAAGTAAAACGTTTATACGACAATGACAAACGCCAAGCTTTAGCCTGGTTTGCCCCAGAAATGGATTATATGCTTGTGCGCATGTGGAAAGGTGAAAAAGGTGTGGAACAGTTTGAAGTGCAGATGAAATCGTTTACCGTGATCAATCCACCGGCTTTACCTGCACAAGTTAAAAACGAAATAACCCCCAAATAAATTACTTACAAGATGCAATACGAAACGCCCAAGTGTGATAACCATAACTTGGGCTTTTCATTTCAATACTTAAATTTGAAACTTTAAGTTGGGTTTCGTTTTACTCTACCAACCTACATTAATTCACCCATTTTAAATAACGCAAACTCTCCTGGCTGCATTTTTTGCCAGCGTTCATCGTTGGTTAGCGGCCTTGTTGCTATCACAGTTACCACATCGTTTGGCGTGGTTTCTTGTTGAAAGTCGACCACCATATCAGCATCAATAAGTGTTGCTTTACCAAATGGCGCACGGCGCGTTATATAATGTAAATTATTAGTACAATACGCTAAAACAAATACACCATCGGTCAATAACATATTAAACACGCCTTTTTCACGTAGCGTATGCGAAAGCTTAGCCGCATATCTAAAAACCGACGCCATATTACTTGGTCGCTGCGGGTACTTTTCACGAATTTTTTCAAGCAACCAGCAAAATGCCAACTCGCTATCGGTATTACCCACAGGTCGATAATATTCAGGTTTTAAATCATGATAATTTGAAAGCTGCCCGTTATGAGCATAGGTTATTTCACGCCCCCACAACTCACGAGTAAACGGATGAGTATTTTCAAGACATACCCGACCTCGATTTCCTTGGCGAATGTGGCTAATAACTGATACGCTTTTAATCGGATAAGCTTTAACTAATTTAGCTATTTCTGACTGGTAACTTGGCTCGGGATCTTTAAAGGTTCTACAACCTTTGCCTTCATAAAAAGTAATGCCCCAGCCGTCTTTATGTGGCCCCGTATTTCCCCCACGCTCCAACAACCCTGAAAAACTAAAACAAATATCCGTTGGCACATTGGCTGACATGCCAAGTAATTCACACATAAAATAAATAAACCTTTAAAAAGCTAAACATAGAATATCGTTCTATTTTTAATAAGCGTACACTGATCATCATAAGTATATTTACTTAATTAAACTTATATTACTACTAGATTAATTGATTTTTTTAACGCTTATATTTTTTATGATAAGCCAAAATAAACCATTACAGTTAAACTGTTCGTATAACATACAACGCATTGTAATAATCGTACCGATAACTACACTTTAATCTAAGTAATGTACTTGAAACTTAGCGTTACTAGCGCTACTCTAAAGGAGGTGGTCTGACCTCTATTAAGGAATTAGCAATGACACTCATATTTACACTCGGTTTAATCGCACTGCTCAGCATTGCGCTTTACCACAGAGCGAGTTGGAACACAGCACTTGGTGTTTCTGCCGCAACATTATTAATTGGTACCTTTGCTGGTGCTTTTGGTTTAATTAGCTGGGTGATTTTTTTAATCATCGCAGTGCCTCTTTCTGTTACTGGCATTCGTCAGCAATATATTATCAAGCCTATTTTCAAGGTCTTCAAAAAAGTTACACCGAGCATGTCTGACACCGAAAAGTCAGCTATTGATGCCGGTACAACTTGGTGGGAAGCTGATTTATTTTGTGGTAACCCAGATTGGAAAAAGCTTCACCAGTATCCAGTTCCAAAACTTACTATTGAAGAGCAGGCATTTATCGACGGCCCTGTTGAAGTTGTATGTAGTATGCTGGACGATTGGGAAGCTACGCATGAGCTAACTGATTTACCTCAGGACGTATGGCAATATTTAAAAGATAATAAATTCTTTGCCATGATCATCAAAAAGGAATACGGCGGCTTAGAATTCTCTGCATTTGCACAATCGTGTGTACTGCAAAAACTAACCAGTAAATCAACATTGCTTTCGTCAATTGTTGGTGTACCTAACTCGTTAGGCCCAGGTGAGTTATTACAGCACTACGGTACTGAAGATCAAAAAAATCATTACTTACCGCGTTTAGCAAGCGGTCAAGAAATTCCATGTTTTGCTCTTACTTCGCCAGAGGCAGGTTCTGATGCAAGCTCAATTCCAGACTACGGTGTAGTATGTAAAGGGCAATGGAATGGCGAAGAAGTGGTGGGTGTAAGCCTTACATGGAACAAGCGTTACATTACCCTTGCTCCTGTGGCCACTGTACTTGGTCTTGCCTTTAAACTACAAGATCCAGATGGTTTACTAAGCGACAACAAAGAGCCGGGCATTACCTGTGCACTTATCCCAACAGATACCCCTGGGGTAGAAATTGGTCGTCGTCACTTCCCGCTTAATGTGCCGTTCCAAAATGGCCCTACTCGCGGTAAAGACATATTTGTACCCCTGGATTACATTATTGGTGGCCCAGAAATGGCTGGCCAAGGCTGGCGTATGCTGGTTGAATGTTTATCGGTGGGCCGTGCAATTACATTGCCGTCAAACTCTGCCGGTGGCATTAAAACAATTGCAACAGCAACAGGTGCATACAGCCGTATTCGTCGTCAGTTCCGCTTACCAATTGGTAAAATGGAAGGTGTTGAAGAGTCACTGGCTAAACTTGCAGGTTACGCTTACAGCTCTGATGCAGCAGTTAGCATGTCTACGGGGGCCGTAGATTTAGGTGAAAAACCATCGGTTGTTTCAGCTATTATTAAATATCACCTTACTGAGCAAATGCGCGAGTCGACCATTCATGCAATGGACGTGCTAGGCGGTAAAGGGATCATGCTTGGGCCAAATAACTATTTAGGTCGTGGCTATCAAGGTGCACCTATTGCCATTACCGTTGAAGGTGCAAACATCTTGACCCGTAATATGATTATTTATGGTCAAGGTGCTATTCGTTGTCATCCATTTGTACTTACCGAGCTAAGTGCGTGTGAAATTGAAGACCGCGAAGAAGCGCTTAACGTATTTGATAAAGCGCTAATGGGCCACATTGGCTTTACCATGTCTAACCTAGTGCGCACTAAGTGGCTTGCACTTACTGGCGCTCGCTTTACTAGCGTACCGTACAAAGACGAAACGGCAGAGTTTTACCGTATAGCGTCACGCTTTAGTGCATCACTTGCACTTATGTCTGATATTAGTATGGCAGTATTTGGTGGTTCACTTAAACGTAAAGAACGTATTTCAGCACGCTTAGGTGACTTATTAAGCTACCTTTACTTAGTGTCTGCAACGCTTAAACGTTATAACGACGAAGGCCGTAAAAAAGAAGATTTTGCACTGGTTCAGTGGAGCTGTCAGGATCACCTTTACCACTGTCAACGTGCGCTTGCTGATTTAATCAACAATATGCCATCTGCTCCACTTCGTGGCGTATTAAAAGTATTGTTATTCCCGTTTGGTCGCCCGGTTCGTAAACCTACCGACAAACTTGAGCATAAGCTAGCGCAATTACTGCAAGTGCCTAGCGAAACGCGTAATCGTTTAGCAAGCTATGTATACCTTACAAACGAGCCGCTTAACCTTGTAGGTCGTCAAGAGCAAACGCTTAAAGACGTACTAGAGGTAGAGCCTTTATTTGAACGCGTATGTAAAGAGAAAGGCGTTAAATTGCCATTCTTCCAACTTGATAAAGTGGCGCAAATGGGCTTAGAAGCCGGCATTTTAAGCCAAGCTGAAGCTGATAAGTTAGCAGCTGTTGAGCAAGCTCGCTTAGACGTTATTAACGTTGACGACTTTGACCCTGCCGATTTACTTGCCGGCAAAGCAGCGCGTAATAGCAAAGCTAAATCTAAAAAGGCAGATGCCGCTTAACTAATTTAGTAAAGCTAGCAGCAACCCTGTTGAAATTAGCCAAACCAGCGCATAATGCGCTGGTTTTTTTTGTGCAAGGTAAACCTGTAATACACACCACATATTTCCAATGACAAATAATACAATATGAGTGTAACCAAAAATAACGCTATAACTTATTGTGGATAATAAAAACAGCAATATGCTAGGTAAAAACTGGCTAATATAAAAGGCGCGTTCTTGCTCGCATGTTTTAAAAAATAATCGATACTGCTCATACACCCTACCGCAATCAAATTGCAATGAACTACTAAAGAGTACAATAAAAGCCATGGCTAATATCACAAGTATAGGTACTAAATCAGCACGTTCGTTTATTAACGCAGCTGATGCCATGAATACACATAAAAGTAACGACACGCGCCAAACAAGTGTCCAACAATGGTTTAATAAATAACAAAACCAAAAGCCCAATAATGAACTTACTGCAATACGCCTGTTAACATTAACCACGGGGACAAAAAGGCTCAGCGCAAACAATAAAGCAAAGCCCATATGATAAGTGAGCGGCTGCATATGAATAGGAACACACACTAATATCGTGCTAAATAAAAAACCATATATCAGTGCGCTGGGTTTGTATAAACACAAAACGCCCAAGCTAAACTGCAGCAACATAAATACAATAAAATGCGGTACTTTAACCCATTGTGACAGTGTTAAATCCAGCGCAATTAATACACTGGCTATTAGCCAACCATTACTTAAAGTTAATAGTTTAATATCGACTAAATATAACCAAACTGATCGTGCAATAGTTTGCTGAAATAACCGCTGCTTACTATTTTTAATTGCTGACTTCATTGCGCTGAGCATCACACTTTGTAGTAACAAATAAAATAAAGCCATTTGTGCACCGTATTGGGGTGCTGCGCTGCTGTCTATAATTTTTCCAAGGCCTAAAAAAAGTAGTAATATCAAACCCAACACTGACGAGCCTAACACCACTAAAAATAACAACCCAAAGCTTTTTAGTTGTAACAATAATTGCGTGAGTTCAGTTTTGTAAGCCTGATAACGATAATCCATAAAAGAGCGATATTGCCCGATTGATTGTTTTAAATTTGCAATCATAACGGTATACACTCAAAGCCACGCTCAATAAATGGCGCTGGTTCATGGCAGGTGATGACTATTTGCCCATTGGGCTTATCTATTAGATATTCATCAAGCAGTACTAATAAATACTGAATACTGGCTTGATCAAGTGCTGCGCTGGGTTCGTCTAGAAGTAAATAAGGTGCATCACGCATAAGCGCTAAAATTAACTGGCATTTCTTTTGATTACCTGACGACAGCGCATCAAAACGAGTATTTAAAAATTCATTGAAATTAAACCCATCTATTATTGTCGTTGGCCAATCACAACCCAGCGTATTCACGGACAAGTTAATAATTTGCTTTGCCGTAAGAAAGTCAGGTAAAGCAATACAGTCTGAGGCTATAGCAACTTGTTTATGCGGTTCGGTTAATGCTTTTTTAGAAAATAAAATCTGCCCACTTTGGCGCGTTTCGAGCTCTGCCAACATCATCAACAACGTTGTTTTACCTTGGCCATTAGGTGCATCAATACACACTTTTTGGCTGCTAAACACCTTATTGTAATCATTGTAAACAACGTTGGCAGCAAACTGCTTATTTAAGCCCTTCACTTCAATCATAAAATATCCCTATAAGTAAGCGTGATATTATAAATAAACTTTTATGAGAAACAAAACCCATCACCACAGCTTTAAAACAACACTAATGGGAAAGTAACGTCGCTTTCTAATAGCGACAAATCTTTTAGCAAAGTGAAACAGTATCAGAAGCTCTGAAAAAGCTTGTGGCATCAACAGCGTTCCTCTCTAACACTTCACTATAAAGATAAGCTTTTTACATCTGCGGCGCTATGACTTAGCCTCAAGCCATATAAACGACTTTAAAGGACAATTTGAATTTTGATAACACGTATAGCTATGAACTAAACTAAAAATTAAGCTATGTGTTTTTAATTCAAATCTACTACGGTTTACGTATAAATTATGACTGATAGCTGATAGCTGATAGCTGATAGCTGATAGAAAAATATATTAGCTGTTATTAATTAGGAAAATATTTTTTAACTTGTTATTGAGGAAATAACAAGTGGCGGAGTGGACGGGACTCGAACCCGCGACCCCCGGCGTGACAGGCCGGTATTCTAACCAACTGAACTACCACTCCGCAGTGGTATGTGCATGGGGTAATGCACTTACTAATTTTGTTACGATATCAAATGGCGGAGTGGACGGGACTCGAACCCGCGACCCCCGGCGTGACAGGCCGGTATTCTAACCAACTGAACTACCACTCCGCAGAGATATCTTTTTACTTGTCATTACTTAATTTATTGGCGGAGTGGACGGGACTCGAACCCGCGACCCCCGGCGTGACAGGCCGGTATTCTAACCAACTGAACTACCACTCCAGCATACAAATTTTGTAATATAACAATGTTTAAATAGTTGGCGGAGTGGACGGGACTCGAACCCGCGACCCCCGGCGTGACAGGCCGGTATTCTAACCAACTGAACTACCACTCCAGCGCGTATTTAAACTGTTATTTTTTCTTATTGGCGGAGTGGACGGGACTCGAACCCGCGACCCCCGGCGTGACAGGCCGGTATTCTAACCAACTGAACTACCACTCCATAATAAGAATATGTTTTACAACCATATGTTGTGTAAGTGTTGGCGGAGTGGACGGGACTCGAACCCGCGACCCCCGGCGTGACAGGCCGGTATTCTAACCAACTGAACTACCACTCCGCATTTTCGTTGCTGTCTGAGTCTCCCCTAACAGCGGCGTGAATAATACGAACCAGCCCCTACTTCGTCAAGGGCTTTTTTGTTTTTTTACAGGTTTTTTAGTCATCTGACATCGAAAGGTTTAAAATTTCACCTGTTTTGTCATTTTTTGAGCCATTTTTTGCATCAGTTGTTTTTTGCTGATCTGATTTTTTTGCCTCGGTTGCTTTCTTTTTCTTTAAAAAAGCAAAATTCAATTTAAGTTTTATTGGTTTATTCTGCACAAAAACACGAATACATAACCAACCAATAAATAATATGACCAAATTCCCACCAATAATTAAACTAGCTATTAATCCCGTGGCCATTACTTTTGGTTTTATAACAGGCTCTGGAATATTTTCTTCCTTAATGATGCTCGCTTTTGGAATTTCTGGGATAACTTCTATCGGTCTTTCTATTTCAAATAAATAGGTTGGCAACGTAGCCATAAACTCTCTGTCATTTACTGTTGAGCCAAACACAGAAATTTCAATGTTGTAACGTCCCCATCCGTAATCTTGTAAAGCCAGTTCTCTTACTGCGGTGTTATTAGTGTCTAAGTAAAATACTTGCTCTTCATTATTAGGATAATAAATTTTCCCTTGCATGATCACGGTTTCAGGCTTTAATAACTTTTCATCAATATTTATAGTAATACGGTGATCGTCCCCCTCATCGGTTGCTTCAACTGAGGTAAAACTAAAAGGCGGCTCATGCACAACAATAGGATCTTGAACCACCCGCCTCTCTAATACATCAGTGGTAATATAAAGCTCAGGGCGCCACTCGCCAGGTGTGAAATTTAAGGTAAACTCACCCGTAAACACACCGTCTTTTGCACTTTCATCAAATCCGTAGCCATCGTCTTTAAATTCAGTAACTTGCTGTATGCCTGCTCCAAAATTTTCAAAATTTTCATTATTAGTACTCACAAAACTCACATTGAGCGATACCGCATCTTTGAAAAGATTAGCGCGAATGGGCTCGCCATCATTTAAAATCTCACCAGTTACCTTTACAGTTTCACCCTGAAAAAGAATCTTAGGGAGTGGATCAACCTTAAGAAATAGCTCACCAATTACAACAATACGGCTCTGTGGCATTATTTGGCCAATAACTTGCCATGGCCCAGGCATAGGGTTGCGAATAACCACTAGATCGTAATTTAATTCGTCGTACCAATCTAGGCTGGTGTTTCCTACCGCATTGGTTGCAAAGTATTTAGTACCATCGGGTCTAACTAAAATAACGGCAGGCGACCCAGGACGTCTAAAAAATATTAATTTTATTTCATCAATTTTGTCATCTATACGAAAACGGTTATCCAGTAACGGTATTTCATTTTGTTTACCGCTGCCTTTTAACTCTTCAACTTGTTTAACGCTGTGTGCATCGGGAATGAAGCACGCGGCGATTAAACACAGTGAAACTACTAATAGCGTTTTCATAATAGTGCCTTATTCAGCGCGCCATAAACAATGGCCGCCCTCCTTTTGTACAATGTCTAAACGTGATTGATGTGCGCTTTGCTCTGCTTCGCTTGCTGCTACAACAACCAATGGGGCTCTATCGCTGTTTAAGCGCCTAATGCCGCCCTTTTGATCTTCACTTGAGTCATCTTTATTTTGATTTAGATTTAGCTTTACTTGTCCCCCGGTCATTGCCAGGTAAACATCGGCTAAAATCTCAGAATCCAGTAAGGCGCCGTGTAACGTCCGCTTAGTGTTATCAACATCGTAGCGACGGCAAAGCGCATCCAGGTTGTTCTTTTGTCCTGGATGCAAGTCACGCGCCATTTTAAGGGTATCAAGTACCCCACAAAAACTATGGGTGTTTTGATAACCTTGATTTAATAACGCAAATTCATTATCCATATGGCCAATATCGAACGGCGCGTTATGAATAACGAGTTCTGCGCCTTTAATATAGTCAAAAAACTCTTGGGCAATATCTCGAAAAAGCGGTTTGTCACGTAAAAATTCGTTGGTAATACCGTGAACATCGATTGCTTCTTCTTCAATGCTGCGTTGTGGATTTATGTAAACGTGAAAATTATTGCCGGTTAACCGACGATTCATTAGCTCCACACAGCCTATCTCAATAATACGATGCCCTTGTTTAGGGTCGATGCCGGTGGTTTCTGTATCTAAAACTATTTGTCTGCGTGCCATATCGAATTAAGCCTGACTCTGGTATCTTTCTATAATCACTTTATTGTACATAATATCAAGGTAAAACAGTGCAAAAAACCGTAGAGATTTACACCGATGGTTCGTGTTTAGGTAATCCAGGCCCCGGTGGTTATGGTATTTTTATGATTTATGAAGCCCATGAAAAAAAATTAAGTCAAGGTTACAAACTCACAACAAACAACCGCATGGAAATGCTAGCTGCCATTGTTGCGCTAGAATCACTTAATCGTTCATGCCCTGTTACCCTGACTACCGATAGCCAATACGTAAAACAAGGCATTGAGTCGTGGATCACCAATTGGAAAAAACGCGGTTGGCAAACCTCTGCTAAAAAGCCGGTTAAAAATGTCGATTTATGGAAACGTCTCGATAAAGCCTGCGCCGAGCACGATGTTACTTGGAAATGGGTAAAAGGTCACAGTGGCCATAAATATAATGAAATTGTTGACGACCTTGCCCGTGATGCGGCCAGCGGCAACAACTTAATTGATGATGAAGGTTACCAACCGTAACCCTCAATATCGCTCTATTTTTTATTTTGCTGATAATGTTGCTTTGAGGTCTGCCTAAGCCCTACCCCTTTTATTGGCGCAAATTGTGGCCGTGCATGCCACTTAGGTTTTATTGGCGTAAGTGGCGCAACACGCTTTCGTGCCACCAGCAAATATACACTGCCCATAGGTTTTAAATATTGCTTGGTAAAGCTGCGCCAAAACGCAAACCGCGACAACCGGTTACCGCGTGCCAACGATGAATAAATAAATCGCTCATCGGCCACAATTTCAAATCCGAGTAAATTAAGCCAGTCTTTAACGCGTGCAGGGGTAAAAAAGCGCCCTGTCCACGGTAGTTTTTGACCACTAAATGGCAGTAACTGCGCCAAGCCACAAAAGCTAAACGGATTAAACCCCGTAATGGCGATATAACCGCCGGGAATAAGCGTACGATGAGCCTCACGTAATATATGATGCGGATCTGAGTGATACTCTAAACAATGGCTCATAATGCACGCATCTATACTGTGCTCATAAAAAGGCAGTTCGTCTATGTCAGCCACCACTCCGGTATAAGGGCCTGGCTCTGCAACGCATACTTGATGCTTAATGGAACTTTTGCTGGTATCTAACTCGCCACTTAAATTACCCAATTTAAGCATATGATAGCCAAACATACGCGGTAGCCACGGCGACAATTTGCGTTCTATATCACAACGTAAATGATCACCATGCGGAAACTGCTGCCATGACAACGGTTTGGGTCCTTCTTGAAAACTAAGGGCTGGTTTCATTATATAAGCTCGTTATAATATTAATTAAATACCACTTTATAGAGCAACGATACATGGTGCAAGTCAAAGCAATTAAAGCCTTTTCTGATAACTACATTTGGTGCTTAACCACCGAGCATAATAACCAAGCGTGGGTGGTTGACCCTGGCCAATCTGCGCCGGTCACTGAGCATTTAGCACAGTATAATTTAACCCTAGGCGGTATTTTAATAACGCATCATCATTATGATCACACTGATGGCGTTGCCCAATTAGTAAAACAGTATCCAAACGTTGAGGTTTACGGCCCAAGTAACAGTCCATTTAAAGGAATTACACGCCCTTTAAATGAAGACCAAACGATTACCGTTTTAGGCACCTCATTTAATATTATCACCACGCCTGGCCACACACTCGATCATATTTGTTATGTTAATGATGCACTTGCCTTTACTGGCGACACATTATTTAGCGGTGGTTGTGGGCGCTTATTTGAAGGCACTCCAGAACAAATGTGGCATTCATTTAATAAACTTAGTGCACTACCGAGTGATTGCAAAGTGTATTGCACTCATGAATACACCCAGGCGAATTTGGCGTTTGCAAAAGCGGTTGAGCCACGAAACCCCGAGTTACTCGCTTACAGCCAGCAAGTGGATGAATTGCGTAATAAAGATGAAATAACGTTGCCAAGTACCATAGGCCATGAGCTGAAAATTAATCCTTTTATGCGTAGCAATTTGCCAAACATTACAGAATTAATACCAAAAAAATATTGTTTAGTTACAAAAAGCAATGAACCTTGGGAAAACTTTGCTAGTCTGAGAAAATTCAAAGATCATTTTTAATTAGGGCCTGTTGCTCTGTTAAGGTTAAATGTGTCTTAATAACAAGAATAAAAAACGATTAGTTAACAAACAACAAGTTAACATTTTCTAATCATATTTGTTTGGAACTTTTAACGGTCATAAGTGGCAATGTTGACTCATTATGGGTAGTATTCGCCGAGTTTTTTTACCCTATGTATTGGTATTTATGAATAAATCTCCTCTTTTATTGGTCTTAGCGATGGCGCTAAGCGGCTGTCAAACTCTGACAACGTTAAACACAGATTCACAAAATCAGGCACAAGACCAACTTGAAGGCGCAAGTCCAAACGATATTAACACGGCGCTGATGATGAACGCGCAATATCAACAAGTGAACGATATCGAAGAGGAAGCCCCTGTGTTTGACGATGTTTGGGAGCGTATTCGTTACCAATTATCTATCGATATTCCCCAAAATCGCCCAGTGGTTGCTGAACGTAACTATTATGCGCGCCATCAAGCATACTTAGATCGTATCTCTAAACGTGCTGAGCCGTATTTGCACTTTATTGTTGAAGAAATTGAAAAACGTGAAATGCCAATCGAAATTGCACTTTTACCTATAGTAGAAAGTGCTTTTGACCCTTATGGCTACTCGCATCGCACCGCATCGGGTATTTGGCAATTTATGCCAGCAACCGGCGAGCGTTTTGATTTAAAACAAAACTGGTGGTATGACGGGCGTCGCGACATTGTGCAATCAACTCGCGCAGCGCTTGATTATCTCTCATACTTACACAAAACCCTTGAGGGTGACTGGCTGAACGCAATTGCAGCTTATAACTCAGGTGAAGGCCGCTTACTGCGTGCGATTAAAAAGAATCGTAAAAAGCATTTACCTACCGATTTTTGGTCACTTGATTTACCTCGTGAAACCACTGCCTACGTGCCTAAATTATTAGCATTAGCCGATTTATTAAAGCGCGCTGATGATTTTAATGTGTCATGGAAGCCTATTATTAACGCGCAAGTGGTTGAAGTGGTCAATATTGAGTCACAAATTGATTTAGCGCTGGCAGCCGACATGGCTGACATGACCCTCACCGAGCTATACAGACTAAACCCTGGATTTAACCGCTGGGCAACAGACCCTGATGGTCCACACTTTTTATTAATACCCACCGATAAAGTAGAGCAATTTACAGAAAAATTGGCTGCAACTGACATTAAAAGTCGTCTTCGCTGGCAACAATACAAAATTAAAAAAGGTGATAGCCTGTCGGTAATTGCCAGTAAATTTGCCACTAGCACCAATGCAATAAAGTCATTAAATAAGCTTAATTCAAACGTCATTCGTGTTGGCCAACAAATTTTAGTGCCGCTAACAGATGGTAAAATTAACAGTGAACATTTACCTCAGCAAGTACGCGCGGCCGCTAATAAAAGTTTGCGTACTAAGCTATCACACACGGTAAAAAGTGGCGACACATTGTGGGACATAAGCCGCGAATACGATGTCACTATGGGTGAATTAGCTAAGTGGAATAAGCTGAAGAAAAATGCAGTGCTGCGTTTAAATCAAAAATTGGTTGTTTATAAATCAGCAAATCAGCCTAAAGAGGCAGCTAATAACACCAACCGCACTATTACTTATAAAGTGCGTCGGGGTGATTCATTAGCGCGAATAGCCTCTAAGTTTAATTTAACCGTGAGCGAGATAATTAAATGGAATGACTTGGCTGGGCAAAAATACTTACAGCCAGGTCAAAAGCTTAAACTCAAGGTTAATGTGAGAAGTAGCTAATAAACATAACCAATAAATAAAAAAAGAGCGCATGCGCTCTTTTTTTATTTGGCTTAGCTTACAATGCCCATAGGCTGTGCGGTTTGCCATGCCCCGCGAATAAAATCGGGAATATCTATTGAGCGGCTACGCTCACTCACAGACTGGGCTGATAACGGCGAAATAACCGACCATGCCGCCCCGTCATAAACGTCTTGATCTAGCGGTTCGCCATTTTTTAAGCAGTAAATCATCCGTCAAAACATTAAAAAGTCCATGCCACCGTGGCCACCATTGCGCTGCGCCTCTTCACTCATTTTTGTCCATAAGGGATGGTCGTACTGCTCATACCATGCGCTCATATCATAATCCCACTCATGAAAACTTTTTGAGCCACCAGTTTCAAGGGCAATACGATTAGGGAAACCTGCAAACACGCCATTCGTGCCTTGTATTAAGTTATGTCGTGAGTACGGCCGAGGGGTTGTCGTATCGTGCTACACCATAATACTGCGCCCTTTGAGAGTTTTAATCAGCGTCGTGTTCATGTCACCGGCAATATAATTGAGCTGGTTACGGGGGTGTTCGGCAGCTAACTCACGTTGCGCATAGGCGCGCTAGTATGAACACTGCCACTAGATGCACAGCTACTAACCACACCAGCAGCGGCAGCTACACTGACTGCCTTTAAAAATCCCGACGAGTAAATTGCTTCATTACTTATCCCTTTTGTTATTATTTTTAACTTGCTTAATGGCGGTTAATGGGTAAAGGGCCAAAGAGGTAAGCTGAATAAAAATAGGTTTAAAAGGGATAAAAATTCGCATTGTGTTACTGTTTGGGGTTATAGTCGAAAAAAATATTATTTCCTAACTTATTATGTCTTATATAAAAACCATCACATTTTTTTTAGTTATTGTACTAACGGGTTGCTCAGAGTCTGCAACCCCCACTTCCTCGCTCGAAAACAGTCCGGGCGTTAGTTTAAATAATATAAAACAGCATATTAAAACCCTTGCCTCTGATGACTTTGAAGGTCGCGGTCCATTAACATTGGGTGAAGTAAAAACCGTTGGCTATTTGAGTGAACAATACAAAGCCATAGGGTTAACTGGTGCCTATAACGGTGATTTTTTACATCCGGTTAAAATGGCCATGATCACCGCAGATCAAAACATGCAATTGACCATGGGTGATTTAAGCTTTAAAGCGGGTAAAGACTTTACTGCTCGTACTAAACAATTGCAGCCTGTTATTGATGTTCGCAATTCTGATGTGGTCTTTGTCGGTTATGGTATAAATGCCCCTGAATATAACTGGAACGACTACGCCAATATTGATGTAACCGGTAAAACCGTTATTGTGCTGGTAAACGATCCGGGCTTTGCCACTCAAGACGATACGTTATTTACTGGTAATGCCATGACTTATTATGGTCGTTGGACTTATAAATATGAAGAAGCCGCGCGCCAAGGCGCTAAAGCGGTATTTATTGTTCACGAAACAGCTCCTGCCGCATACCCTTGGGGGGTAGTTGAAAGCTCAAATACCGGCACTAAATACAGTCTAATAGATAACAACCTCAATGCATCTGAATTGCCCGTTATGGGCTGGCTAACACTCGATGCCACCGAGCAAATATTTGCATCAGCACACTTAAACTACCAACAATTAAAACAACAAGCACTCGGTGAGCAATTTCAAGCTAAAGCGTTGAATTTAAAAGCGACCCTTGCATTTAAAAACGAAGTGTCACATGCAAAATCACATAATGTGGTCGCAAAAATCACAGGCAGTGAAAGCCCAGATGAATACATCGTTATTAGTGCCCATTGGGATCACTTTGGCACTAAACAAACCGACAGCGGTCCTAAAATTTATAATGGCGCCGTTGATAACGCATCAGGCACCGCCGCCACCCTTGAGATTGCTCGTATAATGCAAAAAATGCATCAGCAAACACCGTTTAAACGCTCGATTATTTTTGCCAACTTCACCGCTGAAGAAACCGGTTTAATTGGTTCAGCCCAGTTTGCCTCTGGTGACGTGATCCCAACAAAGAATATGGTTGCCCTACTAAATATTGATGGGATGAACGTACTCGATAGCACCGACTATATTTTACAGTACGGTAAAGACCTCTCGACTATGGAGCACTATTTAGCTAAAGCCGCAAACGCGCAAGGACGTCAAGTTAAACTGGATCCTCGTGCGCAAAATGGCTTATTTTTTAGATCGGATCATTTTTCACTCGCCAAACAAGGTGTGCCAAGCTTACTGTTTATGAGCTTAGGTGATACCGATCCTGACTACATCACTCATAAATACCATAAAGAAGCTGACGATTACTCAGCTGATTGGTCATTAGGTGGGGTAAAACAAGATGTAGAACTGATTGTTGATATAGCCTCACAACTGGCGAATAACGGTGATTGGCCAAAATGGACAAGCGAGTCTGACTTTAAAGCTAAACGCACCGCTGACAAACAATAAATACAATTAAACATCACTACTTAAAATCCTCCTACTCGGAGGATTTTAGTTTTACCCGTGCCTGTGTAAGCAATGTTTCAGCTTTTGCCCCTAAATACACATATATCGCTAAAGCAATTAAAAGTCCCACCACTGCAAGCATCATCGCTATAGCTGGCATTAAATACTCTGATTGCCCTAATGCGGCTTTAAACATAGTGAGTAGTGCTTCAATTGATATAGCAATTAACACGGTAGAGATAAACCGGGTAATGGTTCGTCGTGTTGATGAGTGTCTAAAAATATCTTTATGCATGAGGATTTCTTCCTCAAGAATTGTTTTGCCAAGATCAAAAACAGCCAATGCTAACGTGATATAAATAATGATGCTAAAGGGTTCTAGGGGATCGGACGAACTATTTACGTGAGTTATTAATTCATAGATGTCGATAAATACGATGTTGAGTAAAAAAAGCACCAAACTAAATAAGCACGCCACAATAATCCCATAACCTGCTTTAAAATAAGGTGACATAGTCGCACGAGCGGTATCACCCATCACAAACTCAATAAGCTGCGTTAAACTTACATCAACAACTAAATAATGTTGATTATTGATAGGTTTGTTTAATTCTTTAATCGCAGATATACATAAATGGTTGGTCGCAATAGAAATATAAGGCGCAGTAAAACAAATAGCATTACAGGCTTTTACATTTAAAAAATAAGGCCGCTCACTTAAATCCTGATTATTGCCTCTCTGTGCCAATTTTTTATTGTAGGCACGTTTAAAGCAAACGTTATTGCCCTGTTGTGAGCCCTTCTCGTCTAAACAGTATTGTAATTCTAAAAAAGGATAATGCTTTGTTAAATAACGCATATCACGATTATTAGCGATGCCGTCATCTATACTCATTAAAATTGATTCTAATAAGCTATGTATTAGCTGCTCATATTCGTTATAGCGCTCAACACTACTTATATAACTCATTCTCGCCATAATTAGGCTCCTTAAATACCCTAATCAACAGCTAAGCAAGTTTAAAACCAAAAATTAAAGAACTTAAAAATCAACAGCTTAATTTAAATTCATTGACGCCATTGCACTATTTTAGTGACAACTGCACACACTATTTCCCGCCACGCACAAAAAAGCAGCTGAGTATTTACGACTTAGCTGCTTTTTATGTCTCGTTTACAAATTACATAAACGCTTTCATCCGTAATATAACTACTGAATTTTTGCGAACTCTTCTTTTGAAAGCTCACCGTTGCTATCAACATCTAAATCATCAAATAATTGAGCTAGTTGTGAGTTAGCTTGTGCTTCAGACTGGCTAATAACGCCGTCGCCATCAGTATCGAAAGAATCAAAGTCAACCGCAGCAAAAGCCGCTGAAGATGAAGCAAGTGCAATTAAAGCGAGTGTTTTAGTAAATGTTTTCATAATTAATCCTTAGGCTAAATGCCTTAATTAAAATGGTAAGAAGTCCTTTTCAAAGATCCTTAAGGGAAACTAATACGCTGAAAATTCGTCTTTAGAAAGTTCACCATTACCATCTACATCTAGCTCTGCAAACTGCTCCATAAGCTCAGCAGCAACCGATGCCTCTGCTTGGCTGATGGTGCCACTGCCATCTACATCAAGCGTTTCAAAGTCTGTGCTTGCAAATACGGCAGATGAAGAAGCAAGCGCCATTAATACCAGTGTTGATTGTAACTTTTTCATAATATAATCCTTCAAAGTGTGCAATGTTCGTCAAATAAAAAATAATTGGCTCAAAACTATCAACCTCATATCCTTGCGATTCTTTGTCATAGGCTCCCTTGCCTATTTAGGTTGTCTTGGGCAACTCAGAATCAGTAATAGTATTGAGCACTAAAGCTGGTTACGCCTTAGAAAACTCTGCTTTAGATAACTCACCGTTTTGGTCAGTATCAAGCTCAGTAAACTGGCTCATAAGTGAGGCGTCAACTGATGCTTCAGCTTGGCTAATAGCGCCGTTGCCATCCACATCGAGTGTGTCAAAATCGGTTGCTGCAAAAGCCGCTGATGAAGAAGCTAAAGCCATTAATACCAGTGTTGATTTAAGTGTTTTCATAATGTAATTCCTTCATTAGGTTGTGCGATGAAGCGATGTGCTTTATCACGTTTTTGCTAAATACAGCTTAGGTATTACAACTTCGATGCCATGTTTTTAAAGTTATTTAAAAACATGCAGTTAGAATGATTTTGAAGCATTTTAATAAAAATAAACCATGATTTTGTTGCTTTTTAGCAACAACCACTGAGACTGAAATAAATAAACATTTAAAATCAATAAGTTAAATTATAATAAAAAGAGACATGGGAATGAAAAAACCGGAAAAATCATGTTTAGAGCAGTTATGAGAATAAACCGACTCTGAACACATCCGACATACTTACTTTAACGGTATAAAATAATACGCATAACGCATTGAAATATAATAACTAAAATAATATTTAGATTATTTTTATAAAAACGTTTGAAGAACGATTTAAAAACTCTCGTTTTGTTGCCAAATAGCGAATTGAGATGAAAACAAGCTGTAATAGAGGAGAGTCGCTAGCAATGTGTTGTTCTAAAAAACAATAAACTAGTCGCTCATGCTCATAAGGGCTATGAGCGTGAGCAATGTGTTTTAAACAGCCTGCTTTATTTCCAACCTTGCAGCCATTTTTGTTGATCTTTTAAATCGCGCCACTGGATTGGGTATTGGTTTTTTGACATTACCGCTTCAGTGATACATTCAACGACGTTGCCGTCTTCATCAAACTCAACCTCAACAATAATAAAATGTTTTTCCTTATTAATTGCTGGGATCGCTGTCCATTTACTATTAAACAGTTTTTTAGGGTTTAATTTATTCATACTACGCCTTCTCAGTTTTCTGCTTGAACAAACGCATCGGATCCATTTTTAGTTTTATTAATCTAGGGTCTGTTGACCTTTCAAGGTTAAATTTGCAGCAGTCTGTTTGGTATTTAGGCAAGGCAGAGCCTATGTGGTGTGGTTATTCCCCATAAATAGGCGATAACGCAGCATCAATGCCAAACAGGCGCTGCCCTTCGGATTCTGCCTAGGGGCGATTTACTCTTTGTTGCCTACATGGATGTAGGTAAGGGGCGTGAGCAGGACGCGGAAGCTTTGCTCGGTTCTTACTTAGTCCACTAGGTTACAAACCTCGCGCCGCGATTAAACCGCTCCTAGTTTGAACAAATTGTAATCCGCAAAGGTCAACAGACCCTAATATTCAAGACACTAATAACGTGCCTTTATACATTTGCATTTGGCAATGAAAAGCATATTCACCCACTTTAAGTGCCGGCAGCTCAACAGTGTTATTCTCACCCATAGCGAGCGTTTTACTGATATTGAGTGAAGGAAACACCACCGTTTCGGCGCATGGAGCGCTGTCTTGTCGATTAAACGTTAGCGTTACTTTTTTATCAGCAGCCACTTTAATATGGGCAGGATAATAAACGCCGTTATTAACCACTATCGTTATTTTGTTGTTATTACTCTGCACTTGCTTAGGTTTATATAGCCAAAACCAGTAAATAATAACCGCAATTAACAATGCGCCGAGTATATTGAACATCAACATAATGCTACTCCTATTTATAAAATTACGATTTACTGGGTTTAAAAAAGCGCAGGCGATTGGCGTTTGTGACCACAGTTAGTGATGACAGCGCCATAGCAGCACCTGCAACAATTGGGTTGAGTAATATACCAAAGAATGGATATAACAGCCCCGCAGCAATTGGAATACCTGCCACATTGTAAATAAATGCACCAAATAAATTTTGCTTAATATTGACTATAGTGGCGCTACTAACCGCAATGGCATCGCCAAGACTCTGTAATGAACCACGCATTAAGGTGATATCAGCGCTCTCAATCGCCACATCGGTGCCAGTGCCAATAGCAAACCCAACATCGGCCTGTGCCAGTGCCGGCGCATCGTTTATACCATCACCCGTCATACCGACTATTTCACCTTTAGCTTGGCGCTTAGTTACTTCACTGGCTTTGTCATCAGGCATTACTTGGGCAATAAAGTCCTTAATACCTACTTTGTTAGCGACGGCTCTGGCGGTAGCTTGGTTATCACCGGTCAGCATAACAACATGGATACCTTTTTTTTGTAGACGTTTAATGGCCTCTGCTGAATCGTCTTTTATCGGATCGGCCACCGCTATAATGGCTTGTAGTTGGGTATCAATTGCAAAATACATTGGCGTTTTAGCGGCGCTGGCTAATTGCTCAGCTTGCTCTTTTGCCTCTGCAATACTGATATTGTGTTGGCTCATAAGCGCTTCATTGCCAAACAATAAAGTTTGCCCATTTAATATGCCTGTAACACCTTGCCCCGTCACAGCGTTAAAATCGCTGACTTTTTCAATCGTGATATCTTCATTTTCAGCATAACTTACAATGGCTTGCGCTAAAGGATGTTCAGAGCCGCTTTCAAGACTAGCGGCAAGCTTTAGCACGTGTACTTTATCGCTGTCATTAAAATTAATGATATCGGTAACGGTGGGTTTTCCTTCTGTGATCGTGCCGGTTTTATCTAAAATCATGGTGGTAATTTTAGAGGTGGTTTGCAGCGCTTCTCCATTACGAATAAGTATTCCCGATTCAGCGGCTTTACCTATCCCAACCATAATTGACATAGGGGTTGCTAAACCCAGCGCACACGGACAGGCAATGATAAGCACCGTGGTCACGGCCACTACCGCATAAGCAATGCTCGGCTCGGGGCCAAAATTAAGCCATGCAAGGCCCGCGAGCACTGCAATAATCATTACCGTAGGAACAAATACGCCGGATATTACATCGGCTAAACGCCCTATGGAGGGTTTAGAATTTTGTGCTCGTTTAACCATATTAATAATACTGGCAAGTGTGGTTTCACTGCCAATATGAGTGGCTTTAAATAGCAACGTGCCACTTTTATTAACACTGCCTGCAACAACGGTATCGCCCTCACTTTTGTTCACTGGCATAGGCTCACCCGTGAGCATTGACTCATCCACTGAGCTGCTACCTTCAATGACTTCACCGTCCACGGGGATTTTTTCACCGGGGCGTACACGCACAGTCTCGTTTTTTAGTACCTCACTAATAGCTATATCTTGCTCTTTGTTATCACGCACTACCCGAGCGGTTTTTGGCTGCAAACCGATTAAGCGTTTTATCGCCTCAGATGTGCGACCGCGGGCTTTTACTTCAAAGGCAAGGCCTAGGCTAATTAAACCGATGATCATCGCTGAGGCTTCAAAATAAACATGCCTGGCCACCTCGGGTAGCACGCCTGGCGCAATGACTACCACCATAGAATACAACCACGCGGTACCTGTGCCCAACGCAATCAGTGTATCCATATTGGCGGTGTGGTTTTTAAATGACTGCCATGCGCCGTTATAAAACTGTTTACCCGCAATGGCCATAACCACTAAAGTGACTATACCAACAATAAACCAGCCAATGCGCTGCGCATTGGTGGTAACACTCATATCAAAAATAAGCCCATACAACATAAGCGGAGCGCCAACGCCTAGCGCCAATACCATATTACGCATTAGCTTTTTATAGTGCGCGTTATCGGCTTTGGCTTTTTCATCTAGCGCGTCTTGCTCCGACTCGCTATTCATTGGCTTAGCCTTGTAACCAATATTTTCGACTGCTTCAATCAGCTCAGCTGATGGCGCATTGCCTTCAACTTGCACACTGCGATCAGCAAAGTTCATTTCAACACGCTGCGCACCTGATACGCTTTTTAACGCTTTTTCTATTTTTGCGACGCAGCTGCCGCAATTGGCACCTTCAATTATAAAATTTTGCACTGTGTCTTTATTGTTGCTCATTTTGCTTCCTCGGAACTCACTTGTTCGTTAAGGGGATCTACAAAGGTCTCAATTAAACTACATATATCGGCACTTACAGCACCATCGCTTGAGTTTTCCCACTGTTTTACCGCTGCTTGCATACGCGTTCTTAGTTTGAGTGTTTCTTGAAATAACCGCTCTGTTTCTTCAAGTCGCTTTGCTATTAATTGTCGTGTCAGTGGGCATGGGCAATTCCCTAGCTCCGACTGAGCAACTATTTGCTGAATATCTTTAATAGAAAAACCAAGTTGCCGTGCACTAATAATAAACTTTAAACGCTGTTGATCGGCAGCGGTATACACTTGATAGCCATTGCTTTGGCTACGAATGGGGTTAAGTAGCTTTATACGCGTGTAGTGCCGCACTGTATCTTGGGTCACTTCCATGATTTCAGCTAGCTGTTTAACATACATAACTCACTCCATCGGCTTTTAGTAGTGACATAATAAACCTATGTGCAACACACAGGTCAACCGCTATTTTAAAACTCAGGGAATGCGTTATCGGCACATTAAATAAGTGATTACGCTTGCTTAAAGAAGAGGAAGAATATAGCAGTCACAAAATAGTGACTGCTAGAAAATGTAGACGTTATTTTGCTACGAGCTAGGTTAGCTATAGTTTAATTCGCTTCGCTACGCGATTGTTTAAGTGCTTCACCTAGCTGCCCAGCAATTGCTTGGATCTCAGGCATAGCTTCTTGCACTAAAGATTGTGACATTTGCATAGATGCTTGCATCACCTGTGGCATTTTTTTCAAAATAGCTTGCCCTGACTCTGTTTTATAAAAATCGAGCATATCGCTAATCTCTTGCTCACTAAATTGCTTATCATAAAGGTTAACCATCATAGGCTGCATTTTTTGCCAGCTCATTTTAGTTTTTAGCACCTCAGTCATATCGGCATAATATTTATCAAATATTGGCTTTTCATCTGGCTTTACACCCATTTGCACCGACATATTTTGCATCATGCCCTCAACTTGAGAATACATAGAGTCAACCATAGCGTCCATATCCATCACCTCTACCAGCTCATCAATTTTTTGTTGCTTAGTAGTTTGCGCTGCATATAAGTTAGTTGAAAAAATAAGTAGTGATAAAAGTAATACCTTACCCATATTAATATCCTTTTTGTATTTGAATTTACGCCATACTCACATGTTCAATAAGTGTTGTAAATGGGAACAACCAAAAAAACAAAAAGCCGAATAACTACCATTATTCGGCTTTTTGTCGTTTTTTAGGGTTAATCTTTTTCGATATTATCGAGTCCTTTCGTTCCATCTTTGGCTTTTAACTTATGATGAATAGCGGTTTTAATTAGCATATAACCACTAATGGGCGCCGTGATTAATAAAAATATAGTGATTAATATTTCTTTTACGCTTAAGCCACTAGCTGAATTGGCTAAAAATACCATCGCAGCCGTGAGTATACTTGCCATCCCTAAAGTGGTTGCTTTAGTTGGCCCATGTAAACGCATAAAAAAGTCCGGCAGTTTAATTAAGCCAATAGAGCCAATTAAAATAAAGAGCCCACCAAACAACAGCAATATTGATACGATCCATTCACTTATCATTTTAATACCTTACTCAATTATATCGCCACGAAGTAAATACTTACATACAGCCACAGTACTTATAAAACCTAACATTGCGATAAGCAAAGCGGCTTCAAAATATAAACCTGTTCCCATACTGATGCTATATAAAATAATCAATGCAATAACGTTAATGTACATTGTATCGAGCGCCAAAATACGATCTGGTACTGATGGACCAATAATAAGTCGCCATAGATTTAGTAGTAATGACAATCCAACCATTGAAAAAACAATCAGTAATACTGTATCTAACATTGAAATATCTCCTTTAGGGGAGCTTCGTAGCGTGCTTTAATTTGTTTGATAAGTGCTTGCTCATCATCTAAATCCAACACGTGAATTAATAAATATCGCTGCGCAGGTTCATCGTCTTCATTAAGTGACTTAATGAGAGGATAAACCTCAGCACTTACTGTACCCGGCGTTAAAGACACACAACTAGCTAAAATAGTAATTGGCATTTCATGCATTAAATCGATAGGCACTTTAACAAAACCTGGACGTAAATTTTTTGAAGGGCCCATTATTAATAAGGCCACTTGTAAATTAGCCACAATAATATCGTAAAGCACAATAAGTAACTGCTTAAACGCCAAGCCAGGCTTTAATATGAGTGGCTGTGGATCTCTAAATGACATACTAAATAAAGGAATAAGCAGTGCTAACAATGCACCCAATATAATATGCCCTACAGACACACTGTTATTTAATAATAGCCATACTATAAATAAAAATAGACTACGAAACGGTGTGGGTAACCAACGAAAACGAGCTTCTAAGCGCATTACAGACCTCCCTTGAGTACCGCATTAATACCACCACTAATATCGTGAAGTTGTGTTGCTGTTTCAAGTGCATATTGCGTTGCCAAATCACCAAAAACAACCAACAGTATTGAGCTTGTGAGCAGGCCAACAAGTACGATAACTTGCAACGGATGTGCATTAGCAACATCACCAGCCTCACCGCCTTTGTCTTTATGCTCCCAAAACAAACTCGTGCCTGCACGTGATATAGCAACAATTAACGCTAAGCTCATAATTAAGTAAACAGGCCAAAATACCAGTGCTTTCTCACTGTTTAAGGTGGTTTTTAAAATCCAAATTTTACCTACAAAACCTGAAAGTGGCGGCATACCTATGACGGTTAGTCCAGCGATAATAAAACACGCTCCCAACAAGAATGGTTGCTTAACTGCGCGTCCGCCAACTAATCTGTCGCCGACCTTACCTCGCTGAGTTGCAATTAAATCAGCGAGTAAAAATAGTGCTGCAGTCACTAACGTTGAGTGTACTAAATAATACAATAGTGCAGCTGTGGCGTTTATATTTTGAAGTGCAACCAGTGCCACTAAAGTACCCACAGAAACCAGTACTAAGTTTGCGGTAAGCTTACGTAAATCTTGTGCTGCCAACACCCCAATTGCCCCAATCACTATGGTAGCAATGGCCAACGCCCATAACCAAGACTGCGCCATATGCTCAAGTTCACCGGCTTGCTCACCAAATACCACTGTATATACGCGTAAAGTGGCGTAAACACCTACTTTGGTCATAATCGCGAATAATGCAGCAACCACAGGTGTCGCACTTGAATAGGCATTTGGGAGCCATAAATGCAGTGGTAATAGTGCACTTTTAAGGGCAAATACCACAAGCAATAGTAACCCGCCCGCTTTAGCTAAATAAACATCATCACCGATTAACTGCGGTACTTTATTAGCCATATCAGCAATGTTTAGGGTACCCAATACCCCATATAAAATACCTAAGCCGATTAAAAATACACTTGAGCCAACTAAGTTTAAAATAACGTAATGCAGTGCTGCACGTGTTTTTGGTTTACCGCCGCCGTGCATTAATAGCGCATAAGAAGCAATTAGTAACACTTCAAAAAAGACAAAGACGTTAAATAAATCGCCCGTTAAAAACGCACCATTTACCCCTAATATTAAAAAATGAACCAAGGGATGGAAAAAGCTGCCTTGCTCGTCATCGCCGGCACACCCATATAAAACCACACCAAGACCTAAAAAGGCGGTTAAAGTAACCAGTAAAGTTGAGAGCATATCTGCTACCAGTACAATACCAAACGGCGCTGACCAGTTACCGATTGCATAAACAATAACCCCGTTATCTTTAACCTGAACCAGCAGTAATACTGTAATTACAAAGGTTAAAATAGCCATTAGGCTTGAAGTTAATCGCCGTGCAAATAAACTTTTGCCACACGGTGGCAGTAGCAGAATGATTGCCGCTAGCATAGGCATTAAAACAGGCAAAGATGCTAAATGCTGAATCATTTTCTCTCCTTGCGTTTACTTCTGGTTAGGGTGCCATCAACATGATCATTCCCTAAATCTGCTCGCCCTCGTATCGATAAAATAACCACAAACGCAGTCATGGCAAATCCTATTACAATAGCTGTTAATACTAAGGCTTGTGGCAGCGGATCGGCGTAATCAGCGCCAGTTCCAAGTACCACCGCTTTATTGATAGTTAAGCGCCCTGATGAGAATAAAAACAAATTAACCGCGTAAGAAATCATTGTCAGCCCCAGTACCACTGGGAATGTGCGCGCTCTTAATAATAAGAACACACCACAGGTGACTAGCACGCCAACGCAAGATGCGTATAACAGTTCCATTAAATATTTACCTCTTCTTTCTCTGCGTTCGCTGTCATATTACCTAAGCTAGCAAGGATCATTAGCGTCGCGCCAACAACGGTTAAGTACACGCCCAAGTCAAATACAATGGCGCTGGCAAGCTCTGTTTTACCAACAAACGGAATATCAAAGTAATCAAACCAGGTAGTTAAGAATGGTTTATCGAAGAACCAACTTCCTACACCCGTAAACATGGCGATAGCGATACCTGATGCAATAATTTTTCGATAGTTAACATCAAAACGTTCATTAATCCACGCAGTACCATGGGCCATATATTGTAAAATAAAGGCAATAGAGGTCACGAGGCCGGCAATAAATCCACCGCCCGGTAAGTTATGACCACGTAAGAAAATATAAGCGGATACTAATAGCGCCAATGGTAATAAGCTTTGTGAAATACAAGCCAATAAAATAGGATGACGGTCTTTAGACCATGGGCGCCCTTCACTGTCGCTTGCTGGCATATAAAGCGGAATTCTTGATAACAGTTTAAATATACCCAGTGCTGCAATCCCTAACACGGTGATTTCACCTAAGGTATCAAAGCCCCTAAAATCAACTAAAATAACGTTAACAACGTTAGTACCCCCACCGCCTGTTTTAGCATTAGCGACAAAGAATTCAGAAATTGAATTAAGAGGACGGGTCAGTAATGCATAACAAATACTAGCAATAATTACCCCTACCGTAGAGGAAATAACCACATCACGTAAAATACGCAACGAGCTTGACTCTCTTGGTGTACTTTGCGGTAAGAAAAACAGTGCCAACATTAATAATATGATAGTTGCAACTTCTACTGTAAGTTGCGTTAAGGCCAAGTCAGGCGCTGAAAAACGTGTAAACGCCACCGACACCATTAATCCCACAATCGACAGCATTAATAACGACACCATCCGAATTCGATGCCAAATAACGGTAGCAATAGCACCAATAATCAGTAGCCCTGTACCTATAGCATTTTGAATATCAATTGGGGTATTAGGCACACTGCCAGCTAGCTGTTTCATTTCAAATAATGGCCAACCTGAGGCAAGTAATACAACGCCTAACATAATAAATACATAGCGTTGTAATGAGCCATTTTCTGTTGATTGGATTTTGTTTTGACACCAATTAACCACAACCGCTAAAAAACGCTCGAATATTTTTTTAGCATTAAAAGGGGGTAACGACGCTTGGAACTGAAATAAGTACTTACGATTGACGTAAATAAATAAACCACCAATTACCGCCATACCACTCATAAGTAGAGGTAAATTAAAACCGTGCCAAATAGTTAGCTTGTATTCAGGCATAGCTTGGCCAAGCACCGCCAATGAAGCAGCCGATAAAATACCATCTACTGCAAAGTGCGGAAAAATACCCACTAAAATACACAGCACCACTAAGATTTCTATAGGCACACGCATATAACGTGGCGCCTCATGAGGGGTGCGTGGTAAGTCTACCGGTTCACCATTAAAGAACACGTCATGTATAAAGCGAGATGAGTACGCTACCGACAGCGCACCTGCAACGGTTGCCAGCACAGGAATTAACCACGACATAGAGCCCAGTACTTGCTGATGCAGTGTTTCAGCAAAAAACATTTCTTTAGATAAGAAACCATTTAATAGCGGTACACCGGCCATTGCAGCTGCGGCCACCATCGCCAATGTAGCTGTATAAGGTAAGTAGCGCCACATGCCATTGAGTTTGCGCATATCACGCGTGCCGGTTTCATGGTCAATAATACCCGCGGCCATAAATAACGACGCTTTAAACGTAGCATGGTTAATAATATGAAAAATAGCGGCTACAGTTGCAAGTTGTGTGTCTAGGCCGAGTAATAGAGTAATTAGGCCTAAATGACTAATTGTTGAATAGGCTAATAAACCTTTTAAATCATGTTTGAATAGCGCGATGTAAGCGCCAAATAAAAGTGTAGTTAAACCCGTCAAACCGACTAATAAAAACCAAGTGTCGGTTCCCGCCAGTGCTGGATAAAAACGTGCAAGTAAAAAGATACCCGCTTTTACCATAGTGGCAGAGTGTAAATAGGCACTAACCGGTGTAGGTGCTGCCATGGCATGGGGTAACCAAAAATGAAACGGAAATTGTGCAGACTTGGTAAAGGCGCCTAGTAATACTAGCACCAGCGCTAATTCGTATAAATCATGTGATTGAATAATCGCTTTGCTAGCTAAAATAGTGTCTAGGTCGTAGCTTCCAACAATATCACCTAGCAGCATTAAGCCGCCCAGTAATGCTAACCCACCCGCACCGGTTACCGCCAGTGCCATACGCGCCCCCTTGCGCGCCTCTGATTTATGCCACCAGTAACTAATCAACAAGAACGAGCTAATACTGGTTAGCTCCCAAAACACCCATAACTGAATCACATTGTTTGACATAACAATGCCCAGCATGGCGGTCATAAATAACATTAAGTAACTAAATAGCTTTGGCAGTGAATCGTTTTGACTTAGGTAATAACGGGCATACAAAATAACCAGCAGCCCTATTCCTAAAATCATAAATAAAAACAGTAAACTCAAGCCATCTAAGCGTAAGGAAATATCCAGCCCTAAAGCAGGTATCCACTGCGCGCTAAAACGAATGGTTTCTCCCGCGAGAACAGCAGGCGCATGATAAAGTGTAATTGCAAGCGCGGCTAAAGGCGCAATAGCCGTTAGGCTCGTTGCCTGATTTCGAGAAAGTTTGCCGGTGCATGCAGAAATAACACTGCCTAATAAGGATAACAGGGGTATCCAGAGCAAAGTCATAATGAAGGGCCTTTTTGAATCATAAAGTTTATCAATTCGCTACTTGTTATTATTAAATACCAAAGTGACTTGGGTATACGTTTTATATCTGTTTTTTAACAACATTAATACGTACAGTTATACTGATAAACATGGTTTTTGTCTATAGAAAGCGCTTCTAGCGGGGCAACAATCAAGCAAAAAAGTCTATAAATTAATGAACTGAGATAAAACCGGCTCAGCTTTTAAGCCGTTTTAATAGGATCGTATAATCATTGGTTAAACAACCTAAAAGTACTCTATTTAATGATTAAAAGCGCGGGAATAAATCTGCATGTTGCTCTATATGAGTTTGCCACAAAACCCGATATTGATCTGAAAGTCCAACCTGTTGATATTGCATAATAGACCACTGTGCGCTTGGCTTATAAGCAACACCTCCTTGCTGACAGCTTTTGCTTTTGTGCCATCCTTTTGGCGCATCAGTGTTATGAGCAATAAACAAGTTAGGGGCAACCAACCCCTCAAGCTGACAAAGCCAAGCTTGTTTTTTTGCTGGTAAAGCGTATTCATCTTCAAAACCATTAAAGTGCATTAATTCATGTAAAAAGACCGCATAATTGGCCTGCGAGTTAATATGCATTAAGCCCTGATGTACATTGGCAGTACCTTGCTTTGGCATCATAATCGCAAAATCGAATCCTTTAGGAAGCCGCTGCTTAAGTGATGACTGTTGCCAATCGCACTGCGCAAGCGTTGCTTTAGTGCTGTTACAAGCAATTGCATTACCAACATATATAGGCTTTGAAAAACAAAATGCATTACTACTAGGCTCTGGGTGTTGTGCGTATTTTTTCACAAAGTGGTTGAGCCTATATAAACCATCACGGTGATCGCTCAGCATTAGCACATTAAATGTGCATTGCTTTTGTATCTCAATTTGCTCGCTCGCTACCAAAAACCCTAATTTATTCATAAAGGAGTGGTTTAATGCATCGAAAGGAGCACGCTGTTGTAACTGTAAATGATAAAAGGCATCCCCTTTAGGTAACTTATTGTGAGCTTTTAATAACGCTAAATCTTGCCAACGCTGTTGAGCAAGCAATGAAGCTGCGAGATGTTTTTGTTGTTTAATTGTTATCTCATCGAGGCTTGCTTGCCAAAAGAGCTTGGCGGTTTCAGTTTGATTATTGGCTATTAATGATAACCCATATCCGTATTGTGCATGGGCTATTTTATTGCGTGCTAAGGTAGCTAATGAGGTCGGGGGGAGTTGTAAAATATGCGATGCAAAGTAACCAGGGAATTGCCAATAACTATCAATCACATTGGCTTTGGCGTGCAATACTTGCCAAAAGCCAATGCTATTTTGTTTATTACTGGAGCCACTAATTAAGCTAGCGCACAGTAATAAAATACTTAATTTAAAAAAGTTAGCCCGCGCTTTCACTAGCCATCAACTCAAGCTCTAAACGTGCATATTTATATTCTATAAATTCATGAACGTTCGTTGCTAGCGCCAACTTAAAGTAATCTGTTGCAATTGAAAGCTCACCTGCGGCTTGGTGCTGTTTAGCTAAGTAAAAATAAGCTTCACATAAACGTTGAGCATATTCTTGTTGTGAACTCACACCATCGGCTATCCCTGAAAAAAATGCTTTTTCACTCATATCACCTACATACAAAGCAATAAGCTGATATGCCCATTCGTTTTCATCAAGGGCCGCCGCATTAGCTTTTAACGAAGCGAGTGCCTGAGTTTTATCTTGTGCGGCCTGCGCTAAATAAAGCCACAGCACACGATAAGGATCGTTAGGAGAGCGCTCCAAAAACGTTTTAAAGTCATCCTTTGCAAGCGTGGCTCTATCACCATAGTACAAAGCAATACCACGATTTAAATACGCATATTCATGTTCTTCATTTAACTCTATGGCTGAATCAAAGTACTCGTATGCTTTTTCGTATTGTTGCATCAAGGTATGTTGAATCCCCAAAAAGTTATACACTTCAGCCAAATCAGGTTTCAGTTTAACAGCTCGGTTAAAATCAATTCGCGATAAAGTGGTCATGCCTAAGCTATCAAACAGCACACCACGGTCATAATAGAGCTTTGCTTGTTGCTCTGTACTTAAGTCTGCTCTATTTAATAGCTCTGAAAAACGAGCAATGGCAATTTCATTTCTAAAGTCTGATGCAAGTGGCGCAGTAAATGGCACATTAATAATAGCAGCGGGTTTAGTAGTAGCCTGACAAGCGCTTAAAGACAAAATAGCAAAAGATGCCAAGGCTAAATGTTTAAGTCTCATTAAAATCCTTATACCGAGGTAAGTAGCAAATAGATAAGACATAAGCTGTCTTGTAAGGTTCATTCTTGTTATATGTTACTTAACGTCTTGAACATAATAGGTTGCTAACATTAAAGCATAAAAAAAGGGGCTAAACAGCCCCTTTTTATACTATCCAGTAATTATCTGGATGAAAGATTAGCAATTACGCGTCTTTAGACTCGTCAGCTGCAGGTGCTGCTGATTCCATTGCCTCTTTAATACTTAGACGTACACGGCCTTGGCGGTCTACTTCTAGTACTTTAACTTTAACTTCTTGACCTTCACTAAGGTGATCAGCAACGTTGTTAACACGCTCTGTGCTGATTTGTGAGATATGCACTAGGCCATCTTTACCAGGAAGAATGTTTACAAACGCACCAAAATCAACGATACGTACAACTTTACCTTCGTAGATAGTCCCAACTTCAAGCTCAGCAGTTAATTGCTCAATACGGCTAATTGCATTTGCAGCACTTTCACCATCTGTAGCAGCAATCTTAATTGTGCCATCATCACCGATTTCAATCGTAGTACCTGTTTCTTCAGTAAGTTGACGAATAGTTGCGCCACCTTTACCGATTACATCAGCAATTTTCTTCTGTGGAATTTGCATCGTGTAAATACGCGGTGCAAACATAGATAACTCTTCAGAAGGTGCAGAAATCGCTTCGTCCATCACACCTAGAATGTGTAAACGAGCTGCTTTAGCTTGCTTAAGCGCGATTTGCATGATTTCTTGCGTGATACCTTCAATCTTGATATCCATTTGTAGTGCAGTGATACCGCTAGTTGTACCCGCTACTTTAAAGTCCATGTCACCTAAGTGATCTTCATCACCTAAGATATCTGAAAGTACTACAAAGTTTTCTTCTTCTTTAACTAGGCCCATCGCGATACCGGCAACAGAAGCTTTAATTGGTACACCCGCGTTCATAAGCGCTAGAGACGTACCACAAACCGATGCCATTGAAGATGAACCATTTGATTCAGTGATCTCAGATACAACACGAATTGAGTAAGGGAACTCAGTCAATGTTGGCATTACAGCTTGGATACCACGTTTAGCTAGGTTACCGTGGCCGATTTCACGACGCTTAGGAGAACCTACAAAACCCGTTTCACCTACACAGAATGGAGGGAAGTTGTAGTTAAGCATAAAGTGGTTTTTATGCGTGCCAGTTAAATCGTCGATTAACTGTGAATCACGTTCTGTACCAAGTGTTGCTGTTACTAATGCTTGTGTTTCACCACGAGTGAAGATTGCAGAGCCGTGAGTACGTGGAAGTACGCCCGTCATTACATCTAGTGCACGGATCATATCTGGTTCACGACCATCGATACGTTTTTCGCCAGCAGCGATACGGCCACGAACGATTTTCTTCTCAAGTGAACCGAATACTTTACCTACTTCTTGCTTATCAAGCGTTTCGCCTTCAGCAAGCTCGCTTGTTAGTGCTTCAACAACCGCATCTTTTGCAGCAGTCAATGCTTCTTTACGCGCTACTTTATCAGTAATACGGTAAGCTTCGCCTACTTTATCAGCAGCAAGTGTTGCTACTTTCTCTTCTAATGCAACGTTTTTCTCAGGTGCAGTCCAATCCCAAGTAGGTTTGCCTGCTTCTGCTTTAAATTCGTTAATTGCATTGATGATAGACTGTGATTGCTCATGGCCGTATACAACCGCACCTAGCATTACGTCTTCAGCAAGAACGTCTGCTTCTGATTCAACCATAAGTACAGCGTTATCAGTACCCGCAACAACTAAATCAAGTTGGCTTTCTTCAAGCTCTTTTAGTGTCGGGTTAAGTACGTATTCACCGTTGATGTAACCAACACGTGATGCACCAATTGGACCGCTGAACGGGATACCAGAGATAGCAAGTGCTGCTGATGTACCAATCATCGCAACCATATCAGGTTGGATTTCAGGGTTTACAGAAACAACTGTCGCGATAACTTGTACTTCGTTTACAAAACCATTAGGGAAAAGTGGACGAATTGGACGGTCAATAAGACGTGCAATTAGCGTTTCGCCATCGTTAGGACGACCTTCACGCTTGAGGAAACCACCTGGGATACGACCAGCAGCGTACATACGCTCTTGGTAGTTAACTGTTAGTGGGAAGAAATCTTGACCTGGTTGAGCTTCACGCTTACCAACAACCGTTACTAGTACTGACGTGTCGCCAATGCTTGCTAGTACTGCGCCGTCTGCTTGACGAGCGATAGCACCTGTTTCTAGCGTCACTGTGTGTTGACCTAGTTGAAATTCTTTTATAATTGCTTGCACTTAAAATATTCCTTAAATGTATTTTTAGTATTAATTAAGTTTTCATCAAAGTACCAATTACAGTACATAATTGTATTCAGTTGGAAATCAATTAAGTACTACAATTGGCAATGATGTAAATAACCGTAAATAAACCTTTTTATCTACGCGCCATAGTATATAACAAAGTCAGGTGAAATTGCGAGCTTAGCACCGAGATAAAATAGTGCTTACAGCAATGCCAAAAACATTCGCTTTGTGAATGATAACAGAATGGCTTTTATTCGATATTTCAAGGGGTTTACTGAGAAGTACTGGTGAAGACGAGAAAATGTGAGCACAAAAAAAGGAGCTAAAAAGCTCCCTTTTTGATAATCAAGTTCTTAGCGACGTAGGCCAAGCTCTTTGATTAACGCAGTGTAACGCGAGATATCTTTACCTTTAAGGTAATCAAGCAGTTTACGGCGAGTGCTTACTTTACGAAGCAGACCACGACGTGAGTGGAAGTCATGCTTGTGATCAGCAAAGTGACCTTGAAGCTTGTTGATATCAAAAGTAAGTAATGCTACTTGTACTTCAGGTGAACCAGTGTCGCCTTCAGCGCGTGCGAATTTAGCAATGATATCGATTTTTTCTTGATTGCTTAGTGACATAATAACTCCAAAAGTTAAATTTAACAGGTGCTTTAGCCGATCACTAATTCAGCCAAAACGATTAAGCGGGCGTATTCTACCAATTATCAGCATAACTACAAGTTAAACTTTACTCTGGTTGCTGATTAGACAAGCCACGTTTTGATTTTAGATGGCCATCAGGATTACGTTCACCAGTACCAATAAAAATTCCGTCAGCCAGAACTTTTATTGCACCTTCAGGTAACTCTTTACCTAGCACCACAGCTTGACCATGGCTAAATGCTATTCCCTGCTCTTTAGTAATTTCCACAACAGGTAAATCAACTAACGCGGTATCCATTGGCAATAATAGTTCGTCAAGGTAAGTAGAAGGCGCAACGTCTTGTTCTTTCGCTTGATTTAATAACGTTTCTAACTGCTCAAGTGTGACCATTTTATCTGCTGGGTAATGCCCTACAGCACTACGATGCAGCATAATCACATGCGCGCCGCAGCCCAGGTTTTCACCTAAGTCATCAACAATAGTACGAATATACGTGCCTTTAGATACATGGGCAGTCATTTGTATTTCGTTGGCTTGCTCATCAAACTCATCAAGCGTTAAGCTAAATACGTTAATTTTTCGACATTTGCGAGGAACTTCTATGCCTTCACGCGCATATTTATATAAAGGCTTGCCTTCATATTTAAGCGCTGAATACATTGATGGATATTGGTCTGACTCACCTAAAAATTTAGCAATTTCCTGTGTAAGCAGTTCAGCAGTAACATTAACATCACGCGTTTCGACCACTTCGCCATCAGAGTCTGACGTGGTAGTACGTTCACCCAGTTTTGCTCGAACAACATAGGTTTTATCTGTATCGAGTAAAAACTGGGTAAACTTTGTGGCTTCACCAAAACAAATAGGCAGCATACCGGTCGCAAGCGGATCAAGCGCACCTGTGTGCCCCGCTTTTTGAGCAAAATAAATACCTTTCGCTTGCTGCAGTGCTTTGTTTGATGAAATACCTTCTGGTTTGTTTAACAACAAAATACCATCAACTGGACGGCCTTTACTGCGTCTTGCCATTAGTCTTTAGTGCCTTCTTCGCTATCTGTTTCATCATCAACATGCTTAGCGTTATCTTCACGAATGATAGAGTCCACTAAGTTAGAGATGCGCATCCCTTCCATTAATGAATTATCAACCACAAATTTAAGCTCAGGCATGATTCGCGCACGAATACGTTTCCCTAGCAACGAACGGATATAACCGGTTGCTTCGTTAAGTACTTTGGCACTTTGCTTGGCTGCATTTTCATCTTCGGTGTTAAACACGGTAATGAAAACTTTGGCATAAGATAAATCGCGCGATACTTCTACCGCAGACACTGTCACCATGCCCAAGCGCGGATCTTTAATTTCGCGTTGTAAAATCACCGCAATTTCTTTTTGAATTTGCTGAGCAACACGATCAGTGCGAGAAAATTCTCTCATTTCACTTTCCTAAAATTATAACTTATTGAAAAATAATAATAAGCTAACTAAATAATGGATACACAAATGGGGGCTGAGCCCCCATTTAAAATCTTAGCATAGGTTATGTTGGGCTATCGAGGTACAACCTTGAATGTCCAACACCACCTAATAACAATTAAAGACTACGTTGTACTTCAACTGTTTCAAATACTTCGATTTGGTCACCAACGCGAACGTCATTGTAGTTCTTAACGCCGATACCACATTCCATGCCGTTACGAACATCAGCAACGTCATCTTTAAAGCGACGTAGTGACTCAAGCTCACCTTCGTAAATAACCACGTTATCACGAAGTACACGAATTGGTGCGCTACGCTTGATAGTACCTTCAGTAACCATACAACCAGCAATTGCGCCAATTTTTGGTGATTTAAATACATCACGTACTTCAGCAAGACCAATGATCTCTTGTTTAAACTCAGGAGCAAGCATACCTGACATAGCTTGCTTAACTTCCTCGATTAAGCTGTAGATTACGCTGTAGTAACGAAGGTCTAAGTTTTCAGCATCAATTACTTTACGCGCAGATGCATCAGCACGTACGTTAAAGCCAACTACGATTGCATTTGATGCCGCAGCAAGTGTTGCGTCTGTTTCGGTGATACCACCTACACCTGAACCAACAATCTTCACTTTTACTTCATCAGTAGAAAGTTTAGTTAGTGAGTCTGAAATAGCTTCAATTGAACCTTGAACATCGGCTTTAAGTACGATGTTAACTTCAGACACATCACCTTCAGCCATGTTAGAGAACATGTTTTCAAGTTTCGCTTTTTGCTGACGCGCTAATTTAACATCGCGGAACTTACCTTGACGGTAAAGTGCAACTTCACGTGCTTTACGCTCATCTTTAACTACTGTGGCTTCATCACCTGCAGCTGGAATACCAGAAAGACCTAAAATCTCAACTGGAATAGAAGGACCGGCAGACTTAATGTCTTTACCGTTTTCATCGCGCATTGCACGAACACGGCCATATTCAAGACCACATAATACAATGTCACCTTGATTAAGCGTACCTGACTGAACAAGAATAGACGCAACAGGACCACGGCCTTTATCAAGACGTGATTCAATAACAACACCTGCTGCCATACCTTCGGTCGGCGCACTTAGTTCTAATAGCTCTGATTGCATTAGTACAGCTTCTAGTAGGTCATCAATACCTAAACCAGTTTTAGCCGAGATATGAACATACTGTGTATCGCCGCCCCACTCTTCTGGGATAACGTCTAGCTGAGCTAGCTCATTTTTAACACGATCTGGATCTGCGCCTTCTTTATCCATTTTGTTTACAGCAATAATTAAAGGAACGCCAGCTGCGCGAGCATGCTGTACCGCTTCTTTAGTTTGTGGCATTACGCCATCATCAGCTGCAACCACTAGGATTACGATATCAGTCGCTTTTGCACCACGAGCACGCATTGATGTAAATGCGGCGTGACCCGGAGTATCTAAGAAAGTGATCATATTGCCGTTAGTTTCAACGTGGTATGCACCAATGTGCTGTGTAATACCACCGGCTTCGCCTGATGCAACTTTAGCTGAACGAATGTAATCAAGCGTCGATGTTTTACCGTGGTCAACGTGACCCATAACAGTTACTACTGGCGCACGTGGCTCTGACTTACCATCTTCATGGCGGTCATTAAGTACTGTTTGCTCTAATTCGTTTTCTTTTACGATGATAACTTTATGGCCCATTTCTTCTGCTACAAGTTGCGCAGTTTCTTGGTCAATAACTTGGTTAATAGTAACCATGTCACCCATTTTCATCATAGTTTTTACAACTTCAGCGCCTTTAACCGCCATGCGTGATGCAAGCTCAGCAACTGTAATTGTTTCACTAATACGCACTTCATTTTTAACATCAGCCGTTGGTTTTTGGAAACCGTGCTGTAATGACGCTGGCGCTTTTAGCTTACCTTTTTTACCTTTAGACGCTGCAAATTTATCTTTTGCTGGCGCTTTTTTCTTTTTCTTCGCACGGCGCGAGCCTTGCTCTTCGCGAGCATCAGCTACATCTTCTGCTTCACGTGCGTAAGTTGAAGTCGTAAGGTGGTGATCCGCGGTTTCTTCGCGTTTCTTACGTTCTTCTTCTTCTTTCTTCCAGCGTGCTGAGTTCTCTTCAGCTAGCTTTCTTGCCTCTTCTGCTTGACGTTTCGCTTCTTCTTCAGCTTTCTTCAATGCGGCCTCTTCTGCTTCTTTTTGCAGACGCTCAGCTTCGATGCGATCTTTCTCAGACTTAGCACTTTGCTCAGGGGTCATCTGCTGTTGTTTCGCTTTACGCTCAGCATCTGCTTTGCGTTTAGCTTCTTCTTTGGCTTTACGATCAGCGTCTTCTTTTGCTTTACGTTCTGCCTCTTGTTTTGCCTTTAATTCAGCAGCGGCTTGTTCAGCTTTTTGCTGCTCTTCAAGACGTGCTTTTTCTTCAGCGGCTAGACGTTGCTGTTCTTGCTCTTGCTCAACAGCACTTTTTTTCACATAAGTGCGTGTTTTACGAACTTCAACTTGCACAGCTTTTGCTTTACCCGTAGAGCCCGTCACACTTAATGTGCTTTTGCTTTTACGTTGCAATGTCATGCGAGCAGGGCCTTCAGAGCCCGTGCCACCATGTTGCTTACTTAGGTGATCAAGTAACGTCGCTTTTTCAGCTTCAGTTACATTGTCGCCTGCTTGTTTAGTAATACCGGCTTGTGAAAACTGCTGTAGTAATTTATCAACAGTTGTACCTATATCACCGGCTAGTTTTTCAACATTTACTTCTGCCATAGTCTCTAATACCTCCGTTAATAAATTACTCGTCTGCAAACCAACAAATATTACGTGCAGCCATAATTAGCTCGCCCGCTTTCTCTGAAGATAGCTCTGTAATATCTACAAGCTCATCAATGCCTTGCTCAGCTAAGTCTTCAAGTGTTACTACACCCTTACTTGCCATAACAAATGCTAAATGACGCTCTAAGCCTTCAAGCGCAAGTAAGTCTTCAGCAGGCTCAGCGCCTTCTAAGCTTTCTTCCGTTTTAAGCGCTTTCGTTGTTAATGCATCTTTTGCACGTGAACGTAATACGTCCACTGTTTCTTCATCTAAGCCGTCGATTTCTAAAAACTCTGAAGCCGGAACATAAGCAACTTCTTCAAGTGTTGAGAAACCTTCGTTGATAAGTAATGATGCAAATTCGTCATCAATATCTAAGTTTTCAGTAAATAAGTTAATTAACTTATCTGACTCAGCTTCGTTCTTAGCGCGCATTTCATCAACGGTCATTACGTTTAATTCCCAGCCAGTTAATTGGCTTGCTAAACGTACGTTTTGACCATTACGACCAATAGCTTGTGCTAAGTTATCAGCTTCAACAGCAATATCCATTGAGTGTGTATCTTCATCCATTACGATTGAAGCCACTTCTGCTGGTGCCATTGCGTTAATAACAAACTGTGCAGGGTTGTCATCGTAAAGTACGATATCAACACGCTCACCGCCAAGTTCTGACGATACCGCTTGAACACGTGCGCCACGCATACCAACACACGCACCTACAGGGTCAATACGCTTGTCGTTAGATTTAACCGCGATTTTAGCGCGTGAACCTGGATCACGTGCTGCAGCGCGTAATTCAATCATTTCTTCGCCAATTTCTGGCACCTCAATGCGGAATAATTCCATCAGCATTTCTGGTTTAGAACGGGTTACAAATAATTGTGCACCGCGTGCTTCAGGCTTCACTTCATATAAAAGACCGCGGATACGATCACCCGGGCGGAAGTTTTCACGTGGCAGCATGTCGTCACGATAAATAACCGCTTCTGCGTTGTTACCTAAATCAAGTACGATTGCATCACGGGTTGCTTTTTTAACAACACCCGTTACCAGCTCGCCTTCTTGATCTTTATATGCTTCAACGACTAAGGCGCGCTCTGCTTCACGTACTTTTTGTACGATCACTTGCTTAGCCATCTGTGTTGTTATGCGGTCAAATTTAATTGATTCAATCTGCTCTTCTACGTAGTCGCCCATTTTCAAGTCAGGTTCTTCAACTTGAGCAGCTTCTAACGTGATTTCGCTGTATGGATTCTCTAAAGAACCATCTTCTAAAACTTCAGCTATTTGCCAGCGACGGAATGTATCGTAATCGCCGGTTTTACGGTCAATTGCAACACGTACATCAATCTCACCATCATGCTTTTTCTTTGTCGCTGTCGCTAATGCGAACTCTAGAGCTTCAAAAATCTTTTCTTTTGGAACCGCTTTCTCATTGGAAACGGCTTCAGCAACCAATAATATCTCTTTTGCCATGGGTAATGCCTCGCTTGCCCTATTCCTTCGCACTCGAATTAAAACTTTGCGATTATGTTCGCACGTTCAATGTTACTAAGCATGATTAAATGCTCTGCACCATCGCTAGATAGTGTGATCATATCGCTGCTAACTGCTATTAAATCGCCTTTAAAATTACGGCGACCGTCTTGTGGAAGCTTAGTACGCACACGTACTTCCTCTCCTTGCGCCTGCTCGTAGTGATCTTGTTTGAATAATGGACGATCAACACCAGGAGACGACACTTCCAAATCATATTCGTTTGTAATCGGGTCTTCGACGTCTAAAATCGCACTAATTTGACGACTTGCATCTGCGCAGTTGTCAACTGAAATTCCATCCTCATGAGCAATGTATACTCTTAAGGTAGAATGGCGACCCGCTTGTACAAACTCAAGACCATGTAATTCAAAGCCTAGCATTTCTACCGCAGGCGTTAACATGGTTACTAAATCTTGTTCAAGTTTTGTCACGAAAATCCTCCATACAAACAAAAAAAGGGCTTATAGCCCTAAAATACTGAGTTTAAATTTTGATTTAATCGATAAACATTAAATCAAACGGTGCAGATACAACAACGCCCCGAACCAAGCGGGGCGTCACACCAAAAAACGCAAAACTGTGTGGCCTAGGGCCAAGCTTGGTTGCGAGTCAGTACCCTGACCAAATTAAACTTCATTAGCTTAAACGCAAAACGCGCATTACTTAGAATGCGCGATATAAAGTAGTAAGTATAAACCTACTATTAAGATTGGTTGCGGGAGCCGGATTTGAACCAACGACCTTCGGGTTATGAGCCCGACGAGCTACCAGACTGCTCCATCCCGCGCCAATAGATAAAAAGTTAATAACTTAATATCGCTGTTAGTAAATTTTATAATCTACTAAACAATGGCCACTATTATAAGGATGTGCCACTAAATTAGCAACCATAATAAGTAATAAGTTGATAAAAAAAGCAATACTGTTTATTGCTTTGCTCTATGATTAAAACGACATTTAAAAATCGATCGCTTTTTAAAATACTGCGTATAAAAATAATTTTGGCTCATTATGAAAAAATTCAAAACCTTAAAACTAATTTTAGGTGACCAGCTAAACCCCGCTCATTCTTGGTTTAAAGATAAATCCGATGACACCGTGTTTGTTATTGCCGAGCTCATGCAAGAAGCGCAGTACGTAAAGCATCACGTACAAAAAATATCAGCCTTTTTTAAAGCCATGGAAAACTTCGCTAACGCCTTAAAAGATGCTGGCTTTAACGTTTTGCATTTAACGTTAAATGACACCAAAGTCGATGATAACTTACCCGCTCTTTTAACTCGATTAGCTAAGCAGCATGAATGCACCTCAATTGAATATCAATACCCAGATGAGTACCGTTTAAAAACACAACTGCACGACTTTGCCACTAACAGCGAATTAGCTGTGACTGCCTGTGACAGCGAGCATTTTTTATTAGCATTTAACGATATAGACAAACGCTTTAAAAAAGATAAACACGTCACTATGGAGCATTTTTATCGGGCAATGCGTAAGCAGTTTGATATTTTAATGGATGATGACAAACCTCATGGCGGTCAATGGAATTTTGATGCGAATAACCGTAATAAGTTTTCAAAAAGCGATTTAGCCGATATCCCCAAACCCAAATTATTTAAAAATGATGTTAGCACCATCATTGAGCGTTTAGATAAACATAAAATAAAATACTTTGGGCAAATAGAAACCCAATTAAGCTGGCCAACAACCCGTAAACAAGCAATAAGCGCACTTGATCACTTTTGTGCACATTTACTTCCCCGTTTTGGTCAATTTCAAGATGCAATGACAGATCAATGCCCTGATAAAGATACCTTTTATCACAGCCGGTTATCATTTGCGTTAAATGCCAAAATTTTACATCCTCGCTATGTTATCGACCGTGTGGTCAAAGAATACCAACAACGCCAAGATGAAATATCTATTTCTCAGGTTGAAGGCTTTATTCGTCAAGTACTGGGTTGGCGCGAATATGTGCGTGGCGTGTATTGGAAAAACATGCCCGATTACGCTAACAAAAACCAGCTTAATGCAACCCGTGCACTGCCACGTTATTTTTGGAATGGTAAAACAAAAATGAACTGCTTAAGCCACTCATTAACACAAAGCTTAGACAGCGCGTATGCCCATCATATTCAACGTTTAATGGTAATAGGTAATTTTTGTTTACTAACCGCTATTAACCCTGATGAAGTGGATGAATGGTATTTGGGTGTTTATATCGATGCTATTGAATGGGTAGAAATGCCTAACGCACGAGGGATGAGCCAATTTGCTGACGATGGCATCATTGCTACCAAGCCTTATGCGGCTAGCGGCAACTATATAAATAAAATGAGCGACTACTGTAAAAGCTGCCAATATAAGGTGAAAGAAAAAGTAGGAAAAGACGCTTGCCCGTTAAATAGCCTCTATTGGCAATTTATGCAAACACACCGAGAGCGGCTTGAAAAAAATCCACGAATAGGCATGATTTATCGCAATTGGGATAAACAAGATGAATCATTACGCCAAGAAACTTTAGATCAAGCTAGCCACTATTTAAATAGTATTGAAGAGCTATAAATACAAATGCCGTCAATTGGCGGCAACACCCTTGATAGTTAACATTAAAGTACCAAATACAGGTAATATTGTTAATTAATTGTTTAATCTGTTTATCGTGTCAGTGTAATGAGCTTATTTTTTAATTGCATCTCTTACTCCAGACAATGATGAGAATAAAATGAAAAAACAATTAATTGCAGCGACACTTTTACTACTGAGTACAAGCCAAGCTCAAGCTTTTAGTCAAGAAACTCACAAATGTATTGTTCTTGATGCTGTTAACTATATGCAGCAGCACCCAACTAGTACTGAATATGCAGCCCTACGACAGTACGCTGCACAAAACAATCTGACAATCTCTGAATTAGCCGAGCTGCTTGGACAAGCTGCTTATGATGTAGATGACTTTGAAGACACTTTTTTCTGTGGTGCAATCACAGGTTCGTGTGTTCAAGCGCCTGTATGGGGAGCAGCGCAAAGCATAGTTAAATATACAAGCTATTGGCATTTTCAAAATCATACTCAAGGTGCAGACCAACATGGTAACGATTTTGGTGGTTAAAATTATGACAAGCTCACTGTTTGGGGCACGATTGATAATCTTGCGTCTGCTTGGCTTAAAGGTGACTACCTTGATGATGGTAAAGGGGGGGAAACTTAATGCCGATTCTTCAAAATAAAACAGTTATGGTGTAACAGAATCTCACTATAGAATCGATAGTAACTCAACCTATTCTATGTACGACGACTTTGAAGAAATGCCATTTCAACCTATCGATAATTTAGGGCAATATTGGTATCAAAGTTACTTACAGAGCGGCAATCCGCAAGTATTAGGGTTTGTGTTCCATACTACTGATTTATTACAGCCTCACCACACGTGGACCAAATCAGATCTAATTCATTCTAGCTGGGAAAGTTGGGTAAACGATTACGATTACTATGACCAAGAGCAGCTCAACAATTTATCACTCGTTACTCAAGCAATGCAAACGTTCTCGCCTTTAGATAAAAATAGCCAAGATGTTCGCCCATTATTAACTCAAGGCGGTTCATTTTCTTATGCACAAGGTGGGATTGTACTCAACTCAGAAGATCATTTTGATCGCCTTAATATAGCTAAGCAGGTCGTGCCCCATGCAATAGCAATGGTGGTGCACTTATTAAACCACGCCATGGTTGCTCGCTAATGAAAAAAATGGCTATTTTAGTGATTACATTACTAGGTGTGTTTTACCACTCCCTAGTAATGGCATCATTTACACAATACAGCAATGATGAAATTAACTTTATGCATCGTGCTTATTTAAAGCACAACCCTGATATTACAATCAATGAAGTTAGAACTCGTCTGTATGAAAATCAGTTTTTATTACAACAAGCTGCGCTAAAAAAACCTGCGATAATAAAACGACAATCTGCCGTTGGTTTTAGGACTCAATACCATGTTGAACGTTACTTAAAAAATCTGTTCGATTCACAGTTAGCTATAAGCGCACAGTCAAGCCCAATAAAGCTTGAGATTTATGATAACCAATGGCTTAAACGCACATTAGGGCCCTACCCTAAAAATGGCCAGTATGTGCAAAGCGCCATCAAAAAATGCAGCAGTTTGATTTAACCCCTCTTTTGTATAACGCTATTAATTTATATGAATTTGTCGATGCATTATCAATGCAGGTACGCTTTAAACTCCACAAAGGAGATAGTGAACTATTCAAAAGTGAATTAATAAAAAAACGGCAATTCAATATAGCGTTTTCAAAAGCCAAACCGATTTTGGCAAAACAGAATATTGATATTGAACATCTGTATGAAATAGCTCAAGGAGATATTTTGCGCCCCTCCATTCAAAGCTGACTAGGCATAAATACAATGATGCATATGCAAAGCCCCGTTCTTGAAAAACTAGAGAAACAAGTAAACAAAAGCGAAATTAAAGCATTTTATCAAGCCAATAAATCGCAGTTTAAATTTTTAAGCCACGTAAAAGCCCATAGAGCTCAATTTGCTCATCGAGCCAATGCTGTAAGTTTTCGCACCTTGGCCGGTAACAAAACGCTAAAACAATCATTAGTAATATTAGGAAAACAAGATATATATGCTCAATACAACAGTGAATTAAACCGTAAAAACAAAAGTAGCTGGGTTGTACAACTTGCGTTCACAACTAAAGAAAACACCATTTCTCCTATTATACGTACACCCAGTGGTGAATGGGTGGTGACACACAGTTATGAGCATCAGTTTGAGTACTTTTCGCCAGAAGATGAACCGTTCGATACCAAGCAACAAAGGCCATCGCAAAACAAAAAGCGGTACAACAGTATGAGGATACTTGGCTCAAGTGGCAAAATAAGACAGGAGTAATTTTATGAGTAAAAAAGTTTTCGTTTCTGTTGTTGTAGCTTGTGTTGGTATGTACGCACTTTTTACTCAATATACTAGTAAACCAACGATAAAGAATATTGATTCCCTTAACCAAGCTAAAAGTGTTAAGCAAATAACGTCACTTGAGCTGACTACTGCTGACATGACCCAAGAGCTGAAAAGCACGCAATTAAACACGGTTACAACTAATAATACGAGCCCTCAGCCTTTGCTACCAATAACCTCTCCTGCCTATTTACCCAACATAGTAAAAAATACTCAGCCAATTGCTCAGTACGGTGGTGGTTTAAATAATCACCAGGCATATCAAGATTTCCACCTTGAACAGCAAAGACAGCTAGAGCAACGTTTTGTTATTGCTGCACAAGCCAAAATATTAAAACTTGAAGAATTACTGGCTAAAGGCCGACAAAAAAGCTTTCACAAGAACAACTACAAATAAACTTAAAAGACTAACAACGCAAAAAGCCGCCAAATGGCGGCTTCTCACAGGGAAAATACGTGTGCTAGCTTAACTATTTGCTTTCTAGCATATTGCCTGAGCCAATCTCGATTTTACGTGGCTTAAGCGCTTCTGGGATCTCACGTTCAAGGTCGATGCTTAGTAAGCCATTGGCTAAGTCTGCACCAAGTACTTTAACGTGGTCGCCTAACTGGAACTTACGCTCAAAGTTACGCTCGGCAATCCCTTGATGAATAAATTTACGCTCATCATTTTGCTCTTTACCTGCTTTAGTGCCTGATACAACCAAAGTGTTGTTTTCAGATTGCAAGGTTAACTCGTCTTCACTAAATCCGGCCACAGCCATAGTGATACGGTACTTGTCTTTATCAAGCGCTTCGATGTTATAAGGAGGAAAACTTGGCTGCTTGTCAGTTTGCGCAGCAGCATCCATTAATGATGCTAAATGATCGAAGCCAATGAATGAACGGTATAGGGGTGATAAATCTACTGTACGCATAATAATATCCTCATATTTAAGCGATATATTGCTGCTACTTTTCGTTTGAACAAGTAACGGCAAAAGTTAATTAATAATATAATTTTCAAATAGTTCTAATTTACTGAAGACCCATAAGGCGTCCTCAAATAACTATCTATGGGCGGGCAATTTTATTTCAAGATTTTTTTATAAAATATTTTTATTTTTTTACAGGCCCTAAAAAAAGCGAACGCAATAATCGTTTTTTTGCACTGTAATAAAAAATGAAATTAGTTACACTAGGGTCAACTAATCTGAGGAGAGCGTTATGTTAACAGTAATTTTTGGCCGTGAAGGCTGCCCTTTTTGTGTTCGCGCTAAAGATGTTGCAGAGCAACTTGCTAATGATCGCGATGATTTTAAATACCGCTACATCGACATCATCAAAGAAGGTATCAGTAAAGAAGATTTAGAGAAGTCTGCAGGCAAACCATGCCCAACCGTACCGCAGATTTTTGTAGACCAAACTCATATTGGTGGTTTTACTGAATTTGAAGCTTATGCTAAAGAAAACCTAGGCCTTTACCAGTAATTTTGTAGACAGAGTGTTAACCAGCTCAATTAACGCATAATTGAAGCTGGTTAAATTTCGACCAACATCAAACACATATAAATTAGTTGTAATTTATACAAGCATTTGCCTCGTATTTCCTATACAATGCGCGCCTCTTTAAATTCGTTGAGGCGTATTAATGTCAGAACCAGTCACGTTTGAATCTCTAAATCTTTCTCCTGCAATTTTAAAGGCAGTTGAAGAGTTGGGTTACAAGACACCATCTGAAATCCAAGCTCAATGTATACCGTTATTGCTAGAAAGAAAGGACGTACTGGGACTAGCACAAACGGGTACAGGTAAAACAGCAGCATTTGCACTGCCATTACTAAATAATATTGACCCGTCTGTGAAACAGCCACAGATCCTTGTACTCACACCTACCCGTGAGCTTGCGATCCAAGTAGCTGAGGCATTTGAACAATATGCAAAACACACTCGTGGTGTTGAAGTATTGGCACTTTATGGTGGCCAGAGCTACAGCATCCAGCTGAGCGCACTTCGTCGTGGCGCACAGATTATCGTTGCTACACCAGGTCGCTTAATCGATCACATAAACCGTGGCACTATCAAGTTTGATGCTTTACAAGCACTTGTACTTGATGAAGCCGATGAAATGCTACGTATGGGCTTTATCGATGATGTAGAAAGCATCATGGAAAAAACACCGCGTGAAAAGCAAACATGTCTTTTCTCTGCGACTATGCCTAAGCAAATTCAAAACATCAGCAGCAAATATATGAATAACCCTGAACAGATTCATATCTCTGCGCGTAACTCGACAGTATCGTCTGTTGAGCAAGTGTTTTGGAATGCAAGCGTACATAAAAATAAAGCGATTGTTCGCTTTTTAGAAGCTGAGCAATATGAAGGCGCTATTGTTTTCGTTCGTACACGTAATGACACAGTGCAACTTGCTGAGTTATTAGAGCGCGAAGGTTTCTCTGCTGCTCCACTTAACGGTGACATGAACCAGCAAGCGCGTGAGCGCACGGTTGATCGTTTAAAAAGCGGCATGCTAAACGTTGTTATTGCAACAGACGTAGCGGCACGTGGTCTTGATGTAGACCGTTTAAGCTTAGTTATCAACTACGACATTCCACAAGACTCTGAAGCCTACGTTCACCGTATCGGCCGTACAGGTCGTGCTGGTCGTACTGGTAAAGCGATTCTTTTCGTTAAGCATAACGAGCGTTATTTACTTAAAAATATCATTCGTCATACTAAATCTGAAATCGCACAAGTTGAATTACCTACAGCTAAAGTTGTTGAAGAAAAACGTATCAATGCCTTACAAGAAAAGCTTACGCTTGCTCTTGAAAACAAAGATATTACTTTCTTCAATGAAGTGGCTGCCAACATGGCACAAAAACTTGAGCTTGCTCCTGAAGACTTAGCGGGTGCGTTACTGTGTTTAGCACAGCAACAATCACCAATTAAAGTTGAAGAAGTTAAGATTCAACCGCGTGAGCGTAACGAACGTAATGATCGTAATCCTCGTAGCAATGACCGTGGTCGTCGTAACGAACGTGGTGGTGAGCGCGCTGAGCGTAAACCACGCGAGCGTAACAGCCGTGATGCAGGCCCTATGGATACATACCGTATCGAAGTAGGTCGTGAACATGGTGTTCAGGTTAAGAACATTGTTGGCGCAATTGCTAACGAAGCAGACATTTCAAGCAAGTTTATTGGTGACATTCGTCTTCACGATAATCACAGTACGGTACAATTACCGCAAAACATGCCTAAAGATGTACTTGATCACTTCCAAAAAGTGTTTATTTGTAAACGCCCAATGGGTATGACATTAACACAAGATCAAGGCCCTTCTGAGCCACGCGGCGAGCGTTCTGAACGCCCTGCTGGTGGTGACAAGAAGCGTAGCTTTAATAAAGATGGTCAACGCCCTGATAAGCGTAGCGGCCCTCGTAAAGAACGTCGCCCAGTTAGCTTTACCGCTAAGTAAGCAACGACTCTTTAGAAAAAAGCCTTGGCATGAAGTGCCAAGGCTTTTTTGTGTCTGGAATTCAGGTATCAGCTTAATTTCCCTAACTCGAAGCCGCAAGCCAGTATTAGGTACTTAACTAACATATTGAATTAAAATATATTTTGTTTGCTTTCTCTAACCAGAGATTGCAGTGAAAACAAGGCTAAATTACGCGTCAATAGCTAGCCTATTGTAAGTAAATTCAACGCAATTAGCGTTGAAAAAGCTGCTTGAGATAGCTTTATTACCCAATAACTCAGATTACTTAATGTGTATAAACATGTTTTCTTTGATTTTTAAAACAATAAAATTTATGTAAACTAAGCAAAGGCTATAATTCATGGACGAATTAAAAATTGAAAAGAAATTACGACAACTTACTCTTTGTAGCAATAATGTTCCCTATTTTATTATGCATCATTATTCCTATCTTAATGGACTTTACAGATCCACCATTTATCACAAATGAAATATACGACGTTATTTTCTTTATAACACTCCCTATTATTTGTGGCGCATCATTCATCTATTTAAATATACTTGTATTCAATAAATATAGACGCTGCAGTAAATACAAAGAGCATCTTAAATCTAGTTTCTCAGATACAAAAACGAAATTATCATTAATATTCACGTATCCATTAATCCCTTTTTTAATCTATGGAACACTCTATATTTTTATCTCTGAGCCCATAAAGTTATGGGCTTACTACACGCAAGGCGACTATTGGTATAAGGAATATATCCTAACTGATGTACAAAAGTGTGGTTCTGATTATGAAGATAGTTGTACTCATTTATATTTTAAAGATCCTAAAACAAACGAAACTCATGATTTTAGATGGTACGACGATAAGTCTACAATAATGAATAACAAAAACGATTATGTTTATATTCTTGGTGAGGCCAGTTTGTTTGGCTATATAGTGAGAGATTTAGAAAGGTAACTTAGACTTACTTTGAATATTACAGCACTTTTATATAAACCTCACTCGAGTGAGTGAGGTTTATGAATCAAAATTAAGTTAAGGCGCTACTGCTGGGTACACGTAGCTGGCATCAAGTCCTAATGGGAGACCGAGTGCCCAATATCCCAGCAAGAAGATACTCCAGCCAATCATAAAGGCGATTGAATACGGTAGCATCATCGCGATAAGCGTACCTATGCCTGTACCTTTAACGTATTTTTGACAGTACACCACAACTAGTGGGAAGTATGGCATAAGCGGAGTGATAATATTAGAGCTAGAATCTCCCACGCGGTACGCCGCTTGCGTTAAGTCTGGCGAAATACCGAGTTGCATTAGCATAGGTACAAATACCGGGCCTAACAGTGCCCACTTAGCCGAGCTTGAACCAACAAATAAGTTTACAAAACCAGTTAGGAAAATAATCCCTACTACCGTTACTGAGCTCGGTAACTCCATTGCTTTTAATACTTGAGCCCCTTCAATTGCCAGTAAAGCACCTAGGTTTGATTTACTAAATGCAGCAATAAATAATGAACAAAAGAATGCCATAACAATGTAATACGCCATACCATTCATGGCTTTGCTCATCGCATCTATCATGTCTTTAGAGGTTTTAAAGGTCCCTACAGTAAAACCATATACTGCGCCTGGGATCCAAAATAACAAAAATATCAGTGGCACTATTGATTGCATTAGTGGTGAACTAAAATTTGTTAACGAGCCATCGCTGCTGCGCATCGCTGAATCAGCCGGTGCAGATACATACGCTAATAATGCAATACCTGCAATCATTACACTACTTGCAATAAGAAAGGCGCGCTTTTCGTCGCTACGCGCATCTTCAAATGCTGGTAGGTCTTGAGTTTCGCCATCTACTGGTGAATTTTTTAAACGTGGTTCAATAATTTTATCGGTGATATACCAACCTAACAGCACAATAAATAAACTTGATGCTGAAGCAAAGCCCCAGTTATTAAGCGGGTTAATGCTCATTGTCGGATTAATAATTTGTGCTGCACTTTGGGTAAAGCTTTGCAATAGTGGGTCAATTCCAGATGGAATAAAGTTAGCACCAAAGCCACCACTCACCCCCGCAAATGCCGCTGCAATACCGGCAAGCGGATGACGACCGGCGGCAAAAAATATTACCCCAGCAAGAGGTATAACTAACACATACCCTGCATCGGTAGCCGTATGGCTCACAATAGCCACCAAAATAATTGAGGGTGTTAGTAATTTTCTAGGCGTTACTTTGAGCATTAATTTAAGGCCGGTATTAATAAAGCCCGAATGCTCTGCAACGCCCACACCTAGCATTGCAACCAGCACTACACCCAGTGGCGCAAAACCGGTGAATGTTTTTACCATAGAAGATAAAAAAGTGGCCAACGAATCGCTGGCAAGCATGTTATTAATGATAATGGCTTCGCCAGTACGAGGGTCTATTGCATCAAATGTGACGCTTGAAAACCACCAAGACAAAAACCAGATTAATAACATGGCAAACAAAAAGATAATTGCTGGATCAGGCAGCTTATTACCTACCCGCTCAACAAAATTTAAAAATCGCGCAACTATGCCCGTTGGCATTGTCGCATCATTATTGTTATTCATTTCACTTGTTCCCTAGAATTTAGACTACGCTACTTTAGCGTATCTAAGGAATGAGGTAAATTTTAACTGAGTAAACAAGTTCTTTTTTAGCCACAAAAAAACGCGGCTCAGTGGCCGCGCAGTTATAAATGAATAAAAAAGCTTATGCGAGTGCTTTTACTTCATCCCATATTCTTACTACGAGTGCTTTATCGTCTTCATTAAGTTCGCCATTGCGATAGGCTTTTACTAGGCTTTTTTCAACGGTGTCGTTTAGCTCAGTAATTTCTAAATTTAGCTCCTCAACTTGGGCATACCCTACCGCTAAATCAAAGTGACCACGTAAATAACCGCCGGCAAATAGCTCATCATCAGTGGCTTTTATCACTAAATCATCAAAATATTGCTGCGCAGCATCTATGTAATTTACTAAACTCATGTGTTACTTCTCCTCAAGGTGCAGCCCATCTTGATGACCTACTGCATACATAATATGGTCGTTAAACCCACTGGTTACACGTATATAACCGCTTAATTCATCATCTAACTCGCTATCGCCGGTGTCACAAATTAGCGGTCGGCCATTTAAAGCCTGTAATTTAGTTTTTGTTGCCACTACAATAATATTGTCGCGGCCTATCGCTTTAATTAACGCAGGACTGAGTTGTTGATTACCTCGACCAAAAATATGCCCTTGACCGCCAATCAAGGTGATCACTAATTTTGTCTCACGTCCTGTCGTAAGTTCAAGTAATTGTTGAGCTGTTAAGTCTTGGCCTACTAAAGCTTGATCTTCAACTAAATCAACACCGAGCAGTGTATTCTCAAGCCCCATTTCTTCCATCACCGCGCCAACGGTAGAGCCACTGCCCATTACATAGAGGGTATCGGCATCCATTTCACTGACCACATAAGCGGCAATATCAGCAAGTACCAATTCATCGGTTTCTTTACCGCCATTTTTAACCGCTTGTACATAGCGCACTTCACTGGGTACTTGCATTTCGCCATAACGTTTTGCTTTTACTGTTCCTTGGCGAAAGGCGACTTCATCAATGTCCATCACATCAGCATCGCTTAGCGTTACCAGCTCACCTTTAACTAACATTTCAACTACGCGACCTGCAGCTTTTGGCGTTATGGCATATACTCCAGAGTGAATTTTACACCCTGCAGGAATACCCAACACAGGTACGGAGTCTTCTACAGCATGACAAATGTTGCGCGCCGTTCCGTCGCCACCAGCAAATAAGATTAAATCTACACCTTGCTGCTGTAATAAACGAGCTGCCGCTTCAGTATCGTCACTGGTTGTGGGTGAGCTACTTTGATAAACCACTTGCGTATTAAAGCCGAGCGATTTTGCTGTGTGCTCCCCCATTTCATCATTAACAGTATAAATAGTAATATTTGACTGATAAGGTACCAGCACTTCAAGTGCAGCTTTAGTGCGGCTATTTGATTTAGGCTCAGCGCCTAATGCAATGGCTTTAGCGGCGGTGTCTTCGCCGTCACTGCCTTTTAACGCCACGCTACCGCCCAATCCTGCAACCGGGTTTACAATCAGCCCTAACTTAAACTGCATCTTTTAGCTCCTTGGGAGAATGCCATGAAAACTGCGCAGCATTTAAAGGCCACATGGTGTTATAAAATTTACACAGTGCTTTTAATAATAAGGTTGTTCGCGGGTTAAACCCGTTTTGCAACAACTCTAATAACTTTGCATGAACACGCGATTGAAACGCAAATCGACAAGTTTGCTCACCATTTAAATTATCTATCGATACGTTAAAATCGAACCCAGCAGCCACACTCAATGCCCACTCTATTGCTTGAGGTTTTACCTCTACTGACTCAAACTCTGCTTGCTGTGTAGCATCGCGCCCATCAGGGCAATACCAATAACCATAATCTTCACTTAAACGGCGTTGCGCACCTGCCACTAACCAATGGGCTATTTCATGCAATGCACTGGCATAAAAACCATGGGCAAACACAATTTGATGATACGGGGTTGTATCATTTGCGGGAATGTAAATAGGCTCATGCTCACCTTTTACCAAACGCGTGTTATAGCTTTGGTAAAAAGTGTGTTCGAAAATAGAAATTAGATCAGCTACTTGGTGCATAAATACTTCGTATACTCGTTTGAACCCGATGCTTTAAAGACAGATGAAATTAGTATAAAGCACACTAAAAACGAAGCGAATTGTACGTACTTTTATCTACAAAGTAAAAAATTAGCGATGCATTAATTAAGGCTTCCTTACCATACTTTATTTACTGAACGCTTAATTACGCTTACCATACACCAACAAAAAACCTGAATTGACTCACTCTTATGGTTAAACAACACAGCTTTTTATCGTGGCTATTTATCTCTTTTACTTTTTTAACACTCTTGGCTGCTTCTGCCAGCAGTTATGCAAAAAGTATAAGTATTAACGTATTTGCTATTCCTTCTAAGCCTATTGTTGAGTTAGTTGCTAACACCAGCGATGAATTGGCTACGCACCAAATTATTACGTTTTACCAACAAGGGTTACCCGTACACGCCACCTTGTATTTAACGGATTATCCCGTTGACGCACAAAACGAAATTAAGAAAGTGGTAGAGCGCATTGTAAAAGAACATCAGTCGTTTGAAATAAAAGCCAATGGGTTTAATGTGTCACCAAGTAATTGGGCATTTATAAAATTAGAAAAATCATATCAATTACAACGCTTAGCCGACGAGGTTACCCTTAAGCTTGAACCGCTTCGCGATCATCAAGCGCTAGTGCCAAGTTGGGTAAAGCATTACCCTAATAAACTTGTGGCTTTTGAACGCTATGGCAGCCCTAATGTATTTCAGAATTTTCAGCCGCATTTAACCCTACTCGCGAATGAGCAAAACCCAGCATTAGCGATAGTACAAAAAGCACTGCACGCTGAGCCGCCCCAGGCACAAGGTGAAATAATTGGGATTGGAATTGGAGTGTCTGATCAGTTTGGTCAACAAAAAGAAATACTCGCTAAGTACTTTTTTGATGCCAAATAAATAGTTAATAACAGGGCTAATTACACACTTTATGACTAATAATATTTATGGGTTTATGGTTAGCTTATCGGTTAAATGCTTTTTAAGTATGCGGGTATTGCGCGTATTTGCTTTGAACATGGCATCAAAAATATCACCAAAAAATGGAATGAGCCCACCTACAAAATCAACTAACATGTTTAAAATAATCCGGCTCTTTACTCGTTTACTAACGCCTAACCTTTGCGCTTCAATAAGTACATAGCCAGATAAGATAAGCCCGGCTAAATCGCCTACCACTGGCAATAGCCCAATTAATGATTCGACACCGAAACTAAATTTAGTAAACGGAATACCAATGCTGCTATCGGTAAAGCGGCTGAACTCTTCAAGTCGTTTTATGGTGGCTTTATATTCAGCTTGTGTAACGTGAGATTGATTGTTTTTTTGCATACTAACAGCTCTCTTATTTTTAGGTGCGCTGAGCACATTTAAATTATTGAGCGGCAATAAAGATGTATAGCTTGTACATAATAAACGCGCTGGTGCGCGTTTATTATTAATTTATAGTAAATCGCGCTTAGATAGCGCCATTAATTGGCCCATGTTCGTGATTTACATGCGGGTTTTGACCGCGTTGACGAAGTAAATGGTCCATTAAAGTAATAGCCATCATTGCCTCAGCAATCGGAATAGCACGAATGCCTACACAAGGATCATGACGACCTTTGGTGATCATTTCAACCGCTTCATTTTCGGTGTTAATACTATTACCGGGAATAGTAATACTCGATGTCGGTTTAAGCGCAATTGATGCGATTATATCTTGCCCTGTAGAAATACCTGCCAATACGCCGCCGGCATGATTTGAGGTAAAACCATCAGGGGTTAACTCATCACGATGCTCTGAGCCTTTTTGCTCAACCACATCAAAGCCATCGCCAATTTCAACGCCTTTTACAGCATTAATACTCATTAATGAATGGGCAAGTTCGGCATCTAGCCTATCAAATACCGGCTCACCTAAGCCAACAGGCACATTTTTAGCTACTACTTTTACTTTAGCGCCAACTGAGTCACCTTGTTTTTTAAGGTCACGCATATATTCATCGAGTGCTTCAAGCTTGCTAACGTCTGGGAAAAAGAATAAGTTATTTTCCACTTCATCCCAATCGTAATTTTCGGCTTTAATTGGCCCTAGTTGGCTCAAACACGCACGTACTTCAATACCATGAAATTGCTTTAAATACTTTTTAGCAATAGCGCCTGCGGCAACCCGAATAGCGGTTTCGCGCGCAGATGAACGGCCACCACCACGGTAATCGCGAAGGCCGTATTTGTGCCAGTAGGTATAGTCACCGTGGCCTGGGCGAAATACATCTTTAATTTTGCCATAATCTTGTGAACGTTGATCGGTATTTTCAATTAATAAACCAATGCTGGTACCAGTGGTTTTACCTTCAAAAACGCCCGCTAAAATTTTGATTTGGTCGCTCTCACGACGCTGCGTGGTATAGCGACTTTGCCCAGGTTTGCGTCTGTCTAAATCGTGTTGTATGTCGGCCTCAGTGATTTCAAGGCCTGCGGGCGTGCCATCCACTACGCCGCCTAATGCAACGCCGTGGCTTTCGCCAAAGGTGGACACTTTAAATAACTGCCCTATGCTATTACCTGCCATTAACTTTCCTCATTCCTAATGACTTATAGCCGAGAATTAACTCGGCTATTGTTTTGCCCAGCCATTTCGGATGAATGGCTAGTACTAATTATTACTGTGCAAAGTAGGCATCTAGTTGTTGTTTGCTAATAACAAACACCCCTAATCCGCCTTGTTCAAACTCAATCCATTCAAATGGTGCACCTGGATACAGTGCATCCATATGTACCATAGAGTTACCTACTTCGACAAATAACAAACCGTTATCTGTTAGATGCTCACTAGCTTGATCTAAAATAGTACGTGTTACATCAAGGCCATCGTGTCCCGATGCTAATCCAAGCTCTGGTTCATGGTGGAATTCACGTGGTAAATCAGCCATATCTTCAGCGTCAACGTACGGTGGATTTGCTACGATTAGGTCGTATTTTTGCCCAGGTACACCACTGAATACGTCAGACTGAATAGGCAGTACGCGGTCACTTAGTTGATAGTCAGTGATGTTAATATCAGCCACTTCAAGCGCTTCATAGGATATATCAACCGCATCAACTTGCGCATTCTCGAACGCTTGTGCCAAGGCAATAGCAATACAACCTGAGCCTGTACATAAATCTAAAATACGCCCTACTGACTCTGGTTTTTCTAACCAAGGGGTGAAGCGATTATTAATAAGCTCAGCAAAAGGCGAGCGAGGGATTAATACGCGTTCATCCACATAAAATGGCATGTTAGCAAACCATGCAATGTTGGTAAGGTAAGGTACTGGGGTAAAATCGTTAATGCGCTCGGCAATTAAGCCCGCTAAACGATTTTTTTCAGTACTGGTTAAACGCGCATGCATCAGCTCTTTAGGTGCATCGATAGGCAAACTAAGCGCCGGTAATAACAAACTTACCGCTTCATCCCATGCGTTATCGGTGCCATGACCAAAGAAAATACCGCTACTTGCAAATTGACTAGTTGTCCAACGAAGCCAATCGTGTAAGGTTGAAAGTTCTGCAACAGCTTCATCTAGGGTTGCTTCTTCTATTAGTAATTCACTCATCAGTGTTATCTGCCTGCTACTTTCAAAAAAAATAAACTCAATCGGGGCGCATCATTGGCCCCATGATTACCCTATTGTATACCCAAGCCACCTTTAGGTGCGAGCGCAGTTAGTGTTAAAAGCGATTTAGGTAAGGCTTTGATTGCAAATAATAGTCACTCTATTGTGCAAATCAATAACGCAGTATAAATCGCTTTTAAACTAACCTTAATGGCGCTGTACTATGTATCTCAAAGCTGCTTGGGTAACACACCTTTTTACTCGATTTTTACCGCTTTTTTGTTTAAACTGCCGCTATGAAAAAAGATCCCCACTCAAACAGCCTAATTAGTCCTGACGACATTGACTTGTTTCGTCAAAGTATCAGTGGTGCGCGTGTATTTAAACAAGACACTCACCGTTTTAGCAATAAACCTAAAGTGTCACAAGCGAAGCAATTTGCCCAGCAAAAAAAGCAACAACAGTCAGAATTTTTCTTTTCTGATGAATATGTGCCCGATATAGACACGCATGGTACCGTTAATTATGTACAACAGGGTCAGGATCGTTTTTTAGCCAAACAACTTCGTCGAGGGGATTTTATTCCTGATTTAACCCTCGACCTGCATGGCTTAAATAAAGAGATAGCCAAAGATGAACTCGCAGGGCTTATTCATGAGTGCAAAAAAAAGCATTACTATTGTGCCTGTGTTGTACACGGAATTGGCGGCCATATCCTCAGGCATAAAGTACCGCAATATTTAGTGCAACACCCCGATGTAATTGCTATGCACCAAGCTCCGCTTGAGTATGGCGGTAAAGGGGCGGTACTCATATTAATTAACTTACCGCAAAGTGATGAGTTTAGACGCTGAGCACTAGAGCCAATCAATAAGAGCCTTTTTTAGTGCATATATTTTCGATTATATTTCCGCTTATTTTTATTGTGTTATGCGGCTACATAGCAAGCCGAAGTCAGTTTTTAGAACGCATTCATATAACGGGGCTCAGTAAATTTACTTTTTACATTAGTGTACCGAGTTTTTTATTTTTAAATATGGCCCAGGCAGACTTAAAAACCAGCGTGAGCTTAAATGGGTTTTTAAGCTTTTATATTCCCGTTATTTTAATTTATTTTTTTGCGCTCATTATTGACCGCTACACTCTCTCCAAACATCCTCAATATGAACGTCACAGTGTATTTGCCCTTGGCAGTAGTTATTCAAATACCGTATTGGTGGGCTTGCCCATTATTATTGCCGCCATGGGTGAGCAAATGATGGGCATTATTTTTATGATCATTACCTTTCATAGCGCGCTATTGTTCACCCTCACCTTTTTAATTAGTGCAAACAGTGCCAGTCATGTGTTTTCGTGGTCAACATTTGCCAAAAATATGTTACTCAATCCTGTCGTATTGAGTATTAGCATGGGTTTATTGGTAAATTTAGCAGGGATTACTTTATTTTTTGATTTAACTAATGGCATAGCGCTTTTAGCTAAACCTGCCATAGCCTGTGCGTTATTTGTATTAGGTGCAAATTTAGCTTTTTATAAAATTAGCGATAACTGGCAAGCGGCAGCTATTGCCAGCCTGTTAAAGCTAGTTATATTGCCCGCCTTAGTATTAGTGTTAGGCACACATGTATTTGCTATTAATGAGTCGCTGTTAAAAGTACTCGTATTATTGAGCGCATCGCCCTTGGGAGTTAATGCGTACTTAATTGCATGCCAAATAAAACAACATCAAGATACGTTAGCCAGTGCGGTTGTTTTATCGACAGTTTTGAGTGTGGTGAGTTTTAGTATGTGGTTAACAATTCTACTGTAGACAAATACCTAAAAGTAGTAGCATTTACCTAACAGAAAGTGGCTTAGCTAAATGCTAATTTACACGCTATGTATCTACATTCGCTGGTGCATTGATGGTGATATAATCACTTTTGTGGCGAGTTTCATCATAACTAATTTGTGCAACAGCGCCGGTATTAAAAATAGGCATGTGCCCAGCACACAACTGATCAACCAAATAGCTCACCATAGGCATATGGGCAACCACAAGCCAGGTATCGCATTCTGGATGAAGCGCGATTAACGTTTCTAAATAATCTGCAGCAACCTGCGGGTTACCTTCAGGAATAATATCTTGGCAGGTCTCTTCAAATAAAAAGGTATTATTTTTTTTAACACCCTCAGCTGTTTGCTGCGCTCTTACATAAGGACTCACTAATAACCCCGTTGGAGCATGCTTTTTTTGTAACCACAGCCCCATTTTTTCTACCTGCTGATGGCCCAAAGGAGTCAAATTTCTACTGACATCATCAGAGTGCATCGGTATTGCTTCACCATGACGCATTATCAAGATTGTTTTCATAAAAAATCAACCAATTAAAGAATATAAAACAGTAGCCAGTTTGCTCGAATTTCCGCTATATTAATAACTCAAACCTATTTATTTTCTTAAAATAGTTCTTTCATGATGTTCAGGTAAATAGCATTGCATTCCTGAAGTTATCATCTGTTGTTAACAATTATACGTTTAGTTTCAGGAGCATCATTTGAAAATCAGCACTAATGATAACAGAGCTTACCGCACACTAACACTGGACAATGGTCTAAAAGTACTTTTAGTGCACGATCAAGACTCAGCAAAAGCTGCCGCATCCATGGCTGTTAACGCTGGTCACTTTGATGATCCGCTTGATAGACAAGGCCTAGCGCACTTTTTAGAGCATATGTTGTTTTTAGGCACTGACCTTTATCCTGAATCAGGAAGTTTTAATAATTTTGTCTCGCAGTCTGGTGGCAATACCAACGCGTGGACTGGCACAGAGCATACCTGCTATTTCTTTGATATTAATAACCATCATATTGAAACAGCATTAGCGCAATTTAGTCGGTTTTTTATAGCGCCCAAACTAAACCCCGCTGAAACAGAAAAAGAACGTAATGCTATTGAGGCTGAGTTTAAATTAAAAATTAAAGACGATGGCCGTCGAATTTATCAAGTGCATAAAGAAACGGTTAACCCAGAACATCCTTTTGCCAAGTTCTCAGTGGGAAACTTGCAAACATTAGCAGATAGAAAGCGCTGTATTAGTGATGAATTACGTGACTTTTTTAATCAGCATTACCAAGCTCAGTGGATGACTTTAGTGATTTGTGCCAATGAGTCATTAGATACACTTGAGGCATGGGCAACCCAGTATTTCTCCCAGATAAAGGGAGATAAACACCAATTAAAGCCACCTATAGAAGCGCCGCTTTATCGCAGCCAAGACTTGGGTAAGTTGCTTCATATTGAACCACACAAACATGTACAAAAGTTGATTATTAGCTTTGCCATGCCAAACATTGACGATTTTTATCGTCATAAAACGGTCAGCTTTATTGCGCACTTACTAGGTTATGAGGGGCAAGGCTCGTTATATTCTGTGCTTAAAGAGCAAGGTTGGATCAATGCCCTCTCTGCAGGTGGCGGAATTAATGGCAGTAATTTTAAAGACTTTAATATTAGTATGGCGCTGACCGATGAAGGCATTGAATACTACGAAGATATTATTGAGATGGTGTTTGAATACATTTGTTTAATTAATAACAACACCAGCAAATTACCTCGCCTATATCAAGATAAGCAAAAACTATTACAAATCGCATTTGATAACCAAGAAAAGTCTCGCCTAATTGATTGGGTCAGTAATTTAAGTATTAACATGCAACACTACGATGAAGTTAATTACTTACAGGGTGACTATTTAATGGAAGGCTTTAAAGCCAGCGCGCATGAAATGGCTATGCAGTGGTTAACTCCGCACAACATGCGTTTAGTGCTTATTCATCCTGATGTAGAGCCTGAACACACAGCTGCTTGGTATAACACCCCCTATAAAATTGAAAAATTGTCGCTACATTGGCTCAAAGCACTTGCACAGATTAGCCAGCCACAAAGTGAAATGCTATTGCCCACGGCTAATCCTTATTTAGCTAAAGATGTCATTTTATATCCGGTTGAATCACAGCAACGACATCCAACATTACTGGTAAAAGAAGCAGGCTTTGACTTTTGGTTTAAACAAGACGCCACCTTTAGAGTCGCCAAAGGGCATTTTTATTTAGCCATGGACTCTGACTTTGCAGTAAAAGACGTGAAACATATGGCACTGACGCGGTTATTCTCAGATTTATTCATGGACAGTGTTGGCGAACAGTTTTACCCAGCGGAACTTGCGGGCTTAAGTTATCACTTAACCTCTCATCAAGGTGGCTTAACGCTTCACACTGCGGGGCTTTCTTCAAGCCAACTCGAATTAGTCGATCAGCTGATTGATGCACTATTTAACGTAAAAATTTGTGCCAAACGCTTTGCAGAATATAAAAAGCAATTAGTTAGACATTGGCGAAATAGCAATCAAAACAAACCCGTTAGTGAGCTATTTAGTATTTTAGGCGCTAAAATAATGCCGTGGAATCCTAAGCCTGACGAGTTAGCAAATGCACTCAAAGACACCTGTTTCCATCAGTTTAATGAATTTAGACAAGCGTTTTTTAATGCCCTTCATGTTGAGTCTTTTTTACATGGTAATTGGCAGCAAAATGATGCGCTTGAGTTTCAAAAGAAGGTCGCTCAGCACCTTAAAAAATCAGCCGTTATCAACGATTTAAAGCGCCCACTTTATGAAATTACTAAAGTGACTCGCTACGAGCTTGAACTTGCCTGCAGCGATAATGCCATGGTGATTTACTACCAAGCACAAAGCGATGACGTTATTGAAAAAGTGAAAATGATGGCGCTAAATCATTTAATTAATCAAGACTACTTTAATGAACTCAGAACAACGCAACAACTCGGTTATTTAGTAGGCGCAGGATACGCTCCTTTTAATACCCGTGCTGGTATTGCCTTTTATATACAATCACCAAAATTTGAGCCCACCACGTTACTGCACAGGCATAATTTATTTATTAGCCAGTATTTAGCAATAATTAATGAACTAACAGAACAAGACTGGCTGCAACAAAAACATGGATTAACAACTCATATTGCTGAAAAAGACAAAAATTTGCGTTTACGTTCACAACGTTTATGGCTTGCTATAGGTAATGGCGATCATCGGTTTAATATGCAGCAACGCCTGCTGGATTCTTTAAACGCATTAACGCTTGAAGATTTAAAAGCCTACGCCGCTGAACTTTTTAATGCAGATCGCCCAAGATATGAGCTTTTAAGTGCCAAATCTGTGAATTTGTCTGAGAAACTACCACTTTATTCGCATTCTCTTTGACTCTTGCTCGCGCTTGATTTAGATTGTCTTTTGTTAATAAGAAGTAAGACAATGAAAAAAATAAAAATAATAAAATATATTCTATTGTTGGCCACTTTGGCCACAGCCTACTCTGCGAGTGCATTCGAGTCATCGTTTAACTTGAATTTAAATGCGTTGGTCGTGAGCGTGTGCGCAATAATGTTGTTAGTTGTAGTTTATTTGTTAACGATTGTTCACTCACTCAAGCGTTCACACTCTCAATTACAGCTTTCTGAAAAACGATTAAAAAGTACCGTAGAAGGCAGTGGTGACACTCTATGGGATTGGAATATCAAAACCGGTAAAGTTATTCGTATCAATGACAAATACGTGATGAATAGTAATAACCTAGTAGAATTTCCACCGAATAAAAGCTTGATCCATCCCCGCGATTTAACCCATGTTGATTACCTACTAAAAAAACACTTTGCCGAAGAAAGTACTTTTTTTGAAGCAACTTATCGTATTAAAGACAGCTTTGGTAAATGGCACTGGGTGCTCGACCGCGGAAAAATCATTGAAAAAGACGCTAACCTAAGCCCACTGCGAATGACTGGCATAGTCAGAGATATCTCGCAGTTAAAATCAACGGAAGATCGACTTAACTTATTTGCAAAATGTGTTGAGTCACTCACTGATGCGCTGGCCATTTATGATAAAGACTTTAGGCTGGTGGATATTAATCCCAGCTTTTTAACTTTGTTTGGCGGCGTACGCGAGCAATACCTAAAGAAAGAGTTTCATTTAGCCGGTTACGACAAAAGCTATATAGAATCCATAAAAAACACCGTTAGAAAGCACGAACATATTCAAGAAGAAGTAAAGCTTCGCAATAGCGATCATGCTCTGCTGCCATTTGAAATTTCAATAGATGAAATTAAAAACGCACAAAATCAAATAACCAATTATGTGGTGGTGTATTCAGATTTAACCGAGCGTAAAAAAACCGAGTCTGAGCTCAATAATTTATCTAATCGAGATCGCACCACCAGCTTACCTAACCGTAATTTGTTTTTTTCTGACTTACAAAAACTCGCAAAGCAGCATTCTCATCATGCATTACTCGTATTTGATTTAGATAACTTTAAAAAGATAAACGACTCATTAGGCCATCAATTAGGTGATAGTTTACTGGCAAAGCTTGCTATGCGTTTAAATAAGCTCACCCGTGAAAATGACGTATTTTATCGCCTTGGCGGCGATGAATTTGCGCTAGTTATGTCAAACACCAACGATATTCTCACTATCACTCGCATGGCTAAACAGTTTTTGGCGGCCATAGCTACACCATTTAAAATGGCAGGCCATGAACTTGCTATCACCTCAAGCGTTGGTATAGTACTGTTCCCCGAAGATGGTAACACCCCCGAAATACTATTAAAGAACGCCGATACTGCGATGTATCATGCTAAAAAGAAAGGCAATAGCTACCTGTTTTTTAATGACACCATGAACCGCCAAGCAGTAAAACGACTGCAAATAGAAAACCTAATGCGCTTTGGCTTAAAAGAAGATCATTTTGAGGTGTATTACCAGCCTAAAATGAATATTCGTACTGGTAAGCTTGCTGGAATGGAAGCGTTGGTGCGTTTTATTACTCCGAAAAAGGGGGTTATTAGCCCAGGGGTATTTATTCCAATTGCCGAAGAAACAGGGCAAATTATTGAAATTGGTGAAGTAGTTTTAAACAAAGCTTGTCGCGATGTAAAACAGTGGTTAGATGCAGGCTTATTTAATGCCCGTGTTGCTGTTAACTTATCAGCAAAACAATTTAGCCTACCCGATTTAACCTCGCGCATAGATGTGATTTTACAAAAAAATGAACTACCCTCGTACTTTTTAGAGCTTGAGATAACTGAAGGCACCGTAATGGACGATCCACAAGAAGCCATTGCGATTATGCGCTCTTTAAGTGCCCGTGGAATTCACTTAGCAATGGATGACTTTGGTACCGGCTATTCATCACTTGCGTATTTAAAGCAGTTTCCACTCAATACGCTTAAGGTAGATAAAGCCTTTATCGATGATATGAAGACTGAACGTGGCCGCAATATGGTGGACTCTATCGTCACTATTGCGCATAACCTTGATTTGCATGTAGTTGCCGAAGGGGTGGAGCAAGCGTCGCAAATAAGCATACTTGAAGAGCTAAACTGTGAAACACTGCAGGGTTATTACTACTCTAAGCCACTGTCAAAAGATGAATTTACTGCGTTTTTAAAACAACAAAAAAGCCAATCAAAACTCAGTTTAATTAGAGCGACCAGTTAAGCACGCCATAGACACGCATTTACACCTATATTGCGTATCAATGCACGTCGATAATGCATATTAAACAAGCACCAAGCAACAGGACCAAACACGCCACCTAAAAATAACCAGCGTTTAACAGGCATGCCCTTTTTAATGGTTTCTAAATACATAAGCGCTATAAATACACCGCTAAGCAAAACAAATAACACCACCACCTCAACCAGCTCAAAAATAAGGCGCGTATAATAGCGTTAAACTGGCGAAAATTAAAGCAACACATTATTTGACCGTTACTCAGACAAAAAAAAGCCGAGCAACTTAAATACTCGGCTAATCAACATAGATTTATAGCGGCTTACTTGTCAGCACGGCCCATAAACTTATGCTCTGCAGTATTAATACGGATGCGATCGCCCGTAGAAATATGCTCTGGCACTTGAATAGTTAAGCCGGTTGATAAACGAGCAGGCTTTGAACGCGCGCTGGCTGAAGCACCTTTAATTGAAGGGTCGGTTTCCTCAACTACAAGCTCAACACTTGAAGGAAGATCAAGCCCAACTGGCGCACCATCAATCACAATAACATGCACGCCCTGGGTCTCTTCGTTAACAAACTGAATCTCTTCAGCTATCGCGTCTTTAGCCAAGTTGTAAGGCGTATAATCTTCGTTATCCATAAAAACATACTCATCGCCATCAATGTACGACAGCATCGCTTCACGACGGGTTAAATCTGCAAGGTTAAGCATGTCGCTGTCTTTGAATGTTTCGTCAACTTTGCTACCCGTTACTACATCGTATAAACGCATACGGTATAAACTACCACCGGCACGACCTTGTGGTACAGAACGTACGATATCTTTTACTACTAATACACGGCCATTAAAGTCAATAGCCGTCCCTTTTTTAACATCACTTGCCTTTGGCATGGGTGAATTCCTATTGTTTTTTTGATTGCGAGAAACATACCACGAAACTGATTTTGTTCAACAATAAAGTGATATGATTAGCTTCTTACTTCGTACTGACTCATAAATCTGTAATTTAGACTTAAACTCGTGTTATTTAGTAGCAAAAAGCTGCTATGGTAAAGTTATCGATTATGACCTCAAGGAATGGCTCATGAACCAACAAACTGTACATACCTATTTAATGAACAAGCCGTTAGTTAAACTAACCCAGCCTTTTGCTAAAGATGTTGATGTGTATAAAGTAAACCATAAGATGTTCGCCACCCTCGCACTGAGCAATGAAGGTGAAACCGATGAAAACGGCGAACCTATTTGGTGGCTAAACTTAAAGTGCGACCCTGATGAAGCGCAATCATTACGAGATATTTTCCCTGCCGTTATTCCTGGTTATCATATGAATAAACGCCTTTGGAATACCGTGATTTTAGACGGCTCAGTACCACAGGGTGAAATTGAGCGTATGATTGATAACTCGTTTAATTTGGTGGTCGACAATATGCCTGATAAAGATAAAAAGGCCATTGAAGCGTTACTGTAAATAAGCGTCTATATCTCTATATTTACTGATAATCAAACATAAAAAAGCCGCATAATTTGCGGCTTTTTTACGTTAACTTAAAACATTAATCTTTGTGCTCAGTTTTCTCATTTTGAGTATCAGTCGATTTATCATCTGCCTGCTCTAACTCAACTTCAGCTGTTTTAGCGGCTGTAGTGTAAAACTTATCGCCTTTATCAGCCATTGCAACCAGTGATTCACAGGGTGCAAAAATCGCATTGCTGTTAGCCAGAGTAGACATATCAGAGCTAATTTTAGCTGCGCCTAATTTATCCATATAGCTAAACGGGCCACCTAAGAACGGTGGGAAACCAATACCAAAAATAGCACCAATATCACCATCACGCGGGCTGGCAATAATATCGTCATCTAAACAGCGAACGGCCTCATTAAGCATTTGTGAGATACAACGCTTAGCAATTTCGTTTTTATTTAGACGTGGAGCTGGGGTTACACCTAGTAGCTCATAGACTGACTCATCAACCTTTTTGCCTTTCTTGTCGTATTCATAAAAACCACGACCCGTTTTACGGCCTAAGCGTTTTGAATCAATCATGCGCGAGAAAGCATCTGGGCCTTTAAAACGCTCACCCAATTCTTTTTCAAGAATTGGCGCGATTTTAGAACCAATATCAATACCGACTTCATCAAGCAGTGCCAACGGCCCTACTGGAAAACCAAACTCAACTAAGGCTGCGTCAATTTTTTCAATTGGCTCACCGGCAAGCATTAAGTTTGCCGCCTCATTCAGGTATGGCGCTAAAATACGGTTTACGTAAAAACCGGCCATGTCTTTTACCACAATTGGCGTTTTACCTTGCTTACGCGCAAAGTTAACTACACGAGCAATCGTTTCTTTTGAGGTGCCTTCGTGAGGAATAATTTCTACCAGTGGCATTTTCTCTACTGGTGAGAAATAATGTAAACCAATTACATTTTCAGGGCGTTCTGCTTTTGCTGCAATTTGCGAAATAGGTAATGACGAAGTATTACTTGCGAAAATAGTATTCGCTTGGCAATGCTGCTCTACATCAGCAACCATACCTTGCTTCAGTTCTAAATCTTCAAATACGGCTTCTATCACTAAATCTATGTGTTTAAAACCGCTGTAATCGGTAGTGCCGGTAATGCGGTTCATCGTTAACTGCATATCGGCTTTGGACATAATACGGCGTTTAAGACGCTTATCTAAAATTTTGTATGTGTAGTTCATGGCATTACTTATGCCCTGCTCTGCCACATCTTTAATACGCACCGGCAATTTAGCTTTAACCGCACTCACATGGGCAATACCTGCGCCCATTAAGCCACCACCTAACACAGCAGTTTTACTAATCGCGGGAGCATCATCATTGCGCCATTCTTTTTTCATTTCAGTGGTTGCAAAGAAAATGCCGCGCAGTGCTTTAGACTCATCACTCATTACCAATGTGGCAAAACCTTCTGCTTCGGTTTTATACGCTTTCATTTCGTCAAGCTCTACGTTTGCACGTACCGCTTTAATAATTGCAAGCGGCGCAGGGTAATGACCACCGGTTTTTTTAAGAACGTTTTCTTTAGCTTTTTTAAAGATAAAGTTACGGCCAAACGGGTTGGATTCTAATAACTTACTGATCTTATCAAGTTTAGGCTCTTTAACTTGTGGCTTTTTCTTCGCCGCAAACTCTTTAGCCACTTTTAACAGTACGCTTTGTGGTACACAATCATCCAATACACCGGCTTTTTTAGCTTGTTTAGGACGAATTTGTTTACCGGTTAGCATCCACTCGAGGGCTTTTTGAATGCCCACGATTTTAGTTAAGCGCTGTGTACCACCACCGCCAGGTAATAAACCTAGTTGTACTTCTGGTAAACCAATTTTAGTTAAATCGCTATCTGTACCTACGCGGTAATCACAGGCTAAAGCAAATTCTAAACCGCCACCAAGTGCTGCGCCATGTATAGCACTAACTGTGGTGTACGGAAGCTTTTTCATATCAAAAAATGCTTGATGGCATAATTCGCTAATAGCTAATGCATCTTCACGCTTTTGCACGTTGTCTAGCATTTTAACATCGGCACCAGCAATAAAGTTATCGCTTTTACCGCTAATAAATACCATACCTTTAACTGCGTGCTCTTTAGCTTGTGCTAATAATGCTTTTAAATCATCAGCAAAGCTATCTCGCAGGGTGTTCATTTTTTCACCCGGTACATCAATTGTCACTACGGCTATTTTGTTATCATCAACCGTTAAATTAAATACTGAATCTGTCATTACGCACTCTCCAATACAAAGGCTGCACCTAAACCACCCGCAGCACAGGCAGTCGTTAACGCTAAACCACCGCCACGACGCTTAAGCTCGTATAAACTTTGTGTAATTAAACGCGCGCCGGTTGCCGCAAATGGATGACCATATGCAAGCGAGCCGCCGTTCACGTTAAACTTATCCATGTTAATTTCACCTATGGCTTTATTACGCCCTAAGTGCTCTTGTGCAAATTTATCTGAAGCAAACATTTTCATATTCGCTAAGGTTTGCGATGCAAACGCTTCATGCATTTCAATAAGGTCTAAATCAGCTAACGTAATACCCGCTCTATCAAGTGCGATAGGCGTTGAGTGAGCCGGCCCCATTAGCATGTCTTTTTCTACGCCAATGGCTGAGAACGCAAAACTACGCACATAACCTAAAATTTCATAACCCAAAGCTTTGGCTTTGCTTTCGCTCATCATTAACACTGCGGCTGCGCCATCAGTTAGTGGGGTTGCATTGGCAGCAGTGACTGAGCCGTGTTGACGGTCAAATACTGGCTTAAGCTTGGCGTAACCTTCAACCGTTGAGTTTTTACGGATATTATTATCTTCTTCAATAAAGCTTTTATAAGGCGGTAAATGAGCCGTCATTACTTCATCTTTAAGCTTGCCATCAGCCCAAGCTTGCGTTGCCAGTGAGTGAGAACGATGCGCTAAAGCATCTTGATCTTCACGGCTAATATTATGGGTTTTAGCCATTTGCTCGGCTGTTTGTCCCATTGATAAACCCGTTGAGTACTCAGCAACCGCTGGCGGCACTGGCAATAAATCTTTTAAACGTAGTTTTGAGAATATTTTTAAACGCTGACCAAGCGTACGAGCTTTGTTTAAATCAACTAAGCTACCCGCTAATTTTTTACTTACACCAATTGGCAATACAGACGATGAATCGGCACCACCGGCAATACCTACGCTTACAGAGCCTGCCATAATTGATTCGGCAACGTTTGCTATCGCTTGAAAACTCGTCGCACAAGCACGCGATACAGAGTATGCATCAACCGATACTGGCATCCCAGTACCCAATACAATTTCACGCGCAATATTTGGCGCTTCTGGCATTTGTACTACTTGCCCAAAAACCAATTGATCGATTTCTGACTTGTCGAAATTTAATCGCTCAAGCATTTCATTAACCACTAGCTTACCCATATCCAATGCTGGTACATGGTGGAACGCAGTCGCTTGCTTAGCAAAAGGAGTACGTAAGCCGCTTACAATGGCAATACGGTCGCCTTTTGGTGTTTTAAGTATGTTTTGCTCAGACATTTATTATTCTCTCCCGCTGACAGGTCAGACCTGTATGTTTTCTCCGATTCTAAACAACCCGTGTGATAAAGCCAATAGATAAAGGTAAATAAATACAAAAGCGCCATTGTATATCACTACATACATTGTATGAGGGTAATACAATAGGCTTTTTTAGCTGGTTTTACAAAGTTTTATGTTAGGCTAAAAAATCGTTAAAAAATAACGAACTATTTTTAAAAAATCAGTCTAACTCTTGAGTTATCCACTTATAAACCTTATAACTAGCTCAGTATTTGTTACCTAACCAATTTAGGTATTATTTAAGCTGACGAGGACAGTCCACTTATTATGGCAGCTAACGCATTTTCACAATTAAAAACGTACTTAGATACACAAATCATTGGCCAGCCAGCGCTTACTCAAGCTCTTTTAATTGCTATATTAGCCGATGGCCACTTACTTGTTGAAGGCCCTCCAGGGCTTGCAAAAACACGTGCCGTAAATGCGCTTGCAAAAGGTATTGAAGGGTCGTTTCAGCGTGTTCAGTTTACCCCTGATTTATTACCAGCCGATGTGACCGGCACCGATATTTATCGCCAACAAACCAGTGAGTTTGTGTTTGAAAAAGGCCCTTTATTTCATAACCTTATTTTAGCGGACGAAATAAACCGAGCACCAGCAAAAGTACAATCGGCATTATTAGAAGCGATGGCCGAGCGCCAAGTCACGGTAGGCAAAAACACCTATCCACTCAGTGACCTGTTTTTAGTGATGGCAACACAAAATCCGCTTGAGCAAGAAGGTACTTACCCGCTACCAGAAGCGCAATTAGACCGTTTTTTAATGCACCTAAGTATTAATTACCCAGGTGCTGAGCATGAGCTTGATATTTTACGTTTGACCCGTGGTGAAGCACTCAATGATGAAGCCCCAGTGCTTGAGCAAATTTCACAACCCGATTTGTTTGCTGCGCGAAAAGCAATTTTAGGTCTGTATTTGGCCGAGCCATTAGAGCAGTACTTAGTTCAGTTGATTATTGCTACTCGAGAAGGCGCAAACTTAGATGAGCAACTTGGCCGCTGGATTGAATACGGCGCAAGCCCTCGCGCTACTATCGCTCTTGATAAATGTGCCCGCGCTCATGCGTGGCTAAGTGGCCGTGATTTTGTATCACCTGACGATATACAAGCTGTTGTACATAATGTATTGCGCCATCGTATTATTTTAAGTTACGAAGCACAGGCCGATGGTATTACAAAAGATCAGGTCATTAGCCGTATTGTTGAACTAGTCGCAGTACCTTAAGTTATGCAAACACACTTTGATTCTCAGGCATGGCTTAAATTAAGTCATAGCCATGGTGTTAATTTATCGCTTAAAGAGCTGATGTATTATAAAGCTAAGGCACAACTGCTTGAGCTGGCACCTAAAGTTAGAATAAAAAATACCTTAGCAGGGCAATACCTTGCGCCCCACAAAGGCCGGGGTATGGAGTTTGCCGAAGTGCGTCATTATCAAAACGGTGACGATATACGCTCTATTGATTGGCGCGTTACCGCGCGCACAGGCGAAACCCACACTAAACTTTTTCAAGAGGAAAAAGAGCGCCCGGTATTTGTGTTTACTGACTTTTCAAACTCAATGCTATTTGGCTCGCAATTACTGTTAAAATCGGTGCAAGCAGCACATATTAGCGCCTTAGTTGCGTGGTCAGCGTGTCAGCGTGGCGACAGAATTGGCGGTATTGTGTTTAATCAGCACTCGCATTTAGAGCTAAAACCCAGCGCTCGTGAAAAAGCGGTATTAAAACTATGCCATAATTTATGCGACGCTCATCAGCAGGCACTTGAAAATATTGATAAACCCGCCAGCAATAACTTTAGTGATAACCTCAAACGTTTAAATCACTTAGCTAAGCCTGGTAGTTTGGTTTATATCGTGTCTGATTTTAACGCCTTGGATGACGCCAGCTTCAAGCAACTGGAACTTTTGGCGCGTCATTGCGAACTGATTGGGTGTCATATTAGCGACCCCTTTGAACATCAATTACCTGCTTTTAAACAAACGGTAACCGTCAGTGCTAATAATCAGCAATTTGCCCTGCCCTTAATGGACAAGAGCTTTAGACAACGATTTGCTAAAAATGCCGAGCACGCATTTAGCGCGCGTATTAATCGCTTAACAAAGTCTGGACTCACCCTATTATCATTTAATGCAGCCACTGCGCTGGAACTGCAATTAGTGAGAAAATAAATCATGCAAACCTCTCCACTTGATGGTCTACACGATATTATTGCTCCCACCCAAGTCGACTGGTGGCCACTCGCTCCTGCTTGGTGGGTTGTTATTGCAATTGCTGTGTGTTTATTGTGTAGCTTAATTGTCATAATTTATAAAAATTATCGCTTTAAAAAGCCAAAACGTGATGCCATTGCATTAGCTAATCAACAACAGTCAGCGCAGCAATTGCATGTCATCTTAAAGCGTTTAGTGATCACCTATTACGATCCGCGTTTAGCCGCGCAGTCAACAACGCATTGGTGCAACACATTGAACCAACTTTCAGCGATTGGCTTTAAAGAAGAAGAAATTTTAAGCCTATATAACGCTAATCAAACACAGGCAGCACTTAGTGATAAATTTCGCCAAGCCATTAAACAATTTAAACTAAAGGAGCCGCTGCATGTTTGAATTTAGCTGGCCATGGCTGTTTTTATTACTGCCGCTACCTTTAATATTGTTACTATTAAAACCCGCCGCCAATAATGCCAACACGCGTCTGCGCATTCCAAGTTTTGCATCACATAATTTAAGCAATCAAAGCATAGAGCCAAGTGCGCGTAAATTGAATATTATCGAGTGGTTGCTGTGGTTATTATTAGTGACCGCATCAGCAAATCCAACGTGGTTAGATGAGCCCATATCGCTACCCAACGAAGGCCGCGATATAATGCTCGCTGTGGATTTGTCAGGGTCAATGACCGAACAAGACATGGCTTACAATGGCCAATATGTTGACCGTTTAACCATGGTCAAAGCAGTGCTAAGTGACTTTATAGAGCAGCGCCAAGGCGACAGACTCGGCCTTATATTGTTTGGTGATACCGCTTTTTTACAAACCCCATTGACGCGTGATGTGAAAACCGTCAGTAAAATGCTCTCTGAGGCGCAAATTGGTTTAGTAGGACGCGCCACGGCGATTGGTGACGCTTTAGGTTTATCGGTAAAACGCTTTGCCAGTAAAAAAGAAAGTAACCGTATTGTGGTGTTGCTTACAGATGGACAAAACACTGCAGGTAACCTTGACCCAGAAGATGCGCTGTTACTTGCCCGTGAAGAAGGTATAAAAGTGTATACCATCGGAGTCGGTTCAGATAACCCGCGCGGCTTTAGTTTATTTAATATGGGCTCTGGGGGCAGTAACCTAGATGAGGGCTTATTGAAAAAAATTGCTGAGCAAACAGGCGGTCTGTATTTTAGAGCAAAAGATGTCGCTGGCCTGCAACAGATTTACGCTGAGCTTGATAAGCTTGAACCAATTAGTGCCGATGAGCAAACCTTTCGCCCACAAACAGCCTTGTTCTATTATCCGTTATTACTGGCCATTTTACTCATAAGTGCAATGGCATTGATAAAAACGGTGCGCGCAATGAAGGAGCCAAACTAATGGATTTTGAATTTATTCGTCCTGCTATTTTATGGCTGTTACTCCCTGCCTCAGGGTTATTTTTTATCGCCTTACTAAAACATAAAAAAAACCAGTCAGCGCCACTTATTGCGCCGCACTTGGCACCATTTGTAATGAGTGAATCAAACAATAAAGCTCGCCAGCCGCTGTGGCTGGTTGCGTTATTTTGCAATTTAGCGATTATATTTAGTGCAGGGCCAAGCTTTGAAGAGAAACAAGTGCCCGTGTTTCAAAGTAAAAGTGCCCGCGTTATTGTCATGGATATGTCCTACTCTATGTATAGCACCGACATTGCTCCCAATCGATTAATGCAATCACGTTTTAAAGCCCTCGATATGGTTGAGCTATTTAAAGAAGGTGATACCGCGTTAGTGGCTTACGCAGGCACTGCCTATACCATTTCACCACTGACCAACGACGCTAAGACTCTTGCCAACCTTATTCCTAGTTTAAGCCCTGAAATTATGCCAGATAAAGGCTCAAACGTACTCGCTGGCTTAGATATGGCACAAGAGCTACTAAGCCAAGCCGGCTACCTCGATGGCGATATTATTTTGATCACCGATGGTATTGAGCAACAACAGCAAAGCGATGTGAGCCGTTTTACCAACAGTAGCCAATATCGACTTAATATTTACGGCGTAGGCACCGCACAAGGAGCTCCTATAAAGTTACCTGAAGGTGGGTTTTTAAAAGATAATTATGGTCAAATTGTGGTGCCAACCCTCAATGCATCATTACTTGAAGGACTTGCAAAAAATAGCGGTGGGCAGTTTGCCGATTACCAGCCAAGCAATAGCGATATTGCCGTTTTTTCACCGCAAGCAAACAGTGAAGTACTAAAAAGTGAAAAACCAAATTTAGCCTTATGGCGAATTGACGCCGGTATTTATGGTTTGCTTATTTTACTGCCTTTAGCTTTGTATTTATTTAGACGATCTGCATTAGTTAGCGCAGTACTATTACTTAGCTTTTTACCTCAACAAAATGCGCATGCCGCAGAGCTGCCAACCCTGTTTAAAAATACGGATCAACGGGCATTAGAGGCATACAACAACAAAGAGTATCAACAAGCAGCTCAGGCTCGCTCAAGCGCCCTCAAAGGGGCTGCACTTTATCAGCAAGGGCAATTTGATGCTGCCTTGAATGAGTTTAGCCAAGATAAGTCAGCAACCGGTTATTATAACTATGGCAACGCCTTGGCTAAAGCAGGACAATTAGAGGCTGCCATTGACGCGTATAAACAAGCGCAAGTAAAGCAAAATAACTTTAGAGAAGCCGCTGAGAATCAAGCGCTTGTTGAGCAGTTACTGAATCAACAACAACAGCAAGATCAACAAAATCAGCAAGGCAATGATTCGCAAAATCAAGATGAGCAAAGTCAAGAGGATGCAGATAAATCAAAACAAGATCAGCAAAAAAATGGCGAGAAAAACAACGCAGATAAAAGCGAAGAGGACAGCCAAAACAGTGAACAACAGCAATCAGATCAGTCCTCGCAGCAATCAAAAGATCAACAAGGCCAATCTGGTGAGCAATCAGACAAACAGAATGAGCCTGACATGCAAGCTCAGTCACAAAGCCAACAAAATGAAAATAAAGACGAGAATACACCGCAGCAAGATGAGCCGCAAAATCAACCTAATGAGATGACTGAGCAACCGCCCTCTGATGAGCAAAAACAGCAGGCACAGCAACAAGCCATGCAGGCACAAGCCGCTGAGCTCACTAATGAAGAAAAAGAAAAAGCACAGCAACTAAATCAGTTATTAAGAAAAGTGCCCGACGATCCCGCTATTTTATTAAGAAACAAAATGCAATTAGAAGCCCAAAAAAGACAATATCAACGTCGTCCAACAGGAGTAGAAAAATCATGGTAATGCGATTATTTTGCTGTTTATTGCTATTAACTGCCATGCCATTAATGGCCGCCACCACTTTGGAGGCAAGCGTTGATAAAAACCCAGTATTAGCGGGTGAATTTTTTATGCTTAATATTAGCATTGATGATTCAATAAAAGGGCAACAACCCGACACCTCAGCATTATTAAAAGATTTTGTAGTCGGCCCTATGAGCTTAAGTAGCCGCACTAACATTATTAATGGCAGTATAAAAAAACAAACCTCTTGGTCTGTTAAACTAATGACCCGCAAGGCGGGTGAATACACCATTCCCAGTTTTAGTGTTGCAGGGCTAAACTCGCAACCAATTAGTTTATCGGTTAAAGAGCGTAGCAGCGACGCAGATAAAAATAACGATATATTTTTAAAAACCTCGCTTTCAAACAACAGCTTATTTGTACAAGAGGCTGGCGTTTACACCATTAAGCTTTACTTAGCCAAAGAGCTTCTTGATGGCAGCTTAAGTGCGCCAAGTATGGAAGATGCCCAACTTACCCAACTCGGTAAACAAAGCGAAGATTATGAACTGGTTAACGGTAAACGTTATTTAGTGATCACCCGTAATTATTTAATTCAGCCCCAAAAAAGTGGCACCTACACTATTGCAGCTCCCGTTTTTCAGGGGCGTATTCAGCAAAACTATCGTCAATTGGAAGTGTCAGCGCTTGGCGATGAGCAGCAAATTGAAATTAAACCTATCCCTGAAAACTATCAAGGAGACTGGTTACCCAGTGAACTGGTGAGCTTAACCGAGCAATGGCAGCCAGAGGATAATACTGTTGAAGCCGGCACGCCGATAACACGTACAATTATGCTCACCGCGCTAGGGGTGACTAAAGAGCAGTTACCCGAAATTGATATGCCTATTATTAATGGTATTCGCAGCTATCCTGATGAAAAAGAAACCAATAATGCGGTACGTGATGGTCGAGTGGTATCACAGCAAAGCGCCTCATTTGCGCTACTGCCACAAACACCTGGCACTTACACATTGCCAGAAATTAGCTTGCCTTGGTATAACACCAAATTAAATCGAATTAGTTATGCGACCTTACCTGAGCGTACTATTAAAGTCACACCCAGTACAACAGCGCCAGTGCAAACGCTTAATCCACCAGCTGAAAACAACCTAAATAACACTATGGCAGAGTCAACGGAGCAAGCAGTTAAAGTGCAACAGCAAACTGCCACACCTCTGTGGCTAATTATTGTGGCCGCACTTGGTTATGTTTTATGGATTGCGACGGTGATTTTTTACTTTATTAAACGCCCAGTTAAAGAAGTACAACAAGCGGCTCAAACAACTAATAAAACAAATCAACAACCATCTTTAAAAGCCCTGCTGGTATTAGCTAAAAGCCATGACGAAAAAGCATTTTACGATGCGCTTAATCAGTATGCGCTAACCCTTACAGGTAAAAAGGTAGGAGCGCTATCCCAATTATGCGCTATGATAAACAACTCAGAGTTCACCGCGCAGGTAAACAATTTACAAGCACAGTTGTACAGTAAGCAAACGGCTAGCGCCAATTTAGACGCTATAGTTAGCATGTTAAAGGCACATCAATCGCAAACAGCTAAGCCTTCATCACCTGCGTTAAAAGAGCTGTATTCTTGATCTCAATTGTATTTTGCTTTTTTGATCTATAATAATTTTAACTAAAAAGAGTTTGTGTTTGGAAATAAAAAATCGAATGATCGGGTCTTACTAAATATGGCTGAAAAACAACAACGCTACGAAGCCCTGGTTCACGTTTATCATAAGGAACTCTATCGCTTCGCTTACTGGTTATGTAACGATCCGAATATTGCAGATGACTTAGTGCAAGAAACCTTTTTACGTGCTTGGCGCTCGCTTGACTCGTTACTCGATCAAAAAGCAGCTAAGCCATGGTTACTAACAATTTTAAGACGCGAAAATGCAAGGCGCTTTGAGCGCAAGCAATTTGATTACAGTGATGTAGATAACGACACGCTAGTGGATCAAACCAGTCATTCTTTAGATGATGAAATGGAGCAAACCGTTATTCAACGGCAAATTTCGTTGTTGGCCGATGAATACAAAGAGCCGCTACTATTACAAGTGGTTATGGGCTGCTCTGGGGATGAAATTGCAGACATACTCGATTTAAACAAAAATACGGTTATGACACGTTTATTTCGAGCAAAAAATCAACTTAAAGAGGCACTAAGCCGTGATGATGAACAACTTAAAGGGGCATCAAAATAATGGATGAACTTGAGTTTCGTCGCCGCACGATTGCACAGCCAAACGAGCTAGACAAAGAACTACTGGAATTTGCAAACAGTAGTCCCGATAGACAACAATTTTTAAATGAAAACAAAACATTTGATAAGCAACTCAATGATGCGCTTGATATTCCTGTGCCTGACAACCTTGCTGAACGGATTATTTTAAACACCTCGTTAAAAGAAAAAGCCAGAAAAGATGAGCTTGAACAAAAAAACAGCGTTATTGATTCACGCTCACGCTTTAAGTTTGACCGCGTATATTTGGCGTTCGCTGCTTCATTTGTGATTGCGGTAAGTGCGTTTATGTTTAGCACAGAGCAAAACTTGAATCATGCGGCTGGCGAGCATGCATTGGCACATGTTTATCATGAACTTAACGCGTTAAATAAAACTCAACCTATCAGCTTACAAACAGTCAACGAAAAGCTGGCTTTACTTGGCGGTCAACTTAATGATTTACCTGGGAAAGTTACTTATGTTAACTTTTGCGATTTTCAAGGCGAGAAAGGCATCCATTTAGTGTTTGAATCGGACTTTGGCCCTATGACTGTGTTTATTGTCCCTAGTGATAACAAAGTCTTTGAAATTGGCTCGGGTGACTTTAGTGACTCTCGCTACGTAGGCCATATAAGCCGAGGAAAACAAGCTGATACTGTACTAATAGCAAGCCTAGGCTCACCGGTTAATATGTATTATGAACGTATTGCAGGCGCTATTCGCTGGCTGTAATACCAACTTGTATAAATATTTGAACAATTTAACGAATTAAACTCCCTTATATCTAAGCAGATATATATAAGGGGATGGGTATTACAAACAATAAAAAACCGCAACGAGTGTGCGGTTTTTTTATTGCTAATAAGCTAAAACTTATTATTGGTTACTTACATACATCAGCAACAGCGTTAGCAAAGTAATCGATGTTTGCTTGACTAATTCCCGCTACGTTTACACGGCTAGAGCCTACAATATAAATACCGTAGTCTTTTTGTAGACGCTCGATTTGCTCTTTATTAATACCTAAGAAAGAGAACATACCGTGTTGGCGGTCTATAAATGAGAAGTCTTGAGCAATGTCTTTGGCTGCAAGGCTGTCTTTAATTAAACTACGTAAACCATTAATACGGTTACGCATTTCATCAAGTTCACTGTGCCATAACTGCGTTAACTCTGTGCTGCTTAAAATAGTGTTTACAATGTCTGCACCGTGCGCTGGCGGCATAGAATAAATGCTACGTACCACACTTAATAATACCGAGTTTGAAATATCAGCGGTTGCACTGTCTTTTGCAATAATTGAACACGCACCAATACGCTCACGGTATAAGCCAAAGTTTTTAGAACATGATGAACAAATTATCAACTCTTCAACCGCATTGGCTAAAATACGTAAACCATTCGCATCTTCTTCTAAAGAAGAACCAAAACCTTGGTATGCAATATCAATCAATGGCGTAAAGCCCACATCTTTTGCAAGTTCAGCAATGGTATTCCATTGTGTTTCGTTTAAATCCATACCACTTGGGTTGTGACAACATGCATGTAATAACACCACATCGCCCTTAGGCACCTGTGTTAATGTTTCAACCATTTCATCAAACAATAAATCTTTGTTTTCGTAGTCGTAGTATGGGTATTCTTTAACCGTTAAGCCTGCAGCTTCAAATAAGCTAATGTGGTTAGCCCACGTTGGGTTAGTAACCCATACAGTAGCGTTTGGGTTACAACGTACAATAAATTCTGCTGCAACACGAAGTGCGCCTGTACCACCAGGTGCTTGTGCTGTGCGTACGCGATTAGCTAATAATGCCGGGTGCTCACCAAGAAGAAGATTTTCCATTTGTTGACAGTAATCTAAGTTACCAGCAAGACCAATGTAAGATTTGCTCATTTCATTTTCTAAACGAAACGCTTCTGCTTTTTTTACTGACTTTAATACCGGGGTATTCCCCTGCTCGTCTTTATATACACCAACCCCTAAGTCAATCTTATTAGGGTTAGTATCTTGCTTATAGGCCGCCATAAGGCCAAGAATAGGGTCTGTTGGTAATGGTTTTAATACTGAGAACATTGACTATCTCTTCGTTATTTAGGGGTTAGCTGTTGCGCTAAGCTTAACATAAAAAGTCACTCGATTGACCAGTGTTATTTACACTAAAAAGTGAGGAATTTTAATACAGCATGCAATTAATAAGGCGAGTGTCGTATTATCAAAAAAATCCGTGCTAAAGGCTTCGCCATCGACAATGCCAATGCACTGCTTTTGCGCATTAAATAGTGGTAAACAGGCCTCTGCTTTTACTTTCGGATCGCAGGTGTAATACTCACCACCCGCGGCTAAATATTGCTCAACATTATTAATAACACGTCCTTTACCACTGAGTGCCACTTGCACATTATTACTGCCGGTTGCAAATTCAGCTGTGATCGGAAATAAAGGGCGACTCGGTGCACCAAAATAAGCGAGCTTTAATAACTGCTCGCCTTCAGGTGTGGCTGTATTTTGATAGATGCCATACCAATCTAACTGGGTGTTTTCGATTACATAGTCAACAATCAACTGAAGTTGCGCTAACTTTGCTGTTGTTTGCGCATTTTGGCTAACGTAATCGTTTAAATTAAACGGCTCATCTTGCAAGTAGCCGAACAAACTACATGCGCCACCTTCACCGAGTTCTGGAATTTGATACTGCCAACGCACGGCCGGTGCAGCATTGCTATTTAAGTACTGCTCAAGCTTTTCTAGCTCAGCGTTAATTAACTGTTGCTCTACATTAAGCTGAGCTTGCTCTAAATAAAAATTTATCATTTGGCCATCCATACATCTATAATGCCGAAATAGTAGCATGGATATTTTTATAGCGCGAGCCAATTTAAAGCGCTTTTTAAAATCCTTAAGCACTTTTATTCATAGATATAATTGCGGTATTTAAACTGGTCGCTTTATCTTTGGGCATTAAAAGGTGTTCAGCTTAGGCGCAAAAATTACGCCTTTGCGTCACAAATTTGTTATTATTTACTCCAATATTAGATTCAATCTTAGATAGGTTAATTATGAGTGATAATCACTTAGTGTATTCAACAGCAACAGGGCGAATTGATCAGCCAAAGCCAGAAAAAGAACTGGATGTAAAACTATTTAAAGACGGGTCTATTCGCATAGAGCGTCAAACCAAAGGCCGAAAAGGTAAAGGCGTAATGCTAGTTGTAGGATTAGATCCCCAACAGCACGATTTAAAAAAGTTAGCAAAAACAATAAAAAGTAAAATGGGCCAAGGTGGCGCAGTAAAAGAAGGAGTTATTGAAGTACAAGGTGATGATCGCGATAAGTTAAAGGCGATTTTAGAAGGATTAAAGTTTAAGGTAAAAATTGCGGGTGGTTAACCCGCAATTTTGTTTTATTCAGAGACTTTTAACACAGCTAATTGATCAAACAACATTGGGATATCGGCTTCGGCAACGGGCTTACTAAAGTAATAGCCTTGCACAATAAAACAATTATTATTTTGTAAAAATTCAACTTGCTCTATTGTTTCAACCCCTTCAGCAACCACATCAAGCTTAAGCTTTTGTGCCATCGCAATAATCGCAGCGGTGATCTCCATATCATTATCATCTTCAGGGATATCTTTAACAAACGAGCGGTCAATTTTAAGAATATCGACAGGAAAACGTTTAAGGTAACTCAACGAAGAATAGCCCGTACCAAAATCGTCAATAGAAATTGAAATACCCAGCTTTTTCAATTGATGTAACTGATCAATAGCCGCCTCAACATTACCCATTAGCATGCTCTCAGTCAGCTCAAGGTGCAGGCTTTTAGCTTTAATTTGCGTCTCTATGATTATTTTTTTCAGCATAGGTACTAAGCTTGCGTCTTTAAACTGCCTTGCTGACAGGTTTATCGACATGTTGCTCGCTCTACCTTGTTGCTCTAGTCGTTTAGTAAACTCACATGCTTGTTGTAACACCCACTTACCTAGTTCCACAATTAAACCCGTTGCCTCAGCAATAGGAATAAATTTGGTGGGTGGAATGAATCCCTGCGTAGGATGGAACCAGCGAAGCAATGCTTCATACCCTACTACACTATTATCGCGACAATCAACTTGTGGCTGATAATGCAGTGTGAGTTGTTTTTCTTTAATTGCATGGCGCAACTCATTTTCGAGGAATAATCGCTCATTGGCGGCTGCATTTAGATCTTGGCTGTAAAAGTGGAACGTATTACGCCCTTTCGCTTTTGCTTCATACATGGCTAAATCGGCATGTTTTAATAACTGATCTTCTTCTAGGCTATCAAATGGCGCCAAGGTAATACCAATACTGGCAGTAACAATCACTTCGTTACTACCTAATTTTATTGGCTGATTTAACGTTTTTTGAATGGTGTCAGCGACTTCCGATGCTTCTTTTTGATGCTCAATACCACTGAGTAATACCGCAAACTCATCACCGCCTAAACGAGCTATAGTATCTTCTGCTCGTAAGCGCTGCTTTAAGCGCGTTGCCACTTCAACCAATAGTTGATCGCCTGCATCGTGACCTAAAGTATCGTTAATACGCTTAAATTCATCCAAATCAAAGTAAAATAAAGCAAACGAGTAACGCCCTCTTTCAGCAAGCGCCATCGACTTTCTAAGCTGCATTCTAAAGAATGTACGATTAGCAAGCCCGGTTAATGTGTCGAAGTAAGCGAGCTGTTCCATTTTGCGTTGGCTTTCTTTTACAAATGAAATATCTTGCGCTGAAGCAACGTAACTGGTGATTTTTCCACCATCTTCACGAATAGGTGACACACTCAGCGATACCCATATGGGTGGCTTGTTTTGCGCTTCAATAAGGGTATCCCCTCGCCAGTAATTACGGTTGCGCAAATCAATGTCAATGTCCTCTACCAACATGGTCATTTCATTAGCAATAATAGTCAGAAGTGGCTGGCGCAGGAAATCACTTTCTGCAAAGTCGGTCATTTCCAGCATTTTTGGATTAACATATTCAATCACAAAGTTTTCATCGGTGATCACCACACCCGTGCCCGAGAAGGCAACCGCTTTAGACAAGCGAATTGCAGCCTTTTCTGCAATTTCTTTTTCTATTATGCGCTGGTTTAAGCCATCGATGAGTTTGCGGATTTCAATGGTCATATCTTTGAATGAACCATTAAGCGTACCGATTTCATCTTTATTTTCTTTTGGAAAATCAATTTCTAACTGGCCTTTACCAAAGTTAGTAACCGCATAAACCAATGAATGCAGGCGTCTTAAAACTAGTTGATAAAGTGCTTGGTGTAATAACAAAGCAACTAAAATGGCATACAGAATAAACAAGCCAAAAAACTTCAGTTTTAAGTCTTTCAGTGCCGATAGTGTAGAAGAGCGCTTTTTATATACGCCCACGTACCAGTTTACACCTTCAACTTTATGGATATTTATAATGTAGTCTTCACCATTTAATGAAAACGAGTCGGCATATTCCGGCAATTGTATTTGCCTTGCATTATCAATAACTCGCTTTAGCTCAGGAGAAATAAAATCGCCAGATAGCAACTTTTTACCCGCCTCTCCGTATTGGGTATAACTATCGGCTCCTAAATTTGGGTGCGCCAATAGCTGCCCTTGCTTATCGAACACCACTAACTGTTTTTCTTTTCCGCCAACGGGCAATTGCGATATGAGAGAGTCGAGAGAAATATCACTACCCGTAACTCCTAAAAACTCATCATTTTTATAAATAGGTACAATTAAACTAACGACCCACTTATTCCAAACGCCATCGTAATACACTCGTGACCACAGCGGCTCGCGTTGTGGGTTTGTTAACGATTTTGCGTAATTAAAACTTTTGCTTTGATTAAAAGTGTAATCTCCGGGGACATTGAGTGCCCAATTTGGTGGCGCAACACGGATAAAATTATCTTTGGTGATCAGGTAAAAATTATAAAAATCTTGAATTAACGTGGGGGAAATCACTTTCCAAAGCGATTCAGAATCTGCAATTAACTGTTTATAAAAAGGAGAATAAGCATTTTCGGGAATGAACGCCGCAGATAAGCCATCGGCAGATGCGCTGCGCACAGAACCATCATTGGTGACTTGCATAGTCGGGGCATTGTTATTCTTAAATGATAATTGCCCCTCAAATAACTGCTCGCTAACAACAATATTAGCTTGCTCAGCTATTTTAACTTTGGTCGCTATCAAATTATTAAACTGGTTTATTAATAATTCATTTGATTGCTTTAATACCTCATGCTCTTCAAATACAAGCTGTTTCTCTTCTGATTTGAGCATTAATGCAGCCGCACAAATACCTGCAACTAAACAAATGCCAGAGATCAACAGTGATAACTTGACACTGAGTGAGTTTATTCCGAATCGAGATGGAGGGCGTCGATACACAAAAGGCCAACCTTATTTATAATTATTATTTTTGCGAGTAGTAGAAATATACCAGAACTTAAATCAGAATTATAAATTATTTATAAACGTTTAAAAAACAACACCTCTTGTACACATATTAGGTAAAAAAGCCACATCAGGTAAGTGCTTGTTGACATTAGAGGTTACTCTTCATACATTAAGGGCATGAATATAAAATACTCACTTACTTTCTTATCTTTTTTTAGCTTCTTTATATAGAAGAGGCTTCCCTGTTTGTGAGATAAAATCAATCGAATAGTAAAGCCTCCCAACTGGGAGGCTTTTTTGTTTACGCTGTTAAATACAGTGACGTTTTTGGAATGAGGAAAACCAAATGAGCAACGATGTACTTGATACTCTCAGGCACGATATAAATGAAATCGACTCCGATTTACTTGTTTTACTAGCAAAGCGACGCCGCATTAGTCATGGCGTAGTTGAATATAAAATTGCAAATAATAAACCCATTCGTGATGAGGCCCGTGAACTGGCTTTGCTCGAAAAATTAATCGGTTATGGTAAATCTCTTGGTTTAGATGCTTACTATGTAAATAATGTTTTTCAAACCATATTGGAAGACTCTGTATTACATCAACAAGCCATGCTTCAAAAGAATTTAAACCCCGATGCACTGAGCGAAACCCATCGCGTAACCTATTTAGGCGGACAAGGATCTTACAGTCAACTTGCGTGTCATAAGTACTTTAGTCGCCGACCAGGCAAATTAATTGAAATTGGCTGTAGTTCTTTTGATGAGATCACCGGTAAAGTAGAAAATGGTCAAGCCGACTTTGGCTTACTGCCTATCGAAAACACTAGCTCAGGTAGTATTAATGAAGTATTTGATTTGCTGCAGCATGCACAAGTCTCTATTGTAGGTGAAGTTACTCATAGCGTTGAGCATTGTTTATTAGCCGCCCCAGGAACTGAGCTGTACCAATTAACTAAAGTCTTTGCGCATCCGCAACCCTTTGCCCAGTGTAGCCGCTTTTTACAGGGCCTTGGCGAACTTCAGCATGAAACCTGCGATTCAACATCGAGTGCATTAAAATCAGCTCTTGAAACACCTAACAGTGCGGCTATTGGCTCTGCACAAGCAGGTAAAAATGTAGGGCTTGAAGTGATCAAGGCGAATCTTGCTAATCAAAAAGAAAACCATAGTCGCTTCATTGTGGTTGCACGTAAACCGCTACATGTATCTAAACAAATCCCCACTAAAACCAGTTTAATTATGGCAACTAAGCAACAAGCAGGCTCACTCGCCGATGCGCTGATGATTTTTAAACAGCATAATATAAATCTAGTAAAATTAGAGTCTCGCCCTGTACCAGGAAATCCATGGGAAGAAGTATTCTATGTAGATTTAGAAGCGAACCTTGCTGATAGCCAAGTGAAACATGCGTTAGAAGAGCTTAAAGAGCATACCCAATATGTGCGCGTATTAGGTTGTTATCAAAGCGAGTCTTTACAAGCTGTGAGTGTAGATAGTTAAGTATTACGTCTGAGTGTAAATGGATTCACACTCAGATACTAACTATGCCAAGCGGTCGAAATTTGTACTTTAAGTTAAGTTAAGTTAATTTGACATCTATTATAAGGAAATAAAACAATGCAAACAAAATTTATAGCTCTTCTTTTACTACTTACTCCCCTGCTTACGCCTGCCGCTCCTATGCCAACAGGGAAATCTGATGGACTTATTTGTTCTTCATATATTGGTGGTAAAGTTAAGGCTTGCCCTGAAAATATTCACGACTATATCAATAATAAAACTGGTATTCCTATTAACCATGCTTGCGACAATGGCGAAGCTTTATGTATTGGTGAAGGTTATCCATACAATGACTTTCGTGAACTTCATACTATTTATGATATTGATAATAACCAAACAAAAAAAATACAAGTAACTATTACCCCAACGTTACTCGATTCTCTTGGCCGCAGCACCTTACAACAGGGCCGAAAAATCATTTCTGAGATTGCTCCTACCCCACAAGAAAAACAGTTCACCAATGAATTATTCTTAGCAGTAAACTCTAAACAGAAACTAGCAAAACAATTAACACTTACTGTGCAAGGAAGTTATGCAACTGATGCCTCAGGAGTAACCACTGATATACTGACAAGTTCATTACTATCTTGCAAAACAGCACTCAACTACCTTAACAATGACGTTAATTGCATGGGTGATTTAAACAAAGATATTGATTTATCAGTTCAAGATAATGCGGTATTTAATTCCTTTATTTCAGCTTTACAAAAAGCCCAAGGGTTAATAAATGTTGTGACTGTTGGCAGCATTGATTATTCTGATTTACAAAAGTTGAATCAGTTTATTGTTATTTTGTATTACGATGACGGTTCTAAATTAGCTATTAATGTCGAGTTCAAAGAAGGGGCGATAGAAATTAAATTAAATAAAGACGCATCGCGTACATCTAAAGGGCTAACTTTTTTACAATTTATAGAAGGTAACACCAATAAAGCCACCTCATATGGTGAAGCAAAATCTATGGCTAATTCAAAGTATAATAGTGGTTTTGGCTGTGCACCAACGCGATTTGATAATGGCGTCACCGCAAAATTAGTAAATACAATAATAATCAAAAAACCCGATGGAACGGAGCGTCATATAAATATTTATAAGCTAGTTAATGAATTTGTAGTATTTAATCAGTGCTAAGTATGAAACTTTGCAAGGCTGGACATAAACCTCCAGCCTTCATTTATTATTAATCTAGAACCTTAGCGTCGTTCGCTTTATTTAATAAACTACGGCTTTGGGTTAAAAAGTGCGCCGTTGAATCCGAGAAATAAGACTTTGCATCAGCAAAGGCATCGATTAAGGCTGGCTTATCCCCTGCTTTTAACTTTTTAAGCGTCTCTGAGAACAAACACTGATACTGCGCTAATAAGCTTTCTACATTATCAAATTGCGCCAGCATAATATCAGTATATAGCTCTGGCGATTGTGCAAATAAACGGCCAACCATCATTAGCTCTAACTGATATATAGGTGATGAACAACTTCTTAGCTCGGCGAGTGTGTGCCCCTGTTTTGCTAAAAACTGACCATACACAAAGGTGGTTAAATGACGCATCACCTGAATAATTTGCATCGCTTCATCGTGTTTTTTAGCATCAAGTTCAACCAACTGACAACCCCATATTTGTAGCTGCTTTAATAACCCTTGTGCCACCTCATGACTACGCCCTTCACATACCACCACGGTTTGTTTCACCCAATGGGAAATATCAGGTCCAAACATGGGATGTAAACCAACAACTGGCCCACTATGTACTTTTTTAAGCACAGCTAATGGTGCTTGTTTAACTGATGTAATATCAACCAGCAAACAATCATCATCAAGCTTTGGAAGCGCGTTAACAACCGTTTCAAGAGCATTTATTGGTACACTGATCATCACCAGTTTTGCACCTTTTAGAATATCCGCAGTCTGTGATTGCTGCGCCTTATCTAAAATTTTGACTTCGTAACCCGATCGCTGAAATTGTTTTGCAAATAACTGCCCCATTGCCCCTTCACCACCAACAATAACAATTGGCGATAATTGTGGGTCGGCACAGGCTAATTTGGCCTGTTGATTTTGATAAGCTTCACGCATCATGCGTCTGAGAATGTCTTCGACTAAATCAGGGTTTACACCTTGATTAATAGCCTCTTGACGTCGTGCAGCTAATAAATCAGCTTCTCTATCGGGTGCATGTAGTGGCGCACCAGTTTGTTGTTTTATTGCGCCAATTTGTTGAGTAATACCATTGCGCTTTGCAAGTAAGGCAACCAGTTGCGCGTCGCATTCATCTATACTTGTTCTTAGCTGCACTAAATCACTTATCTCTGCCACGTTCTCATTCCATCCAAAAAAGCAAAATCGTAAATTAAATCTTACAAAAAAGTAAACTAATCAATACGATAAATACTAACAGGATACGTTAGGGGTTAAAAGGCAAATTATTGAAAAGATCACTATCAGTTGTTCAACTAAAACCAAGGTGGAAACGGTAGTAAGTAACCTAAACGCTAGATAATAAATCTATCTCAAGCAGCTATTTCAGCGCTAACTACATTGAATTTACGTAGGGTCATTAAGTAGAGAATCTTAAAAAGTGGCTCAAGCCACTTCTATTAAGTAACCGGCGAGCGGTTAAGGAGAACTATTAGTATTCTAATGCCATAGCCGCAAGCGACATAACACTGTCGAATGATTCTGCGCCAGCGATAAATAGGCCATTATGGCAAAACATAGCATCATCGATACCGGTTACCGCTTGAAATTCATCATCCGATAATCCTGCCCATGGTGCAGGTAATGACTTTCTGTCTTCAAAAGAGCCTAATTCTGCAGGCACCGTTTGCACTATCCACTTGCCTGAATGAGATGGGTAAACGACAAATAATGCCTCATCAGATAAACTATGTACGGTTTTTTTCCACGGAGTATAGCGCTCTAATACGATTAATCGAGGATCATCAGCTTGTTTTATTGCTTGAGCAACAATCTTTTTAGCATTTAAACCACCTCGGGCAGAAGCTACAAAACGAATCAGTAAAGTGTGTGCAAATTCAACCGCTTGATCAAAAGCAGCATCAAAATCACTTTCCTCTTCCCATGTTGGGTTAAACATAGAAATTGTTTGGCTTAAGCTAATGCCTGTAGCAACCCCTTCAACATGACCACAATCAATGGCATCAATAGTTGATACAAGCCCTGCATCAACTGCATTCGCCACATCTTGATTATCATCACATATTGCTAAGCCATATTTTTTCCACACCAAGCCAAATGACGAAAAAGGAATCCCATTTTCGCGAGCACCGGCACCGCCGCGCTGATGGTGATCAAATCGGTCAGTTTGTGGGTCATATTGGCCGCCAACATCAATAACCACATCAGCGTCATTAATAATCGCATTATCGCGTGTGCGGATCAGGGTAAAAGAAGGGAAAATAATTTTAAGCGCAGCGATACTAAAAACATCATCTGCATGAAAATTGCCGTTGTGTGTAACTATCGTTTTATCATTCATTTTTGTAAATCATTTTTGCAAGAAGTGAGAAGATATTGTGATTTGAAGTGAACCACACTTTAACGCATGCAGGTTAAGGTGTGTATTGGTTTTTGAATGTAGCGATATAAAAACCGCAATAGTATTAAAACCAAAACGGGTTGCAACCCAAAGGTTGCAACCCGTTTTTTTGCGTTGATATACAGCGCGTATTAGTTAAGTTTTTCTCTAATACGTGCAGATTTACCAGAACGCTCACGTAGATAGTAAAGCTTAGCACGACGAACCGCACCGCGACGCTTAACTGTTACGCTATCAATAAGAGGGCTGTGCGTTTGGAATACACGCTCAACACCTTCACCGTTCGAGATTTTACGAACTGTGAATGCTGAGTGAAGACCACGATTACGCTTAGCGATTACAACACCTTCAAAGGCCTGTAGACGCTCTTTAGCACCTTCTTTTACTTTTACCTGTACAACTACTGTATCACCAGCGCCGAATGCAGGTACGTCTGTTTTAAGCTGCTCTTCTTCAAGCGCTTTAATAATATTTTGGTTTACTTTTGCCATTATGTTTCTCACTTTCCTAGGTGTAACTGTCTTCTAGCCACAAGCTTTTTGGTACTCTTGCTGAAATTTCGCGAGTAATACCGCTTGCTCCTCAGTCAGAGCTAGGTTATGCAACAAGTCAGGACGGCGAAGCCAAGTTCTACCTAATGACTGCATAAGCCGCCATTTTGCTATCTCTTGGTGGTTTCCGCTGAGTAATACAGCAGGCACCTGTTTGTCGTCCAATGTTTCTGGCCGTGTATAGTGAGGACAATCTAGCAAGCCATCCGAAAATGAATCTTGCTCTGCTGACTGGTTGTGTCCTAAAACCCCTGGCACTAATCGCGCTACTGCGTCAATTAATGTCATGGCAGGTAGTTCACCTCCACTCAAAATAAAATCACCAATTGACCATTCTTCGTCAACGTACGATTCTATTATTCTCTCGTCTATACCTTCATAGCGACCGGCAATTAAAATCAGTTTTTCAGAGTTTGCGAGTTCGCTAGCCCCTTGCTGATCTAATTTGCGCCCTTGTGGCGACATATAAATTACTTTTGCACCATCACCTGCAGCCTGTTTGGCTTCAAGAATGGCTTGTTTTAATGGTTCAACCATCATTAACATGCCTGGCCCGCCCCCGTAAGGACGATCATCTACGGTTCTATGCTTATCAGTTGCATAGTCTCGTGGATTCCAGCAGTTAAAATCGATTAAACCCTTTTTAACAGCACGACCGGTTACACCTTGCTGTGTAATTGCATCAAACATATCCGGGAAAAGGCTGATAACCCCTACCCACAACGAACTTGTTTGATTCATTAAAAGCTTGGATCCCAATCTACAGTAATTTCTTTCGCATCATATTTAACTTCTTGAATAACTGAATCAGTTAAAAAAGGAATTAAACGTTCTGCTTGGCCAAATGCATCTTTACTGTTTGCTTTCACAACTAGTACATCATTTGAGCCTGTCTCCATAAGGTCATCAACAATGCCTAAGTTATAACCTTTATCAGTTACAACCGACATGCCGATGAGATCTCGCCAATAGAATTCACCTTGCGGTAATTCTGGTAGCTGCGCCGAATCAACAGAAATTTCTACATTGGTATAAGCCATTGCTTGGTCTCTGTCATTTACTTGCGCAAACTTAGCGATAAAGCCTTTGTTGTGGCGACGCCAGTCGACCACTTCTAAGGATTGCCATTTACCTTGCTGCCCTATCAACCACGGGCTGAAATCGAAGATCCCTTGGGGATCATCAGTAAATGAATGCACCTTAAGCCAGCCCTTTATACCATATGGGGCGCCGAGCTTTCCTACGACAATTATTGATGAGGTGTTCTCTTGACTCATGGTTACACTTACGCCTATTAAGCCGCTTTACGAGCGTCTTTAACTAATTTAGCTACACGATCTGAAAGACCTGCGCCTTGACCTAACCAGTGTTCAACACGTGGTAAATCTAAACGAAGTTTTTCTTCTTGACCTGAAGCAATTGGGTTAAAGAAACCTACTTTCTCGATGAAGCGACCGTCACGCGAGAAACGGCTATCCGCAACCACAATTTGATAGAAAGGGCGTTTTTTAGCGCCACCACGTTGCAAACGAATAGTTACCATACCGTCCTCTAAATAGATTGACTGTTTTCATTAATAAGATTTACTCCCCAGTATGGGGAGCCGGTGAATTGTACGAGTTTTTAGCAACAATGCAAGTAAGAAGTGATGCAAAAAGCCAGTTTAGTAGATTAAACCGTGATCCAAGATGAAAAAGTATATGAATAAGCTATTCTGTGCATAGTTTATCCAACAATAAAGAGGCATTTTGCCTCTTTATTGATTACTTTTTATCTCGTATTGGAGGTATTGAAGGTTAAATTATTAAAATTTTGGACCACCGCCACCCATCATGCCAGGTGGTAACATCCCTTTCATGCCACGCATCATTTTTTGCATGCCACCTTTACCTTTCATCTTCTTCATCATTTTTTGCATTTGCGTAAATTGCTTAAGCAGTTTATTGATCTCTTGTACTTGAGTACCAGAGCCCGCAGCAATACGCTTTTTACGCGAACCTTTGATGATTTCTGGGCGTGCACGCTCTTTTTTGGTCATAGAGCTAATAATCGCTTCCATTTGAATAAAGGTTTTATCACCCATTTGCCCTTTAACCGCATCTGGGATGTTTTGCATGCCAGGCAGTTTATCGAGCATCGACATCATGCCACCCATGTTTTTCATTTGCTTTAGTTGATCAGCAAAGTCATCCAGCGTAAAGCCATCACCTTTAAATACTTTTTGTGCTACTTTTGCCGCTTGTTCTTTGTCTACTTTCATCTCGACTTCTTCGATTAATGAAAGTACATCACCCATGCCTAAAATACGTGAAGCAATTCGGTCTGGGTGGAAAGGCTCAAGGGCATCAGTGCGCTCACCCACCCCCATAAACTTAATTGGCTTACCAGTAATATGACGAATAGATAAAGCAGCACCACCTCGGGCATCACCATCTGTTTTAGTCAGTATCACACCGGTCAACGGTAAAGCTTCGTCAAATGCTTTTGCTGTATTTGCCGCATCTTGACCTGTCATTGCATCAACAACGAATAGCGTTTCGATTGGATTAATTGCATGATGCAAGGCTTTAATTTCATCCATCATGTCGCTATCAACATGCAAACGACCCGCAGTATCGACTAATACAACATCAATAAATTTCTTTTTCGCATGAGAAATGGCAGCAGTTGCAATATCAACTGGTTTTTGCGAAATATCACTTGGGAAAAATTCTACATCAACTTCTGTTGCTAAGGTTTCTAATTGCTTAATTGCTGCTGGACGATACACATCGGCACTCACCACTAGTACAGACTTCTTCTTGCGCTCTTTTAAAAACTTAGCCAGCTTACCTACACTGGTGGTTTTACCCGCACCTTGAAGACCAGCCATCATCACTACCGCCGGTGGCTGTGCGTTAAGGCTTAGCTCTTCGTTAGCTTCACCCATGGCTTTTTCAAGTTCTTCACGAACAATTTTTATAAATACTTGGCCAGGGCTCAAGCTTTTGGTGACTTCAACACCAACCGCACGCTCTTTAACTTGCTTTACAAACTCGCGAACAACAGGCAACGCCACATCGGCTTCTAAAAATGCCATTCGCACTTCACGAAGTGTATCTTTAATGTTGTCTTCAGTTAAGCGACCACGGCCACTAATATTTTTTAGGGTTTTACCTAATCGTTCTTGGAGGTTCTCAAACATGTAACGGTTCCGAAAAGACGTTTATATCAACTCTATTAATAAGGTCGATGTTATTAAAATTCAATTGAAAATAGTATACCGTAAATGGTGGCATACAATACAGTGCTGAAATGCTGCTTATTGAGTTTCTTTTTACAGGGTCTATGCATTTGCGTTGCTATAAAATACAATGACCAGATAACGAACACGAATTATTTGACTTCAATTAAGTGGCCAAAGCAAAATGCTGATTATTAGTTTAACTATTATTGCCAGTTTATTTTATGTGTTAGCAACGTCTCACGTGCTTTCGCGATTGTTTCATCGTCAGGGACCAAGCCAAAAAATTACCATAATACTGAGCACTGTCGCTATTTTGGCGCATATGCTGCTTTTAGTAAACTCGGTGTTTAGAGTCGATGGCCAAGATTTAAGTATTGTTAATGTTGCATTACTGACTTGTTGGGTAATAGTGCTTTGTGTCACCACCGTCTCTTTAAAGTTCCCTGCAACACTGCTATTACCTGTTGTATACGGCTTTGCTGCCCTGTTAACTATTGCTAGCCTGTTTATTCCTCATCACATTTTACTTAATAGCATTAATGTAGAGCTTGCGTTAGTTGCGCATATTTCACTGTCGTTATTAGCCTACTGTACTTTAATTATTGCCACCCTTTACGGCGTACAATTTTACTTTATTGATAAACGCTTGAAACGTAAAGATTTAGCAATAGTACATAGCCATTTACCGCCACTAATGGTGGTAGAGCGTCAACTTTATCAACTATTAAATTTAGGCACAGTATTATTAAGCGTGGCGCTGATTACAGGGTTTGTATTTCTTGATGGCATGTTTGCCAAAGAGTTTATTCATAAAACAATCTTATCTTTAGTTGCTTGGGCTATTTTTGCTACGATTGCCGTTGGCCATATAAAACGAGGTTGGCGAGGGAAAATGGTGGTAGTGAGTATTATGATGGCCGCATTTACACTCACACTCGCTTATTTTGGCAGCCGTTTTATACAAGAAGTGGTTCTAAATAAGTTTTAACTTGACTCTGAAAGCTCACTCTAGCTTAATACGCATTGGTTTATAAAAAAAGGATCCATCGTTGGACGACATATCGACAAGTACGCTGTTTATCATTTTAGGTTTATTAGTACTTTTTTCTGCTTACTTCTCCGGGTCAGAAACCGGAATCATGTCAATCAACCGTATTCGTTTACGACACCTCGCTAAAGAGAATCATCGTGCTGCGAAACGCGTTAGTAAATTACTCAGTCGACCTGACAGGTTGATAGGTCTTATCCTCATTGGCAATAACCTTGTCAATATTGCGGCTGCCCAAGTTGCCACCATTATTGGTATTCGTTTGTATGGTGATTTAGGTATTGCTATAGCAACAGGTGCATTAACACTTGTGGTGCTGATTTTTGCTGAGGTAACGCCAAAAACACTGGCCGCCCTCTATCCTGAGCGAGTCGCTTTTCCAAGTTCGGTGATACTCAAAGGGTTACTAAAAATTCTCTTCCCATTTGTTGTCGTTGTTAACTGGATGACCAATGGTATATTGCGCTTATTTGGTATTAGCGCTGCACAAATAGATGAGCACAGCATGAGTAAAGAAGAATTAAAAACCGTGCTAAATGAATCGGGGGCGCTGATCCCCGCTCGTCATCAAAGTATGTTGACCTCTATTTTAGATTTAGAACAAGTTACCGTCGAAGATATTATGATCCCTCGCAATGAAATTGTGGCGATTGATATTAATGACGATTGGAAAATAATCAGTAAACAACTTACTCACGCTCAACATACTCGAGTGCTTTTATACCGCGACAATATTGATGATGCTGTTGGCTTTATTCACTCTCGTGATGCACTTCGCCTTTTAACTAAAGAGCAATTTGATAAGCCTTCGCTATTGCGTGCGGTACGTGAAATTTACTTTATCCCTGAGGGCACCTCGCTTAACACTCAGCTACTAAAATTTCAGTTATCAAAAGAACGTATTGGTATTGTTGTTGATGAATATGGCGACATTCAGGGCTTAGTCACTCTTGAAGATATTCTTGAAGAAGTTGTGGGTGATTTTACTACCACTCAAACTCGGACACCGAGTGAAGAAGTAACCACACAAAACGATGGCTCTTATATTGTCGACGGCGGTGCTAACGTTCGCGACTTAAATAAAGAAATGGGCTGGGAATTCCCATTAGACGGCCCTAAAACATTAAGTGGCTTGATTGTTGAGTACTTAGAAGATATCCCTGATGCTAATTTAAGTATTCGTATTGCAGGCTATCCGGTTGAAGTACTTGAGGTAAAAGAAAACATGATTAAACAAGTCAAAATTCAACCAAACAAACGTAAAAAATAAACCAATAGAAAAAGGAGCCTACTGGCTCCTTTTTAATCTAATCTAAAAGAACAATCGCTCTAACCAACCTTTATCTAAATCATCTTCGCAGCGTCTTAGCTGTGCGCCATAACGGCTTGCCCGATGTTTTACTTTATTGGCAACGCTCATTAGCCATTTTTTCTTACGATAGGTGCCTCGTTTATAACCGCCCCATCCCTCATGATAATTTAAATACTGTGCGTAGGCGTCCCACTTAGACACACCATTAACTTTATGGGTTTTATAAACAAACCACGCCATAAAATCAATCGCATCTTCAAATTCGTCTCTGTCGGCGCCACTGTTACCTGTTTCACGAATATAATCAGACCAAGTAGGTGTTTTAGCTTGAGAATAGCCATAGGCATCGCTTGCACGACCAGTAGGAATTATCCATAAGAAGTATTCCATAGGCGGTGCTGCATCGTGGCGAAAAGAACTTTCTTGATACATCATGCTCATTAACACATGTTTTGGGGAGCCCCACTTTTCCTGCGCGTCTTTGGCATCAAAATACCAGTCAGATTTCTCTTCGAAAATTTTACAAATATCTTCTGGTTGCTTTGGGGGAGCTGTTGCACACCCAGCTATAGTGAGCAACAAAGATAAGGTAATAATATTTTTTTTCATTTTTTAAGATCTCACTGAACTTTTTAAAAAAGTGTGGGTCTGAATCTATGAATGCAGCAGTACAGCATTGTTTCATCCCTAAAGAATATTTACGCAGCTACTATGAGCTGCGTTTTTTTTGCCTGCTACTTACTTGGGTCTGTTGACCTTTCAAGGTTGAATTTTCAGCAGCTTATTTGGTATTTAGGCAAGGCAAAGCCTATGTGGTGTGGTTATTCCCCATAAGCAGGCGATAACGCAGCATCAATGCTAAACAGGTGCTACCCTTCGGGTTCTGCCTAGGAGCGATTCACTCTTTGTTGCCTACATGGATGTAGGTAAGGGGCGTGAGCAGGACGCGGAAGCTTTGCTCGGTTTTTACTTAGCCCACTAGGTTACAAACCTCGCGCCGCGATTAAACCGCTCCTAGTTTGAACAAATTGTAATTTGAAAAGGTCAACAGACCCTGAAGTATGTATCTAAAAATGCGGTAAATGATTGTTTATCAGCTTGTTCAATTGCCTTTTGAGCTTGGTACGACTCTGCAGCTTGTTGCTCTAGCCACGATTTTGAAAATTCAGTATAACTTGCTGTTTCATGGCTTTGTTTGTACTTCTGAGCAAGTGAGAGTGCAAAGTGGCCATTATCTAACTCTGATGCTTTTAACTGCTCAACATAACGACCAGAATACGTTAATGCCGGATCATGAATCCAAGTCGCCATGCGCTTAATGGTGTTTGAGTAGTAGTCAACATCGTAAGCCGTATCCATCCACTGAGCAACATCACTCAACTGACTAAATATTTCATCACCCCAAGATTCTAGGCTGCGCTGCTCATTATTAAAATTAAGCATCAAGCCTTGTTCTCGACCTTGGTTAACCACAGTATCAAGATTTTCAGTGCTACGAGTTTGCTCTTTCCAATCCATAGGCGCTGAATCTTTTAATAAACAATAAGTTAAAAACACATCTAAAAAGTGTATTTGCTCTAAGTCAATGCCAACTTCACTAAACGGGTTAACATCCAATGCACGAATTTCAATATATTCTATACCCGCTCTTAGCAATGCATCGGTGGGCGTTTCACCATTTTTTGCATTACGTTTAGGACGAATTGGCGAGTAAAACTCGTTCTCTATTTGCAAAATGTTTTTATTTAATTGCTTTGGCGTAGCACTGGTGTAATCGTCAATACTGCCGTAAATATCTGAAGGCGTATTTATGGCTTTTTTAAGTCCTGCGACATATTCATCTAATGAGTTATACATTACTCGTAATGACGATTGTGCGCTATTGGTATAGCCTAAGTTGCCTAAACGCAATGCGGTACCCACTTCCAAATATAAAGTGCCTTTACCGAGTTTTTTAAACGGTAAATCGCTTTTACGCCCTTGTAAAAAAGAGCTACATAATGCCGGCGATGCGCCAAACATGTAACTAATTAACCACAGTTCACGTTTAAAGTTACGAATTAACGCCAAGTAACTATCCGATATAAAATCTTCAAGTTTCGCATTACTTTGCTTTAATGAATGCAGTGACTGCCATAGCGTTTGTGGAAAAGAAATATTGAAATGTACGCCAGCAATCGCTTGCATCATACTGCCGTAGCGGTTCTTCAAGCCTTCGCGATATAGGGTTTTCATTTTACCGACATTAGACTCGCCAAATTGTGCCAATACAATATCGTCTTGATGATTTATAAAGCACGGCATACTAATTGGCCACAACAATTCATCGCCCATATGTTCTAGGGTGAACTTTTGTAAATCTTTTAGCTGCTGTAAGGTTTGCGTTGATGACTCGCTAACCGGTGTAATGAACTCAAGTAAAGATTCAGAAAAATCAGTGGTAATATGCCCATTGGTGAGCGCACAGCCCACCCCTTGAGGATGAGCCTGTTTTGAAATGGAACCATCGTGATTAATTCTTAATGATTCTCTCTCAATACCGCGCATAATGCCTTTAATAGCCTGTTGATTATCTGCATTAGATAGCGCGTTGAGCGTGTTCTTTAAATTATAAGTTGTCAAAAAAAGTTTCCTCGAGCCAAGTGGCTTAATCATAGGGTTATGGGGTCTTTTTACCTTTACTCAAGATTAAACGATGAAAAAACTATATGAATTTATTAGATATAGTTTTTACTGGATTTTAAACACGCTTTGTTTCACGCTATAAAAGATAATCTTGCCATTGCCACTACGAATATACAATTTCTTTTACATATTATTTGCCATAATCCGCCGCTGACAACATGGCGTTTTAAAACGCTTTGACAAGATAGAATTAAACCCTAAAAGTTTGTCATAACTGAAAAATTCAATTACCCTTAATATTGATAAAGATCATATAAATATCAAAAAAATGTCTTATTCCTGCTATTTTACACATATCACTAACGTACATTAGTTTTAGTAATTACAATAGCCGCCACAATAAAGAATGATAAAGAGTCACTATGCGTCGTAATCAAAGCTTAATAGATGAAGAAGTTAACTTCGAAGAACACCAAGAGTTGGTTTCAACCACTGACTTACGCGGTGTTATTACTTATGCCAATCATGAGTTTTGTAGTATCGCAGGCTACGAGATGGATGAACTGATAAATAAAAATCACAATATCGTTCGCCACCCTGATATGCCAAAAGCTGCATTTAAAGAAATGTGGGACACCTTAAAACAAGGCCATTCGTGGCGTGGCGCAGTCAAAAACTTATGTAAAGACGGCCGCTATTATTGGGTTGATGCATTTGTAACGCCTATTTTTGAGCATGGCCAACTTATTGGTTATCAGTCTGTGCGAATAAAACTAGAGCAACGCGCAAAACGCAGAGCACAAAAGCTCTATGCCAAAATTAACGCTAATAAATCATTATTCAGCTGGCGCGAACGCACATCATTAAGACAAGGTTTGAGCATTGCGGGTATTTTAATTTGGTTAGCCAGTGTCGCAATGTGGGGCTCTCTTTCGCTTGCCGCGATTAACTTATTAGTATGTATTGTTATTTTAGTTTTAAATTATGATGAGCTGGTAATCACACCTGCAACCCTCAAACAACAAAAAAACCAAGCAGACTCTGTATCTCGTTATGTGTATAGTGGCTCGCACCCACACAGCATTAGTGAGTATAGAGAGCAGATGCTCAGTGCTAAATTAAGAACGGTACTAGGGCGGGTAAAAGATTCAACCATGAGTTTTAATACGATTGCCCAAGGGTTAGATCAACAATCGACGTTGACCGAGCAAGGTATTTCTTCTCAAGGCACTCAGCTAGAACAAATTGCTTCAGCCATGTCACAAATGAGTACCACGATTGGTGAAATCTCTAATAATACCAATAACACGGCTGATAAAGTGGGCATTACTTATCAAAGCTGCTCTGATATCAAGAATCATATTGCAGATAACAGTAAAATGGTGTCTGACTTAGCTGTACAAGTTGAGCAAGCGGCCGCCACAGCAACGGGGCTTGCCTCTGAAGCGGATAAAATTGGCCAAGTCATGAGTGAAATAGAAGGGATTGCTGAACAAACTAACTTATTGGCACTCAATGCGGCTATTGAAGCGGCACGCGCCGGTGAGCATGGGCGTGGTTTTGCAGTCGTTGCCGATGAAGTAAGAGCGCTGTCGTCACGAACTCAAAACGCCACGGCACAAATTCATAACTCAATTAAAGAAATTCAAGATACCTTGTTTAGCTGGTCTAAAATCATGCAGAGCACAAAACAACAAGCCGATGACTGTGTTAATACTACAGGACAAACACAACACGAGCTTGATAGTATTTTTATTCAAATTAGTGAAATTTCACAGCTCGCCACGGATATTTCAGCCGCAGCAGAACAGCAACAGGTTGTAAGTAAAGACATTGGTAGCAATGTTGAAAAGATTAAAGGCTTAGGGGATGACAATTTACAATTGAGTTTTAGCGTAGCACGTGGTGCGGCTGAACTAGTGGAAGGCTCAAGAAAAGTGAATGATTTATTACTGACTTTTAAAGTTTAACAAACGCCCTAAAATAGAAACAAAAAAGCCGCTGTGAACAGCGGCTTTTTGCTGTGCTCAGATTATCGACTCGTAAACACTAAGCCGTCTTCGTTAGCATCAATGACAATGATACAACCTGGTTGAAATTCATTATTAAGCAGTTTTTGTGCTAATGGATTTTCAATGGTTTGCTGTATTGCCCGTTTAAGTGGACGAGCGCCATAGACAGGATCAAAGCCACTGGCAGCAATTCGCTCAAGAGCAGCATCTGTCAACTCAAGTAAATACCCCATCTCTGTCAATCGTTGACGTAATTTGCTTAACTGAATATCTGCAATTTCTTTAATATGACTATGTGAAAGTGAGTGAAATACCACAGTTTCATCAATACGGTTAATGAACTCGGGTCTAAATTCATTATGTAAAACACCCATAACTTTTGCTTTAAGCTCGTCATAATCATTACTTCCCGCTTGCTCTTGAATGATATCTGAGCCCAAGTTGGAGGTCATAATGATAACCGTGTTTTTAAAATCAACCGTACGCCCTTGGCCATCCGTTAAACGACCGTCATCAAGGACTTGTAATAAAATATTAAACACATCTGGATGCGCTTTTTCTATTTCATCAAGCAAAATAACCGAATAAGGTTTACGACGAACAGCTTCGGTTAAATAACCACCTTCTTCGTAACCGACGTACCCTGGAGGCGCACCGACTAGACGTGCGACTGAGTGTTTTTCCATAAACTCAGACATATCTATACGCACCATGGCACTTTCGGTATCAAACATATAGCCTGCTAGTGCCTTGGTAAGTTCTGTTTTACCAACCCCTGTAGGCCCTAAAAATAAGAACGAGCCAATTGGACGATTGGGATCAGCAAGCCCTGCACGCGAACGACGAATGGCATTAGCCACCGCAACGACGGCCTCATCTTGACCAATGACTTTGTTATGTAACTGCTCTTCCATTTGTAATAGTTTTTCACGTTCACCTTGGAGCATACGCGCCACTGGGATCCCGGTCCAACGTGATAAAATTTCTGCAATTTCATCTTCGCCCACCTGATTTTTAAGCAAGCTCATTTCTTGCATTTCTGCTTGTGATGCTAAATCGAGTTTGCGCTCAAGCTCAGGTATACGTCCATATTGCAGTTCAGACATACGCTGCAAGTCACTTGCTCTGCGAGCCACTTCTAAATCAAGTCGTGCCTGCTCTAGCTCAGCTTTAATAACCTGCGTGCCTTGTAAAGACGCTTTTTCTGCATTCCATACTTCATCTAGTTCACGGTATTGCCCTTCAAGCTCAGTGATCAGCTCGAGCATTTCTGTACGGCGCTTTTGACTTGCTTCATCTTTCTCTTTGGCCAATGCGTTATCTTCAATTTTTAATTGGATAATGCGACGCTCTAATTTATCTAAAGCTTCTGGCTTTGAATCAATTTGCAAGCGAATAGAAGAGCCCGCTTCGTCAATTAAATCGATTGCTTTATCGGGTAATTGGCGATCACTAATATAACGATGCGATAACTGCGCTGCGGCAACGATTGCAGGGTCGGTGATCTCCACTGAATGGTGTAACTCGTAACGCTCTTTCAAGCCACGCAGAATAGCAATGGTGTCTTCTACTGAAGGTTCTTCTATTAATACCTTTTGGAACCGGCGCTCAAGCGCAGCATCTTTTTCAATGTATTTACGGTATTCATCTAAAGTGGTTGCGCCTACGCAATGGAGTTCACCGCGTGCTAAGGCAGGTTTTAACATGTTACCCGCATCCATAGCGCCATCACTTTTACCAGCACCAACAATGGTATGAATTTCATCAATAAATAAAATAACTTGGCCTTCTTCTTTAGCCAACTCATTAAGTACTGATTTTAAACGCTCTTCAAATTCACCTCGGTATTTTGCACCAGCAACTAATGCGCCTAAATCAAGTGATAATACGCGCTTGTTTTTTAAGCCCTCAGGCACTTCACCATTAATAATACGCTGTGCAAGCCCTTCAGCTATGGCTGTTTTACCCACCCCTGGCTCACCAATTAACACAGGGTTATTTTTGGAACGGCGTTGTAATACTTGTATAGTGCGGCGAATTTCATCATCACGACCGATTACAGGGTCAAGCTTACCTTGCTCTGCACGCTCAGTTAAATCGATGGTGTACTTTTCAAGTGCTTGACGTGTTTCTTCCGCATTAGGATCGTCAACTTTTTGACCACCACGAATCGCTTCAATTGCCGTTTCAACCTTACTCGCAGTAATGTTAAGTGCTTTAAAAACACTGCCAAGCGGGCCTTTATCTTCACACGCAACTAATACAAACAACTCACTTGAAATGTATTTATCTTTACGTTTTTGGGCGTACTTATCACATAAGTTTATCAGTGAAACCATGTTATTTGACAACTGTACATCGCCACCAACACCTTCCACTTTAAATAACTTTTCTATCTCTTGTGATAACTTAGTGTTGAGTTCATCAACGCTGATGCTCATTTGTGCAAATAGTGCACGCACACTTGAGCCGCTTTGTTTTAACAAAGCGTACATTAGATGCACAGGTTCAATAAATTGATGATCGCGACCTAGGGCTAATGATTGCGCATCTGAAAGCGCAGACTGAAATTTACTTGTAAATCTATCTAAACGCATGGGGGTTTACCTATAAAAAAAAGAATTACTTAATAGATGGGTATATTAGCGGGTTTGTTCAAGGTATTAAGGGAAAAATAATCACCTAATGATTATTTACTTGCGCCAGATCAAACTTGCCATACGACCGGTTTGGCCATCGCGCCGATAAGAAAAAAACAAGTTAGCTTGAGAAACCGTGCAATGCTCACCCCCGCTAATGTTTATAACGCCCTGTTGATTAAGTAAAATAGTTGCTATTAGATAAATATTAGCTAAATACTTTTCATTATTTTGAGCTTTGAACGCACTGTGCATTAGGGGGTTATTTGCTGTAAATAACTCGACTACCTCTTGACCGACATGAAATTGATTAGCCCCTATTGCAGGACCTAACCAAGCATGTATATTCGCCGAGGCATTTTTAAAACAAGCCAGCGCATTGTTTATCACCCCTTGCTCTAACCCTCGCCAACCGGCATGAATTGCGGCCACTTCTTGCCCGTCACTCGATGAGAGTAAAATAGGTAAACAATCAGCGGTCATTATGGCTAAAGGTTGATTGCGTAATTGCGTATATAACGCATCGCCTGTGAGTATTTGATTGGGGTCAAATCGCTCGTCCACTGTAATTACATCAGCGCTATGAACCTGATTTAACCAAATTGCCGGTTTAGGCAAATGAGCATTTACACGTGCTCTGTTATTTAATACATCTTGGCTGTTATCACCTACATGCAACCCTAAATTCAAACTACCGAATGGAGGCTGAGATACGCCCCCTTCACGTGTAGTACTCAATGTATCTACACCATGAAGAGATTGCCATGTAGCTGATAAGCCAAACATTGTTAACTCGCTATATCAGGGTTTGCTTTTGTGTCTTCGCGCAATGCTTGAGTCATTTGGACCATATCATCAGGGATAGGCGCTTGCCAGGTCATCATTTCACCGGTGATTGGATGCGCAATACTTAATTTAACGGCATGAAGCGCTTGGCGTTTAAAGCTACGCAGTAACTCAAATAACTCAGGCGTTGCCCCTTTTGGTGGACGAGGACGACCGCCATAAGATTGATCGCCAATTAATGGATGGTTTAAGTACGCCATATGCACACGAATTTGGTGTGTACGCCCTGTTTCAAGACGTAAACGCAAACGTGTATGGGCGCGGAATTTTTCGGCAACACGGTAATGCGTAATAGCTGGTTTACCCATTTCATGAACTGCCATATGCGTACGCTGCGTTGCATGACGACCAATTGGTTTTTCAACCATACCACCGGCTGTCATAGTGCCATTACATAACGCTTCATATTCACGTGTGAAGTTTTCGCGCTTTTGCAGTGCTTTAACTAAATGTGTTTGTGCCTGAATCGTTTTAGCGACAACCATTAAACCTGTTGTATCTTTGTCTAAACGATGCACAATACCCGCTCGTGGCACATTAATAATTTCTGGGTAGTAGTGTAATAAAGCATTTAACACCGTACCGTCAGGGTTACCTGCGCCAGGATGAACCACTAATCCCATTGGTTTGTTGATCACTAAAATATCATCGTCTTCATAAACGATGTTTAATTTGATATCTTGTGCTTCGTATTCACGAGGTGCTTCTATTGTTGTTTCAACAGCTACAACTTCACCACCGAGTAGTTTTTCACGCGGGGTGTTGAAAATTTCACCATCAACGGTGATTTTATCATCTAAAATCCACGTTTTTATCCGTGATCGTGAATAATCAGGGAACAATTGTGCTAATACTTGGTCTAGACGTTTACCACCTAAGTCTGTTGGGACCTCGGCTTGGAGAGATATTTGCTCTGACATTAGTAACTTTACCCAATTTACCAGTGCAAGCTTTGCTTGACTGGGTTAGAATCGCTTTTAATAAAAGCATAACATAATACGCATAGTTTACTCGGTTTTACCCACTTGGCCTAGCCGAAGACATCGAAGGTAACAAATAAAATGATAAATAAAATAGGGAAACGTGCATTCGCCATTGTTTTTTCAGTTTCAGTGCTTAGTTTAGGGGCCTGCTCGTCTGCACCTGACCAAGAAGATATTCAACGCGTACCCAACAGATCGGCACAAGCACTATACGAAGATGCAAAACAAACGCTTGATTCTGGTTTATACGCTCGTGCAATTGAATTATTAACGGCAATTGACTCTCGCTATCCGTTTGGTCCGTTTTCAAAACAAGTCCAAATGGATTTAGTGTATGCACATTACCAATCAGGTAATACAGAGCAAGCACTTGCTACAATCGACCGTTTTATTCGCTTAAACCCAAACCACAAAGATTTAGATTACATGTACTACATGCGTGGCTTGGTTAATATTAAGGCGGATAAAAATGCTTTCCAAGAATACTTTGGCGTAGACAGAGCCGACAGAGATGCTAAACGCACCCGTGTTGCTTATACCGACTTATCAACTCTAGTTAAACGTTTTCCAGAAAGTGGTTATGCGCCAGAAGCAAAACGTCGTTTAGTTTGGTTATTAAACCGCATGGCACGTTATGAGCTAAAAGTGGCAACTTACTATTACGAACGTGAAGCCTATTTAGCAGCCGCAAATCGCGGTAAATATGTGGTAGAGCACTACTCACAAAGTAGTTATCTTGATGCGGCACTCGCCATGATGGAAAAAAGTTACGAGAAGCTTGGCTTGACTGAACTAAGTCAGCATGCAGAGCAAACGCGTAAATTTAATAGCAGAAATAAATAACACGAAAAAGGCGCTAGTTATAAAATTAGCGCCTTTTTTTACGAGGTTTACTCGACTATATAGCCTCTTCATCCTCTTCTGCAGTACGAATTCGAACCACACGTTCTACGTCAGTGACAAATATTTTACCATCACCAATTTTGCCTGTTTGTGCTGTTTTAACAATAACATCAATAGCACGTTCTACGTCTTCATCACCGAGCACAATATCTAGTTTTACTTTAGGTAAAAAGTCAACCATGTACTCAGCACCACGGTATAGCTCTGTGTGGCCTTTTTGACGCCCAAACCCTTTTACTTCACTTACTGTCATACCCGTAATGCCTACATCAGATAATGCTTCACGCACATCATCGAGCTTAAACGGTTTAATGATTGCTTCTATTTTTTTCATAGTAATTACTTTTGAAAGCTTCAGTTGCCTCGATTTTAGACAATCATGAGGTTCATAGCAAACAAAGCGATTGAATTACGGTGATAAAACAATTTGTCATGCTATGATTATGCTAATAAAAATAGCTATACTAAAACATCACCGAGTTAATGAGATTTATATGAAAACTAAGCACCGTGGATTTACCCTATTAGAGTTAATGGTCACCGTGGCCATTGTTAGCATTATAGCCACTATTGCGTTGTGGAACAGTAGCGATATGCTGGAAGAAAACCGAGGTGAAAATTTTTTATTAGAACTTAAACGTAATATTAGCTTTGCACGCTCACAAGCGGCTAGTACCGATGAGATCGTAATTATTTGTCCAGCACCTTATGCTGATGTGAAAAGTTCAGCTGCCAATTTTAAGTGCACCACTGAGTGGGCTAGCGATAATGTTGTCGTCACCTTTGTCGATGGTAATAATAATAGGCAATATGACAGTGGTGATAGTTTAATAAGAGTCATGGAAAAAACCAAACCCAACGACAAAGTGACATTTTCTGGGGGTAGCCAAATCCGCTTTAATACCAGTGGCCGTATTACTACTTCGCCAGGTAACTTTGTTTTTTCACCTAATGGTAATCAAGATAATAGCAAGGCACTCACACTTTCCAAATCAGGCACCGCTTTTTATTTAGGTAATAATAAATAGGGTGATTATAAATTAAACAACACTTGCCATAATTTAAGTTTTTACTAAACTTGTAAGAAGCATGTTTAGATTGAGGCTTCAGGGATGAAGTTACCTTTATACTTTTCTACCCACCATGGTACAACATTATTAGAACTGCTAGTTAGCCTCGCGATTGTTGCCATTGTAGGTCAAATATCCTTGTCTTATTTACCCAACTTTTTAGCGCTCAACCGCGTGAGCAATCAAGTTAGCTTATTACATAAAAATATCAATTATGCTCGTCTATACGCTATAGAAAAAAACAGCTACGTTACTTTGTGCGCATTAAAAAGTAATAAATGTACATTAGACAACTGGCATAACCAGCTCGCTATATTTGTTGATAACGACAAGTCAACGTCGCTTGGCAAAGACGAGCAGCTGATCAGTACATTTGAGCACACAAATGAAGCCGATACGTTAACATACCCACGAGATGCCATTACATTTAGGCCAGATGGTACACTAAATGGTTTTCAAAATGGTACTTTTATCTATTGCCCAAATAACGAAAAAGCAAGCCTTGAGGGGCTTGCTCTGTCAATAAGTCAAACTGGGCGAATACGAATAAAATCTACCAACAAATGCCAAAAATAACTAACGTTATCTACCCCAGCAATAGTTGATGTCGGTATCGCCTTTACTACCCGTTGCTCCTTTTAAGCCAACGTCATTAATGGTTAATGACGTGCAATCAGCATCCCCTTTCACGGCACCAGCAATGGGTTTCGCAGTAATTGTAAATTTATTGCTATTAACCACATTAATTGTTAGCTCAAAATGACCGTTTTCAGTTTTACTTTGAATACCTAAGTCGCTAAACGAAGTTGAGTATGCTCGGTTATCCACAAAGTACTGCTCTTGCTTGTTTGCGGCATCTAAAAGTGCAGATGCCGCTTCTGCACGTGATGCGCGTTTTACATATTCACTGTAATTAGGCACAGCAATAGCGGCTAAAATACCCACAATTGCCACGGCTATCATCAGCTCAATTAAAGTAAACCCAGTGTGCTTGGCAACCATTTAATGACTCCTAATTATTCATTTCATCGTTTTCTTCACGTTTGTAAATATACATTTGCTGGGTTTTAAAGCCAAACCCAATAGGCTGAGTATCGTTAACTAGCTGAATTTTATCATCTACTATTTTTAAATTGGGCCCAATAATTTCGATTGGTCTAAGCGGATTCTCTGCATTTTTGCCTTTTATGCCAGGGCCAATTAAATAAAATTGGCTTTGCACGTCAACCGTTGTGTCGTCGTCGCATTTACCGTCTGAATTACCGTCAACACATGAGGAACCAAAATAAAGCTGCGGCGTATCGGGGACTTCATAACTGGTTGCAAATTTTAACTCATCATACACTTTAGTGCCGTAATGCAAATGAAATGCATATAAAGAGCCTCCGCCACCGGTTAACGAACATTGGTTTAGTCCAGCATCCGATGCAGGACTAAATGAAGTAAAATACGCAACGCCTCCTACCACGGTTGCCGCAGCAAGCGATTTTTCGCCAGGTGATAACGAATAATGCCAGCCTTTAAATGTATTTGTCAGTTCAACTTCTAGATTTATAAACTCACTAACATTACTTAATGCATTACCAAACTTATCTTCATTCATTGACATTAAATCTGTAAATAAAATAGTTTTAGGGGCGTTATTTTTAAATGATTTTGTGAGCGTATTTTCATCCCTTATCATAAAAAGCTCATCGGCTGTGGTTGAATTTACCGGGTTAGTGCGGTTACCACTGCCAATAACAATGGCATCGTAAGGAGTTTCAACACGTGAAGTAACACCCTCTTTTTGAGTCACTTTACTAAATATGGTTCGCGCTATGGCTGGTTTATAAAAAAAGCGCCTATCTTTACCATCAGCAAGCGATGCAAGTTTAAAGTGGCTAAATTCATTTGTTTGACTACCTGGCATATCAACACGCCAAATGTCGCCACCGGTATCTGCTGCGTAAATTCTATCAATATAGCCATCGTAATTAGAGTCAAGCAATGTAACGTCTGCGGCAATACTGTGTTTACCAGTAAAGCTATTGTTACTGCGCAGTGACCAAAGCTTTTTACCGGTTTTAGCATCAACAATAAACACATCTCGACCCATTGAGTCTGCATCGCGTTTATTCCCTTTGTCTTTATCTTTAATGGTGTCGTAGCCACCGCCAAAAATCAAAACGGGCTTATCACCAAAGGCCTTTATAAACGCAACTTGTGGTTTCGACCAAGACTGACCAAGCTCTTCAAAACCTGAATCTACCCCGCCTTTAATACTCCACATTAAAGAAGGTGAGTCAGGCTCAGTAATATCTAACCCATAATAGTTTTTACCGCCACGTCGCATGCCTGCAAACGCCCATACAGCATCACCTTTACCCGCATTAACAATGCCATCATTAATACCATCGGCATCTAAACTCTCATTTTTAGAGTACACGCTAATAGGGCCATCCATGCCATATTTTTTTCCGGCCTCTTTGGCTCTAAGCGGCTTAATAATATTAAATAACGCTGAAGGTATGAATGCCCAGCTTTCAGTTACTTCATTCTTACTATCATCATCTTTAAACATGTGTAAAAAGCCTGCGTTTGTACCGACAATTATACGAACATCATTATTGCCATAATCAATCGCCACAGGTTTTGAATGTAAAGGGTCGCCAAAAATGTTAGCTCGCTGGGTGCTTGTAGTATTCTCATTATCAACATCAACACCACGTGCCCAGTTTATTGTTGAATCAAGATCGCTTTTAGGCACATTAAAAACGCCAGCAGCTTTTTCTTTGTCACCATAAACTTGCACTAGGTTAGATATATTAAATACCCCAATATCTGAAATTAATTTACGCTTACCCGGATCTAAACTTGTCAGCATCGCATTAACTCCACCGCTTTCAACGGAGTTGCCATCAGCTAAATTGCCCTTCGTCCAAAATGTTTTAGCATCTTTTTTAATTAATCCGTCACTATTTAATGCAAGCGTTGATGTTGAATCTATAAGTTTATTTCCCATCACTTTTATTTTTTTTAAATTACCGCGCCACCGAGTGCCCACTTCAGGATAAAACATGGCGAGATACACCGCATCCTTACTGCGGGTTTGATCCACATTGTTACTCGCAAAAGAAGGCGATGTAAAAGTGCTGTTTTCTTCTCGTATTAAGGTAATGGTATTTTTAAGTGCAGCAGCAAGCTGTTCCGCAGAATTTGCATGGAGGTACTGCCCGCCACCGAGCCTAGCTGTTTCTTCTAACAATTTTTTTCCGTTAACGGTCATCCCGCTTCCAAAGCCTATAGGATATACTCGCCCTGTTTCTTTTATGTTGGTTGTTGTAGGGATTAAATCAACCGCAACACTGCTTGTGCCATGAATTACTTTTGCTAATTGATGCAGGTAATTACCATTGATCCCATCAGAAGTATTAAGGTAGCGACTAAAATAGTTATTATGCTGCGTACTAATATTCTCATCCATTTCGTTGTCATCACCAACAGAGGGATCACCATCTGTCATATAAATAATATTAATTGAATTATCACAACGCTCTACCTCAGCACTACTATCGGCAAAAGGTGAGATATATCTATAGCTGAATTTATCCTGCCACTCCCACCAACAATTCCACCAACTGCTGCATTTACGTACTCGTTCTCTACCAATAAACACTTTATTTTCAATATTAGTATCTCTTTTCGACTCAGCCACTTGCTGACCATATTGCAGACTTTGCCCTGTGATATATAAATAGGCCTCCCAAAGAGTTTCGGCCAATGGAGTACCTCCATCAGCTGGTAACTTATTAATTTCAGATGTAATTTTCTCTGTAGTTGAACCTATTCCTGCCAAAACATAACCACCACTAAGGCCACTAAAACGCATTAAACCGAAATCAATATCTTTATTATTGTTAACAAGTTCCGTCATTGCTTCTTTTGCAACACCTAAACGACTGTCAGAACATAATATCCAATCTCGGTTGCTATATTGGCCACAGTCGTCACCTGTTGCAGTTGAATAAGCCATACTCCCTGACGTATCAAAAATCAGCAATACTCGAGGTTTTTCATTTATATTGACATCTTTATTTACATATAGCTCTATGTCTTCAGCTTTGCTCGGCGCTGTAAAAAAAAGGCAAATAAGATAAGTATATACAATAATTGCTGCTAGTTTCATGTTAAATCCCCTTACCTTTATCAGCCATTTCTTGCGCTATACCCGTTACAACCGTTAGCTGGTGCTTGCTCTTAGAGCCATATTCTATAGTTGTGGTCACTTGCATCATGTTACATACTACTCCCTGGGTAGGGTTGTACCTACGCGGGCAGTTGAGTTCCATTACTCCCTTATTTAAATTGGTCATGGCACTTTGCATACCATCATGAGTAGCTATCGTTTTCCATTGCTCAGGGATCTCGTTCTTAGTCAAGAAAAACTGACTAGCGCTACCTTTATTAGCCTCTTGCGCTATCACCCGTTGAACCTCGCCGACTAGCATGTTTTCTGCCACCTCCCGCTCTTGTGCTGCATTGGTAACTTTAATGTCAATAGTACTGCTACTCATTAATGTAACGGCAATACCGGTTACTGCTATTACCATAATTAGAGCAGTAATAAGCACTACTCCCTTTTGCTTATGCTGTGTAGGTGTGTGTGTTACATACGCCATAAATTTGCCCCTACATTATTTAAACGAATAGTGGTAGTAAATACAGTACGCCTATAGTTATCAGTAACTTCAAGCTTACGCGCGTTTTCATCTTCACCGAGTGTATATATTTGCTTTTTGCTATTTATGCTTGGATCGGGTTGCAATGTTCTTACTAATAAAAATAGCTGCACGGTTAAAATACCTTGTTGATTGCCCCACTCAGCTGCAGTCATTTTGTTTATGCTGCGATACGAATCGACCTTGCCATTACCATTAGTATCGAGACCAAAAATAAAACGCATATTTTCAACCCCTTCCATGATTGTTTCCGTGGTCATACCGTTGCCAGTTAGGCGTTTTCGCATCAATGCGGGCACTGTTAGTTTTTTATTATTTACGGTATAAGTTTGTTCGCTAATATAATAAACATGGTGGCTGTAAGGCCACACAGTGGCATTGACATTAAGTGTGTTGGCATCAACCTGATCTTTGACAAAACGAGCAAGTTCTTGTTCGGCCACAAAATAATAATCATTATTAGCTGTTTCGTTAACCGCGTTAGTTACATCTAATTGGTGCCCTTGCACAAACTTAATTTGTAAAATATCAGTGCCCGATACAGGGTTATTAACACAATTAAGTTCACTTGAACTGGTCGCTGTTTTTGCATAAAGGGTTTTAAAGTTACTACTGCTGGTTAAATCAGGAAAACTGCCATTGTTGAGACCTTCAAAGCAATCACCTGTTGAACTTGTTAATGATGAGGTGTTTATTGCAGTAAATGAATTGCCATAAAATGTGCCCCAAAAGCCTACTTGTTCTATATCGCGTTGCATAATATTAATCGCTAAACGCCCTGACTCTTGCAGTTCACCTATTGCCATGGTGCTTTTGGTGGTTGTTTTCATACCAATATAAGTAAACATGACGCCACCTAAAATTAGTCCGCCGATGAACAAAGAGATCATCATTTCAATGAGTGTAAAACCTGCTTGCCTCATTTTAGCTCCTAACATAAACATAGCTGGTAAGTACTACTACACGGCGTTTTCTATCAGCTGTTCCGCAATCAATATTTGCTGTATTTTCATTTGCAGTGAATTCTTGACGACCCTGCCAAGAAACAATGACCTCAATATTAAACGCTTTACCGCCAGAGCCTGCTACCGCTTCGGGATTAATACACACGGTGGCACCATCAAGTGATCCCGTATTTTCGCGGGCACGAATAGCACGTTTCCACTGCTCTATATCTAAACTCGCAATTTGTGCATTACTGCATGAACTTGTATAACAGGTTGTAGAGGAATTAATACTTGTCTCGCTGGTAAACTCAAGGTCGTATAATGTAGCTAGTTGCGATGTATCGTTAGCCCGAATACGTTGGATAATATCATTACCAAGCGCAACAGCAGCAGCACGTTGCATTGAATCAAAGCTTGCCTGCTTTGCTTTTGCTTGCAGGGCTACAGCCCCCAATAAACCAAAGCTTAATATAATAAACGCAATCAGGACTTCAATAAGGGTAAAACCTTTTTGCAATTTAAACGTGCTCAAAGACATAGTAAAACCAAATAATAATTATCTGATACTAAGTGTATGCAATAAAAAAATAGATTCAACTAAGACCACGACCAACGGTTAATTATCTTGATAAGCGGTTAATAGGTTGGTGTGCTAAAGTACGCTTTTTACGCTTTTGAGCGCTCGGCGACTAACGGCTAAAAAAGGTGTACACCCTTTGAGTTCAATAACATGTTGATGGTTTTTAAGTGTATGGAGTGCCAAAATTTTATTTTTATTCACTAAGGTATTTCGATGAATTCGCAATAAGTGACGAGGATATTGCATTTCAAGTTGCTTTAAACTGTCTTCAATTAGAGCCTCTCCACCATCGAACACGACTTTGGTGTACTTTTCCTGTGCATAAAAATAAAAAATATTTTCTATTTTTATACTTCTTACGGTGCCTGCTAATTGATAGGTTATTTTTTCTGTTTGTTGTTGCAGGTGTACTCTGTTTAAACGTCCTAGCTGTTGTAATGCATGTTGCAAACTTTTTTCTGATATAGGTTTTACCAAATATCCGGCTGCATTTAACTGCATCGCATCAAGGGCATGCTCAGGATGAGCGGTTATAAAAATAATCGCTGGAGGTACCGCAAGATCATTGAGTTGATTAGCCACTTCGATGCCATTTAAGCCTGGCATGTCAACATCTAAAAACACTAAATCAGGCTGAAACTCTTCTATTTTCATTAAAGCGTCATTGCCATTACCGGCCTCTCCTTGCACATGAATGGATGTATGGTTCTCAGCAAGTAAACGCTTCAAGCGTGCTCTTGCTAAGGGTTCATCATCTACAATCAGGGCATTCATAACGTATTCTCTGCTTGTTTTGGGATAACCACTTTAACCCTAAATTGATTATCTTTGTTGGTTATTGTCAGTTGCGCCCGACCTTTATAATAAATACTTAAACGAGAACGAATATTATCAAGAGCCATACCGTTATGCTCTCTAGTATTTTCAGTTTCAGTGGGTACAGGATTAGTTACAATTAAGGTTAAATAATGTGTTGTCACATGCAGTTCAATACTTATAGTAGCACCACTTTGGCTTGGCTCAATGCCATGACATACTGCGTTCTCTACCAAAGGTTGTAATGTTAGATATGGAATATATAGCGCAGGGAGATGTTCTGGTAATAACCACTCAACCTTTAAGCGCTCTGCAAATCGCCATGATTCAAGCGCAATATACTGTTTAGTTAATGTTATTTCATCACTGAGCAATACACTTTGACCTGAACGCATTGCAGCTTGAGACAGCGCTGCCAGTGCTAAAATTGCATGCTCTGCAGCCTCAACGTCATGATGCATTAATTCTGCCGCCGTATTCAAACTATTATATAAAAAGTGGGGTCGGATCCGTGCCTGCAAAGCATCAAGTTCTGCACGAGAAAGTGCTTTGGTTTGCTGCTCTTTTTCAAAATGAATAAGCAAAAATTGTACAAACAGTAAGGTAAGCAAAAATACAATAATGCAATTACGCAGCACAAATAACGTCAGTTGTTTTTCGTTTTCAATATCAAAAGCAATATGAGAAAACACCAAACTAAATACAGCAGTACTGAGACTATATGAAGCAATAAAAAAACTGATCTGAATAAACTGAGTCTGTTTTGCAAGAAATCGACGGCAAAGATATAAAAAAGAGGTACTGACCAGCACAGTTACATGAAGAAACAAACTGATCCCCCCCAAATGCAGCCATATATCACCGCCAGCATTAGGAGCAAAAGCTAATATAATAGCCACAACTTGTGTCACTACGAGGGATGCAAGCACACCACGCTCATTAAAAAGGGCCGAAAAAAGTAACGCATCTGGTGACAGTTGCTTACCCATTCCAACCCTCCTTTTATGATTTATCTCTAAATTAACGCAGCTCTACTGGTACAGCAAAAACAATGTTTTCTTCTTCACCAGGGTTTTCTGTTACTTGGTTACCACCGAGCTCTTTTAAGCGGGTAATCACTTGCTGAACTAGCACTTCAGGTGCTGACGCGCCTGCGGTAACCCCCACACTATTGATACCATCAAACCATGGCGCTTCAACATTGCTGGCATCATCAATTAAGTACGCACGCGTGCCCATTTTATCAGCTAGTTCTCGTAAACGATTGGAGTTAGAGCTGTTTTTTGCCCCCACAACTAATAGCACATCAACTTTATCTGCTAAATCACGTACAGCATCTTGGCGGTTTTGTGTGGCATAACAAATATCATCTTTGCGCGGGCCATCAATTGCGGGGAATTTTTCGCGCAACGCATCAATTACATCTGCAGTGTCATCAACCGAAAGCGTGGTTTGGCTACAATAAAATAGGTTATTAGCATTTTTAACGTTAAGTTTGGCAACATCTTCTGCGGTCTCTACAAGGTAAATACCACCGTCGTTATTGTCATACTGGCCCATAGTCCCCTCTACTTCTGGGTGACCATGGTGACCAATTAAAATACATTCAATACCTTTACGGCTTGCGCGCGTTACTTCCATATGCACTTTAGTCACTAATGGGCATGTTGCGTCAAATACTTTTAAATCACGACGCTTCGCTTCAGAACGAACTGCTTGCGATACTCCATGGGCGCTAAAAATAACAATGCTGTCATCAGGTACTTGGTCTAGCTCTTCAACAAATACGGCACCACGATTTTTTAAACCATCTACTACATAGCGGTTATGAACGACCTCGTGGCGTACGTAAATTGGCTTTTCAAAAATATCTAAAGCGCGCTCAACAATACTAATTGCGCGGTCTACCCCTGCACAAAAGCCTCGTGGATTAGCTAATAAAATATCCATTAGCCCTGCACCTCAATAATGTCTACTTCAAACGTTAAACGTTGCCCTGCTAACGGATGATTAAAATCGATAGTAACTGACTCGCCTTGCACTTCACGAACCAGTCCTGGCAGCTCAGTACCATCTGGCTGAGTAAAGGCAATAATAGCGCCGACTTTAGCGGGTGTTTCTGCACCAAATTTACTGCGTTCTACATAGTAAATATTATCTGGATTAGGTTGGCCAAAGGCGTCTTCTGGCTCAAGCTCAAACGTTTTGCTTTCGCCTGCACTTAAACCTAGTAAGCACTTTTCAAAATTAGCCGTTAAGCTGCCATCACCCATAGTGAGCTTAGCCGGCTTGTTATGCACCTTGGTTGAGTCTGCGGCAGAGCCATCTTCTAGTTTAATAGAAAAGTGAAAAATAACCTCTGAGTTTTCACCAATTACAGCTTGGCTCATGCTTTATGCTCCTTCGGACTTTCGCCTGTAAAGGCGTCAAATAGTAATAATGCAGCACCAATACAAATAGCGCAGTCTGCAATATTAAATACGGGAAAATGTGAGTCTTCGTAAAATACATGTAAAAAATCAATAACGTAACCATAGGCAATGCGGTCGTACAAGTTACCAATAGCACCGGCTAAAACTAACGAGTAAGCACCACATAATACTTTATTAGACGCTGGAAGACGTTTTAACCACCACACCAACAAACAACTAATCGCGATTGCTATTGCACTTAAAAACCAACGCTGCCAGCCGCCTGCTTCGCTTAAAAAGCTATAGGCTGCACCGTAGTTATGCACATAAGTAATGCTAAAAACAGGCAGCAAATTAATTGACTCGCCATAGGCCATGGTGTTAACAACCAGTGTTTTACTGGCAAAGTCTATTACAAGCAGTAATAGACTTAACCAAAGCCACACTAAACCACTTTTTTGGGCTAGTTTGCTCACTAAAAACAACTCCTAAGCGAATTGACGTTTCTCACCTTCACCGTCAACATTACTTACACAGCGACCACAAATTTCAGGATGAGCTGGCTCAACACCTACATCTTCACTGTAATGCCAACAACGCTCACACTTTTTAGCATCCGTTGCTGATACGCTAATGTATAAACCATCAATTTCAGTAGTTTGTGAATCTGCAGGTTGACTATCTACCTCGGTAACGTTAACCGCAGAGGTTAACAACACAAAACGTAGCTCATCGCCTAACGCCGCAAGTTTTGCTGCAAGCTCTTTGCTGGCAAACAGGTTTACGGTTGCTTGTAATGTTGCGCCAATCACTTCTTCTTTACGTGCAGCTTCTAACAGACGGTTCACTTCGTCACGCACATTTAAAATAGCTTGCCAGTCTTCATTACTAAACTTGGTCGTTGTTGGTGCTTGTAATCCCTCATACCATGTTGAAGTAAATACATAATCACTGCGCTCACCAGGAAGTGCTTCCCAAATTTCTTGAGCAGTAAAGCTCATGATTGGCGCCATCCAACGCGTCATTGCTTCAGCAATATGATAAAGCGCTGTTTGACAAGAACGACGTGCATGGCTGTCGCTTTTTGCCGTGTACTGACGGTCTTTTATAACGTCTAAGTAGAACGAACCAAGCTCACCGGTACAGAAGTTCATTAGCTTTTGCGTTACTAATAGCATTTGGTAGCTATCGTAAGCCGCTAAAATTTCTTCTTGTAATTGGGCTGCACGGCCAACAATCCACTTATCAAGCTCAACCATATCATCAACAGCAACTTGATCCGTTTTTGGATCAAAACCACTTAGGTTAGCAAGTAAGTAACGGCTGGTGTTACGAATACGACGGTAACGATCTGCCGAACGTTTGAATATTTCATCGGATACGGTCATTTCTGCCGTGTAATCAGTTGATGCTACCCATAAACGTAAAATATCAGCGCCCAATTTATTCATCACATTTTGTGGCGAAATAACATTGCCTAATGACTTAGACATTTTGCGGCCGTTTTCATCAACCGTAAAGCCATGCGTAAGCACTTGCTTGTATGGTGCATGACCATTAATTGCCACTGAAGTCATCATTGATGACATAAACCAACCACGGTGTTGATCAGAACCTTCAAGGTATAAATCTGCAGGACCAACTAAATCTTCACGCGCATCAACAACACAGGCATGAGTCACACCTGAGTCAAACCACACATCTAGCGTGTCTTGTACTTTCATGTACTGTTTAGCGTCTTCTTCACCTAGCAAAGTAGCAGGCTCTAGGTCATACCATGCTTGAATACCTGATTTTTCCACAAGTACTGCAGCTTGTTCAATCAGCTCTTGAGTATTTGGGTGTAATGCACCCGTGTCTTTATCAACAAACAATGCAATAGGTACACCCCACGTACGTTGACGCGAAATACACCAATCAGGGCGGCCTTCAACCATGTTGGCAATACGGCTTTCGCCCCATTCAGGTAACCATTGAGTATTTTTAATTTCAGCCAGTGAATCTTTGCGTAAGTTAGCCTGATCCATGCTAACAAACCATTGTGGTGTGGCACGGAAGATAATAGGCGTTTTATGGCGCCAACAATGTGGGTAGCTATGAGTTAATGCATGATGATGCATTAAGGCATTATTTTCTTTTAATACCTCAATTACACTCGCATTGGCTTTAAACACATGCTGACCGGCAAATAATTCAGTGTCAGGTAAGTACACTCCGTTTGCGCCAACTGGGTTAGCTACTTCAAGATTATACTCAAGGCCTGCCACGAAATCTTCTTGACCATGACCAGGTGCAGTATGTACAACACCCGTACCAGAATCTGTGGTTACGTGTTCAGCTACAATAACCGGTACGTTAAAGTCGTAAAATGGGTGTGCAACGTTTAAGTTTTCAAGTGCTGCACCTTTAACATAGCCAAGGATATGGAAGTGGTTAAAGCCAAAACGATCCATCGTATCTTTAACAAGCTCAGAACCTAAAATCAGACGCTGCTGAGCACCTTCATCGTCTACTTGTACTAGCGCGTATTCTAAATCAGCATGCACAGCAACCGCACGGTTAGCTGGCAAAGTCCACGGTGTCGTAGTCCAAATAACAGTCCCTACACTGCCAGTGCCTTGATGGCCATCAGCTAAGTTAAACGCATTTACTACTGCATCTTGATCAGCAAAAGTAAAACGTACATCGATAGCTGGCGATTGTTTATCTTGGTATTCAACTTCTGCTTCTGCTAATGCAGAGCCACAATCTGTACACCAATGCACAGGTTTTGCGCCTTTATGTAGATGGCCATTTTTTATAATGCGACCTAATACACGAATTGCATTGGCTTCAAAGTCAAAGTTCATGGTTAAGTAAGGCTTATCCCAATCACCAAAAACGCCTAAACGTTTAAAGTCTACTTTTTGGCCTTCTACTTGCTTTTTAGCATAGGCACGACATTTTTCGCGAAATTCTGCAGCAGTTACCTTAACACCGGGTTTACCGACTTTTTTCTCAACCATTAACTCGATTGGTAAACCATGACAGTCCCAACCCGGTACGTATGGCGCATCGAAGTCTGATAAGGTTTTAGACTTAACAATAATATCTTTTAATATTTTATTTACTGAATGGCCTAAATGGATATCGCCGTTTGCATACGGAGGGCCGTCATGCAAAATGAAAGTTTTTTTACCTTTCTTTGCGCTGCGAATTTGACCATACAGGTCGTCTTCATACCATGCTTTAAGCATTTTTGGTTCACGTTGTGCCAAATTGCCACGCATTGGAAACATTGTTTCCGGTAAATTCAAAGTATGTTTGTAGTCGCTCATTAATCCTACTTTCCGTCTCTATCGGCTACCTAATTTAAACCAAAACACTGCTTAGCGGCGGCAACATCGGTTGCTATTTGTGCCGTCAGTTGTGTTAATGTCTCGAATTTTTTCTCGTTGCGGAGTTTTTCAATCAACTCCACATGCATAAATTGTCCATAAATATCTTGTGCAAAATCAAAAAGGTGTACTTCTAATAAGGCACGAGTTCCATTAAATGTGGGTTTGTTTCCAATGTTAGCTACCCCAAAAACGTGTTTTCCTGCGATCATTACTTGAACCGCAAATACGCCATTAACCGGACAAACTTGACGCTTTAGCGCAATATTTGCCGTTCTAAAACCTAGTTCCCGGCCTTTTTTCCAGCCGTGAATAACTCGCCCAGATATCGCATAATTATGCCCAAGCATGACTTTTGCACTAACCAAGTCACCCTCAGCAAGCGCTTCTCGTATTAAGGTACTGCTTACTCTAGCATTTAATTGCCTAAAGCTGGCAGTGCTTTTAACACTCATTCCCGCTTGAGTACCCATATTAGCCAATAGGCTAAAATTTCCTTGGCGCTGTTTACCAAATCTAAAATCATCGCCAACCGTTAATGCTTTAACGCCCAGCTTTTTAATTAAAATATCGCTCACAAACTGCTCCGCATGCATATTTGCAAACGCTTGATTAAAGCTAATACAAATAACGCGCTCAATCCCCAAGTTACTCAATAGACGAAGTTTATCACGCAGTCGAGTAAGCCTAGCCGGGGCATTGTTTTTTGCAAAAAACTCTTGTGGCTGAGGCTCAAATAACATTACAGTGCTGGGTAAATTATTTTCTTTGGCATCCGCTAACAGCCCTTTTAATACGGCAGCATGACCCAAATGAACACCATCAAAATTACCAATGGTTAGCACACAACCAAAATGTTGTGGGCGTATATTGTGTATACCTCTAATTAACTCCATGCCACCTAATGCCTTTTTCAGCGAGCGATAAAATGCGACCTTGGGTCGCAGAGTGTCCGATTATAATCTTTTTTTTAATTTGATTCAGTAATTGCTACACTTTTTATCGTATTTAGTCTAACGCCCATCAAAAACAACATAAAAAAGTAACTAACAACCGCAATAATTAATAACACAACCAACAACATAACTTGTTCACTAAAGTGCCAACTAGGCCAATCATAGTGTCTACTGGTAAACCACACCAGTGCGCCCATCGTCACACTCGCCAGCAAACACTTCAAAGTGAAGTAGCCACTCATGCTGGAGAACTGGTAAACATTCTCTTTTTTAAGCTGTCGGTACAGTAAGTAGGCATTACAACTAGCCGACATAGAGGTTGCCAGTGCTAAGCCTAAATAGCCAATAAAGGGGGCCAGCATAATATTAAACACCATGTTAAGCACCAAAGTAACAATGCCAATGCGCACCGGTGTTTTCGTATCTTGGCGAGAATAAAACCCAGGCGCCAACACTTTAATTAACATAAAGCTGACTAATCCCACCGAGTAGGCAACCACCCCTAAGCTCACTGCCTTAACGTGATCAATGCCAGCCCCTTTAAATGCGCCGTGATCAAACAGCACAGTAATAATCAACGGGCTAATAATCATCAACCCTATCATGGCCGGGAGCCCTAAAAAAATCACAAATCGCACTCCCCAATCTAGGGTATGTTGAAAGTCGCTACTTTTTTTACTGCTGTGTAATTTTGATAGCGCAGGTAAAATAACCGTCGCAATACCAATACCAAATAAACCAAGTGGGAATTCAATCAGTCTATCTGAGTAATACAGCCAAGCGATAGAGCCTGTCATCAATAATGAAGCTATTACCGTATCGAGTAATAAGTTAATTTGACTAATTGATACACCAAATAACGCTGGGAGCATTAATTTACGCACTTTTTTAACATTTTCGTCTTGCCACGCCCAACGCGGGCGCGCCAACATTTTTGCTTTGTATAAAAACGGCAGTTGAAATAATAGCTGTACCACGCCCCCTAAAAATACGCCTATTGCTAATGCATATGCACCAACAGAAAATTGGTCATGCAATAAAATGGCACAACCAATAATAGAAACATTAAGTAATACAGGAGTAAATGCGGCAACTGCAAAACGGTTGTACACATTCATTACTGCGCCACTAAGCGCCACTAAGCTTACAAAAAATAAATAAGGAAAGGTCAGCTTTAATAGTGAACTGGCAAGCTCAAACTTTTCTGCGTCAGGGCCACCTTGCCACCAATCAATAAACCAACCAGTACCAAATAAAGCGGCGATAACGGGGGATGCCACAACACCAAAAAGCGTAACGAGTAGTAAAATTGTGCCGAGTGTACCTGCCGCCTGTGCAACAAATATTCTGACTTTATCATCGCCTTGTTGTTCTTTGATTTCACTTAATACAGGTACAAACGCCTGTGCAAAAGCCCCTTCAGCAAATAAACGGCGTAAAAAATTAGGAATACGGTTTGCAAATAAAAACACATCGGCAGCAGCCCCTGCCCCCAACAAGTTAGCAACAACAGCATCACGCACTAGCCCTAAAATACGCGAGATCATTGTCATTGCACTTACAATCATCCCGGAACGAAACAAACCTTTTGACACTATAAATCCATATTAAAAATCAGCAATTAAGTTAATTATGCCATAGTCTTTTTTATAAATCGCTTTAAAGCACTAGGCTGGAACCCCTTGCTTTGTTACAATAGCGCCATTAACTGCTAAAGCGGCAAATTGATGTTCGTTATAAGGAGCAGTTTTTCTTGGATTGTTAAAATTAAATTGACATTCATGATAAAAACAGGCATATTCCACGGCCTTTAATTTAAGCTTTATTTAAGATTGTTAGGAGCAAACCTTGGCTAACATCAAGTCTGCAAAAAAACGCGCTATCACAAGCGAAAAAAATCGTCAGCACAACGCAAGCCGTCGTTCAATGATGCGTACTTACTTCAAAAAAGTAATCGTAGCTATTGAAGCTGGCGATAAAGAAGCTGCACAGCAAGCTTTTTCTGTTGCTACACCTATCCTAGACCGTTACGCAACTAAGGGTCTAATCCACAAAAACAAAGCTGCTCGTCATAAGAGCCGTTTAGCTGCTAAAATCAAAGCGCTATAATTGTTTTTGCAAGATTAAAAAAACCGGCTTTTGCCGGTTTTTTTTTGCCCAAAATAAATACGCTTTTTAAACGTTATCGAGCTCTGGATAAAACTTTTTCAGCATCGCCGCAATTTTCTTCGGAGAAAATGGCTTAACCACAAATCCTTTTGCTCCTCTATCTATTGCATCCTTCACATTTTCAACGCCTGAATGCGCCGACACCATCACCACGTTTGTCTTTGGTGATAACTCATTTATCTGCGCAATAAGCTCTTTACCATCGCCGTCAGGTAGCTCTATATCTAAAAATATAATGTTAAAGTTTGCTGCACGGCATTCACTTATGCACTGCGCGGCCGTAGACGCTTCTTTTACATTCTCTATCCCTAAATGCATCAATGTTTGACTTAGAAAGCTGCGCACCGTGCTAACATCATCAACTATTAAAATAGATAGCTGCGTATTCATATATAATCCTTATAGGCTAAAAGCCGTGTCTGCGAAATTGGTGATTTGCTTAAAATACAGATATTTACTTTATTATAGAGAGCTAAGCCAAAAAGACCAGATTTGCTTTATGTCGAAAACCACAAAATAGAGTCGTCGCAAAAAAATAAAGCGGCCTATGTTAAACCAATACCTAGTAACAAGCCTGCAAACCTTGGCTCACAATTAAACCCGCGCGCAGTAAGTGTAAAACGTGGCGCCAAACTAACCGCATTTTTTATTTTCACGATATTATTACTTATATTTGTTTTAGCGCCAAAGCCGAGTTTACTCACCTATAAAAATCAGCCATGGTTAGCAAAAGTGTGTATTGGCCAGGGCTATTTGCCAATAAACCAAAGCTACTGGATTCAACGCTGCACCCTAGACTAGATAAGCATCGCAGAACACTATACCTCTGTGTAGATCTTCAGCAACCACAAAGCTGCCAAAAATATCATGTTATTGTTGAAGAGGGATTATTTTCGGTATTAATAACCTACTTTTAGCATTAAAAAAACTAATCTGAAAATTTAAAATTACTTGGTTGAAAGCTGTGCAAAAGATCAACATAATGGCGCTCCTTTTTTCAACAACTGAACTATTGAAACGACCATGCTAAACGAGCTAGATTGGCTTTTAAATACATTACTACTTGCACTAGGTTTAGGTGCATTTTTTATCAACCAGCTGACACTACTTCGCGTTGCTGCGATTAGTGCGTGTGGTTTGTTATTCCTATCATTTAGCTTAGATCTTATGTCGTCGAGTATTATTTCAAATATGAGTTTAGTGTTGATCAACACATTTTACTTGTTCAAAGTTTATACGTTTGGGCAATTTAGCGTATCTCAGCATTAATTACTTCCCCTTAGAATATTTTATAGCCCAGTTTTTCTGGGCTTTTTTATATCTCACTGTTAAAAATCTTGGGTCTGGGTTTGAACTAAGTTAAAATTTATCTCGTATTAGCCTAATTTGAGATAAGCCCATGCCATTGTCAGATTTCGATTTATTCTTATCCTCTATGGAAGATGTTACCCCCATAACGCATGACACTGTGACCTTACCACCTAAAAACCATAAAGCGGTCATCGCCCAGCAAGAAAAAAATAAAGCAGCACAATCAGATTTAGTCTCTGAACAGTTCAATCCGTTGGATGAACCACTTGAATTACTCGATCCACTTGCCATATTAAGCTTTAAAAAAGAGGGCGTACAAAGCGCGGTTTTTAAAAATGTAAGATTAGCGAAATATCAGCTTGATGCGACGCTTGATTTACATGGGCAACTTTTAAAAAATGCACACGCATCATTATTAGCCTTTGTTCAAGACTGCCATCAGCGAAATATAAGAATGGTACTCGTTCGCCATGGCATAGGTATTAAAAATAAAACCAAGCCAGGGATATTAAAAAGTTACGTAAATCAGTGGTTACAAACAATTCCATGCGTTTTAGCGTTTCATACTGCACTTAGGCAGCATGGAGGAAGTGGTGCGACGTATGTTTTATTGAAGAAAAGTGATGATAAAAAGCATCAAAACAGAGAAATACACAGCAAGCGTAGCTAAATCTTGCTGTGAAAATAAGGGTCAGATCAGCAGCGCTGCCGCATTGGCTTGATTAAACCAGGCAGATATTCCTAATATAATGATAGATACAACCACGATGCTAATTTTTGCGCCCCCTTGATTGGGTTTCATAATTCATCCTATTTTTTATTATTGTTAGAACTGTTTTTAACAATAATAAAAATTACAAATGTTAACAAGCTGTTTCTGTTAAAAATTAAACAAATTTTAATCCTTGAAGGCCAACAACTGCCAATTAATAACCTTGCTGCTTATCAATGCAATTTATTAATGGCTGTTTCGCTTTTAAACGCAAAATGTTTTCTGCTATTTGTTCAATAACACTATCAAGATCTGACAACGCAGCACAGTGCGGTGTTAAAGTAATACTTGGATGCAACCAATAAGGGTGTTCGCTTGGCAGTGGTTCACTGGCAAACACATCAAGCGTTGCTGCGCGTATACGTGTATTGTTAAGTGCATCAAGTAAATCAGCTTCTACTATATGCCCACCTCTGGCCACATTAATCACCACAGCATGTTCAGGCAGTTGCTCAAGTAACTGTTTATTAATAATGCCTTGGGTACTGCTGGTAAGCGGTAATAAACATACTAAATAATCGGTTTGCGCAAGCATCTGTGTTAAGCCGTCATCACCATGATAGAGTGTTGCAATGTTTGATGTTTTAGGGCTTCGGCTCCAAGCATTTACGTTAAAACCGTTATTAACCAGCCTATGTGCACATGCTTGACCTAGTTCGCCAAACCCTAAAATGCTTACTTGATTATATTTATGCGCTCTTTTAGGTTTCCATATACTTTGCTGTTGCTTTATTGCATATTCTTTTAATCGCAATTTTTGTGCTAATACATGGGTAAGTACGTATTCAGCCATATCGTTGGCTAACTGTTTATCAACAATACGCACGACCTCTACATCCGCAGGTAATAAACTTAAATCAATGCTATCAACGCCAGCGCCAAACGATGACACAGCCTTTAAATTTGGTAACGTGAGCCACAGTGATGCAGGCGCATTCCACGCTAAAACGAACTCTACATTCTCTAAATTTTGGCAATCATCAAGTTCTTCAATTCGAATACTAGGCAATCGTGATTTCATTTTTGCTATTAATTTTGTGTTGTCTCGACCTGTTATAGCCACCAAAACTGACATGATGATTCCTTAAAAAGTAACCCTGAATAATAGTACTGGTATGGTTCAATTCAATAGTATGTAAACGGTTTTAAAAAGTCACACAACTGACCGCTTATTGTCATATCTGCACTCTAAGCTAAACATATTGGCTTTAGCCTAGTATAAAAAAGAGGTGCGTATGATCAGTGTAGATAAAGTAATTGCGACTAACTTACCACAGTTAACTAACTCATTTAAAATAAAAAAACTGGTAAAAAAGAGCCTTAGCTACTTATTACATGAACAAGAGTTTACAAACTTTGCAACAACTTATCCCCATCTTCAAGGAATAGAATTTGTCGAGCAAGTACTTGATGAACTTGATTTTGACACTCGATACAAAGCAAAACAAATAGAAAATATTCCCAGTGAAGGGAAAATTGTCATTATTGCTAATCATCCAATTGGATCCTTAGATGCGCTTGCATTAATTAATGTGTTATCGACGGTGCGTGCTGATTTAAAAGTCGTGGCTAACCGAATGCTAATGACCGTTGATGCAATGCATTCATTATTACTGCCCGTCGATAATTTGTCGGGGCAAAGTAAAAAACAAGAGTTGAGTAATATCCACCAGCATTTAAAAAATGAAGGAGCATTACTTATTTTCCCTGCGGGTGAAGTTTCTCGACTTCGACCAACAGGGATCAAAGACTGTAAATGGAACAGCGGGTTTTTACGTATCGCTAAAAAAGCTAATAGCCCAATTTTACCCATACATATAAAAGCCAGAAACAGCCCGCTTTTTTACGGTGCCTCTATGCTATATAAACCGCTTGCCAGTTTATTGTTAGTAAAAGAAATGTTTAAACAGCGCCAAAAATCGCTCGAATTTGAAATAGGCGCCTCCATTGCTCCTGAATCTTATTTAATACCCGATTTAAAAGACAAGGAAGTGGTCGAGCTTATACGAAAACAGCTGTACCGTTTAACCACAAAAAAAACACTGCCACTAAAAACTCATGCCCCTATTGCCTCACCAGAGTGTAAAAAAGAATTAAAAAAAGCCATCGAAAGCTGCGAACATTTAGGTAAAACCAGTGATGGCATGGTTATTTATTTATACCAATACCAAGGCAGCTCACCGTTATTTCGTGAACTTGGCCGCTTACGGGAAATTGCCTTTCGTGCAGTAGGTGAAGGCAGTGGCAATCGCCGTGATATAGACAAATACGACATGCATTATCAACACTTAGTCTTATGGGATGCACAATCACTCGAACTAGTTGGCGCTTACAGATTAGCCTGCGCGCAGGATGTGATTGAACAGCACTCTCAACGTGGGCTTTATACCGATAGCTTATTTAATTATACCCAAGAGATGACGCCATACTTCAAGCAAGGCATAGAATTAGGCCGTAGTTTTGTACAACCCAAATACTGGGGCAGAAAAAGCCTCGACTATTTATGGTATGGCATTGGTGCTTTTATTAATCGCTATCCTCAGTATCGTTACTTATTTGGTGCAGTGAGTGTGTCAAATGCACTGCCAGAGCAAGCAAAATCCTTACTGGTACATTATTATCAGCACTATTATGGCTCTGAAAAGTCACTCGCAACGCCTAACAATGCTTTTCGTCATACCCGTGAGCAGCAGATTCAATGCACTAATTTGTTTATGGGTAACAACATTAAAGAAGACTTTGTAGAACTTAAACACATACTGGCTAATATGGGCACCCATGTACCCACACTATTTAAACAATACACCGAGCTATGTGAGCCAAATGGGGTAACGTTTTTAAGTTTTAGTATTGATCCGCAATTTAATAATTGTATTGATGGATTGGTATTGGTCGACCTTGAGAAAGTAAAACCGAGTAAAGCAAAACGCTATTTGGGAGCACAAAACACCGCCTCAATAAACTAAGCTTTGCCGTTAAAATATTAACTTAAGCGCCTAAGCTTGGGCGCTTAAACTTAAATACTTAAACTTAGGCAATTTAATATTTATCTAATCTCCTCATTATTAGATTGGCTAAATATATGTACTAATAGTTGGGTGTATATTTTCTCTATTTGTAACAAGTCGCTAATGGGCACATGTTCATTAACTTGATGAATGGTCTGGTTTAAAACCCCGCACTCTATCACTTGCGTGTTTTTACTTGCAAAAAACCGCCCATCTGAAGTCCCGCCACTGGTACTAAGTACCGGATAGCTTCCAGTCACGTTAAATATTGCCTGCTCTAGCTGGGCGAGTAAGCAGCGCTCTGCCCTATGGCTTGTATAATAAGGCTCACATGGACGCTCCCATTGCACCGTTAAATATTCGTTTAAATCATTCAGTGCAGTAAGTACCCGCTGTTTCACATCTGTACTTTTATACCCATGGCTGTAGCGAATATTAAACGTAATATCACATTGAGCAGGCACTAAATTATCAAGCACGTTATCAATATTAATACCGGTAACTTGCAAGCTTGTTTTTGAGCTTGGCTCATCTAAAAGCCAATCAATTTGGGTTAATCTATTCACTACTTCAGCGCTGATATGCGCAGCATTGATGGTATTTTCAGGATAGGCCACGTGTCCTGCTTTTCCTTGAATGGTTAAACGCGCTGACACCGCGCCACGTCGGCCATTTTTTATGGTGTCGCCCACTTGCAAATGACTTGTTGGCTCACCAACAATACAGCCATCAAGTACAACACCTTGTTGTGCTAGGCGTTTCGCAATCAACACTGAGCCATACTCTGCCTCACCTTCTTCATCAGAGGTGATCAACCAATACAAGGTGCCCTGCTTTTGCTGCGTACTATGTATTAGCGACTGCGTTGCACTGAGCATGGCTGCAATCCCCCCTTTCATATCGGCGGCACCACGCCCATAAATCGCATCATTAATTATTTTTCCATCAAACGGATCAGCTAACCAGCCACCTTGCGCAGCAGGGACCACATCAATATGACCAGAAAATGCCACCACAGGGCCTGCTCCAAAAGATATTTTAGCAATTAAATTAGTGACATTATGGGTACTAAACTGCTCAATGCTAAAACCTAAATCAGTTAGCTGATGTGCCAGCCACTCGATACCACCTGCTGAATTAGGCGTAATTGACTTAAATCGGATCAGCGTTTGTAAGTGACTGAGTGTTTTTAACTGTGGAATAGTTAAGTACGGCGCGGGTACTTTTTTGTTGATAGCTTTTGTCATAAAAAACACACCTCGTTTTAGCAGTGTATTTATTACAACGACTTTTTATGACCGCATTATGAAAATACAGGCTAACGTGTGCCCTCTTCTATTAATGTTTCTCGTGTCACCTGCACAATGTGTTTATCTTCTTTGGTTAATCTGGTTTTTTTCCATGCGCCACGCATAAACCAAGCGAACGCTATCAGTGCGATGGTTATGTTCGTAATCGCAAACGAATACCATATTCCCTGATCGCCAAGCAAAGTGTGATTAGAAAGAATATAAGCGGCAGGAAACTGCACCACGCATTGTGATAATAACGCGATAATCATGGCATTAAGCATATTCCCAGAGGCACGAAAAGCAGCAACAATACAAAGCTGAACACCAATTCCCCCCCAGCTTAAACACATCACTTGAACAAACTGCGCGCCTTTATTTATTACACTGCTATCTTCGGGAATAAAAAATGCCACCAGCGTATCTGCATACAAATAAGCAATGCCCCCAACAAAAGAAAGGCCTATTAATCCCCACATACTGGCAAGCTTCGTTATTTGCTCAGCCCGTTTAATATTTCCGGCACCCATATTTTGCCCCACCAAAGTTGATACCGCCATTGATAAACCCATGGCAGGGATCATCACCATTTGCAAAATATTAGAACCCACGCCATAAGCCGCAATAGTAACGGTTCCAAAGCTTGCCACTAAAAATGACATGATGATCAAGCCAAAAGCACGTGTTGATAATTCAATAGAGCCTGGCGCTCCTAAGAAAAAAGCCCGTTTCATATATTGCCAATCGGGATAGAAGCTTTTTAGCTGTAATTGAATACCATGGCGACCGCGTAAAAATATAATAATACCCGCCAGTGCCGCTAAACTTTGTGTAACCAAAGTCGCCAGCGCAGCGCCCATAACGCCAAGCCCTTCAAAGCGGCCATAACCAAAAATAAATAGCGGATCGAGAATAAAATTAAGTAACACGGTGGTGCTAACTATGATTAAAGGTACTTTAGTTTGCCCAATGCCCCGCATTAGCGATTGGAACATGGCGTAAATAAACACAAAAATAACGCCAATAAAGGACACATGCATAAACTTAAGCGCATCACTGTAAACCGCCTGCTCAACGCCTAGCAGTTTTAAAAAGTATGGGGAAAGTACATAACCTAGAAGCCCTAACACTAAGGCGGTAAATGCAACCATTAACACCGTTTGCGCTGCAACATGGTTCACTTTATCTTGCTGACCTGCGCCCATGTATTGCGCCGATAATATAGCACCGGCCATTGCAAGCCCAGAGCCTATAGCAATGACTAAAAAAGTGATCGGGGTACTAATAGACACTGCAGCGACTTGGGTTGCTCCTAATCGCCCAACCCAAAATGCATCCGTAAGCTGATAAGCCGACTGCAATATATTAATGAGGATAATAGGAATACCTAATTTCAACAGCGCTTTAGCAATGGAGCCTTGAAGAAATAGTTGACCAGAGGGAGTCATGAGGTCGCTTACTTTTATTAAACCGTGAACATAGCCTTAGTTTAACAAAACTAGCTGATTATATTATGAATACTTCTTTTGCAGCTTGTATTTAAGTGATCAGTCAATAATTTTTAAGCACTAATTAAGTAAAAGTTTAATCTAAATCAATAAATAGAGGCTCTTTACTCATCCGCTTTTGAAACTTTGATCTAGAACAGGTTTTTATTTTTAACCTCGAGCAATAATAGCCTCAATCAACAAATAGTCACACAGTAGTTCACGGAGAACAACATGAAAACTAAACTAAGCATTGCAATACTTACTTCTTTACTGGCTCTTTCTCCTGCAGCACACGCAAACTTTAGTGTTAATGTTGGTGCAATTAATGTTAATCCAGATAACGATGGTTCAAAAATTAACGAAGCACCCACTCTAGGCTTAAAAGGCGACTCAGATACTCAGTTAGGTATTACTGTAGATTACGCATTTAACGACCAATGGGTATTAGAGCTTATTGCAGCAACGCCGTTTTCTCATGATGTAGAAGGTACTGGTGGTTTAGCTGGTAATAAAATTGCTGATATTAAACATTTACCACCATCACTGGTTGCACAATACCACTTTTTAGATAGCAGCTATGCACTTCGTCCGTTTGTAGGTGTGGGAATTAACTATACGACGTTCTTTGACGAACAGCCTTCTGCAGCACTTAAAGCAACGTTAGAAACTAACGATGTAGAAGTAAAACTAGATGATTCATTTGGTTTTGTTGCTCAAGTAGGTGCTAACTACAAGATTGATGAAAAATGGGGCCTACACGCTATGGTATCTATCATGGATATTGATACTGATGCGACTGTTTATGCTAATGGTGCAAAAGCATTAACTTCAACCGTGTCACTTGACCCTGTTGTTGCTATGTTTGGTCTTAAATACTCGTTCTAATAACGTTTATGTGTGTTAAAAAGGCCGTTAGGCCTTTTTTTTTGCCTGTGTTTAGCGAGGTAAGTTATTTACTTTTTTTTGCTCAAGCATTTCTTTCCAGTGAATTATTTCAGCCGGTAAAATGGGGGCAACCCCGTCAAAGCCTGCAACCTCGAGCATATGCTCAACGCTTACCACCCCTTTTTTACTTTTAAACACGCCGCGCACATAAGCAATGGCATGTAAGCCCCGCTCAGAATGAAACTTTTGTTCAATGTAAAAGTATTTATGATCCCAGCCAACCAAACGCGTACTAATAGTAAAACGTTGCATTGGCTTAATATCGCGGATGTAGGTAATAGCTGTCGCATTAACAATAGGAAACCAACGACGTTTCATTATTTGCTTAAGCAAACCAACCCGTTCAGTCATCCAGGTACGCGACAAGTCCATCATCGCTAAATAGCGTGAATTGGTTAAATGCAAATTAATATCGCAGTCACTTGGTAATGCTTTGTAGTCTATATCAACCGTATCTAACAACGATTGATAATCACGATTACGTTTAATTTTAAAAAATAACAGCAGCAGTCTAAAATATAAGTTCACAGTAGAGGTCTTACCAGTTGAGTTTTTATCAGTGTATCATAGCGATTGACTCCTTTAGTTGTTTTTAAACCAAGGAATCAATCATTAAATGAGGATATTTGGGTATCTATCTTTAAACTTTAACCGTTTTGCGGTTAATTCCGTAATCACGCAATTTATTAGCCACTGCAGTATGGCTTAGTCCCAAGCGTTTAGCTAACTGACGAGAGCTAGGATAGGCAGGATAAAGCTTACGCAGTAAGGTGGCTTCAAAACGCTTAACTGCTTGATCAAGCGAGCCCTCAAAATCAGACTCTAAATAGCCTAAATCATGGGTAAACGTGGGTAACTGTAAATGTTCAACGCGCAGTTCACTGTCTTCTAACAACGATACCGCACGGTAAATCGCGTTTTCTAATTGGCGTACATTGCCAGGCCATGGGTAATCTTGTAAAAACGTTAAACATTCTTCAGATAACTCGGGGACTGTATGGCCATTTTGCTGCGCATATTTTTGAATAAAGTGTTCAGCAAGTGGCCCAACATCCGCTTTACGATCTCTAAGCGGCGCAATTTCCAGTGTTAATACATTAATTCGGTAGTATAAATCTTCTCTAAATACGCCCTCTTGCACCATTGCTGGTAAATCTTTTTGCGTGGCAGCAATAATACGCACGTTCACTTTAACTTCGTTTTCGTCGCCAACTTTTCTAAATGTACCGTCTTGTAAAAAACGTAGCAATTTAGTTTGTAGCTGCGTCGACATTTCACCTACTTCATCTAAAAATACCGTTCCACCATCCGCTTGTTCGAGTACACCACGTTTAGGCGCTGCGTTTTCTTCATACCCGGCATAACCGAATAGTTCGGACTCAGCAACATCATCTGGTAACGAGGCGCACGATAAAGCAATAAATGGTTTTACTGAGCGGTTAGATGCATAGTGACAAGCTCGCGCTAGTAACTCTTTACCCGTCCCTGTTTCACCCGTAATAAGAATGGGGGCTTCAAGTTGCGCCATTTTTCGCGCTTCGCGAACAACACGGCGCATCGCCGTGCTAAAGTTATGAATAGTCGCAAAGCTTTCTTGGCCATAACGCCTAAAAGCACTCACTTGCTGGCCTAAACGGCTTTGCGATTTTATATTAATTACCGCGCCCGCTAACACATCGCCTTCGCTGCCTTGAGGGACCGCAATAGGCAGAATATCAGCAATAAAATCTTCACCAGCTACTTCAACACGCGTGGTTTGCCCCAGTACCTCTTTGCCTTCTAACCAACGGGTAAAGTTAAAGCCTTTGAGCAAATTATTAATATTAGCACCGGTGACTTCTTTTTCTGTTAATTGTAAATCTTTGCAGGCTGCGTCGTTACACAGGCGTACCCACCCTTTAGCATCAATAGATATAACGCCATCAGGAAGTGCTCTTAATAAAGTGTTAAGTTCGTTGTGCTCACGTTCAGACGGTAAAAACGCGGTTGTTCGTACATCATGTACACCATCGATTAAGCGAATAGACGGCATAATTTTTTGAAATTGTTCAAATTCAATCTCAGGAAAACTCACATACATACGACAATTTACTGAGTCGACTTCAATCCCCTTTAAGTCAACATTGTAGCTAACTAAAATATTAAGAATCTCTTGAGCAATACCAACTCGGTCTGCACAGTGAATATCTAAACGCATACACCCTCAGGTAAGGAAAAACTAGTTGGCGTGAATAATACGCTAACTCTGTTTACGAGCATAGTTTATTGTAAAGAAATTTGGACGAAAAAATGTTTTTTACTAACTAGAGGGCTTTTTCAAGCACTTAACGCATTCAAGCTTGGCTGTTCACTAAAAGTTGGGGTTATTGCAACTCAATTTCGTCAAGCTGGCATTGTATAAATTATATGCTGCAATGAGCGAATCATTACTGTCCATACGCCAATATTCGCTCATGTTTAATCTAAGTGGTGATTATTAAATTAAAGTAGTAAAGGTTAACTATTATTGAAAAATTAGTAGCTGTAACTACCCGTAAAAGAAAGCTTTTATTTATTTTTCAAGCGGTATTCAAACAGTATTAAAGATAACGTTGGTATGACAATATTACCTATGATGTTAAAGATATTTTTTGATAAGTTTAGGTGTTTACTACAGCAAATAGGGGTTCACACACTGGTATTTAACAATTACATAACCGATGTATGATAGCGCGCTCAACGCTTCCCCTAGCACAAAGGTCTATGTATACTTAGGCGCAATTGTAACTAGGATAAGGGTGTGACGCTTACCTAAACGTATAGCTGCGTTTAGCAAACCATTACCTTAGCTGCATAAAAAACACTGATGATCGAGCATTTTTTATACTTTTTATAAGTAAAAATTTAGCTAAATAAAAAACCACAAGGTCATCAAAACAATAATGAATTAGGAAGTAAATATGAGTTCAAATTCTGACAGTGGCTGGTTTGGTCACCCTAAAGGACTTTCAACCCTGTTTTTCACAGAAATGTGGGAACGAATGAGTTACTACGGTATGCGAGCGATGCTCGTATTATTTATGACAGCAAGTTTACAACAAGAAGGCCTAGGATTTACCGTTGCTTCTGCTGCTGCAATTTATGGCTTATACACAGGTTCAGTATACTTTTTAGGTTTACCTGGTGGTTGGTTAGCAGATAGATTATTTGGTGGTCAAAAAGCAGTATGGTATGGCGGTATTATTATCATGTGTGGCCATATTATTTTAGCCGTGCCACATGAATATTCATTTTTTATTGGTTTGATCTTTGTTGCAACTGGTACTGGTTTACTTAAACCTAATATCAGTGCCATGGTTGGTCAGCTTTATACTGACGAAGATGAGCGCCGTGATGGTGGTTTCGCTATTTACTACATGGGTATTAACTTAGGTTCTTTAATTGGTTACTACGTGTGTGGTTACTTTATGGAAAACGTAGGTTGGCACTGGGCATTTGGTGCCGCGGCTGTCGGTATGGGGATTGGTTTAATTCAATACAAGCGTACACTTAAAAACTTACCAGATCACAGCGCCTTACCTGCTAACCCATTAAGTCCTAAAGGTACTTCGCGCGCATGGGGTGGAATTGCTGCATTTGTTATCGCGACCGCCGGTGTTACCGCTGCTGCGATGACAGGTGCTATTGTCATTAACCCATCGATTGTTGCAGGGTACACCGCAGTTATATTTACTGTTATCTTTTTCGTTTACTTTGGCCTTATATACTTCAAAGGCAAACTAACCGATGCTGAAAAACAAAGAATGTGGGCGCTATTTTTAGTCTGTGTCGCTTCAGCCTGTTTTTGGTCTGGCTTTGAACAAGCCGGTTCTTCATTAAATCTGTTTGCTCGTGACTACACAGACCGTCTGGTTGGCACATTTGAAATTCCAACGACTTGGTTCCAATCTCTAAATTCATTGTTCATTATTGCGCTATCGCCATTCTTTGCCGCTTTTTGGATTAATTTATCTAAAAAAATGGTCTCGCCTACTTACAGCGTAAAATGTGCGTTGGGCCTCGTTATTATGGCTTCAGGCTTTTTAGTAATGTTTATGGCAGCACACTATGCCGCTGAAGGCTTAAAAGTAGCACCTTATTGGCTTGTTACTACGTATTTCTTACACACAGTGGGTGAGCTTTGTTTAAGCCCAGTTGCATTGAGTGCTGTAAGTAAGTTATCGCCTCGCCGCTTTACTGGTCAAATGATGGGTGTATTTGTACTTACTTACTCTATTGGTAACGTTATTTCAGGATTACTTGCTGGTAACTTTGATCCTAACAATGTTGAAGAAATCCCGAACCTTTACCTACAAATTGCCTTATTTAGTATCGGTGTAGGTATCATCTTAGTACTGATGAGTTTTAAAGCTAAAATATGGGAAAAACAAGGTTTAGAACAAACCGCACCAACACAATAATTTAGATTTATCACACGCATAATTATGAGCTTTGATAAATGATATCAAATACCTCCTGTAGTTAACTGCAGGGGGTATTTTTATGGCCGCTATTAAACACACAATTTTTACATTCAGCCGTTTATTATTTATACCTCATCACTGTGCATAAACGAGTTTATAGCAGCAAAGCATCAATACTCTTTGTTTTTATATATATCGCAGCTAACCAAACTCATTAAAAGTGTAAATAATAAAATACAAAAACCGCACTTTTTTTAGCGAAAAAAAACTAAAAACACATATAAATAAATTAAATTAAACTATTAACAATCAATAACTTAATAATAAAGTCTGCACTTCTATCTCGCTTCCTAATTTTTACTTTCACCTGCTCGTATGTAAATAAACAACATACTTTGATAACCGTCTCGTAAAATTTACACACGCGCTATTTACTAAATAACAACACCCTCTTCCCCAAAACACCAATCTGGTTAATCATGAAGGCAATACGATAACTAATAATCGCAGTGCTTAATTGCGGGAGTAATGACAATGAGCGAAGTAAATAATCCGTTAGGCCTAATGGGCATTGAATTCACTGAATATGCAACACCGGATGCAGATTACATGGACAAAGTGTTTACTGATTTTGGCTTTTCTAAGCTAAAAAAATTCAAGGGTAAAGACATTGTTTATTACAACCAAAACGATATTCATTTTTTACTAAATAATGAGCGTGAAGGTTTTTCTGCTGAATTTGCTAAAAGCCACGGCCCAGCAATCTGTTCAATGGGTTGGCGTGTAGAGAATGCGCAAAAAGCATTCGAGGTTGCTGTTGAACGTGGTGCAAAACCTGCGACAGACTCAACACATAAAAATTTACCATACCCTGCTATTTACGGTATCGGCGACAGCTTAATCTACTTCATCGAACAATTTGGCGACAAAGGCTCTATCTACGCAAACGACTTTGAAGATTTAGCTGAGCAAAACGTCGTTAATGATAAAGGGTTCTTACGTATCGACCATTTAACCAATAACGTATATAAAGGCACGATGGAAACATGGGCTAACTTCTATAAAGACGTATTTGGTTTTACCGAAGTGCGCTACTTTGATATTAAAGGTCAAAAAACAGCGTTATTATCTTACGCACTTAAATCTCCGTGCGGTACTTTCTCGATTCCAATCAATGAAGGTAAAGATAACAACAACAACCAAATCGATGAGTACTTAAATGAGTACAATGGTCCGGGTGTACAGCATTTAGCATTCCTAACTAATGACCTAGTAAGCTCACTTGATAAGTTAGATAAATCAACTATCGCCACTTTAGATATTATCCCTGAGTACTACGATACTATTTTTGACCGTGTACCTTGGGTTAAAGAAGACAAAGAGAAGATCCGTGAGCATCAAATCCTTGTAGATAGCCAAAGCGAAAACTGTTATCTACTGCAAATTTTCTCGAAGAACCTATTTGGTCCTATCTTCATTGAGATGATTCAACGTGTTGACGATGGTGGCTTTGGTGAAGGTAACTTCCAAGCGCTGTTCGAATCAATCGAACGTGATCAAGAGCGTCGTGGTGTAATCTAAACCGCCATATTGCGCTTAAAAAGCAGCGTTTAACACGCTGCTTTTTGTCGTTTTAAATTCTGTTTTAAACTAACTGTTTAAATTGCGTTGATTGCCTCCATATAGATAACTAATAAATCAGCGCGAACCAATAAGGAAAGAGTATGAGCCTAATTAACGAAACCCACGATATTAATCTAAAAAGCTGGGTTGCATCTGCTAACGAAGCGAACTGTGACTTCCCAATTCAAAACCTTCCTTTTGCAGAAGTACGTCGTAAAAATTCAGATGAAGCGTTCCGTGGCGCTGTAGCTATTGGTGATCAGGTTATTGATTTAGCAAAAGTAAATGAACTTGGTTTATTCTCTGGTGATGCACAGATTGCCGTAAAAGCTGCAAGCCAAGCTACATTAAATGAATTTATGGGTCTGGGTGAGCAATATTGGTCAGCCCTACGTTTAGCATTATCGAAAGCATTACGTGAAGGTTCTGAGCATCAAGAACAACTTACACACGCACTTATTGCGCAAAGCGAGATTGAGTTTGCTCTGCCGTGTCGCATTGGCGATTACACTGACTTTTACACCTCGATTTATCATGCGACTGCCGTAGGAAGTTTATTCCGCCCTGATAACCCACTGCTACCGAATTACAAGTGGGTACCGATTGGTTATCACGGTCGTTCGTCATCTATTGGCGTGTCTGGTCAGCAGTTTCATCGCCCTAAAGGACAAACTAAAGCGCCAGATGCAGAAGTTCCTTCATTTGGTCCGTGTAAGCGCCTTGATTACGAGCTTGAACTGGGTATTTACCTAGGTAAAGGTAATGATCTGGGCGATGCAATCTCAATTGAAAATGCTGAAAAGCATGTATTCGGCTTTTGTGTTTTCAACGATTGGTCAGCACGTGATTTACAAGCATGGGAATACCAACCGCTTGGTCCATTTTTAGCGAAAAATTTCGCATCAACCGTGTCACCATGGATTGTAACTACCGAAGCACTTGCACCATTCAGAACAAGCTGGACGCGTGATGAAAATGATCCGCAACCATTAGAATATTTAGAATCAACGGCTAACCGTGATCAAGGTGCATTTGATATTCAAATGGATGTTAAAATTCAAACACAAAAAATGCGTGATGAAGGCTACAACCCAACTCAAGTGTCTAAGTCTAGCTTTAAGCACTCATACTGGACTGTAGCGCAAATGGTAACTCACCATACCGTAAACGGGTGTAACTTTATGCCAGGCGACATGCTGGGCTCTGGCACGCAATCAGGACCTACTCATGAAGAAGCGGGTTCATTACTTGAGCTTTCTCGTGGTGGAAAAGAAAAGATCACTTTAAGTAACGGCGAGCAGCGTAGCTTCTTGGAAGATGGCGACAACGTTATAATGCGTGGCTGGTGTGAAAAAGAAGGCTTTGCACGTATTGGCTTTGGCTTTGTAGAGAGCACCGTACTACCAGCAAAATAATATATAAAATCAATAAACTAGTAAAAAAGGGTTGCTGAATAAGCCGCCCTTTTCTATTAATTAAGCCGAAGTTACAATTTTTTTCTGGCTTTTTTAGTTCAAATTGCTATCTTGAACCCCTTAATAGCCAGTATTTATGTGACATGCCTTTATTTATAAAGTCTTTTTTTAATAAACATTTCCCAGCTCGTCAGCTGCTCATTCGCCAAAATGGTGAAGTAAAACATGTTGTTTTGACGCCTTGGCTACAGGTTTCTGTGCTTGCTATTATTTTCATTGCTATTGTGTGGATGAGTGTCTCTAGTATTCGTGTGTATATGCAAACACACCAAATTTCTCATATCGAGCAAACTCAGCTTGATAAGCAAGTACAATGGCAACAAAAAGTAAAGCAACAGCAACAACGCTTCGCATTGCAGCAAGAGCAGTTAGCTGAACTCGAACAAAAACAAGCTTTATTACAAGGTATGATTGAATCACTCCCAGCTTCTATAAGCAAAGATGTAATAAAATTAGAGGGTGAGCTTGAATCTTCTCCTATTAATGAGAACGAAAGCGAATTTCATGAGCCGCTCGAAGAAGATAAAACACAAAATAAACACGCACAAAACAGTTTAACCAGTTTTGAGCAGCGCTACACTTTATTAAATCAGCAATACGATACTAATTTTACCTTATTAGCTGCGCAAATTAATCAACGCCACGACGCTATTTTAGAGATATTGCAAGACACAGGTCTCGAAAATGCACTTGCACAGCACCTCGCATTAGCGGCACAAACAACGGCGCAAGGTGGCCCGCTAGATATACTCGATGAAAGTAAAATTCCAAGTACTTTTCTTGCTATTGCCGATAAGCTACTACTGTTAAACCAGCTTGAGAGCTTTTTAACAGCACTGCCTAATACTCTACCTTTACCTGCTGCTAAGTATTATATTTCCAGTAATTTTGGACTTAGAAAAGACCCAATGAATAAAAGGCGCGCTTTTCATAAAGGCATTGATTTAGCTGGGTGGCATAAAACAGAAATTTTTGCCCCTGCCGATGGCACGGTTCGTCGAGCGGGCCGTAATGGCGGTTATGGTAACTTTATAGAGTTAGCGCATAAAAACGGTGTTGTAACGCGCTTTGGTCACTTAAACAAAATTAATGTTAAAAAAGGTCAATTAGTCACAAAGCACGATGTCATTGGCTTAATGGGCAGTACCGGAAGAAGTACAAGTACTCATTTACACTATGAAGTATTAATAGACGACAAGCATGTCAATCCACTAAAAATAACAAAGGCGCTTTCTCGTGTTTGGTAAAAATAAACAAGCAAAAACAGACTCACCCATTAAGAGAGTGAGTCACACTCCCTCAATCATTTCTAATGATGTGCGTATAACGGGCTCTTTGGTAAGCCAAGGTGAAGTACAACTAGATGGACGAATAGACGGTGATATAAAGGCCGAACATTTAGTGATTGGCACTTCAGGTGTTGTTGAGGGCGTTGTTGAGGCAAGCAGTGTCGTTGTTAAAGGTAAAATCATCGGCTCTTTAAATGCAAGTGAAGTAAAGATCGAAAATAACGCTCATGTACTTGGCGATATATTTCATGACACCCTGAGCATAGAAGCCGGTGCGATTATTGAGGGTAGTTTAAAGCAGCGCTTTGAAAAAGAAGTCATTGAGCATGCTAAAGATAAACCAAAACCGGTTAACGATGTAAAAGCCATTATTGATAATGAAGACAATGGCCTTTCGTTTGTAAACAAGTCGTCTACTGCAAAAGGTTAAACCTAAACAAAAAATGGTTTAGTCAATAAACTAAACCATTGCTTTTAATGCTTTATATAAAAAATATAATTTAGCAATTACTTCTTCTTTGTGATGTACATGGTTATATCTGCAGTAAACACCAACTCATTTCGGGTATTGTAAAGCTTTACCGGCACCACTAAATCTTCTTTATCAGTCCATTGATGAGGTAACTCAATTTCAGCAATCGCAGTAACGTCTGTGTCTACTTTAGCTAAGTATTGTACTGTCATACCTTTAGGTATCCAACGGTGTGTTTTATGCGGTACCGTCGCATCCACCATCACTCCCGCACACAGCTCAGCCAAATTACATTGAGCAATAGCATGAATTGTTCCAATGTGATTATGTACACGGCGTGTGTTTTTAACCACAGCACTACAGTGCCCTGCTTTTAAATCTAAAATAGTGGGTTTCATAGAGCCAAAATATGGTGCCTTGAAACACACGGCTTTACTGAAAAGCCAGTTACCGCATGGCCACTTTTTAAATTTATGCCATGTTTTTATTAATGCAGACTCATTACTCATTATTATTTTTCCATTGTCTTTGCTTAAAAAGCAAATTAACACATCGGATCAGTTTAAAGAAGTGTGATACTTAAACAAAAATAATCATAATAAGGTTAAAAGTAGGTAACTTGGCTGATACATCGGCCATAAGCCCTTTCTTTTTCATCAGTCGCCACTTAAAATACCAACAAAAGGAGACCTGATGCATACACAGCCCGCTAAACCTAATTTTACTTTATTACTTATCTTAGCGTTACTCGTCATTTTTTGTCCGATGGGCATTGATATTTACCTGCCTGCCTTTCCCACTATCGCAGAGCAATTCTCAGTGAGCGAAAAGCAAGTACAGCAAACGGTGGCTATTTTTATGCTTACTGTTGGTTTGGGGCAATTAATTGCAGGTCCACTCGCTGATCGTTTTGGCAGAAAGCCCATCGCCTTAACTGGGGTCGCTTTGTACGGACTGGCGGCATTGGGGGCGTATTATACTCCTAGCTTTTTAGTACTGATGTTTGCTCGTGCTATTCAAGGGTTAGGCGCGTGCGCTACCTTTGTTGTCGCTTTTGCAATAGTAAGAGATAAGTTTGGTAGTGAACGCAGTGGCCAAATAATTACCTATCTAAACGGTATAGTTTGCTTTATTCCAGCATTAGCGCCCATTTTAGGTGCTTGGCTAACCGTACAGTTTGGTTGGCAAATGAACTTTCTATTTTTAACCGGTTTTGCATTACTGGGGTTTATTGTCACCTTATTCTTGTTTAGGGAAACACGACCAGCAGACAGTCATTACCAGGGGCATATTTTAGATTTAAGACGCTTTCTCCCCATCATTTCAACTCCATTATTTTTATTTAATAGCTTGTTATGTATGGTCACTATGTCAGCTATATTGGTGTTTGTAACACTGGCTCCCGGTTGGCTAATTACTGAATTAGGTGGCAGCGTAGCCGACTTTACCTTTTGGTTCTCACTCAATGCAGTGCTTAGTATTCTTGCTAGTTTTATTATGCCTATTTACATTAAACGCCAACCTAAAAGAGCCTTAAAAATAGGCCTTTTAGTGCTAGTGAGTGCCGGCTTACTTATGGTGTTATTAAGCCAATTTAAAACGCCATTGGCATTAATGATCCCTATGTTCATTGCAGCATTTGGTTTTGCTTTAACACTTGGCTCTGCCGCCGGGCGTGCTTTGAGTTTATTTCCTAAACAAGCAGGCACCGCCTCTGCTCTTTTGGGAGCAATGCAAATGAGTGGAGCAAGTTTATTGGTGTTTATTACTCAATATTTAAATTTATCAACCCCAGAGCTTATAGGCACACACTTTTTATTATTAATTCCCTTTTCTTACTTACTGTTTCGTTATGCTAAATATGCCTAATAAAATGCACGTTTACTGAGCCTGTTAATTATAATCATCACAGGCAATTAGTACTGTAGTTAAAACTCTTTACCAAGCGGGCAATATGCCCGCTTTTTATTTTTCTATATGCTTGATAACATTAACCACCAAACCTTTTTTGATTCAGAGCAATGATCAATCCTGATTTTTTACTTTCATTTTTACTCGCCAGCTTTTTAATGGCCGTCGCGCCTGGGCCATCAAACGCGTTCTTAATGGCACAAACATTTGCTAACGGGCGAAAAGCAGGTATGCAAAGTGCTTTTGGCTTTGCCTTAGGTGGAGTAGTACATACATTTTTTGCAGTTATTGGTTTAAGTGCTATTTTAAAAGCCTCTGAAACAGCCTATGCCAGCGTACAATATGCAGGTGCAGCCTATTTATGTTACTTAGGTTTTATGATGCTTAAAGGCACGTTTATGCCACCATCTTGTGAGCAAAGCGATAAACCGCATGTTACAACCAATAAAAACAAAAATGTCATGTTTCATGCTATGATGACAGAAGTGCTTAACCCTAAGGTGGCTTTGTTTTTTATTGCTTTTATCCCACAATTTGTTGACCATAGCTTGTCATCTGCAACCTTTCAGCTGGCGTTTTTTGGGCTACTGTATCCAATCTTTGCTTTTCCGATAGACTGCACGTATATTTATTTCGGCGATAAAATAGCTCAATTTTTTAGAAATCACCCAAATAGCCAGCTCTGGATTGATAGGTTCACAGGCATTGTATTTATTGCCTTGGCTATCAATTTATTACTCTAACTAATAAGAATCAGCATGGATCAAAAAATACAATCTCTACCTGCGCAAAAAAATATAGCCTTAGTAGCACATGACGGCAAAAAAGCCGCGCTTAAGTTATGGTGCGAAAAACATAAGGCCATTCTAAGTAAACACACTTTATATGGCACAGGGACTACTGGGCATTTAATTGAGAAAACAACAGGGCTTGATGTTATTCAATTATTAAGTGGCCCTATGGGCGGCGATCAACAACTCGGGGCGAAAATAGCGGAGCATGAAATACATGTATTAGTCTTTTTTTGGGACCCTTTAGCCTCGCAACCTCATGATCCCGATGTTAAAGCTCTGCTACGTTTAGCTGCTGTGTGGAATATTCCTGTGGCGTGTAATGAAGTGAGTGCCGATATGCTACTTAGCTCACCATTAATGGATATAGAGCTTGAGCGAACATTGCCAGATTACGAAAAATACCTCGCAACCCGCCAAATACCTCTATAGCAGCTTACTTATAAAGCATGCTGGCCCATTTAGTAAGGCCAGCAGTTACACTACCAAAGTGATCACCGTTCACCATTTTTATGTTACCTAAATGCTCACTCAACGCCGCTTTAATTAATGGAGACTGTGCACTCCCTCCCGTTAAGTAAATCACATCGGGAGTGGTATTCGCATCAGTAATTGCCTGTTTAGCTAAGGTAACAATCTGACTAATGCTATCGTCAACAGCAAGCGCTAAATCAGCGACTGAAATATCTTTGCTTAATGAGTTATCTAAAAAGGCTAAATCACAATTAAAACTATTTGCGGATGTTAATGCAATTTTAGCCGCTTCAGCTTGTTGAACTAATTGGTGACCTTGCTTATTTTGCTGTAAGTGAATAAGTCGTTTATAAAGTTCAGGGACACTGACATCGCGTAACTGCGCACTGAGTTCACGATAATGCTGGGCACTATAAAACTGGCTCTGTAAATTCACATCATTAATTTTACAAGCTTGCCAAAATGCTTGATTAGGTAGTGGTAAACCTGATTTAAACGTACTGCCAAGCCCGAGTAACGGCATTAAACCATGGTAGCTCAAAGCAATATCTAAATCGTTTCCGCCAACACGTTTACCACTATGAGATAAAAAATCACTATCTCGCTGGCTATTTCCTCTAAAGCTTGGCCCCATTTGTACAAATGAGCAGTCACTGGTACCACCGCCAATATCAATCACCAATACTTTTTGGTCTTGCGTTAAATCACTTTCATAATCAATACCAGCGGCGAGTGGCTCATATAAAAACTCAACATCTTTAAAGCCCGCCCGGTTTGCTGCGCGTGTTAGAATACCCACGGCTTGTTGGTTTGACTGTTGACCACCAACCGCTTGAAAATTCACTGGGCGCCCAATAACAGTTTGGCTCAGCGTATACCCTAACGATAATTCAGCACGTTGTTTTATTTTTAAAATCATTGCTGTGGCAATATCTTCAAAAAAATTGATTTGACCTTGCTTTAAGCCCGTTGCGCCAAAAAATGATTTAGGGGATTTTACAAAATAACCTTCTTCAGGAAATTGCACATATTCACTAATCGCCTCACGGCCAATGAATAAGGTGTCGTCGCCGGCTTGTAAGTCTAGGTCTGATTTAATTCGCGGGAGTGTATTAAGTAAGGGTTGGCGCGCGGTTTTATAGGCATGCTCATGCTCTGAGCCCTGCAAATGCTGCGCAACAAAATCAACGACTAAGGCGCTATGATGAGTGTATAAAGTTGATGGAAGATAATGTTTGCCTTGCTCTAAAGGGATAAGCTGAACACGCTCTCCGTTTAAAACACCCATAGCACAATTAGAACTACCATAATCAAAACCAACAAACATAGATCACCAAACATTACCAAAAAGGCCGCGCAATTTAGCATAATTGCTAAAAAATATATACTGAATTGGCCTACACTCTTTATTTTTCGGGTCTTTCTCGCAAAAAGCTAGCAAAACGCGGTAAACCATTTTTAGTGTATCCGTGGTATCGATAAGTGATTGTTGAACCAATAGCTGGCGGACGCTTGCGTTCTTCATCACTAAAGCCCGTGCCAATAGAAAAGGTTACGCCTTGCTTGGTTTGCACTCGCAATGCCCCGAGCATACCAGTGTATTTACCTTTACCTGGTAAATATTCAATAACTAGCGCTTCAGCATCCAAATAAGGTTTGAGTTTTAACAATGCACTAGAGCGACCACTCGAATGCTTAGCCTCTGCTAAATGAAGCATAACGCCCTCCCCGCCTTGTTTGGTGACCTCATTAAAGTAATCACTTAGTTGTTGATTGTCGCTAAATTGATATTGCTTAACCGCCTTAATATGTGAGCTATTTAACTTAGTAATGAGTGACAGGTAATTTTGATAGCGACGATGAAAAGGCGTGTTTGTATCTGGCATATCAAATACTTGATAAGTCACTGTTTGCCAGAGTAAGTCGTTGGGTATTTTTGTTCTAACAATACCACTGAGAACAGAAAATTGACCCCGCTTGGTCCATAACTCACCGTCTAACCAAACATCAGGCAAAGGGGCGGTAAACCACTTAGGAGGATTAATTGGATTACCTTGGCGGGTAACAAATTGTTTCCCCGTCCATATTGCTCTAACGCCGTCAAACTTTTCACTCACCAAGTATTGGCGAATATCCTCATGCTTAGTTTCATCGTAAACATTAGCAAGTTGCACTGGAGGCAATTGCGCCAATAAGCTAGCACTAAAAAGGATTAAAAAAGTAAACAGCGTTGCTTTAATCATCACCATTGCTGCATCCTTGCAAATTTTAATATGGCTTAAACTATAGTTGAGATTGAAGCCATTGCCAAAATTCTTCAAGGCTTTGCATTTGCTGTGTTGCTTTACTAAAATCGTGCTCCTGTGTATGTTTATTAGCGATAGCGACTACAGCTAAAGCAGCATTATTCGCTGCGGTTACACCGGTGAGAGTATCTTCAACGGCAATCGCATTTTGTGCAGCAACCTGCATACTTTTAAGTGCTAATAGATAGGGATCACCGGCAGGCTTTGGATTAATTACATCATCTTTAGTTACCACGGTATCGAATAAATCATAAAACCCTAATCCTTTTAGTATTGGCTCAGCTTCATGGCATGCGCTGCCTGTTACTAACGCCATTTTTAAACCTTGCTCTTTAGCCGCTAATAGAACATTTTCAGCATAAGGCATTAAAGGCGGTAAATTGGTTTTAACGTTTGCTAGGGTCTGTTGATCTTTCAAGGTTAAATTTGCAGCAGACTATTTGGTATTTAGGCAAGGCAGAGCCTATGTGGTGTGGTTACTCCCCATAAATAGGCGATAACGCAGCATCAATGCCAAATAGGCGTTGCCCGAAGGGTTCTGCCTAGGGGCGATTAACTCTTTGTTGCTCGGCTTTGACTTAGCCCACTAGGTTACAAACCTCGCGCCGCGATTAAATCGCCCCTAGCTTGAACAAATTTAAATCTGCAAAGGTCAACAGACCCTTAAACAAACGATATTTTTCATCCGCTAAATAGCGGCTACTTACAGACAAGTTATGAACTTGTTTTATTTCCTTTGCAGCGTCAATAGTGGGACGTCCCGAAAAGCGCTGGCAAAAATCATCTTCTTTATAACACACACCAAAAGGCGCAAGTAATTGGCTCCAGCAGTTATAGTGCACACTTTGAGAATCAACCAAAGTGCCATCCATATCAAATAATACCGCTTCAATTGACATACTTTTCTCCTTGTTATTTAACCTGAACTCTGGGTAATAAAAAAGGTGCCTAGGCACCTTTTAATAATTTGTGTTACTCAGCCAAACCTGCTGGCGGCTCAGCATAAGCGTCTTCGCCGGTATCTACATCAACTAACTCATAACCTCGGGCTTTGCGCATTACCTTAAGCACCGGCTTTTCAAAAGCGCTTTTTAAGCGCTCAGCATCATCTTTTAACGCGTCTAATGTGGTTCCAAATGGTGCTGCACCAGTCTCTGACCAGTTAGTTACTTTACCATTTAGATTATATTCCACTTCGTGTATTTGATATTGCGCCGCTTCATCTTTGGTTGCTTCACAATAAATTACACGGTAATTCCAAAATCCAGCCATTACTTTTTCTCTTTAATAAACATATGAGCGCTACTTTAGCAGCTCTACAAAAATAAAAAAGCCTGCACTAGGCATAATGCAGATCAGTTAAGAATATTTTTATGATCACTTGACTGATCTTTCCATGGCTTCAAAATCCGATATTAGAAATAATATCGGATTTTTTTATGTCTCTCATTCAGCACTTCGATAACATGTCTTCATTTTTAAATGATGTACATACACTAGATAAACTTAAACAGGTTCTTGACCCTGATATTCTTGAACAAGCATTTAAACATGCAGGTGTTGCTACTGTGCGTAAAAGGCGATTACCGCTAGAAGCTATTATGTGGTCTGTAATTGGAATGAGTTTATTCCGAAACGAAACCGTTTGGGATATCGCTAATAGACTCGACGTCTCTTTACCCGGAAAAAACAAATTAGTAGCGCCAAGTGCGCTAGTTCAAGGCCGGCAAAGGTTAGGCTATGAGTCAGTCCAACATACATTTCAATTTCTTGCACACAAAACCTTTTCCACCCAGTCTTTTGAACAATGGTGCGGACTTAATTTACTCGCTGTTGATGGCGTTAGTTTTCGAACTCATGATAATCAAGATAACAGAGAAGCATTTGGCAGTGACAGTAATCAACATGGAGAAGTAAGCTACCCACAAGTACGAATGTGTAGCCTTATGGAAGTATCTAGCCATTTACTGTTAGATAGCAGCTTTGACTCCCGTCGCATAGGTGAAATGAGCTTAGCTCAACGACTATTACCAGCCGTACCAGATAATTCTCTTACCTTGTTTGACCGCGGCTATTACTCATTAGGACTGTTGCATCAATGGCAAAACCAAGGAGATAACACTCACTGGATGTTACCCGCGAGGAAGGATTTACAGTATCAAGTTGAACATAGTATAAATGACAATGATAAAATAGTGATTTTGTCCACAAGTCCTCAAGCCAGAAAGAAATTTGAGTCATTACCAGAGACCTTGATGGCAAGATTAACCACCTATAAAGTGGATGGAAAAAGCTATCGTGTTCTCAGCTCTCTCATTGACCCTTTACGATTTCCATATGAAGAATTAACAGAGGTTTATACTCAACGCTGGGAAATTGAGCTGGCGTTTAGAGAAATAAAGCAGGGATTGAATCATAGCAAACACACGTTACGTAGTAAGAAACCAGACATGGTACGTCAAGAGTTATGGGGGTTATTACTCGCTTACAATTTAATACGTATCGTCATGCTTGATGCAACTAAAGATGAGGATATTTTGCCTACACAGCTAAGCTTTAGCCAATCTATGCGACAGGTTATCGCTTTCTTTATGTTTACGCCAATACATAGTGCAAGTAAGTTGCCTATTCATTACGATGAGTTACTGACAATACTTAGATTGTTTATCTTACCCGATAGGTTACCAGATAGGCATTATCCAAGGGTGATAAGAAAGAAGCCGAATAAGTACCCCTATAAAAGAAAATGCCAGTCAGTTCTTAACTGACTGGCATTATGCACTAGGCAGGCTTTTATCAATAATTACAATTTAACGTTAAATTTATCGATTAGAAAAAATTAACTTTAAATTCAGCGCCAATGTAACGCTCTTCATTAACCATTGCTGTATTGTTAATGAAGTCAACACCACCAATTGCTTGTTGCTCGTCAAATAAGTTACGTACGAATGCTGATACTTCATATTCGTAGTCGCCTTGCGCCCATGCATAACCGGCACGTAGGCCAACTTCTGTTAGCGGCTTACCTTCAAACTCAACTGATTCATATAAGAAAAAGTCAATTTCACTGCGGTACGACACATCAGCGTAAGCAAAGAAATCACCTTCAGCGAGCTCTTTAGTGTAACGAAGTGTGATGTTAGAGATCCACTCTGGAGCATGCGGTAAGCTGTTTCCATCAAGCATAGCTTGACCATTCATGACTGGGTCTAAAATCTCCAGTCGACTTGGTGCAGCAATACTAAGAGTATCGTCTTTAAGCTCAGTTTTGTTATAGCTTAAGTTAAATGTTGCATTTAGCTCATCACTTAACACCCACTCAGAATCAAGCTCAAAACCGTAGCCAGTTGTTTTATCAGCATTTAATAAACGGTTAAAGTTAGCACCACCACCTACAGCTGTTAGCTGTTGGTCATCCATAGTGTAATAAAATATGGTTGCGTTAACACGGCCTTGGCCATCTAACACATCAGATTTAATACCTGTCTCGTATGACGTAACAGTTTCTGAATCAGCAACGGTTACTTCACTACCAAATAAGATACGACCTTGAAGACTCGGTGCGCGGAAACTGTTAGCAATGCGGCCATACCAATTTACATCATCATTGATTTTATAGTTAGCTGATAAATCCCAGCTTACGTGATCATCATTAACATTTTGGTCAATATATAACGGCCCACCGATAGGACTGAAAGCACGATCGGCTGAAAATTCTTTCTCATCGTCTGAATAACGAAGGCCCGCGGTTACTTTCAAGTCATCAGTAATGGTGTAATCAACTGAGCCGAATACAGCCCATGCTTTAGTGTCTTGCTGTTGACTAACAAAACCATTTAATACGCCGTTGTTAGAAGCATCATAGCTAAAGTTTTCAATCGTTAATGCTTCGTCGAAGTAAAAAACACCCACCTGGTAGTTTACATCACCAGCAAAGTTACTTGATAGGCGTAACTCTTGCGTGTATTGGTTTTGATCTGGAATACCATCGGCACTTTCAGCCAAACTGAGAGCTGTTCCATCGATATCTGCGCGAGAATAAATTTCTGCGCTTTCCCAACCAGAGATTGACGTTATTGTATGGTTAGCTAAGTCCCACTCAAGTTTTAGGCTTGCGCCTTGCGATTCTACCTGTTGCGTCGCACGAGATGCGGCATCGTGATACACCACGTCATTTTCAAAACCGTCTGCTAAGTCATTCGTGCCCGGCTTAATTGCGTTGCCGTAAAATGGAATTGGCGAACCATCTAAATCACGAACATGGTAGTTAAATAATCCAGTGAAATCGTCACCTTCATATAAAAATTGAATACGGGCTGCTTGTTCAGTGTAACCACCTAAGGCATCTTTTTGCTCAAAACCTGGTGCACGATTATCAATGTAATCGTCTTTATCTTGCCAAAGTACTGAAACACGTGTTGATAAACGATCTGTTAATGAACCACCAACAGCGCCTTCAAAATCAACAGCACCACGACTACCGTAAGATACAGAGCCATAACCTTCAAATTCTTGACTTGGTTTTACGGTATCAAATTTAACTAGACCAGCCGGTGTATTACGACCAAATAATGTACCTTGAGGACCACGAAGCACTTCAACACGTGCTACGTCAAATACAGGGAAACCTTTTAAGATTGCGTTTTCTTGTACAATTTCATCAACCACAAGCGACACTGGTTGCGAAGCATTCAAATCGAAATCAGTGTTACCAAGGCCACGTACATAAAAGCGTGGGAATGAACGGCCAAATGAAGATTCAATAGATAAACTTGGGATTTTCGCATTCATAAAACGAATATCCATACCAGCTGAGCTGTAAGCATCTAAGCTATCGCCTTGCAGGGCTGAAACAGCAACAGGCACTTCTTGAGCGTTTTCTACTCGTTTACGAGCAGTTACTTGAATAACTTCTAGTTGGTTCTTCTTAGCAGTAGTTTCTTGCTCAGCAGCTAGGGCTGAAATTGAAGTACCTGCTACGGCAGAGAACAACGTTGCATTAATAAGGGTTGCTAACGTAGATCTTTTCATTGCTTTCATGTCGGGGTTAACCTTTTTAGTGCACTCTTGTTCAACGGTTGATGTGTTGCGCAATTAAATAATTACGGATTCAGTCAATTTTTCGCGACTTGCTCTATGCGGCGCGGACCTTATTACCGAGAGTACAAAAACGGCATAAATAAGGCTGACTGAATGCGCGAGATTATACCATGCTGTAATTAATTTACCGCATGCTGAGTGTTAAAAATATAAACTTATTTTTAACACTTAAGCGCACAATCCCGACTTTTAGTGTACTTTTAGCAACCAAACAACCGAAAAGCGGACATATGTCCTTACAATGAGTTGTTAAAAAATATGGAAAAATAACGCGGCACTTTTTTAAATACTACTTTTTCACTAAAGAACGTGTGAGTGCAATTTCACCGTCAATATGAATATCTCGCTGCGGAAATGCAATAACCACATCGTGTTGTTCAAACACTTCATAAATACTAAAGCGAATATCACTGCGCACTTGTCTTAATCGAGTTTCTGATTCAGCGCAGACCCAAAAAATAGCATTAAAAACTAGCGAGCTGTCGGCAAAATCATCAAATAATACAGTTGATTGAGGCGTTGCCAGTATTGCCTCATGCTCATCTAATACTTGCTGAATTAACTTTTTAACCAGTAATACATCAGAGCCATAAGCTACGCCTACGCTCACAGATGAGCGCGCATTACCGTCAATAAGCGTCCAGTTGGTAACTGTGTTTTCTAATAACTGGCTATTGGGTATTAGCATATGAACACCGTCGTTCCTGCGAATACGAGTAGAGCGAGTATTAATGGTTTCAACCACCCCTTTTGCAGTGCCAACCTCTAAAAAGTCGCCGATACGGATTGGCCGCTCCCACATTAATATCCAACCGCTAATAAAGTTATTAATAATATTTTGTGCACCGAACCCCACACCAATGGCAATGGCACCCGATACAAAGGCAAATGCGGTTAGTGGAATGTTGAGCACCTCAAGGGAGGTAAAAAGTAAAATCGCAATACTAAAAATGAAATAAAAACGCGTGAATAAATGCACTGCATCTGGGCTCATTTTTCGTGCAAGTAATGACTTTTTAATCAACTTGCCAATCTGAGTCACCACAACCCACATAGTAAACAAAATTAGGGGTACTTGAATTACTTTTGCCACGGTAATGTGAATGTCGTTGTAGCTAAACAATACGAAGGCGAGAATGTGATTAATTTGTTCTAAGTTCATTGATTTTCCATGTGTAAGGTCGCACACAAACGATTATTTTTATGCGCTAATAATACCCCAAGTTTAGCATGCGGTTAGCTTAAATACGCAGCAACAAACTTAAAGCTAATTGCATAATTGCTGTATTTTTCTACTTTTTTATTTACATACCGAGTTTTTATCACCTAATTTGCGTTTAAATCCCGCTTTAAATCGATAAACTTTGTTGTATATAAGTCAAAATTTGGTAAGTTAACTGTGTTTTCGACTCACTAAGCCTGTTTCGGCTATTTTTTCCATGGAGTTATTATGCGTAAAACACTGATTGCCACTACGATTGCTAGTGCACTTTTATTATCTGCCTGCTCTTCTGAGAGCACTAAAGAAACAACACAAGAAACCGCAGCGCAAGTTCAAGACATTAACGCAAGCAATGTGTTGTTCAAACCAAGTCCACTTCAATACATGGCACCTGAGTTTGATAAGTTTGGTACGACTGAATACGAAGCCGCATTTGATGCAGGTATTGCACAGCACAATGCAGAAATACTGGCAATTGCCAACAACCCAGCGCCAGCCACTTTTGAAAACACCTTAGTTGAAATGGAGCTGGCAGGCGAGCTACTAAACCGCGCATCAGCTGCGTTTTATAACCTATCAGGCCTTATTTCAAACGATGAATACCAACGTATTGATAAAAAAATGGCGCCAGTTTTCTCGGCTCACTCTGATGACATTTATTTAAATGGTGCATTATTTAAACGTGTACAAACGGTATACGACAATAAAGATAAGTTAAGCGCTGAAGATCAACGCCTAGTCGATTTTTACTACAAACAGTTTGTTAAAGCCGGTGCAAAATTAAACGATGCTGAAAAAGCAAAAATGCGTGAAATCAACGCTGAGCTTGCAAAACTATCAACTGAGTTTTCTCAAAACGTATTAAAATCGTTTAAAGAAGATGTCATTTTAGTAACAGATAAAAGCAAATTAGCGGGTTTATCTGAAGGTGAAATTTCCGGTCTTGCAGCCGCTGCTGAAAAAGCAGGTAAAGATGGTTACATGATCACCTTAGTGAACACCACGCAACAACCTATTTTAGCAAGCCTTGAAAATCGCGAACTACGTGAGCAAATTTTTAAAGCATCAACCAATCGTGCTGCTAAAACAAATGGCCCTATCATTATTAAAGAAACTAACCTGCGCGCACAAAAAGCAGAACTGTTAGGCTTTAAAGATTGGGCTTCTTATGTAATGACTTCACGCATGGCGCAAACTACTGATAACGTGTACGGCATTTTAGATGACTTAGCGCCAAAAGCAGTTGAAAAAGCGAAAGCAGAAGCACAAGCAATTCAAAAAGTAATTAATGATTCGGGTGAAAACTTTGAACTTAAACCATGGGATTGGTCTTTCTACGCAGAAAAAGTACGCGCTGAAAAATACGACCTAGATCCAGCATTGGTTAAGCCTTATTTTGAAATGCAGTCGGTTATCCATAACGGCCTGTTCTTCGCTATGGAAAAACTTTACGGCATTACCTTTAAAGAGCGTAAAGATTTGCCGGTTTACCACGATGATGTAATGGCATTTGAAGTATTTAACGCCGATGGCAGCGCCATTGGTTTATTTTATATGGACCCATATGCACGTGAAGGTAAACGTGGCGGTGCATGGATGAGTGCATACGTAAGCCAAAGCGGCTTAAAAGGCACTAAACCTGTTATTTACAACGCACAAAACATTCCAAAGCCGGCTGAAGGCGAGCCAACGCTCATGACGTTTGATGAAGTATCAACTATGTTCCATGAGTTTGGTCATGCGGCACACGGGTTATTCTCTGACGTTAAATACCCAAGCCTAGCAGGTACTGCAACAGCGCGTGACTTTGTTGAATTTCCATCACAAGCACACGAAGATTGGATGATTGAACCAACGGTACTCGCTAACTACGCTAAACATTACAAAACAGGTGAGCCAATTCCTCAAGCATTACTTGATAAAGTACTTGAGTCGCAAAAGTTCAACCAAGGTTTTGGTACCACTGAATATTTAGCAGCAGCACTACTGGATATGGAATGGCACTCATTTGGTTCTGATAAGAAAATAACTGACGTACAGCAGTTTGAAAGTGACGCATTAAAGGCACATGGTATTGATTACTACCCAGTTCCACCGCGTTATAAATCAAACTACTTTAGCCATACGTTTGCAGGTGGTTACTCAGCGGGTTACTACGCCTACCTGTGGACTGAAGTATTTGCAGCCGATGCCTTTGCTCACATGGAAAACAACGGTGGCTTAACGCGCGAAAATGGCGATAAGTTCCGTAAAGAGATCCTATCAAAAGGTAATAGCCGTGACTTAATGCAAAGCTACATTGAGTTTAGAGGCCAAAAACCAACCACTGACGCCCTGCTTAAGCGCCGTGGTTTAGTTGATTAATTAATATTTTTAAGCAACTGATATAAAAGCCCGCTTGCGGGCTTTTATTGTTTATAGAACAATATATAACAGATAAACTGACACCATTACTTAAGACAAGATGAGTGTTATGGGCTATTTATTTGCAGTTACCCTTCTTTGGGCGTTTTCGTTTAGTTTAATTGGTGTGTATTTAGCAGGCCAAGTTGATGCATGGTTTAGTGTGTTAATTCGTGTTGCTTTAGCAGCGTTAGTATTTTTGCCTTTTTTAAAGAAAATCCCCACCCCGCTTGCGTGTAAACTCATGCTGATAGGCGCACTGCAACTGGGGGTTATGTATGGCTTTTATTACCACTCATTTTTGTTTTTAAGTGTGCCAGAGGTGCTGTTATTTACTGTAATGACCCCGCTTTACATTACGCTTTTAAACGATGCGCTAAATAAACAGTTTAATTCGCAGTTTTTTATCGTTGCGTTTATTGCCGTATTAGGCGCTATTACCATTCGTTATGAAAACTTAGACAGTAACTTTTTAGTCGGATTATTACTGGTTCAAGGCGCTAATATTAGTTTTGCCATCGGCCAAGTAACCTACAAACGATTAATGCTTAATAAACAACTCGATGATAAAACCGTATTTGGTTGGTTTTTTATTGGCGCATTAATTGTTGCAAGCGCCTGTTACGCCCTATTTGGCGATCTTAACAAATTACCAAGTACCTCAACTCAATGGGGCATACTTATTTATTTAGGTATTGTGGCCTCTGGTTTAGGCTACTTTATGTGGAATAAAGGCGCGACGCTTGTCAATGTTGGCGCGCTGGCGGTGATGAACAACTTGCTTATTCCTGCCGGTATAATTGTTAATGTGCTTATTTGGAATCGAGACGCTGACCTACTTAGATTAAGCATTGGCGCGGGAGTGATGCTGGTTGCATTAGTGGTAAACCAAATAATGGCTAAATCAGCAAATTAATCACTCTGTAGTGAAATTGTCATTAATAATTAGTAAGGTAGCGTTCACTTTTATTTTAAGGATAAATAATGAAGCGCATACCTTTTCTAACAACTTTTTTATTATTAAGCTCACTTACTGGCTGTGATGACGATGTAAAAATAGTCGAAAAAGAAGTGGTTGTTACCAACACTGAGGTTGAAATTGTTGAAGTATCTACCCCGGTTATTGTTGAAGTAGCTCAAGGCACTAATGTTCAACTAGGTACTCGCCCAGACTACCTAGTTGACGATATGGCTAGCAGCGCACTAAAAACAAAATTAGAATCGTGCAAGGAAGGTCCTTTTTATCGTACTGATTTTTCAATTGGTCACCGCGGTGCTCCAATGCAATACCCAGAACACACTAAAGAATCTTATATTGCAGCCGCTCGTATGGGAGCAGGTGTTGTCGAATGCGATGTAACCTTTACCAATGATAAAGAGCTAGTATGTCGTCATTCTCAGTGCGACTTACACACCACCACCAATATTTTAGCCATTCCAACATTGGCTGCTAAATGTAGTGAGCCATTTACTCCAGCAGACTCTAACAGTGACTCGCCTGCTTCAGCTAAATGTTGTACCAGTGATATTAGTTTGGCAGAATTTTTAACTCTTGAGGGTAAGATGGATGGCGCAAACACCAGTGCCACCAATGTTAGCGATTACATGAAAGGTACACCCGGTTGGCGCACTGACTTATACGCCACCTCTGGTACACTCATGACCCACAAACAAAGTATTGCACTCTTTAAAGAGCTGGGAGTAAAAATGACCCCAGAGCTTAAATCCCCTCAAGTGAGTATGCCCTTTAACGGTATGACCCAAACGCAATACGCACAAAAAATGCTGGATGAATACACGCAAATGGAAGTACCCGCTTCGCGAGTGTATCCGCAATCATTTAATTTAGCTGACGTAAAATATTGGATTAACACTAATCCTGAATTTGCAGCGCAGAGTGTCTATTTAGATGGACGCGACAGCAATACAGGGTTTGATCCAAACAACGCAGCAACATGGCAGCCATCTATGGCAGAGCTCGTAAACGACGGCGTTAAAATTATTGCGCCACCCATTTGGATGCTATTAAGCATAGATAACGACAGTAACATTGTTCCCTCACAGTACGCTATTGATGCTAAAGCCGCGGGGCTTAATATCATTGCATGGAGTCTTGAGCGCTCTGGCCCTCTAAATCAAGGCGGCGGTTATTATTATCAGTCAATTAGTGATGTTATAGATAACGATGGCGATATGTTCACTGTGGTTGATGTGTTAGCGCAAGACGTAGGTGTAATGGGTATCTTTTCCGATTGGCCTGCAACCGTAAGCTACTATGCTAGCTGTAATAATATGCCTGCAAGTATTTAGACTTTAAGGCGTGTTTATTTTATCGCGCTCAGTTACCATATATTTTATATATTATTTAATTGAGCGCTTTTATGATCATCCAACACCACCATGCTGACTTGCCTACCCCAACGGGGTTAATGCGCACTACAGTTTATCGCCCACACGCTCACGGGCAATTCCCGGCCATTATTTTTTACTCTGAGATTTTTCAGCAAACCGCGCCTATTGCTCGCAGCGCTGCTATTTTAGCAAGCCATGGCTTTGTCGTACTTGTGCCAGAAGTATTTCATGAACTTAACCCTATCGGGACAGTGCTTGCTTATGACGATGCGGGTAAAGATAAAGGCAATAACGATAAATGGGCAAAACCGCTTGAATTCCACGACAGCGATACCCAAGCGTTAATCGACTTTGTACAAACACACGATTACTGTACTGGCTCTGTAGGTGCAATGGGTGTTTGTATTGGTGGGCATTTAGCTTATAGAGCCGCATTAAACCCCGCAATAAAAGCCGCTTTTTGCTTATATGCCACTGATATTCATAGCGACACACTTCCCGCACAAAAAGGGAATAATTCATTTGAACGTATGGCTGATATACAAGGTGAAATCCACTTTATTTGGGGAAAGCAAGACCCCCATGTGCCACAACAAGGTCGCGACAAAATTTATCAACAAGCGGTTAGTACGGGTATTAATTACCAATGGCAAGAAGTGAACGCGCAACATGCCTTTATGCGTGATGAAGGCGAGCGGTACGATGCAGCACTTGCTATCACCATGTATCAGCAAGCCGTTGCTTTGTTTAACCGAGTGCTTTAAGCGCTATTATTTAAGCATACCTAATGCGGTATGTTGCTTTACAAAATACGCTTTTAAATAATCAATAAACAAACGCAGTTTTTTAGAGCCCGCCGCCCCAGGCGGGAACACCCCATAAAGTTCAATGTCTTTGCTTTTATAATCATCGAGTATAATTTGCAGCAAACCCGCTTGTACTTTTGGCCATGCATCGTAAAGTGGAATACGACCAATACCATGCCCCGCCTCTACAAACGCAGTGCGTGCAGCAGCGTTATTGGTGCTTAAACTACCTTGCATTGTAATATCGACCTTTTTGCCTTCTTTTTGTAAGGTCAGCGTTTTACTGCCTAATTGATAAACCACCCATTGATGCTTTGCCAACTCATCGGCTGTGGTGGGTTTACCAAAATGCGCAAAATAATCGGGCGCACCACAAATACAGGTACTCATAGTAGTGAGCTTAGTGGCTTGTAAGTTCGAATCGCGCAGTGCAACCCCTCTAATTGCAAAATCAAACCCGTGCTTAATAATATCCACAACGTCATCCGTGAGCTGTAAATCTATATCAATTTTAGGGTACTGACGTTTAAAGGTATTTATTGCCGGTACAATTAACTGCATCCCTACATTTACTGGGCAACTTATTTTTAATAGCCCTTGAGGTTCACTTTTTATATTTTCTATTTGCTGATTAGCGGCATTAGCTTGCTCTGTAATAACACGGCAACGCTCATAATAGGCCATTCCGGCTTCGGTTAACGCCATGGTGCGGGTAGAACGGTTAAGTAGCGTCACTTCGAGCTGTGTTTCTAATTTTTTTAAGTGATAACTCGCTACAGCACGGGTCAGCCCTAATTGTTTTGCCGCTGCAGTTAAGCTGCCCTGCTCTACAATTTGTGCAAATACCACCATACTTTTTAACTGTTCAAACGAGACTTTCATGGGCGCTCCAGTGCGGTTTTAACTTCAACCCTCCAATTGTATCAATTATTGAATCAATTAAGTTAAATTTATCATCGTTGTTTAAAGCCCTCTTAGTGAATATAGTCTTTGTCAAGCAAGATTAATTAATTTAAATCATCTTAAGGAATACCTTACATGGCTAAAAAAATACTTATGGTTCTTACATCACATGCAGAGCTTGGTAACACTGGCGAAAAAACTGGTTTTTGGGTAGAAGAATTTGCAGCCCCTTATTACGCATTTATTGATGCAGGTATTGAAGTAACATTGGCTTCTCCAAACGGCGGTCAGCCTCCGATTGACCCAACTAGTACACTTGCTGATTTTCAAACTGAGGCAACCAAACGTTACGATGCAGACAGTGGTGCACAAACACTGATGGCAAATACCAAAGTTTTAAGCGAAGTAAACTCTTCTGATTACGACGCCGTCTTTTACCCTGGTGGTCACGGCCCTTTATGGGATTTAGTCGATAACATCGATTCTGTATCGCTCATTGAAAGCTTTATTAAAGAGCAAAAACCAGTCGCTGCCGTGTGTCATGCAAGTGCGGTATTTTTAAATGTTAAAGACGCTGATGGCAATGCATTAGTCGCCGGTAAAAAAGTAACGGGCTTTACTAACAGCGAAGAAGCTGCTGTACAACTTACTGACATTGTTCCATTTTTAGTTGAAGACGAACTTATCAAAAAAGGTGGCGATTACCAAAAAACCGATGACTGGGGCGTACTTGCTCTAGAAGATGGTTTATTGATCACCGGTCAAAACCCAGCAAGCTCAGAACTTGCAGCTAAAAAGCTATTAACTAAACTAGGTTAATAGCAGCCAACAACTCAAATCAGCACAGCATTTTATGCTGTGCTTTTTTAATTGCTTTTCATTACCTTATACAATTCCTATACTGGCAACACTTTCGGTAAATTAGGATCACACTATGGCCACTAAACCAGACACGCTTTCACTTATTACCAGTACCCGTTTTGCTATTTTTAGTATTATTATTATTTGTTTTGTATTGCAGCTTATTAATAGCCTACCTGGCATTAATTTAAACGGTTTAGGTATTTATCCCAGAAGTATTCAAGGGCTGGTTGGTATTCTTTGTGCTCCCTTTTTACACGGTAGCTGGTGGCATTTTGCCAGTAATATGTTGCCATTTGCTGTATTAAGTTGGTTAATTTGCCAGTACAGCGTACAGCGCTTTTATAGTGTATTTATATTCACCGCTTTAGTAGGTGGCTTATTAGTTTGGATGTTTGCCCGCAGTAATATTCATGTAGGTCTAAGCGGTGTCATCTATGGTTTGTGGGGATTTATTTTATGCTATGGCATTGTAAGGCGTTCATTTAAATCGATTTTTATCGCTGTTATCGTAGCATTTTTATACAGCGGCTTTATCTGGGGCGTATTACCGCAGCATTTTCATATCTCGTTTGAGAGCCATTTTTTTGGTGCATTAAGTGGATTGTTTTTAGGTTATAAACTAGCAAAAGCAGATAAATTAAAAAATCAGCAAGCAACAACTAAAACACGCGTTTAATAAAGATAGAGGTTATTTATGAGTGAAAACAACGAATACATCCCGCCTAAAGTATGGACATGGGACAGTGAGAGTGGTGGTAAATTTGCTAGTATAAATCGCCCCATTGCAGGCGCCACTCATGACAAAACACTACCGATTGGCGAACATCCATTTCAGCTTTATTCGCTGGCAACACCCAATGGCCAAAAAGTTAGTATTATGTTTGAAGAGCTGTTAGAGCTTGGCTTAACCGATGCCGAATACGATGCGTATTTAATTAATATTGGTGAAGGCGATCAGTTTGGCTCTGACTTTGTTGATATAAACCCGAACTCAAAAATACCCGCGCTGATGGATCATTCAACCACACCGCCAACACGCATATTTGAGTCAGGTGCTATTTTACAATACTTAGGCGAAAAATTTGATGCCTTTATTCCTAACGATCTCAAAGCAAAAACAGAGTGTCGTAACTGGCTATTTTGGCAAATGGGCTCAGCACCTTACCTAGGCGGTGGGTTTGGCCACTTTTACAGTTATGCACCGAGTAAAATGCAATACCCGATTGACCGCTTTACCATGGAAACTAAGCGTCAGCTTGATGTATTAAACCGCCATTTAAGTGACAATGAATACATGGCAGGCAGTGAATATTCAATTGCCGACATTGCTATTTGGCCGTGGTATGGCTCACTGGTTTTAGGTGACCTATACGAGGCAGCAGAGTTTTTAGATGTTGCATCTTATACGCATGTGGTTCGTTGGGCTAAACAAGTGGCTGCACGTCCAGGCGTAAAACGAGGTCGTCGCGTTAATCGTACGTGGGGCCCGGAAAAAGAGCAAATGGCAGAGCGCCACACGGCCCAAGACTTTAAATAAAAATCAAAACAGTTCAATAAGCCAGCTGCTTAGCTGGCTTTTTTATGTCCATTAATAAAAAATATTGAATCATATTTCAGCTTCATATTTTATAAAAAATTAAATAATTTTCTTTAAGTGCACGCAGCGAAGGTGTAAAAACATTAACGCTCTACCATGACTTAGACTATTCAAACCATTACGAATCGGCCTATGCAATGAAGATGAAGGTGCTGACTGCTTTAGCAGAGATTAATAATAACGTGCAAGATTATTAGCTCACACTGATTGAAAAAGACAACCGAGGTAATGCGAATAGCAGCTTATTGCACATGCAGCAGTTTCTAAAAGACCCCAATGCACTGGTTTTTATTGGTGGATTGCACTCCCCGCCGTATATAAAAACAGAGAGTTCATCAATAAAAACAAACTTTTACTATTACTGCCTTGGGCTGCCGGAGGGTCTATTACCCTATACCCTAGCGATGATAACTGGGTATTTAGGCTCTCGGTAGATGATACAAAAGTCGGCTATAGAATGGCCCAATTTGCAACGCAAACTCTAAATTGCAAAAATCCCCTCTTACTTTTAGAAGACACGCCATGGGGAAAATCAAATAACAACACCATGCTTAAGGCCTTTGGTGATATAAAACCACAAGTAAAATGGTTTAACTGGAACACAAAAATAAATAACGCCAAATTAATACTGCATAAAATAAAAAATACACCTGCAGAGTGTATTTTATTTGTTGGAAATGCCATTGAGGGGGCTGTTTATAAATACGATGGCAAGTTTTGCCAAAAATGAACGCCTTCCTATTGTGAGTCATTGGGGAATAACGGGTGGGGATTTTTTTGCCAACGTTGAGCAAGCCATAAAATCAAACTTGAGCTTACATTTTATACAAAGCTGTTTTTCATTTTTAAAACGCCGCAAACCGCTTTAACTAAAAATGTTATAGCACAAAGCTTATCCCTGTAGCACTCACTGAGTTAATTTCTCCGGCTGGATTTATTCATGCCTACGACTTAACAAAACTATTGTTACAGGGCATATCACAAATAACTTTAACCGATAATACAGAGCAAAATAGAGCAAAAATCAAACATGCACTTGAGAGCTTAACCATGCCAGACAATGGATTAATAAAACAATACCAACGTCCTGTTGCTGGGTGGTCAGCTAATAATTTACCGCCAATTTAATTGCTGCTAAAACTACTCGCTTCATAATCGATATTGCTATATCAATTATTGTAAGTATGGCTTTAAGTAAAACCCTTGATAAAGAGGTAGATCTTATGGCTGCGCATGTTGTTTTAATGACCAAGGATGAGCTAAATAAACAGCGCGATTTATATCAAGCGTCTCGGTTTTCAGCCATTGTTACAAAGCCCATAATCACACAAAATCTTTTTAAGATGCTATCGACCTGCTTTAAAAGTAATAGCAGCCTCATTACTGAGGATTTATCTGACACTCAGCGTTTGTCGAGCGATGATATTGTATGGAACAAAAACATTCGTATTTTACTGGTTGAAGATAACAACATTAATCAAATCGTCGCCTCTACCACGCTTAAAAAGATAGGAAGTAATAGCATTGATATTGCAGAAAATGGCCAGCACGCGCTCGAATATTTAAAACAAACAACTTCCCATAACCCGTACTCACTCATTTTAATGGATTGCCAAATACCAGTAATGGATGGTTACCAAGCCACAACCCATATAAGAGTAAATGAAGCTGGGAGTAAAAATCCCCCAATTACTATTATTGCTATGACAGCAAACGCTATGGTGGGCGATAAAGCTAAGTGCTTACAGGTTGAAATGAATGACTATATTTCTAAGCCCATTGCGCAAGACATATTATTTAAAAAACTCCTAAAATGGTTGCCATATGAGCTTAAAAAACAATGAGTAAAGTAGATATGTTAACCATATCATCTTAATATATATAAATATTTGTACTTATACAGCGGTAAAATAGAGTGAAAAAACTAACAAAAGAGCAAATTTATAAACGCTTAAATAACGAAGAAGATGCTCGCGCGTGTAAGGCCATTGACGATAACGCATGCCAAGAAGTCCCCGGTAATTTTATTACTTTACTGCTAAGCCAACTGTTTAGTAAGTTTGCTGATGCGCTACTCAATCCCAAAATAACGCTGCCGTGGTTAATGCAAAGCTTAAACGTGCCAGCGAGTTTTATTGCTTGGCTAGTACCTATTAGAGAGTCAGGTTCACTGCTGCCACAGTTAGCCATTGCTGGCTTTATCCGCCAATTGCCTATTCGTAAATGGGTGTGGGTTATTGGCGCTATTGTGCAGTCTTTATGTATTTTGGCTATGGTTGGTGTCGCGTTTACACTTGAGGGCAAGCTTGCGGGTTACGCCATTATTGGTTTATTAATTTTATTTAGCTTAGCTAGAGGTTTTAACTCGGTGGCCGCAAAAGATGTGCTTGGAAAAGTTATTCCTAAGCAACAGCGCGGTAATATTAGTGGCTTAGCTGCCAGTATTGCCGGTTTTGCCACCTTAACGTTTGGCTTACTCATGTGGTTTTTTTCACAGCAAAAAGATCAAAACACCGTCATTATAGCCTTAGCACTCGGTGCAGTAATGTGGGTGATCGCGGCTTTTTTTTACAGCCAAATAAATGAATATAAAGGGGCAACTGATGGCGGTAAAAATGGCTTGCTGCATGCATTTTCTAAACTTAAGCTGCTTTATAAAGATAAACAATTTGCCCATTTTGTTGTTACCCGTGCGCTACTTTTATGCTCAGCTCTGAGTGCTCCTTTTTATATAGTTTTAGCCAGTAAACAGTCTTTTGAATTTTCTCTGCTTGCCACTTTTATTGCCGTTTCTGGCTTTGCTAGTTTAGTCTCGGCGCCTATTTGGGGCAAGCTCAGTGACTTATCCAGCCAGCGTGTTTTAGTGCTTAGCGCTATATTAGTCACATTTAATGGCTTAGCCGTATTTGTTATTGCCACTTGGTATAGCGCACTACTGCTAAATTGGTGGGTTATGCCTATATTGTATTTTTTACTCTCAGTTGCACACCAAGGCGTGCGTTTAGGGCGAAAAACTTACCTTGTAGATATGGCTGAGGGCAATAAACGCACCGATTATGTATCGGTAAGTAACACGGTAATTGGGGTGTTATTACTACTTCTGGGTAGTATAGGTTTACTCGAGGCTTTTTTATCAACCGCTGAGCTAATTTTACTTTACAGCACCCTTGGTTTTTTAGGTGCTATAAGTGCATTCTTTTTGCCACAAACCGAATAATAGGTTACCCACATTGCTTTATAACTGTGGGCGCTTTAGTGCAAATTTGTCTTTCGTGGTACTAAAATAATCGCCGCCCATTTTACCCACCGCATCCAAACGCGTTGGATCAATATACCCGTTCACTAAAACGGTGTCGTCGAGAAAAATACCCACTACATCTAACAGCATCATTTGCCCACCGCTTGGCTCATCTGAAATAGTAATCACCTCTCGCAACTTACATTCGTAGCGTGCTTTTGACGCCGCAACACTTGGTACACTGACTAATTGGCTGGGGGTACGCTGTATATTTGCAGCATCAAATTCACTCACGTCACGTGGATAGTTAGCGCAGCTTTGGTTCATTTGATCAACAAGCGAATGGCTAACAATATTAACCACGCACTCTTTGGTAGCGAGTAAATTATTTAACGTATCTTTATTTGCATTATCGCGAGGGTTTACTTGCGTGACGCTTAAAACCGGCGGGTTACAACTAGCAACAGTAAAAAACGAATAAGGCGCAATATTAGCAACCCCCTTCTCACTTAACGTGCTTACCCACGCAATCGGTCTTGGGCTTATACCGCCTACTAAGTAGCTATAAACAGAGTGGTTGCTATTATCGGTTAAATCTAAAAACATGGTTTCTCACTTTTAATCTTAAAAAACTAAATCGGAAAATCGCTACGCTGCGTACAAGTAAATAATTACTTCATAGCATTTTTAAATAATACATTGAATCCATGCGCATAAAAATAAACATAGTCTGGTTTAAACGTGACTTACGCCTAAGCGATCATCAGCCTTTAAAAAATGCGTTTAGTAACGGCCTGCCTACCCTTTTAGTTTATAATTTCGAACCTTTACTGCTTAATGATGCGCATTACAACGAGCGGCATTGGCGCTTTGTATATCAATCTATTTGCGACTTAAACACTCAGTTGGCTCGCTTTAACAGCCGCGTGTATATATTTAATGAAGATATGCAAACCCTGCTTGAATCGCTTCACTCGCAGTTTGAAATCACAAACCTCTTTAGCCACCAAGAAATAGGGCTAAACAATACCTTTGAGCGTGACATAGCAATTAAAGCCTGGTGCCAACACCATCACATTAACTGGTTAGAGTCGCCAACGGGGGCTGTGATACGTGGCAAAAGAAATCGCAGTAATTGGAACGAGCGCTGGCAACAAACCATGCAAGCACCTATTGCTATACCTAATTGGAAGCAAATAAAACCACTTACCCTTACTGATTATCAAACACCTATACTGCCGAGCGCCTACACGCAAGATAATGAACATTTTCAGCAAGGGGGCCCTCGACTTGCCCGTGAGGTAATGCAAAGCTTTTTTGCTGAACGCGGTAAAGATTATCAAAAAGGAATATCCAGCCCAAGCTTAAGCCGTGCGCATTGCTCTAGGTTATCGCCCTATTTAGCGTGGGGAAATATCAGCTTGAGGCAAGTGTACCAAATGGCGATTGATGCATACCATAGCACTTCTGCTGATAAAAAAGGGTGGAAGCGCCCGCTTGCCGCGTTTGTATCGCGCTTGCATTGGCATTGCCATTTTATGCAAAAGTTTGAAAGCGAGTGTACCATGGAATTTAAGGCGCTAAATCCAGGGTATCATGCATTTCCGTATCGTGATGACGCCCAGGTTGCCAGCGATATTGAACGCTGGGCACAAGGGCAAACCGGTATTCCTATTATTGATGCCTGCATGCGCTGTTTAAAAGCCACCGGTTATATTAACTTTAGAATGCGCGCTATGCTGGTTAGCTTTGTAACGCATCATTTAAACATTAGCTGGCAACAGGCAAGTTTTCCGTTGGCTAATTACTTTTTAGACTTTGAACCGGGAATTCATTACCCACAAATTCAAATGCAAGCCTCTGTCACCGGTATTAATACCATTCGTCATTACAACCCAATTAAGCAATCGGAAGATCAAGACCCAACCGGTGCGTTTATAAAAAAATGGTGCCCTGAACTTGAAAAGCTCCCCATTGAATATTTACATCAACCTTGGGAGCAAACGCCCATGGAAGCGCTATTTAACGACTTTAAACTAGGTGAAGACTACCCTGAGCCGATGCTTGATTTAACCACCGCCTCAAAAGAAGCCCGCGAACGGCTATGGCAATACCGAGAGCGGCCCGATGTAAAACGCGCCATAGGTAAAATTCTTAAAAAACACGTGACTCCGACTCAAAAGGTTACCCGCGTAAAACGCAAAACTCGCAGTAACAGCAATAAAGAGAACACCTAATTATGGCGCACAAAAAACTTAACTTACCGCAAAAAATTTGCCCAGTATGCAATAAGCCGTTTGCGTGGCGTAAAAAGTGGCAACGAGATTGGGATAACGTTATTTATTGCTCAGAGCGGTGCAAACGCAGCAAATAGCCGCTTATAAAAACCAATACACGCATATTCGCTTTAATCTCAGTTTATATCTTACATAGCTGTTATAGTGGTTAACGTTTCAACTTGTTATTCAATGCAAGTTAACACTCTACCCTCTGCCTGCTCAACATTCATTACACCTAGCACAGCTAATTAAAAGAACCCCCTTTACCAAACCTTATTTTTACAGCCATGGCGTGAGCTTGCCTGTAAAACCCCTCTTTGTTTGTTAGCGATGTAGCATTATTCGTTTATAAACTCAGCATACTTTAATCAAGGATATAGCATGAGTGAATTAACTATTGGCGTAATTGGAACATCACGTAAAACAGATGAAAGACGCTACCCTATTCATCCTGCGCATTTAATGCGTATACCTGAAAAACTCAGAGAAAAAATGATTTTTGAGCAAGGTTATGGCGCGGCATTTAATATGAGCGACGAAGAAATTGCAGCACTAACAGGCGGCATTGCCACCCGCAGTGATATTTTAACCCAATTAGGCACCGTCATTATTGCCAAACCAGTGCTTGCTGATTTACAAGAACTTAAAGAAGGCGGCACAATTTGGGGCTATGTACATTGCGTACAACAACAAGCAATTACCCAAGCTGCCCTTGATAGAAAGCTCACTCTTATTGCCTTTGAAGACATGTTTGTATGGTCACCACAGGGAAATGTGGGCCGTCATACTTTTTATAAAAACAATGAAATGGCAGGTTATTGTGCGGTGTTACATGCACTGTAACTAAAAGGCATTGAAGGCGAAGCTCGTATGATAGTGGTTGAGCACGATGGGTCGCAGCGCCCGCTTACTGAGCTTATTAGCGAAGCTGACATTATTGTTAATGGCACCTACCAAGAAACCGCAAACCCCGTCAATTTTGTGATTGAATCTGAAGCCGATTGCTTAAAACCCAATAGCCTTATAATAGATGTAAGCTGTGATGAAGGAATGGGATTCTTTTTTGCAAAGCCAACAACATTTAAACACCCAATGTTTAGCTATAAAACCACGGATTATTACGCGGTTGATCATACCCCTAGCTACTTATGGTAAAGTGCAACGCGCTCTATTTCTGCCGCGCTCATTGTATACTTGCCAACTGTTTTAGCCGGCCCAGAGCAATGGCAAAAAGACGAAACCATTCGCCGCGCTATCAATATTGAACACGGAATAATTAAAAACAACGCTATTTTAGCGTTTCAAAACCGTGAAAGCGCCCCGCCTTATCACCTGCAAATAGCTGACATAACCTAAATTCGGGATAATAAATAATCCCAAACATAACGTGAACCTTGTTTATTCAATTATTTGGCTTCTATTTTGCAACTATCTATGTAAATAACGCTTTTTAGCAGTTTTACCGTGTAGTGTTTACAACGTATTGCAAACACTACACGGTATGACTAATTAATCTAAAAAGCCTACACCCTCAACAAGGAGAACATAATGACGATTAAAAAATCTGCAAGTTCAACATGGTCTGGTGATATTAAAAAAGGGAAAGGTTATATCTCAACGCAAAGTGGCGCATTAGATAACCAGCCGTATGGGTTTAATACCCGCTTTGAAGATAAGCCAGGATCAAACCCTGAGGAATTAGTGGGTGCAGCACATAGTGCCTGTTTTGGTATGGCTTTATCGCTGGCACTTGGTGAAGCGGGCTTTACCGCTGAGAACATAAACACCGAAGCAGTGGTTAGTTTAGACGAAGTGGATGATGGCTTTGCCGTGACGCACATTGCCCTTGAAGTAAATGCAACCATTGCAGATATTTCAAATGAGCAATTTCAAGCATTGTGCGAACAAACCAAAAAAGGCTGCCCTATCTCAAAATTATTAAATACTGAGATTTCGCTTAACGCCACACTTAAGTAAATACCGAGTGTATTAAGCTAGGCGCAAAGCGCTTAAAGCTCATGAAAAGTAAGGTTATACGCATGTAAAAAAGCCATAACCTTATTGCTACTTTTTCATTAATCATAGAAATAAAGGCACTGTTTAATCGCGGTGAGTTAAAAAAAGGTAAACAAAACAGTTAAATAGATTATGTAAAATATCAATACTTTGTTAGGATTAAGGGCAGGCTTAACCACACCTTATTTTGTGGGTTAAAACAAAGGGTACGATGAATGAATGATAAATCACTAAATTGCGAAAAAGTATCTTGTAGCAATTGCGCTGATTCGAATGAACTAGATTTTGACTTTACCATGGCATTTCAGCCTATTGTAAATTGTCAAAATAATACTATTTTGGATATGAAGCACTTGTCCGTGGTTTAAATAATGAATCGGCCTACTCTATTATTTCTCGTGTTAACGATACTAACCGCTATACGTTTGATCAGTTATGCAGAATTAAAGCGATTGCACTTGCATCAAAGCTAGATGTAGATTCGATACTCAGTATTAACTTTTTACCAAACGCTATCTACAAGCCAGAGCGTTGTATTCGTACCACCCTAGAAGCCGCTAAAAAGTATAACTTCCCTACAACAAATATTATGTTTGAATTTACAGAAGTCGAAAAAATAGAAGACAGCGCACATGTTAAACGTGTTGTGAGTTATTACCAAGAATTAGGCTTTAAAACAGCCACCGATGACTTTGGTTCAGGCTATTCTGGATTAAACTTATTAGCCGATTTTCAAACTGATATTATCAAGCTTGATATGGCGCTGATCAGAGATATCGACAAAGATAAAAACCGCCAGGCAATCGTTACCCACTGTTTAAACATGTTTAGCGCGCTAAATGTTACAGCTCTGGCTGAAGGCATTGAAACCGTTGAAGAATATCAGTGGTTAAAACACGCAGGTATTGAGCTAATGCAAGGTTACTTATTTGCAAAACCTGGGTTTGAATGCTTGCCAGAAATTGATTTTCAATAGCACACCGTTGCTATAAAAAACCGCCGTTACGGCGGTTTTTTCGTATTAGATATAGGTTATATATCCAAAATTACATATTCCCCAGCTCTATCATCATTGCGGTGTACATACGTAAATTAAGTGCTAATTGCTCAAGGGTAATAAACTCATGTTCTGAGTGTCCGGTGTAGCGTTTGCCCGGCATAGATGGGCCAAACGACACGGCATTATCAAATAGCTTGGCATTTGTACCGCCCCCTATTGAAACAAAATCAGCGTTTTTATCACCCGTATAATGCTTAAAAATATCAAGTAGCTTTTGCGCATGGGGTGCGCTATCTAAAAGCATGGGCGTACCAATGGTGGTTTTAATGTTAGCTAACGTAACCTGATTAGCCGTTTGCCAATTAGCAAGCGCAGTATCAATTTGTTGTTTAAGTAACGTCTCATCTTTACCAACCGGACGGCGAGCATTGACCGCTAAAGTAAGCGCATTACCCTCACGTTCAATAACCGTAGGCGCTACGCTCATTGGCCCCATAAAGTCATGTTCATAAGCTATTTCGCCAAACTGTTTACCGTAAATATCTAAACCAATAAGCTGATTAACAAAATCAATGAGCTGGCCATCACTGTTGTTTTCAAGCTCAACGCCTTTAAATATTTCAGCTAAATAAGCAATGGCGTTAACGCCTGATTCCGGTTCAGATGAGTGAGCCGACATGCCTTTAACACTTATGGCCAGCGCGTTATTTTGCTCTGTAAAATTAAATTCAACTTGCTTAAGTGTGTTAGCTTTTGCTTTTAATTGATTAATTAATGTTTCGTTGGCGTTATGTAGTAATAGGCTGGCATCTTCAGGGATTTGACTGGCAAATGCGCCGCCGGTTACATCACTGACATACACACCGGTTTGTGGTGATGTTGCATCAAATGTTGGCGCAATTAAGCTCCAGCCTTTTTCAGCAACCACTACAGGGTAAGAGGCATCGATGGTTACCGCATACTTTGGTTGCTGATAAGTTTTCATAAACTCAGTTAACGGCCCCCAGTCAGACTCCTCCGCTAGGTAAATCATTAATTCAATACGGTTATCAAGCGCTATGCCTTTATCTTTTATCGCCTTCATGGCGTACATTGCAGTCGCAATAGCGCCTTTGTCGTCTTCGGTACCACGGCCAATTAATTTATCCGGCTCTGAGGTGTCAATAATAAATGGGCTTTGTTTCCATTTGCTGGCATTAGCGGGTTGCACATCGCCATGGGTTACTATGGTTACCTTTTCAGTTTGTTGCCCCATACTAATAAGTACGGTGTAACCTAAATCTTGATAATCAAAACCAAGCTCAGCCGCTTTCATTTTTAGTAACGCTTTAAAGCCAATAAAGTCGGGATTTTGTGGTGCGCTAACATCACTTTTATTGACCGTTGGAAAAGATACCAAATTTGTTAGTGTATGTACTTGCGCACTTTGGTAGGTATTTACAGCGTAATCAGCCACGCTGTCATTAATTTTATTTAATTGTGCATGAGTATTAAAGGCCAATAAAGCAATACTAGCTAAAGCTAACTTTTTCAAAACAAATCCCATTTTATTAACGACTAAGAACCATAATTATAACGCCCTTGTGTAATAACAAACAACGCTTTGCGACAGAGCGTAAAACCGCCACTATATTTATCTAACAGCTTTACTAAAGATGCCTGTATAATGCGCACCTTAAAATTACGGGGTTAATCATGAATCGCAGAAAAAAGATCATTACAAAGTTTAATAACAAAGATAAGCGTGCTAATGCCAAGCTGCATAAAAGCAACAAACCGGCTTATATTTCAAAAGCAGAGCGCGCCAAGCTTGCTGAGCAAGATGCCGAACAAGCAATTGAGCACGGGGCTAACGAGGTAGTGCAAACAAGCGTTTAATCGTTATTGTGATAGGGTGAGAGGCTTAAATTGAGTGTTAAAAAACTTAAAATGAGCCAAATAACGAACCGCCACATAGCAAACTACCCCACTGGCCACAATCAATTCAAACGTTGCTAAATACTGTATTTGCTTAATAAACTGCAAATCAATTCCCACTGTATGCATCCATGCGGCAAGTTTAAATAACGCGGTAGCACCAATGACCACAGGGAAAGTAAACGCAGCGTAACCTGGGCAAAATGGACGGCGCAATAATTTAAAAAATGCGACATAAATTATAAAGGTCATCAATACTGCAATTCCAAATAACAAGCCAATAATAACCGGTGACGGCTCGCTGTTCACTGTAAAGTAACCAGCTAGCGATAAACTTGCTGGCGCAGCTAAAATAGCCAAGGTAGGCTGTGCAGCATCAGGAATGTGCGCTGCAAAAATGATCCGGTAAATCATCATAGGCAACATAACTGCATACATCAGCATGCCAAAATAAAGCGCCCCTTGCGCTAAAAACAGCAGTGCCGGATTCCCTGAAAACGCGACATCGGCAACAATGATCCCAACCGGCGGTACAAACCAGCTTGGCACCATATGCTCAATTTTAAATTCAATCATGCGATGAGCAATAAAGCTGATTAAAAACACTACATGCAATAAAAATGCACCTACCCAAAGCACATCTCCCGCAAGGGAGTAAAACTGCCCTAAAGAATTAGACACCACTAAGGTAGCCATAGCAAAAGTAGGCACCACACTTCCCACAACTGGGTGGGCTAAATCGGCTTTAAGCAGTTGAGGATGTAATAAAAACTTAAGTGTTAACAATAGCAATAATACGCTCGCAATAGCGGCACCGGTATATTGTGCTACGCCATTTAGGTTAGCCATACTCTCCCAAGCCCAACCTAGGCTGGCAATACCTAATGCCAAACCACCCATTGGTGTTGGTGCACCTGATACTTTTGTTTTTATATGTTTAAACATCTCTATTCCACCCTGTGGTTGTAACTTACAGAGAAGTTTACGCTTGCATTTTGTTAAGTTAAATCTAATTATATAGAACACACGTTCAGGAAAATTAAACACAGCATAATGAATATTTCACTTAAGCAACTTAAAGTATTTGTAGGCATAACCCAGCACAGCACCCTTACAGCAGCGTCTGAATCATTGTTTCTATCTAAAGCGGCGGTGAGTATGGCGCTTAGCGAGCTTGAAAAACAATTAGGCCACCCACTGTTTGACCGAGTAAATCATCGCTTAATTTTAAATCAAGAAGGGCAAAAGTTACTGCCCTTGGCCGATGAATTACTGCACAGAGCAAATGATATTAATACGCTTTTTTCGTCCCACGCAAAAGCCAGTGGCACGTTAAAAATAGGTGCTAGCGATACCATTGGCAATCATGTTTTGCCCTCAATACTCAGTGGGTTTCGCCAACAACAGCAGCATTATTCTCAGCAGGTTTTTATTTCAAATTCTGAGCTTATTTGTCAAAAACTGCGCGACTTTGAACTCGACATTGCATTAATAGAAGGCCACGCCCAGCAAAGCGACTTAATCTCAACCGTGTTTAGCCAAGACACTATGTGTATTATTGCACCGCTATCCCATCCTTTAGCTAAAAAACCACAGCTTAGTTTTAATGACTTAGCAAACAGTCAATGGGTATTAAGGGAAGCTGGCTCTGGTTCACGCTCATTCTTTTTACAAAACCTTGCTACGCATATCGATAATTGGAGCCAAAGTTTTGAACTCAATACCACAGAGGCATTGATCAACAGCGTTGCAGAAGGGTTAGGGCTGGGGTGTTTATCGTCACTCGCGGCACAGTACGCTTTAAACGATGGCCGCGTTACGCAGCTTAACTTAAACCACCCCATGCAAAGACAGTTTTGGTTAGTGATGCATAAAGATAAATACAAAAATCCGCTGTTAACGCAGTTTATTGATTTTTGCGTTCACAATTAATCTACTCTTTTGCGTGTGTTATAGTTTTTATCTTAAATCAAATACCACTTTCTGGGAGAAAGTCTACTAATATTGGGGATTGAAATCATCGGATAGTGCCTTCCAAATAAAGGCTACATTTATCTTTTTTCACCTCCTTAACTTCAAAAAGGATAAATTGACTTTTCCGTTTTAAGTGTCATTATTGAACAAACAAAACGCAAAAAAAAATATTTGAGTTAACATGGCTAAACCAAGTGTTGAAAGAGCACCCAAATTTGAACTTTCGAATGTAGACTACGAAAAAATAGGCAAATACATTAACAAATATGACGCTACAGATGAAAAAGGACATTATTTACATTGGAGTCTATTAAAATGGAGAGTCCCTCAAGCTGAAGCAAAAGATATTTGGTCTGCTATAAAGTTCAAAAGAACAATGCAAATGAAGTACATACCACTAAGATGTGATAAAGATAATTTATTTTCATACTGCACACCGCATTCAATGGAAGCAAAGCTTCATAAGATTATTAAAATTGCTGGTGGTAGTGTTGGTGCTGTAGCTGATAAAGCCGCATCAGATAAAATTCAACGTAAGTTTTTGGTCTCTTCTCTAATTATGGAAGAAGCTATAACAAGTGCCCAACTTGAAGGTGCCTCGACTACAAGAGAAGTAGCAAAAAAAATGCTGGAGGATGAAAGAGAGCCTGTAGATGAAGATGAAAGAATGATTCTCAATAACTTCTTTCTTTTGAAGCTTGCCGAGAAAAAAGCTAAAGCTGATTTAACCTTAGATCTAATTCTAGAATTCCACCAAAAGGCCACTAATTTAACTACGGAAAATAATGTTATCCCTGGTGAATTTAGAGAGGATAATGATATATATGTGGAAGATGATAGAGGAGAAATTGCTCATCAACCACCTAGCTTTGAGAAAATCTCTGAACGACTTCAATGTGTTTGTGATTTTGCAAATGAAGACCACTCTGGAATGAATGGTGGTGAGTTTATTCCCCCAGTAATCAAAGCAATTATCCTTCATTTTATGATCGGTTATGAGCACCCTTTTAGAGATGGGAATGGGAGGACTGCGAGAGCACTATTTTACTGGTTTATGCTTAAAAATGAATATGAGCTTTTCAGGTATATATCAATCAGTAAATTACTTAAAGACGACCCTAAAGGCTACGGCCTTTCTTACATGTATACAGAAAGAGATCAAAACGATTTGACATATTTTATCGATTTTCAACTTGATGTAATTTTAGATGCTTTTGAAGAACTACAAGAATATCTTAAATCTAAAACCGAAGAATTTAATGAAGTACTTCAAATTTTAGAAAATTCAAAGTTCAGTAATATATTAAACTTTGTGCAAAAGGATCTTGTCAAAAAAGGTACAAAAGAGCCTGGGAGAATTTTTACAGTTAAAGAAACTGCAAATTCTTACGGTATATCTGAAAATACTTCGAGAGGATATTTAAATAAATTAGTAGATTTGAAACTGCTTTTACCCACAAAAGACGGTAGAACTATTTTGTACTTTGCTCCATCAGACTTAATGAATAGATTGAAAGTAAATTAATTATTAATAGCCGCCATAATAAAAAAGTAACTTTCTCAACTTAAACCGTCAGACTCGATTAACCTAAAATCGGATCTGACGGCTGATACTAACTTACTTTCTCACTTTAAAACGCGTAACTCATAGCTAAATTTATAGAGCGACCCTGCCCTGCTAATTGATTGAATCCTTGCGTTGAATCTTGTTTAAACTCAGCAATACTTACGCCGCCCAGTGGTAATTCATAATACTCATCAAGCAGGTTGGTAATATCAACACTCACGGTCAATGCATCCCAACTGGCTTTAGAGCTTAGGTTTAGTAAATGATACTGCTCGGTTTGGTTTTCTAGGCGGTTGTTATCTATGCGGGTTTTACTATCGACCCACTGCCACGTGAGTGCGTTTTCAAAGCGGCCAATTTGCTGGTTAATAGCAAATTGGGTTTGCAGCGGCTTAATTTGATAAAGCGGCTGATTGGTATCGTCGCGCTTACCACGGGTGTTGGTAATGTTAGCTTTTAACGACCAACTACCATACTGCTTAGACTCGTGCAGAGTAGTAACCGCATCTAGCTTTACGCCATAAAGCGTGGCATCTAGGTTATTAAACATAAGTACATTACGAGTATTGGCAGCAAGCACTGTGCGGTTAAAGCTTCTTACTCTGTTGGCATCAATATAATCATTTACATCGCTCACCCACGCATTGGCACTGATACGCCAGCTATCGTCTTTTGCCATAGTGGTGTAAGTGGTACTTAGCGTGTGCGCGGTTTCAGGTTTAAGAGCAATGTTACCAATATAGCCATTACCATCGCCGTACCAACCTATCATGGTGGTGGCCATATTGCCCATCCCCCAACTGTAACGTTCGTATAAATTAGGTGCGCGATTTTTACGAGCTAAACCAATTTGTAACTCGTCATTATTGCTTAGTTGATAGTTAATCAGCACGTTTGCATCGACTAGGTTGTCTGTTTGTTTTTTATTCTGATCATTAAACTCTTTAGCGGCCATTGCATCGCTTGGCATCGCCATGGCCATCGCACTCATAGCGGCCATACCTGCGTTGTATGCTTGTACATCGTCGGTATTGGTTATTACATTTTCAAATCGAACGCCTGCATTTAACCACCAGCGAGTATTTAGTTGGCTTTCATATTCAGCAAGCAGGGCAATACGCTGACGCCGGCCGTTATTAATATTGTTGTAGTCATTTGGCCCCATCATCATTGAGCCTTCAACCGCAGGCCACCAATCATCAATATTCATATAATGGTACTCTTGGGCGAGTAATAACTGGCTGTTGTTATCAAGCGCTAATCGCCATTTTAACTGAGTGCTTATATCTTCGGCGTCGGTTTTCATTGGCATTTTTCCGGTTTTTTCTGCGCTGAAAAAGCCCATTTCATGCTTTACGCTATGCCAATTTAACTGCGCTTCAAGCTCACTGTTTGTAAAAGCACGCTTATACTGGGCAACAGCGCCATAGCTGGTGTTATCTGTCATATCCATATATTGGTTAGCAAAGCCTTGATAGGGTATTTTTTGATGGCTTAGCTTAACAACTAATTGTTGCTTATCATCGCGCATGGCAGCACTTAAACTATGGTTTTGCGCGCGGTATAGGGTGTCGAGCACTAAATCACCGTTACCATCTTCATAACTGTTAGCATCGCTAAACGCACCTTGATAATTAAAACTGAATACGTCGCTGGCAATGCGCATGCCCGCGCCGACCTTTTTGCCGTTATCTAGTGTATTGTATTGGGCTGATACGTAGCCAGAGTGCCAGCCAAGTTGCTTGCTTTCACTGTACTGAGGCGAAATAGAATTAACCGCGATCACCCCTGCAATATTATCGCCTCCCGCGCTTACCGGAGAAATACCCGCAACCACTTTGTAGCTACTAATTTGATTGGCTGAAATATACGACAGTGGCGGGTTCATTTGATTGGCACAGGCGGCGGTGATTTGCGCACCATCAACCAGTACCGCCACTCTATCACCCATTAAACCATTTAAAACAGGTAAGTTAGCCATGCCACCGGCGGCTGAAAAGTCCACACCTAAATCAGTTAATAACGATTCAGATGAACCTAACGATAGGTGTTTGTTTTGTGCTTGACCGTGTACTTCAATAATTTCAATTGAGGCGTCATCTGCAAAGGCAACAGGCGATAATACGCCACTTATAACAAGTGCCAAAGGCGATAATAAATAGGAGGTTAAAGGATTTTTTTTATCAGTCATTATTGATTTACCACAAAAATTTTGTGGGTAAATTATACGTGCTGCGGCAAGTTAAAAAGCGCGACATATTGTCGCACTTTGTTAATTTTTAACCCTGTTCGTCATCAAAAATGTCTTCTATTTTAAGTTTAAACAACCTTGCGGCCTTAAAAGCCAGTGGCAAGCTGGGATCGAACTTGCCCTTTTCAATGGCATTAATCGTTTGGCGCGATACATCCAACAGCTCGGCCAACTTTGCTTGAGTGAAATTATGCTCGGCTCTTAACACTTTTAATCTATTTTTCATTCATCACCTGCGCAATAGTGTTTATTAAGCACATACACACTAATTAAATACACCGCCCCCATTAAAAACATTAAGTCGGGTATTTGCGCTTTAAAATCAATTAAACCACTCAATTGTAAATTGGTGTATGCCAGCCCGCCTACTAACACTGCACCTAAGGTAAACCCCATGGCACTGAGATGTATTTTTTGCATTAATTCATCCATGCCTTGCAAATAGCGCTTGTTGGCTAAAATCATCCCTACGCCAGCAGCCAAATTTATAATAATAAAAAAGCCACTAATTAGCGCTGAACGATCCCAGATTAAAGTGGGGCCAAAGCTGCAAATAGCTAAAGTAAAAAGCCATATTAAGGTCCATTTAGCTAGGTAACTGGTATTTTTAATTTGGCGTTGTTTTAAATTTAATTCTGCTTTCATTGCCTTTATCCTGTTTTTAAAAGTAATGTTTACTTTACAAATATCATTCATGCATTACAAAAAGTCAAGTTAACATTACATTTTAAATTTAACACTGCTTATTTTTGATTGCGTTAAGACTTTGCTGAACTTACTTAACCATCCTTTGGTTGGCTTAAGTTAAATTTTATTCATCTTAAATTATGGTTTAGTCCATGACGAAAGAGAGCTTTTAATTTAAAATGCACGCCTCTTTACTCCTCATTTCCACATTCAACTAAATAAGCGTGTGTGCTTTATTTTTAAGCGCACTGGCGTTTAGTTTGTTATTGGGTCTGTTGACCTTTCAAGGTTAAATTTGCAGCAGTCTGTTTGGTATTTAGGCAAGGCGGAGTCTATGTGGTGTGGTTATTCCCCATAAATAGGCGATAACGCAGCATCAATGCCAAACAGGCGCTGCCCTTCGGGTTCTGCCTAGGGGCGATTTACTCTTTGTTGCTCGGTTTTTACTTAGCCCACTAGGTTACAAACCTCGCGCCGCGATTAAACCGCCCCTAGTTTGAACAAATTTTAATCCGCAAAGGTCAACAGACCCTAAATTTTATTTATTATCTTCAAGGATTTATATGGCCGTTGATACTACATCGCCGTCGGGTCAGCCCAATAGAACCGCTATTTTAATTGTGCTGGCGTTGGGTACTTTTATTTTGGGGTTATCTGAATTTTCTATGATGCCTATGTTGCCATTAATTAGTGAGGCTTTTGGCAGTACCCCGTCACAAAGTGGTTATGCTATTAGTGCTTATGCTCTTGGGGTGGTGGTTGGCGCACCCATTTTAATGTTGGCAACGGCAAATATGCGAAAACGACGAGCGCTATTATTATTTTTAAGCTTAATGTGTATTTCAAACAGTTTAAGTGCATTAGCGACCTCGTTAGAACAACTGGTGCTGTTTAGGTTTTTAAGTGGCCTTCCCCATGGCGCTTATTTTGGTGCCGCGTTATTACTGGCCTCTGATATAGCACCGCAAGGAAAACGCGCTAGCTTTATGTCAAAAGTGTTTATGGGCTTAACCATAGCCACTATCGTTGGTGTGCCGGTGGTGACATTGGTTGGGCAAAATCTTAGTTGGCGTTATTGCCTCGCTGCGGCTGGGGTGTTGGCGTTTATTGCCTTTATTTTTGTGTATAACGTGGTGCCTAATGTTAAAAACACCCATACCTCTAATATACTCAACGAATTAGGGGTGCTAAAAAACAAACTGGTTTGGTCAATATTAGGGATTGTTATTATTGGCTTTGGTGGCGTATTTTGTATTTATACCTATGTGGCCGATACGATCTTAGAGGTCACTCAGAGCGCGCCCTATACAATTTCAATTGCTATGGTGATGTTTGGTATTGGCTCTACGCTCGGTAATTACGTACTAGGTAAAGCTGCCGATAAATCAGCGATAAAAACCACCGGATTTACGCTTGCCTCTACTATTGTTTTTGCATTTGCATATGTCAGTGCCAGCTATAATATTTATCTGCTGTATGCGGTTATATTTTTTATTGGCTGCAGCTTAGGGCTATCAACCTTAGTGCAAACGCTATTAATGGATGTATCACCTGACGGCCACGCCATGATTGGGGCATTAGTGCAGTGTGCGTTTAATATTGCAAATGCTATTGGCCCTTGGGTTGGCGGCATTGCTATTGCAAAAGGGGCAGCGCCAAATCAAACAGGCTATGTTGCTGCGGCTTTATTTTTAGGTGGGCTGTTAATGTGGCTGCTTAGTTACATACAAATTAGCGGCAACAAAACTAAACAGGCACAGCCTTGTTAATAAAAACAAAAAGAGCCGCTAAGCGGCTCTTTTTAAATTTTACTCTTTAGCGTATTAAACGCTAATAGATGACATATCAATAACAAAACGGTATCGCACATCAGAGCGTTCCATACGCTCATAAGCGGTGTTAATTTCGTCTATGTTGATCATTTCACACTCTGGCAGTACGTTGTGTTCACCACAAAAATCAAGCATTTGCTGTGTTTCTGCAATGCCGCCAATTAACGAACCGGCTACACGACGACGCCCCATTAAAAGAGGAACTGTGTTTAGCTCATCTACTGGGCCTACTTGGCCAACAATAACCAAGGTACCATCAATATCAAGTAGCGGTGTGTAAATTGATAAGTCATGCTTTACAGGCACAGTATCAATAATGACATCAAACGCTGACTGCGCATTTTTCATTTCATCATCATTGTTTGATACTAAATAATGCTGTGCGCCGAGCTTAATTGCATCTTCTTTTTTAGACTCAGTACGACCAATAACAGTAACGGTTGCACCCATTGCTACTGCATTTTTAACCGCCATATGACCTAATCCACCAAGGCCTACCACTGCAACACGGCTACCTGTTTTTACACCCCATTTATGTAACGGTGAATAAGTAGTAATACCGGCGCAAAGTAACGGCGCCACGCGCGATAATTCTAAGTTTTCAGGCACTGATAATACAAACTCTTCGCGCACTACAACGTGTTTAGAGTAACCACCTTGAGTCATTTCGCCGTTAACTCTATCGGTCCCGCTGTAAGTACCGACCATGCCTTCACGACAAAATTGCTCTTGGTGATTATCACATTGGTCACAGCTTTGACACGAGTCAACCATACACCCTACGGCAACGGTATCGCCTTGTTTGTACTTTTTAACATCGCTACCGACTGATATTACTTTACCTACAATTTCGTGCCCAGGAACTAATGGGTAATTACTACCCCCCCAGTCGTTACGCACTGCATGTAAGTCTGAATGGCACACACCACAATATAAAATTTCTATTGCTACATCGTTATTTCGTAAATCGCGGCGCTCAAAAGAAAACTCTGTAAGCAAAGAACCTTGACTTTTTGCTGCATATCCGACTGTTTTCATAATAACTCCATAGTTTATTAAAAATCATCCACAGTATGCATTGTCAGCTATGAACATAAGCTGATCATGTGCAACTGCAAATAGCCCTGCAAAACGCAAGGGCTATTTATTAGTATTCAATTATTCCACAACAACAGCATTTAACTCTTCAATCAGTGTTTTAATTAATTAAATCGGTAGAAATATCATGAATTGGCGGAACACTTTTTGCTGTATTCATCATGTTAATCGGCATTGCAATCGCAACAGCTGCAAAAAAAACCGTGTTCACGCACTGGTTAGGCTCACTGTTTTAAGCATGAATAGCACTTGAACTAATAATAAAACTAATGCTGCCCCACCTAGATAAACGCCTAATCTAAAACCGGCAAAGGCAGTACCTAGCTCAACCACATTAAATTTATAAAGGGGTCCCGGTAGTACCACCATTAAAAAAAGCGATAAGCCCAACTAAGGTCACTAAATGTTTCATTGCCTACTCCATTATTGTTATATGGTTATTGTTTTTTAAACAGCTTTATACTGTTAACACTCCAATTTAGATTACTATGACCGATAAGTATCTATAAAGTCATAATTTATTGCCCTTTTAAAGTAGATAACTTGACTCCTTGGTAAAAATCAACAAACTACGGGGGTAAAATTATCAGGGTATTATTATTTATGAAAACAGAGATTAGCTACCGGTTTGAGTCATCGCAAGTGGCAAACCGCTTTTTACACGAATTAAAAGATTGGCCAGTCAATACCGTAAAAACACGCCTTTTTAATGGCGGCGACAGCGTTAAAGTAAGCTACGAATACGACGAAAGCGGGTTTGATTATACCGTTGCCGGACTTGATGATTTAGCCGAGCAACACGGCGGACAAGAAGTATCGAGTTAAAATACTTATACCTACGCTCAATAGCCACAACACACTTTGTAGCCATGCCTACATTGTAAACAATGGCCATTCTTATACCTGTGCCTTGGCCTACGGGTTTAGTGGTAAAGAAGGGATCGAACATTTGTTTAAGTGTATCAGCGTCCATTCCACAGCCGTTATCTGCCACTTCAATGTAAATATTATTTTCATTGGCAAACAGCTTAACTCTTATTTTTCCTTGCTGATCGCGCAAATCGTCGCAGGCGTGTTTGGCATTAATTAATAAGTTTACAAACACTTGTTTCATAGATGAAATAGTTGTTGAGCCGCCGTTATTAACGAAACCAGGACGGGCTTTATAAATTTTATACTTTCTACATTACTGGTTATGTAAGCTAACGGGTTATTTATTTCGTGGGCCATCCCAGCTGAGAGTGTCCCTAGCGTGGCCATTTTTTCACTTTGCATTAAGGTTATTTGTTGGTTGTTGACCGTTTCAAGCTTTTCTTTTAGCTCTTAATTAACAATAAACAATGCCCGTGTTTTGTCTTCTAGTAGGGTTTCTAATTGATCTCTGGCTGATTTTTCGCGCAGGTACGCTTTTTTATAATTGTAGTCGTCTTCAGCCATGGGGAGTCTCATATTTTATTTCAATTAAACACGAATCAAACCCATCATGCATACACTGGCCATGATTAAGTTTAGCATCAACCCCATAATGAGCCGCAGCACCAAAAATAAGCCCTTCGGCGCACAAACCCGTCTTCAATAATTTGGGCGTCAATTTCAGGTAAATTAGGCTTATGAAAAAGCTTAGCTACTTCAACATGAATTACTTTATCAATACCAATAATGAGATCAGTTAAACAATTAAAGTTAGCAACAATGCTTGGATGACGTGCCTTTAAGTGAGAAAATAAATACTCTCCAAAGGCCTTCAATACCTCTGGCATAAACATAGAAAGTGCAATTGCTACATCATTTGCATGGTCAACATTTAACACTAAGTAAAATTAACAAAGCGTGATCACATTCTGCTTTTTACTCTATTAGTGGCAACGCTATTGGCAGGATCGTCTGGCCAAAAATGTTTGGGGTAGCGCCCTTTCATCTCTTTTTGTACCTCGCGGTAACTACTATTCCAAAAATGTGCTAAGTCTTGGGTTAACTGTAGTGAACGCTTGCCTGGCGATAACAACTCTATTAGCAATGCTAATTTACCATTAGCTAGCATAGGTGTACTGGTTAAACCATATACTTCTTGCATGCGCACACTAAGCTTGGCGGGACCATCAAGTTGGTATTCAATTTTTATGTTAGAGCCACTTGGTACTATTAGTCGCAGTGGGAGTAAAGATTTTAGCTCGCTTTGCTGTTGCCAATTAAAACAGTTTTGTAGTGCCTCAAAATAATTAAACTTTTTAAGTTGCTCAAGGGTTTTAATATCTTCAAGGTATACCCCTAACCAATCACCTGCTGTTTCAATGAGCTGCTGCTGATTAATAACAGGAAATTGTTCTGGCATCAATTTGCTGGCTAGGCACATTCTAATAAGTAACTGCTCACTTTCTTTTTGCTCGTTAAACAGTGAAAAGCCCTGTTTGGCAAACACACTAAGCCATGCCTTGGCACGCTCTGTTTTATCAAGCTTATGTTTACTTGGTTGGCTGCTAAGGGTGATTTCTCCAAGTTTTACTTCATCTTGATGAATAAACCGAGCAGCTTTTTCATCAAACTCGCAGCGGGTCAACTCAGTGAATAAATGCGGTAAATGCTCTTTAAGCGCTAATGGATTTAGCGCCGTGGCAGAAAAAATACGCTCGCCTTTGTGTCCGCCCATACTGGCAATAACTATATATTCGTCATTATGCCAGTAGTCAGGGTTTAGCTCGGCCCCTGCGCCATTTGCTAATAAGTATCCATTGCCGCGTTTTTTAGCGATGCGATCTGGATAGCCAAGCGAAACTAATAAGCTTAAATGATCGGTGTTTAAGTCTGTTTTGCTGTCGGTAAATTTTAAGCGTTTTAACCAATAATTTAATTGTTGCTTAAACACAGGATGCGGACGCTGCTGTTGACTATGCAGTGCTAGGTTGAGCTCATTGGCAGTGCTAACTCGGCTTTCTAGTAAGGCGACTAAATAAATAGCTAAACGATAAATTCCGCTTAACTGTGGTTCTAGCATTTGCGCTTTTAATAACATGTGCGCTAGGCGAATATCGGCACCAAAGCCCAACATTTTACTCCCCAGTGCGGTGAGCTTACCGTGGCTATCTATCGCTTCAAGCATAGATAATAAATTGGTAGCTTGGTTGCATTGTTGCTCACTCGGCGGGTCAAGTAAGGTGAGTTCACTAATGCTTGCGCCCCATTGCTTTGCCTCAAGCATCAGTTGGCTAATATCTGAGGTCAAAATATCAGGGTTATCGTGGCTGTTTCGTCGCTCAAAAGTTTGTTTTGAACCTAAACGATACACAACCCCTGGTTCTATTCGTCCTGCACGCCCTGCGCGTTGTACTGCCGATGAACGAGATATACTTTGAGTCGTCAGCTCAGTTACACCGGTTTTTAAATTAAAGCTGGCTGCACGGCGCTTGCCGCTATCAATCACAATTCGAATACCTTCAATGGTTAAGCTGGTTTCGGCAACATTGGTGGTCAGTACTACTTTTCGCATCCCTTGAGGCGCAGGTGCTATTGCAGCTTGTTGATTGGCTTTATCTTGCTCACCAAATAAAGTGGCGACTAGGCAGTTACTAGGTAAGTCGCTCAATGCTTGTTGCACGCGCAGTATTTCTCGTTGACCGGGTAAAAATACCAGCGCACTGCCGGTTTGCTCATTGAGTGCTTGTTTTATAATAGCGGGGATGGCATCAAGCCAGCGGCTTTCATCTTTTATTGGGCAATATATTTCGTCAATGGGGTAACTTCGCCCGCTTGACTCAATTACTGGGCAATTAAAAAACCCAGTGTAGCGTTCGCTATCAAGGGTGGCCGACATCAGCATAATGGTTAAATCTTCACGCAGTGCCGCTTGCGATTCTAAAGCAAAAGCCAGCGCGGTATCTGCTGCGATGGAACGCTCATGAAACTCATCAAAAATCAGTAAATCAACATCACTGAGCTCAGGGTCATTTTGTAACATGCGTGTCAGCATACCTTCGGTGACTATTTCAAGGCGCGTGTTCGCACTTACTTTACTCTCACCTCGGACCCGTAAACCGACACTTTGCCCCAGCGTTTCGTTTTGGCATTGGGCTAGGTAATTGGCAATATTACGTGCAGCTAAGCGTCGAGGCTCCAACATCACTATGTGTTTATAATGCCCATCGCGCATAAGCTGTAATGGCAACCACGTTGATTTACCAGCACCAGGCGGCGCTTGCAGTAAGGTGATTGGGTTGGCTTTTAAAGCATCAATGAGTGAAGTATATATTTCTTGAACAGGCAGCACGCTATTTACCCTAAATTACTTTGCCGCCATTGTAGCAAAAATTAGCAGTTATTTATGCAGAGTACGACTATGCGCTTGGCTGATCATTTCGTCTAACGTTTTAGCCTCTTGCTACTGCGCTTATTTTGATCAGCACGATGCCTATTACTCACTATTCCTTCTATGCCTTTGGTAAAGCTCATTTGCTTAAAACAAGCTTGCTGTTGACGTAATTCATCTTGCTGTGAATCATTAATCCGCGCTTGTTGCTGCGCTGACAAACCAAATAAAATGCGTTTCATCCCTGATAAATTTTGTAAGCTTATCGCCGAGCTCATTTTCTTATTTAGTCACTTTGCGCTATATTTTTACTTTACTCCTATTATTACCTTTCAAAACCCTATCTTGAGTCCAAAAATAGTCGTTCCGTTAAAGCTTAGTATTGTTAGCTTTTGTGCAACTTTGCGGCTAATTGTATTTATAATAAGCAAATAGTGGCTAACGCCACCTTTATTAGACTAAAGAATGATTGCTGCTGAATCTGCTGATTTTATGACCTTTTTGCTATTATGCATGGCAAGAGCACACTGTAAAAACAAAAACATAAGACATTGAATTTAAATACCTTTTAGATTTAACAAGCCATTTACAACACATCCCTTTGCTATTTTTGTTAACACTTACAAAGCGTTAAACTGGGCTATGCACGACCTTTTGCCTAATTACAATCTGTAGCAAGCTGTTTTACCCTGCGCACTCAATGTTCATTTGCTTTGTAAAAGCTGTATTTTTATTTTGAGTTAGCAACTAAGTTGCAGGAGAAGTCATGACCACCAAGCCGCTAGATGATAATTCATCTGATGCTATACCAAGAGCGGATACTCAAACCGTGTCCGATAGCTATGAAAATCTTCATAAGCCCAGCTCTGAGTTTGAAAGCCGCGACGCTTACCTAGAGCACGAGCTGCAAATTATGCAGCCAAAACGCTGGCGTCCAAATTTACCATTTAGAGATTATCGCTTTGAATTTGAAGACACCATTCCAGCGATGGCCGCTACTATAGGTAAAATAGTCATGGTTGCAGCCATTGCTGCTACGTTTGCAGGCCCTTTGGGTTTAAGTGATGGCTTTGTACTTGAAAACGTACGCTACGAACTTTTAATTGTTTCGCTATTTATTTTACTATTTTCGGGCTTTATTTTACCGACCGCTAACTTAGCGGGTACTCATGGCCCACTCATTCCATTAATTCCTATTGTAGTTGCCGCAGGCGGACACCCTATGGCCTTTGGTTTACTCATAGGTGTCTTTGGATTGATATTAGCATTTAGTAAAGGCGGCAGCCTCATGGCCAAGCTCACCAGTAAAGGGGTTTGTGGTGGCCTACTCCTCTATTTAGGCTTTGTGGGTACCATCTCACAAGTTAAAAAGCTGTTTGCATGGGCTGAAGAAATTCAAATGACCCATATTGCCTTTATCGTAATCTTAGCCACAATTTTACTTTATGCTTTGTTGGAGCATTACAAAAAACGCTGGTTAGCCGTGCCACTGAGCTGTTTAATTGGTGGTTTTACTGCTTTTGCATTGGGCGCACCGTTTGAGTTTCATACCGCACCGGGCTTACCAAACATGAACCCTATGTACTGGTGGGGGGAAAACACTGGTTGGATGCTTGGTTTACCAACCGCTGAAAGCTTTGTAGTTGTACTTCCTTTTGCAGTTTTAGCGGTTGCTATGTGGTCGCCTGACTTTTTAGGCCATCAAGTATTTCAAAAAATTAGTTACCCAGAGCGTACTGAAAAAGTACAAATGAATATCGACGATACCATGCTTAGTGCATCAACAAGACAAACCTTTGGCTCGCTTTTAGGCGGTGCTAACTTTGCGTCATCTTGGGGCACTTACATTGTTCCTGCTGCTATTGCAAAACGCCCTATTCCTGCAGGCGCAATTTTAACTGCGTTATTTTGTATTATCGCGGGTGTTTGGGGCTATCCAATGGACTTAGCTATTTGGCAGCCAGTATTGTGTGTTGCCTTAATTGTAGGGGTGTTTATTCCACTACTTGAAGCGGGTATGGAAATGACCCGTGAAGGTAAAACCACGCAATCAGCTGCCATTGTGGTGTTTGCCTCAAGCCTAGTAAACCCTGCATTTGGTTGGTCACTAACTATGCTACTTGATAACTTGGGCCTTATTGGCTGTAAAGAAAGAAGTGCTGATTTATCGCGAATGAGTCGCTGGGTCATCCCACTTATAATGTTTGTATTATTAACCGGTGTAATGGCACTGGTAGGTATGCTACCAGGCATTCCTGCGCTAATGCCAAGCTTTAGACATTAATTCCTTTATTAAACAGCAAAGCGAGCTTTAATAGCTCGCTTTTTTATTGTACTTATAAAAAACCAGCACAGTGTCCCTGCAATAACCCCCCCTGAAGTGACAGTCCCTGAAATAATTACAAGCCACCCTGCAGAATTTTTATAAAAATCGCCACCAGCTAAAAAACTTTACGCACCAAAAAGCATAACCGATTGATATATAATTAAAACTTAATATTTCACTTTCTGGTATAGGCTTTGCACCTTTATAAGTGAACGTTAAAATCATTTTATTAGTAACGCTTTTAAAATGAAAAATCATCACTCTTAATAAGGAGCTAATTATGAATAGCGATCGTATCGAAGGAAACTGGAAAGAACTTAAAGGTAAAGCGCAACAAAAATGGGGCGATCTTACCAACGATGATTTAGATAAAATTGAAGGTAGCCGTACCGAGCTTATTGGTAAAATTCAGCAAAAATACGGTAAATCGAAAGAGGAAGCCGAGCGCGAAGTAAATGACTTTGAGAAAGGTCATTAAAATAAAGCGTGTTAACAGCTTTACTTGCTAATAAAAACCGCCAATTGGCTAATGCCAGTCAGTTAAGAACTGACTGGCATTTTCTTATATAGGGTACTTATTCGGCTTCTTTCTTATCACCTTCTGTTATCTTGATTATCATGAGTTCAAAAACTAACGCCATCTACAGCGAGTAAATTAAGTCCGCACTATTGTTCAAAAGACTGGGTGGAAAAGGTTTTGTGTGC
>NZ_KK070024.1:0-875 GCF_000576475.1 Pseudoalteromonas sp. SCSIO_11900
GCACACAAAACCTTTTCCACCCAGTCTTTTGAACAATGGTGCGGACTTAATTTACTCGCTGTTGATGGCGTTAGTTTTCGAACTCATGATAATCAAGATAACAGAGAAGCATTTGGCAGTGACAGTAATCAACATGGAGAAGTAAGCTACCCACAAGTACGAATGTGTAGCCTTATGGAAGTATCTAGCCATTTACTGTTAGATAGCAGCTTTGACTCCCGTCGCATAGGTGAAATGAGCTTAGCTCAACGACTATTACCAGCCGTACCAGATAATTCTCTTACCTTGTTTGACCGCGGCTATTACTCATTAGGACTGTTGCATCAATGGCAAAACCAAGGAGATAACACTCACTGGATGTTACCCGCGAGGAAGGATTTACAGTATCAAGTTGAACATAGTATAAATGACAATGATAAAATAGTGATTTTGTCCACAAGTCCTCAAGCCAGAAAGAAATTTGAGTCATTACCAGAGACCATGATGGCAAGATTAACCACCTATAAAGTGGATGGAAAAAGCTATCGTGTACTTAGCTCTCTCATTGACCCTTTACGATTTCCATATGAAGAATTAACAGAGGTTTATACTCAACGCTGGGAAATTGAGCTGGCGTTTAGAGAAATAAAGCAGGGATTGAATCATAGCAAACACACGTTACGTAGTAAGAAACCAGACATGGTACGTCAAGAGTTATGGGGGTTATTACTCGCTTACAATTTAATACGTATCGTCATGCTTGATGCAACTAAAGATGAGGATATTTTGCCTACACAGCTAAGCTTTAGCCAATCTATGCGACAGGTTATCGCTTTCTTTATGTTTACGCCAATACATAGTGCAAGTAAGTTGCCTATTCATTACGATGAGTTACT
>NZ_KK070025.1:0-52719 GCF_000576475.1 Pseudoalteromonas sp. SCSIO_11900
CGCATTTAATATCCGATGCAGCGTTTGGCCCCATTACTCAAAGTGAAATTCATTATGCTCAACAGCTTGTTGGCTCAGCACCTGAATATTCATTGACGCTATTTGATAGAGGTTTCTTTTCGGCTGAACTATTTACGAGCTGGCAAGGCGTTAGCGAAAATCATCATTGGCTTACGCCCATCAAAAGCAAAATGCGCTATGAAATAACGGAGTCATTTAGCGATTACGACCACTTAATAACAATGCCTATTTCACCACAAGCTAAGAAATCAGCCCCTTACCTAGGTGATACATGGCAAGCAAGGCTTATTCAAATTCCGACACCTAAAGGGGAAATAAAAGGGTTCATCACCTCATGCGTCTGTCCAGAAAAGTACCCGCTGAAAGCGCTACTCGATGTGTATTGGCAACGATGGGAAATAGAGCGAGGCTATGGTGAGCTCAAGCAATATCAACTATCAAATAAACCAGCATTACGGAGCCTGAAACAGGAAGGTATTTATCAAGAGCTCTGGGGTATTCTGACATCATATAATATCGTGAGACTTGAAATGGCAGAGATGGCTAAAGCCCATAAAGTTGAGCCATTACGCATCAGTTTTATTAACGCATTATATCTCATACAAGACGAGTTTTTATGGTGTTCAGGTCGAAGCCCAGGGACAATCCCTAAAAAGCTAAAAGAACTACGTGAAAACGGTAAACGGCTAATATTACCGGAAAAAAGAAAGCGAAAAGCTTATCCGCGAGCAGTGCTGGCAAAGACACAAAAATATGCGGTTAGATATAAACGAAAAAACACCACTCGTTCTTAAACGAGTGGTGTTACTAAATAATAGCGGCTTTTAATATATTAGAAGGCGTATTATTTACGCGCATCTTTTAGTAAATCAGCTACTAAAAAGCCAAGCTCTAATACTTGATCAGCATTTAAGCGTGGGTCACATTGTGTTTTGTAGCGCTGAGCAAGGTCATCATCAGATAAACCGTATGCACCGCCGGTACACTCTGTTACATGTTGGCCGGTCATTTCTAAATGAACACCGCCTGCGTATGAGCCTTCAGCTTTGTGAACAGCGAAGAACTGACTAATTTCGCGCATAATGTTATCAAAGCTACGCGTTTTGTAACCTGAGCTGGCTTTTTCAGTATTGCCATGCATTGGATCTGAACTCCAAATAACTTTGCGACCCTCTTGCTGTACTTTACGCACTAGCGCTGGTAGCTTCTCTGGCAATACATCTGCACCCATTCGTGTAATGAGCGTTAATCTACCAGGAATGTTATCTGGGTTAAGCGCATCGATTAAACGGATAAGCTCGTCTGGATCCATACCTGGTCCAACTTTAACGCCAATTGGGTTTTTAATACCTTTAAAAAATTCAATATGGGCATGGTCTAGCTGGCGAGTACGTTCACCAATCCAAACAAAGTGTGCTGAACAATCGTACCAGTCACCTGATAAATGGTCTCTACGTGTTAATGCTTCTTCGTAGCCTAGTAATAACGCTTCGTGTGACGTGTATAAATCAGTTTCTTTTAAGCTTGGCGCTATAGTTGAATTAATACCACACACTTCCATAAATTCTAACGCGTCTTGAATTTTGTCTGCAAGCTGTTGGTATTTTGCTTTTTGTGGATTAGCAGCAACAAAGCCCATGTTCCAACGGTTAACTTGATGTAAGTCGGCAAGTCCACCTTGTGCAAAAGCGCGTAGCAAATTTAGCGTTGCCGCACTGTGATGATATGCAGTCATTAAACGTTGAGGGTCTGGAATACGTGCTTCTTCAGTAAACTCAAAGTTATTTACTATATCACCACGGTAAGATGGCAACGAAACGCCGTCTATTGTTTCTAAGTCGGCTGAACGTGGCTTTGCGTATTGACCTGCCATACGTGCAATTTTAACAACCGGACACTTTCCACCATAGGTTAATACTACAGCCATTTGTAAGATGGTTTTAAATGTATCGCGAATATTAGCGGCATTAAAGTCGCTAAACGATTCTGCACAATCTCCACCTTGAAGTAAAAAGGCACGGCCTTCGCATACGTCTTCAAGTTGTTTAAATAAACTTCTTGTTTCTTCGGCAAATACTAAAGGCGGTGCACTTTTCAACTGGCTTTCTACCGACTTTAATACGTTTTGATCTGGGTACTGTGGTTGCTGCAGTATTGGCAGTTCTCTCCAACTATTTGGGTTCCACGATTGCATGCTCATTCCTCATTCCTATTACCTGATGCATTGAAATTAACGTATGCAGAGGGCTTTGTTCAAGGACTAAATCGACTATTTACCAATTATTTAGTTATTAGTTAAATTTTTATAAGATTTAAGAGCCTATTTTGAGTTACTTCTAATGAGCAAGTTTATAAAGTAAAAACAAATAAACATTTAAAAACAACAATCTAAGTAAATAGAGTGTGCATTATAATGGCTTGAGTAGAAGCTTAACAGCTAAGCGATGGTGATACAGATAGCTATAGGAACACATCATACTTATTTTGTGCTTATGTAATCTTAACTTTACGGAAGGTTTAAAAAAAATGCTGCTCAATTATGCGCTTTTAAATATTTATGCTAGTGCTGCATACAAAGCTCAGTACCTTAACTCACCCCTATCTATTATTTCCTTTAAAGCATATGAAGCAAAAATACTTTAAAAAACCACTAAGAACACATCATACTTTATTTAAATTTTTAAAAATCTTAGCAAAAGAATTTTATTTAAGAAAAATCTATCAAAAGAAAAGGTTGTTTGCGAAAATAGTGACTCAGTAAGATGTGTTCTAAGTAGGTAGCTAATGGTTACAAAGGTGCAAATAAGAAGTCAGTTTGATTTACTCAATGAATTAACACTTAGCTTAATTGATGAGCTTAAAGAGGTTGGCTTCGCTAAAGCAGAGTATTTTCAATTACCTGAGATTAGTAGTACTGAAGAAAATATAATCCCTGAGTCTATAAGCGTTTCAAAAATAACTGGGGAATTGGCGCATAAGGCAATTTTAAATGCTTTTTCAGATATGTATAAAAAGCCAGGACTAAGCAGCCGAGTATTAAAGCGACACCCTGGTTTGCTAGTAATAAAAGAGACGAATAAACAAGCCATTATTGATCGCATAGCACAGGTAAATAGTGCAAAAGCAGCTTTTAAAAATTGTATTTTAGCAATAGATAATAACGACGCGCGATTTGAAGCTGTGCATAATGCAATGCCAAATTTAATAACACTTGCGGCGTATCGTAAAATTCATAGTGAAATTGAATCCCCTTTTTCTGTTCGCTTTACTTGGATGCATAAACACGCAACCAAAACACTTACAAAAAAAATGGCGCTTGAAATGTTAGAAAAATCGGCAGGCTATAAAAACCCGCGAATGATTGATCAGCAAAAATGGCAGTCACTGGTTGCACAAGAACAGGTTCGAGTAGCCAGTTTGGGTGAAAAAGAAAAATTGCGAATTAGGCGCCCTACTCGAGTTAGTCCTCAAGTTAATGTGAGGTACACTGCACAAAATCGCTATCATGTTAGTGCTGCTTTACCTTTTATACTAATTAACCCACAACCCGACGTAAAATTTGGCGAACTACCGAGTTACCAAAAGCCCTTATCACATCCACGAAAACGAGAGTATGACTTTCTGGTAGACCGTTTATATTTAGAACAAGTAACAAAATAATTATGTTAAAAAGGCCACATAATGTGGCCTTTAATACAACGGACTGGTAAAAATTAATATAATTATTTTTCTACAATTTCTTCCAGCTTATCTTCATCAATTAATACTGCATTTTCAACAATGCGTTTACCACCTTGTATTTCTATACGCTTGTTGTGTTTATTTAATGCCAGTATCTCATCACAAAATTGATCAGATGGATGCATTTCATAGGTGTAATCTACAATATTACCTGTTTTATCATCTTTTACATTAGTTATGCTGTACTCAGATATTGCCCCTTTTTCAATTAAATCTTTCATCGTGGTGGTCATGTCACGACGCAGTGCTTTTAATTTATTTTCGGTAATATCATCCGTTGAATAAATAGAGCCATATTTTTCCATAATAGATAACAGTCTAAAATGATACGTTTTTCCTGGGGCAGCATAACGCCATAAGTGATATAAACGTAACATCATCCAACGCGATAACCCGCGCTTTAATTCTTGAGCACTATTAAAATAATAGCCTTTATATTCAAGGTTATCGATCATGTTATGAACAAAAGCATTTAAACACGCCACACATTTAACATTTCCGCCTTGGCCTTTTTTACCGCTAAAGTGTAAAGACGATAAAAAGTTCATGTTTGACTCGTAAAACGAATCATCAATATCAGAATTTTTAGTGTCGGTGGCAGAATATTTAAATGAAAGTTTTGAACCTTGCAATGCTTCAAGCGATTCTTTAATTTGCGGATATGGCATAGACTGACCAACCGCTTTGAGTTCTTGTGCTAATTCGTTCATAGAAAACACAACAGCATATTGAATACCGGATTTAAAATTAATTTTTACTATTTTACCTTTTGAAGCAAGGCGAATTAGTGCACGCTCAACTTTTTCTTCTCTGTCTGATGGCCAAACTAGGTATTCTACGTCTTCACCATCTTTACGAGTACTTACCACAGCCGGTGTTATTTTAATTTCACCATCGTATAAAATACCGTCTACTTTCTCAGATATCTTACGTGTAATAATGGTTTTTTTAGGGGCTTCTTCAAGTGGCAGCTTTTTATGTCCTGAGCGAACAAAGCGTCCCCACAGATCATAATGATTAAATGTGTTAGAGTAAGCGCGTAACCCATGGGCTGCATTTTCTATCGAAATTCGCACATCTTTGTTATCTGTAAATAGTGCTAAACTTTCGTTATCAATTGCACTTTCCACCCCGTGAATTTGGCCTCTAAGTGTATCAGGCAAGTTATCTACCGAGATGTTGACCTTTCGGCTCATGGTTTTTATTTCCGTTTTTATTGTGGCAACTAATAACAACACATAAAGCCACAAAAGTTAAATGTTTAAGTTAGTATAAAAGTGATCTGATTTCAAATAAAATGCTCAGATCAGTATTTTACTAAGAAAAAGTTAATACAAAAGATTTCAGATCACATTTTTACTAACAATGCTTTTATAAAACGATTTTTTACTAACTGAATAATAAATTTGTCCATTGCAAAGTGATTTTTTTGAAATTTAGCACGACAAATTACTGCAAAAATGAGAGGCCTGTGGATAAGCTTAGTTCGAGTTAGCATAGATCTGATCTGTACTTACTATAGATCAGATCTATACTAATTAAAGCACGTATTATCTCTGATGGTGGGTGCATAACTTTATAATTTACTTAGTAAAAACATGATCTATACCATCTACTTTGTGAGTAACTCAGTGCTTAACCTGTGCGTAACTCAGCTACTAAATATTTGCTTAGTATAAAGGTGATCTGCCAGTAAATAAGGATCTGATCTTAACCACGTATAATACTGATCCACTTTCTTAAACATTATTTATATAAATCATAAAGTTAAATGCGTATTTTAAGCCCTTAGCCTTTAATACCTTATATACTTAACCATACTTAAACTTCTTTATTTATACTAAGCAATATTAAAGGCGTAAAATTATTTTATATGTCATGTATTTAAAATGTATGTCGCCTTAAATAGTTGTTTACAGCTAATTGAATGGACATTATACTAAACGCCTAACTTTGAGGAATAAAGTATGTCTATCAATAATAATGCGCTAGATACCTACCGACTTTTGAAAGCAACCGCAGAAGTTGCTGAAAAATCACTAGAAGGACGTATCCAACATTACCGCGCCCATCTTAAATCTGAAGAAAAAGAATTAAGAACTTATACCCAAAAAGCAGCAGCTGATTTACTTGGCTGTAATAATCGTACCTTAAAAAGACGTCATGACAATGGTGACTTTGACGATTTAAATATAAAACGCGGTGCAAACGGTCATTACGCATATACGTTGGTTAATATTTTTGCTATGGCCGATACAATGGATATAAAGCCTGATCACCGTGCACCGACAGACAAACTCCAAGTTATTGTTATTAATTCTTTAAAAGGTGGTTGTGGTAAAACAACTAGCATGGTTAATATTGCTGCTGCACTTGCCACTACCAACATAAAACGTTATCGCATCGGTATTATTGATTTAGATCCTCAGGGGTCATCATCAAGCTTTTTCCCATCCTCTGAGCCCGATCCAATTACTGTCGGTGATTTGATGCGTGATTGCATTGATCTTGAAGAAGGTGAAACCTGGCCTGAATTTGTGTCAAATTCTTTTTTACCAACTCATATTCCTAATATTCGTGTTTTGCCCTCTGGTATGGACGATTTTTATTTTGAACACGAAACCGCAACTTTGCTTAAAGATACCTCAAATTATGAGCAAACGCGCCATTACCATAAGTTACTAGAGCGCGTTATTGAACCAGTAAAAGATGAGTTTGATATTTTATTAATTGATACAGCGCCTACTCTTAATTTTATGTTTTATAATGCATTAATGGCCTCCACAGCCATGCTTATTCCGGTTCACCCTGAAGCGGTAGACTTTGATGCTAATAATAAATATTTAAAACGTTTAGGTGAGATTTACCATACTGTTGCAGCCCTTGGCCACGATGGTTGGGATTTCATGCAATTTTTGGTTACTAATTATGTAAAAGGTAACCACTCACAACGTGACATAGTTAAAGATGTTCGTAGTGCCTTTGGTCGCCAAGTCATGAGCTACCCTATTAATCACAGTTCAGCAATTACTGCGAGTTCATCCTCGTTTAATACCATTTTTGATCAAAAAGCGTCCGATAGTTTAGCGAGTAGAGAGTCATTAATGCGCGCACAAGAAAATATCAAAGATGTAGTTGATGAACTCGAAATGCTAATTCGTTCTAATTGGCAATCCACTCAATCTAAATTAAATACGCCTAAGTAAGGATGTTGACTAAAAATGGCTAAAAAACGTAAAAATGACACCCGCTTAGATCCCTTTGCAACCGCTGTTGGCAGTAGCAGCTTAGATGCCCTTTTAGAGCAAGCCAATGCAGGCGACGTTATCCGTATGCCTGCACCCAGTGATCCTAATCGGGAAATAACGCTTGTTTGTAAAGTGATTGCTCACAACGAAATTGAAAAATCGACCCAAGTTTATGGTAAAAATCGTCGCGTACAAGCGCTTTTAAACGAAAAGTCAGTCGCAGATATTCTTCCTGCTATTAAAGAAGATGGCCGTAATCAGCACCCTGCCCTATTATGGGAGCAAGGTGATACAAGCCTTGTATTAGCTGGCTCTAGACGTCGTAAAGCCTGTATTTTAGGTGGCGCAGACTACCTCGTATTGAGTTCTAGTGACTTTAGCGAGCAAGATGCCAAAGTACTTGCGGTTTCATCAGATCAATACATTGCCCCTAGTCTTTGGGAGTTGGGTCAAGCGTATCAACAAACTAGAAACGATCTTATTCAACAAGGCAAAAAAGGCTCGTACCGTGAAATTGCTGTTATTGAAGGGGTATCGCATACAGCGATTGCTGATGCGATAAAAGCGTATGAGCAAATATCTGCAGATGTTATAGCCCTTTACCCAACAGCTAATCATGTTGGTAGAGAAGTTGCTAAAAAGTTGATTAACGCAAAGGAGCGCGATGAGGAAGCATTTAACGAGTTAGTTGTTGCACTTGCCAGCAATGATGAAATTAACGCCTTAGAAGCCGACGACAAGCGCGCTATGCTAATTACTAAATACCTAACTGCAGAGCCTAAAACAGCATCAAAACGTGAAGCGGTTTTAGAAAATGACTTTATTAGTGTGCAACGCAACCTTAAAAGTGGTGACGTTTCAATTAAAATAAATAATAAAGTGATGACAGACAAGCGCTTAGAGCAACTTACTAAGTTATTAAGTGCCTTTAATTAGTTAGTAATATCGTGATCTGTAAAAGGGGTTGGGTTAGTTAAATCATGATCCAACCCCCTTTGTTAGTTGGTAAAAATCTGATCTTTAGTGGCATATAAAGGCTAAAAACATGGCTTAAACCATCAAGGATCATATTTTTACTAACTAAACACTTCCTTTTAATGCCATTTTTTGCTTGTTAGTAAAAACCTGATCTAAGCCTAACTAAATCTCCTGCCAAAGTTAATTAATTGTTTTTCTTTTGTAATTTAAGTGTGCTTTTTTAGTGAGCAAAATTAAACAATGATCGCCAATTCGCTATAAACCAATTTTTTACTAACCAATCAGATCCAACCAGTTTATTTTAAAAATAATATTGCTTTAGCTCAGCGCTGATAAGGCATATACTGGGAAAATTATTTTTAAATTTTAATACTTTGAGTGACATGTCTGCTAACTTATCAAAAAATGATTTAATGGCTATTTTTGAAGAAATTAAAAATGAGCAGGCTACCCAGTTTCCTCTTTCTGAGCGATTCATAAAAAAATTATTTAAACCCGCGGTGTTGGCCAAAGGAAAATCGTACTATAAAAACGGCCAAATCAGTTGGTTAGAACATAATGCAGATTTTTCTGTGGTTGACTCCACGGTGCAAGGTGATAAAGGATTCGCGTTTAACCAACGTATTGAGATCAGTAAATTACCAACTGGTTATTCGGTCGATACTCATTGTACCTGTAATGTTAAAACTAAATGCCGCCATTTGGCCGCTATTTTGTTAAAGCTTAAAATTGAGCATTCTGGTGAGTACGGTGAAGATTATTTTATTAATGATTGGTTTAGTGAACTAAGCGCACTTAAAAACACCGACCAAGCTCAACCCTCGCAAGTATTACTGTTTGTATTAGACATAGAAAACAACAAAGTATTTTTAACCCCTAAAATTGCCAACTACGATAAAAATAATAATTATGCACTTGGGCGAAATTTAACTGAGCAACAGCTTAATAGTTTTGTAACCCCTAGCGATTTGCTCGAAAGTGATTTTAGATTATATAGCTGGATCCGATCGCAAAATGCGGTCGGTAATATTGAGCTTAAAGGGCAATGGGGATTTAATGCCCTGCAGCAATTACTTGCCACAGACCGATTATTTTTACAACGCTCTCGAGTACCTATTAAAGCGCAACCTGGTTTACCTCTTAACTTTGTTTGGGAAAAACAAAAAGAGGTAACCCAGTTAAAAATTCACTTGGATCAAATTCCTAATTGGGCGTTAATTAAAACAACGCCGCCCATCTACTTAGATTTAGATAAATATAAATTAGGCCGTATTCGTACGCCCCTCAGTGCTGATGAAATTGCGCACTTACAAACTATACCGGCGCTGCACGATACAAACTTTGACCGAATTTATAAGCAGCTTGCTGATAACTTTGGAGTAGGTGTTATTCCCCACCCGACTAATACACCAAGCACGCCTGTTAAGTCGTTGAGTAATGCCATACTTAAAGTCAGCATGTCGGGCTCAGTAATGGCTATTTCGTTATCGTTTAAGTATAAAAATAAAAACTATTTAGCGGGCACAGCGCCTGCAAAGTTAATTAATAGCGCCTTCGAAAACACCGTTACCAATGAGTTAGTCAACTTAGGCTTCGATTTTTGTAAAGGGGGTTTACACAGCGAGTTTATTTTTAGTCAGGAATCGGCTATTCACTTACATTGGCTAGTTCACGAGGTACTGCCCAGCTTTAAACAACGCGGTTGGCAAGTATCAATGAGCAAAGTTAATGTTGCTGATACTAAAAGCCAAATCTCATTGCATGTAAACAGAGCTGCAAATCATCAAATGCATAGTAAAGTAATGCTAAACGATACCAAAGTAGCTACCCTATTAAATGTAAATAATAAACTTTATGAATCGTTAAACCGTCAAAGTGAATTATTTTATTACTACCCTGTTGGCCGTCAATTTGGGGTTATTGATAAAGCAGCGTTTAATTTATTAATTGAATTTAAAATGCGATTTGAATTTATTAAAACCCGTGACGAATTTAACATTCCGCTTTCATACTTACCTGAATTAGTTCAGCACACAGCTATTAATATAGAGCTACATGACCCGTCACTAGAGCGTTACCTTGAAGAACTAAATAACGATGCACTGCTATCACCGAACACTGCCATTCATGGCTTACACGATTCTGTAGTATTAAGAGAGTATCAGCAAGAAGGCGTGGCTTGGCTTAACTTTTTAAAGCGTAATCAGTTAGGTGGGATTTTAGCGGATGATATGGGCTTGGGTAAAACGTTACAAGTGATTGCCTACTTAGCAAGCTCATACAATACACCGCAAGCAGGGCCTACGCTTATTGTGTGCCCTACAAGTTTAGTGAGTAATTGGCAAAACGAAATTACCAAGTTCGCAAAAAGCTTAAAAGTGACCACTATTTTTGGTGCACACCGAAATGATTCGTTGCAGCATTTGGCACAAGCGCAGTGTATTTTAACCACGTATCCGCTATTAAAACGTGACATTGCTTATTACTCACCGCTGTATTTTGAAAACATTATTCTTGATGAAGCCCAGTATATTAAAAACGATACCGCACAAGTTTCGCGGCTGGTAAAACGTTTAAATGCCGACTTTAAGCTTTGTTTAAGTGGCACCCCAATTGAAAACAATTTATTTGAATTAAAGTCATTGCTCGACTTTGCAATGCCCTCGCTTTTAGGTTCACAGGCGCACTTTAAGCAGCATTTTCAAGGCCCTATTGAACGCGAAAGCAATATTGAACGTGCAGAGCAACTAAAAGCGTTAATTATGCCGTTTATTTTGCGCCGTACTAAAGCCCAAGTGGCTCAAGAGCTGCCGCAAAAAACCGAACTTATAAAAGAGTTTGAGTTTGAACCTAAACAAAAAGACATGTACCAAGGTATAACCCGTGCGCTTGAAGAGAAACTCATTGATTTATTTGCCGAGCAAGGCGTACAAAAAAGTAAACTCGCTTTTTTAGAAGCTTTATTAAAGTTACGCCAAATTTGTTGTCATCCTAAACTCATTGAACCTGAAACTGAGGCAGCCAGTGCTAAATTAGAATGGTTATCGGGCCACTTACCTTTAATGCTTAGCCTTGGCCGTAAAGTGATTATATTTAGCCAGTTTACCTCTGCCCTTGATTTAATTGCCGAGCGTTTAAATGAGCTAAATATTAATTTTAGTATGCTAACTGGGCAAACGCGTCATCGCGACAAAGTAATAGACGAATTTACCAGTGGTAACACTTCCGTGTTTTTAATTAGCTTAAAAGCCGGTGGTACAGGGCTTAATTTAACCCAAGCCGACACCGTTATTCATTTTGACCCATGGTGGAACCCAGCCGTTGAAAAACAAGCCACCGATCGTGCTTATCGAATTGGGCAAACAAACCCAGTGTTTGTTTATAAACTAATCATGGCTAACTCTATTGAACAAAAAGTATTTCAAATGCAGCAAGATAAGCAAGCGCTTGTAGATGCATTATTTACCGAAAAATCAATGAGTTTTACCCAGTTTGACGAACAACAAATGCTGTCTTTAATTAAAAGCTAAAATAATTTTAAAAAATCATGACGAGTTTTTGAACTTATTTAAATTGTAGGCGTCTATTAATATGCTTGGTTAAATTGCAGTTTCTCCAAGCTTTCATGTTGATATCCCATATAGTAGTTACTAGACATAGTAATGATTAAGCCAGCCAGTAATGCGCTGGCTTTTTTTTTGCTTTTAAAAATATTTATTTTTTTATTTAATTTATTTTGAACTAATCACAAATGGCTAGGTCTATTATTATGCTTGTAGTTGATGTGTTGTTATACAAGTTTCATGTTGATTTCCCTGTTTGATTACTAATTTAGTAATATTGAGCCAGCTCTATTAGCTGGCTTTTTTTATGCCTCAAATTCAACTTTTTTTAAAATTATTTTGAACTAATTTAAATGCAGCGCGTCTACTATTATGCTTGTAGTTGATATGTTGTTTTACAAGTTTCATGTTGATTTCCCTGTTTGATTACTAATTTAGTAATATTGAGCCAGCTTTACTAGCTGGCTTTTTTTATGCGCTTAATTTAGTGTTTTACCCTACTGCTAAAGAGCGTAATTCGTTATGATGGCATGTCACTAAATTTTAAAAGTTTATTCTATGTTTACTTCGTTTTTATCCCATTTAGATTGGTTAAGTGTTGCTACTGGCGCTTTAGCCGGTATGGCTATTTTCAGCGTTGTATCAGTCCAGTTAAGCAAAAAAATAAAGCGCCAAGTGAGTGAGCAGCAGCAACAGTTATTGTTATTACAAAGCCAGTATGAGCATACGCAAAATCAATATGCCTCTTTAGTGGAAGAGCACGACTTGTTAGGGCTTACTCATCAAGAGCAACGTGATCAGGCGCAACATTTTAAAACGCGATTAACTGAGCAAGAAAAACAAAGCCAACTTTATAATCAATATTGGCGTAAAGCCGAAGCCGAGCTAACCGCCCTGCGCGAGCAATACAATCTGCGCGATGTCGAGCTTAATAATATACGCACGACCCTTGAGCAAAAGCAGCAACATTTCAGCGAGCAACTGGCTCACATAGAGCAAAGTAAAGAAACGCTTAAAAAAGAATTCGAAAATTTAGCCAATCAAATCTTAGAAGAAAAATCGCAAAAATTTAAAACCCTCAATCAAGAAAGCATAGAGCAGTTACTCAAGCCGGTTGAAGGTGAGCTAAAAGGCTTTAGAGATAAAATGGAATCTATTCACGTTGAAGACTTAAAACAACGTGCAGCACTTAAAACCGAGCTATTACATTTACAAGCCAAAAGCCAAGCCATTACCGAGCAGGCTGACAAGCTAAGCAATGCCTTACAAGGGCAAAAGAAAACCCAAGGTAATTGGGGCGAACTCATGCTTGAAAACGTGCTTGATAGCGCAGGACTTCGAGCTGGCACAGACTATAAACGCGAAGTGTCGTTTAATACCGAAGATGGTCGTCTTCGTCCTGATGTGGTGGTGTATTTACCCCAAGGTCGGCACTTAGTGATTGATGCAAAAACATCGTTAAATGCCTATACCCGCTACGTAAATGCCGAAACAGAGCTGGAATCTCAACAAGCGATTAAAGAGCATGTAAATGCCGTAACTGCCCGTATAAATGAGTTGGCCAGTAAATCGTATGACCGTTTACCAGGGATAAACTCGCCTGAGGTAGTTATTATGTTTGTACCGATTGAATCCGCCTTTGTAGAAGCACTTAAATACCAAAGCGACATTTACCAGCAAGCAATCGAAAAAAACATTTTGGTTGCAACTCCTACTACCCTGCTAACCAGTTTAAATATTGTTAAGCAGTTATGGCGCTTTGAAGAGCAAACTAAATATTCAAAAGAGCTGGCTAATCGTGCTGAGCGTTTTTACAGTAAACTCAACGGCTTTTTAACCAGTATGGAAGGGGTGGGTAAACAGCTCGATAAAGCCAAAGAAACCTACGATAAAGCATTTTCTCAGTTATACCGTGGTAAAGGTAACTTAATTAAACAAGCCTCAGAATTTAAAGAGCTGGGTGTATCGGTGCAAAAAGAGTTACCTCAAGAAAGCGTTGAACGCGCTCACTTAGAGCTTGATGAATAAACACCACATATAATATTTTCGCACGGAGGTTGTGCGTTTATGTGGCTAGTTATTTACTAACTGCGCAGGCACTATAATAATATCTGTCCTTTAGGATTAACCACATGCAACGCCCAACCGTTTTTTTCATTTCTCATGGTGGCGGCCCAATGCCATTACTAGGTGATGCCAACCATGCAGAAATGCGAGCCTGCTTAGAACAAGTTGCCGCTACAATCCCAAAGCCTTCTGCTATTTTAATGATCAGCGCGCATTGGGAAGCTCAACCAATTAGTATAACAGCGCACTCTTCACCACCGCTTATTTACGATTACTACGGTTTTCCTAAGCAGGCGTACCAATTAACTTACCCTTGTGCTGGCCAGCCGCAACTTGCTAATTTAGTACAGCAAGCGCTCGCAACACATAATATTGACTCAAAACTCGATCCACAGCGTGGTTTTGATCACGGTATGTTTGTACCGTTAAAAATTATGTATCCAGAGGCCGATATTCCCTGTGTGCAAATATCCTTGCACTCAGGCCTTGATCCGCTGTTGCATGTTGAAATTGGTAAAGCATTGCAAAGTATTGATTACGATAACTTATTAATTATAGGCTCAGGCTTTACCTTCCATAATATGCGCGCTTTTGGTGTTACCCAATCAAACGATGTTAACCAGCAAAATCAGGCATTTGAAAATTGGTTGGTAAGCACAATCGCAGATCAAACATTAACCGAGCAACAGCGTGAACAGCAATTATTAGCATGGCAGCAAGCTCCAGCTGCACGCTTTAATCACCCCAGAGAGGAGCACTTGTTACCGCTTCATGTATGCTATGGCGCTGCTATGTGTGCAAGCACTGAGGTATTTGAATTAAATATTGCCAATAAGCGAGCCAGTATGTATTTGTGGCAATAATAAAAAACACGCCAGACTTTGCTAGGCGTGTTTTTTGGTTCTACTGTATTTATTACAGTGGTTAAGCGTAAGCAATTACCATTTCATTTCGCCTTTATGAACTTTAACGCCAATGCTAAGAGCCATAGGTAATACAGTCTCTGGGTATGAGTTGATCATTTTATCTATCAGCAGCTTACTGCTATCACTACTTTGCTTAGCGTGTGCAAAATCCTTTAAATACTGGATTGAAAAATCAATATTTGCAGCATCTAATTAGGTGCCTGCTTTCATATGCCAAGAGATCACCACGTGAGGGTTGAATGCTTTCATTTCATTAAGTTGATTTGCCCATGCATTTTGCTCTGCCTGAGTTTGTGCATCGGCTTTGGTAAATCCGGTATCAAATAAAATTGCAACGGTACGGCCATAAACCAGCGTGGCATTAACATGAAAGCTATTGCTGTCAGCGTTATACACATCAAGGGTTGATGGGGTTTCGTCTGCAATAGCGATATTGCTGATTAAAGCATGCGTAGGTTCATGGTATTCTCAGCATTGGTTGCTAATGCGAGCATAATAAAGGTTTGATATGTTCAGAAAAACAACCAATAATTAGCATCATTGTTTCATAAGTCGTGCAAATACTATGGATAAACTCACCGCAGGTTTTTGTTGATGTTGCCTACTCAGGCAGTTTTACTGCCACTGCCGATCGGCTTGAAATGTCACGCCCTATGATTACTCGTCGTATTGAGTCGGCAGAGGCATGGCTCAATACTCGTTTGCTACACCGAACTACCCGCAAAATTACACTTACCACCGCTGGCGAGGCCTGTTTACCCGAAATAGTGCAATGGTTAGCACAGGCTAACCGTTTAGTTGAACAAACTAAAAGCCAGCAACAGTTGTCAGGTAAAATACGAGTAGTGACCAGTATGTCGTTAGGTTTTGCACAATTAGCCCCTATATTTACACGCTTTATGAAACGTCACCCTAACGTGCAAATAGACATAGATCTTGAAGACTCAACCGCAGATCTAATAGAGCAACGTGTTGATTTGGCTATACGTATTGCAGCCAATCCTGATCCTTCGTTAATAGGTAAACCTATTGCCGAGTGTGAATCTATATTAGTGGGTGGCCTCAGCTGATTACCTTGCAGATTATCCGCCAATAACGACACCACAACAGTTAAGCACTCATCAGTGTTTAGGCTATAAAAACTTTGACCGATATATTTGGCATTTACACAACGGGGATGAATTTCAATCGGTTGATGTTAAATGTAATTTAAGTGCAAACGAGGCCACCACATTACTTCATGCAGCCATAGCCGGTGGTGGTATTTCAGTGCAGCCTACGTATTTGGCAAATCAATATTTACTGGATGGTCGCTTGCAGCGTGTATTAGCGCCATGGACATTAAACCCAATGAAAATTTATGTGCTTTACCCTTCTCGTCAGCATATATCGACAACAGTAAGAGCACTAATCGACACGCTCAGTGAAGAATTTAAAAGTCCAGCATGGTATTAATTATAAAAGTTTGGGTTTAAACCATGGCTTTGTGCGTTAAGCATGCTGATATTGTGTACGTTATTTTGTTAAAGTAAATGTAATGAGCGCCTTAATCTATAAAGGCCAACAGACCCAAGGAACAATAACAATGAATCTGATCAAAACATCGGGCTTGGCACTGGCCATTGTTGCGGGCTTAGGCTTGCAAGCATGTTCAAGTACTAGCATATCAACCAACAACAATGCAGCGATGAGTACCGTGAATAATCCATTAAGCCTAGCGCAAATTTATAAAGACAAAGAATTTAAAACCCAGCGTAGCACTTATTTTAAGTGGCTAGACGATGGTACCGGCTACACTGTGCTTGAAGAGCGCGAAAGTGAAAAAGAAAAAGCAGACGATAACAACGTCGATGACGAAAAAGAGCACGGCGTAAAAGGCAACGACATTGTATTTTACAATGCTGACGGCACAGGCCGTAAAGTACTGGTTGAGTTTGAAAAGCTGTTGCCAGAGGGCGCAGACGAGCCATTTGCAATCGAAAGCTATCAGTGGTCAAAAGACGGTAAATGGCTGATGGTATTTACCAACAGTGAGCAAGTTTGGCGTTCGCGCAGCCGAGGCGACTTTTGGTTACTTAACCTTGAGACAAACCAATTACAGCAATTAGGTGGTAAAGACGTTGAGCCAACTAAGTTAATGTTTGCTAAGTTCTCGCCAGATAGCTCAAAAGTGGCTTACGTACGCGATAACAATATTTATATGCAAGCGGTTGGTAGTAACGATGTAACCGCGCTCACAACCGATGGCAGTGCCACCATTGTTAACGGTAATTTTGATTGGGTATACGAAGAAGAGTTCACTATTGCCGATGGTTTTCGTTGGAGCCCCGACAACAAATCAATCGCCTATTGGCAGCTTGATACCAGTGACGTTAAATTTTTCACTATGATTAACAACACCGACGAACTGTACCCTACCCTTAAAGAATTCCCTTATCCTAAAGCCGGTGAAACCAACTCTGCCGTGCGTGTTGGTGTGGTAAGCCTTAGTGATAAACAAACCCGTTGGGCTGAGCTTGAGGGCGATAACCGCGACCGTTATATTCCGCGTATTAGTTGGGCGGGCACCGGTAATGAATTAATGATCCAAGACTTAAACCGCCCACAAAACCATAACAAAGTGTGGCTGTTTGATTGGCAAAAGCAGCAACTGACCAAAATTTTAGAAGACAAAGACGATGCGTTTATCGAATGGTTTTATAAAGCCAACTGGTCAAAAGACGGTGAGTTTTTTATTTGGCATAGCGAGCGCGACGGCTGGCGTCATCTTTACCGTGTATCGCGCGATGGCAAAACTATTATCGACCTAACCCCAGGCAATTACGACATTATTGATATGCTTACCATCAATGAAGACAAAAACGTAATGTATTTTATTGCCTCGCCAAACGATCCTGGTCAGCGTTATTTATACAGCACACCGCTTGATGGCAGCAGTAAACCGGTACGGGTAACACCTGCTGAGTTTGAGGGCTCAAATAGCTACTACATGTCAAAAGATGCCTCATGGGCAATGCATACTTACTCAAAATTTGGTACGCCACCGACTAAAGAGATCATTAAAGTGAGCGATCACAGTAATGTAAAAACCTTAGTTGAAAGCAGCGAGCTTAAACAAAAGCTTGCTGAGCAAAGCTTACCAAAGCATGAGTTTTTTAAAGTAAATGCGCAAGATGGCACTGAGCTTGACGGCTATATTATGTTCCCTGAGAACATGGATAAAAGTAAAAAATACCCAATTGTGTTTTACGTATACGGCGAACCATGGGGCTCTACCGTGCAAGACCGCTGGGAAGGTAACAGTTACTTATACAAATCGTTACTAACGCAAAAAGGCTTTATTGTGGCATCGGTTGATAACCGCGGTACACGTGCACCAAAAGGCCGCGATTGGCGCAAATCGATTTATAAAAAAATTGGCTCTATTACCGTGCAAGACCAAGTCGACGCCCTAGATGCCATGGCTAAACGTTGGAATGTAATAGACACAGACCGCGTTGGCGTATGGGGACACTCAGGCGGCGGTAGCTCAACCCTTAATTTACTGTTCCGCCATGGTGATAAATTTAAAGTAGGGATTGCCTCAGCACCCGTGCCGGACATTCGTTTGTACGACACCATTTACCAAGAGCGTTATGCGGGCAACCCAAACACCGATCCTGAGAGTTACGATAACACCTCGCCGATTACCTTTGCTAAAAACCTAACCGGTAAGCTATTGCTTATTCACGGTACAGGCGATGATAACGTGCATTATCAAGGCTCAGAACGCTTAATTGACGAGCTTGTAAAGCACAATAAGCAGTTTGAGTTTTTCTCATACCCTAACCGCTCACATAGCCTACGTGAAGGCAAAGGTACCACCTTACATTACCACACTATGATGGCTGATTTTTTTGAAAAGCACTTACTAAACAAGTAATCGCTTTAAAAAATAAAATACTAAAGCCGCATACTAACTGTTAGTGTGCGGCTTTTTTAATCAAAATGTAACGGGGGTTTACAGCTGGATTGAAATATCAAAGGTTTTGTTTGAAGTACAACAGCACCCAACACTAAGTATAGGAAGTCCATACTGAATGAAAAGTTATTTATCGAAACGGGCTAAAACTTTGTGTTCATGAGGAACTTTTATTAATCCTCATTTCCTTGTTTTAACTCAGCCGCCCAACCATTTCTTTAACTACTAAAAACTGCACTTGTCTTAACATTCTTAATTCCGCTGCGCGTACATCCGCAGATGGCATATTTACAACTTCTTGGTATAAGTTGCTAAATTCACTCTCTATGTTTTCTAAAAAAAAACTTAGCTGTTTTACTGCTGTATAGCTTGGAATACCGAGTTCTTTTGCAAAAGCGATTACATCTGCTTTAGTAACATCACAGAAACGTTTTTTATCATTTATGGGAACAGATAAGGCTTCTTCTAGGGGCTTTGCACCTTCTGGAACATAAATAATGGTGCTTAATAAATCATAAAACGGTGTTATTTGCGCAGACCCGTTTTCGTAATAAAAACTGATATTTTTTAAATGCGCATCCCCGTTACCGACTAATAAATTATAAATAATCCATTGATATAATTTAATGGCCGTTGCCGCTTTAGGACGTACGTTATTGAGTATTTTCTGGTATGTTTCAACCGTTGATGCAGAATATTTGGAGTGTCTGCTATAACTTAATAATTGGCAACTATCTATAATATGCTTGCGCTCTTGATCAGGATAACTTCCTACACGGTCAAAGCGCTCAACCAAATAGGCTGGCTCGGGTGTATAAATGAGCTGCACATTGGGTACATCTATTCCTAGGCGCTTGGCTAGTTTCATCATAAACCATTCATTGCATGTCGTTTGCCAATATTGGTCTGGCTCAGAATGATCTGGTTTAAGTATATGAGTTGAAGGTGTGCCTTCATTTCCTTCAAATAATTCATTGCCGAGCTTAATAACTAGCATTTTATGCTGCGCGCCAGCAAGTGACATACGGCTACTTTGGCGGATATTTAACGGTGCTCTGGGTAAGTTTTTAATTCGCCTAGATAGCTCGGCAAAAGGTAACGGTATTGCACTAGGGCTAGGAAAATCGACATGCTCTGGTAATAGCGTTAAAGCACCAGCAGACTCAATGCCGGATGCAGTAAGTAGAGCAAATGAATCTTCATGGTCAACTCTCACTTCTTTAGCTAATAACTCACGTGCATTTTCTTCTGGCAGTAAATTATCAAAAAACTGCTGCACAGGTCGTGTAGTACCAGAATCAAGAATGATTTGCTCTTGTAATGGAATGCTGGGAGTTATTGCAAATTTATTAGCTGAGTTAAGCCAATCTTGATCGTATTTAAATGACCAAAAACCGTTACTATCTTGTAATTGACCCATGAGCTGTTTGCCGGCATAAACATCAAGTGATCTATTATTCATGCTCAGCCACCATGTTCTGGATTTGCATTAGTAATTTATTTTTAGCCTTTTCATCATGTTGAGGTACAACCACGTCTATTTTTACTTCTAAGCCTAAAGCTTCCATTAAATCAAACGCGCGGCCAATTGATAACGAACCTGTGCCATTTTCAAAATCACTTACTGTATTAATACTAATACCGGAGAAATCTCCCGCAGTTTTTTGGTCAAGCTTTTGGCTTTTTCTCACAATGCTTGCCAATTTACCTAATTGTTTTGCTGACTTTATCGTGACTTCCATTACCAATCCAAAATTCACAGTGTTTTGTGAATAATAGTTAAAAAAGTACAAAAAAGCTAATAATTCACAATATTTTGTGAATTACAGCGAAAGTTAACTCATTTAAGGATAAATTCACAGTATTTTGTGAATTAGTAAATTAATAGGCATGAACCTAATAAATTCACAATAAACTATGAATTTAGGTAATTGAAAATTTCACTCTCTTTTTAATCAAAATGTAACGGGGGTTTACAGCTGAGGTCAAAGGTTAAAGGAACAAGGTCAAAAAATTTTAGTTACGGTAAGTTTGGTATAGTCCAACAAAACCCAACAAGGAAATACTGCTCAATAGGTAATAAGTGAATCGTTTAATGTTAAACACAGCTTGGTACGAGAATAGAAATAAAAAGAGTAGCATCCATGCTACTGCAAGTGCGATATTAATAAAAACTAAGAGCTTGGTTGCGAAGGTTGATACTTATTAACGAGAATTTGCTGCAAACTTTTTAGTGCCCGCTTTATCGCTTGCAGCATACTTCTTCCTTTTGTATTTACATTAATACTGGGTAGTCCAGGCAAAAGAATATTAATTTTGCATTGCTGCAAAGTGCCGTGGCGCTCACTCGAAAGATCATTTATTTGAATCTCAACTTTACGAATATTTAAAGCATGTTTTGCCAATTGGCTTTTTATCAACTTCAAAAGCGACATCTTTTCACTTGCGTTAATTATCTTGTTTTTAACTGTAAGTTTTAGCTTCATGCAATTACACCTTTTAATAGTAACTATGTTGCAGGCATGACTGTAATCTACTAACTTAGTGGCAAAGGAAAAAGCTGATTATTTCTTACTTTAAAACAGGTATTTTCGAATGATTACCAACATTAACTACAATCACTTATATTATTTTTGGCAGGTAAGTAAGCATGGAAGTATTGCAGCGGCGAGTAAAATACTTAATTTAACGCCGCAAACGGTCAGCTCACAAATTACTAACTTAGAGCAACGATTAGGAAAACCACTGTTTGTTCGCCAAGGGCGAGGCCTACAGTTAACTGAATTTGGCCATGTAACTCAGCAATACACCAATGATATGTTTGCTATTGCTCACGAATGGCTAGAAACCACGCAAGGTGATACCACGCAATACTCACGAACACTAAAGGTCGGTATTTCAGATGTGTTACCCAAATCACTGGTGTCGAAGTGGCTAGCGCCTTTAATTAATAACGACCGTATTACCAACTTGCACTGTATTGACGGCCAACAAGATGAGCTGCTTGCACAAATGGCGATTCATAAGCTCGACTTAGTGTTAGCCGATAAACCACTCGATACCACCTTGCCATTTAAGGCGTTTTGTCATGAAATAGGTAAAAGCCAAATCGCTCTTTTTGGTAACAAAACATGGCATTCGCAGTTACATAAGCAATTTCCGCAGTCTTTAAATAACAAGCCCTTAGTGCTTCCCGCAAAAGAAAGCCCTGTCGCGCGGGCTATTTATTATTGGCTGCAAGAGCAAGACATTGAAATGACAATAGCTGGCCATGTTGACGACAGCGCATTAATGAAGTCACTCGGTGAGCAAGGGTTTGGGATATTCCCTGCGCCTATTTTGGTAAGAGCCGAAGTAGAGCGCCATTACGGCGTAAATTACATTGGTACAATTGATAATGTTTATCAGCATTATTATGCCTTTACGCCCGACAGGCTCATTAAAGACAGTATTTATGACGAATTTATAAAGCACGCGCAAATGACGTAGATTTTAGTTAATCACCTTAAGATGTTAAAGGTTAAAGGATTCGGACTCTAACGCTCAACACCTACGCGGGATGAACCCGCTGCTACTAGTCGCTAATATTCTAGGTAGCAGCGGCTTTATGCCGCGTGTTTTTAAGGCTCATATAAATGCTCTTATCGAGTAAACATATTAATTGCCATTATTATTAATAAGCCGGCAAATATTTTTTTAATGGTTGAAACCGGTAAGTAATGCGTGGCTTTAGCACCGAGTGGCGCAGTAAACCATGAGGTGCATACAATACCCAATAAAGCGGGCAAATACACAAAGCCTGCAAATCCTTGTTTTAGGCTAAATAACTGGCTGCCTGAGCTGATATAACCCATTGAACCAAACAGCGCTATCACAATGCCTGAGGCCGAGGCGCAGCCAATGGCTTTTTTCATATCAACAGAAAAAAACGTTAGTAGCGGCACTAATACTGCCCCGCCGCCAATGCCAATCATGGCAGATAACCCACCGGTTATGGTCGTATAAACACTCAGTAGCCCTTTGTTTGGTAACGGGCGCGCTATTGCGGAATCACTCTTACCTGAAAAAATCATTTTAAGTGCAATTAGCACTACGCTTACAGCAAACACCAAACGCACTACATGCTCAGGTAACAGCGCAGCCATAAAGCCACTAATAAGCGCGCCAAAGGCAACGCCTGCCATAACCCAAGGTGCAATATCCCAGGGTACATTGCCATTTTTATGATGCGCAATAGCCGACGAGGTCGAAGTAAATAAAATAGAGGCCAGCGAGGTCGCAATGGCAACCACCACCACTTGTTCAGGTGGCAAAGCATTAAAGTGCAGTAATATCATGCTGAGTATGGGTACAATAACCAGCCCGCCCCCTATTCCTAATAAGCCTGCTAAAAAACCAACACCACTGCCAAGTATGGCGCAGTAAATAATTAACACTATTAAATCACTCATTCCTTTTGTCTCTTCTTATGTTAGGGGTTGTTATGCTCTGTGGCGGTGAGTTGCGTGTAAAAAACGTTTAATAAAACAGCTAAGCTCACCAAGGTTTATTCGAGTATATCAACAACCGTTTATGCAAATGCCACTTTAAGTGCCTATAAGCATTGAATAATACTCACGTTTTGTATGAATAAATCACAACACCCGTAAAAACATCTAGATATCTAGACTTCTAAAGTGGGTTTTGTCGCAGAGGGGGCGTCTACTAGCCTAATTTATTCATGCAACTTAGTAAGAGAGTGAATCTGGCTCATGTTTTACCTGAAATAATACCGTTTTTCTTCATGCTACATACCGCGTATAAATTTATTAACTCTGCAAAGCACCATTACAGTTATCCCGTTAGTTTGGTTTTAACAGCAAGTAATGTGTCATTGATAAAAGCAGTAATAACTCAGATTGAAAGGATACGGCTATGAGCACTGATCTTACATTTACGATTAAAAGCACTAACTTGGATGAAAACTATCATCCATCAAATAACACACGTATTACGACCAATTTCGCTAATTTAGCAAGGGGTGAAAGCCGCCAACAAAACCTGCGTAATACTCTAAAAATGATCAACAATCGTTTTAATGCACTGGCCAGTTGGGATAACCCTGAAGGGGAGCGTTACGAGGTTGAGCTCAAGATCATTTCGGTTGATTTAAACATTGCAGGCAGTGGCCAAGCATTTCCGTCAATAGAGGTATTAAAAACCAATATTATTGACCACCAAACTAACGAGCGAATAGAAGGCATAGTGGGTAATAACTTTTCATCGTATGTGCGCGACTACGATTTTAGTGTGTTATTGCTTGAGCATAACAAAAGCAAACCGCAATTTAGTATTCCCGATAACTTTGGTGACTTACACGGCAAGTTGTTTAAATGCTTTGTAAACTCAGATACCTATAAACAGCATTTTAAAAAGCCACCAGTTATTTGCTTAAGCGTGTCTGATAACAAAACCTATCAGCAAACCGAAAATCTACACCCCATTTTAGGCGTAGAGTATCAGCCTAATGAGTCGTCGTTAACAGAGCAATATTTTAAAAAAATGGGCTTACAAGTGCGCTACTTTATGCCACCAAACAGCGCTGCACCGTTAGCCTTTTACTTTTTTGGTGACCTACTTAACGACTACAGCAACCTTGAGCTAATTAGCACTATTAGCACCATGGAAACGTTTCAAAAAATTTATCGTCCAGAAATTTATAACGCTAATGCCGCTGCAGGCAGCCGTTATAAACCTAATTTAAAAAATGACGATCATTCATTAACGCAAATTGTGTATGACCGCGCAGAGCGAGGTCAATTAGCGGTTGAGCAAGGCAAATTTACCGAGCAGCATTTTATTAAGCCTTATCAATCAGTGCTGCAGCAGTTCTCAGCAAGTATCGCTTAATCACACAACAAAATTAAAGGCAGCATTTATTATGAAAAAACTATTACCCACATCATCAGCAGGCAGCTTGCCAAAACCGTCATGGCTTGCTGAGCCCGAAACCTTATGGTCGCCATGGAAATTACAGGGCAGTGAGCTGGTTGATGGCAAACACGACGCCCTGCGTATTTCCCTGCACGAGCAACAAACCGCAGGCGTAGATATAGTCAGCGATGGCGAACAAACTCGCAAACACTTTGTAACCACCTTTATTGAGCACTTAAATGGCGTTGATTTTGAAAAACGCAAAACAGTTAAAATTCGCGACCGTTACAACGCCAGTGTACCCACAGTGGTTGGCCCTGTGTCTCGCACTAAATCGGTATTTGTTGAAGACGCTAAGTTTTTACGCCAGCAAACCAGCCAACCAATTAAATGGGCACTGCCTGGGCCCATGACTATGATCGACACCCTGTATGACGATCACTATAAAAGCCGTGAAAAACTGGCATGGGAATTTGCTAAAATACTTAACCAAGAAGCCAAAGAGCTAGAAGCCGCAGGGGTTGATATAATTCAATTTGATGAACCCGCTTTTAACGTGTTTTTTGACGAGGTAAACGACTGGGGCATAGCCTGCCTAGAGCGAGCCATAGAAGGGTTAAAATGCGAAACCGCCGTGCATATTTGCTACGGCTACGGCATTAAAGCCAACACCGATTGGAAGAAAACCCTTGGCACCGAGTGGCGACAATACGAAGAAGTATTCCCTAAGCTGCAAAAATCGAATATTGATATTATTTCGCTCGAATGTCAAAACTCACATGTACCCATAGAGCTACTCGAACTGGTGCGCGGTAAAAAAATAATGGTGGGCGCAATCGATGTAGCCACCAATACTATAGAAACACCCGAAGAGGTGGCCAAAACCCTACGCGAAGCGCTTAAATACGTTGATGCCGACAAACTCTACCCCTGCACCAACTGCGGTATGGCACCCCTACCCCGCGACATCGCAAACGGTAAACTTAACGCCCTAAGCAAAGGCGCAGAGCTAGTACGTAACGAACTGTTAGCAGCGAATGTCGCTTAATTCTTAGTTAAAGCAGCTGTAAAAAGCCACGCCTTAACACATGTTGATGTGTGGCTTTTTTAATCAAAATGTCATGGGGGTTTACAGTTAAAGTGCAAGGTCAAAGGTGAAAGGGAAAAGGTTTAAGGTGAAAGGGAAAAGGTTTAAGTTCGTTGAATATTGGTTGGGTGAGTGCAGCAAACCTAGCGTAATTAACCTCAGATCTGCATAAGAATTAAAGCCGAGTCACTTTTATACTCGGCTTTTTAGTCTGAAAAGTATAGGCAATTAATCCAGCCATTAAATTAACCATAAATGAGATGCCGCTGCGGTGCCTTGTGTGGTCTATTTGAGCCATATTTTTCAGCTGACTCTATTAGGTGTTTAAGCCATTGAGGTTCAAACAATAAACAAAAATCATCGACACCTAGGTTAATTGCATCTAAGTTATTCATGCCCTTCCCTCGGTAATCTTATGTTTCTTGGTCGAAAGATCTGATCACCGCAAGGGCATTTAGTTCCATTTCTTATGTGCAGCTCAGGTTATTTACGCTTCTTGTCGTGGGTTTAATCTGAATAACGACGTGTTAGTAAGTAAAACTGAGCAAACCAAAGCGTTTACTCATTTTATAAGCCAAGTTGGTGAATGGATAAATACCGACTACGCGCTGGATAAAAAAGAACAAGCACGGTTATTACTCGATTCATTAAGTAGCGCCATTGATCGAGCTCATAGTTTAGCCCTTGCTACTATTTTACATATCAACAATTGCCATCGTCAGCTGCACACCGTTATTTGTGAACACTTAAATCTTGATGCGCCATTTACTGAAAAAAACCAGCGTTTAGCCTGTTGCCGCTATTATTTAGCCTGTTATAGCAAATGCCAAACCTGCCCTAAAAAGGACATTAATACCAATGAACCAACGTCTTAAAACGATTGATCTTGTGCGTGGTGCGAGCGTTTTCATTATGATTATTGTGCATACCTTATGGATGTATGCCTCCACAACGCTTCAAAGTGAAAGCGCATTTGGTACGGTTGTACATATACTTGGCAAAGGCACCGCCTCGTTTTTGGTGGCAATGGGGCTATTTATGGCGCTTTCGCGCAGGCAAACACCCTTGCTATTAATTAAGCGTGGCATATAGCTTTTACTGCTTGCTTATTTAATGAATGCGGCCAAGTCCTGGCTGCCTATTGAAGTATTTAATACCATGCCTGAGGCGTTTATAAATGCGTATGGCTGGCAAAGTCCGCTCAGTGCTGGGCAGTTACAATTATTTTACAACTGGCTGGAGTTAGCTTATTGCTATTTGGTGTGCTTAATATTGACCGTTGGAAAACAACATGGATTGCGGGTTTAGCCATTGCAATTGCAGTTTTGAGCCAGTTTGTAAGGCGGCTGCAATTTACGCTTTCACCTTATTTTAGCGATTTGTTTTTTTGCTAATAACTATCAGGTGCATTTTCCGGTATTTCTTTTGATAAGTGCGATATTAACGGGGTATGTACTTTGTCGTTTATACAGTAGTAACCACCAATGTGCCGATTACTTATATAAAGTATGTGCACAACTTGGTGCTGCTTTACTAGTTATTGGCGGCATATGGTTAGCCATTGATTTTAAAGGTCAGTTTGGCAAATTTTTCAATTTAAATGGCGGCGGTATTAGCTATTTAATTGGCTTAAATTTATGTGCCCTAGCGGCTATACAGTATATTTTTGCTGATAAATATAATGGCCCTATTACACGTGCTCTTTTATATGCCAGTAAACATGTTACCGCTTTGTATGTTATTCAGTGGGTCCTTATTTGCTGGTTTATGGGTGTGTTTGGTTATCATACGCAGTCGCTTGTGCCAACCTTGTGTCTAATGGCGCTTATGAGTTTACTCACTTTTGCAATACACAAAATGTATTTGCAAACTAAGTTAACCCTACTTGGTTTTAAGCAAAAATCTAAACGTGCAGCATAAACTGTAAAGGGGCTTTACGGATGCTGATTTGGGTGCCCTAGCTTGCTTTTATTGCGTCAATAACGCTATGCATACGCTTTGCTAACGGCCTATTTCGGTGATGGCACACATAAATATTTTCGCTAATTGGTTTGGTTAAATGATGCGTTTTAATAAGCGCAGGTTTATTAAAAGCACTTACTGCGTGTGCGGGTAAAACCGTAAAACCGAGCCCTAAACTTACCGGCTCTAGTATTAAACTTATTTGGTTAGAAAACCCCGTGCGCTTAATTTGATCAACATGCTCAAACTCACTGTAGTTTTCGCTAAGTAAAAGCTGCGCGTGGTGTTTTGCATCGGGGTGGCTAATAAAACCCAGTTCATTTAATGCGCTCCATGTTGGATTTTTTATTGCGGCCGGTGTTACCAATAGTAAAGGTTCTTGGCCTATTTTATGGCTAGTAACTTCGCTAAGGGTAGGCGCTTGAGTTAAAAAGCCAATATCGGCGCTGTGGTTTGCCACAGCTTGCTCTACACTGGTATTTGGAGCAAAGCGGTAATCAATAATTAGCTCCTTGTGCTCTACTTGCAATGCTAATAGTTGATTGTAAAACTGCAGCCCGCAACTGCCTGGCGATTGTATTTTAACTAAACCGCTGCAAGGTGAATCATCTTTTAATTGCTGCTCTAAAAACTGCCATTCTTTGAGTAACTGACTACCCTGCTGATATAAATTTTGACCCTGAACGGTAAGGGTAAATTGTTTACCGTGGCGATCAAGCAAGGCGCAATCTACTTGCTGCTCTAACTTTTTTATATGTTGGCTTACGCCTGACTGGGTCATATAAAGGCGCTCGGCGGTTTGGGTAAAATGGTTTACCTCAACTAAAGTACAAAACGTGTTTAACCATGTAGGATTTATCATTACAAAACATACTCAAAATGATGATTAATGATAATTTTACTTAATGTTGGTCGGTTCGTAAACTAATTCCATCAACTAAACATAGTTAAGTAGGAGTATTTATTATGAGTCATACATATCCACGTAGTTTTTCGCACATTGGTATTTCAGTACCGGATGTTGAAAAAGCCGTAGAGTTTTACACTAAGGTGATGGGCTGGTACACCATAATGGAGCCTACCGTGATCACTGAAGACAACAGCCCAATTGGCAAAATGTGTACCGATGTATTTGGTCCAAATTGGGAAAAATTTAAAATAGCGCATCTTTCAACAGGCGACCGAATTGGTGTAGAAATTTTTGAATTTAAAGACCAAGAAAACCCTAAAGACAACTTTGAATACTGGAAAACCGGTATCTTTCATTTCTGTGTACAAGACCCAGATGTTGAAGGCTTGGCGGATCGTATTGTTGCCGCAGGTGGTAAAAAACGTATGCCAGAGCCACGTTATTATTACCCCGGCGAAAAGCCGTACCGCATGATCTACATGGAAGACCCGTTTGGTAACATCCTTGAGATTTACAGCCACAGCTACGAGCTTATTTACAGCGCAGGCGCTTATTAAACTTAGCTAGTCTAAAAAAGTTTAGTTAAAAACAAAGCCGCAGTATTTATTACTGCGGCTTTTTGTGCCTAAAAAGAATACATTGCCTAGATATGTTAGTGCTGATAACGTGATAAAACAAAACTACTTATAACTCCATGTTTGAAATTAAGGACAATAATGAACATTTCATTGGAAGGTGTCACCTCTGCTAATTACGAAGAGGTATGCGATTTAGACGTTACCAAAGCGCAACAAGATTACGTAGCGAGTAATATGTGGTCGTTAGTTGAGTCTCATTATAATAGCGGGTATACCTGTAAAGCGAATTAACCTGAACTCTGGATAATAAATCTATCTCAAGCAGCTATTTTCAGCGCTAACTTCGTTGAATTTACTTGCAATAGGCGAGCTTTCGACGCGTAATTTCGCCTTATTTTCACTGAAAATCTCTGGCTAGAGAGAATAAGCATAAATATCAATTTTGACTCAATACGTTAGTAAATCCCTTAACCAGAGTTCAGGTTATTTAGCAAAAATAATAAGCCTGTAGGCTTTTTTATGTGGGTGCAAGAAACCCCTACAAAGGTTTCTATTTGGCGTTTTATGGTAGATAAACATCATCAAAATAAAGGTATTGGCCGCCAAGCATTATTCATGGCAATTGCAGAGATTAAAACGACTTCTAAGCTTGAACAAATCGAGATTTGTTATAACCCGCAAAACCCTGTTGCTAAGGATTTTTATTCTAGTTTTGGGTTTGAAGAAGTTGGCCTAGATGAAGACGATATGTTAGCCATTATTAATATAAAAAGTTAACCCAATTTTGTTTAGCGCGTTGCTTATTGCCATAAAAATTAGTGCTGAGTAAGATGTGGAGGATGTTGCAGTGCTAATTTTTTTAGCTGTGTAATACATGAAAGCGCTAAATCATGATATTCATCGTCACTATACAATATCTCGTTTAGCAGATTAATAGATTGTATGAGTGCATTGTGCGCAGCACTTTGTTCGCCTAAAAAGTGAAGTGTGGAATAAAGGCGCTCTGTAAGTGAGGTAATTTGTACTACTTGCTGTTTGTTTGCACAATTATACATTTGAGCTAACAAGGACGCACTTTCAAGTGCACACCCCAAGTACGGCAATGCTTGTGCAAATTGGTATCGTTTAAACAGCGCTTCGCCACTTAGCTGCGCGTTTTGAATATCTATAATTGCTTGTTCTGGTTGACATAAAACATGTTGTTTGTGTCGAGCACATAAAAAAGGTAAGGCCATGGTACGTTCCATATTTGTATATTTTTTAAGACTGTAAAACAGAAACTCCAAAACATCAAATGATAATTGTTTTTATTTGCATTTGTGGGTTTGAAGCAGTTTGTTGTGTATACTAACTTCATTGTTTTGATTCTTATTTTTATAAAAACCGATATGAAAAACCCATTTTTAGCACTTGTTTTATTCAGTGGATTATCAGGCTGCAGTATAAACACAGTATCAGTATCTCAAAGTTCATCCTTGTATAATTACGGGCTTTATAACGCAAATGGCCAGCGAGTTAATTCAATATTGTCAGAGTCCACGCTTTTGAATGCCGATGTTATTTTAGTCGGTGAGTGGCATACACACCCCGGTGTGCACTTATTTGAAGCTGAGCTATTTCAGCAATTAAGCACGCAAAATAAGCCTATTGCCTTATCGCTTGAGCAATTTAGCCGCGCTGATCAGCAAACACTAAACCTTTATCTTGAGAGTAAAATAGGTGAACAATACCTAATTGATAATACTAAGGCTTGGGCTAATTATAAGAGTGATTATCGTGCGTTAGTGGAATTGGCGAAGATGCAAAATAGCGATGTAATAGCTGCAAATGCGCCTAAGCATATTGTTACCTGTATTGGTCGCCAAGGTATTAATTATATTAATAAGCTCGACGCACAACAGCGTAGTTTTATTGCAAAAGAGATAGATATTTCTCCAAGCCTTTATAAAGAACGCTTTATGCAATCCATGCATCATGGAACGGCGAGTAAAAACGAAAAACTATACGCCGCGCAAGTTACTTGGGACGAAACCATGGCTGAGTCTATCGTTAACTATATTAGTGAAAATAAGGGCACGCAGGTTATACATTTAGCCGGTGACTTTCATGTGAGAAATGGTGAAGGCATAGCGCGGGTAATTAAGCGAATTGCCCCAGAGCTTAATATTGTATGGATATCGCCAGTATCAAAAGTACAATCTGAGCAAAGTGGTTATCAATTAGAAGTTAACGCTTTGCCTGCTCGCTATGTGCAAAAAGCACATCAACAAGCTGCATTTAAAGCGTTAGCTAAACGAGGGGAGAAAACACAGTGCCAATAATAGGTTGGCACTGTGTTTGTGTAATACACTTTTTAATATTTACTTAAGCGTAAATGTGCCTTTCATCATGGCGTAATGGCCAGGAAAAGAGCAAAAGAAAGTGTAATCGGTTCCGGCGGTTAAGCCGCTGGTTTTAAAAGTAACTTCGGTTTTTTTACCGCCGCCAATAATGTCTGTAGCACCAATCACGCGACTATCATTAGGCTTTATGTAGTGGTTGCTAAGCCCTGCAGCGTTGCCATCTGTGATAATACCTTGCATGTTTTGCTCAGTAGATAGCACCCAGTTATGGCCCATTACATTAGCAGGTAATTTACCGGTGTGACTAAGCTTTACAGTCACTTGCTTACAGCTTTTAGGGGCGCTTAGTGTTTTAGTTGAAAACTGCATCATATCGTTTGCATCTATATTTAGTGTGCATTCGTCTGCATATGCAGTATTGGCACTCAGTAGCAGTGTAGTGCTGAGTAAGGCTATTAATTTTTTCATACTGTCTCCGCTAGTTGGTTTGAGCTGTTTCGTGCTTGATTTGTTAGGGCTACAAGTGCTTTTCGCACGGCTAATGGGCTATCGCACTCGTTCGCAAAATTAATAAAGTAATTACGCTTGTGGCTTTGTATATAAAAGCCTGTGGGTAGTAGGCCGCTCATTATTGGGGTGTTATCGGCTACGTTATAGAGCTGCATTAATATCAGCGACATAGCATCTTGATGATCTTCATTCATATGAGTGATCATGCTTTGCTGCTGGCTTTCATCCCACTTTTTAGGCTGAGCTTGCCACTCGTTTTGCTCAAGCCAAAATATTTTTCCAAAACCGCCAATATAACGCACCCGTACTACATCTAATTGCCAAAGCTGAAAATCATGCGCATTGCGATAGCTTGCAGCCTCAGGGTACAAAGCTATATATTTATCAAGTAGCACTTCGCTTTGCTCTTTTGCCACAATAGAGCCATCACCTACGAGTGTTACTCGCCCATGTTCGTTTTGATCGCCATAATCGGCGGCATCAAAAATAGTCAGACTCATGCGTGAGTCCTGTTTTAAATTTTTGGTATGCTGAGCTATGTCACTAATAAAAAAGTAGATGCGACCTTGTTCGTCACACATATAAGGTGTAACAGAGCCAAACGGATAGCCGCGTAAATTATTTGAAATGGTCGACATTACGCCGGCATGGGTTTTAAAAACGAGCGTACGTGCGTCGTTTAATGCTTGCTCTCTCATGAAAACTCCTGACGTTGAGAAAAAACCATGGGCGCATCGTTATAAGGATGAGGGTTAACGTGCAATTTCATGGCGTACATTTGTTGTAAGTTTTGTGCTGTTAAAACGGTATTTATAGACCCGCTTTGCAGCACTTTTTGGTTGTGTAATAAAATAGCGTTGGTTGCATAAAGGCTTGCTAAATTAAGATCGTGTATAGCAATAATGGCGCTGTTTCCTTGCTCTACAAAGGTTCTAACACAGCTAAGTAAAGTATGTTGATGACGCATATCTAGCGCTGATGTTGGCTCATCGAGCAACATTAATTTAGGCTCAGTTTGCGCAGTAAAAGCATCTAACTGGGCTAATGTGCGCGCCATATGAACTCGCTGTTGTTCGCCGCCCGAAAGCGCACTCATTCGACGTGTTAGGTAATGGGTTAAATCCATAAGTGAGGCATATTTTTGAACTTTATTGGCTTGTGTTTTAAGAGACTCTGTATAGGGATAGCGACCCATAGCAATGAGTTCAAATACACTAAAATCAAAGCCAACATGGTTACTTTGCATCATTACAGCGCGCTTGCTAGCTAATTGCTCTTTAGAAAATGAATGCAAAGGCTTGGTATTAAATAGTATATCTCCCTCAAAGGGATGCATGCCTGCCAAAGTATGCAGTAAGGTTGATTTACCTGCACCATTTTCGCCTATCAGAGCGACAAGTTGTCCTGCTTGGATATTGCCGCTAATATCCTCTAAAACACGATGCGTGTTAAAGCCTATATTGAGGTTGTTAAACGTGATCATGACCAATCTCGCTTATTTTTAATGATCAAATATATAAACAGAGGAGCCCCAAGTAACGCCGTTATAATGCCTATCGGCAGCTCCGCAGGCATAACAACCAAGCGTGCTAACCAATCTGAAAGTAGCAACACTATGACACCTAAAAGCATACAAAGTGGCAGCATATTCCGTAAGTGTGGGCCAACCATAAGGCGTGCGATGTGAGGGACAACTAAACCAACAAAGCCAATTAAACCTGTTAGCGCAACCACCGCACCTACGCCCAATGCAACTAATATAATGACGTATAATTTAAGCTTGCTGGTATCCACTCCTAAGTATTGGGCTTGTGATTCACCGATAAGAAGTAGATTCATTGGCTCTTTTAATCGCCATAGCCCGATAAGACTCAGTAATAGCAAAGGACTCGCCTGTTTTATATTATCCCAGCTTGCACCGCCTAATGAGCCCATGGTCCAATAGTTAATTAACCGCAGTGCGCTGTCATCGGCATAAAAACTTAATAATCCAATAACAGCGAATGCCAATGCATTAATGGCGACACCGACTAATATAAGTGTATTTATATTAATTTGTTTTTGTTGTTTTGAGACTAAATATACCAGCGATGTTACTGATAGTGCGCCCAAAAATGAGGCATAAGGTAAGTAGTGTTGGGCGTTAAAATTAAATTGTGCACTAAGGGCAATAAAAGCAACCGCGACCATTGCAGCGCCTGCGCTTATACCAATAATAGAAGGATCAGCAAGCGGGTTACGACACAGCGCTTGAGTTGCAGCTCCTGTTTGTGCAAGTACTAAACCCACCATCACTGCAAGGACAAAACGAGGCAGGCGTATTTGTGTAACCACATTGATTTGTAGCGCATCAAATTGACTAAAATGCTCAGGGGCTAGCCATGCAATCGCTAAACGCCAATCCCACCCTGCCGCTCCATAGCCTATGCTAAGTAATGCTAAAGCAAAAATGCAGCCATAACTTAATAGCATCCACTTATGCGGATTACTCAGTGTTATGGCGTTAAAACGATTCAAAGTTAACGTGCTCATAAGCGTGTTTTATACTCATGCAATGCTTGAATCGCAGTTGCAATACGCGGCGATATGCCCAGTGAAAGTAAGCTGTCCATGACCAGTAATTGACACTCTTGCGCTGCTTTTAATAAGCGAAGTGTAGGCTGTTTACAAAAGGCTTGTTTACCACCAAGGCTTTGCACAACATGCGCTGGCGCTACTAAAAAATCGGGCTGATTTACAGCCAGTACTTCACTGTTAATTGCTTTAAAGCCTGTATGCGTAGCAGCTATATTGGTAATGCCCGCATAGTTAAACAGTAAGTTGGGCACCGTTTCTTGTCCTGCTGCGACGAGCCCACGCTCATTAGCTGAAAGTAAAAACAAAGCGTTGTGAGTCTGTGTTTTTACTTTATTAGGTAACGATTTTTTTATTTTAGTAATTAGGTTTTGAGCTTTTAGGTTTGCATCTAAATCACTACCAAGGTGCTTAATTAGTTCAAGTAGTTCATTTACAGAAGTCGGCTTTTTATAGTGAATAACCTTCACTCCGGTCGCTTCTATTTGCTTGAGCGCCTGCTCTCTTCCTGCACCTTCAAGTGCAAGTAACGCAGTTGGATGCATTGAAAGCACTCCCTCAGCGGCTAGGTCTCGATAGTAACCTACCTGTGGCAATTGTGTTGCTTGTTGCGGATACATACTCGATTGGTCAACCGCTACTAAACTATTTTGTTTATCTAGTGCGTAGATTATTTCAGTTAATGTGCCGCCAGCACTGATCACACGCTCTTTAGCGAGTGCTGATTGAGTGGCTAAAGCCAGAAAAAAAATGAGGTACTTCATAACAAACTCCGATTTTATTTTTTAGTATTATAACCACTTTAATCTAAATGAAAATGATTATCATAATTAATTGATCTTATTTTGGGTTAGTTGTAACATTTAAAAGTAAATAATAACTATTATCATTTGGAGTGGAGATGAATCCCTTTTCTTTTAAATTTACAGCATTAGCCTCTTTGTTAATTAGCTCTGGTAGCGCACTGGCCGAAAATATTATTGACGATCATATTGTGGTTAGTGGCTCTCGCTTTGAACAAAAGCTTGAAGATGTAACTGGCTCAGTAACGGTGATTACCGAACAAGATATTGAGCGTCAACTCGCTGTAGATTTACAAACGATGTTTAAATATGATCCAAGTATCTCAAGTACTGGCAGTGGCGCAGGCGCGCAAACATTAACTGTACGGGGTGTTGGTGGCAATAGAGTTGTTTTTATTAAAGATGGAAGACGCACAAACGATGGCTACGCTGGCGGCGGCGGTTATTTAGTGGGTCGAAACTACTTTGATGTTGCGGGTGTTAAACAAGTTGAAGTTGCAAAAGGGGCGGCATCATCGCTATATGGTTCTGATGCACTAGGGGGAATTGTAGTAATAACAACTAAAGATCCAAGTGATTATTTAGTGGATCAACAAAGCTTGGTAAAAGTAGCGTTAGGCTACCAAGGCCAAAGCAATCAGGTTGCTGCTGATATTACAGCAGCAAAAGATTTAGGTGACTTTGCTATTAGCGCTGTTTATAGCCATCGCGATAGTGAAGAAGTACAAAATTACGTTGAAAATTTACCAGGTTACGATGCCCGCTCGGACGCTTTACTACTTAAAGTTGAGCAAAAATTTGATGAAAAACGAACCCTTAAGTACACCTTAGATTACTTTAACCAAACGACAGAGCAAGTAATCACTCCATCCATTCAAGAAACCGAAGACGAAGATACAAATATCTCATTTGCACTCGATTATGATTCAAATATGGCAACAGCCATATTTGATAAATGGTATGGGCAACTATCCTATAGTCGTTACGAGCAACAAAGTGACCAAATAAGCGCGGCTAGAAATTACATTGATTATAATGACTACGGGTTTGAGCAAGATATTTTAGGCCTAAAAGCGGTATTTAATAAGGAAATTAAAGGAGAAAATACCAAGCATGAATTTGTTTATGGAATCGATATTGATTTATATGATACAACACGACCACGCTTAAAAACCCGTGTATTAAATGATGGTACTGTTGATTTTACGAATGAAAAACAAAAAGCATTTCCTGGCGCCGATACTTCTTTAGTTGGTGTATATATGCAAGACAGTATTAAATTTAATGAGACTGATTGGTCGTTAGTTGCGGGTATTCGTTACGATTATTATGCACTTGAAGCTAAAAAAGATGCGCTATACGCTGACACCGAGCTTGATGATATTACCGAATCTGCATTTTCACCAAAGCTGGGTGTGATTTATCAGGTAGACGATAATTTATCTTGGTATGGGCAATATGTTCGAGGCTTTAAAATACCGCCACACGACCAAGCCTATCAAAGCCATGGTGTTGAGCCATTTTATCAAATATTACCAAACGCAGATTTAGACCCTGAAAGCAGTGACTCATTTGAGATCGGATTAAGATACGCAAGTAGCGATATTAGTGTAAATCTAAGTACTTTTTATGCTGCCTATGATGACTTTATCGAAACGGCAATTGCGGGTGTTGAACCAACTTATATTCCTAATGTAAATAAAACATTTTACCAATACCAAAATATTAGCGAAACCCAGATCAGCGGTGTAGAAGCTGGTATTGCTATGTATGTTACCGACGATATTTTATTAGAGGCCAATGTTGCTTACGTAGATGGTGAAAACAAAGACTCTGACCAGCCACTCACTAGTATTAGCCCGTTAAATGGTTCTATATTGGTAAGCACTGAGTTTGGCAATGTTAATTGGACCGCTGCTTGGCGTTTAGCTAAGGCGCAGTCTGATGTAGTACTTGATACTAATGGTAATAAAACAACACAAGGTAACGGTTATGGTGTTGTTGATTTATATGCAAATTATCAGTGGCAAGCATGGCAAATGAATGTAGGTTTACTTAACCTACTCGATAAAGAGTACGTACCGTTTGAACTTATTGCTGGTCAATCCAAAGGCACTGATTTTAGCCAATATAGCCAACCAGGACGTAATGTTTCGGCTCGGATAAGCTATCAGTTTTAATTAATATTAAAAGTTGTGTATATACCAATCAGTATAAATATCTGAATAATTTAACGGATTGAATTTTTCTATGTCTAAGCTGATTGGTATATAAAGCACCAAAAACACGGCGTATTGCGCCATAGTGTAAAGGGGGTTTACGCCCCGTGATCTTTGTACTGCTCATATCTTTCAATAACACTATTCATACATTTTCAAAAGAGTGCGCTTAAATAAATATTGGTTTACTAAAGGCATTTAAGGCATGCGTATTTAACACGAGAAACCTAAGCTAATTATAAAAAGGAGGTATTAGCTCGAACAGGTTACGTCACTCATATCGAAAGTATGCGTTAAACCAGCAGGATCTTTATTAATTACTATTAGGTTATTCTTTTCAATGTAAAAAGTGTATTCGCGCATCCAATTGAGTTTAGCAATTTGTTTTAGCTCATAACGGCCAAATGCTAGCGGGCAATTTAAATACACATAATGGTAGGCTTTCCCCATCGCGCCAGGGTCTGCGGTGTAAATATAAATAGTACGATCAGTAAACGTGCTTTGTTTATGAATATAATCAGGGGTTGATAATGAAGAACCATTGAATAAAATCCCTAAACACAAAAAAGGAATTTGTACTACACCGACTAATGTAAGAATGATAAAGAACAACCACTGAGCGATTTTATTTTTAATTATGCTTTTAATTTTTTCAGATTTGGCGAGCAGTAATATTAAACCTGTAATTACCAACACCAATTTTATATAAAGTAAATTATGGCTTAATGTATCCATAAGCCGTGGAGAGTGCCAATTTAAACCCCAAAGCGCTCCACCATGCATACTCTCCAGAAAGGGTAACAATAAACATGCCGTAATAAGAAAGATAATTAACGAGACATTATTGCTGCTTTTATCCATTGATTTTTGTCCTTTAATCTAACCGGAGTCGCTGTATTTTTAGTGTAATATTTATAACATAATTTAAAATGCAGCGTACCTAAAATGTTATAAACAAGATAGTTACCTAAAAGAGTAAAAGTATCTTTAAAGATGGTAAGCAGCTACTTATTATCCAAAAAAGCGCCTTAACCACTACATTAAGACACTTTGGATGAAAAACTATAAATAACTAGACGTTAAAAATGCTGGTTGTATAGTCACCTTCAACGCGGTTAAAATTATCACTACCTAAGCTAAGCTTTAGCTCACCCTGTTGCTCAAATTGAGGTTTTTTGGTTACGATATTTACTGTACCGCCGGGCTCTGAGCGGCCATAAAGTGCGGAGCCTGGACCTTTTAATACTTCAATGTACTCAGTTTGATACATCACGAGGGCCGCTGAATCCGCGCCCACCGCTAAAACCATTAATTAAGTAACCCGATGGCATGTTTTCGTTACCCAATAATCCACGAATCGAAAAGCTATCCCATAACGCGCCACTGTTATTTTTACGTGAAATACTGGCAGAAAAATCCAGCGCATCTTGTAATTGAGTTATTCCTTTTTGATCAAGTACCGCGTTATCGAGGGTTTCGATTGATTGTGGCATTTGCTTTTGAGGAATATCGCCTCGGTAAGCTTGTTTATATGTAACCGCAATTTTCTCTATTGGTTGACTTTGGGCAATGCTTTGTGCGCTTGCACTTAAGCAGGCTAAGTAAATTAATAAGTACTTCATAAAATGCTTTTGGTAATGTTATATTATAACTTAAACTATAGCATGTGTTACTTTATAACAAAATGTTTTTTGCGCTCTATGTATGCGTCTAATTTTTACACTAGCGACTATGCAGCTATCACGTTAAGATGGGTAAAAATAACACAATAAGAACAATATAATGTTAACAAAAACAAATGCATTAATTTACTTTTTAGCGTTTAGTAGTGGCTTTAGTATTATGGGAATAGAGCTATTAGGTGGGCGCATTTTAGCGCCTTACTTTGGCAGTAGTGTACATATCTGGGGCAGTATTATTACTGTATTTATGCTTAGCTTATCATTTGGGTATTTACTGGGGGGTAAGCTGTCTATTCGTCATCCTTCGTTGACCAAATATGGGTTAATCTTTTTAGTTGCCAGTATTATGGTACTACCCATTGCTTTGTATGCTGAGCCAATTATGGCATTTATTTTTTCGCATATTGAAGACAGTCGCTATGGCTCGTTACTCGCCTCAACCACGTTATTTTTTATACCCACCATTATTTTAGGCATGATCTCGCCCTACTCCGTACGTTTGCTGGTTACAAACAGTGAGCGCAGCGGCCAAGTGGCAGGTGGCCTTTATTTTGTAAGTACCTTAGGCAGCGCACTGGGCACCATTATTACCTCTTTTTATATGGTATTGGCGTTTGATGTTAACGCGATTATTTTAGGTTTTGCTGGTGTATTAGGCACGCTTGGGCTAATTGCCATTACCTTTGACAAACTTAAAGTACGAGAGGCCGTTTATGCTTAAGTTTAAATCCCTGTTTGTTTGTATTACGGCGCTACTGTTTTCATCATACAGTGCAGCTAATGTTGTGCATAAAGAGCGCTCCTTGTATCGAAATCTACTTGTTGAAGAAACTGGCGATTTACGCTGTTTAAAGTTTGATGAAAAAACCCGACAAAGCAGCCAAAGTTGCATGTACATTAGCGACCCTAAAAAACTCGTGTTTAACTACACTAAGCTGGCTTTTTCTAGTTTGTTACTGATTGATAACCCTAAAAAAGTGCTCATTATTGGTTTAGGTGGCGGTACGCTTTCTAATATGATTCATGAGCTATACCCAAAGGCACACATTGAAAATGTAGAAATAGATCCTGCGGTAATTAAAGTGGCGCGCGATTATTTTAACTTTATAGAAACTGATAACGTAACTGCTAAAGTGCAAGATGGGCGTATTTTTATTAAACGTGCGGCGCTTAAAAAACAGCAATTTGATTGGATTATTTTGGATGCGTTTAATGGCGACTACATTCCTGAGCACTTACTCACAAAAGAGTTTTTTGAAGAGATAAAAAGCGTATTAGCTGAAGGCGGAATTGTTGCTGCTAACACGTTTTCATCAAGTAAACTCTATGAACATGAGTCGGCAACCTATCATGCGGTATTTGGCGATTTTATTAATGTAACAGCCAATAATAACAGTAATCGTATTATTTTGGCTGGTTATAGCAATATCCCTACAGAGCAACAAATAGCACAGCGGGTGACGCAGCTAGCTCCGTTACTTGCTCCTTATGGCGTAGATATAAAGGCAATTAGCCAGCGTATGTTTTTCACTAAAGATGGTAAAGATTGGCCAAGTGGTACTAAGGTGCTAACCGATCAATACTCTCCAGCTAATTTACTTAATTTTTGATTGCTATTACATGGTCACTTATATCCGGTGGCCATTACTTATTAAAAAGATAATATTTTAAGGAAGCGATAATGCACATTCACTTTATTATTCATGAACATTTTGAAGCGCCAGGCGCTTATGAAGCTTGGGCTAAAATGAATGGTCATACGCTGTCTTATACCCGTATTTATTTAGCTGAACACTTACCACAACATGCTGATGATATAGACTTTTTAATTGTAATGGGTGGGCCACAATCGCCCGCTATATAGCTTGCAGAATGCGCCTATTTTGATAGCAAAAAAGAACAAGCCTTTATTGCCAGCATGATCACGGCAAACAAAATAGAGTTGGGCGTTTGTTTGGGGTCGCAATTAATTGGTGAAGCGTTAGGCGCGGCTTATCAACCTAGTCCAGAAAAGGAAATTGGTAAGTTTGCGACTACCCTCACTGATGCAGGTTTGAATCATCCGTTATTCAGCCATTTTGGCAGTGAGCTTAATGTGGGGCATTGGCATAACGATATGCCAGGCTGACTACTACAGCCAGTATTATTGCCAATAGCGAAGGTTGTCCAAGGCAAATAGTCGCTTATAGCGATTTAGTCTTTGGTTTTCAATGCTACATGGAATTGACCACCGAGGTGGTTACCCTCCTCATTGCCAACGATGATTTAACCAATGTACCGCTTTGTTGAACAGCCCGAAAAGCTCTTAAGTCATGACTATAGTGAAATGAACAATAAGCTTTATACTTTCTTAGAAAAGCTTGCTGCGCACTATTTATCAAAATAATACTTATTTAACCTGAACTCTGGATAATAAATCTATCTCAAGCAGCTATTTACAGCGCTAACTACGTTGAATTTACTTGCAATAGGCGAGCTATTGACGCGTAATTTCGCCTTGTTTTCACTGGAAATCTCTGGCTAGAGAAAATAAACATAAATATCAATTTTGATTCAATACGTTAGTAAATCTCTTAACCAAAGTTCAGGTTATTTACGTGAAGTTAAAATGCCAAATATTTACTTAGCCTGCTAACTAATGCTAAAATTTGCCGTATATTCACAAGTAAGAGTTCCTATGAGTAGCACTATTCCTTTTCATGAAACACTCGATTTAACCTTATGCGGCAATATGGGCCGAGTGCACCGCTTATGTCGAGAAGCGGTGACACTGGCGGTTGAGCCGCTAGGTTTAACTCAGTCACGCTGGACGGCAATGATCCACTTACATCATTTACCCTTAGGAGCAACGCAGCAAGCGCTGGCGACTAGTTTAGGTATTGAAATGCCCTCATTAACGCGCACCATTAAGCAATTAGAGCAGCAAAATCTGGTTATTCGACAAGTTGATGAACACGATAAACGTAGTAAAAAATTGTACTTTACCGATGAGGGTATAAAGTTATTAGAACATTTAAAAGAGTTAACAAGCGATATTAAACAGCGTTTATATGCCGGTTTAAGTACTGAGCAACTTGATGGTATGGCGCACAGTTTAGTGCAAATGGAAGAAAACGCGCGGCGTTGTATTGCAAGCTTATCTGGAGATAAATAAGTATGACACCTGATCAAAAATTTGCCCGCTACGTTAAAGTTTCGCTTGTTGGTTTTATTGTTGTCTTTTTTTATTATATTGTTGCCGATGTATGGTTGCCGGTTACGCCACAGGCACGGGTTTATCATCCGGTTGTGCAAATATCACCGCAAATAAATGGCCGTGTTACCGATGTTTTGGTCAGTAATAACCAAGCGGTTAAAGCGGGTGATGTATTATTTGAGATAGATAAAAACACCTATCAGCTGGCACTTGAACAAGCACAGCTCGCGCTTGATGATGCCAAACTACAAAATAAACGCCTTGATACCAATGTAAAAGCGTTGGAGGCACAAATAAGTGCAGCTAACGCTAAATTGCATGAGCAGCAGCTATTAAAAAAGCGTGGCGAAACACTTTACAAACAAAACTCTATTTCGGAGCAAGAGCTTGAAAGCATTCGTGCTAACTTTGCAGCAAGTCAATCTAATTTAGCTGCCTTTGAAGCACAGCTTGCTGAAGCTGTTTTAGCGCGTGGCGACTCGGGGCAAAATAATTTAGCGCTGCGCCATGCGGCCAATCAGTTAGCGCAAGCCGAGCTTAACTTATCCTATACACAAGTGCGTGCTTTAAGCGATGGTGTAGTGGCTAATTTACAGTTACTTGAGGGTTCCTATGCGGTTGCGGGTAAGCCATTACTTGCTATTGTGGCAAAAAAAGCAGATTTAGTGGCTGATTTTCGTGAAAAGTCACTATTAAATATGCAGCCTGGGAGTTTAGCAAAAGTAGTGTTTGATAGCCGACCTGGTGAAGTATTCGACGCTAAAATTGAAACTTTTGAGGCCGGTGTCAGTGACGGGCAACTTAGTGCGAATGGATTACTTAGCACCACCGAAACCAGCAACCGCTGGGTTCGTGACGCTCAGCGCCAGCGTATTCATTTAGTGCTACCAAATAACACTCAGCTTATAAATAATATGCCCAGTGGTGCGCGTGCTACCGTGCAGTTACTCCCACAATCGGCAATAGGCCAATGGTTGGGGTCAGTACAAATCCGCTTTATTAGTTGGTTACATTACATTTATTAGTGGGGCGAGTAATGACACAACATGTTAGCCAAGCGCCACAACTCGATTCAAATGGCTTACGCCAAGCGCTGCGGATTGCCGGTGGTTGCACTATTGGTTTTACTTTATGTAAGTTAATGAATTGGCCAAATGGGATATTTTTTACAGTTTACCCTATGTTATTACTGGGTTTAGTGCCAAGTATTAACAAAGGTGTGATCCGTCAATTTGTTGCCAGTGCTGCCTACAGTGCGTTTATTGTGCTTGTTTTGCAGGGCTTATTTTCACACTTACCGGTGTTAATGACGCTCATTATTTTTGCTAGTTTTTGCGTGTTATTTTATTTAATGAGTAGTGGCGGCGCGTTTTTATTTGGTGCGTTAGGTGCGGTGAGCTTATCGATTCAGTTGCACTTTGCCAGCCATGTTGATCAAGCAAGCAGCATTTACCCGCTTATTTTAAGTAATGGTATGGCTATTTTTATTACTATTATTATTGCGCTCTTGATGCATGGTTTGTTTCCTGATGTGACAGCGCGGCCCATGCGCGCTGTGCCACACAAGGACAAAGAAAGTATTCGTCACGAGGTGTTGCTATGCGCTAGCGTTGCGACTTTATCATTCGTAGTTTTTCAGGTACTTGATTTACAAGATTCAATTTCGGCGCAAGCGGCGTCTATTTTAATTTTGTTTTCGTTGTGTTTTAAGGCAGCGGGCACCGCAAGTTGGCAACGTATTATTGGTACACTGATAGGCTGTAATGCTGCTTTGGTTTCGCAGTTGTTTTTGTATAATCATACCGACGTTTTGCTTTTTCCGGTGGCTATATTATGGATTTTGTCTTTTATATTCAGCCGTTTTCATATTTTAGGTGGTGGTCCACCGGGTGTTGGGTTTGGGGTATTAACCACGTTTGGCATTTTATTTGGTCAGTCGTTAGGCCCAGGGCAAGATTTAATATACAGTGCTTTGTATCGATTTAGCTCGGTGGCCGTTGCGGTTACGGTAAGCTTAAGCGCAGTGTATGTAGTGCATCGAATCCTCAACCGATTTAGCGTCACCCGCCATCATACTTATGATTAAATTAAAGGCTGCATTCGCAGCCTTTTTTATACTAGCCTATTGCAAGTAAATTCAACGCAGTTAGCGCTGGAAATAGCTGCTTGAGGTAGATTTATTATCCAGAGTTCAGATTACTTAAGTTCTAGCTTGATATTACCGCGTAGGGCTTTAGTTTGGCCGTGTTTGGTTTTTTTATCCATGCGTTTACGCTGTGAGTTACGGCTAGGTTTAGTGGCACGGCGTGCTTTATTAACCTTAGTGGCGCTTAAAATTAAATCTTTTAGCCGTTTTAGCGCATCTTCTCTGTTGAGCTCTTGGGTGCGATGGCTTTGCGCTTTAATAACCAATACCCCTTCTTTGGTGATCCTTGAATCTTTCAAAGCAAGTAATCGTTCTTTATAAAAGTCAGGTAATTTAGAGCGATTAATATCAAAGCGTAAATGTATAGCACTGGCTACTTTATTAACATTTTGCCCGCCTGCGCCTTGCGAGCGAATAGCGCTGAGCTCTACTTCCCATTCATCAATGGTTACGCTGTTTGAAATAGTTAACATAGTGCCCCGCTCTTTTTGCAAAAATGTATTATATCATCAGTACATTGCGTTGTGGTGAATCAACTTAAACTCACACCTAAGTAAATAATAATTTATAAATTTACGCTTTGTATTGGCAATAGCCGTTAATTAGTTTTTAATTAACGCTACTTTACTATTAGGAAATGCTTAATGAAAAAATTACTGTTATCAATCAGCTTGTTAGCGATGAGCTTCTCAAGCTTTGCACAAGACATTAACGAAGGTCAATTACAAAGCTACATTAAGGCATTACCTGCAGTTACAAGTTGGGCAAGCAATCAAGAGTCGTTAAAAGGCTTAGATTTAGCGAATATGCTGGGCGCATCGGCAGATCAAACGATCACTGAGCAAAGCTCGTTAGCCAACAGCGCACTTAGCATGATCAAACAGCAAGACTTATATAAAAGCTTTGCCAACGTAACTAGCCAATATGGTTTTACGCCTGAACAATTAATTGCTGTAGGATCGGAAGTTTCAATGGCTTACATTGAAAACCTAAAATCAGGTTTATCAGATGAACATAAACAAACCGCCAATAAATTAATGGGTGGCTTACAAAGTATGCAAAGTAGTAAAGACAAAGGCGTTAGTTCATTAATGGGAACGTTTGGCAAGGCATCAAGCGCAGCCCAATCGGCAGAGCCTGTAGTCAGTGAAAATAACCTAGCACTTGTGAGCGAATACATGCCACAACTTAAAAAGCTGTTTTCAATGTTGTAAAAGTTATTGTTTATAGAGGTGGCATTGGCCACCTTTTTTATACTTACTTTTCCAGTCTCATGTATTTTAAGTTTAAATAATGGCTTCAGTTTTAATGCTGTAAACCCCCTTTACGGCTATGATTAAGGCGTTATTTCGCTAGCGCTAAAAAAAAAAGTAATAAATAAACCCTAATTTTACTTACGCTAAGGCTGCGTTTTGTTTGGTGCTGAAGTTATACCAATCGACTTAAATATTTAACCATTTTAGCGAGCTAAATAAAGCGCTAACTGCGTTATAATTTTTTTCAAGTAGAACAACCACATGTCAAAATTTACGCCTTGTTATCACTCCATTTATTTGTCGCTATCAATGGTCAGTAACTTAACACAATTGGTATTAAGTTAGTTGCTACTAACAAGTTGTTGTTTTATACAGATCAGCCATTTATCAACTTAAGTAGTAAATGATGGTATATTTCTTTCCGCTAGCTTATTTTTGTTTGTTTATTAGCCTTTTTTAATTTTTATACGGTTGAGTTAGTAAAAAATCGGTTTATTTTAACAATTTTGAAAAGTAGTTAGTAAAATCGTGATCCTTTCGGTGTTTTTAAATAAAGTTATTATAAATTAGGTGGTTAGGCTTTAGTATTACAAAGCTAAAATAGTAGTAATCCCAAAGGGAGCGTATGTTAATAGCAAATAATGGGACTAAAGCATCGCTATATAGCCGTTTGCAGCGGTTATAACTGTTTGTTCAGGTGCCTTATTTCAGATCACTATTTAACTAACAGTATTAAAAGAGCCTATTTTATTCAAATGCAAATAAGAACTACTATCTTTTGTATTTATTGGCGTTATAATATCACCATCTTTTTTTAGCTATGTTTAAAAGGAATTTGCAGTTTATGCAGGCCTCCAACCGTCTTTTAGACTTTCCTAAACCCGTTTTTTCTATGTTATGGCAATTTATGCAACGCTTTAGCTATGAATTAGCGGTTTTATCGCGTTTTTTTATTGCCATTGTTGGCGGGTATTTTTTTACAGCCGTTAGTGTGTCGCTATTAAGTGCAGTAGTGCCTGTGCCTAAAGTTGACGCGGTTTTGCTTAGTGTGTCTGCGAGTATTTTAATTTATGCCCTGGTGTTTATTTATAGCTTTTATATTCATTCATTAAAAACTGTTTGGATCAGTATTTTACTAAGTATTGCAGCGCAACTTGTCGTTTTATCGCTACTGAAGGGATGGTTATGAAAGGGAGTTTTTTTCGTTCAATGACGTGGTTACATACATGGGTGGGTTTGCTCGTGTGTTGGTTACTGTATTTAATATTTTTTGCAGGCACTATTAGTTTTTTTAGAGATGAAGTGAGCTTATGGAATCAGCCAAGTGTCCATAATATTGAGCAGCAGGCAGATCGTATTGGCGCGCAAAAACAACAAATCGTGTCGGGTGTTGAGTATTTAAATGCGCAAGCACCTAATGCGCCTAATTGGCGTATAACGCTTCCTGAGGAGCGTATACCTTATTTAACGTATGGTTATGCAAAACCAAAAGAGCCTGGACAGCGCAGAGCCTCTTTTGAAAATACCCGTTTAGATCCAAATAATATGCAGCCTTTAGCACCCTTTATAGATACTCGAGGGGGGAATTTCTTTTATCGCCTGCATTTTGATTTGCATTATATTGATGTAAAAACGGCACGTTGGATTGTTTGTTTTGCTAGTTTATTTATGCTCATTGCATTGATATCTGGCATCGTTATTCACAAACGTATTTTTAAAGATATGTTTGTTTTTAGAGCTAATAAAGGCAGCCGTAGTTGGTTAGATGTGCATAATTTAAGTTCGGTATTTGCCTTACCTTTTCATTTAATGATTACTTATACGGGCATTATTACCCTGATATTTATGATTTTCCCCTACCCCGCGCAAACCGTTTATGAGGATGGAATACGAGGCTTTTTTAATGATGTTTCGCCAAGTAGTCCTGCAACAGAGGCGTTGCAAGGCACAGCGCCATTAGTGCCTATCAATACTGTTTTGGATCAGGTTTATACTAAGTGGCCAGAGGCTGATATAACTCGGGTGATTATAAATAAGCCGAATAAGGCCGCTGCGACTATTATGGTTTTGGTCAGCCCTGGAAAAACATTAAGGGATCAAGCACCGCGTTTGATATTTAGTGGAGCGAGTGGTGAGCTTGTTGCTCAAACTGATGATGAACTTACCGGCAGTAAAGCGCTGTATGAGTCACTAAATTCAATGCACACTGGGCGTTTAGCGGAGCCATTATTACGTGTTTTATACTTTTTAGGCGGCATTGCTGGCTGCATAATGATAGCCACGGGCTGTATTATGTGGGCAAAGCGCATTCGAGAGCGAATGAAAAAAAATGCCCGGCCATCATGGGGTTTAAAACTCGTCGAAGCGCTTAATTTAGGAACTTTAATGGGATTGCCCTTGGCAACGTCTGCGTTCTTTTTAGCAAACCGATTAATCAGCACACGCGCAATGGAGCGCGCGGATAAAGAGATACTTGCCTTCTTTTTAACTTGGCTGTGTGTACTTATTATCGCTTTTGTAAAGCGTGACAAGCTGCAGTGGTGTGTTATGGCGGCCATAAACAGCATTGCTTGTTTTAGTGTGCCAGTGGTTAATGCGCTAACAACACAAGGGAATATAATCAGTTATTTATGTAATGAACAGTGGGCTTTATTTATGTTTGATAGTCTCTTTTTGTTATTTGGTTTGTTGTTTTTGTTACAAACCGAAAAATTACGTACTGCACTGCAAGCTAAAAAACCTAGCCCGATAAACACTCAGGAGCAAAAAGTATGATGGCATTGCTCCCTTTTAGTTTATGTTTGGTGGCTTTTAACTGCTTTGCACTGGCTAAGTTTAATCATTTTAAGGATGTTTTTAACAAGCGCCCTACTGATCAGCAGCGTTTAATTTTATTGAGTGTTGCTTGGATCAGTATTTTACTAAGTTTACTACTTTGTGTTAGCGAATTACACGGCTATGGCGCTCTACAGTTTTGCGGGTTTATGTCGTTAAGTGCTTTAATTATAATGATTTTTTATAGTTTTTTAGTCAATCTAACTAAGCTTTTTAACTTGCTTGTATTATTGATATTGGCCGCGAGTACGTTATTTTTTGGTTTAAATGGACTTTAGTTAGTAAAAACCTGATCCCAAAGAATAGGCTAAATTGAGGTAAAAAAATGGCAAGCCATCAGGCTTGCCAATTAAAAAGGGGGATTGTCATTATGTCTTGTACTTGCCTTTCCTTTTGCAAGTGGGGCTAATATAGCCCCTCTTTATTTAGTTTACCTTACAGTAAGGTGAACGTTTTATTACAACCTAAGGGTGTAAACCCCCTTTACAGCGATTTTTGATTTACCCATATAATCTCATCAGTTGCAAAACCAAGTGCTTTTACTTGGTTTAAAAAGTGCTGCTTGAGCTCTTTACTCACTGTAGGTGTTCTCGATAAAAACCATAAGTAATCTTTGCTATAACTTGTAATAAACGCATATTGATAATCAGGTTGGTCGAGCTCAAAAATAATATAGGCACCATAAAACGGGCCAAAAAATGACACTTTAAAATGCCCTGTATCGGCGTTTTCTACAAATTTAGCTAAGCCTTCAGCTTCGTCCCATTTTTGTTCTTTACTAATAAACCCTTTGTTTAATACCTTTACCGTTCCATCATCGTTAATTGAATAAGTGGCTGTTACTTGCTCCATTCCTTGTTCAAAAGAGTGGTCTAATCGTGCTATTTCATACCACTTGCCTTGGTATTTCTCTAAATCAAAGTTTTTAACAGGAGTTATTCCTTCGGGGGCGCTGGTACAGGCACTGAGTAAAAACACGGTGGTAATAAATAATGCGGTTTTAAAAGCGAGTTTCATGTTGTTTCCTTTTCTTTAGAAATTGCTATAGGATCGTCTTAATACTAAAGCAATTTAAAGAACTTAGCATGAAAATTTGGGTTGATGCTGACGCTTGTCCGGTGGTAATAAAAGAAATTTTATTTAGAGCCGCAGAGCGTACACAAACAGAAACTATACTGGTTGCAAATCATGCCATGCGAATCCCACCGTCAAAATTTATTAGCCGACTACAAGTGTCATCGGGCTTTGATGTGGCTGATGATGAAATAGTAAAACGAATAGAAAAAGGCGATTTAGTGATCACAGGAGATATTCCGCTGGCAAGTGAAGTGATTGATAATGGCGGCCAAGCACTTAATCCGCGCGGTGAGCTTTACACCACTGAAAACATTCGTTCATTACTAAATGTACGCGATTTTATGGATACTATGCGCTCAAGTGGTGTAGAAATGAGTGGTGGGCCGCCTCCATTAAGCCAAAGTGACAGACAAAACTTTGCTAACAATCTTGATCGTATTTTAGCGCAAAATAAGAGCAGTTAAAGTGAGCAGCCAGTTAATAGGGTTAGGTGATAATTCATTCAGTGTTGCTGTGTATGTAGCAAAAGCGCCCCCTATGCCTTACTTTGAAACACTTGCGCAGCTAGAGCCTGTAGTTAGTGGGCAAATAAATAGCATAAACCAGCACTGTGGCAATGGCTGGCGAAAAGTCTTTAATGTGTACGCCAAGGTGTTATTTGCGCTGCCAAGCGAGTATTACGCTTTTGCTAAACAAGCCGTGAGTTGGCAAGCATATCGCGATGAGCTGTTGTTACAGCAACATAGCGGTACTGCATTACTATTTAGTGCGCCGGTGCTTACTGAGCATAAAAATCAATTGCACATTATTGCAGGAAGAACTCACGCTAAAAACTTGATACAACAAGGTAAGTTAAACGCCCAACTTGATTGGCTTGATGATGAGTTTGCTATAGATAAAAGCCAGAATATTATTGTATGCCCCTATTTTGATTATAGGCAGCTGAGTAATATTAAAATTGCCCGTTTGAGTGAATTAGTGGCTCAGTTACGAATAATCTAAGCCACTTTCGTTTTTTAGGTAAGTGTTACGCTCAGTGTGTTAGCGCTATCAACTAGCATGAGCGAGCCCAAAATAAATAGGATGCAGGCCGATGCACGGCCAAATTTTAGTGAGAGCGCCGGATTATTGCTGAGGATTTTTCTGGCACTTACCCCTATTAACCAATATACCAGCGCACAGCCAACTAAATGAATAATGCTAAGTACCAGCAATTGTTCAGTAATAGAAAATGACAGTGTTGGTAAAACAAACTGCGGCAATAAGGCTAAAAATAACAGCATCACTTTGGGATTCAAGCCACTAATTATAAAGCCCTTTCTCATCCACTTTAGGGGCGTGTCTGAGGTGTGTTCTTGGCCATCGTTATAGGCTGCAGGCATTGGAGGAAATCGGTACAGTGATACGGCAATCCAAATGATATACAAAGCACCAAATAAGGTTAACAGCTTTATAAACATGGCATGCGATGCTAATAACGCGCCTAAACCTACCACCACTATTAAACTGGCCATTAAATGCCCAAGTATTAATCCTGACACCGCAGGAATGATTTTATCACCCGCTATACCTGCACTGATTGTATAAGCCCAATCGGCACCGGGGGTAAGTACAAACAAGATTGATACCAGCCAAAAAGAAAAAATAATATTAATATCCATACGTATCCATGCGCTAAAACCCAAAATAAGTGAGCTGCTATTTTATTTCTTTCTGATGAGTAAAAGTTACTGTATTTTACTGACATAAGCGTTCATTTTAGGAAATAATCAACTATGGATACCATAGATAGGAAAATTCTTGCTGAGTTGCAAGTTGATGGCAGGCTCACCCTTTCTGAATTGGCTGATCGTGTTGGGCTAAGCGTGTCACCTTGTCATCGTCGTGTAAAAGAGCTTGAGAAAAGCAAAGCAATTGTTGGCTACAGAACAGAAATATCACCGGAGAAGGTTGGTTTAAACTTTTCTGCGTTAGTATTTATTACTATTAAAGAAGGTGATAAAGCGTCGTTAAGCAAATTAGAGCAAGCAGTCGATGCTATCCCTCAGATCACCAATGCACAACGCTTATTTGGCACCCCTGATTACTTATTACACGTCGTTACTAAAGATTTAGCCGCGTTTCAGCAACTCTACGATGACAAGCTATCAGCCTTACCGGGTGTACAACGTTTAACCTCAACCATTGTGATGAAAGATATTGTAAGAACGCGTAACTTGCACTTTTAACAGGTTATGTTTTACACGAACTTTAAAAAGTTAAGCCGATGACGCTGCAAAGCCTATGGCAGCGGGCTTTGCCTAAATAGGTAAAAATAAAGTGTAAATAAAGCTTGTTATAAAGTGTATTGCTGTTATTCTGCTTGCCATCGGGTTGATAGAAAGCCCTGTTTATTTGTAAGTACCTCGTTGTTATTAGTAATAATCCTTCGCGATATCCTCAAGTTAAATGTTTGTTTTCTTCCTGTTAAACGCCTATTTTAAGGCAAATTTTTTATTATTTTTTTAGGATATTATTATGTCTAATACAACTACTGGTACAGTAAAATTTTTCAATGAAGCAAAAGGTTTTGGTTTTATTGAGCAAGAATCTGGCGCAGACGTTTTCGCACATTTCAGTGCTATCTCTGGCGACGGTTTCAAAACATTAGCCGAAGGCCAAAAAGTACAGTTTACTGTTACTCAAGGTCAAAAAGGCCCGCAAGCTGAAAACATCGTTTGCATCTAAATAGTTTTAATTGATGGGTTAGTGTTAACCCATCAATACTTATAAGTTTGAAAGAAGTTTTGTTTTATTTGTTAGTACCCCGTTGTTTTAGTAATAATCCTACGCGATATCCTCAAGTTAACTATTTTTTCGGCTCAATCGCCTCTTTTCAGGCACACTTTAATTAATTTTTAGGATACATATTATGTCTAATACAACTACTGGTTCAGTAAAATGGTTTAACGAAGCAAAAGGTTTTGGTTTTATTGAGCAAGAATCTGGCGCAGACGTTTTCGCACATTTCAGTGCTATCTCTGGCGACGGTTTCAAAACATTAGCCGAAGGCCAAAAAGTACAGTTTACTGTTACTCAAGGTCAAAAAGGCCCGCAAGCTGAAAACATCGTTTGCATCTAAATA
>NZ_KK070025.1:53274-625251 GCF_000576475.1 Pseudoalteromonas sp. SCSIO_11900
GAAGCAAAAGGTTTTGGTTTTATTGAGCAAGAATCTGGCGCAGACGTTTTCGCACATTTCAGTGCTATCTCTGGCGACGGTTTCAAAACATTAGCCGAAGGCCAAAAAGTACAGTTTACTGTAACGCAAGGTCAAAAAGGCCCGCAAGCTGAAAACATCGTTTGCATCTAAATAGTTTTAATTGATGGGTTAGTGTTAACCCATCAATACTTATAAGTTTGAAAGAAGTTTTGTTTTATTTGTTAGTACCCCGTTGTTTTAGTAATAATCCTACGCGATATCCTCAAGTTAACTATTTTTTCGGCTCAATCGCCTCTTTTCAGGCACACTTTAATTAATTTTTAGGATACATATTATGTCTAATACAACTACTGGTTCAGTAAAATGGTTTAACGAAGCAAAAGGTTTTGGTTTTATTGAGCAAGAATCTGGCGCAGACGTTTTCGCACATTTCAGTGCTATCTCTGGCGACGGTTTCAAAACATTAGCCGAAGGCCAAAAAGTACAGTTTACTGTTACTCAAGGTCAAAAAGGCCCGCAAGCTGAAAACATCGTTTGCATCTAAATATAGAGGGAGTGGGCTTTAAAGCGCACTTACCCCGCTTAAACTCGTGTTAAGCAATAAAGCTAATATCATTATGATATTAGCTTTTTTTTTGACAAAAATTTATACAACGTAACCGCTAAAGCCAAGCGCTTTAAAATAAAGCTTTGGAATACCAAATCCACATTCATTCAGTAGTTCACTAAAGCGCATACGATCTAGGGGGTAAAACTCTCTTTCGAGGTTATGCCCCATTTGAGTTTTGCCTGCTTCAGTTAGGCCTAATTGAGCACAGGTGTTTAATTGTGACTCACGTTCAAATGTTGTTTCTGGGCGCATTAAATCAGCAATATAAAGATTCGCTCCTTTTTTAAGGTTAGCTTTAATGCTTTTAAGAATTTGTTTTTTGTCGCCGTTATCTTCTACAAAATGCATCACCAGTAAACATAATACGGCGTCTGCTTTCGCTTTTACTTTATCAACTGGGCTACATTCAATAGTGACACGGCTATCAATACCTTGCTCTGCAAAGCGTTGTTTTGCAATATCGAGCATATCACTGGAGATGTCTTGGGCAGTAAACTGCCATTTAGGATTCATTTTTGCTAATGCTAATACTTCCTTACCTGTGCCGGCACCAATCACTAAAATGTGTGCATCGTCGCTTAACGTGGTTTGCAGCTGTGCATTGGTTAGTTGATGAAGTAGCTCATAGCCTGGGACTAAACGGGTAATGCGGTTATCATATTCTTGTGCTTCTTCGCCTGTGAAAGTGGGCATGCTATCTCCTTAAATTACGTTTATGGTGGAGTATCCACCCGGTTTTTTAGCGACATGAATTTGCGTAGCAACGCGTTCGCTCATTTCACTTACATGTGAAATTACACCGACCTTTCTACCTTGCGCTTGTAATGAATCTAGCGCGTCCATGGCAATACTGAGTGTTTCACTATCTAGTGTTCCAAAGCCCTCGTCAACAAATAACGAGTTAATTTGCACTTTGTTCGAAGATAGTGAGGCAAGTCCCAGTGCTAATGCCAACGACACTAAAAACGATTCACCGCCAGATAGTGTATTGACCGAGCGTTGTTCATCGGCCATATCTCGGTCGATAATGGCTATATCAAGTGACTCAGCAATTGCAGTGAGCTCATAACGCTTGTTAAGGGTTTTTAAATGGCTATTAGCATAATGCAGCAATATTTTGAGTGTTTGTGTTTGCGCTAAATTGCGCATTGTTTTCCCTGTGGCATCGCCTAGTACTTTATTAAGTAAATGCCATTGGTCAACCTGTTGCTTGAGCTGGCTCAGTTCAGCTTGTTTACCCTCAAGCGCTTTTGCATTTTGGTTGTGCTGCTCAATCGCGGTATTGATGGTGAGTAAGCTATTTTGCAATTGTGTTTGCTGGGTATCTAAGTGGGTTTGTTGCTCAATTAGCTGTGCTTCGCTTTGCGTTGGCTGATTATTTTGTTGATGTTGTTCATTAGCTTGTTGCTGTTGTTTTAACGCGGCACTGGCATCAACGACTGCTTGCGATAGTTGCTCGCCTTGCTTTAACTGAGTTTTAATATCGTCGTTGCTGATAGTTAGTAAAAATGTGACTTGTTCATGACTGATATCGCCATGAAGGATGTTAAATTCTTTAAACCAGTCGTTGTAACGCGTTTCAAGCATCACTAACTCTTGGTGGTTATCTGCCAGACGATGCTCAAGGTTTTTAAGCGTGATGGCGTGTTCATCGCGCTGTTTTACGGCACTGTCGTGTGCTTGTTGGCTGGCACTTAATTGGTTTTGGCAGTGCTCTAGCTGTGCTGACAGTTTAGCTTGGTAGTCATCAGCGCTAATAGTTTGGTTATCAAATAAGGCTAAGCGCTGTTGCTGCGTATTATTGTGCTGTTGCTGTGTTTGAGTTAATTCTTCATTGAGCGTGTTAACTCGCTGCTCTGCTTTGGTTATAAGCGGTGTTAGTTGTTGTAACTGTACATTGGCGCTGTCGCATTGTTTTTGACTTTGTTCAAGCTGTGCTTGGATTTGCTGATATTGTTCTACCTGCTGAGCTAAATCGCTAAGCGTTAACGATCCTGCTTGCAATGCGTGCCAAAAATCACTGTGTTCAAAATGTAAATTGAGCTCTTTTATAATCGCTTCGTTTTGAGTTGCTAGTTCATCGCATTTGTTATTAAGCTGAGATTGCTGATTGCTCAGCTCAACATGCTGTGTGTTTAATTGTTGCTGTGTCGCTTGTTCTTTTTTAACTGTGCTTTGCAGCTGGTTAACAGTTTCTTGCAAATTACTAAGCTGTTTTTGCGCCGAAAAATACTGTGTTTTTTGTTCACTTAATTGCTTATAAGTTTCATCAAGCTGCTCAACTGTTAACTCATTAAGCTCGGTTTTAGCCGCTTGCATGGTATTTTTAATTTCCAGCATTTTGGCTTGTGCATCACTAATGGCTTGGCTGTACTGAGCATGCTCTGCCACCAAAACAGCGTGTTGTGTTTGGTGTTGATGAAGCTGTGCTTGAGCATCTTGGTGTTGCTGCTTTTCGTTATTATATGCATTTTCAAAGTCGGTTATTAGGTTTGTAAAAGGTTGGCTTTGATTGCTCGCGAACGGGTGCTCTGTAGCCCCACAAACGGCACACGACTCATTTGGAACCAGTTGTGCGCGTAAATGCTCAACATGCTCACTGGCACGAAGCCGCGCTTGATTGAGTGCTTGCTCTGCGTGTTTAAGTGCCTGCTCTTTGCTGGTTAAATGCGTAAGCAGCGTAGTTTTAGTGTGTTCACTGTGGCTGAGCTTTTCTGCCACATCACGTTGCTGTTGCACCGTGTGTTTTAATTCTTGGTTAAACTGCTTATAGTGTGTGCGCTGATCTTTTAAATAATCAATGTTTTTAAGCTTACTGTCGCATTGTTCAATATTAAATTGAGCGTGCTGCTGGTTTAGCTTATTTAGGCTTTGCTGCTGCGTTGTAAGCGTTTGCTCTGCTTGTTCGAGTTGTTTATTTTGCTCGCTAAGTTTCGCTGTGAGTATTGTTTGTTGCTCTGCATGAGACTGGGCTTGCTGCTGGGTTGTTTTTAGTTGTGTATGAGTATTAAAAAACTGCTTAAAGCTATGATGAAAATAGTTCCAATCAGTTGCCAATGGCTTTAATTGACTCTGCTCGTTTAACCAGTGCTGATGCCCTGCGATTTGCGTTGTGGCTTGCTCTGCACTTTTTTTGTTTTGTTGTAGCTGCTGTTGTAAATCACTTAATTGTTGCTGCTCTTTGGCGCTTTGTTGAGTCAGACTTTTTATAGTTTGGTTATATATTGTTAATTGGCTGTCGAGCTCTCGCGCTTTTGCAATCAGAGGCTCTGCTGTTAGCTTTTGTTGTTTTGCTGTATCTAATTCGTTTTGCTGTTTTTTAACGTTATTGGCTTGCTCGGTGATCAGCGCGTTGTGATCAAACTCGTTTAATTGTTTTATTTGTGTATTTAACTGGCTATTTTGCGCTGTTAAGCTTTCACAGCGCTGGCGGTTATCTTTAATTTCAAGCGCACTTTGCGCTTGTTTTGCTTGCTCAGTTTGCGCTTTAACAGCATTGAGTGCGGCATGTGCTTGTTGCTCGCTTTGCTGAGCATTTTTTAATGCCAGCTCCAAGCTATGCGCTTGCTTATACCAATTAACGCCTTGCTCTGTCGTTGCTAAAGTTGTTTTAGTGTGTTCAATTTGTTGTTTTAAATCAGCCAGCGTTTGTTGTTTTTCACTCAGCTCATCGTCAGACAATAACGTATAACTGGCTAAACTTGCCGTTAGTAATTCAAATTTATCTTTAATAGCTTTGTTGCGCTCAAATATACGCTGCCCTATTCGACTAAATTTATCGGTGCCAGTCAGGCACTCTAAAAGCTGCGCGCGCTCATCGCCAGTGGCTTTTAAAAAGGCGGCAAACTCATGTTGTGCTAGTAACACCGCACGCGAGAACTGCTCAAAGGTTAAACCTATTTTATTTTCTATGGCTTTTAAGCTGCCACTTTTGTCAGCAATTAAGGTTTCATCGGGTAGGCTATGTAAAGTATGTTCGGCCACTTTAAGTTTGCCGGTTACTTTTTTATGTGTACGTTGAATACTATAGCGTGCTCTATAAAGTTGTTGGTCTTGGCCACTAAAATCTACTTCGGCGTACCCTTCCCATTTGCCACGGCGCAATAAATTGCGGGCATCGTTAAGCTTAATGTTATCGCCATTAAAATCAATTAGGTTACCTTTATCGCCTTTCAAACGCGCAGTTTTTGTATAAAGCGCTAAGCAGATAGCATCGAGTACGGTGCTTTTTCCTGCGCCGGTGTCACCTGTAATGGCAAAGAGGCCTGCGTCTTTGAGTGGTGAGGCTAAAAAGTCGATTTCGGCATCGGCAATGGAGGCTAAATTATGAATACGAACAGCCGTTATTTTCATAGCAGTTGCTCCTGTTCAAGTTCTTCAATTACCTCGGTTAACAGTGCTTTTAATTCATTGGGCACGGTCGCTGCGGCCATATCTTTATCATTATTAAATGCTTGTTCGAGTAAGCTAATTGGGTTGAGCATTTCAACAAAGCTTAAATCTTCAAATACCGTTTCTGAGGAATTACTCATTTGCTGGTCACGAACTCGCTCTATGCCACAAAAATTAACTTGTTTTCCTTTAAGTGCTTGCTCAATTTGTTCTCGAAAGGTGGTATCGATATCACTTGATTTAAGTTTTACTCGTAAGTAGGGAGCCATGTCGTATTGCTCTGTATCGAGTGCTTTTATTTGCTCACACAGCTGCGCTAAAGGTACACACTCCCCTTCAGGAAGTACAATCACTTCTGCTAAGCGCGGAATGTAAAGGGGGTTTACAGTGGTGTTTAACGGTTGGTTTTTTTGCGCGCTAAATTCAACCACATTTACTTGATGGGTATACTTTCTCTCTGAAAACGACATTGGAATAGGCGTGCCGCAGTAACGTATTTGCTCATTTCTAGCTACTAGTTGTGCTTTATGTAAATGGCCTAGTGCGACGTAATTGGCATGTTTACCAAATACCGACGCTGAAATAGCTTCTTCACCGCCAATGACCAAATTACGTTCAGAGTCATTGGAAATATTACCGCCTTTTGCATGCAAATGACCCATAACAATTAAAGGCGTATTTTCAGCGTTAAGTGTTAGCGCATGTTCAAGAGCAAGTTCATAGGCTTTTGCAACGCCTTGTGCGTAACTAGGGCCATCTTTGGTTTGGCTAAGCGTGCTTATGTCACTGGTGCGTAAAAAAGGCATAGCGAGTACCACAGCGCGTTTATCATCGTTATTAATCGTTATCACAACGTCACTGGGTTTAGCAGGATCAAACCGCCCTACCACATAAGTATCAAACTGGGCTAATAAGGGCTGTGCAGCCAAAATACGATTAGCGGAGTCATGATTACCCGCAATAATAACAACGTGTAATTGTGGGCACTGGGCTTTGGCGTTTTTTATAAATTGATAGAGTTGGTTTTCGGCGCTAGCACTCGGTGTGGCAGTATGATAAATATCACCTGCAACAAGCAATAAATCGATTTGTTGGTTAACGAGGGTGGTTAACAGCCAAGAGAAAAAAGCATGGTGTTCATGACGGCGATCATGTTCATAAAATTGCTGACCTAGGTGCCAGTCTGAAGTGTGAAGAACTTTCATTTTGCGCTCTTAAAAAATCATAAGGTCGCCAATATACCCAAGGCAATTAAAGATGCAAGTATCGCTTTAGGTTAAAGTATACCAAGCTATAAAAATAAGGGGCAAAGCAGCGAGCGCGATTGTTAAAGGCCACTTTAATGCTTTGGCTTTTTTAGCTTGTAATACTTGCAGTGCATTAGTTTCATTACAAGCAGCGACTTTATCAATATACAGATAACCCGAGTTTATATACTGCTTACAATTTTGCACGTCTGCTGGTATTGCAATTAGCTTTTGCTGCTTTTTTAGGATATAAAAATCCATAAACTCACCACACTACTAGTTAGAACAAAATATTTGAGAGAAACGCAAAAAAATGCTCTCAAATTAAAAAAGTGGGCGATTCTAATTACAAACCATAGTAAAGATCAACCTAAAACTGCGTTATTTAGCTTTTTTAATGAAAATAGCTGTGTTTTTTCGTTTTATCTTGATAGCCAGTGTGTTTTGTAAACCCCCTTTACAGTTTTGTTTAGCGTATTAATTGCTTTTGTTTTTTATTAAATTTCTGACGAAATTTCCGTTCTTTTTTGTTGTATAAAACGCTATTTATTGTATTTACAAAAAGGTGTGGAATATCACCCTATAAAAGCAGGATTTTATCGCTATTTTATTGAAGCTAAGCTGTAAATTTGTCACAGTAGCGTTACTAAAATCGATCAGGATTAACAATGAAGAAAAATTTACTTACACTGAGCGCGTTTGTATTGCCTTTGGCAATGGCAAGCACTGTGCTTGCCTCATCTGTTGAGCAAACTAAAGGCAGCTATGTTGATAAGTTTCGTCAACTAGATGAAGCTTTACCTACTCCTAATGTTTACCGCAGTGCAGCAGGTGCCCCTGCTGAAAATTATTGGCAGCAACGCGTTGACTACGATATTGATGTAACACTCGATGAGCAAAAGCGTCGCTTAACGGGGAGTCAAACAATTGAATATAAAAATAACTCTCCACATACATTAAAGTATTTATGGCTTCAGCTTGATCAAAATATTTTTAAAAATGACTCAATTGCAGAAACCACGCAAACATTTAAAAGTACCCTACAGAACGAACCTGATGCAAAGCCTGCTAAGTTAAGCTTAGGTGATTTACGTCGTCAACAGTTTATGAACGATAATGAACTGGGTTACACCATTAGCAATGTTAAAGATGAAGATGGTAAAGCGCTGCGCGTGACTGTGGTTGATACCTTAATGCGCATTGATTTAAATACGCCACTTAAACCTGGTAAGGATGTTGAGTTTAGTATGGACTTTGCGTTTAACCTCGTTGAAGAAGACGCGGTAGGCGCACGTGCAGGTTACGAGCATTTTGAAGAAGACGGTAACGATATTTTCTTAGTTGCACAGTGGTTTCCTCGCTTAGCGGCTTACACCGATTACGAAGCATGGACAAACAAACCGTTTTTAGGCAGTGGTGAGTTCACTTTAGAGTTTGGTGACTACGATGTTGAAATTACGGTTCCTGCGGATCATATTGTATCAGCAACTGGTAAGCTTGATAACCCAAGCTCGGTATTGACCAGCACTCAGCGCAAGCGTTTAAAAGAAGCTGAAACAGCAAAACGCCCTGTGTTTGTTGTTACCGAAGAAGAAGCGCTCGAAAACGAAAAAGCCGGTACAGACAAAACAAAAACATGGCATTTTAAAGCAGAAAATGTTCGTGACTTTGCTTGGGCATCATCACGTAAATTTATGTGGGATGCTAAAGGTTACCAGCAAGGTGGTGATGAACAGCCACTCGTTATGGCGATGTCGTTCTTCCCTAAAGAAGGTGGCGACTTATGGAAGAAATACTCAACTGAAGCGGTTGTACACACGATGGAAGTGTATTCACAATATTCATTTGATTACCCATACCCAACTGCGCAGTCAGTTAATGGCCCTGTAGGGGGGATGGAATACCCAATGATCACCTTTAATGGTCCACGTACAGATTTACAAGACGATGGTACACGCACTTACTCTCAAGCAGAAAAGCGCTTTTTAATTGGGGTTGTTATCCACGAGGTGGGGCATATTTACTTCCCAATGATTGTAAACTCAGATGAGCGCCAATGGACTTGGATGGATGAAGGTTTAAATAGCTTTTTAGACGGTGTTGCTGGGCGTGAATGGGATCCAACCATTCCATGGGGCGTTGAACCACGTGACATTGTTGCTTACATGAAGTCAGAGACTCAAGTGCCTATCATGACGCAATCAGACAGCGTGCTACGTTTAGGCCCTAATGCCTATACTAAACCTGCTGCGGCATTAAATATTTTACGTGAAGTGATTTTAGGGCGTGAATTATTTGATTTTGCCTTTAAAGAGTACGCTCAGCGCTGGAAGTATAAACGCCCTACTCCCGCTGATTTTTTCCGTACTATGGAAGAAGCCTCAGGTGTTGATTTAGATTGGTTCTGGCGTGGTTGGTTCTACACCACAGACCATGTTGATATCTCGCTTGATAAAGTATATCAATTACGGTTAGACACCAAAAATCCAGATATCGACTTTAAACGTTTACGTGATATTGAAGCAAATAAGCCAAGTTCATTATTTGTTGAGCGTAATCGCGCTGAAGGTAAACAAACGTGGGTTGAACAAAATCCAGATGTAACCGATTTTTATGACGAAAACGATCGCTTTACGGTTACCAATAAAGAACGTAATTCATACAATAAATTTTTAAAAGGCTTAAAACCGTGGGAGCGTAAAACCCTCGATCGCGCGCTAGAAGAAGACAAAAACTACTACGTGATGGAGTTTTCAAACCTTGGTGGCTTAGTGATGCCAATTCTTTTAGAGCTAACGTATGAAGATGGCACTAAAGAGGAACGTTATATTCCTGCAGAAATTTGGCGTCGTAATCACAAAAACGTACAAAAGCTGATTATTACCGACAAAAACAAACCGCTTACCTCAGTAACGGTTGATCCAGGCTGGGAAACAGCGGATGTTGATGTAGAAAATAACCACTATCCACGCCGTATTATTCCTTCGCGTATTGAAGTCTACAAACGTGAAAAGAGCAAGGCAAAAGTAAGCCGTGATATTATGCAAGATATCAAAACAGAGCTGAAAAAAGACGAGCCAAAAGACGAAAAAAATAACGACGAGGATCAATAATAATGCGCTTTTTGCTTATTATTGTTTGTTTTTTAATTGCTGCGCCAAGTATGGCGCATCAATTAAAATCATCCGTTACAACGGTGTTATTTAATCAGCGTACGCACAATATTGAAGTGATGCATCGTTTTTATTTACATGATACAGAGCATGCTGTTAGTAACTTGTTTAAAGGCAAAGTGGATATTATGAGTAACAAGCGTGACCAAAAACGCTTTGCCAAGTATGTTGAATCTCATGTTGCCTTACAAACCTTGAGCGGTGAGCCCCTCCCCCTTAATTATGTAGGTGCACAAGTGGATGGTAAGTTTTTTTGGGTGTACCAAGAAGCTGCTATTCCCGATAAGATTGAGGGCATTAGAATGAGTCATGGTGCACTGCGAGATTTGTGGCCTGCACAAGTGAATATGGTGAACGTTGAAGGGCGAGGAAAGATCAAAACCTTAAACTTTAGCCAAGACGATACCTGGCTTGAAGCGAAATTTGAGCCGAAATAACCACTATTATTGCGCACCTTTAGAGGGTGCGCACTTTCCTTTATAGCTGATCGAGTTAATTAATTGCATCGTAAAGTCTTTACTATACCAGTTATACAAACCCAAACTATTATGTTATCAAACTAACTATAATTAAATTTCAATGGACTGAGCTGTTTTTATATGTTTATTGATATACTTTTTATTAAAGGTTTAGATAACCTAAGCCAAACCTAGCATACTGAGCTAATTATTTAGCGCAAGGAATGAAATGAAAACGCAAATTGAGGCAATCAAAGGTGTTATTTTTGATTTAGACGGAACTTTAGTATCTTCAGAATTAAACTTTTCATTGATAAAAGCCCAAGTAGGTTGCCCTGCAGAGCAAGACTTACTCGATTACATAGAACAACTACCTTCCCCCTATATGCGTGAAGAAGCAATGAATATAGTGCATCAGCATGAGTTGTTAGATGCACAATCGGCTAAGCTTCTACCTGGCGTTTTAGAGGCTGTTAAAGCGCTACAAGCTAAAAACATACCTATGGCCATTGTTACACGTAATTTTGATAAAGCGGCCACACTAAAGTTGCAACACAACCCATTGCCAATAGAAATGGTACTCACTCGAACTGAAGCTCCGGCCAAACCCGATCCGAGTGCTTTATTAATGATTGCAAGGCAGTGGTCCATGCCCGTTGATAATGTTATTTACGTTGGTGATTATTTATATGACATACAAGCTGCTCATAATGCAAAAATGCGAGCCTGTTTATATGCTCCTGATGCAACCCTAACCCCTGCCTATGCCGAGCAAGCCGATTTTGTCATTCATGCGTTTGATGAATTGGTAACATTAATTGACAATTATGCTGAAAAAGTGAGGGTCTGTTGACCTTTCAAGGTTGAATTTGCAGCAGTCTGTTTGGTATTTAGGCAAGGCAGAGCCTATCTATACCCAAATTACCTTAATCTGCGAGTTTCAGTTGGAATTAAAAGCTATTTTGACAAGGCATTGATTGAAAATAATGGTTATTCCCTTGTTAAAATCAATAACGCAGTATAAATAGCTTTTAAACCAACCCGTAGGGCGTTTCACAGAAACTTACTCCCTTCGTTGTTCCTTTTTAAAAGGGACGACCATTATTGCAAAGGGAACGCCTTGATATTAAGTCCCTGTGAAACGCTGAATTCTGTATATTAAGGCAATTTGGGTATAATGTGGTTACTCCCCATAAATAGGCGATAACGCAGCATCAATGCCAAACAGGCGTTGCCCGGAGGGTTCTGCCTAGGGGCAATTAACTCTTTGTTGCCTACATGGATGTAGGTAAGGGGCGTGAGCAGGACGCGGAAGCTTTGCTCGGTTTTGACTTATTCTTACATGGATGTAAGTCAGTAGAATAACGCAGGAGCAGTTATCGAGCCCACTAGGTTACAAATCTCGCGACGCGATTAAATTGTCCCTAGTTTGAACAAATATCAATCCGCAAAGGTTAACAGACTCTGATTATGTTAAATTGAGCTTCGTTTTTATTTATTTAATGGCATTGGGTATTATTTAAATTAATCCTCCGCTGCTTTTGCACGGCATAACATGTTGAACCACTAGCCCAATACGCTTTGAATTGGTAAAATATCAAAAACAGAACGTATTCAATAGAGGCACAAGATGGGCAGAGCATTTGAAGTCCGCAAAAATTCGATGGCAAAAACAGCCAATGCGAAAACTAAAGTAAATTCAAAGTACGGTAAAGAAATTTACGTTGCAGCCAAAAGTGGTGAACCTGATCCCGATGTAAATCAAACATTGCGCCGCTTAATTGAAAAAGCCAAAAAAGACCAAGTCCCTGCGCACGTAATCGAAAAAGCAATTGAAAAAGCAGCCGGCGGGGCAGGGGAAGATTACTCTTCAGCCCGTTACGAAGGCTACGGCCCGGGTAATTGTATGGTGATTGTTGACTGTTTAACCGATAACCCAAACCGCACAATTAAAGATGTGCGTTTACCGTTTACTAAAACAGATTCAAAAATAGGTACACCTGGGTGTGTTGCACATATGTTTGATCACCTTGCTGTTTTGGGGTTTGCAGGCGACGACGATGAAGTCGTGTTAGAAGCCCTGATGATGGCTGACGTTGATGTAACCGATGTAGAAGCCGAAGATGGCAAGGTGTCGGTATTTGCACCGCATACTGAGTACTTTAAAGCTAAAAAGGCATTAGAAGAAGCATTTGAAGGCATTAACTTTGAAGTTGATGAAATTACCTTCGTTCCACAAGTACATGTTGAAATCACTGATGAAGAAGTCATTGCCAACTTTGATAAATTTATCAATATGCTTGAAGATTGCGATGACGTACAAAATGTTTATCACAACGCGACTATTAAAAATTAATTCGTAGCTAGTGAATAGTGATTATTCACTAGCGTTATAAAAAAATCAGCTTATTGATTTTTTATTTTTAGGTTAAGTTTTAAGTTAGTGCTGTGCTTTATATTTTAAGCGGTAGCTGTGTAGTAGCGGCTCTGTGTAACCGCTCGGTTGACTAACCCCTTCAAATACCAGTGCTAAAGCAGCTTGATACGCAATACTTTTAGCTAATGTCTGCTCATTAGTTGCCATGGGAATGTAAAGGCTGTCATGTTCATTTTGGCCATCAACAACCTTAGCCATTTTTGCCATCACTTTTTGTACTTGCTCTTTGCTACATACACCATGATGTAGCCAGTTGGCGATATGTTGGCTTGAAATACGTAAGGTGGCTCTGTCTTCCATTAAACCAATATGATTAATGTCAGGCACTTTAGAGCAGCCTATTCCTTGGTCAATCCAACGTACTACGTACCCTAAAATACCTTGCGCGTTGTTTTCAAGCTCGCTTTGAATATCTTCTTTTGATAGCGTTTCAGGGTTTGGCATGAGCGGCGGTGTAAGTAAGCTCTCTAGGCTTGCTATTTGACGCGTGGCAATGCTTTGCTGCAGGCTAAATACATCAACATCATGATAATGCATTGCGTGTAATGTGGCGGCAGTAGGGGAGGGCACCCAAGCGGTATTTGCGCCAGATTGAGGGTGCGCTATTTTTTGCTCCATCATCATCGCCATTTTATCTGGCATTGCCCACATACCTTTACCAATTTGCGCTTTATGGCTTAAGCCACAGGCTAGGCCAATATCAACGTTGCGATCTTCGTAAGCGCTGATCCAAGGCTGTGCTTTAATAGCCGCTTTCGGCAGCACAACACCCGCTTGCATTGAGGTATGAATTTCATCGCCAGTGCGGTCTAAAAAGCCAGTGTTAATAAACACAACACGCTCTTTTGCTGCATGAATACAGGCTTTTAAGTTGGCTGATGTACGACGTTCTTCATCCATAATACCCATTTTAAGGGTGTTTTTAGGCAAGCTCAGTGCCTCTTCAACCATACCAAACAAGGTATTAGCAAAGGCGACTTCATCAGGGCCATGCATTTTCGGTTTTACAATATTAATACTTTGCGCGGTTGAATTTTTAATCGTGTTTTTAGTGTTTAAATCGTGCAAAGCAGCTGTTGCGGTGAACATGGCATCCATAATGCCTTCAAACACATCATTGCCGCTTACATCCGTAATGGCTGGATTTGTCATTAAATGTCCCACGTTACGCACAAACATCATACTGCGCCCTTTGAGGGTCAGTTTTTGGCCATCAAGTCCTGTATATTGCCGGTCAGCTTGTAACGTGCGGTCGACCATTTTGTCGCCTTTTCTAAACGTTTCAACCAAGTTGCCTTGCATTAAACCAAGCCAGTTTTTGTAAACTTGTACTTTATCTTCTGCATCTACCGCGGCAACCGAGTCTTCACAATCCATAATGGTTGTTAGTGCGGCTTCTAGCACCACATCTTTTAGCCCTGCTTTATCTGCTTGACCAATAGGATGGTGATGGTCTATTTGCAGCTCAATATGCAATCCATTGTTTTTAAGTAAAATAACACTCGGGTTTTGTGCTTCACCTTGATAGCCAATCAGTTGCTCAGGGCTTTTAAGTATGGTGTGCGAACTGTCGCGCAGGGTAATAGCAAGGGCGCCGTCAACAATAGAATAGTTAGTACTTTCAATATGCGAGCCATTTTCAAGCGGTAATGCTTTGTCTAAAAACTGCCTTGCGTAAGCCATTACTTTAAAGCCACGAACAGGGTTGTATTGGCTGCCTTTTTCGGCGCCGTCGTCTTCGCTCAAAACATCGGTTCCATATAAAGCATCGTATAACGACCCCCAACGTGCATTAGCAGCATTAAGCGCAAAGCGTGCATTACTAACCGGCACCACTAGCTGTGGCCCTGCAGTCAACGCTATTTCTGGCTCTACATTTTGAGTTTCAATACTAAAGTTTTCAGGCTCATCAACTAGGTAGCCAATATCTTTTAAAAACGCTTGATACTGAGCTTGGTCAGCATTTTTATTTGCAAGGTGGTAGTCATCAATTTGCTTTTGTAGTTGTTCACGCTTAGCCAGTAGTGATTTGTTCAATGGTGTAAGTGTTTGCACTATGTGGGCAAAGCTTTTCCAAAACTGGTGTTCATCAAGATGGGTACCAGGTAATAATTGTTTTTTAACAAATTCAGCAAGTTGCTTATCAACGCTGAGTCCTGAATGGGTGAGAGTGTGGCTCATAATTAATATCCTTAAACGGTCCGACAGTGTGCAATTTTTTATATGCGTACACCTACCATATCGCAAAAAAGTGGCTTTGAATGCTTTTTAGTCATTCACTATATGTATAGCCGCAATAAAAACTATAAATTTACTAAATCTAAAAAATAAGCCTAATGTTTAATTAAGCGCTACAGAGCTAACGTGATGTAGTCACTCTCTCAACAATAAATATTAATACCCGTTCGAAGGACTTTATTATGACAACATATCAAGGCGAAACAGATACACTAGCAACATTATGCCAATCACAAGGCAGTGCATGGAAAACAATTAATCCTGAATACGCAACACGTATGCGTTTACAAAATCGTTTTCGCTCTGGTGTTGATATTGCACAATTTACAGCAGACATCATGCGTGAAGACATGGCTGCATACGATAAAGATACAAGCCAGTACACACAGTCTTTAGGTTGTTGGCATGGTTTTACTGCGCAACAAATGATGATGGCAATCAAGCGTCATCAAAAAACAACTAAACGCAGTTACGTATACCTAAGTGGTTGGATGGTTGCAGCGCTTCGCTCTGAGTTTGGTCCACTTCCAGATCAAAGTATGCACGAGAAAACATCAGTACCTGCACTTATCGAAGAAATCTACACCTTCTTAAAGCAAGCGGATGCACGTGAACTTGACCATTTATTTAACGAGCTAGACGATGCAAAAGCAAACGGCGGCGACGTTCAAGCAGTGCTTAATAAAATTGATAACTTTGAAACGCATGTTGTGCCAATCATTGCTGATATTGACGCCGGTTTTGGTAACGAAGAAGCGACTTACCTACTTGCTAAAAAGATGATTGAAGCGGGTGCATGTGCTATTCAAATCGAAAACCAAGTATCAGACGCTAAGCAATGTGGTCACCAAGCAGGTAAAGTGACCGTTCCTCATGAAGACTTTTTAGCTAAAATTAATGCAGTACGTTACGCGTTTTTAGAGCTAGGTATTGATAACGGTATTATCGTTGCGCGTACCGATTCACTAGGTGCAAGCCTTACGCAAAAAGTACCGGTTTCAAAAAAACCAGGTGACTTAGCAAGCCAATACAATGCATTTTTAGAAACAACCCCAGTAAACAGTGTTGATGACTTGAATGAAGGCGAAACAGCAATGAAGCTTAATGGCCAGCTTTGTAAGCCTACACGCCTAGACAATGGTTTATACCAGTTCCGCGAAGGCACTGAAAAAGACCGTGTAGTACTAGATTGTGTAACTAGCCTACAGTCAGGCGCTGATTTACTGTGGATTGAAACAGAAAAACCACACGTAAAACAAATTGCAGAGCTGGTAAATCGCGTTAAAGAACAAGTTCCAGATGCTAAATTAGTATACAACAACTCACCGTCGTTCAACTGGACGCTTAAGTTCCGTGAGCAAGTATACCAAGAGTGGCAAGAAGCAGGTCGTGACCTTAGCGCTTACCCAAGTATTGATGATAACAAAGCGCTTATGGCTCCAGAAATGGATTCAACAGAGCTTGCTGCAGCTGCAGACTTACTGGTACAAAACTTCCAACGCGATGGTGCACGTGAAGCAGGTATTTTCCATCACCTAATCACATTGCCAACGTACCATACAGCGGCACTAAGTACAGATATTCTATCTGAAGGTTACTTTGGTGACTTAGGTATGCTGGCTTATGTACGTGACGTACAGCGTCAAGAAATCCGTCGTGAACAAGCGTCAGTTAAGCATCAAGACCTTGCAGGCTCAAACATTGGTGATACACACAAAGAGTACTTCTCTGGCGAGAATGCACTTAAAGCCGGTGGTGAAGCTAACACCATGAACCAATTCTAATTCAACTAGATAGTGTTACTTAAGGGCCGCAAGGCCCTTTTTTTATGCCTGCATAAAGGCATAATTTAATAGATCAGTATTTTACTAGCTAGTTATTCAGGGATGCAATGCAGGTTAAGAGTGTAAATAAATTTAAAGGATGTTTATGCTTGGCTGTGAGGACTTTATGTTGATTACGCTTTGACACGTGTAAGCACAATAAATTAACTGTTTTTGCCGTATATAGATCAGAGTTTAACTAACATAGTGAAAGCAGATCACGATTTAACTAGCTAGTTAAAATACAGATCAGGTTTTAACTAACCATGATAAAAACAGCCATTCTCTTCATCATTAAGGGTAGATTTGCCTTTCTAATCCTCAATTTGAGCATCTAAACGCTTAATTTAAAGATTTTTAACTAGGGTTTAGAAAGTAATAAACCGATTTTTTACTAACTGTCGCTACTTATAAAACATTTTTTTACTAACTGAGGGCTTATAAACAGTGACTCAAACCGAATTTTTACTAACTCAAAGGGGTTGAGTTAGTATAAACCGAATTTTTACCAACTCAGTTTGAAGCTAAGTCCGATATTTAGCTAAAGTATGTAAGGGATTACTCACATTATTGCTGTAAAGGGGGTTTACACTTGTGAGCTTCGAGCAACGAGCTTGTATAGCTCGTTACTCATAACTCTACGTTTTATTTCGAATGCTTATCAAACCACCACTGAATGTAAGCCACTTTAGTCATTAAATTTGATGGACGGGCAGTTATACCATGTGAAGCGTTTGGAATACGCACCATCGCGGTATCAACCCCCTGCAATTTTAAGGCTTGATAAAACTGCTCTGTTTCTGAAATAGGCGTACGGTAGTCTGCCTCACCCGTGAGTAACATGGTTGGGGTTTTAACATTGCCAACATAACTGATGGGTGAGCGTTTCATGTAATGCTCAATATGATCCCAAGGTTTGCCCGGAAACCAATAATCGGCAAAGAAAGGATAGGAAGTCGGCAGTGAGTACAAAGCTGATCCAATTAATTACTGGTTTGGCAACCACAGCTGCAGCAAAGCGATCTGTATGACCTACAATCCAAGCAGTTAATACACCGCCGCCAGAGCCACCGGTTACAAATAGTTTAGATTCATCAATAAACCCTTTGGCAACGAGTGCATCAACACCCGTCATTAAATCATCGTAGTCATTGCTTGGGTAATTATGATGAATGGTTTGCGCAAACTCTTTACCGTATGAATCACTACCACGCGGGTTCATGTATAAAACCACGTTCCCTTTAGCGGCAAAAAGTTGTACTTCGGCACTAAAGTGCGGGCCATAATTAGCGACAGGGCCACCATGAATTTCAAGCACTAGTGGGTATTTTTTTGATTTATCAAAACCCGGTGGGTAAGCAATCCAGCCTTGTATTGGCAGCTCATCGTGGCTTGATTTAAGCCATAATTCTTCAACCTCAGCGAGTTGCTTGGTTGCGAGTGCATCAGAATTTAAATCGGTTAAGCGCTGTGCTTTACCGCGCTTTATTGTGGCTACATCAGCAGGGCGCTGGGTATCGGCCAATGTAAATGCAACATGACCATTTTCACTAATATCGAAATCGCCACCGGAATAAGGGCGACCAAACGCAACACTGCCTATTTGTTCGGTAATCACTTTGCGTTTGCCACTTCGAGGTTGATAAGCCAGCGCAGTTTGCCCTTCATCGGCATAGCTATAATAAAGCCCTTTTGAGTTCGCGCTCCACTTAATTTGGCCAACACTTCTATCAAAATCGGTGGTTAGGCTGTGAGTATTCCCTGTTTTTAAATCGCGAATATAGAGTTGGGTGTTTTCGTAATTAGTACGCTTGTCGTCATACCCTGTATAGGCAAGGTATTTGCCATCGGGTGACACTTTAGGTTGTTGATCGGGCCCATTACGCTCAGTTAGAGGGAAAATGGCTAGCGAGTTTAAATCGAGTTGATAGAGCTCAGTGTTAGTGGGCTTCAATTCATTATTTTCATTGCGATTAGCAGAAAAATACAAAGTTTTACCGTCTTTACTAAAGCTGACTCCCCCACCATTATTAAAATTATCGTTGGTGAGTTGTTGAGCATTACCGCCATTGGCATCAAGTGTAAATAATTGACTAAACCCTTTTTCAGTATAACCCCCTCCATCGGCACGATAATAAACATCGTCAATATATTTAGCAGGCTCTGCCCACGTGGCACCTTTTGGTTTTCCAGTTAAGCTGACAGGCGCAGACGTCGCCATTGGAACAAACATACTAAATACCAGCTGGTTTGAATCAGGAGTCCAAGTTAGTGAGCTTGGATTGCTAGTTAAATTACTAACCTTAGCGATAGCCCCTGTTTTTAACCATTTAATATATTTGGTTGCTACCATCTCGGTTTGATATGAAAGCAAGTCGCTGTCCGTCAGGAGAGACTACTGGCGAATACACCAGAAGTTAATGGTTGTAGTTGCCCTGTGCTGTAATCAACAGACCAAATATTGCCTACTTTACGGTCGGTTTTAATATCCATGCGGTTGCGAACAAAATACACGGTTTTACCGTCTTCTGTTATGTCTATTTGGTTGGCATATTCAAGATTAAAGATATCTTGAAGTTGTAATGTATCGGTATTGGCAACAGCTAATTGACTGCTGCCCAGTATAAGACTCATAGCTAAAAACGTTTTCATTATTTATCCCTGTTTTAAATCACAGCTCTATTTAGAGGGTAGGAGAGGGATAATTAACAGTCAGATGCGACGAAGCCAGTATTTAAAACTACCAATAAATGAAAGTGATAAAAGAAAGTAAAAGCTGTAAAGGGGGTTTACAGCTTAGAGGAAGTTATACGCTTGCGCTGCAAAGTGCCTTAATATCTTCAATAAGCGCAACACCTTGGGCGTTATCACCGTGCACACAAATACTATCGGCGTTAAGTTTTAACGATTTTCCTGACTGGGTAGTCACACTGTTACTAGTTAAAAGCTGTTTAACTTGTGCCAATAATGCTGCTTTATCATGCACACTGCCTGCTATATTTCTTGCTACTAGGTGCCCTTGATCTGTATATAGCCTGTCTGCGAACGCTTCTAAAACAAGCGTTAGTCCAAGATGACGTGCCATTGTATGGTGGTGTTTAGCATCGGCCGTGGCCAGTATCATTAATTTTAGGTCAGCAGGGTAGCTGGCAACTGCGCCCATCACAGCACTAAGTAATGGCTGGTGTTTCATCATGTCGTTGTAAAGCGCACCGTGGGGTTTAACATAGCTAAGGGTTAATCCTTGTGCCTTTGCCATACCATCAAGGGCAGCTATTTGGTAGTGTAAACACTGAGTGAGCTCGGCCACACTTAGGTTCATTGAGCGTCTGCCAAATCCTTGTTTATCGGGGTAGCTTGGGTGAGCGCCAATCATAACATTATGCTGTTTAGCGAGCTTAAGAGTATTGGCCATAACACTAGGATCGCCCGCATGAAAACCACAGGCAATGTTTGCCATATCAATATGCGGCATTACTTGATCATCAAGCCCCATTTTCCACGCGCCAAAGCTTTCACCTAAATCACAATTGAGTTTCATATTAGTGGCTCTTTGATTGTTTAATAGTTACCGGTAAGCTGCCTTTAGCAGGGGCTTGACCGAGTAATACTTTAGCAAGTGCTGTAAATGCAGGCCCAGATACTTGCTCGTTTTTGTCTACGTCAATATTATAAGCATATGAAGCTAATACTGCATCGGCAGAGTCGCCAAACTGCGCAATATCATAAGGAGCTCGCAAACTAATAAACACGGTGGGTATTTGTTGCTTGTTAGCCATTTTAAGTAATGATTCAAGTGCTTTAGGTTGCTCTGCGTTATTGAGGGCAAAGTCTGGGTTATCGGCTAAATCATCCATCCCGCCAATTTCCACTGCGCTTTGATTAGGCGTGGCATTTCCGGCAATAATAATATCAGCTTGGTTTATATTACGCTGAGCATCAACAGGGTCAAAACCTTGTAAACTGCTACAGCTATAAACTAATGCGTGTGAGCTCAGTGCTATTATGGCTTGTTGTATGGCCATACATTTACGCGTATCGGGCATAATAATATGAATGTGTTGGCCAGCAGTAAGCTTAAGTGGCAAGGTGTTGTTGTTATTTTTTATTTGGGTGATCGCCGCTAAGGCCAGTGACGCTTCTAATTCGCGATGTGCTTTTTTACCAATAATGTGCTTGGCATTGGCTAATGCTTTGATGGGAACAGGCGAAGCGTTTAATTTAAATTTACTTTTAAGTGAGATAATACGCTGTGCTGAATGCGCAATTTCCTGTGCGTTTAGTTGCTCTGATTTAACCGCACTGACTAATGACTCAATGAGAGCATCGAGCTTTTTAATGTCATCTGGCGTTCTAATCTCTATTGGCATCAGCGCAATATCAACCCCAGCGGCAAAGGTGTTTATAATTGCTTGAGTTGGACTAAAAAAGTGACTAATACCTGCCATATCAAGTGCATCGGTTACCACCACACCTTGATAGTTAAGTTCTTTACGTAGAATATCGGTCATGATTTTACGCGACATTGTCGCGGGCTTGATCATTTGTTTGCCATCAACATTAGTCAAGGTACTGCTATCGAGCTCTGGATACTGAATATGCGCAGTCATTATCATGCCCGGACTATGCTGCTCAATAATGTGTTTAAAGGGCGCTAAATCTTGTGCGTAAATCACCTCTTTTGAATGCATCACTTTAGGCAAGCCGGTATGACTATCTACATTGGTGTCGCCATGCCCAGGAAAATGCTTTAGTGCGCTAATAATGCCATTTTTTTCAAATTCACTAACTTGTGCGGCACCTAATACTGCTACATCATTTGGGTTTTCACTAAAAGAGCGGACATTAATTACCGGATTATCTGGGTTCATGTTTACATCAACGGTTGGCGCGTAATTTACATTAATCCCCAATGCTGAGAGCTCCGTGGCAAGAACATTCGCGGTTTGAGTTGCGAAATAAGTGCCATGCTCTGGATAGGTGGCGCCAATTGACATATTACCGGTAAATGAAGTGGCCACATCACGTGGCAGTCGTGCTACGCGTCCACCTTCTTGGTCAATTGAAATAAAAAGCGGTAAGCCTGATTTAGACTGAGACGCAGCTTGTTGCAGTTGCTGATTAAGGCTAATTATTTGTTCAATACTTTGGGTGTTTTCAGAAAATAAAATAACCCCGCCAATATCATAACGGCTAATCGCTTTGGCTAGTGTATCTGGTAACTCGGTTAATGCTGTTCTGCAGCGCTCACTGCTGCCTTGGTGACAAAAATAGCGTAAATCGAGCATAAGTTTTTGCCCAAGTTGCTGTTCAAGCGACAGCGCAGAATCGGCAAAAGAAGATTTTATTGGCATGAAACATCCGATTAAAAAAAGAGAAGACGACAACAGGTACTTATTTAGCAACACACACCTCAAGGCTAAATAAAAATAAAGTGCATGCAGCTTAACTATTATTGAGCTTAACTGCAAAACCCGACATATATAATAAATGTCATTTTATTATTCCAAAAATAACAAAAATTAGGCTACTTAGTTTAATTTCTGTATTATATTTAGGATATATGTAGTACATAGCAGTCGTTTTTATTTGCTTAGGATGATAATAAGTTGCGTTTTCGATCACCATTTACTTTTAAACTTAGGCAATTAATTCTGTTGTTAGCTATCACTGCTACAGCCGCTATTTTGTTCAGTGGTTTATACATTAGTTACCAAGTACAAAAAGAACGGGTAATAGAAGATACTCTCAAAAGTAACCATGTATTTGCTAGTAAGCTTGCCTCGGCGACCGATCACTTTTTAGCCGCCGCGATGCAGCAACTTGAGTTTTCAGCCAAAATTATTGCTAAAGACATTACCAATACTGAGTTACTCCAAGCTGAAACCAACCGCCTTTTAAACCAAACACATAGCTTTAATTCGGTAGCAATTAACATGCAAGGTGTCGTTAAAGCGGCCTCACCTGTTTCATTAAATATTATTAATAAAACCGTTAATTCACCTCATTCTAAACAAGCCTTTAAACTACAGCGTCCATTGGTTAGTCGTCCTTATGTATCGCTTGCGAATAACTTAATTGTTGTACTTTCTTATCCTTTATTTGACGAAATGGGTAACTACTACGGCTATATTGGCGGTAGCTTTTATTTAGAACAACAGAGCATTTTAAACGCCTTATTAAAACAGCATAGTTACGATGGCGGGGCATACTTTTATGTGGTGGCTGATAATAAAACCTTACTTTATCATCCTGAGACTGAGCGGATTGGCGAACAAGTCATTAATAACCCAGTAATTGAGCGTGTTTTGCAAAGCGAAGATGGATACACCCGGGTTTTAAATAGCCAAGGCGTGTCTATGCTTGCTGGATATTCGCCCGTTAAACTTGCTAATTGGGGCGTAGTTGCCCAGCGTAGTGAGGTGGCAACACTTGCCACGTTAGATACTTTTCAAGGGCTGGTGCTTAAGCGAATGCTACCAATTGTATTAATTACTTTTGTATTGATTGGTGTGTTAGCGCATTTTATTGCTAAGCCCCTTAGGTTACTAGCTGACAGTGCAAATTTATCGACTGATCAACAAAACGTAGCGAATCTTAACAGTATTAAATCTTGGTATTTTGAAAGTCAGCAACTTAAAGCAGCCATGTTAGAAGGAGTTAATATACTGCAGTCGAAAATGGGTCAATTACGCCAAGATGCACTCACCGATCCGCTAACTGGTGCGCATAATCGGCGAGGTTTGTATTTATTGTTAGATAAATTAATTCAAGAACAGATCCCCTTTGCGGTTCTAGAAATAGATATCGACTTTTTTAAACGGGTTAATGACACTTTTGGCCATGATGTGGGCGATGAGGTACTAAAAACTTTAACGTGTGTGATCAAGCAGGTATCTCGCAAAGATGATATTGTCGCGCGAACTGGTGGGGAGGAATTCTTACTTATATTACCGAACGAAAATAGCGATAGTGCGTTTGTTATTGCTGAGCGGTTACGTAATGAAGTGGCGAATACACCGATGGCCAAAGTTGGTTGTATAAATGTCTCCATCGGCATTGCTACATGGCCGCAGCATAGTGATGATATTGATCAAGTATACAAATGTGCTGACAAAGCGCTCTATCATGCAAAAGAAACGGGCCGAAATAAAACCGTTATTGCCAGTCTAAATTAAATTTTTTAAAAAATTAATTTACCTTAAGTTTTATTTAAGTTTCGCCTATTAAATTCTACCTATAGATTTAATACAGGCGATGCTTTTATGCAATTAGCTCAACAACAACAGTCATCATCAACACTTTTTCAGTCGTTCACACAGTGTGTGAGCGCCAGAGAATGTGATGAACACCGTCAGCGCCTTGAAGATACAGTAAAACAAGGCTTTTTAGCTGCGTACAATGCCAGCCTAACTTCATTTATGCCATTACTCTGTCAGTATAAAACTCAGCAAGGGCATTGCACTTTAGGGCTTAGAAACGCCACTTCTCCTTTATTTATTGAACAATATTTAGCAGCGCCCATTGAGCAGTTTTTACCAATGGGCACACAGCGCAGTAAAGTGTTTGAGTTAGGTAATCTCTATTCAACACACAGAAAAGCCACGTTATCGCATTTTATTATTGTTAATGAAGCTTTAAGAGCTATTGGTGCTACTAATTTGGTTTTTTGTGCCACCAAACATGTACGCGCTTTATTGCGTTTATTAGGGGTAACGTGTAATGAAATTGCATTGGCTAACAGCAGTGTTGTTGAGCAACCAAAAAGCTGGGGAAGTTACTACGCGAACCAGCCTACAGTATGCATTGTTAATTTAGAGCAAGCACATCTACAAGTACTTAATACGCTAATGCTACTTGATATTAAACAACAAAATACACATGGCATTACGGCATTAATCAACGCGCTGGAGGCGGTATGAGTATGTTAAATAGCTTAAATGACTTAGCGACTCAGCCGGCGGTAGTTGCGCATTTTGCGAATCAAACACAACAGTTAACAGGCACTGAGCTGCTTCAAGAAATAAATAAAGTAGCGGAAATTTTTGCAAATTCAGATGCTGATGCAATTGCATTTCAACTTGATAACACACCTGCATGGTTGGTACTTGATGCTGCGACAAGCGTTGCCAATAAAGTGGCTATACCGATTGCCCATTTTTTTAGTCAACAACAAACGCAATATGTGTTGGCACAGTGTGGTGCACAGTTGTTTATAAGTGATATGCCAAGGCTTTCTTTGGGTACGCATACATTGTCTATTACTTTGTTTGATCATTACACCTTGTATATCTATCAGCTCAACGTTAAAGAACCGATTAGTTACTTTGAGGGCACGCAAAAAATCACCTTCACGTCAGGCTCTACAGGCGAGCCAAAAGGTGTGTGTTTATCAACTCCTAGCCAAATGCAAGTTGCACAATCGTTATGTGAGCAAATAGGTATAAGTAAACCAACTCACTTATGTTTACTGCCATTACCTGTATTACTAGAAAATATTGCAGGTATTTATGCACCATTATTAAGTGGCGGTTGTGTACATTTAATGCCGTTAAACGAATTGGGTTTTGTTGGCTCAGGGTTAAAAAATCCTGAAAAACTTATTAGCGCAATTGACAGTGTAAAACCTAACACCCTTATTTTAGTGCCTGAGTTATTAACGTGTTTAATTGCGTTTGCAAAGCAAGGTTGGCAGCCGCCAAAGTCATTACAGTTTATTGCAGTTGGCGGAGCGCTCGTGAGTGATGCTTTAATTGCCACCGCCAGAGAGCTTAATTTACCTGTTTATCAGGGGTATGGATTATCAGAGGCGGCATCTGTCGTAAGTTTAAATACGCCCAAAAATGATGATTTAAAGAGTGCCGGTACTGTACTACCGCACATACAAATTAAAATCGAAAAAGGCCAGTTGTACATAAAGGGTGAGCTATTTTTAGGGTATTTAAATCAAGCGCCGCATAACCCAAATAACTGGTATGCAACAGGCGATTTAGTGACCCAGCATGGCAATAAGCTCTTCATAAAAGGGCGACTTAAAAACCTGATTATTACCAGCATGGGCCGTAATGTCAGTGCTGAATGGCCTGAGTCATTAATATTGAGCCAAAGCGCGATTATACAAGCCGTTGTTTTTGGTGAGGGCAAACCTTTTTTAACCGCGATTATTTATGCAATCCCTGAGTTGAGTGAGCAACAACTCAGTGAGCATATGAAATTTGTAAATCAACAGTTACCCGATTATGCACAAGTTAAAAAGTGGCATCGGTTAGCTCAGCCTTTAAGTGTTCAGCAAGGGTTACTAACGACCAATAATCGTCCTAAGCGCCAGGCTATTAGCCAGCAATTTGACCTTATTTTTGAACAATTTTACCGACTTGGATAAGTGATTCATGACTGATTTTTTTAATACATTAAAAGCACAAACTCAAAACGAGCGTGAGTACTTATTAGCTGCGCCAATTATACAGCGCGTTTTTAAAGGCCAAGCATCACTTGAAGAGTATGCGTCATTTTTAGCGCAAGCCTACCATCATGTAAAACACACTGTGCCATTAATGATGTCGTTAGGTGCCCGTTTGACCGACGAACAAGAATGGTTACGTGAAGCCGTAGCCGAATACATTGAAGAGGAAATTGGCCACCAAGAATGGGTGCTTAACGATATTGCCGCGTGTGGTTTTGATAAAGAAAGCGTGCGCCATAGTAAGCCACAATTTGCTACCGAAATGATGGTCTCGTATGCCTATGACAGTATCGCTCGTAAAAATCCATTAAGCTTTTTTGGCATGGTTCATGTACTCGAAGGGACTTCAATTGCACTGGCTGATGGCGCAGCTTCAAATATTGCTGATGCAGTTGGTTTACCTAAAAAAGCATTTAGCTATTTAACCTCTCATGGTGCGCTTGATATAGAGCACGTAAAGTTTTTTGAAAACTTGATGAACAAAATTACTAATGAGGCCGATCAGCAAGCTATTTTACATGGCGCAAAATGTTTTTATCGTTTGTACGGTGATATTTTTCGCGCTTTAGATGACGAGCCGTTCTTTAAAGCATCAGCGCAAGAGCAACACGCATGAATACCGGCTTATGTGTTTTAACAGGAGCCACAGGGGGAATTGGCCAAGCGATTGCCAAAACACTGCACGCACAAGGTTGGCAATTACTATTAGTAGGGCGTAATGGCGATGCGCTAAATGCGCTAAGTAGCCAGTGCCCAGGTAGTATGACTTTTGTGGGAGATTTAACCGTTGCAGAAAACATGCTGGCATTGGCAATTAAAGCCAAAAAATTGGGCGGTGCTAAATTACTCATAAACAATGCAGGCATTAATGTTATGCAAAGCTTAAGTAGTTGTAGTAGTGAACAAATTGATAATCTACTGAGCACTAATTTAGCCGTCCCGATGAAACTATGCCAACTGTTTTTAGAGCAGCTGCAAGCGAATAGAGGCACCATAGTTAATGTTGGGTCGTCTTTTGGCAGCATAGGTTACCCATATCAAACACTTTATTGTGCCAGTAAATTTGGTTTGCGTGGTTTTAGCGAAGCGTTATCACGAGAGCTTTCAGACACTGGCGTTAGAGTTACTTATTTGGCACCTAGAGCAACTGATACCGACATTAATGATGCTCAAACGCGGGCAATGAACAAAGCGCTTGGTAATCAAATGGATTCACCGCAGTTGGTGGCTGATGAGTTAGTTGCGTTATTAAACTCAAATAAAACCAGACGATTTATTGGTTTTCCTGAGAAACTTTTTGCACGTATCAATGGCGTTTTCCCACGTATTGTAGATAACGCAATTGCTAAACAACTCCCTAAAATAAAAAGCTTTTTAGGTTAATAGAGGATTTATTATGAAAAAATTTACTTTAGCAGCTTATTTAAGCATTGTTAGTGTATTTTCATCGCCGGTATTTGCAGATGAACAAAGCGATTTACTCGCTATTCAACAGCAGTGGGCGGTCGCTAATTATGAGCTTAAAGATGACGCACAAATCAAAGCCTTTACTCAACTGAGTGAGCAAAGTGCTCAATTTATTGAAAACTATCATAATTCAGCAAATAGCTATACATGGAACGGCATTGTGCTGGCAAGTTTTGCGGGTGCAAAAGGCGGCTTAGGGGCGTTGGGTTATGCCAAAGATGCAAAGGCATCATTAGAGCAAGCCCTTAAAATAGACGACAGTGCTTTAGGTGGCTCAGCGTATGCTAGCCTTGCAACCTTATACAGTAAAGTACCAGGGTGGCCAATTGGCTTTGGTGATGATGACACCGCTGATAAGTTTTTTAAGCAAGCACTCGCTTTTAATCAAAAGGGCATTGATACTAATTATTTGTATGGTGAGTTTTTATACGACGAACGTGAATATAAGCAAGCCAAAGCCCATTTGTTAGTTGCACAAGCGGCCGGTATTCGTGATACTCGCGCTAAAGCGGACAAATATCGTCAGCAAGCAATTAGCCAATTATTAGCTAAAGTTGATAAAAAACTAAAGAGATAACAAAAAAAACAATGCATTTATTATTAGTTGAAGATGATCATCTTGTGGCGCAAGGGCTTTGCCGCTCATTGCGCCAAGAAGGCTACAGTGTAGAACACAGCGCAACGGTTAAGCATGCGTTGCAATGTTTAGGCAGTGGCGAAATAGAGTTGGTTATACTTGACCTAGGCTTACCTGATGGTGATGGTTCGCAAATTTTAAAGCACATAAAAGCACAAAAAAAAGTCATTCCGGTGGTGATACTAACCGCTCGCAGTAGCATAGATGACAAAGTGCAAGGGCTTGATATGGGGGCTGATGATTATTTAGCTAAGCCATTTGAACCAGCCGAATTATTTGCTCGTTTGCGCGTAGCGAGCCGACGTGTAAATCAAGCTCAGTCGAGCTTATTACAATGTGGTGATGTTACTATGGATACGTCAGCGCACAGTGTCACACTTAACGATGAGCTACTTTCTCTACCGCGAAAAGAGTACATGCTGCTAAAAGCGTTACTGGAAAACCAAGGTCGCGTACAATCTAAGCAGCAGTTAGAAAATAAACTCTATCAATGGGGTGAAGAGGTTGGCTCTAACACCATTGAGGTGCATATTCATCACCTACGAAAAAAATTCCCCAGCGATTTTATTAAAACTCTCCGTGGTATTGGCTATGTCGTGGGAAAGAGATAGCTCACGTGATTAAAACGTCCCTAGATTGCACAAACTTGAATTTACAAAGGTAACCATGCGCTATGTCAATTCGTAAGCGTTTAACACTTATCTTACTGTCAATGATGGTGTTAACTTGCTTTTTAGCTTTAGTCAAAGGCTATCAAAAAAGTATGAGCCATGGTGAGCAATTACTCGATAGTGAGCTAAAAGTGGTGGCTGGAGTCTTGATGCAACAGCCTCTATCTATAAACGCTATGGCGCCAAAAATGCAAGAAAGCGCCCAGTTACTGTATCAAATTTGGCAAAGTGGTGAGCTACTTAGCGGTTCTGACGAATTAAATCTTGATTTGAGCCAGTATCAAGCGGGTTTTCAAACGCTTAATATTGCAGGGCAGCGAATGCGGGTATTCGTTTTTGCTACTTCTTTACGCACCGTTATTGTTGCCGAGCCGATTGCTAAGCGGTTTGAGCTTGCCGAGGCGGTGATTTTATCAGCCATGTTACCCATGTTATGGGCGGTTCCTTTGCTTGCGCTATTTATTAGCTTTTTTGTTAAATATGCACTGGCACCGTTAACCCGTTTATCAAAACAGTTAGCTCTGCGCCAAGCAAATGATTTCACAGCGATCAATTGGCAGGTGACGGATGAAGAAATAAAACCAGTGATCAGCCGCTTAAACGACTTATTTAAACGCGTAGAAACGGCCTATTTACGAGAACGTTTTTTTGCCTCAGATGCCGCCCATGAATTACGTACTCCCCTGAGCAGTTTAAAAATCAATGTGCATAATTTGGCCGCCCAACAAGGCGATAACCAAGAATTACAAGCCATGACTCAAGGTATTAATCGACTCACCAATATTGTGGAGCAAATGCTAATACTAGGGCGTACTCAGCCAGAGCAGTGGCAAAAGCAGTTTAAAGAACAGTCATTATTAGCGATCACGCAAGAAGTAGTTAGCCAACTATATGAAAAAATAGAGGCTAAAAATCACACTATTAGCCTTGAGGGAGATGACTTTACTATTAACGGTGATGAGTTTACCTTAGTGACGTTGATTTCAAACCTACTGAGTAATGCTATAAAGTACGCGCCTGCAAACGGACAAATAAAAATTACCCTAAAGCAGATGCACAGGCAGCGTATTTGGCAAATAGAAGACAGCGGTCCAGGTATGACTGACGATCAAAAACAACGGATATTTAACCGTTTTTATCGCGTTGGCGGCGACCAACATCCTTCGGGTGAACAAGGTGCGGGCTTAGGCATGGCAATAGTCCAGCACATTATTGCTATTTATAGCGCTGAAATTAATTTAACAGACAGCGATTTGGGCGGCTTAAAAGTACAGGTAGTTTTTGCAGGAGCTAAATGTGATTAAACGACTTATTCACCCCTATTTATATTGTTGCGTATTTTTATCATTTAACGCCGCCAGTAAAGACTATCTTATTGTACTTAAAGATCATTTGTTTTATCCCGCAGAAATCGTGGTGCCAGCCAATAAAAAGGTACGCTTGTTAATCGAAAATCAAGATAGTACGCCTGAAGAATTCGACAGTTTCGATCTCAACCGAGAGAAAGTACTTTACCCTAATCGCAAAAGCGTTATTTATATTGGGCCGTTAACTCCTGGGCGTTATGAATTTTTTGGCGAGTTTTCACCCAATACGGCGCGTGGTGCTGTAATAGCGACCGAAAAGGAGGGTTCTGATGCTAATAACTAGCCTTGTGATGAGCCTCAATCAGTTATTGCCGGTGGCCATTTTACTTATTTTACTCCAAGTGATTGCCAGGCAAAGTTTAGTGAAGGTACTGGGGATGCTTGTTTTAGGTGTGGGGCTATCATTTTTATTTGTAAAAAGTGCTCCGCTAATCAGTCCCTTGTTCGACTATCAGGGTTTAGAATATACCCAAATTGCTTTATGTGTTTTAGTGTTTATCAGTGCGCTGTACTACGCCATTAAACAAGCAACGCCTGCATTTATGATTGCGATTATCAGCGTAATGACTCTTTATTTAAGTCATTACATTATTTACCTGATTGGCTTTTGGCAAAACAACGAAGCAGCACAAAGCTTATTTATTGGCACTTTTTTAGGCTTAGGGATATGCAGTAGCTTTAGTGTGTTGTTGTATTTTTTATTGGGTGCAATCAAACAGCGCTTTGGGCTTATTCCTTTATTGGTATTGTTAGCGTTAAACAGTGCGGCAAAACTGGTTGTGGCACTTGATTTGGCGAGCCAAATTGATTTGATAGCAACAACGGCAACCGTATGGGATTTACGTGCTATTTTAACTGAAAACTCAGAGTTTGGACGGGTTTTGCGCGCACTTATCGGTTATGAGGCTACGCCTAATTTAACCAGTGTTTTAAGTTATGTGCTGAGCAGCGTGTTATTTTTATCAGTTTGTTATTTTATTCCTAAATCAATAACTAAGGAACAATCATGAAAGCAATAAACCTATTTGCAGCCACTGTATTAATTGGTTTTTGTTTATTAATACCTAAGCTGACTTATGCTGATGGCATAGTGGTTGATAAAGTTTATCATCCGTATGTTTTGCCGTTTGAGCGCGAGCTAGAGTGGCGGCTTGTATCACATCAAACCGACAGTGGTAATATTTTAGCGCAGCGCGTTGGCTTAGGCGGCGCAGTTAACGACACCATGGCATTGGAAGGCTATTTAGTGGGCGAGCGCGATGATAATGGTGACTTTGGCTTGCAAGCGTATGAGTTAGAACTTCGTTGGCAGTTAATAGAGCAGGGCAGGCTATGGGCTGATTGGGGCGCGTTATTTGAATTTGAAAAACAGCATGACGCCGACGCATACGAAGCAACCACCGGTTTTGTGATTGAAAAAGAGTTTGGTCGTGCAAGTCTCACTATGAATGCATTTTTAGTGTACGAGTGGGGCCAAGATATACAAAATGAGTGGGAAAGCGAATTTAGAGCGCAATATCGCTACCGCTATTTGTCTGCTTTTCAGCCCGCGGTTGAGGTTTATCTTGGCGAAGACTTTGTCGGTATTGGCCCCGGATTTATAGGGTTACATCGCTTTGATGGGCAAAAACAATTAAAGTGGGAAGCCGGTTTTATTACTGAAATCAGCCAGTCAGAGAAAAATCATAGCTTTAGAATGGCACTAGAATTTGAATTTTAAGCTCTTTAAACAAGTACTTAATTTATAAAGCGGGCTGCTTAAGCTATTTTATAAATTAAATCGCATTAAGGGTTGACTTGAGTCTGTAACTCTATATAGTAGTGCGCAGCTAGAAAGAAAGCATGATAATTTATAAATCTCCATTTCGTTGTTGTATAAGTAATACTTGTAGTACCGTCCTGAAGTTTTTAAGTACCATCTCATTTTTTGCTACACCGCCCATTAGGGCACAATTTAATTTTTATATCAGGAATAATACTATGTCTAACATCGTATCAGGTACAGTTAAGTGGTTCAACGAGTCTAAAGGTTTTGGTTTCATCGAGCAAGAAAATGGTCCAGACGTTTTCGCACATTTCTCAGCAATCAAAAGCGAAGGTTTCAAAACTTTAGCTGAAGGCCAACGTGTAGAGTTCACTCTTTCACAAGGTCAAAAAGGTCCTCAAGCTGATAACATCACAGCTCTATAATTTTACTTTTAAGTAAAATGAAAAAAAGCGCTTAAGGCGCTTTTTTTGTGTCTAAAATTTAAGATATCTCCCCACCATCTGTAAATTTATACCAATTCGCTTAATTAAGCGGTCTATTTTGAGGCAGGTAAAACGGGTTGATAGCTAGGCAAACAATTCGCTATTTAGTTGTTCTAAATGAGAATTTTTTAACACAGATAGCGACACGTTTAGCCCCGCAAAATGATTGAGTATTATTGCGGATTGGTTATACCAATTCGCTTAATTAAGCGGTCTATTTTGAGGCAGGAAAAACGGGTTGATAGCTAGGCAAACAATTCGCTATTTAGTTATTCTAAATGAGAATTTTTTAACACAAATAGCGACACGTTTAGCCCCGCAAAATGATTGAGTATTATTGCGGATTGGTATTATTAACGATAGTCATTCTCAAATCACCTGCTATTTTTAACATTATAAAAGTGCTATAAATTAATAGTTTTTCCATGCTTTCTAGGTTAAGGTTATTACTTAAATTATAGGGGGTGTTTATTTTTAAATTTACATTATTAGCGTTAGGGTTGCTATTTAGCCATAATATTCAGGCTAATGCGCCTAAATTGGTTATTTATACCGAAAGCTTTGCCCCTTACAATTTTCAAAATGAAGCTGGACAGCTAGCGGGTATTAATCATGACATAGTGAAAGACGCTTGTGATCGTGCCGCACTAGAGTGCGAATTTATTATGTTACCTTGGAAGCGTGCTTACCAGTTAGTGCAAAATAACCCACACTCAGCCATCATTTCTCTAGCAAAAACGCAAGAACGTATTCCTCTTTTTGAATGGGTGGGACCTTTGGTATCGAGCCAAACCTACTTTTTTAAATTAAAAACCAGCGACCATATTGTGATGAATGATATATCACAAGCTAAAAACTACTCGTTGGGCATAGTGCGAGGCGACATTTATGAAATGCTGGTGCGTCGACTTGGGTTTGTTACCGATAAAAACTTACTACTGTTTAGTGAAGCTGACTCATTTATGCGATTGTTTTTTAAAAAACGCATCGATTTAATTATTGGCTCTGACTTTACTATTGATCATCAAACTGAGCCATTTGGGTACTCTAGGGATGACGTGGTGAAGCTCAAGCAAATTAATGTGGATGAACTTAAAGGCAACTATATTGGCTTTAATAAAGCCGCTTCACCTGTGGTAGTAAAACGCTTTAATCAAGCACTTGAGCAGCTTAAGGCTGAGTCTGGCTATGAAGCTTACATTAAACGTTATGTAAAAAATTAAGCGTTTAGACCATAAGCATAGAAAAGCTCAAAAAGCTCCCGCTTAATAATGCCTATATTGCCTCTTCACAGCCTTCATTCTTGTTAACTTCGCTACCTTTTATACTCTCAAGTGCCTTGTAAAGGGCTAATAAGTAAATGCTCCTACAGCTACACAGTTGTTCATATTTTTTAGTAATACCAATTCGCTTAATCAAGTGGTCTATTTTGAGGCTGGAAAAACGAGTTGATAGCTAGGCAAAAAATTCGCTATTTAGTTGTTCTAAATGAGAATTTTTTAACACAGGTAGCGACACGTTTAGCCCCGCAAAATGATTAAGTATTATTGCGGATTGGTATAAGTGCAATGATGGCTTTTTAATGGCGTAAAGAGTGCGTGAATGAAAGCTTTGCTAGGGAATTTTTAGGTATGAATTGCTGAGGATTTAGAAAGTAGAGGCTATAAAAACGATAAAAGGGCCTTGCGGCCCTTGGTGAAGTATCGTTCAAGTCAGATAGTGCTTTAACCCCTTAAAGCGCTATCCTATTGTTTTGCAACAGTTGGATCGTCTCATTAAGTTTCTAAGCTAGCGAGAGGAAAAACCCAGCAATTGCTGCGCTCATAAGGTTAGCCATAGATCCTGCTAACACTGCTCTGAGCCCTAAGCGTGCGATATCCTTTCGCCGACTAGGCGCCATACCGCCTAATCCACCTAGTAAAATGGCTATCGATGATAAGTTAGCAAAGCCACACAAGGCAAAGGTAACAATTGCTTGTGTATGCGCACTTAACGTATCGCGATAATTTATAAAGTCTAAGTAAGCAACAAACTCATTTACTACTAACTTTTGACCAATAAAGCTGCCGGCTAAAATTGCCTCATTCCACGGTACACCGAGTAACCATGCAACAGGGGCAAACAAGTAGCCTAAAATTTCTTGTAGCGTTAATGTAGGGTAATCAAACAACTCACCAATACCGCCTAATAAACCGTTTAATAACGCAATCAGTGCAACAAATGCTAAAAGCATGGCACCTACGTTTAATGCTAAGTGCATACCGTTTGCTGCGCCTGATGCTGCTGCGTCAATAACATTAACCGGTTTGTCGTCGCCTAAATCTATATCGGCTAAATCATCTTTAGGTGTTTCTGTCTCTGGCACTATCATTTTTGCCATTAAGAAACCACCCGGTGCTGCCATAAAGCTAGCTGCAATTAAATATTTAAGGTCTACACCAATAATTACGTAACCAGCCATTACAGAGCCTGCTACGGTTGCCAAACCACCTACCATTACGGCAAATAACTCAGATTTGGTCATGGTTGCAATAAACGGTTTAACTATGAGTGGCGCTTCAGTTTGGCCAACAAAAATATTTGCGGTGGCTGAAAGCGACTCGGTGCGAGAGGTTTTCAATAATTTTTGTAAACCACCGCCTAAAATTTTAATTATCCAATCCATAATGCCAAGGTGGTAAAGCACAGCAACAAGTGCTGAGAAAAACACAATCACTGGCAATACTTGAATGGCAAAAATAAACCCAAGTGTATCTTGCGATGCTAATGGGCCAAATAAAAAGCCAATTCCATCGTTGGCATACCCAATAACCGATGAAACGGCGCGAGACATACTCGCTAATACATTTTTGCCTGCTTCAAAAAAAAGTACAAAACCGCCGATAATGACTTGCATTAAAAATGCGATACCCACGGTTCTTAGTTTTATTGCTTTGCGATCAGTTGAGGCCGCAAAAGCGATGCCTAGTAGCACTAGCATGCCTACTAAGCTCATAAATGTTGTCATACAAACGTTTCCCGTTGTTATTCTTGTAAAATGTACTTTATTTTACTTTTTATAATATCAATCGCAACGCGATTCATACCGCCTCGAGTCACAACTAAGTCAGCGTTATGCTTTGAAGGCTCAATAAATTGATAAAACATCGGTCTAACAGTTGCTTGATATTGCTCAACAACAGATTGTAATGTTCTGCCTCTTTGTTCCATGTCGCGTTGCATTCGGCGCATTAAACAAATATCCAATGGCGTATCTATAAACACCTTGATATCAAATTCTTTATTAAGCGCTTTATCGCTCAGTAATAAAATACCTTCTACAATGAGTATTTTAGCCGAAGCCACACGGCGCGTTTTATCGCTGCGTGTATGTTGGGCATAATCATAAGTTGGTACTTCAACAGAGTGGCCATTACGAAGTTGTGTTAAATGCTCAAGCATTAATTCGTGTTCAAATGCATCAGGATGGTCGTAATTCGTTTGCGTACGATGTGCCATCGGCAAATGCGATTGATCCTTGTAATAAGCATCTTCTTCAATAATGGCGATAGCGCCTGGTTCAAGCTCATTTACCAATTCATTGTAAATAGTTTGGCTAAATAGAGATTTGCCGGACGCCGATGCGCCTGCAATAGCTATAATAGTTCGTGTCACTAAAGTTCTCACCCACACAGAAGGATATATTGTTGGTAGATCACAATAGCAAAAAAGACACGATTAATCTCTTTTGCTTCGCTTAAGAGTGCAAATTTATAATGTTTAGGTTTTATGAAACAGGACTTATGTCCTGTACGGAAAATTCGAAGAGCAGATAAAGTAACCACCTAGAACAGATGTGAGGTCACAATGGCAAGAGCAATTATCTTAATGGCGGATAGTTTAGGAATTGGCGCAGCACCCGATGCAGATAAATTTGGTGATGTTGGTGCTAATACATTCGCACATTTACTCAAGGCATATTATGACGAGACTGGCAGTAAGCTTTCGCTTCCTAACCTTTCAAAATTAGGGTTAGTGGATGCATGTGAAGCCGCTGGTAAAGAACCCTGTTTAGTTGCTGAGCGGCATAAACCACAAGGTGCATGGGGTTACGCAAAAGAGCTTTCAAGCGGTAAAGACACGCCATCGGGTCATTGGGAAATGGCAGGCGTGCCAGTGTTATTTGATTGGGGTTACTTCCCTAAAACACAGCCGAGTTTCCCACAAGAATTTGTAGACGAGTTTATTGCTCGCACAGGTATTCCGGGTATTTTAGGCAATTGCCATGCCTCAGGTACCACGATTTTAGAGCAGCTAGGTGAAGAGCACGTAAAAACAGGTAAACCAATCTGTTACACCTCAGCTGACAGTGTGTTTCAAATAGCCGCGCATGAAGAATCATTCGGCCTAGAGAAGCTTTATCAAGTTTGCGAAATCGCACGGGCGCTGCTTGATGAAATGAATATAGGGCGAGTGATTGCGCGGCCATTTTTGGGTTCTAATAATCAAGATTTTGCCAGAACAGGTAATCGTCGTGATTATTCAGTATTACCGCCATCGCCAACATTGCTTGATGTACTTGCAAAAGACGGTGGCGAAGTTATCAGTATTGGTAAAATTTCAGATATTTATGCGCATCAAGGCATTACCCAAAAGCATAAAGCGCCAGGGTTGATGAACTTGCTAGAAAAAACCAGCGAAGTGGTGGCGACTGCGCCGGATCACAGTTTGATTTTTACCAATTTAGTTGATTTTGATGAAAAGTTTGGTCACCGCCGAAATCCTGTTGGCTATGCGAAAGCGCTCAAAGAGTTTGATGATTACTTACCCACTATTTTAGCGCAATTAAAGTCGGATGATTTATTAATGATCACCGCCGATCATGGCTGTGACCCGACCTTTCCAGGGTCTGAGCACACCCGTGAATATGTGCCGGTTATTGCTTATCAGCCAGGGATGAAAAATACCCCGCTGGGCGAACGCAATAGCTTTGCCGATATTGGCCAAACGCTTGCACAATGGTTTAACCTTGAAGCGTTAGAATATGGTGATGGCTTTATTGATAAGCTGAACACAGTTAAGTAACTTAAAAATACGCTCGCTATTTTTAAAGTAATAGGGCTTTTAGCCAAACAAAAGGAAAACAATCGATGAGTACTCCGCATATCAGTGCAAACGTAGGTGATTTTGCCGAAACAGTATTAATGCCAGGCGATCCGCTACGCGCACAATATATTGCTGAAAACTTTTTAGATGATGCAGTGCAAGTAACCGGCGTACGTAACATGTACGGTTTTACTGGAACTTACAAAGGTAAGCCAGTGAGCATTATGGGTTCTGGCATGGGCATTCCTTCAATGTCAATTTATGCTCGTGAGCTTATTGTCAGTTTTGGCGTTAAAAATATTATTCGTATAGGTACCTGTGGTGGTATCGGAAGCGATATTAAAATTCGCGACGTGATTTTTGCACAAGGTGCAAGCACAGATTCAAACGTAAATCGTGCCCGCGTTCGTGGTACTGACTTTGCTGCAATAGCTAACTTTGAATTACTTTTAAACGGCGTAAATGCAGCTAAAGATTTAGGTATCGATGCAAAAGTAGGTAATGTATTTACTACCGATACTTTTTATCAAGCAGACGACACGTTTTATAAAGATCTAGACAAACTAGGTGTACTCGCTGTTGATATGGAAACAGCTGGCTTATACGGCGTAGCAGCAGAATACGGCGCAAAAGCAATGGCATTATTTACCGTTAGTGATCATGTAATCACCGGCGAAGCAACACCTGCAGATGAGCGTCAAACCACGTTCAACGAAATGGTTAAAATTGCCCTAGAGTCAATTTAATTAACTATTTAAATAACCTGAACTTTGGTTAAGAGATTTACTATCCAGAGTTCAGGTTAAATACAGCAGTTCCTTGGTAACGTATTCACTAAGTTTTGGAGACACGCCCAAAGTGAAGTGAGACTAAACCCGCAAAGCCGCATTTTATGCGGCTTTTTTTATGCCTGAATTTAGGTGCCAGCACCGAGCTTCGGGCTACGGGCCACGGGTTTCGAGCTACGGGTTTTATGTTCCTAGGCTTCAGGTTCTAGGTTAAAGGTCAAAGGTTAAAGGTTAAAGGTTAAAGGTTAAAGGTTAAAGGTTTTAGCAGTAGCTCGCAGCTCGATACTCGAAACCCGTAGCCTTCTCTTTGTTCAAACAGTTTTAGTGAATTTTGCACAAAGAGGGCGAAGAGACGCTGCGCTTTTAGAGGAAAAAAGCAACTATCAGGGTGTAGCAGCGATTTTAGATCGTGTCAGATATGTATTTACCACCGAGAACACTGAGTTCACAGAGAAATGCTTAAAAAATACCAATTCACCTCTGTGTAGCGCGAAGCGCCTCGGAACCCTCTGTGGTGAAAAATTGTTTTTAGCAGTAAGTGCCTTTCGTAGCAGCGATTTTATATCGCGTCAGGTCTAGGATATTAAACACAAATGCGCGAGGTAAACTCCCGCCTACTGATATGGTTAACTTCTGAATTTACTGTAGGCGGAGCTTTATGCCGCGCAAGGTCATTATTCACAAAGAGGACAAAGAGACGCTGCGCTTTTAGAGGAAGAAAAACCTAAATATTGATCTGTAGCAGCAATTTTATATCGCGTCAGGTTAAAAATTATGGAGTAAATAAACGCGGGGTAAACCCGCTGCTACCAGTTTGATGTCTACACAAGCTCGCCACTCGAAGCTCGCCACTCGAAGCTCGCCACTCGCAGCTCGCCACTCGCAGCTCGCCACTCGAAGCTCGCCACTCGAAGCTCGTCACTCGAAGCTCGCTGCCTTCTCATTTATTTCCCTGTCAGTATTTATAACTTAATGCTAATGTTAAAGTTATAAAACTTGCTTTTAAAATGAACCACTTTAAAGTTTTAGCTGATAGCTGATAGCTGATAGCTGATAGCTGATAGCTGATAGCTGATAGCTGATAGCTGATAGCTGATAGCTGATAGCTGATAGCTGATAGCTGATAGCTGATAGCTGATAGCTGATAGCTGATAGCTGATAGCTGATAGCTGATAGCTGATAGCTGATAGCTGATAGCTGATAGCTAAAACACGTTTTACACTCTGGAGTAATTATGTCTAATTGGATTGATGCCACAGTAAAGTCAGTTAAATGGTGGAATGAATCGTTATTTAGCTTAACGGTTAACGCCGATGTAGAACCGTTTAAAGCAGGGCAATTTACAAAGCTCTCTATTATGGACGGTGAAAAACGCATTGCTCGTGCTTACTCGTATGTTAACGCACCAGATGATCCAAATTTAGAATTTTATTTAATTAATGTAGTCGATGGCCAATTGTCATCGCATTTAGCACAACTTACCCCAGGTGACACTGTACTAATGGAGCGTCGTGCTAGCGGTTTTTTTACCCTTGACGAAGTGCCAGCGAGTGAACAACTTTGGATGCTTAGCACCGGCACCGCCATTGGCCCGTTTTTATCTATATTGCAGCAAAGTGAGGTATGGCAAAAATACAAACATATCAACTTAGTGCATGGGGTACGGCAAAATAGCGATTTAAGCTATCAGGAGCTTATTAACAAACTAATAAAATCACACCCTAGTCAACTGAACTATATTCCGGTTGTTAGCCGTGAGATGCCTTTACAAGGCTTAGCAGGCAGAATTACCACTGTGATTGAAAACAACGCTTTATATGAGCACGTGGGGTTATACGCTACACCAAATAACGCCCAATTTATGCTGTGTGGTAATCCGCAAATGGTTAAAGACACTACAGAGTTATTATTGGCTCAAAATTATAAGCGTAATCGTCGAAAAGAGCCGGGACATATCACGGTTGAGCAGTATTGGTAGCGAGCTATAACGTTATAATAACTATCTCATGAGGGTAAAATTTGCTATGTTGCGCTTTAATTGTATTTAGTCTTCGTACTTAGGAAATCCATGAAATCTTTATTTATTATTTGTGCCTGTTTATTGGCCGCTTTCACATTTAACAGTCATGCTATAGAGCAATCAACATCGCTGAACGAGACTAAACAAACACAGCAAAAAAATGCAGCGCAACAGCAAGACGCGCTTGATACATTAAGCCAAGAGGCTAATACACCAAAAAAGCCAGTTGTTGAGAAAGTTAAAGCCGATGACTCTCAAGTACTTGGCAGCGAATCAACAAAGCCGGTTCAGCAGCCTAAAAGTAAAGTAGATAAAGCACAAGCTGTTGCGCAAGCTGAGCAAGCGGTTACACAAGCAAAAGAAGCACTCACAGCAAGGCAACAAGCCAAAGCAAAACAGTCGCGCGAGTCACTGGCTGTTGTTGAGCAATTAGTAAATGCTTACAACGCACGTAACATTGAAGAATTTATTCGCATGTATGATGAAGATGTTGAGTTTTATATTTTCCCGAATGAGCTATTATTTAAAGGTAAAGAAAAATTAATTGCGCGTTATGGCATTATGTTTAAAAAGCTAAAGTGTCTTCACTCATCACCTATTAAGCGTATTGTGCATGGTGACATTGTGATTGACCATGAGCTATCAGAAACCTGCTCGAACGATCCGAACGTGATAGATAAACGTTCAGAGCTTATTTCAAGCTATCAAATTAAAGATGGCAAAGTGGTTAGGGTATTATTTTTTAGGTAATTCTTAATTATGCAGCTAAGTGACGAGAAAAAAATTCGTGTAATGTATCGTGTAGAGCCCGGCTGTTTAGGCCCTGAGGGCGCAGGCCACATTGAAGACTTTTGTCGCTTTGCGAACAAGCATATTAAGTCGCCTTATTATGCGCAGTTATTATTTTTACCTCGATACGACAAGCAAAAAGATGAGCGGCAATACAGCGTTAAAAACCGCAACTTATCTCAAGTGCAGGCTAAAGCGTATTTAAATCATTTTGAAATCAACATAGAAGACTTTGAAGAGCAGCTCGACGAGCTGCTTACTAAAGCAATAGATTTGTACTTTAAACGCTAAGCTCTATTGACCTTTGTAGATTGATATGAGTTTAATCTAGAGGCAGTTTAATTGCGGCTCGAGGCTCTAACCTAGTGGGGTCGATAACTGCGCCTAAGTGATTCTACTGGCTTACATCCTTGTAATAATAAGTAAAAACTGAGCAAAACTTTTGCGTTCTGCTCACGCTTTTTACCACCCTCCCTGTAGGCTACGAAGTTTAGGCTTCGTTTGAAACTATCGCATTAAAGCTATCGTTATCATGCAGGCTGGCAAAGGCACTTTCATGAAGTAGCTCGTTTCGTAAGTTGGGTGAGTATTCAAGCGACATTTTTATATCGGCTAGAGCATCTGCATGCTCATGCGTTAAAGCATACGCACAGGCGCGCTGCCAGTATGCGTAACCATAGTCGCTATCTATATCAATTGCTTGATTACAAAGCTCAATAGCTTGCTCAGTCTCATTTAATTCTAGTAAAGCATCCGCTTTGTAGGCAATGGCTTCTACATCTTCTGGTTTACGTTTTAAAATTTCATCGAATATTTCAATTTTATTCGCAATATCACTTTCAAGGTTGGCTCGCATCCATAACGAATGAACTTCATTAGTGATTGATATGCGTTCTTGGTTACTGAGTATTTCTTCAGAGCGTACTCGCAGTTTTTCTTCTAATATTTTCAAGCGATCTTCATATTCATCAGTAATAACACTCACTCGGGTGTTTACTATATCTTCTACTTTGTTCTTTACATCACGTAACGAGTTCCAACCTACTAAAACTAAAATAGACGCGGTGGCGGTAATAATAAAAAATACATTATTAATGGTATCTGTGGTGTAGGTAAGCGCCCGATCGGCGGTGTCTAACTGTGTATGCGTAACTTGTTTGGTCACGTCTTCACGCAGTTTTTGTTGATCTTGGCGTACCGACTTTAATTCGTCGAGAATATAACGTTCAAGTAATGGTTTGTACAAAGGGGCTTCTAGCTGTGCTAATTCACGCTGTTGTTGCTCGTTGAGTGCTGCGGTGTTTTTATCAGCAGCTTGCACCGCAGATGAAAAAACACCACTAAATACAATAAATAGTAAAAAATAAAAACGCATTGATATGCCTAGTTAAAAAATTAGTTAATCGCTTTGTTAACTTTAACATGCGCACATCATTGGTACTAGGGTGAGGATAGGGAAGCTGGAATTAACTCAAAATCTTTTATTACAGGCAAAAAAAATCCAGCCCAAGGTGGGCTGGAAAAAACTACATCAACATATCAAGGGAATAATAGGAGATAGGTGCTATTGTATGTTTGCCTACCTGAATTTTTACTTAACTAAATTCAAATAGATAAAAATTAGAAAGAAATAAAGGTGCATAAGTAACTTATACACCTTTTATAACTATAATTTCATGGCGAAGGGGGGTATTCCACTGTGCACTTAAGAAAACCTAAGTCACTTTCAAACCCTTCAGCGGACATTACGTGGCTATTTTTAATAACGATCATCTATTTTATAAAAAGTTTTAATATTTATTTACGCTAAGCACAAACATTGGCAGCATCATCATATTTATAAATGAGATTAATCGTTTTAAAGCATTGCTTTTCCCTAGCGTATCAAATCAGCTACACGTATATTGAATAAGCAGAAACCATAAACGTCATTCATTAAAATAATAGCGCTCCCAATTGGTGAATGCCAAAAGCAGTAAGCATGGGCGTTTTTACTTATATTTAAAAAGGAGCTCAATATGGATAATTCTAAAGCGGGTAAATGCCCGGTTATGCACGGCAGTAATACTACAACCGAAAACACCAATACAGATTGGTGGCCAAACTCACTTAATTTAGACATTCTTCATCAGCACGATAGCAAAACCAGCCCCTACGACAGCGACTTTAATTACGCCGACGCGTTTAATTCACTCGACCTAGAAGCACTTAAAACCGATTTAAAAGATTTAATGACTCAAAGCCAACCTTGGTGGCCAGCTGATTGGGGGCACTATGGAGGCCTGATGATCCGTATGGCATGGCACTCTGCGGGCTCGTACCGTTTAGCTGATGGTCGAGGCGGTGGTGGTACCGGTAATCAACGTTTTGCACCACTTAATTCGTGGCCAGATAATGCCAACCTAGATAAAGCGCGCCGTTTATTATGGCCAATTAAAAAGAAATATGGCAACAAGCTTTCATGGGCCGATTTAATTATTTTAGCCGGTAATATGGCGTACGAATCAATGGGATTAAAAACCTTTGGTTTTGCCGGTGGCCGTGAAGATATTTGGCATCCAGAAAAAGACGTTTATTGGGGCGCAGAAAAAGAATGGCTTGCGCCAAGTGATGAGCGATATACCCAAGTTGATAAACCCGATACCATGGAAAACCCATTAGCGGCAGTGCAAATGGGTTTAATTTACGTAAACCCAGAAGGGGTAAATGGTAAACCTGACCCACTTAAAACCGCAGAACAAGTGCGCGAAACCTTTGCACGTATGGCAATGAACGATGAAGAAACCGCAGCGCTAACGGTCGGTGGCCATACAGTAGGTAAAACGCATGGTAACGGCAAAGAAGAAAACTTAGGCCCAGAGCCAGAAGCCGCCGATGTGCACGAGCAAGGCCTTGGCTGGAATAACCATAAAACCCGTGGCATTGGCCGCGATACCATGACCTCAGGTATTGAAGGCGCATGGACAACCTACCCAACTAAATGGGACAACGGTTATTGTAAACTGCTGCTTAATTACGAGTGGGAGCTAACCAAAAGTCCTGCTGGTGCTCATCAGTGGGAGCCGATTAATATTAAAGAAGAAGATAAACCCGTCGATGTGGAAGACCCATCGATTCGTTTAAACCCAATAATGACCGATGCCGACATGGCAATGAAGCTCGACCCAGCGTACCGTAAAATTATTGAGCGTTTTAATGACGATTTTGAGTACTTTACTGACGTATTTGCCCGCGCATGGTTTAAGTTAACCCACCGTGATTTAGGGCCAAAATCACGTTATTTGGGCGCCGATGTACCCAGTGAAGATTTAATTTGGCAAGATCCTATTCCTGCAGTTAATTACACCCTAAGCGACGCTGAAATAACCGATTTAAAAGCGAAGCTACTTAATTGTGGATTAAGTGAAACCGACTTAATTAATACCGCATGGGATAGCGCACGTACTTATAGAGGCTCCGATCACCGTGGTGGTGCAAATGGCGCCCGTATTCGCCTTGCTCCGCAAAATAACTGGCAAGGTAACGAGCCTGCACGTTTAGCTAAAGTACTTAGCGCACTTGAAACACTGCAAGCGAGTTTAACTAAGCCTGTTAGTATGGCCGATTTAATTGTACTTGGCGGCACCGCTGCGGTTGAGCAAGCGGCTAAAAAGGCAGGAGTAGATATAACCGTACCGTTTGCCCCTGGGCGTGGCGATGCTAGTGATGATATGACCGACGCAGAGTCATTCGATCCATTAGAACCCATTCATGACGGTTTTAGAAATTGGCTGAAAAAAGACTATGCTGTATCCGCCGAGGAGCTATTACTAGAGCGCAGCCAATTAATGGGCTTAACCGCACCAGAAATGAGCGTATTACTTGGTGGTATGCGCGTACTAGGTACTAACTATGGCAATAGTGAACATGGCGTATTTACCGATAACGTAGGCGTACTCAGTAACGACTTTTTTGTTAATTTAACCGACATGAACAACCGCTGGGAGCCTGCAGCTAAAGGCGAGTACAACATAGTCGACCGCGCTAGTGGTAAAACTAAGTACACGGCTACGCGGGTTGATTTAGTATTTGGTTCAAACTCAATACTCCGTGCACTGGCAGAGTTTTATGCTCAAGACGATAACAAAACTCGTTTTGTACACGACTTTGTCGCCGCATGGGTAAAAGTGATGAACGCCGACCGGTTTGATATTAAATAAACCTAAGTAAAATTTAAAAAGGAGCAGCAATGCTCCTTTTTTTATATTACTTAAAGGTTAAAGGTTAAAGGTTACGAGCTGCGAGGTGCGAGGCGCGGGTATAGCTCAATGACCTTGGCCTGACGCGATATAAAATCGCTGCTACTAAGAATTATCACCACGTAGCAGCGGGTTTACCCCGCGTTTTTGTGTTTAATAACCTAGGCCTGACGCGATATAAAATCGCTGCTACCAAGAATTATCACCACGTAGCAGCGGGTTTACCCCGCGTTTTTGTGTTTAATGACCTAGGCCTAAGTAAAATTTAAAAAGGAGCAGCAATGCTCCTTTTTTTATATTATTTGAAAGTTACGAGCTGCGGGCAACGGGCAACGGGCTGAGAGACGCGGGTAAAATGCAGCGCCTCATAACCTTCAGTGGTAAATAAATCACTTAAAAGTTATTTGCACAAAGAGCAAAGAATGAGTGCAAATGAGCAAAAAAACACAGCCTTTCTTTGCTTTTTTATAAATAAATTACTAATTGCGTTTTAATTAATACTAAGCATAATTTTGGCGAACCCCGAACCCCGAACCCCGAACCCCGAACCCCGAACCCCGAACCCCGAACCCCGAACCCCGAACCCCGAACCCCGAACCCCGAACCCCGAACCCCGAACCCCGAACCCCGAACCCCGAACCCCGAACCCCGAACCCCGAATCCCGAAATACAGGCACAAAAAAACGGCGCTTAAACAAGCCCCGCTTTTAAATGGTTTAGGCTATTTCTTCAACCTTTAACCTAGCACTTAAGCTACTTTTTTCTCTTCTATGCTCGCAAGGTATTCATCAAACGTGCCTTGGAAGTCAATTACCTGCTTGTCTTTAATATCAACAATACGGGTTGCCAGTGACGATACAAACTCACGGTCGTGACTTACAAAAATAAGCGTGCCTTTGAAGTCTTTTAGCGCATTGTTTAGCGCTTCAATGGCTTCCATATCCATGTGGTTAGTTGGTTCATCCATTATCAGTACGTTAACGTCTTGCATCATTAATTTACCAAATAACAAACGGTTTTTTTCACCACCTGAACAGTTACGGGCTTTTTTATTTGCATCGTCTGCGGTAAACAATAAGCGGCCTAACATACCACGTACCATTAAATCGTTGTGCTTAGCGGTACGCCATTGCGACATCCAATCAAATAAGGTTAAATCGTTATCAAAATCTTTGGTGCTGTCTTGTGGGCAATAACCAAACGTGGCGTTTTCTGACCACTTAACTTCGCCCTCATTGCTTTTAAGCTCGTTAACTAAACAGCGTAAAAAGGTGGTTTTACCCACGCCGTTTTCGCCGATAACCGCCAATTTAGCACCGGCTTCGAGTAGTAAATCGCCACCGGTAAATAACGTTTCGCCATCAAATCCATGGCCAAGCTTGGTTAGCTCAAGCGCTTGGCGATACATTTTTTTGCCCTCATCAAAGCTCAGTGATGGGCTCATACGACTCGATGCTTTAACGTCATCAAGCTTTATTTTTTCCATTTTTTTAGCACGCGAACTGGCTTGTTTTGCCTTAGACGCGTTAGCCCCAAAACGGTTAACAAAGTCTTGAAGCTCGTCTATTTCAGCGCTCTTTTTAGCGTTTTCGGCAAGTAATTGCTCACGTTGTAAGCCTGAAGCTTCAAGGTATTTTTCGTAGTTACCTGGGTAAATACGCAGCTCACCGTAATCAATATCGGCCATGTGGGTACATACCGAGTTTAAAAAGTGACGGTCATGGGAAATAATGATCATGGTACATTTACGTTGGTTAAGCTCATTCGCAAGCCACGTAATAGTATGAATGTCTAAGTTATTGGTAGGCTCATCAAGTAGCAAAATATCAGGGTTTGCAAATAACGCCTGTGCTAACAGCACACGTAATTTCCAACCTGGGGCTACGTTTGCCATTAAGCCATAATGAAACTCTTTATCGATACCCGCATCAAGCAGAATTTCTTCTGCGCGACTTTCTGCTGTGTAACCGTCCATTTCAGCAAAAACGCTTTCAAGCTCGGCCACTTTCATGCCGTCTTCTTCGCTCATTTCAGGCAAAGAGTAAATACGGTCGCGCTCTTGCTTTACTTTCCAAAGCTCAACGTCGCCCATAATTACCGCATCAACCACGCTGTATTGCTCAAATGCAAATTGGTCTTGGCTTAGGTTACCCACTTTAAGGCCCGGCGTAATCGACACATTACCCGAGGTAGGTGCCAATGCCCCACTTAAAATTTTCATAAAGGTCGACTTACCACAGCCGTTAGCGCCAATTAAACCATAACGGTTACCGTTGCCAAATTTAGCTGAAATGTTTTCAAACAACGGCTCTGCGCCAAACTGCATCGTAATATTTGCGGTGGAGATCAAAAAAAGGTGTCCTAGAAAAATACTGACAGGGTTATGGGCGCAGCAGGTGCGAAAATAGACCAGGCAATAGGTGTAAATAAGGCGGCAAATTATACAGGTCAAGTATACTAAAGGCTAGCCTATTTAAACGCTAACATACGTGATTGTTTTTAAGTGCGACTTTATTGTGGTAAAAATATCAAAAAAGAGTGAGTTATGTCGCCTACAAAAATTCGCAGTGAAGTTATAAAACTTAGTAAGTTAAGTGTAAAGCAGCCAGACTATGACTTCATTCAGGGTTACTTTTTAAGATTAGGCTTACTGCCCGACATAATAACGCCCACTAAATGCAGCTTGTTTTGGCTGAGAAAAAGTAAATGAAAAAAGTGAAAGGTTGAAATGAAAGGTTACGAGCGGCGGGCTTCGAGCGACGAGTAGCGAACACAGCCTAGCGCCTTTGGCTTTCTCATTCAGCGCAGCGCCTCTTTTTCCTCTGTGGTGAATAAATAAATTAAAACATAAACTGGTAGCTGCGGGTTTACCCCGCGTCTCTATGTTTAATGACCTAAATCTGACGCGATATAAAATCGCTGCTACAGAATAATATTTGGCTTTTTTATTTCCTCTTTCAGCGCAGCGCCTCTTCTTCCTCTGTGGTGAATAAATAAAGTAAAACATAAACTGGTAGCAGCGGGTTTACCCCGCGTCTCTATGCTTAATGACCTAAATCTGACGCGATATAAAATCGCTGCTACAGAATAATATTTGGCTTTTTTATTTCCTCATTCAGCGCAGCGCCTCTTTTTCCTCTGTGGTGAATAAATAAATTAAAACATAAACTGGTAGCTGCGGGTTTACCCCGCGTCTCTATGTTTAATGACCTAAATCTGACGCGATATAAAATCGCTGCTACAGAATAATATTTGGCTTTTTTATTTCCTCTTTCAGCGCAGCGCCTCTTCGCTCTCTTTGTAGAAAGTTCACTTGAGAGCAAATTGCACAAAGAGAAATAAATGATGGTAAACGAGATGAAAAAAGCAGGGGCTTTGGGTAACGGGTCTGCGTAAACAACCTAGCGTCTTTTATCTAGCGCTTCTTTAGTGAATACATCATTTAAAATCAACTTCCACAAATAAGCATGCATTATCGGTTTTAGTGTTCAGTATAAAATAGATAAGTTATGATTATCTTAGTTTTTACTAATGGTTTTTTGTTTTGAGCAATAATGTTTTTCAACAAATAGTTAATTACTTGCAGAAAAATAGCGACATTGAAGTGGTGTGGCTGTATGGCTCTCACGCCAAAGGTACAGCGCAACCTCATAGTGATATTGATCTGGCGATCGCTTTTAAAAATTTTGACCTTAGCTCTTTTGATAAACGACTAAGGCCAAAAGAGCTCGAATTAGAAATCAGTAATGAACTTAGTTTAAACGAACAGCTTATTTCAATCGTTGATATAAACTTAATCCCCAGTTACCTTGCATTCAATATCGTGGAATACGGGGAGGCAATTTTAGGTAAAAATAGCCTTAGAGCGATGAGAGAGCAGCAGCGTATTTATAGCCAGTTTGAATTTGAGATGATAGCGAGTAACCATGACTGATACAGGAATAGCGCTTTATATAAGAGAAGTAACACGACATATTGATGAATATATGCAAGAGCTCGACGAATTAAGCCAAGTAGATCAACTTAATAATAGAGACTATCGTGCCGCAGAGCGTTTGCTACAGTTAATGACAGAAGTATGTATTAGCTTATCTAAACATTGGCTTAAAAAGTATAAAAATACGACAAGCAGTAACGCCTACCAAACATTTAGCGAACTAACTCAACTCGGTGCTTTAACTGATAATGAGTTGCTTTCATGGCGTAAAATAATCGGTTTACGAAATGCGCTTGTGCATGATTATTTGAATATAGATCAGGAAATTGTGAAGACGATTATTAAAAACCAACATTATGTAACTATGCACTTGTTTAGCCAAAAAGCGATGGCCGAATTAGCAAGCTAATTTAGATTAAAGGTGGAAGAGTAAAAGTTCACGAGCGGTGGGTATGAGGTTTTCTATTGCTTATTCTCTTTGTGAAACTTGTAAGCTTAGAGCTTGCTCGCGCGAAAGGACTTAACGTTTGAATGTTGGGTTATAAATAAACAGTAAGGGTAAGCCGCAATTTAATCGAGGCTATAAATGCGTTTAATTGCAGCCTTGTTATTTTTAATCAGGCGATTAATTACCGCGACTTCGTCAAGCGTTATCGTTTTTTTACTCATCATAAAATGTACGCCATTAACATTAATAGCTGGCGCTGTTTTTACCGGTAAAATTGTGTTGTAGCGTTTAGCAAAATATTTTGCAACAACAGAGTCGTCAATCACGTAATCAACGCGCTTTTTGTTAAGCATGCCAAAGCGCGTATACGCTTCGCTGGTAAGTACTATTTGGTTGGGGTAGTGTTTTCTTATTTTTTCAAACTCAGCGCCAAAATAGCTGCCACGGTTAATCGCAACCGTGGCGCCATTTTCAAAAAGAGTGACCAAATCAACCACATTTTTAGCGTTTTTATGCTTATAAAGCAGCATAATTTCATCGCGATAAACATCAGTAAAATAGGAGTACTCGGCGCGCGCTTTTGTATAACTTGCCGCAAAGGTAATATCAATATGGCCAGTTTTTAGCTCTTGCTGAACCCGCGATAAGCTCGGAAAATAAACCCACTCAATACAAAAAGGCGAATTTTTAAAAACAGCGTTAACCGTATCCACCTCTGCGCCTACAAAGGTATTACCCTGCTTAATTAAATAAGGTGGCCAGTTGTTTTCATTTGTGCCTACTTTAAGCGTTTTAAAGCAAGCAAATACGTCACAGCTGCTAAGCAGTAATACAACAAAAGCGACTTTAAGCATTTTATTACTCTAAAAAATGACTACAGCTAAGTATATACACTAGCTGGCAGATTTATCCCGCTTGTAATAAATTAAGAGCGCGCAGTGCAGCAATAAATGACTAGGTTGTTGGTAGCTCAGTAAAAACAAATACGGGGGCTTAAGAGCCGACACTAACTTTTAAACGCTGGTAAGCTTATAGGCTTGAATAAGCGTTTATCAAGCCGTTAGACTGTAGGGTAAATAACAGCCATTTTTTTAGTGTGGGCTAAGGTAAGAGTTTGATTATCGCATTGGCGATGGCAACCAAAAAGCGAATAAGCTGCAAATAAACTAATTCATTTATGAATTTAGGGAATCCGTCAGCACACCCCATATGGTGTAGATACTCAGCTACAAAAGCCAATCATACCAATAATTATTCATCAATTACTCAATCAAAGTTGTAGTTTTTTTCTATTGAGCAATGAAGAGCGCTTTATGGACCTTATTTTTATAACCTAAATACTTTCAATAGCATAGAGCTATTAGGTAAAAGTGTAAATAACATGATTTTATAACATTAAACTGTGCTTTTTTATAATAAAAACATACTGCTTAGGGCGTATATATTGCCGTAGCTCTATATTTTTAAATGTTGATACTGTAGATTAGTTATAAATGAATACCAGATTAATAAATAAACCAAGGAGCGGTGAATTTAGTGCCTACTAAAACACTCAATTACTACAATCAAAACGCACAAAGCTTCAGTGACTCAACGCTGAACGTTGATATGTCGGCGCTTTACGCTGAGTTTTTACCGCTTATCCCTAAACACGGCCATATATTAGATGCAGGCTGCGGTAGCGCCCGCGATGCCATGTATTTTAAACAGCAAGATTTTACTGTTAGCGCATTTGACGCAAGTCCCGAGCTTGCAAAGTTAGCCAGTAATTACTTACAACAAGCCGTAGAGGTTAAAACCTTTCAGCAGCTTAATTGTACCAATAAGTACGATGGCATTTGGTGTTGCGCCAGCTTATTGCACGTTCCAAAAGTAGAGTTACCGCAGGTGTTTTTAAAGCTGCAAAATGCCCTAAAACCAAACGGAGTTTTGTATGTGTCGTTTAAATATGGCACGCAAGAACGCGTGTACAATGGCCGCGAATTTACCGATTTAAATGAGGATGGCCTAACTGCGCTAATTACCCACCATACCGAGCTTAAAATACTAAAACAATGGCAAACGGTCGACCAACGACCAGAGCGCGAAAGCGAAGTGTGGCTTAATGCCCTAATTAAAGCAGTGCCTGTTTTATGATGAGCGCAATGCAACAACAACTCGACTTTATTGCGTATATTCAACGCATGCTGGTTGAGGGCGATTTTAGTGCAACCTACAAATTTGCATTGCTGCATGCGCTGGCTGATGTATGTGTTGAACAGCCACTTCAGTCAGAGCAAAGTGAATTGGTCATAGAACTTCCAACTCTTGCTGACAAACTCATCACTTTGTATTGGCATCATGCAATGCCGTTTCCCTCAGAGCATACTGGTGAAAGTGCATTGCTTTTACAAAATACCGGTGCGCAATCAAAAGTAATTAGCGTATTGTTTGAATGCCAACAAAACAATATTCGTAACTTACGCCAGCTAAAGCAAAGTGGTTTTTACAAGTCGACTTTTAATGCTGCTATGGCCACATTAAAAAGTGGCCCACTTTGGCGCTTACAAATACTTGCCAAGCAAGAAGAGTGCTTTTTATATCCGCACACTAAAAGCTCTAAATACATTACTTTGAATGCAGGCATTGCTAGTTGTTTTAGGCGTTTTTACGATCTAGTAACGTATTTAGCTAAAAATGCTTGGCTACAAAAAATTCAAAGCATAAAGCACAACCAAACACTTATTGGCCCGCAAAGCCAACTGCATGACTTTTTATTTGGCTTTGACCGCAATGCACTCACCAAAGCAAAACCTGTTTTAATTGATCTGCAATCAAACAGCTGTTTTTATTGCCAAAAGCCAATGAAAAACGATGTTGAAGTCGATCACTTTATACCGTTTTCCCGCTACGCTAACGACTTAGGCCATAATTTTGTGGCAGCGCATCGCACATGTAATAACAATAAACGTGACTTTTTAGCCGCGCAACAGCACCGCGAGCGCTGGCAAAACCAAAATTTGGTTGTTAACAGCCAAATTATTAGCAATGAGCTAAGTGCGTATTTTCACTGCGATGCTGACAAATCTCTCGCTGTAAGCAATTGGGCTTACCAAGTAGCGCAAGCAAACAGCGCAAAATTGTGGCTTGGACATAAAGATCATTTTGAACAGGCAAAACCAACTGCTGAGATAGTGGCTTTCCCGCAAGCAAAACAACCTGAGTTAGCTCAAGTTGCTGAACCTGCCGTTAGTTTAAAATCAGATGATAACGCATTAAAACTGCCGTACTTCCCTAATATTAAAATTGCCTGCGGACATTTTAAAACTGGTGATAGCAGCGATGTTGAATATTTAGACGCACCACTTGGCGCGGGCAAGCTCGACCCACAAGTACACTTTTTAGCGCATGCGTCGGGTAATTCTATGAATGGCGGTAAGCACCCAATACTTGATGGTGATTTACTGCTACTTGAACTTATAACTTCCGATAGAGCCGGATCGCTACGTGGCCAAATAGTCGCAATAGAGCGAGATGATATAAGCGGGGAAGGGCAGTATTTACTGCGCAAAGTTAATAAATTACCCAATGGGCAATATGAGCTAATTGCTCAAAACCCAGATTACGAAGTAATGATTGCAGATGAAAGCATGCGAACGTTCGCGCGGTTTAAACAAGTGGTTTTGTAGTCGCGATTTTATATCGCGCTATTGCCTGTAGGCGATGAGCTTGCTCGCGTTTTGTAGACGCGCAGCTTGCTGGCGTTAAAAGCGAAGCTTTTTGAATAGCTATTTTGCGTGAGAGCTTTAGGGATCTAATAACCTCTATTCGAGGTTTTATCGCGTTGGCGATGGCAACCAAAGGGCGGCTGCCGCCGACCGCCCTTTGGAATCCCACGGCGCACCCGAGGATCACACTGTATCTTCAACTTACGTTAATGATGTGAACGTAACCAGCGTAGATAGGCCATCCATGGCCAAGCTACGCTTTGTACAGCATCCATGCTGTAAATTACTCATCATTAACTCAGTTTCAGGTGTGATCACGGGGAGTTGGAGTATGTTGGTCGATTGGTTTTTATAAGTACTGGCAGACGTTTAATTCATGCTTTTAGTTTTAAGAGACGACAGGAAAATCATGTACGAAAATCGTTTTACTAATTGGGTACGTTGGTGTGATAGAAATGTAACTGAGGAAGTTAACTACCCTGGCATTTATATTGTCGCGGTTGCAGATGAAGATATATCGGGTAGTAATTTTTCATGGACTACAGATATTGCTTATGTAGGTATGACCAACTCTTTGAAGGGTATTGCTGGAAGGCTTAAGCAATTTGATAACACCATCAAAGGCAAAAGCGGACATGGGGAGCTGATCGCATGCGATTAAAATACCAAAATTATAACGAGTTAGTGAATAAATTATATGTGGCTGTAGCACCCTTCACCTGTAATGTTAAATCGCACAAACCTGAAGATTTACGCGTAATGGGTGAAGTTGCGAAATTTGAATATGATTGCTTTGCATACTTTACAGAGTTATTTGGGTGTCTTCCTGAGTTTAATGATTACGCCAAATCGCCTAAATATAGTTTAACGTTAGGGAAGATAAACTAACTTTATTGCGTCTTAATATGCCTTTAAAAGTTGTGTTGTTGGTATTGCTTGTAGTCGTGATTTTTACATAGGTTTGTTAGATGAAGGGAGTTATAACTTCTATTCGAAGTTATGTCGCGTTGGCGATGGCAACCAAAGGGCGGCATTTGAGAAATATTTTGACATTTTACGAGGTAATTCGTCCATGAAGCAGGGTTCCTGTCAGCACCCATGCTTCCACTTCCTCGTGCTGCGAAGCTTTGCTTCGGTCACTCGTTACCCACGGCGCACCCGAGGATCACACTGTGTCCTCAAGTTAAAAATTGATGTGAACGTAAGCGTCGTGTATTCGCCACCAATGGCGAAGTCACGGCTTAGCTTAAATTGTTAGGTGCTTGGAATTTGTCGGGAACAAAATTTCACCATGCAAGTGATTAGTCATCAATTTACAACTTTCAGGTGTGATCACTGGGGAATTGGAGTGTGTTGGTAGAGCGGTGGTTATGGCTAAAGCAGGCCTTTCTTTTGTAGTCACGAATAGCGATGTAAAAAATTAATATAATTAAGAAGACTTAATTAGGGATTAAATAATGAATAAAAAAATTTTTATAAGTTATGCGCATAAAGATGAGCTTTACAAAGAAGAACTAATAGAGCATATGTCTGGTTTAAGAAGAGCAGGTATAATTAATGAGTGGAATGATAGGAAAATAGTTGCTGGACAAAACTGGGAGGAAGAAATTTCAAGTAGCTTAACATCCTCTAATATAATTCTATTTTTAATCAGCGCATCTTTCATGAATTCAGATTATTGTATGGGTGTTGAAGTCAAAACAGCCTTAGAAATGCATGAGAGAAGAGAGGCACAACTAATACCCATTGTAATAAGAGCTGTAGATTGGAGTGATTCTGAAATTTCGAAAATACAGGGGCTCCCGAAAGATGCTAGGCCAATATCTTCTTGGGAAAATGCGGACGAAGCATGGCTAGATGTGATTAGTGGTTTAAAAAATCATATTCAAAATTTTGAGCCAAAGACACCTGCTGTTACTAGTATTGTTAATTCTACTGAAATAAATTGCACAAAATTTATAAATGATTGGTTAGTCGATACTGAAATAGTATTAACCCATAGAAAAGTAAATCAAGTTAGTTTAAAAGATATTTATGTAATACCAGATATAGAGTTAGAGAGTAAAGATGATTTGGTTGATATCAAATCATCTAAATATCTATTTGAAGAAAAGGGTAGTTACATAATTTCAGGTGAAGAACAGCAAGGTAAAACGTCTTTATTAAAATATCTATATAGAGAACTCCTTAAAGAACAGTACTTACCTCTTTACATTGATGCTAAAACTATAAAAAAGGCATCAATAGAAAGTGAAATTACTAAGCAATTAAATTTACAATATGAAGATCTTACCTATCTAGCTTTTACTTCGAGTAGGAAAGTCATAATACTTCTAGATAATATTGATGAGATTGGTTTAAATCAAAAATATAAAAATAAATTTTTAGCTGATATCAACTTACTTACTCAAAAGGTCTACATTACATGCCACAGTTCATATAATTATATTTATGGTGATTTGCCTGCTTTAGACGATTACGAGAGTATTGAATTGTTAGGGCTGGGTAATAAAAAAAGGGAAGAGTTAGTACAAAAGTGGATCTCATTAGGTGTTGAAGAAAATATTGATGAGAAAGAACTTTATACTAAATGTGATGAATTAAAGTTACGTCTTAATGGAATTATTAAAAAGAATATTGTTCCCCCTAAGCCTATATATATTTTAATGTTACTCCAAATGTTTGAGGCAAATGCTCAGCTTAACTTAGAACTAACGAGTTATGGTCATTGTTACCAACAGTTAATATATCAATCATTTGATAAGGCACATATAAGTAAACAAGATTTCGATAAGTATTTAAACGTTTTAACAGAGCTTGCATGGGAGATTTTTAAAAAGGAGAATAACTTAAACCCTTTTGAGGTTGAGTTGTTTTTTACGAATTACTGTAAAAGCTTTTTATCTATAGATAAGGAAAAAGTACTTAATAAATTAATTAGTCACTCAATCCTCAACGATAATGGCATCAACCTTGGGTTTAAATACCCATATATTTATTATTTTTTTGTAGGTAAAAAAATTGCTGAATCTTATAGAGATAGTGATGAGACAAAAACAAAAATAGAAGGATTGCTTTCAAAATTACATAGAGAAGACTATGCAAATATTTTAATCTTTATTACTCATCATACAAAAGATTCTTGGGTACTACATGAAATTAAATCTGTTTTGGACTCTCTTTTTGAAGAGCATAATGAAGCAACATTAAGTAAAACTCAGCTCTCATTTATGAGCGACTTTATGAAAGCTATTCCAGAATTAATAATCGAGCAGCGTGAAATCCAAAAAGAACGCGATGATCAAAATGATCAATTAGATGAATTAGAACGAAAGAATGAAAGCGAAGAAGGTGAATCATTAGATATCCTCGCAAAGATTAATCAAACATTCAAAGGGATGGAGGTCGCAGGACAAATCATACGCAACCGTCACGCAACCTTAACTCGTCAATCAATGGAGGATCTTGCTAAAACAGGTGCTTTTGCTGGTTTGAGATTCCTTGAATATTTTATTAAAATTTCAGACACTGCTAAAAAAGAAATTATAAAGCTTATTTCAACACACCTTTTAGAACATCCAAACATTTCAAATAAAGAAATAGAGAAGCAAGCTGAAAATGCATATTTGCATCTTACTTATGGAATTATTAATGGGGTCACAAGGAAAATAGCTAGTTCAATTGGCTCAAAAGAAGCACTTGAAGTGTATCGAGAAATGGAATACAAAGTTGGGACACCAGCATTTAACCTTATTAGGCAAGCAATTGATTTGCAGTTCACTAAAACAGTCAATATAGATCATATATCTGCTTGTATAAAAGAATTACAAGATAACCAAGTTTGCTTAAGAATCTTAAAAGAGATGGTCATACAACACATTTATATGTTCCCTGTAGAATATAAAGAAAAACAACAGTTATCTCATTTACTGGGTATTTCTATTCAAGGGCAGCGTTTAATGGATTCTAGGAAAATAGGGAAAGCTTAATATATTTGCTTTACCCAACCGCTAACTTCCCTGCCTCATGCCACATTTTACTTGGCATGGGGTTGGTTAATTCCCACGTTATATTCATTGGCTGGCTGCCGTTGTGGCTTTGGTATTTAACCTCGCCGTAGTTTACAAACCCCATAGTGCGGCCGTTTTCGCCTTTGCCTTGTTCGCGCACAAATAACAGAATGGTTTTACCTGTTTTTTGATGCTCAATATAACTAAGGCCACGGCCGTGTTCTGGGCGTGCGCTATTTTGCGTTTGCCAATGAAACAGGGTGGGGCTGATTGCGTAGTCGTGATATAGCGTGGTGGGCGAATAGGTTTTCTCGCACTTGTTGAGTGTTACAAATAACAGCTCTAGGTTTTGGTTTTTAAATTCTAAAACGCCTTCGCGGGCAGTCGATTTTTTATCAAACGAGTGCGCCCCAAACGCGGCGAGTATTTGTTGGCGCGTGTAGCGGCTGTGTAATTTTATTGCATGATTAGGTAAGCACGCTAAATCGCTTTCTTGCTGGTGAATGCGGTTTATTAACAGCGCAATTACTTGGTTAAGCTCTTGTTGTAGCTCTTTGTGTTTAAGAGCTTGTAAGCTTTGCTCAAGCGTTTTAAAACTTAAACTTGTGCCTGTGTTATCCCAAAAGTTGTAATGCGCCATAAGCGCGTACTGTTGGTTTTGCGCTGTTGGCGTAAAACTAAAGTCGTTTTTACATAAATCACGTAAAAAGCATAAGTAACTGAGCGAGTCGCAGCCGAGTAATTGGGTGTTTATAGCGCGGTAATACGCAGCGTAAATATCGGCTTGATCTGCGGGTATTTCATCACCTTTTAACCAGTGCCAGCCGCCGAGCCTACCGTCTTTTGGTTTGTATATATCTTCAAGCGTGACTTGCGGGTTTATATGTAAAAAGTTACTTAGCGTAAGGGCGTCATTGGTATGTTGCGAATAGCTATTTATAAGCTGCTGTAAACGGCGTTTAGTGTTTATGGCTTGCTGAATATTTTTTAAAATTGTTTGTTGCGTGCGCTTGTGTAGCTCAATACGGCAACCCAGTGGTAAATGCGGGAAGTTGTTTTCAATTTCGGTTTTTATTGGCTGATTACTTTTACCAATGAGTGCGCGGAATTTACTGGCAAAGTCGTACTCTGGGCGGGCGTTGCCTACAAAGTCGAGAACGGTGCAGCATTGCTTTTGGCTATTATCTGGTAAGCGCAAGCCACGGCCTAGTTGCTGTAAAAACAGCGTTAGGCTTTCCGTTGGGCGTAAAAATAACAGGGTATCAACCTCTGGAATATCGATCCCTTCGTTAAAAATATCAACCACGCAAAGTATTTGTATTTCACCCTGGCATAACGCATCTTTTTTCTGTTTACGCTCATTGGCATTTTTGCTAGTAAGCACATCGGCGTTTATACCTGCTAAGTTGAATTTAGAGGCCATAAACTCTGCGTGCTTTTGGCTTACGCAAAATGCCAACGCTTTTATATCGTGAACATTAGTCACTATATCAGCAAGGCTGGATATAATTTTGTTAGCGCGGCTGTTCTCCCCTGTATAAAGGTTACTCAATTCGGTTATATCGTAACGGCCGCCTCGCCATGTTATTTGACTTAGGTCGGTATCGTCATCTAGTCCAAAGTATTGAAACGGGCATAAATGGCGCTGGTTTATTGCCTCTGGCAAGCGAATTTCAGCGGCTATTACACCGCAAAAGTCATCGAGTATATTTGCGCCATCTTGTCGCTCTGGTGTAGCAGTTAAACCAAGTAATATTGTGGGCGTAAAGTGGTTTAAAATAGCGCGATAACTAGCTGCGCTTACGTGATGTACTTCATCTATTACAATATAGTCGTAGTAATCACTTGTTAAGTTGAGCGATTCAACTTGGCTGTTTAATGTTTGGATTGACGCAAATAATTGGTTATAGCGCTGTGGCTTATAGTTACCTACCCACAGCTCCCCAAAGTCGTTATTTTTAAGCACGCCACGATAAGCGCTTTGTGCTTGTTTAAGTATTTCTTCACGGTGGGCTACAAACAAAAAGTGTGCGTTTGGGTTTTTATCGTAAACGGCTTTAAAGTCAAATGCCGATATTATTGTTTTACCTGTGCCGGTTGCGGCAACTACTAAGTTTTTAAAGCGATCATGAACGCTACGCTCAACGCTTAGTTTTTCTAAAATAGCGAGTTGATGGGTTTTTGGCGTGATATCAAAATAAAACTGACTGCTTGCTTGGCCAACACCGCGTTGCTCATTAAGTGAATTTATGAGCTTTTCTTTACATTCAGTTTTGCCAGTAAATAGCTCGAAATCTGGCGACTGCCAATAGGTTTCAAAGGTACTTTTGGTTTTGGCTATGATGTGCGGGATTTCTTGCGCGGTAATTTTTAAGTTCCACTCAAGGCCGCTGGTAAGCGCCGAATGCGATAAATTAGACGAGCCAATATAACCGGTATGAAACCCCGTATTACGCATAAACAAGTATGACTTTGCGTGTAAGCGCTCTTGCTGGTTGTTGTAACTAAGCTTTACCTCAGTGTTTGGCAAGCTTGCTAAAAACTCAACCGCTTTAGCATCCGTTGCACCCATGTACGAGGTGGTAATTACTTTGAGTTTATTACCGCTTTTAGTAAAGGCTTCAAGCTCATTTTTAAAAATGCGCAGCCCCGTCCATTTTATAAATGAGACAAGCCAGTAAATAGTGTCGGACGATTTAATCTCGCGTTTTAGCTCGGTTTCGAGCGATATACCTGCATTAGCACCGCTAAATAACTCGCTTTGGGTAAGCCCTGTGATTGGGAATATATCTCTGGAATAGTCTTTAAGATTGGCTGCAATGGGGTTTTGAGTATTAAACAGGGCAGTGAGTATTCGGCCTTGGCTGTCGATAAGGTTTTCGTTGATCAGTTCGTCATCGCGAATATGATCTTTAAGCCACAGCACAAGGCTATTTGCGAGATTAATTTGCTCTTGCAAACGCTCGTTTGAATTAGGGATTGCATCAATGGCATGTTCAACCAGTTTACCTAAAAAGCGCGAAAGCCACGTAGCCGCCTCAGCCGATTCTAGTTGGCGTTCGCCCACATAAAATTGGTCACGATTTAAGTTTTGCTTAATTACTTGTGTAATTAACTGCTCGTAAATACCAATCTGTTGCATTAAATCGTTCCCTGTTTGCGAGCATTCAGTTTACTAAAAAATGCAATGTAAACAAGCGTTAACTCACTATTGAATTAAAGACCGCTGCCAAGACAATTCCCCGTGATCACACCCGAAATTGAATTAATGGTGAGTAATTTACAGCATGGATGCTGTTAAAAAGCGTAGCTTGGCCACGGATGGCCTATCTACGCTGGTTACGTACATATCATTAATTTAAATTGAGGAAACAGTGTGCTCCTCGGGGCGCCGAGAGATTCCAAAGAGAAGTCGGCGGTTACTTCTCTTTGGTTGCCGTCGCCAACGCGACATTTACTAGTCAAATTTGAAAAACGCTGTATTTTCACAATCACCACACACTAATGAATAAGACTCTTTGCGTTTACTCACTTTGGTATTGGCGCTGGCACATTGCGGGCAAGGCGCTTTCATTGGCGTATTGGTATCGCACTCCCCACATGTAACAAAATAGCCGTAGCGACCTGAGCGAGCTTTAAGCGTCGTTTTATTGTTGCACTGCTTGCACTGTAAATTTATTTCATTGGCAATATTTGGTTGCTTTTGAGTTATTGGCGCAATAGCTGTTGATTCATCTTGATAAATCGGGCTAGTTTCGTGGAGACTTGATGCTATTGCATCAGGTTTTAACTGTGTGGAAGGGGCAATATTTTGCTCTAAAAGAAACTGACAGATCCTAGCTAAGCTTTCTTTACTAAACCACGGACGAACATTGGTCGAAAAAAAGTGCAGGGCGTTTGGTATTGATTCCGGTAGCTTCATTATGTCTAAAAGTTTATCCGCTATAAACTCTGATTTAACGAGTCGCTCTTCAAGCGCTTTTGGTGTGTTATCTCGATTAATTATGGCATTACTCGATATTGCACAAATGCCATGCCATTCACGACCACCAAAGTTTTGTTGTATTTTGCCAAACATCTTAGGGAGTAGGTGTGGAGCATTGTTTATTATCAAACTTTTTAGTAATGCCAGTTGTAGCTCAACTTGTTTGATTGGTGATGGCATTCCTTGCCATTGTCCTCGGTAGCTGCGACTCCACTCTTGATGTTGGTTTATAGCGACTTCACCGGTAATACTTTTTGATTCAATAAGAATAAACCCGTAGGTATAAACAATAAGGTGGTCTATCTGTGCGCTTTCGCCGTTGTGTTTAAACTTTACATCATTAAACACAAATACTTGACGGTGGTCTTTAAATGCGCGACGTAAGTAAAATGCTACGTCTAGCTCTTGTTTTTGACCCGCTTTGATCTTAGAGGAAGTTGTAGTTGATAGAGCTTTATCTTTTAAAATCATGCGACATCCTTTCTGTCATATATGTTTAAAGCATATCACTGAAGTACCTAATAAAAATACTGTTTAAGGATTTTTACTCGCCCTATTTTTATTTAAAGCGTAGCTTTTCGCATCAGCAAGCTTAACGCCTACGGTGATAAAAGGCGCTAGGTTGTGTTCGTTGCTCGTCGCTTGCTGCTCGAAACCGAAATTGGCGTTTAAAATAATCACAGCTAAAACTGGTTTCTACGATTTCAACTTACCAATTAACACAATGAGGCAATTAAGCTCATTATTCGCCTCATTGTGTGAGGCGAATAAATCATATAGACTAAAGCTAATTAACTTAAGGGCACACGCTTATGTGGATATGGCAACAACAAGATTGGCCGAACTTTACGTGGGATGAAAAACAGCTTGCGCCGTTGTTGAGAAAGCTTTGTTTTAACCAAGGTGTGCTGGTTGGTCGCATGGATGGGCAAAGTACGCAGCAAAAACAGCAAGCACTTGATACTTTATTGGCTAATATTATTCATTCAAGCGCAATTGAAGGTGAAAAACTCAATGCGTTTTCGGTACGTTCGTCACTAGCTAAAAAACTCCACATTGATGAGCAGCCTTATCCAACCACAGTGCAAAGCGATAATCTTGCAGAGATCATGTTGGATGCAATTAATAACACCGATACACCGCTTGATTTAGAACGTGTGTTGAATTGGCATCGTTTATTGTTTGCAGGTGAACAAGGATTATTTACTCAAATAGCGGGCGGTCAATTACGTGGCAACGAGCCAATGCAAATTGTATCAGGGCGATTAGATAAACCCGTATTACATTTTACTGCTCCACCAAGAGATGTTATCGAAAACGAACTCGCTGTTTTTTTTAATTGGTTTAATGCAGGTTATAATGATCGACACGAAGACCCTTTTATTCGTGCTGCAATCGCTCATTTGTGGTTTGTAACCTTACACCCATTTGAAGATGGTAACGGGCGTATTACGCGTCTTATTACAGATTTAGCGCTTGCTCAAGAGCATAAAGAGTCGATACGGTTCTATGCGATGTCGGTGGCAATTTTAGAAGATAGAAAAGGCTATTACGAGGTCTTAGAGGCAACACAGCGTGGTGATTTGTGCATTACACAGTGGATTACCTGGTTTTTAAATACGCTCAATAAAGCCGTTGAATCTACCCTGAAGAATATTGAGCAAACTGTCGCTAAAACTAATTATTGGTTTAAAAAAGATCAAACTAGACTAAATGAACAGCAAGTAAAAGTGCTTAATAAATTACTTGATGGCCAATTTGAGCAGGGCATCAGTGCGAGTCAGTATCAAAAAGTGGCTAAGGTAAGTCGTGCTACGGCGACGCGCCACTTATCAGATTTACAAACACTGGATTATATAAAGAAAACCGCAGCGGGTGGTCGCAGTACTCGTTATAAAATAGCCAAATGATTTTAAAAAGTTTAAAGCTTTTATCTATAATTCAAAGCCCTACTATTTCAAACACGATAACACTAAGGTGAGGCAATTAAGCATGCTATTTGCCTCATTGTGTGAGGCAAATAATGGCGTAAAAAGTAACCTAATTTAAAAGCGGTATTTTTCGCGTCAGCAAGCTTAACGCCTACGTTGATAAAGGCCGCGGGCTTCGAGCAGCGAGTAACGAGCTTTACAAACAGCCTGATATCAGCCCTGAACCTAGAGTCTACTCTTTTAGCGCAGCGTCTCTTTGCCTTCTTTGTGAATAATTTACTTAAAACATGTTTGCACAAAGAGAAGACAATGAGGGGTAAATGAGAAAGTGGAACATCAAACTGGTAGCAGCGGGTTTACCCCGCGTTTTTGTGTTTAATGACCTTGGCCTAAGTAAAATTTAAAAAGGTTAAAGGTTAAAGGTTAAAGGTTAAAGGTTAAAGGTTAAAGGTTAAAGGTTAAAGGTTAAAGGTTAAAGGTTAAAGGTTAAGGGTTAAAGGTTAAAGGTTACGAGCTGCGAGGCGCGGGTATAGTTCAATGACCTAGGCCTGACGCGATATAAAATCGCTGCTACCAAGAGTTATCACCACGTAGCAGCGGGTTTACCCCGCGTTTTTGTGTTTAATAACCTAGGCCTGACCCGATATAAAACCGCTGATACGAAGGGCGTTTACTGCTATAAAAATTTTGCACCACAGAGGTTCTCGAGGCGCTTTGCGCTGCAAGGAGATGTTGCGGTATTTTTTAAGCATTTCTCTGTGAACTCTGTGTTCTCGGTGGTAAATACATATTTAGGTTTAACACTGACGCGATATAAAATCGCTGCTACCAAGAATTATCACCACGTAGCAGCGGGTTTACCCCGCGTTTTTGTGTTTGATAACCTAGGCCTAAGTAAAATTTAAAAAGGTTAAAGGTTAAAGGTTAAAGGTTACGAGGTGTGAGGTGCGAGGCGCGGGTATAGTTTAATGACCTAGGCCTGACGCGATATAAAATCGCTGCTACCAAGAATTATCACCACGTAGCAGCAGGTTTACCCCGCGTTTTTGTGTTTAATAACCTAGGCCTAAGTAAAATTTAAAAAGGTTAAAGGTTAAAGGTTAAAGGTTAGCGCAGCGTCTCTTTGCCCTCTTTGTGAATAAATCACTTAAAACATGTTTGCACAAAGAGAAGACAATGAGGGGTAATAAGAAAATATAAAAACAGGGGTTAGGTTTTACCATCCCCCCGTAGCTCGTAGCCCGAAACCCGCGCTCCAAACATAAAACGCGCTGCATAAAGCCGCGCCTGCAGGTCAGTCGGCCAGGGCGCTATTTGTGGGTTGATAAGCGCCATTATCTAACGCATCAAAGTAGGCTTGATAACGGCCGCTTTGTTTAAATTTAAGTAATTGCTGGTTAAATATTTCAAGCCGCTGTTCACTGAGTGGGTTATTTTTAGGGAACATCACAAAGCTTTTATTGATTAATAGTGGCCTTGGGTGATGCACAATGGCATTTTTTATTGTAGGTAGTTGACCTGCCAATATGTGATAGCCTACGCTTTTTTCCTCGGCAAAGGCGTCTATTCTGCCCATAGCTAAGCGTTTAAAGTTTTGCTCTGTGGTACTTACTCGCGATATATCAAATAGACCCGCTTGTAGTGCTTTATCAAACTCTTCGCCATAGCTGTAAGCAAGCCCACCACCGAGTAATAAGCCTTTTAAATCGTTTAGGTTTTGCCAATCAAAAGGGCGTTGTTTATGATAAAAAAATACAAAACGCTCGTTTAACACTGGCTCACTGTAAAAATAATCCTCAGCACGTTGTTGTTCAAACATCCATACGGCAGTGGCTGCGTATTTATCATTAATGGTGTCGTGGTAAGCACGCGGCCACGGTAAAAAGGTAAAGTTAACTTTAATGTTAGCTTGTGCAAATATATCGGTAATTAAATGCGCAACCACGCCTTTGTGAGGCAGCGATTCGCTTAAAAAAGGCGGCCATTCGCCTGTACTTATATTTAAAGCAGCATGGTGATTAGCCGCTTTGCTTGAGGGTTGTATTGCTTCAATAGCGTGCGTGTAATGACTGGTAAAAGCCATCAGCAAGAAAGATGCGATATAGATACGGTATCTTACTTTAGCTGATAACATAACATTCATGTGTATAAGTCTCTCCTTTTATTAAATATACCCTTTTTGGATATAAAGCGGCTTTAAATGCTGCTTAAAAAATAAACTATTTTAAAGGCTTTAACTGAATCTAAGCTTAAGGGCTATACCGTCGGTTTACAGACTTATTTTAAGTATTTTTATGTTACCGCGTTATTCTTTTGTTTGCATTTTTTTTGCGCGTTCTTCTGCATCGATGAGTGCTTGTGATTTAGGCGCGCGTTTTTTTTCTTCTATTTTTGGTTTTTGTGGTGAATTTGGATCCCAGCTTTCATCAAGCGATAAATTAGCAAATGGATTGCTGCTTTGTGGTGAGTTATCGCGCGTACTTGGCTCTTCAGGGGCAACCTTTACTTGCCCTGCCGTTACCGGTGTTTTTTTAGTAGGTAGTGGCGCGTCGGGATCGAAAGTGCGTACTTCTGGCTCTTTAAAGTCGTGTTCAGTGGTTGAGCTTAATGATGAACGCTGCTTTTTTGCAGGATGGAAATCAGCTTGTGGCTGATGGGGTGCAATGGGTTCAGGTGCGCTGTGTGAAGGCTTTATAGGCGCTTCATGTTGACCCTTTTTGATTGGCTGATTTATAGGATTACGCTGTATTTTGCTTTGTTTGGCTTCGGGGTCAAAATCTCTTACTTGTGGCTCGGCAAACTCTGTTGCATTTTTTATCCGCTCTAAGGTTGCTTTAGCAGCTGCTTCAAACTCTGCCGTGTTAGGCTCCGACTTTATTTTCACTGTATTAACTCGACGAGAATCAGGCTCTTTACCCTTGCTTTCGACGGCTGGGTTTTGCAGATCAGAGCCAGTCACCATCGGCTCAGTAACAACACTGTGAGTTTGATCATTGTCGTGACTTGGGGGCATTTGCAATGGTATGCCAGTATCAGCCACTTGTTTATTTTGCTTAATATTACGCAGGCGCATTAATACTACAACCGTAATTACCACAATTAACAATAGTGCCACACTTGGTAATACTAGCGAGATTATATTAGCCCCTTTGGGAATAGAAGAGGCAATAACGGCTGTTTGCTCGCTGGTATTTATAGTGATAGGTACGGCGGTTTGTGCAGGCTCAACGGTGGCTTTTTTTACCTTTGGTTGCGTATTTTCCTCAGTGTTTGATAATTCACTGGCCGGTATTTTGCTGGGCTGTGCATTTTTTTCAGAAGCGCCGCTTTGTGCAGCCGCAGCTGTTACATTGACTTGTGACTCATCAGGTGCTGTTGTGGTTGATGCTACTGGGGCATTTTTTTTAGCTTGCTCTATAGTTTGAGTGGCGCTTTGTTTGATTACATTATTTTGGGGTGCAGTTGCACTTTGCTCAGTTGCAGCGTCTGGCAACGTTGGCTGTAAAGTGGGTTCTGTTTGTTGTGGTTTTACAACCTCCGGGGTCGATTGTTCAATAACCGGCTGCGGTTTAGGCTTTGCTACTGGCAAAGTGCGTGCCGCTTGCGGAACACTGCAGTTTTTTTCAAAGTCTCGCGCAGCATTACGGTATTTACGGCTGGCTTTATTATTGCTGTGTTGCTGCATTTCTTGTTTTATAAGAATACACATAGCTTCGTTATAAGCGGCACTGCTGGCACTATAAAACAAAGCAAAACAAAAAAGTAAGCAACTCAGTAACGGTTTCATAAAACTCAAAAGTGGTTAAGCATCAATGCCCTAATCTTAAGCGTAAAGTGAAAAATTATCTAGAAGCGCCTAGCGTTAATTAGGGTTTGTTGACCTTTGCGGATTACAATTTGTTCAAACTAGGGGCGGTTTAATCGCGGCGCGAGGTTTGTAACCTAGTGGGCTAAGTAAAAACCGAGCAAAGCTTCCGTGTCCTGCTCACGCCCCTTACCTACATCCATGTAGGCAACAAAGAGTAAATCGCTCCTAGGCAGAACCCGAAGGGCAGCGCCTGTTTGGCATTGATGCTGCGTTATCGCCTATTTATGGGGAACAACCACACCACATAGGCTCTGCCTTGCCTAAATACCAAACAGACTGCTGCAAATTTAACCTTGAAAGGTCAACAGACCCTAGTCAATTACCATTAAGCTTCGGTACTCGTCGTAAGCAAATTGGTCGGTCATACCGCTAATGTAGTCTTGAATTAACCGACAGCGATAATAAAATTCATAGGCGGCAAAATGATCGGGCTCTTCTTGCATCGCATTTATGGCATGCTGATAGCTACTTAAATGCTTTTTAGAGAGCTTTTTAACGAGTCTCGATTCTATTAATAAGCGGTTGTCGCCATGCAATGCACGTTTAAAGTCATCGCTACTCAAAAGCAGCAAAGGTTTATAGCAATCGAGTAGGCCATTAATAATACGGTAGCCTTGCAGTTCGAGCTTTTCGACCTCTTTATGAGAAAATACATGCTCAAGTGCCACTTGCTTAAGGGCTTGGGTTACTGCATGCAGGTAGCTGCGGTCTTCTAATAATGCATGGTTAAAGTCACCATGATAAATTGGCTCTATGTTTTCAATAAAGCGTTTAGCAGCATGATTTACTAATGGGTGCAGTAACGATACACGCAAATAAATAAAAAATTCACTATTAAAATTAAAGGGCTGTGCTTGCGCCCGTTCTATGGCGTAGTTTATGGCGTCGTCCACAAAGCTTTGGTGTTGAGTGTCGTTAAGAGCAAGGTTAATTAATGCTTTTTGATACTGCTTTTTTAGTTGCTCGCATAATAACTGTGTGGTGATAATGTCTTTTTCTACGGCGTCTTCTATGTCGGCAAGGCAATAAGAAATATCGTCAGCGGCTTCCATAATATAACTGGCAGGGTGACGGCAATAGGGCTCCATTTTCAGCTCAGTTTGCAGTGCTTCAATAAAGCTTTTTTCACTGTAGTAATATCCCACTTTTTTCATAATGTAGTTTTTATTTTGAGGAATATCTTGCTTCGCTAAACTTGCTGGACGGGTGTACTTTAAAATAGCGGCAGTTTGGCTATAGGTTAAATTTAGGCTTAGCAAAGAGTGAATAATGCGTATGCCTTGAGCGTTGCCTTCAAAGCTGCAAATATCTTGGGCTAAATGTTTAAAAATAACGCCAATGCTGCTGTTTGTGATTTGGCAACGCTCAGGTGTAATACTGGCTAAATGGGTATTAAACCAATTATTAATGGCAGCCTCGCCAAAGTGACCAAACGGCGGGTTACCAATATCGTGCATTAGGCAGGCCATTTCTACTAGAGTTTCTAGTGGGCGTTCTAAACCCGATAAACCATATACTTTTTGCTGTTGGTAGTTTAAGTTAGCAAAAATACGTTGCACAATAAATCGACCAACTTGTTGTACTTCTAATGAGTGAGTCAGGCGCGAGCGTACGGCTGCATTGCGTTCAAGCGGAAATACTTGGGTTTTTTGTTGCAGGCGACGAATGGCGGCACTGTTTATTATGCGGCCACGATCGCTCTCAAGTGCCATTTGTAAATTGGCTGTAGTACGCTGCATACGCGCAGGAGTTATTTTGCTACTAAAGTCGATCATGGCAATCCTTTTTTATGTGAATTAAGCACTTATTAAACGCACGATTATTTATTTTTAATAGTTTGCTTTAATTTATCAACATGTATCATAAAGTAACAACTTGCTTTAGTATTATTTTTTATAAAATTAACATACATCTAGGTATTTAAAATGAAGTTGTGGATCACTAAGGTAATGTGTTTTTGCCTTTTATTGGGTGTGAATAGTGCGTTTGCCGCTAAAGAGCAAACGGTTGTTATGATCTCTATTGATGGCTTGCGTTGGGATTACATTGAAAAGCACGGTGCGCCTAATTTAAAAGCAATGGGTGAGCAAGGCGTAAGAGCGCAAAAAATGCAGCCTGTTTATCCTACTAAAACGTTTCCAAATCATATTTCGGTGATCACCGGTTTACTGCCTGTTAACCATGGCATTGTAGATAATAAGTTTTGTGACAAAGCGCGCAATAATGAGTGCTACAGCATGGGGAAAGGACAAAAAGACAGTACCTGGGTACGCGGCACACCACTGTGGAATTTAGTTAAAATGCATGGGCTTAAATCGGCGGTATACTTTTGGCCTGAGTCGGATGCGCGCTTTAATGGTATGACGCCTGACTATTATTTTCACTACTCTAAACAAGGTGACTACCAAGACCGAATTGATCAAATCATTCAATGGTTAAGCTTACCTAAAGCACAGCGCCCACGTTTTGTGGCGAGTTATTTTTCGCTAGTGGATAGCATGGGGCATGAATATGGCCCCGATGCGGTGCAAACGCGTGATGCCGTTAAACAGCTAGATGCGCTGATGGGGCAATTAAAAACCCGCTTGAGTAAGTTAGAGCAAGAGGTAAATCTGGTGATTGTGTCTGATCATGGTATGGCACAAGTTGAGCCTGAGCAGAGCATTGTTGTGAGCAGCTTACCTAAAGATGATAACTTTATGATTGTTAATACCGGTCCTCGATTACTTATTTATACTAAAAGCGATGCTAAAAATGCAGATGTTGAGGCTTATAAAGCCCGTTTACACCATGCAGCAAAAGGACGCTACACGGTACTAACAGAGGAGCAGCGTGCAGGATATCACTATAATAAAGGCACTCGTGTCGGCGATATTGTAGTACAAACGACAGCGCCTGCGGTATTTAGCAATAGTGCGAAAGTGCCGTACTTAGGAACGCATGGCTATGCCTATACCGATGATATGGCAGCAACATTTATTGCTACCGGACCGGCGTTTAAAAAAGGGGTGAGCATTGAACGAGTGAATAATTTAGATATTTACCCTGTGCTTGCTAAGGTGATGGGTTTAAAGCTAATGAGTAAAGTGGATAGCGATGGCAAAGCGTTAATGCCTGCTATTAAATAAAAAAATAGCAGTGCATTAATTAGCTGCGCACTTTTAGGCTTTTAACTTACTCCATTTGTTAATGACTAATAGTGCTGCTAAATCCGTTTTCATCACTTTGCAGGGTAAGTGTAAAGTGGTGACGATCGCAAATAGCTTTTACAGTAGCAAGGCCTAATCCAAAGCCGTCTTTTTGCCTTGCAAGGTCGCTTCTGTAAAAGCGTTTGGTTAACTGGCTTAGCTGTTGTTTATTTACCCCTTTACCGTTATCGCTAATTTTTATACTGCTTTTAGAAAGCGTTATTGTAATTTTAGCGTGGTTACCTGCATATTTAATGGCGTTTTGTAGCAAGTTATAACATGCTTGAAACAGTAAGTTTTTGTCTCCTTCAAAAATAGGCTCGTGGTTTTTATGCAGTATTATGTGCTGCTGGTTTTGCTCTGCTGTGGGTTCAAGAATATCTATTATGTCGCTCATTAAAGTAAAGCCATTAACGGGCTCTAATTTTAGTGGAAATTGCCCATGTTCTAAACGTGTTAGCTTTAGCATGGCATCAAAGGTATGTAATACGCTTTCTAATTGCTCTATTGCTATGCCTAGGCTTGGCTGCTTAATGGCTTCCTTTTCTAAATGTAAACGCAAGCGGGTTAGCGGGTTTTTTAAATCGTGGGCAATGTTGTCGGTAATCCCTTGTACTAAAGCAAAGTTTTCTTCAATGCTTTGTAGCATGGTATTGATATGCTTGGCTAAAGTAACAAATTCATCACCTTTTTGTTTATGCACTACTCGCGCCGATAAATCGCCTTTTTGTACTTGCTCGGCCACGTTATTAAAATAATTTACGCGGCGTAAATGTCGTCTAGCAAATATATAACCAAATACACATGTGAGTACTAAACTAAGTAAACACGCCCATGTAGCAATGGTTTTAAACTCTGTAATTAAGCGACTTAAATGCTCAGTAGCTGTAGCAATAACTACTTTGCCGTGTTTTGTTTTTACTATGCCTGTGGTTAATAAGCGTATTTGGCCGCGCTGCGTATCGAGTACTGGAAACTCAACGGTTTTTGGTAGTTTAGGTATATCGCTTGGGAAAAAACTCAACCCTTGGCTTTGAGTTTCGTCGTTTTGCCAAAAAATTAAAATATCGCCTTCGTTTCTAAAAACATTAAGTTGCTTAAAAAACGAGGCTTTATCAAATTTATTAGCTAGCCCCTCTATACGCACTTGCTCGGCGTTTAACTGCCTTTCTACTTGGCGTGTTTGCTCTCCAAGTAATAACTGATAAATAAGCACAATACATAAAACCAATACCACAGAGGTAATGGTCGCAAAGGCGAGGGTTAAGCGCCAAACCGAGCTTACTCGTGGGTTAAATTGCCACCATAATGAATGCTTGTTATTCATTGGCGTGCGCTTTTTGTAAGCGGTAGCCTACACCTCGTATAGTTTCAATGTTTACATGGGCGTTATGCTGTAAAAGTTTTTTACGAAGCCTGGCAATATGTACATCAATTACGTTGGTGCCTGGGTCAAAATGGTATTCCCACACTGATTCAAACAATAAGGTACGAGTAACTAATTTACTTTGATGTTCTAACAAAAAGTGTAATAACTTAAATTCTTTTGGTTGTAAGTTTAGCGGTTTCCCATTTACTTGAGCTTTGTAGTGGCGAAAATCTAGGCTTACATTTTCAAATTCTACGGTGGTTGTTTTTTGCGTGGATTGCGAAGGACGTTTTATGAGTTTTTCTACTCTTATTGCAAGCTCAGAAAACGCAAAAGGTTTGGTAAGGTAATCATCTCCACCGGCTTTTAAACCTGTAACTCTTTCATCTACTTTATCAAGTGCTGAAAGTATAAGTACGGGAGTGTTTTTACCGGTTGCTCTAAGTGCTGCTAGTACTTGTAGTCCATCGAGTTTTGGTAACATACGGTCAAGTATTATTATGTCGTGTTCTTCGCAGGTAGCCATAAGCAATGCTTGTTGGCCGTCGGCTGCAGTATCTACAGTGTAGCCTTGTTCGTTAAATGCTTTATATAAAAATTCGCGATTTTGTTTATCATCTTCGACTAAAAGCAGCTTCATTAATTACCCCATTGCAGCAGAGGTAAGTTTTTACCTGTGGCTAAATCAATGGCTTTTTTGTGTCTGCCTTTTTCTGTAATAAATGTAGCAACTAGGTAGGTTATGCCAGTATCTTGCTCTAATTGCGACTCTAATAAGTAATATGGTGGGGCTGGGCTTATTGATTTTACCAGTTGATGCATGCGGTAGTTTTTTTGCTTCATTAACTTGGCTGCGGCTACTTCGTCTTCTTCGTCAAGTTCTGGCTGTTCGTATTCTTGTTCAATTACTTTACCTTGTGCGTTAACGATTAACTCAATAAAGCGTTTATTTTGCTCATCAAATAAAGTCACTTCGTAAACTGTAATGCCTTTTTCAAACTCAAGTTCAAATTCCACAATTACACCTTGATTGGCATACTTGGTTTCTATTTTATTTAAAATGCTTTGAGCCGAAGGATCTTTAGCTGTATTAAGCTTATTAAATATGGCAGGGTTACTTGCTTGGCAAAATGCGCTAACAAAAAGGGTCGCGCTTAATAAAATATATTTCATAAATAGGCTCTTGTGGCTTGAACGTTATTTTAATGCAAATTAGTTTATCAAATAAACTTAAGGACATGTTTAACTTTAGTAGGGCATGTTACCGCGAAAGGCAAACAGGCCCTTTGCAAAGTCAAATATAACTTATTGTATTTAATCGTCTAGTACGCAGACTCTTACTTGGTTAGTGTTTACCCACTGGCACTCAAGTTCTACGTATTGGTTTGTAAATTGCGATAGAGAGCTATCTTCACTTATGTAGCCCCATATTTCAGCTTGGTTATTTGTATTTAATGTAACATTGCCTTTTAAGTGTAGCGTGCTGGTGTTTTCTTCAATTTCGGCCTCAGTAATAAGAGCTTGGCTGTTGTTGTAAGTGCCTTCAAGCTCCAACCATTGCCCGTTTAGAGTTTGTGCAGTTAAGCCATCTTCGTAACGTGTTTGATTAGTAAGCGTAAAGTTGTTGCCATTTATAGTAGCGATGTTGTCGCTAACCGACACCTGCCCTGATACTGAAAACGTATAATTTGTTACGGTAGACTCGGTGTTACTACTGTCAAATTCAATATTTGTGGCTAACAATTGGTTGTTATTTTGTTGCCACTGAGCGTCTACTTCAACCCATTGGCCGGTGATTAAATTAGTGGCTGTGCCATCTTCAAATTGAGTTTGATCATTAATAGCAACTTGCCATTTTGAGTTGATAGTTATTAGTGTTTCATCGTTATTTACAAAGGTGATTACGCCTTCAAGCTCTGTTTGCGTGTCATCATTAAAATTAAGGTTTTGCTCGGCATCTACCTCTGTTGCAATAATATGCCCTTCATTTAAAACACCTTCTACCTCTACAAACTGGCCGTTATTTAACGCACCTTCTACCTCGGCTTGTTGGTAGTTAATGAGTAGGTTACCTAAATTAAAAGTGCCAGATTGTGTGTTTAAATTACTTATATTTCCTAGTAATTCAAGTTCTTCTTGACTGTTACTAATTACTGCTTGGTAAGTCACTGCAATGCTATTCGTTGAGTCGATGTATCCGCTTACTTCAAGTAATTCACCTTGGCTAAAGTTTGTGTTTTGAGCATTATTTAAAGTAATGCCTGCAATGCTTAGGGTATCGCCATCAATATACACTGGGCCTTTTAATAGCGGATCGTATTCTATTTCAGTTGCTTGCGAGCCGTTGGTTTCTACTTCAATGTACATACCTACTTTTATGTCTGAAAGGCTGGCGTTGTTGCCATCTAGCTCTACCTTGGCAGAGCTTGCAGGCACTGTGTGGCTGTTTATGGTAATTGCATTACTTGTGACTTCAGATACTTGGCCAATAATAACGCTTGGAAAGTTATTAACCTTAGAAATGACATTAGTTTTATTACTTGATGAGCTGCTGCCACATGCACACAACGCAAGTGAAATTGCAGATAAAGAAATGAGTTTAACAGTACTTTTAATTAGTGAATTATTCATAGCTTACTCCTAGTTATTTATATGGGGTAAGTGTACTTATTACCAAATATTGTAAAGGTGGACGTAACATTAAATTTTGTTAATGTTTAAATTAAATAAAAAAAGAGCGCAAATACGCTCTAAGGGGAAATAATTAAAAAATAGGCTGTAGGCTCACTTTAGTTACTGTTTGCGTTACTTATTTAAAGTTAGTAATACTTATTTTTGTATCGGTTACAGTACGAATACCATATGCTTGGTTGGTCACACCAAATGGAATGCCGTTTACGCTTCAATTTGGGTTTGAGAAATAATCGTACTGAGTTGCACTACCAAACACATGTGGGGAGGCCATAATACTGGCAAATTCATTTTGTACACCGTGGCCCATGCCATCAACATATACGCCACCGCTTGTATCGCCTTGCTTAAGAGAATGCGCTAAACCTTGGTTATGACCCAGTTCATGTACGAACGTTGTTGCTCCACAATCAACGGCTGTTATTGAATACATACGGTTGCTCATTGAGCTGTATAAATTGCCATTCGTACCTTGACCAACCCATGCTAGTAATTGTTAATTTTTATCTTAAAAAAGAATTAGATCAAATTTAAATTGCAACCATAAAGTGGCAATTGCTTTTTTATAACTTATTGTAAGTATTTGCTTTACCTTTTTTAGGTATTTTTTTTGGTTTAATAGGATGGTTTTTTTGTAGTAATGGCGCACCCTGTGGCATGTTTTTGGGTACGTGCATGTTTTTCAAATCACACCGATTTTGACAAGTAAAACTGACCAATAAAATTTTTTAGTGACGTGCTCATTTTTCATTATTCAAAGGGCTAATTGCAGAGTATAAATAGGCAAAGTATGTTGTATCGTTAAACACCTATTAAAAGAGGGAATTATGGCAGGGACTGATCAGTTACTTAGTCGAATTATGGCAGGACTTGTTGCGGTCATTATTGGTTTTTCAAGTTCTATTGCATTGATTTATCAAGTGGTGATCACCTTAGGTGGTACACCTGAACTTGTGGCAAGCTGGATATTAATGCTGGGGCTAGTAATGGGCGGTACCTCTATTGTGCTGTCGTTTTATTATAAGGTGCCCATTTTAATTGCATGGTCGACCACCGGTGCAGCATTACTGATCTCAAGTGCCCAGGGCTACAACTTACATGAAGCGATAGGCGCATTTATGCTATCAGCCTTATTGGTGCTGGTGTCTGGCATTACCGGTTGGTTTGAAAAAATCATGAACCGTATTCCCAGTGAACTGGCCTGTGCTATGTTAGCGGGGGTATTAGTCACATTTGGTATTGATGTATTTAATTTTATGAACAACATGCCATTGGTAATTGGTTTAATGGTGGTGGTGTACTTTATTGGCAAGCGCTTTTTTGCTCGTTTTGCAATGCTAAGTGTATTGTTAGCGGGTATATTTTTAGCCTGGTATATGGGAAATATCGATACCAGCACCGTGCAGTGGCAGGCAAGCAGCTTTGCTTATATTGCACCAAGCTTTAGTTTGCAGGCATTTATAAGTATTAGTATTCCTTTGTATATAGTCACTATGACTTCACAAAACTTACCCGGTTTCGCTATTTTAAAAGCACATAACTATAAAGCGCCAATATCATCGTCATTAACTGTGACCGGGTTGATAAATTTAGTAACCGCGCCATTAGGCACTTATTCAATTAATTTAGCGGCCATTACGGCTGCTATTTGTATGAGCGAAGAGGCCGATAAAAACCCCGATAAGCGCTATTGGGCGAGTATTGCTGGTGGGGGGTTTTACATTATTATGGCGCTGTGTGCTGCAATGCTAGTGGCGATTGTAGCAAGCTTGCCGCAAGCACTGGTATTGGCGTTAGCGGGTATTGCTTTGTTTGGCACCATCGCTAATAGTTTGCAGCAGTCTTTGCACAGTCCTGAATATACAGAAGCGGCCATTATTACCTTTTTAGTTACGGCTTCTGATTTAACATTATGGTCAGTTGGCTCTGCATGCTGGGGGATAATAGCAGGAGCACTCACGTTAATGGTGACACGTAAGCGCTAAGAGCAGATTTTAGGTGTTAGGTGCGGGGAACGGGTGTCGAGCAACGGGTTTGGTACTGTGCGCGCGAGGTAAACTCACACCTACAGTCGAACACCGTACTTGGCTAATCTCTTGCTGATCGCTGACAGCTAAAACCTAACCGCTGCTCTTTGCTGTCTTAAAGCATTGGCTTTAACACATCAAACATGGCGTCTATGTGATCGTCACGGTCGTTAAGCGCTGCTATATAACGGTATTTTTCGCCGCCGGCTTCTTCAAAAATCTCTCGGTTTTCACCTTCTAATTCTTCAAGTGTTTCTAGGCAGTCGGCGCTAAAGGCAGGGCTGATAATAGCCACATCTTTAATTCCTTTGCTAGGTAAGCTCTCAAGAGTTGCATCTGTGTAAGGTTTTAACCATTCAGCTTTACCAAAACGGCTTTGGAAAGTAGTGATCACTTTGTCTTTATCTAGGCCTAGCTTTTCTACCACTAAACGCGTGGTTTGTTGGCATAAGCAGTAATAGGGGTCGCCATTATCTAAAAACTGTTTAGGCATACCATGATATGAAAACACCATTTTTTGTGGCATGCCGTGTTTTTCTAAATCTTCGCTAATGCTGTTAGCAAGCGACTCTAGGTAGGTTAGGTTTTTGTGATACCCATTTACAAAGTGTAGTTCTGGCACCCAGCGCCATTTTTTTAATACATTTGCCACGGCATCAAATGTTGAGCCTGTGGTTGGACTTGAATATTGTGGGTAAAGTGGTAACACAATAATACGGGTTAAGCCTTTATCTCTGAGCTCTTCAAGCCCCGCTTCGATTGATGGATTACCATAGCGCATCGCCATAACCACTTCGGTGTTGGTATAGCCGTGCTGTTTTAATAAGGCATTTAATTTAATGCTTTGTTGGCGTGTAATGTGGGTCAGTGGCGAGCCATTTTCGGTCCATATGCTTTTATACAATTTAGCTGAGCGTTTTGGGCGAATACGCAAAATGATGCCATGGAGAATTATCATCCACACTATACGTGGTATTTCTACAATACGCGGATCTGACAAAAACTCACGTAAGTAAACACGTAACGCGCTTGCTGTGGGGGCATCGGGGCTACCTAAGTTGGTTAATAAAATACCTGTTTTTTGGTTAAAACGCCCGTCGTGGGGATTATCGGTAACGGCAGAAAATCGCGACACTGTGTGCTCCTTCAAGCAATATATTTGAAAGTAACTATTATGGCTTAGTATAACGAATAAAAGAGTATTTTAGATCAATCATTTAGCCGTTTTAACCATAATTCTAAACGGAGTTGGCTTTTTGGCTTCGAGTTGTTGTAGCTTAACAATCGATTTCGTATTGAAAATATGTCCTTTAGGCAAAAGCATAATACCTGTATGGCTGTGCAGTGAGTTTGCCAATGTCATATTTTCTTTGAGTTCTTGTGCGCTCATCACCTTTATTGAACCAATAGAGCTGTCAGAGGCGATGAGTTTAGCGTGGCTGGCTTCAAGTGCATCGACAATACGCGGATGATATAAGCTGCCACTGTTTGATTTAATACTATTGAGTGAAAATTGATGGCGTTGTTTTGTTGTAAGTAACGGCTCACTTTGCTCGCAACTCTCCCCAATAGTCACGAGCAACACTAAACACCATAGCACCAATGGGCTGGTTTTATGGCTTTAAACTTCACCTCATCATGAATGATGAAGGGGGTTTATTGGCTGTAAAAGTGACAGCTGGGAATGTTGATGATAGACAGCCGATATTAGATATGGTCGATAATGTTACAGGTAGTTTATACGCAGATAAAGGTTATGTATCTGCAAACCTAAAAGCGGAACTTGCTGAGCAAGGTATTGATTTTATGACAGGTCAACGACGTAATATGAAACGTCAGCCAATATCATCTTGAGATAGAGCGATGTTATCAACGCGTTTCATCATTGAAACAGTGTTCGACCAGCTGAAAAATATGGCTCAAATAGACCACACAAGGCACCGCAGCGGCATCTCATTTATGGTTAATTTAATGGCTGGATTAATTGCCTATACTTTTCAGACTAAAAAGCTGAGTATAAAAGCGACTCGGCTTTAATTCTTATGCAGAACTGAGGTCAATTATGCATAAAATCTCAATGTTAACATTGTATTAACTTTGGGTGGTGTGATATTAAATTGCTACTTTGGTTGTATTTTGAGCTTTCATAGGTGTTATTTTCCTGTTTTTAAAGCTATTTGCATTCTTATGCTAATTTTATCAAATTTCTGTTTCTTTTTGTTTGTGTATGTTGCTAGGATGTTAGCAATGGGATGCAGGAATATACCCCACACATATTATAAGAATACACAAAACAGGGTCATCATTATGTCAACATATCGTTTAAACACCTTGGCAGTAGCGGTTGCTTTTGCTTTCAGTGCACCAAGTGTGGTTAATGCACAAGAAGCGCCTGCTCAAGCTGAAAAGAATATCGAGCAAATATCTGTGTTAGGGTCGCGAGTTTCTAACCGAACAGCAACAGAGTCATCATCACCTATTGATTTAATTGACGCGGATGATTTAAACAAAGGCGGCTTTACCGAGCTTGGGCAAAGCTTGCAAGCGACAGCGCCATCGTTTAACTTTTCTCGTACACAAGTTTCTGACGGTTCCGATTTATTTCGCCCAGCAACATTACGCGGTTTACAGCCAGATCAAACGCTGGTTTTAGTCAACGGTAAGCGCCGCCATAATCAATCTATTTTTGGTTTAACTAGTACCGTGGGCGGTGGCTCTGCGGGGACTGATATGAATGCGATCCCGCTTATTGCCTTAAAAGGGGTTGAGGTTTTACGTGATGGTGCGGCGGCGCAGTACGGCTCAGATGCGATTGCGGGGGTTATCAATTTATCACTTAATAACTCAACAGATTTAACCACAGGTTATGTGCAATACGGTGAAACGGCAGAAGGCGATGGGGAAACAATTTCTGCAGGTTTAAATCGTGGTTTTGAACTAGGCAACGAAGGTGGTTTTATTAATTTATCGCTTGAGTACCGCGATGCAGATAAAACCAATCGTGCCGAGCGAGATACTGGAGGTTCGCTTAATGTCGCACCAGGTACTTTATCTGACGAAGTTCGTTGGGGACAAGGTAATGCAGAGAGTGAATTTACTTCGGTATTTTACAATATGGCATTGCCAGTAAGTGAGGGTGAGCTTTATTCATTTGGTGGTTATTCCGAGCGTACTGCACTAGGTAACGGCTTTTATCGTAACTTTAATGAAGCATCTAAAAACGTAATTCAAGTCTATAGCGATGGATTTTTACCGCAAATAGACAATGAAGCACAGGATATCTCTGTTTCAATTGGTTTTAGAGGCGATATTAACCCTGATTGGAATTACGATGTATCGGCGGTATATGGTGAAAACCAATACGACTTTACATCACGCAATACATTAAATGCCTCTTATGCTGCTGAGTATTTATTTAATAACCCAGGTGCAAGTGATGCCGATATTGCTGCAAATGCAGGACCAACTGAGGGGTATTCGGGTGGCTTTAGGTTTGACCAAACAACATTCAACGCGGATGTGAACGGGATTGTTGATATTGGCCGCAGTGAGCCTGTGTACGTGTCAATTGGTGCTGAATACCGTAAAGAAAACTATGAAATTGTACCCGGTGAAGAAGCCTCATACGCGTGTGGCGCTGCTAACACAGATACTTCATACCCATCAGTGAACGATCCGAATCAATTTGCACAATGTGGTTTTCAAGCCTACAACGGCCTTCGCCCTGAAGCATCAAATAAAAGTGATCGCGATAGCTACGCCGTTTATATTGACGCAGAAACCATGGTTACCGATGCGTGGAATGTTAGCGGAGCACTTCGTTACGAAGATTTCTCTAATGCGGGTGACGACATAATTGGTAAAGTAGCCACGCGTTATGAATTTAACGATGATTTTGCGGTACGTGGTGCGTTATCAACAGGTTTTAGAGCGCCATCATTACAGCAAAGCGGTTACACTGCGTTTACCACTAACTTAGGTTCTGACGGCACGTTAAGCCAGTCGTTTACAGCAACAACAGGCTCTGCCTTTCCAGCTGCATTAGGCGTTGATAACTTAAAGCTTGAAACATCAACGAACTACAGTGCAGGCTTTGTTTATGATGTAACGAGCGATTTATCGTTAACTGTGGATTTTTACCGTGTAGAAATTGAAGACCGTATTACACTGGGCAGCTTGTTATCGGCTGATGATGTGGCATTTAGTCCTGATGCAGTTGCCGCGCTACAGGCAACGGGTGCAGTACAAGCGAACTACTTTTCAAACTCAGTGAATTCAACAACGCAGGGTGTTGACATTATTACGTCCTACCGTACCGATTTATATGGCGGTAATTTCTCTGCTACGTTTGCTGGTAATTTAAATGAAACTAAAATTGACAGTGTTAATGCAGCACCGGGTATTCCTGAAAATGTAGCACTTGATGATATTCAAAGTAGTTTTTTAACTGATGGGCAGCCGGGCGAACGTGCAACGCTAACGTTTGATTATGAGCGTGACGCGTATAGCTCAATGATCCGCTTTAATTACTTTGGCGAAACCGATGTGAAGTACTTTGGTAATGACCATATTGAACTTGCAACAGATGGCTCATTTAAAGCAACCAGTACGGTAGAATCAGCCGTATTAGTGGATTTAAATGTAAGTTATCAAATTAACGATATGTTTGCGTTATCGGTAGGTGCAGACAATGTATTTGATGAAACACCGGATGAATTAGGCGATGATGAAGTATTAAACGCTATTTCAAATGGGGCATTTAAATACCCGTTACGTGCCGTACCCTACGGCTTTGATGGTCGCACTTACTACGCAAAAGTAAGCTTTAGTTTTTAATTTTGTAAGCTAAATAGGCGCCGTTATAAACGGCGCTTTTTTTATGGCTAAAATATATTTAACCTGAACTCTGGATAATAAATCTATCTCAAGCAGCTATTTACAGCGCTAACTACGTTGAATTTACTTGCAATAGGCGAGCTATTGACGCGTAATTTCGCCTTGTTTTCACTGGAAATCTCTGGCTAGAGAAAATAAATATAAATATCAATTTTGATTCAATACGTTAGTAAATCTCTTAACCAAAGTTCAGGTTATTTAAAACAGCATTAAAAATGATTGCATGCTTGAAAATTAAGCATACAATCGCCATCAATAACATGGTGGGGTATGTATCCCTCGTTATACTCATTTTATTAATAGGAAAAAATAAATGGCGAAAAAAAGCAAAGCAAAAACGGTTAACAAATCCGCAGTAGACACTGGGCGCGGCGTGATAAAACACAACGCATTGGCAGCACTGGTAACCTCTAAAGTATTTAAACCGCAAGTGGTTAAAGCCAAAAAAGGCAAAGGCTCGTTTAAACGCAGTAACAAACATGCAGGACAAGAGTCCTATTTAATCGCGGCTTAAATAGCACCGATCAAATAGGGCTTTTGTCGCGAGTTGGCTAAGTGTTTGCTGAAATAAGGCGGGCTTTGGGCTTCGGGCTACGAGTGACGAGCAGCGAACACAACCTAGCGCCTTTAGCCTCCTCTTTTAGCGCAGCGTCTCTTTGCCCTCTTTGTGAATAATTTACTAAACCCTATTTGAACACAGAGAAGAAAATGAGGAGTAATGAGAAAATATAAAAACAGGAATGCTTCCCCCTTAGCCCGCTATCAAAACATGAAGGGCGCGGTAGGTTTTAAACCTATCGCGCCTTTTTATTATTTAACTAGCATCCAAATACCGGCTGCTATCATAAATAGGTTTTCGGTTAGTGAGATAAAGCCAAGCGGTACATTGCTATCGCCGCCAACACAGGCACATTTAAGTTCGCGTTTGTCTATATACACGGCTTTAATCACGGATATTGCCCCGACACTACCAATAAACAAAGAGATAGGTGCAACCAAGTAAACTGGAAGTGCTGCAATCATGGCCACGCCAACAAAAGCTTCTAAAAATGGGTAAACATAGGCATAGGGGATCACTTTCATGGCGAGTAAATCGTAAGTGATAAAGGAATTCGAAAAACTGTTTAAATCTTGCAGCTTTTGAATGGCAAGTACCGCCATGGTTAACGCAACAAATAACTCAAGCGTATACATGCTTAATCCTGCACCGCTCAACGAAAAGGCTAAACTTAGCAACAAGGTAACCGCGAAAATAGCAATGACCGGCGTATACGTTGTGCCTTGTTGGCCTGCAGGGGATTTATTAAAGTATTCTCTGAGTTCATCATAACCACCGATACGCTCATCATCTATAAATGTTTGTGGTGTTGTTTTTACACCGTATTTTTGTTTGAAGGTATCGGTATCGGCTCTTGAGGTGAGTAAATGATCGTCTACTTCAACGCCTTGACGTTCAAGTAAATCTTTAGATTTTAAACCAAATGGGCAAATATGTTCATCGGTTGCCATTCTATACAATTGGGCTGACTTGGCCATATTTTACTCCTGTATATTTATACCAATTTGCAATAATACTTAATCATTTTGAGGGGGTAGAACAGACGCTAACAGACGTTAAAAACGTCTCATTTAGAACAACTCAATAACGAAATTTTTGCCTTGCTATCGACACGATTTCCCTCCCTCAAAATGCTCAGTTAATTAAGCGAATTGGTATTAGAGAGGTTAACTGAGTTATATAACCTTGAAAGATCAACAGACCCTAAGTGTAAAATTTACAACATGTGCCGTTTTATTGTTAATAAACTCAGTGGTACAGACTATGCGTTCAAAAATTAGGCCGCTTTTAATGCTTTAAGCGCTGAAGGGGGGACTTGCAGCGCATGCCAGCTAATTAATTATAAAACTATAGAAGGGGCTGTTGAATCTCTGACAACCAGTTCTGGTGTGTATAGTTTAATAATATCGCGGTCATTGGTGCCTTTAGGCGGCGCTAATTTGCCTGATGTTTTACTGCTGATTGCCTTTTTAGGCTTTGCAAACGCGATTGTTTGGCCTGCGGTGTTCCCACTAGCGTTATCAGGATTGGGTAAACTTACTAGTACTGGTTCTGCGCTTTTAATTATGGGGGCCACTGAGTGGCTTTACCTCGTTACAAATAGGCTACTCGGTGTTGTTACCTTGTTATCTATTCATATTATTTTATGCCGTGAAAGGCCATAAAATAAAAAAGCAATAACCTCCACCAGCTATCCCTAGCTCAGTGCACTTTGCAGTATAAAGTGCACTGATTATCAGCCCAATCGCGTTACTTTAAGTTTTATCCTACCGGCATTCGCACCATAAAAACGACTTAAATCATTAGCAAATGGGCAAAATTCCCCCGATTTTTTAATGGTTATTTCAACGCCTTCGGCAATTTCAAAGGCGTGTTCATCGCTTTGGCCAATCGTGCCGATTAAACTAAACCACTGCGCTGTAGCTAAACGTCTAAATGGCTCAAGTAATGCCATGGGGATTTCTTTAACGCCGAGCTGCACGTTATCGCGATGCCACCCAGAAGGAGAGCACTTTATACCATCGTCATACCAATATTGATTAGGATAAGGTGTAAAACGGTAGGTCGCACCTTGGGCAAGCATTAAGCCGGTGGCGTTGTAGGCTTCACTGGCATATACCATCACATCTTGGCTTTGGTTTATGCTAAGTAAACTCATATTTTGGTTGCCTAGCATTATATGGGCACTGAGTCCCATAAAGTTTAACGTGCTGTCGTCGCTGTAAATCATTTTATAATGTAAGTTTTTTAACGATTCGGGACGATAGCTGGTTAGTTTATTAATTCGCTGTGCAACACTGTGATGTATTAATGGGGCGGCGTGGCTGATTTCATCGTCAATTAATACACAGCACTGCCTATCAACAAGTTTAAAAAATGGGTTTAGCCAAAAGTAATTTTGCTGATGACTTAACGCCAGGGGATCGGGAATAACAGTCACATCGTCTTGGGCAACCAAGTTACTCTCAGGTAAAAGGTTTTCGTAATCGATGTCATGACTGGTTAGCAATGAAACTGACAGTGGCTGAGCAATGAGCCACTCAAGTGCATAACGCAAGCAAATATCGGCAAGTCCATCGCGATAGTAGCCGCCTCCCACATCGGAATGGGCTCCTGCAAACCACAGCTCGGTAATGTTAGCTTGCTGGTTCATTAAGGTCGGTTCAAAGGCGCGACGTTTTTCATCAAGCGCTACACAGTGCAGCGCCTCAGAGACATTACTGGCAATGGTGTGATTTTCAAAAATAACATGCTCTGCACCCCAAGTGGCTTTACTCACTTTTGACATGCCAATTGAGGCCACTGTATCAAACACACATAAATACACCTTTTCATGTATGAGTGGCTCTAAGCACTTTGCAAATCGCCGCGCTAATGCAGCGCCTCGGCTAAAACCGGTAAGTAACACAGTATCACCGCTTTGATAATGCTGTTTAAAATCATTAATAGCTTGATTTAAAATGCTGGCTACATCGTCTGAACGTGGGGCGAGTGCTTGATTTAAAATTCGTTTTAAACGACTACCTTTAGTGCCTATGCCTTGGTAATAAAAACTTAACTGTTTGGAAAATGGGGTGGTGGGAGAATCATCAAGTTTACCACCGAGCAATAAGTGTAGTTTTAAAATATTAGAAATACTGGCGTCTTCTTTAAAATGCTCTGTACTAAACTGATCTGCGTCTCGGGGTTCACTGCCGGTACCATCAAAATTAAAAATAAGCGTTTTATCCGACATAGGCTGTTTCCTTAAAATTTTTGTGTACTTTATATAGCTAATATTAAAAATTAAAGACAGTGGTAATTTAAATTACCACTGTCTTTAATTTTGGCTAGTGCAGCTTCATTTTAGGACGCACAACACGCAGCACTTTTTCGCTGAGCCACAAAGCAAAGGTTTTGGCACTGCCATGAATAGCGCGCTGATGCATTCTATATAATGAAATATACATAAAGCGGGCAATTTTACCTTCAATAAAAAAGCTATTACTGGTTAGGTTACCCATTAAGCTGCCTACTGTGCTGTAGCGCGATAAATTAACCAGTGAGCCATGGTCGTTATACTCGAATTTTTTAAGGGGCTGCTCACGTAATGTGGCGATTAAGTTTTTTTCAACGCATTGTGCCATTTGATGTGCCGATTGTGCGCGTGGCGGCACTTGCGTACCATCATCTTGCGTAAACGCGCAGCAATCACCGAGCACATATATTTGTGGGTCAAGGTTGCTTTGTAAGTACTCGTTTACTTTTATTTGGTTATTACGAGTCAGCTCAAAAATACCCAGCTCTTTAATAAAGTCAGGTGCTTTTACGCCCGCCGCCCACACCATAATATCCGCATTTATTTGCTCATCATCATTGGTGATAAAGCCATGTTCGGTTGCTTGTTTAACTTGGGTGTTTTCTCGTACGGTGACGCCTAATCTTAATAACTCACGCTTGGCCGAACTGGCAATTCGCTCAGACAGCGCCGGAAGAATCCTGGGACCCGCTTCAATCAGATGAATATGTAAACGCTTAGCCGACATATTGGTTAAACCGTATATTTTTAGTAAATCAGAAACATGATACAGCTCAGCCGAGAGCTCTACGCCGGTAGCACCGCCACCGACTATAGCGACATTTAATGCATGCAGTGGGTCGTCGTCTTGATGAAGGCGAGTAAAGTTATCCAGCAGCGCGTGTTGAAAGCGCTCTGCTTGTTGGTTTGAATCGAGGTAAAAACAATGCTCTTTAATGCCTGGCGTATTAAAGTCGTTACTCACACTGCCAATGGCAATAACTAGGTAGTCGAAATGAACGGTGCGTTTGGGTAAAATTTGATGCCCTAATTCATCGAATAATGGGCTTAAGGTGATGGTTTTATTGTTGTTATCGAGATTGCAAAAGGTACCAAGTTGAAAGTTATAGTGATGTTTGGCAGCATGCGCGGAGTAAACAACCCCATCTAAATCGGCATCAATAGAGCCAGTTGCAACCTCGTGCAATAACGGTTTCCATATATGAGTGCGATTTTTATCGATGAGTAATATATTTGCGTGTTGCTTCTTTCCTAATTTGTGCCCTAATTGAGTTGCTAGCTCCAGCCCACCAGCGCCACCGCCGATGATGACGATTTTTGGTATGGTTATATCCATGACAATGCCCTTAAAAATAATATACCGAAGCAATTTCTGTACGTTGATTTTTAAAATGACTTGGGTATCAAAAAATTATTTTGGCAAAGCACGTTTTTATGGGGCTATAGTGTGCGCCTAATTAAAGGATATGTCAGCAATAAATCACGTCATTTAATGTATACTGATATGCAAATATTTCATCTACTGCGCATTTACAGCATTTATGGGCACCGACATAAAAAGGACGCTTTTATGAGTACCTCGCTAGTTCAGTCTCTTGAGCAACATTTTGGTTTTAATCAGTTTAGAGCAGGGCAACAACAAACCATAGAGCAATTGCTAAATGGCCAATCATCACTGGCAATATTTCCTACAGGATCGGGTAAGTCGTTGTGCTATCAACTCACCGCGTTACATTTACCGCATTTAACGCTGGTGGTATCGCCGTTATTGGCCTTGATGAAAGATCAAATTAGCTTTTTAAATAGCAAAGGCATCTATGCCGCCAGCCTCGACTCAAGCCAAGACCAAATGCAAAGTAGCACTGTAATGAACGACGTACGAAGTGGTAAAGTTAAAGTGTTAATGGTGTCGGTTGAGCGCTTTAAAAACGAACGCTTTAGGGAGTTTATAAGCCAAGTGGCGCTTTCTATGTTGGTTGTTGACGAAGCGCATTGTATATCTGAATGGGGGCATAACTTTAGACCCGATTACCTAAAACTACCTCGTTACCGTGAAGAGCTAAATATTCCGTTAGTGCTACTATTAACCGCTACCGCCACTAAAAAAGTAAAACGCGATATGGCCGAGCGCTTTGCTATTGAGCCACAATGTATTGTGCAAACGGGGTTTTATCGCGCTAATTTAGATTTAAATGTGCTAAGTGTTAAAACGGCGGATAAAAACAATGAGCTTACTAAAATTGTCCGTGCGCAAACCGGCCCCGGTATTGTGTATGTCACGCTGCAGCAAAGTGCTGAGCAAGTGGCTAATATGCTCAGCGCGCAGGGCCTACAAGCAGTGGCGTATCATGCAGGGCTTGAAGACACCCTACGCGGGCAAATTCAAGACGATTTTATGGCAGGCAAAATAAATGTAGTGGTTGCTACCATTGCCTTTGGTATGGGGGTTGATAAATCAGACATACGCTTTGTAATTCACTACGATTTACCTAAATCAATAGAAAACTACAGCCAAGAAATTGGCCGCGCAGGGCGTGACGGCAACCCATCAAATTGTTATACCCTGGCTAATTTAGATGGCTTAAATACAGTAGAAAACTTTATTTACGGCGATACTCCAGAGCTCAGCGGTATTGAATATGTTATTAACGATATTCGCCAAGCTCAACAGCAATGGGAAATGCAAGAATATAGCCTTTCAAGCGAGAGTAATATTCGCCAGCTTGCCCTTAAAACCTTGCTGGTACAGCTTGAAATGCAAGGCGCAATAACGCCGCAGTATGCCTATTATGCCGATTTTAAGTATAAATTTTTGGTTGATAAAAATGAGTTACTTAGTCAGTTTGATGAGCAGCGCCAAGCTTTTTTAACACAAATATTTAGTCATACCGACTTTAAAAAAATATGGGGTACACTTAATTTTGACTCCCTAACGCAAGCCGCGCAGGTTGACCGTAAACGTGTGGTAGCCGCGCTTGATTATTTAGCTGAAAAAAACCTTATCACGCTTGAAACCAAACGTATTACTCACGTGTACAAAGTGCATAGCGAGGTGATTAATAATCCCGTACTTGCCCAGCATTTACACGATTATTTTACCGATAAAGAGCAAGCGGAAATAAAACGGATTGCTGCTTTGGTGCGCTTTTTTGAGCTGCAATCTTGCTTAAGCTATAACTTAGCCCGTTATTTTGATGATGCGAATGCGCCACTGCAGTGTGGACATTGCTCGGTGTGTCGTGGGGATTCGGTTAAGCTTGAATATTCAATCACCCCTGCAGCGATTGATACAGCGCTTATATGCCAAAAGATCGATGAGTTTTTAGCCCACATGGCAACTAAAGGCGTGCACAATGTGGGCATTGAAACCCAATGCCGGTTTTTAGCGGGAATGAGCGTGCCACTGTTTGCGCGTAATAAAGTACGTCAACTAAGTGGTTTTGCACTGTGCGAGCAGCAGCGCTACAGCGAAATAAAAGCGACATTACTGCAGTGCAATTGATCGTAGTTCCTGTATCCTAGTGGCTTATCCTAAAAAGTAAGCCACTATGCCGCACACCGTTATTCCCGTTAAAAATATAAACTCAGCGCCAGAGCCCGTAACCTGCGCTAATTGCCAAGCTTGTTGCTGCCAATTAGAAGTACGCATAGTGACCGATACCGGCGTGCCTTTTCAGTACATTGATTACGATAAGTGGGGCAGCGAAGTTATGAAACGCGGTGATGATGGCTGGTGCCAAGCACTCGACCGTAACACGCTAATGTGTACTATTTACGAAAACCGCCCATTAGTGTGTCGCGAGTTTGAAATGGCATCGGGTGAGTGTATTACTGAGCGAGAGTTAGCGGGTATTTAATGCGGGTTAATTAACCCGCGTTAATGTTTGTTAACCAATAGAGAGTTGCGCGCTTGGGTATCTTAGCTTTTTAGTGCGTGGACTTGCTAAAAAATAGGCGATAGTAAGCGGACCTATTCTGCCCATGAACATTAAAAACATAATAATAAACTCTCCCAGTGGTGATAGCGAGGATGTTAAACCTCGAGATAAGCCAACAGTGCCTATTGCTGATACCGCTTCGAATGCAATATCAATAAAAGGTGCATCTTCGACTAACAATAAAACGAAAATAGCAAGCCAGGTAACTCCTGCAGAAATAATAGTTAAAGCTAATGCTTTATACACAGATTCTTTGTCTATTTCTCGGCGTAACACAGTGATCCCTTTATCACGTCTGAGGTAGCTATAGGTTGCTAATATTAAAACAATAAACGTAACGACCTTTATGCCACTTGCGGTACTCAAAGAGCCGCCACCAATAAACATAAGCATCATAGTCAAAGCAGTACTAGCATTTCTTAATTCTTCTATGGCAAGCGTATTAAACCCTGCGGTGCGTGGTGTTACAGCTTGAAACCAAGCTGCTAACCATTTACCAAGTTCACTTAATGGCTGCAATGTATTGGGGTTATTGTATTCAATAACATAGATCAGCAGTAGTGCGACCACATTAATAACAATTGTACTTAGGATCATTAATTTACTGTAAGTACATAGTTTTGCCCAACGTTTCGATTTATATAAGTCCATTAATACGGTAAAGCCTAAACCACCAATTATAAACAAACCAGTTATAGTAAGGTTAACCACAGGGTCGGCCACATATGCCATTAAACTGTTTGGGCTCAATGCAAAGCCAGCATTATTAAAAGCACTAATAGTATAAAATACTGCATGCGCAAATGCTTTTAGCCAGCCCATTTCTTGGCCCCAATATAAGGTTAAAATGGTAATACCAAGGCTTTCTACTAGCAGTGAAAATAATAAAACTGACTTAGCAGTGCTGACCAAAGTAGAAGTATCGGTTTGATTATAAGCCGCTTTAGTAATAGTTTTTTGCATAAATCCGACTTTGTTACCAAGTGCTATCAGTGTGACCACAGCAAACGTCATCAGTCCTAAACCACCGAGTTGAATCAATAGTGCAATAACACCTTGCCCAAAGGCGGTAAACGCAGAGCCAGTATCCACAACAACCAACCCGGTTACAGTAACAGCAGACGTTGCCGTGAATAAACTTTGTTCCCAAGAAATAGGAATATTTGCAGCAAAAGGAAGTTTAAGTAATATTGCACCCAGCAATATTAAAAAAATAAAACCAGTGCTTAATATAACCGGAGGTGCGGCGTTTAATTTTTTATTTCCTCTAGGCTTTCGCTCAATTGGAGTTTGTAGGGGATGCCACTGAACCATAGTTTATACCAGCCTTGGCGCAATATGTTTTAATTCAGCTCTATTACCTGTTAATAGTAAGCTATCACGTTCATTCAGGCTAAAGTGGTGTTCAAGTTTTACAAATGTTTGTTTGCCACGTTTTACCAGTAACGGCTCTATTTCGCCTTTAAGATCTTTTAATAGTTGGCCAATCGTTACACCGTGTAAATTAGGTTTTATATGAACTTCAACAACATACAATCCATTCCCTAAGGCTATATAATCGTTCACCATCGGGTAATTAAGCGCTTGTGCAACGCGCACCCCCATTTCTTCCTCAGGGTGAATAATGCGTGTTACACCTAATTTAGAGATAATAGTGTGATGGGCTTTAGTACTCGCTTTTACCCATATTTGCTCAACCGCTAGGTTTTTTAATGCAAGCGTACACAGAATGCTCGATTGCATATCTTCACCAATGGCAACTAAAACGGCTTGGCTATTGGCTAAATCTAGCTCTTTAAGTGCGGCTTCATCGGTGGAGTCGCAAACAACGGTTTCAGATAAATGCTCGACATATTTCTCAGCGAGCTTAGGGTTGCTATCAACCCCTGTGACTGTATGCCCTAAATGAATTAACTCAAGACTTGCGGCGATACCAAATCGTCCTAGTCCAATAACAGTAAAGTGAGCCATAATTTTCCTTTATTATTTTTGCCAAAAAGTACGTGTAAATAATGCAAATACGGTAAAGTATTCTAATCGTCCTACGATCATAGCGATAGAGAGAATAAGTGTCCCTGTGTCTGTAACAGGTTGAAAATTTGAACCAACTTCACCAAATCCAGGGCCCAGCACATTTACACAGGCAGCTACCGCTGTAAATGCACTCCAAAAATCAAGACCTGTAGCCATTAATAATAAAGTAAAAAGTAGGCTTGAACCTGCAGCAAAAGTCATAAATGCCATAATGGCATGGCGAATATCTTCTGTTACAGAAATACCTTGGTATTTAATGGTAAAAATAGCTCGCGGGTGTATAGTTTGTTTAATATTTAGATTAATTATTTTGGCAACAATAATATTACGTATAATTTTATTTCCTCCTGCTGTTGAACCTGCGCACCCGCCTAAATAACCTACAAAAACAAGCAAAAATCCCGCTACAGGAGGCCAGTCGGTGTAGCCTGCGGCACCAAATCCTGTACTGGTAATAAAAGAGATTATATGAAACATAGAAAAGCTAAATGCCTCTAATGTATTTGTATAGGTATCTTTTAACAACAGCAATGAAGTTAAAAGAGCTGTTAATACCATGATTATGTAAATGAAGTATCGGGTTTCTTCATCGTCATAGTAACCACGTATACTTCTTTTATGTGCAACACGAAAATGCAAACCAAAGTTTACAGCCCCAGCGATCATAAATAAATTTGAGATCCATAGTAATAAATGACTTTGGTAGTACCACATACTGGCATCATGCGTTGAAAACCCTCCTGTAGAAACCGTAGTAAAAGCATGCGCTATCGCATCATAAAAGCTCATGCCACCTACATAATAAGCTAAGGTACAGAGTAGGGTAATTGTTAAGTAAACACCCCATAAATAATGAGCGGTACTGGCAACGCGAGGAGTTAATTTTTCGTCTTTAATGGGCCCTGGGGTTTCTGCTTTTAGTAGTTTCATACCGCCTACATTCAGCATAGGTAAAATGGCGACAACAAAAATCACAATTCCGAGTCCACCCATCCATTGTAAAAATTGTCGATAAAGTAAAAAGGTAGGGGGCATACCATCAAGATCTGAAAGTATTGTAGCGCCCGTTGTGGTTAGCCCACTTATGGATTCAAAAATACCGTCAACAATGCTTACATCAGTGACTAAAATAATCGGTATTGCACCTAATATGCCAATTACAGCCCATGTGATGGTTGCATAAATAAGGGCATCTCTGAAATTAGCTTTTGCTAAGTTGGCCTTACGTAAATTTATTAATAAAAGTAAGGCAATAAAAAATAGGCTAGCACCGGGGGCTATAAAACTAGTAACTACACGATCTTTGAAAACAAATAGCGAAAGCGCAGCAAAAATTAATTGCACACTCGCCATCCAAATTATAGGAAAGGCGAGTAGCCTTAACGTCACTCTCCAATTTATCATTACAGCGCCTTTTAAATATGAAAACGTGACATACACACAACACAAATTAAGTAAGTTAGAATATGACTAAATGCAATGGAAAAGCCAGCGCTGGGTATGAAGCTTTATAAAGATTTAATGAATAAAGTAAAAAACTTTATAAAAATTTTATAAAGTTAACGTTAAAAAGACAGTAACCTAGTCTGGCAGTAGTAGAGGAATGACGAATGAGCCAATTACAGGCTAAATCAAATAGGTGTAAAGCATTTTTTTTAGCGGTAGCTATGCCATTTATTGTGGCTATGGTTATTTATCCTTTTAAAAACTGGTTTACCACCACAGACATTGTAATGCTGCAGTTGTTATGGGTTACATGGGTTGCTGTGCGAAGCAATCGCCGAGTCGCTGCCTTAACCACTTTGGTGAGTGTTGCCTGTACTGACTGGTTTTTTGTTTTACCCTATTTTACTTTTCATATTGAAAACATTGAATATTTAGTAACCTTCACGGTTATGCTTATTGTTGGGCTTGTTATTAGCCAGCTAGCAGGGGAGCTCAATACTAAAGTCAGAGATGTGCAATTACATGCCAGTAATAGCCGCACCTTGTATGAACTGGCCAAAGACCTAAATAGCCTAGATACGCTGGATGAACAAAAAAAGTACTTTGTACAGCGGATCGGTAAGCATTTAAATGCATCTTGCATATTTATGCCTGCAGCACCGCGAGGCAACAGTGAATTTATATTACTTAGTGAGGCTAACCCGAGCTGGGGCGGATTTAATTTTACTAAACGGTTAACGCAAGGGCAAAAAGCCTTTGCTGATACCGCTATTACGCTGCTTTATCAAGTACATGAAAAAACGTTATTACGCCAGCAGTCGGCTGCTATTTCGGTGCAAGCGGAATTAGAACGCGCTAAAAATGCACTTTTACGTAGTTTATCACATGATTTACGCACACCACTGGCAACTATTATGGGCGCATCCAGCATGCTTGCAGATGATGAAATTACCCTCAGTGACAGCGTGATAAAAGAGCAAGCGAGTAATATTTATGAGCAAAGTAAAATACTTAATCAGCACTTTGATAAAGTCATGGAGTTAAGCCGAGTTAATAAAATGGGTGAAAACCTATGTTGGCAAACAATAAACTTACAAGCATTACTCAGTGAAGCCAAAGCTCGCAGACAGCAGCAACTCACTCATTTTGTTATAGATACCAATATAGACGCTCAGTCAAAATGCGCAGGGGATGTGACTTTATTAGAAATTGCGCTAGCTAATATGCTCGAAAATGCATGGCGTTATGGTGATGGGAAAGTGAGCGTTGAATTTACTCAAAGTAGCAATCAGCAAAAGGTATGTTATCAGTTACTTCTCACTAATAACGTGATCACTAAAGCGCAAACAAGTAGCGATGAAGGCGTTGGGCTGGGCAGTATTATTTGTGATGTGGTGGCTAAATTTCACCAAGGTACATTTACATTAACAATTAACAACGAGACACAGATGGCGTACGCAAAATTGATCTGGGAAAAAGACAATGACTAAAATCTTAATATTGGAAGACTCTCCCCCTTTACAAAGCTTTTTAAAAACCTTGTTGCAAGCCAGTGGTTACGAGCTAAGTATTTGTGATAAAGGCTTAGATGGTTTTGCACGTTTAAGTGAGCAAAGTTATGATCTTGTGTTATTAGACTTAGGCTTGTTAGATATGGATGGTCAAGACTGGCTGATTGAGTTTCGACAATGGAGTGCCTTACCTGTTTTGGTGCTGTCAGCGCGAGATGGCGAAGTTGAAAAGGTAACCGCGCTTGATAATGGAGCAAATGACTACATTACCAAACCGTTTAGCGCGAATGAGTTACTCGCCAGAATTCGGGTGTTATTGCGCACCCAAAGTCAGCCGAGTGTGGCATTTACCTGTGGGAATATAAAAATAGATCCACAAAAACACATAGTAACCACCTCGGGGAATGAGATAAAACTGACTAAAAAAGAGTACGCAATATTATTATTGCTGTTTCAAAATAAAGATAAAGTACTCACTCACAATGCAATTTTAAGCCATATTTGGGGAGCGCAGTACATAAACCGGCCTGAATATGTGCGGGTACATGTAGCGCAGCTCAGACAAAAACTAGAAGCTAACCCTGCTAGTCCAAAATACATATTAACTGAACCCGCTGTGGGTTATCGGTTGGTCGATTAAACAATAAGAATTTTATGGCTTGCTCTACAACTCAGCGAGTCTGATTAATTATATAAATAACGCTTTTGTTTCCAAGCGATACTCTATTTAACAACCTTGTCCGTTATATAGCGGGTATTTTAATACCTCGCTTTTGCATTAATTTCTACACAATTGATTTGCCTAGAAAGTTTTTATAGTCTAATTTTTAAGCTTAATACTTCAAATCCTCAGGATGTTGGCTTGCTTGTTTAAGCCTAAAATTATGCGACTACCACTCATACACTCTTTACAAGGAAAGATGCTGCTGTATTTGGCATTGCCCGTCATGCTCATTATTGCCAGTATCTTGAGTTATTGGTATTCAACTAGCCTTAATCAGGCTGTTATACAAGCAAAACTAAATTTAAGCCAGACGGCAGATACGATTGCCGCGAAGGTAAATGAAGAAACGCAATTAGCGGTACGCACTACAGAAATTATGGCCTTAGCACAGCAAAATGGGTTGTTTGGTGATAGAGAGGCAAGTATTAATTTTGTTCGTGCAGTGCTTAAAATGAACCCTTCATTTGTAGGGGCTTCGTTTGGTTATGAGCCTAATGCCGATAATCAAGATCAAGCCTATATTAATGCTCCACCGTTAAAAGAGGGCGTTTATGTAGACCAAACTGGCCGTTTTTTACCTTATTGGCATCGTGATTTTAATGACTCTGAACGTTTGTTACTTGAGCCCTTGGTCGATATGGAATCAAGTCTTTATTATGAGGGAGTACGTCAACAGTTTTTACGTGATGGTAATACCGAGACTATGATCACTGAGCCCTATGTTTACGAGGGAAGAATGTTGGTTGAACAAAGCTCGCCAATTATTATTAATGGCGAATTTGTCGGTATGGCAAGTGTAGATAGAGCACTTGCTGATATAACTGAATTTTTACAAACCATAAAGCAGCAACTAAAAATTGATGTTTTGTTACTCAGCCAACGCGACAACGTGATTGCCACGACATTAAATTATTCAGGACTAAAAACGAAAGCCATTTTAGACACAGATTATGCAAGTATAGCCAAACAGTTAAAGTCACAAGGGCAAGCAAGAAAGATATTATCTGCTAACGATCCTCTTGATTCTGGGGTTTTCTATTTTGATAAAGCCAAGGTCGCCACTGGGCATTGGACAGTGATAGTGCGTCGCTCTGAAACCGAAATTATTGGGCCTATTCAAGCGCAATTTAGCCCATTATTGGCAGCGGCTTTTGCAAGTGTGTTACTGGTGTTTTTACTCTTTTGGTATTTTATTAACCGAACAACCAAGCGTATTAATATTGCGATTAAATCTGTTGAACAGCTAGCTAATGGAGATTTATCTATTCATGTTCAAAAGTATATGACTCAAAAGGATGAGCTTGGCACCATGTTTAGAAGCTTTGAGCGTTTAATTAAAGCCAGTAAAGATATTGATCAGGTTTGCTCTGCGATTGCAGCTGGGGATTTTTCTCAAACAGTTTCTAAGCGCAGCCGTTATGATAGTTTAAGTGATTCTATTAATTTAATGTCGAGTAAACGCCATGAGGCAGAGCAGGCTCTACTTGAGCAAACCATAGAGCTTCGTCGCACTCAGCAGGAACTTGTTGAAGCAGAGAAAATGTCTTCACTTGGAAGTTTAGTCAGTGGTGTGGCACATGAGGTGAATACACCGTTAGGTGTTTGTGTGACAGCGACATCTCATTTGCGAGAAATGTTAATCGAAACTAAAAACAAAGTGGCTTCTGGCACCTTAAGTAAAACAGAGTTTAGTGAGTTTATTAGTGAAGTTGATTTAAGCTGTGACATTTTGCTAAAAAACATGCAACGTGCCGCTGATTTAATAAGCAGTTTTAAACGTGTAGCGGTTGATCAAACAACCGAAGAATTACGTAATTTGTATGTAAGTAGTTATTTTAATGAGGTGCTAAAAAGCCTCTATCATACCCTTAAAGCAACACCGGTTGATATTACCATTAGTGCAACGGAGCCTGAGCCAGAAGTGTATTCTGATCCTGGTGCCTTAGCGCAAATTTTTACTAATTTAGTAATGAATTCAATTATTCACGGTTTTCAAAATGGTAGAAAAAAAGGGCAGATAAGTGTTCATATTGAGTACTCAGACTCTGTCTGCATTCATTATCAAGACAGTGGTCAAGGCATGACAGATGAAGTTCAGAAAAAAGTGTTTGACCCGTTTTACACCACAAATAGAGCGGGTGGCGGCAGTGGCTTGGGGATGAATATTGTTTATAACCTCGTAGTTCACCGCCTGAAAGGGCAAATTGCAGTAAAGCAAAAAGAATCTACAGGCGTTTATTTTTTCATTCAATTTCCGGTAACGCCACCGAATTAATTTATAGCAGGGTGTGTTTATGGAGTGGTTACAAGATGATGTAGTGACAGATAAAGCGGTTGCCAACAGCAATGCTAAGCCATGGAAAATCTTAATTGTTGATGACGATGACTCGGTGCATCAGGTAACTCAACTTGCAATGAAGCGCTTTGAATTTGAGCAACGCCCTGTTGAACTACACAGTGTTTACAGTGCAACTGAGGCGAAAGAGAAACTACAAAGCTCAGAACGTTACGCATTAATTTTACTAGATGTCGTAATGGAAACAGAACATGCAGGATTAGATCTTGCGCGATTTATTCGCCAAGACTTACAAAATGGTTATAGTCGAATTATTTTGCGAACAGGTCAGCCTGGGGTTGCGCCTGAGCGCAGTGTTATTCGCGATTATGATATTGATGGCTATAAAGCGAAGAGCCAACTGCAAAGCCAAGATCTTGAATTGATTTTTTATACCTCTTTACGAGCCTACCGCGATATTTGTATGCTACAAACTCACCGCTATAATTTAAAAAGACTAATAAAAGCTATCTCTACCATTACCCAAATTGGTGACTTGGTAGAGTTTACCTCTGTTGTCATGGAAGAGTTAAAACTTGTACTGAATATGAGCTCGGCCAATTTATATATTGATGCGCCTAAAGTATTTGGTATTTGTCAGTTAGATGAAAAGTTGCAAATGATTGAAGGGGAAGTCTCAGGTATACATCTGTTCACGGGAAGTGGTATTGATAGTATTCCGAAAAAGCATCAAGAGTACTTTTTAAGGGCGAAACAAACCAAGCAGAATTTTATTGCAGAAGATCATTATGTTTATTTTCATCATTCACAAAAAGGTCTAGATTCAATACTCGCATTTCAATCATTGCAACCGGTTAAAAAAGAAGCGCAACAGCTTGTTGACTTGTTTTTGGGCAATGTTGTTCTCACATTTGAAAGTTTATTATTAGCTAATTCAATTGAAGAAACCCAGCAGCTGGCTATTTCACTGATGGGAGGTGCCATGGAGTCGCGCTCCAAGGAAACGGGATCTCACGTAATTAGGGTTGGCTTATATGCAAAATTACTCGCGCAGCTGCATAATCAAAATCAAGCGTACTGCGATAAAATTAGCCTAGCTGCGCAATTACATGATGTAGGAAAGGTAGGTGTACCAGATCTCATTTTAAACAAGCCGGCTAAATTAGATGCTGACGAGTGGGAAATTATGAAACAGCATACCACTAAGGGCTGGGAAATTCTCAAAGGGACAGCTAATCCTGTTATTGATATGGCTGCAAACATTGCGATTGATCATCACGAGCGTTGGGATGGAGCCGGTTATCCGCACGCAAAAAAACAGCAAGAAATCAGTTTAGAGGGACGAATTACTGCGATTGCTGATGTGTTTGATGCGTTATGTTGTCGCCGTTGTTATAAAGAGCCTTGGAGTATGGATGACGCAAAAGCGGAAATAATTAAAGGTGCAGGTAATCATTTTGATCCAAACTTAGTTGCACTTTTTGAAGCACATTTTAATGATTTCAAACAAATTTATCTTGATAGACCTGAGTAGAAAAGCGGGTATCGCTTTGACTGTGAAACCACAATCAAAGCGAAAGGTAAGTTAGTCGTACTTGGCTTCTAACTCGTTAGCGGTATGAAATTTTTCATGAGATTGTAATTGCTCATCGTATTTAAGCAGGTTTTTAAAGTGCTCTAACTGGCCTGCATTTTTAACGATTTCAACAATAAACGACATCATAAAATCGGCACCGGTTAGGGTCTCGCCCACTAAATAACGCTTGCCTTCAAGACGGCTGTTAAAGTAGCTAATCACTTTAGCGGTTTCTGCATCAGCATAGCCCTCTAAAAACTGGGTTTTAGCACCATCTTTTTGCACAAACATTTTGAGTAAAAGCGGTAAAATTGCTGAGCTTTCTGCAAAATGTAGCCATTGCTGGTAGTCAACGTAATCAGGGGTGCCTGCTTTTGGGGCAAATTTACCTTTGCCATATTTAGTGATCAGGTAATCTGTGATAGCGCCAGACTCGGCGATCACTAAGCCATCATCTTCTATAACTGGCGATTTGCCCAGTGGATGCACATTTTTAAGCTCATCAGGGGCTAAAAAAGTCTCAGTGTTACGTTGGTAAGCAACAATTTCGTAATCAACCTCAAGCTCTTCTAGTAACCAAATAATACGTTTAGAGCGAGATTTATTTAAATGGTGTAGTTTAATCATTTTCTTCCTTATTGAGCTGTGTTGAATTACAACACAGCCTGAATGTTATTATAGTGGGCTGTTAATCTTTACTACGGTTTTACCAAAGCTCTTCCCACTGATCATGTCGTTAAATGCACTGATGGTGTTTTCAATGCCTTCTACTAGATGTTCGCGGTATTGAATTTTTCCGTCTTGTAGCCATTTTTGCATGTCGTTTGCAAACTCGTCATAGCGGTGGCCATAATCATCAAAAATAATAAAGCCTTGCATTTTGATGCGCTTAGTTAGTAATTGCCCCATTAACATGCCCATGCGGTCTGGGCCCTCAGGCAAGCTGGTCGCATTATATTGCGATACCAAACCACAGATAGGCACACGCGCTGAGGTATTAAGCAAAGGTAATACGGCGTCAAACACTTTTCCGCCCACATTTTCATAATAAACATCAATGCCTTGGTCACATGCTTTTTCTAATTGCTCGGCAAAGTTATCGGCTTTGTGATCAATACAGGCATCAAAGCCTAGCTTTTCAACGGCATGAGCACATTTTTCGCTGCCACCGGCAACCCCTACGACTTTACAGCCTTTAATTTTAGCAATTTGGCCAACCGTTGCACCGACAGGCCCTGTTGCAGCAGCAACGACCACGGTTTCTCCTGCTTTAGGGGCGCCAATATCGAGTAAACCCATGTAGGCGGTAAAGCCAGGCATACCCATAATTCCCAATGCGTATGAAGGGTTTGTTGGCTCTTTACCTAATGACATTAAGCCTTCGCCATTTGAGATGGCGTAAGTTTGCCAACCTGTGTACGCTAATACCCATTCGCCTTCGCTAAATTTATTGTTTTTAGATGTTTCTACTTGGCACACCGTTGCACCAACCATTACATCACCAATTTCGACGGGGTCGGCATACGATTTAGCATCGCTCATACGGCCACGCATGTAGGGGTCTAGTGATAAGTAAATTGTACGCAGCAGTACTTCGCCCTCTTTTAACGATGGAAGCTCTTTGCTTTTAAATTCAAAGTTTTCATTGGTAGGGGCGCCATGTGGGCGCGAGGCTAAAGTAAATTGACGGCTAGTTGTAGACATAAAAATCTCCAAAATAAACTGAAAAAACCACCTATTACCGAATGTTTAAGCTTTAAAACAATACACGGCTCAACAATAATGCGCGGATAGGCAGATAAAATTTGTACCTTGATACACGAGCTTTGGGCGAGAGGGAGTTAATTCAACCTTTGCCAACATTTAATTAGAATAATTACTCTGTTTTTAGCATGCTAAATATATAGCTATCAAAATAGTGACCATTTTTATAAATTGCTTGTTTTAAAATAGCCTCGGTATTGAAGCCACTTTTAAGCAACGCCTTCATTGAGCCAGCATTACCAGCAAATACAGCCGCATAAATACGGTTTAAATTAGTACTTTTAAACACTTCTTTAGAATGGCTTGGGTGATAATACCTTGCCCCCAATATTGCTAACTAAGCCAATAGCCTATTTTCGCCACTGCGGCTATACTCAAATTCACCAAGGGTAATACCAATACACCCAACGCACAGACCGTCAACTTCGATGGCTTTAATGATGCCACATTTTGCTCCCTGGTTTACCCACCAATTCGCATCTGCCTGCTTATACGGAAATGGAATTTTAGAGGATAAATAGCGTGCTACTTGCTGAACGTTCAAAATGGTTACTATTTGAAAGGTATCGTGTTGCTTGAACTCACGTAAAATCATCATATGGTAAATAAGTTTATTATTATCAACCAATAACCTAGCAAGCTTTAGGCGTTTAAACAATGAACCTATCTTTTTAAAATTAAAGTGTATACAGCTATAACTTTGCTTTAAACTCTTTTAAAATATAGTAAAAAGTACCTACACAGAGTCACTATGCATCCTCATATCGCCGCCCTTTATAACAGCGCTCAAAAGTCCAGTCGATTAATTATTGGCCTAATGAGTGGTACCTCTTTAGATGGTTTAGATGTGGCGCTATGTAAAATAACCGGAGCGGGTTTGCATACCCAAATAGAGGTATTAAAATTCACCACGGTTGAGTACAACGACGAGTATAAAACTAAAATAAAACAGGTGTTTGCTAAGCGCGAATGCGATTTAGAAGTGCTGACTTTGTTACATCCGTGGGTAGGTAAACTCCATGGTGCTATGGTTAATCAGTGTTTAGCACTGTGGCAAGTAAATCCAGCCGACATTGATGTAATAGCCAGTCACGGGCAAACTATTTATCACTGCCCGCAATCCCAACATAACCACCACGATTTTAAAAATGGCACGCTACAAGTTGGTGACAGTGATCAAATAGCGGTTACTACAGGCATTACCACGGTAGGTGACTTTAGGCAAAAGCATATTGCTGCTGGTGGTGAAGGCGCACCATTAGCTGTGTATGGAGATTATTTGTTTTTTGCCAGCCCAAATGAAAATCGTATTTTACTCAACATGGGGGGCATTGCTAATTTAACATTTTTACCTAAAAACGGCGATACTGGAGCGGTCTTTAGCTCTGACATTGGCCCTGGCAATACTATTATGGATGCTTATGTACAGCATTATTTTAAAGGGCTGCATTATGATGAGGGAGCTAAACTTGCCAAAGCTGGTAAAGTGAATACAAAGCTTCTTGCTGCGCTTACCGATAACGCGTTTTTTAAATTACCACTGCCTAAAACAACCGGACCTGAGGTGTTTAATTTAGCTTATTTACGGGCGGCACAAATGCATTCAACGACACAAAGACTAAATCACGAAGATGTTTTAGCGACTTTAAATGCCCTTTCTGCCACTACGATTGCTAAGGCGTTAAATGGCTGTGCTCAACATACTCAAGACTGTGTAGTGTATGCCAGTGGTGGAGGTATTCATAATCCGTTATTAATGGAGCAATTACTAATACATTGCCCAAACATTAAGGCGTTCAAAAACACCGAGAGTTTAGGCGTAAATCCTGATGCCAAAGAGGCCGTGCTGTTTGCTATTTTGGCAAATGAATGTTTGGCAGGGCAACGTCAAAGCTTAAATAATAACAACCAAGGTATTTTAGATATCACTATGGGTAAAGTGAGCTTTGCTGATTGAGTAATAAAATCAATAGAAAATTGTGCGCCAATAACTAAAAAAACGAAAGTAAAGCTGTTCCCATATTAGCGAAATACTGACGTACCCGATGCGGCTTAGGCGGCGCTAAATAAGTTGCAGGTGCAGTATAACCACTACCAAATTGGTTAATATGCATATCAAACTGCAAACTATTTTTTAACGTGCCGTGTTTACCATGCAAAATCATTTGCATCACAAAATCATGACTATGTGCTATTTGACTCAAAGTCAGGTTGACTCGCCTTTGTTCTAAATCAGATAAATTGAGTGTTTTTTCTGTGTAGTATTGAGCCGCTCGTGCATTTGGTAAAGTTGCGCTTAGTGAAATAATATCACTTTCATGGGCCGCTTCAGGTAAAACGCATTGCAGTGTGATTTGATGCTGACTGTTAGCATCCTGCGATAGCGTTTCAAATTCCATGCTGTGGCTCATTGCCGCAGACATAGGATCTTCAAATGACGGTAGTGCAAAGGTTAATTGCACCATAGATTCGCTCATGAGGGTCTTATAAAGCTTGGTTGACTAATAATGCAGCTATTATCACTGATGATTATTGCAAAATTGTGACTAAACTAAAGCGCTTGATGCAAGGGTTAATTTGGCTTGCAGTTTATAACTAAAGCTATTGTTTTAAATTAATATTATATTTAATAAATAAACTACAATGGTCGCTTAATAATATCGTTTATTAAATGCAAGGATACAACGAGGCCTTAGCTTAGCAATAACAATAATGCTTTTATCGAGCTTGCCGGTCGTTAATTAATGTTACTTTATTATTAATTAAAGGTGTTTGTTTGTGTGTGTTTTCTTAATTTTGCAATAAAATTGCTTGAAAAAAACCAAGCTAGCCATAAAATGCATTTAAGAGCCCAAATACATAACACACTACCAAACAGGTTGTGGCGGGGTTGTGAGAATTAGATGGCACTAATAAAAAATAATTTATGGAAACTCTTCTGTTTTTTGCTGTTGGGTGGCTTAATTTTATTAAGCGTGCTTTTGGTTTACGAGTGGAAAAACATCAAAAAAGATTACCTCACGAGCTCCCAAAATCGTGTGGAATTTTCTGCGCAAGCATCGGCAGCAAGGCCATATACAGTTTCTGTGGGTAAGGCAACGCATTCGCCCGCTTTTAATAGTGCCACGGCTTGGTTAATACGCTCTTCAGTATTCAATAATTGAGTAGGTTGTAATGATGTCATAATAACTCTTAAGGATTACAAAACTGGCAATACGTTGCATCAGCAACGCGTTTTTTATTCGTTTCAATGTGGCTAAAGCCGCAACTATCACACACTGAAGTAGTTGATTTCATTTGTTCTGTTGGCATATTACATAGCTCACAGGGCAAGCCTTTTGTAACTTGTTTAGCAACAAAGTTAGGGTTTTGGCACTGTGGGCATGTTGATGATAGTCGCCTTGCAAGATCTTCTGCAGCTTGGCTAACAATTACTTGGCGTTGCGGGCTATACATGGCCCTCAGATCAGGCGTGATTGTACCTGTGCTTGGCGTTTTTTCTGTATACAAAGCAATAAGCGCTTCTATGCTAAGCCCTTTATGAAGCGTTTGGGTGTCGTCAAGTATCCAATGCTGGTTTTCATAGCGCTGACATGCAGTAGTGATTGATTCAGTACTAGTTTCACTGTTTATAGTTAAACTGCTGGGCGAAAATGGTCCGCCAGCATATCCATAAATAGCATTGTTATTGTGTTTATCATAAAAACAAATAACTTCTTCGTCCCAGTTCATTAAACCCGGATACGGCCCACCACCAAAACTGCCTTCACTGCCAAGCCCAAATTGCTCGCCTGTGAGTTCACATGCGCGCTGAGCTTTTGTCAGTGCCGCGGTGTTGGCACTGCCATGACGTTGTACTTCGTGACTAAACATCCCAAGTGTATCGGTATCAAATAAATCAGTAGTGAATACCTTAAAACCAAGTGGCTCTAGAGCAGGGGCCACTAAAGGTGCTTTTTTATGTTTCGTGGCAATGACTATCTTTGGCATAGCTTATATTTGTTCATTAGAGGCTGAAATAGTTGAGAAATATCCATTTTCGAACTGCTCGAGAGTATTATCATCGCCCCAGCGAATGAGAGTGAGCCAATGGTTATCAATCAGCTCCTTCACCATCGTATGCTTGTTATAAATTGCCGCGATTGCAGATTGCGGTGCAGCAATATATACATTAAGGCGAATCGGTTCGTGCATCCATTTATCCCCGTTGTGCAGTGATTGCATGGCTAAGCCAATACGAAGGTCACCGCCATTACCTTCAAATAATCCAATATTACCGCCAACTGCATTGTGGAGTATTTTATTACCACTGCCGTATTTATGGTTGTCGGTAACCGAGGCATTATATTGACTATTGATCCAATGGGCTACTATCATGGGGGCGGTCATGATCAGTTCTAATACCGCAAATTCGTTATCGTTTTCCCATTCATAATCATGTAAAAAGCAGCGTCCTTGTAAGTTAACACTGCGAGTCCATGCTCGTGGTGCAACAATAAAGGCGGCGTTATTAGCAAGCCCCCATTCTGGACGTACTTGCGACCAATCGCGGGCACGTTGATGATAAGCATGGTTAATTTCATCTGCGGTTTTATTAACTAACTGTGGGTCGATATTTACTAAACGTTCTTGCTGAGCGGTTTGCGTGGCAACGGTTAGCCATTTTTTTAGGTTGTCATTAAGCTCGGTATCGTAACCGGTGATGACATCCGTGGTTGTGTTATGAATAGCGGCAATAAATTGCGTGCTCTGTGCCAGTGTTAGCCCTCGCTCTTTAAGCGCTTGGCGTACTTGGGTATCGTTTAGTAAGTTTGCTAGCACGCGTACATTAACTTCGCCACTTTGCCCTCCACAGGCCCCACATTCTAGGCCAGCGCTGTGCAAGTTATTAGTTGTATGGCTGGCGTGGCCCACTAACATAACATGCGGCGCAAACTCTTTTATTCCTAAGGTGTTAAGCACTTTTTGAGCTAAGTCGGTTTTGTCTTTTAGGGTCAGTTGTTGCTGGTTTTGTGTTAGTTGCCAGTTAGTGGTTGCGCACTTTTTAGCTTTACCTTTAGATAAAAAGGTATTTTTTATTAATTTAAATGCATACAGCCAGCCTGCCGATTCAACCATAGAAAACGATGAGGGGGCTGATTTTGACCAACTTTGCCATGTAGCACTATTTTGACGAGATGCTTCAAGCGCCGCGTCTTTGTGTGTTTGTGTGGCATGTATTGCTGGTTTGAGTAGCCCTGGTAGTTGAGGACGAGTAATTGCACTACCATTTTCTTGATATTCTAGTGGCAATCCAAAAAAACCGGCAAAGCCGAAGGTTTCTATATTTTTACTTTGCGATTCAAGCGCGCGGCGAATAACCTCTGAGCGTACATCAATACAAAACACCGCTTGTAATTGAGCGTTGTTCACTGGGGTTTTAGTGGCGCTTTGCAGTGCATGATTAAGCGGGTATTGATAGCTTAGCTCCAGTGCTTTTGCCCACACCCATAATGGCTTTTGTGCTAATTTGTGTGCATGCAGGCGCTCAACTACGAGTGACTTTTCTTGCTGCCACTGACTTTGTAGTTGTTTAAATGAAGCACTATCATGATCTGCCAGATACTGCCAAATAACCAAGTCCCATGCCATTCGCATGGCCAGTAGCTGTTTCATGTCATCTTTGGGTTTAGCGTAAAGTTGGCCTTGGAATCGCAAATACGCCAACCACGATGCCCAACCGTTAATATCTAAGAGCAATGAGTGCGCGTATAACTCTAACGAGTCGTTATCTATGTTAAGCGTTGAGAGTGTTAGTGCAATCAGTTCATCAGCGCAAGTGGGCAGTTGTTTAAAGTAGCCATTTAAATGCTTTTCATCCATTACAATACTAATGCCTTTATCCGCTTGTATAACGGTTAACCAATGGCGATATAAAGGTGATTGTGGTGATGTGTCATCACCATGAAGCATTGGGCCAAGCTGCTGATAATGCGCGGCACAAAACTGGCTCAATTGATGGGTAATTTCATCATGCCAAGCCATTTTATGTTTATTGCGCTGCTGGTCGAGTAAATCTGCAATGTTGTGCCAATCCACTAAAGGAACATCAATGTGAAGGGTTTGTATGAGTTGCTCATGCGTAAAGTCACTGTTAAGTAACTTGGCTGCATCGGCTAAGTGGTTATCAGTAATAATGCCGTTGTCGTACTTGTGCTGATAAAAGTCTTTAGGCATTAGCATATTGGCATTACATAAGGTATCAATGCGTGCGCTTACATCTTCAATAGGCAGGTGGCGCATTTCCCAAAATGGGTTAACGGCAATCATCTGATCTAAAGGCCAGTTTGGTGCTATGTAACCGCATACTTTATTAAGTATGTTGTTTTCAGTGTCACTTAACGATAAACCCGTGTGATTTGAATGCGTTTGATTGCTCATTTTGATTCCTCAACGGTGATTCCAGCTGCATGATTTTTTAAATCGGTGTGGCCATTATTAGGTAAATTTATCGGCCATATTTTTAGGGTTAACCGCGTAAACCACTCATCTAAATACAAACCTGCAAATAATAGGGTGGAAAGTGATTTAACCTGTGGTCGCCAAGACTGGTAGCGTAAAAAGTAGCTGGCAATCATTAACGTTAAAATAAGGGCTATTACCCAGCTATCGGCGAGGCTAAATGCAGCTTCGCGCCACTGCTCAAGCTCTAGTGCTAAAGTAAATATATTTTTAGCAACCACATAACTAATAACAATTAATAGTGCGACTAGCAGTTTTTTACTGTAAGTTTGCACGCTAGAAGCGCCATGTTGGTTGGCCAGTAAAATAGTTAAAGCTGATGCTAAAAGTAGCCACACACTGACCGCGCCTTGATAGCCGCTAATGAACCATGCAGCGCTAACTAGGGTAATCGACACCAATGCCCCCGTTAACCAAGCAAAGCACGTGGGTGATTGTTTTGGAATATGGCGGCGAATCAGATCTTCGTTTACACCGTTGCCTGAGTTTAAAAATGCAAAGGCTTTATAGGTTGAATGAGTAACAAGGTGAAGCAGAGCCAGTTCAAATAATCCCAGCGCACATTCTATGAGCATTAATCCCATTTGCGCACTGGTAGACCAAGCAAGCCTTACTTTAACGCTTATTCGGGTAGTCATTATTAATGCGCTGATCACTGTGGTTAAACCAGCAATAATTAAAATTAACCATTGTGCTGCGCTAGCTTGAATAAACAAAGGCGCAAATAAAATTAATAAAAAGCCACCTAAATTTATCACCCCAGCATGCAATAAGGCACTGACGGGTGTAGGCACCTCAACCACTTTGATTAGCCAGCCATGCATAGGCAACTGAGCACATTTGATTAAAGCTGCAAAAGCGATTAAAAAGGCCGCGAGTTGTTCAGCCAAAGATAGCGGTAGTGTGGTGGTGTGATAAAAAGTAGTGATATCGCTAATGTATAGGCTATTGTGAGTAACCGATAAAATAATAAATGCGACGAGTAATAAGGATTCGGCAACACGTGCCACAATAAACTTTTTATGAGCGGCGAGTACCGCACGAGGGCGCTCAGGATAAAACATTAATAGCTTGTGCAGTGCTAAACTTATCGCCACCCAGCCTAGCCAAAATAGCGCTAAGTGGTTGCTCATAACCACAATTAATACGGCAGTGATGGTAAGTAGTAGCCATCGCCAAAAGTAGTTTACGCGTGGCTCACCTTGCATATAGTGTTTGCAAAACCGAATTAATATCAGCGTTATGAACAGGATTAGTCCTAGCATAATGGCGCGGGTCACTGAGAGCGATAAGAAACTCAGTAAACCAAAGGCATAAATACGATAAAGTGCAACGGCACTGATAAATGCAACACTATTAAATAGCATCACTTTAAACAGTACATTGCCATTTGAGGCACAAGGTTGTCGGCCAATTAGCCACGCCGCTAAGAATGTGCTTAATGGCATCATTAGTAATAACAACGAAATAATATACTCGCTCATTCAGTGCTCCTTATTTAGTTATTGGAGTATGACAAACTATATAACTAAATAAAAATAGATATAATGCATATAAACGTTCTATAAAAGAGAACTATAATGAGCCGTTTGAACTATCATCACTTGTATTATTTTTGGTCTGTTGCCCGAATTGGTAACTTAACCCAAGCCGCTAAAGAGCTGCATTTATCGCAGTCAGCGCTCTCAACTCAAATTAAACAGCTAGAGCACACCATTAATATTGAGTTATTTGAACGTAAAGGACGTACCTTGGCATTAACCGATATGGGAAAGCGGGTGCAAATGTACGCTAACGATATATTCACTAAGGGCGAAGAACTGTCGTCTTTTATTCATAAAGGGATGATTTCCCAAACTCAGCATTTATCAATCGGGGTGCTTAATACGCTCTCTCGTAACTTTATCGAGGAATTTATTAACCCTTTAATGAGTAACGACGAAGTACGCTTTTCGCTTACTGCAGGGCGTATGGATGGGCTGTTAAATGGTTTGGCAGAGCACGAACTGGATTTAGTTTTAACCAATAAACCCATCGGACTTGAGCACTACGATCAACTGTGGCAAAGCCAGTTGGTATCTCGTCAGCCATTAGCCATAGTGGGTCCAGCAGATAAAAAAACACGCGGTCAATTTCCTACCGGTTACACAGGTGCACAATGGGTGCTACCCAGTAAAACCTCCGCCATTAGAGACTCATTTAATGCTTTGTGTGCCCGCTGGCAATATCAGCCAAAAATAAAAGCAGAGGCTGATGATATGGCTATGCTGCGATTACTTGCTCGTGATAGTGGTGCACTATCGGTATTGCCATCAGTTGTAGTAAAGGATGAAATAGAACAAGGCCTATTAGTTGAATACCAACGTTTACCCGATGCTTTCGAACACTTCTATGCCATTACCGCGCAGCGAAAATTTGTACCAGACATATTAAAGTCGCTGCTTGCCAAAACCTGCTAATTACTTTTAAAGAATGTTTTTTGCGTAAATACTTTATTTTTAAATAATAAAAACGAATTAAAGCTTTTAATTCGTTGGCCGATACCGTATTTGTATTGTACTGAAGATTAAGGATAATCATGGTTAATAAACTACAAGGCAATTATGCTAACCTAAATGCGTTGCTTGCCCAATCAGTCAATAGTTTAAACCACATCAATGTGTCCACAGGCTTACAATCGAGAGCTCACTTAGCGCCAAGTACGGCAACAATCACCGATGAAATGCTCAGTCAGTTTAGTGACCAACAAGTCGATGAAATACTTAATCAGCAATTATCCTCGTTACTCACTATTTCCAGCGCACCCAGTGGCTCAAATTATAAACTCTCCAGTGAAGAGGTTGCGCTGCGAACGGTTATCAGTTCTCAGCAAGAGGGCCTATTAAAAAATGAACGTAGTGATCAGTTAATTGAGCGTTTAAACAGCTCGGTAAAAAATATTCAGGGCGCTTATGCTAACACTAGCGATATTTTATCAAACTTGGGGCAGCTTGGGTTCAATCAAAAAACCTTTTTAGCGTCTAGTCAGCAGCGTGTTGAACGCTCGCTAGACCCCTTTATGGAAAGTTTTAACCGCGAGCGATATGAGGATGATGATAACTATGGATTTGAGCTGTCGGTAAAAACCAAAGAAAGTGATGTTATTAAAATCACTTTTCATTCTGCGCAAGGTTACGATGAAGAAACCGGCGAAACCACCGACGAATTTAGTGTAAGTTATAAAGTAGATGGCGACCTATCAGAGGCTGAACATCAGGCATTAACGCAAGTATTTTCTGGTGTAGGCGAAATGGCAGATGAATTTTTTAAAGCTAAACAAAGCGCTTACAGTCGTTATGTACCCGCAAACCAAACTGATTTAGATTTAAGCTTTTTAAGCAATTTTGATAATAAACAGCTTTCGGGTTTTGATTTGTATTTTTCAACGTCAGAGGGAAATACTGCCGATGCTGATGGAGCGCTCCTTGGAATAGATAATGAGCTTAATTTAAGTTATACCCTTGATGAGGATTCTGAGCTGCAACTACTCGAGTTTGAATCGGTAAACGGACAAAACAATATTGATTTTTCGCTTGATATGTCAACCATTGGCGCGCAAGACAAAAGCCAAATGCAACAATACATAAAAGCGCTCGATAAAAGCTTAGAAGATAGCCAGCTCAATAGCTCTGAGAAAAGTACACGTTCGGCGTTTGGTCACAAAAGTGATGAAGTGATGAAACAAGGGCTCGCTGTTTTTAAAAGTGCGTTTAGCAGTATGTCATCAGCCGCTGAGCGCTATAGTCAAATAGAGTCGGTTGCTACACAGCAGTTTACTAACGGACGCGAGCTAGTAGCTGATTTAGTGGACAACATGATCACCCGTGATCCACGTTATCAAGGGCTAGGAAGTAGTGATAAAAACTCCCTAGGCGACGGGATTTCTAAGTTAGCTGATTTTGATGCAAAATTCTCTTTTTCAATGGATCAAGGTGATTACATAGCAACAAGCACCACAAAGCTGAGTCAAAATACAGAATACCAAAAGTCAGCAGAATTAACTGGGGTTACTCAAGATAAAGCGGTGAGCACACGTTTTAATTATGAAGCAGGCAAGCGCTCTGACATCCCACCTGATTATTATGATAAACAAGAAAATTACACTATTGGTACCGCTGTAAAAAATAACGAATTGGTTGCCCTTGATCAGGCTCATGAGGTGAATGTAGATAAAAAAGTGTATCAGTTTAATCCCGAAATATCTCAATACGAACTAAAAAAGGAATTGAAAGCAACAACCACCAGTGAGAGCAATATTCGTCTTATTAACGATATTTGGCTCGAGAAAAATGAAGATAGTCATCGTATGGATGAAAGAAAACGACTCAGTGGTGTGGGGGCGACAAACGAGTTTAGAACAACATCGAGTTATTCACATACGCAATTAGTGACGTTAATCGGTGATTTAGATAAATTAGAACAAAACAAAGAGGCCAAACGTGAGTACTTAGCTGTTTTATCTCAAGTGAATAATTTTATGGATAAAAGTAAGTAAATGTATTCACTTAAGCTCGATTATGGGTATAGTAGCTAAAAGCTAGTTAGGTATAGGTTTATGTTAAAACAATTAATTTTACTCTTTATTTTGACCCTACCACTGGCAGTGAATGCAACGCTCAAGCTACACTCAGACGCTGTTACTGCTGAGCGTTTATTAAGCGATCACGATAAATTTGCCAAGCAATACCAAGCATTTTCGCCTACACCGCAAGACGTTACATTGATGCAAAAATTAGCAGGTAAAGAGGTGTTAGTGCTTTTAGGTACCTGGTGTCATGACAGTGCTCGCGAAGTACCTCGATTAATAAAGTTACTCGATGAGTCTCAGGTTGAACTTTCGAAAATAACCTTTGTTACAGTAGATTATGACAAGCGGGATGAGGCAGGTATTGCCCTAGCGCATGACTTACAATATACCCCCACTTTTATTGTTAAGCATAACGGGGTTGAAGTTAACCGCGTAGTAGAAAAACCTAGCGGCACACTTGCCCAAGACTTAACCTTGGGCTTATAACGAGAGTCAGCTAGCCAATATCATGTTCGAGGTTTTATTATTACACAGGCCAGTCGGCGGCGTCTAAGTCATCTAACTGTGCATCGCAGTGCTCATTCCCTTGCCATTTGGCAATATATTCACCGTATGGGTCGTATTGCTGGGTTTGTTTTGCCAAATTAAAGTGTCGCCCACCGCGCGGATCGACCCCAACCCCAGCAATATATTGCCAGTTGCCCCAATTAGCGGCTACATCGTAATCAATAAGTTGTTGTTCAAAGTAAGCAGCGCCATAGCGCCAGTCTAGTTGTAGTTCGTTGACCAAACAGCTGGCTGCAATTTGTCGTGAACGGTTAGTGATAAAGCCCGTTGCGTTAAGCTCTTTCATAATAGCGTTAACTAGCGGAAATGGGGTACTGCCTTGGCACCATTTTGCAAAACGGTTCGGGCTAAAAGTGGTAAGTGGCGAGCTTTGTTTTTTACCTTTAAAAGTAAATAACTGATGCTTCACATTAATTGCATGCCACTTAAAATACTCACGCCAGAGCAATTCAAACTTGATCCAGTATGTTGATTCATTTTCCCCATGCTGCGCTTCATAGGCATCTACTGCACAAAAAATTTGCTTGGCACTAATACAACCAAAAGCCAGCCAGCTACTAAATTTAGTCGAGTTATCAAAGCCATCCAGCTCATTACGGGTGATTTTATAGCTGCTTGGTAAAGCTGATGAAAAGTACTGTAGACAATGCGCAAGGCCGGCTTTGTGTCCACCTTGGAGTAAAGGGTTTCCTGTTGGCGGCTCTGATATAGGCTGTTTAGCACATAAAATAATAGGCGGTGGAAGTCTTTTTGCTGAGAACGGCACTGCGGATAAACTGATCCCAGTGGCTTCGATTTTTTTTCTAAAAGGGGTAAAGCCGGTTGGTAAATCAGCAAGTTCAAAGGGCAGTTGTTGCTGTTGATATAAGGTATCTTGCATCACAGATTTAAATACCACAGTAGCGCATTTCGATTTAAGCGCGGTAATTTGGCGTTGCTCATAAACGCCTATTTGCTCGCTATAAACTACTTCATCAATGCCAAGCTCATTAATACGCTGTGTTAATACCCTTACCGGATCGCCTTCTAAAATATGCAAGGTTTGGCCAAGCCCTAAAACAGACTCCTGTAGCTCGTATAGGCTTTGCATTAGAAAGCGTTGTTTATGTACACCATAGGGTTTTTGTTGATAGTTATTGCTTTTAAACCAAGCAGGATTGATCACAAATACGATATCAAGTTCACATTGTTGTTGTGATAAATCATTGAGTATGGGGTTGTCGTCAATGCGCAAATCATTTTGCAGCCAATACAGAATACGTTTTTTCATACTTATGCTCTGGTTTTTAAAATCATTTATTTTACGAAGCAAAAGCGAGCAGAGATTAGTTTTAAGGTGTTTAATAGGGCTTTAAAAAAAGGCGGTAACAATACCGCCTCTCAATTTGTTCTAGCTTTATTTTAAATAGCTGATTTTTGCTGTGCTATCCAGTCGTTAATTACATCTTCAAGTACCGCCATAGGTAATGAGCCTTGACCAATAACGGTATCGTGAAAGCTGCGAATATCAAATTGTGCGCCTAGTTCTTTTTCGGCTTTTGCACGCAGTTCGCGTATTTTAATTTCGCCCATTTTGTATGAAAGCGCTTGGCCTGGCCATGAAATATAACGGTCTATTTGATCTTCCACAGCGCTTTGTGGCAAGGCGGTATGATCAGCCAAATAATCAATTGCCTTTTGGCGGCTCCAGCCAAAGGCATGAATGCCGGTATCAACCACTAAGCGCACAGCACGCCACATTTCGTAGCCTAAACGACCAAAGTCACTGTATGGACTTTGGTAAAAGCCTGCTTCTTTGCCTAAACGCTCTGTATACAGTGCCCAGCCTTCGCCAAAAGCCGAGTGGCTAAGAGTGCGTCTAAACTCAGGAACGTCTAACTCCATTGCAATGGCGTTTTGTAAATGATGCCCAGGTATGGCTTCGTGCAGGCTAAGTGCTTCTAAATTATATAAAGGTTGCAGTTTTGGGGTTGAGGCTAAAAAGTAAGTACCGGGCGAGCGGTTATCAGCAGGTGGCATATAAAACGCACCGCGACTCGCTGAGCCTTTTATAGTAAAGGTGTTACGCGGTAAATGGCCAAAGTAAGTGGGGAGTTTGCCATACATTTTTTGGGTTATAAAAGCGGTCTTTTCTAGCAAGTCTTGGGGATCGGTTGCGTAAAATTGTTCATCGGTTGCTAAAAATTCTAAAAAGTCACTGTAGCTGCCATCAAAACCAACGCTATCAATAATGACTTGCATTTGTGCTTTAATGCGCGCCACTTCTTTTAGACCAAGTTCATGAATTTGTTTAGGAGTAGCATTAGTGGTGGTGTAGTAATTAACCGTGTACTTGTAGTAATCAAGGCCACCTTTGATGCTTGCAATACCCGGCTGCGATCTACAGTGCGGCATGTATTCGTTTTCAAAAAAGTCGTAAAAGTGCTGATAAGCAGGCACGACTTTTGAGGCAATTAACGCTTTAGCTTTATTTTGGTAAGTTTCTTTTTGCGCTGCGCTAAATGTATTAGGGATACGGGTAAATGGCTCATATAAGGCGCTATTCTCAGGTTGTTTAACTATATGGGCGCTAATACTTTGGCCATAATTTTTAAACGTTTCGCAGTAGTGGGTAAAACCAGTTTGAATGCCTTGCTTCATTAAATTAATGTTTTGCTGATTAAAATGCGGGTAATCACCAAGGCTAACTAAAAATGCATTGTAATCCTCAGCAGTTAAAAAGGCCATGTTAGCCGGTGCTTCTGCAAAGTAAGTATGCCAGCCACTTAAAAAATTAACCGGAAAGTATTTATCTTGGTAAAGGTAGCTTTGCTGCTCGGTTTCTCGCTCATATTTAAATAAGCGGTAGTTCATTAGCTGCTCGCTATTGAGTGTTTTAGGATCAATGCTGGCTAAGCTTTTTAGTACGCTGTTGTTATAAGCTTGGCGCTTAGCAATGGCTTGCTCGCTCCAATCGGGTAGGGTACCGTTGGGCTTCCAACCATCAGGATCGGTTCTAAAAAATATTTTTTCAGCTTTGGCGTTTTGCCAGTGGTTATCAATAATGGTTTTTAAATCGCTGTTACTGTCGGCTAAGCTTGGCAGCGAGGTGGCTGCTAAGGCAATAGCTAAGATTGTTTTTTTAAACATGTTGAATTTCACTTTTTAGAGTTTTAATTGTCATATGCGTGCCTATTTTACGATAATAACAAGTTCACTCAATTAATGCGTTGGTTTTATAACATTAAGGCGTGTGTTTAATTGCTCTCCTTACTTATTTTATTTATATAAAAATGGAGAAATAATTTTTTAAGAATAATGATTTAAACAGCACATAAAAGCTTACCAAGGGTATGTGGGGCAACCATACGCTTTGCACTTTGATGTCAAATAACCCTTTTACGAGTACTGTTACTTTATTTTAGATAAAAAAATAGCGTACTTTTATTGTACGCTATTTAATTTTGACCTAGCACCTAGCACCTAGCACCTAGCACCTAGCACCTAGCACCTAGCACCTAGCACCTAGCTTTTATTGCGGTTTTCTTTACTAAACGCGCGAATTTTACGTTTTTGTGACAGGGTTACTTTATTAGTACGCCCTGCAAATGGGTTATCGCCTTCTCTAAACTCAATTTTGATTGGCGTACCCATAATCTTAAGTGCTTTACGGTAGTAGTTCATTAAGTAGCGTTTGTAGCTATCAGGTAGGTCATGTACTTGGTTACCATGAATAACGATACGTGGCGGGTTGTAGCCCCCAGCATGCGCATACTTAAGCTTAACACGACGTCCACGAACAAGTGGCGGCTGGTGGTCGGCCTGTGCCATGTCCATAATACGACGCAACATAGCAGTACTAATTCGCTTAGTTGCCGACTCATACGCTTCGTCAACTGATTCAAATAAATGACCAACACCGGTACCATGCAGAGCAGAGATAAAGTGTAGGCGGGCAAAATCAATGAAGCCTAAGCGACGATCAAGCTCAGTTTTAATACGATCTTTAACGTAGTTATCTAGGCCATCCCACTTATTCACGGCAATAACCAATGAGCGTCCTGAGTTAAGCGCAAAACCTAACAGGCTTAAGTCTTGATCAGAAATGCCATCGCGAGCATCAATCACTAGTAGCACAACGTTACAATCTTCAATTGCTTGTAGTGTTTTAATGACTGAGAATTTCTCAACCAAGTCACTTACTTTTTTACGTTTACGCACACCAGCGGTATCGATAAGAATATATTCTTTGTCGTTACGGGTCATCGGAATGTAAATTGAGTCGCGGGTTGTACCTGGCATGTCGTATACAATAACACGGTCTTCACCTAGTATGCGGTTAGTAAGGGTTGACTTACCTACATTTGGACGACCAATAATTGCCAGCTTTACCGGTTTATCGGCAAATGCTTGGTGATCGGTGTCATCTTCTTCACCTTCTTGATATAAGTCGATAAGTTCTTCATCGTCATCGGCTACATCTTCATCAAGAGCGGCAAGCTCAGCAATAACAGGCTGAAGAGTTTGCTCAAGCAGTAAAGTAATACCACGGCCATGTGCGGCAGCGATATGATGAACTTCACCAAGTGAAAGTTGGTAAAACTCAGCACAGTTTGAGTCGGCATCAATGCCGTCTGTTTTATTGGCTACCACAAAGCACTTTTTTTCTTGCTTACGTAAGTGGTTAGCAATAGCTTGATCAGCCACTGTCATACCCACGCGAGCATCAACTAAAAATAAAACAATATCCGCTTCTTCAATGGCTAGTAATGACTGATCAGCCATTTCGGTTTCGATACCTTCTTCTGAGCCATCAATACCGCCCGTATCTACCACGATAAATTCAAAGCCATCGTAATTTGCTTGGCCATATTTTCTATCACGCGTTAAGCCAGGAAAGTCGGCAACGAGTGCATCACGAGTACGTGTTAAACGGTTAAATAATGTGGATTTGCCCACATTGGGTCGCCCTACAAGAGCGATCACGGGAAGCATAAACTACCTCTTTAAAAAACAACAAAAGGCTTCGCAGTGCGAAGCCTTACAAAAAATATTTAACTATTAGTGCCTTACACTAATAGTAGACAGTTAGTTCGGTATTTTTACCGCGCTAACTTCACCATCGCGGGTGTATAAAATCAATTTATCGTCAGCGACAACGGGCTCAACAAAAAAACCTGAGCTGTCAAAGTCTTCACGAGATACTAGCTCGCCAGTTTCTTTATTTAACCAATGTAAATTACCTTCTTGGTCACCTAACGCTAAATAATTACCGGCAACTGCTGGGCCTGTTAAGTACCAGCCACGTAGAGCGGGTTGGCTCCAACGTTCAATGCCCGAATCTTTATCAAGTGCATAAACAACGCCGTTACTATCAACAACGTAAATTGTTTGCAAATCCATGCTAATTTCACGGTAGCTGCTGTATTCACGTTTCCATACAACATTACCTGAACGAATATCTACTGCTGATAAGTTACCATTGTATGCAATAGCATAAGCAAATGGACCGCTAATGATCGGCTGCGTATCTACATCAACTAAACGTTCAAACTCTGATGCGCCTTTTGGCACTGCAATTTCTGCACTCCATGCCGAGTAGCCACTCTCAGAAATTAAAACACTGAGCTTACCTGTTTCAAGGCCAACCAATACACCACCGTTAGCCACAGTAGGTGAACTTTGACCGCGTAAAGTCAGCGGTGGCACTTCTTGCTCAAAGCTCCAGCGTTCTTCACCAGTATCTGGGTGAAGCGCAAGTAACTTACCTGAGGCTAAATTAACAAAGATTAAGCCATCGCCTGCAGCGGGTTTAGAGAGTGATTCGCCAGGTACTTTTTTACGCCAAACTTCTTTACCAGTCTCACGGTCAAGTGCAATGACATAGCCATGTTCTGAACCTAAATAGATTTTACCATAAGCTTGTAATATTCCACCTGATAATTTTGCATTTTCGTTATCGCTCCAAGGCCAAAACGATAAATCTTGACGAACGTCGGTTTCCCATTGGGTATCGCCATTGGCAAGTGATAAGGCTTCTACTTGGCCTTCACGGCTAGCAACATACACTGTCTCTTTATAAACAGCGGGTGATAAGCGTGAAAAGTAATGCTCTACACCGCTACCAATAGATTCTTGCCATACTATGTCAGTTTCGAATTGATTGGCTATTTCTGGAAGCACCAGCTCTTCTTCGTCATCGCTTGAAGAGCATCCCATTAGGGTTGCCATACATAGGGCGAGCGTTGCTGTTGTTATTTTTCTCATGCCTAAAACCTTATGCCGCTGGGCTAGTTACTGCTAGGTCATCTAACTTAATTTGTAAAAGGGGATTACTCGTTAATCCACCGGCATCAACAGCAGCTTGATAGGCTACGCGTGCTTGCTCTTTATTGCCTTGCTGAATGTAAATGTCACCTTTTAATTCAGCCACATTTGCGTTAAATGCTTCAGGAAAAGGGGCATTTAATGTGCTTAATGCATCATCGTATTGCTGTTGAGCAATTTGCACACGCGCTAAACGTGTCGTTGCAATGGCTTTAAGCTCTGCGTTATCAACGTTAGTTACAATCCAGCTTAGTTTTTCATTTGCTACATCTAATTTTTGTGTATCTACCGCTTCTTTTGCTGCAACAAATGCCGCTAAAGTTGCGTAATGAGTGTCTTTGTTTTCACTGATAAATGCATCAGCAGACGCTAATACGCTGTCGCCTTCGACAAGTTTAGTGTAAGCATCAGATGCTTGCTCTGCAGTCGTTATTTGATTTTGGTTATATGCTTTCCAGCCATATAAACCACCTAAACCAACAATAACGCCTAATGCTAGTGAAAGGCCGTTTTCACGAAAAAAGCGCTTAATCGCTTCTGCTTGTTGTTCTTCTGTTGAATAAATTTCCATGCTTACCTCTGTTAAAGCGCTTAACTACTTACGCTTTATATAATTTTAGCTATTAACCAGTTCTGCAAGTAGCGTTTTAGCTTGTTCTAATTCTAGTGTGACTTGTTCTTTACGTTCACGTAAGTATTTAATAGTCACAACGCCTTGCTCTAATTCATCTTCACCGATAATGACTGCGACGAGCGCATCGCTTTTATCAGCACGTTTAAGTTGTTTTTTAAAGTTACCACCGCCAGCGTGCACCATAACGCGTAATCCAGGTACATCACGACGTAACGTAGATGCAATAATAGGGGCTTGAATGCTGGCTTTATCGCCCATAGCTGCTAAATATACATCAGCACTACGACGTATGTCACCTACACACTCAAGTGCTTGAAGCAGTAAAACTAGGCGCTCTAAACCCATTGCAAAACCTACCGCAGGGGTTGATTTACCGCCTAATTGTTCTACTAAGCCATCATAACGACCACCGGCACATACAGTACCTTGTGCACCTAAACTGTCGGTTACCCATTCAAATACCGTGCGGTTATAGTAATCTAAGCCACGTACCAGCTTTTCATTAACCGTGTATTTGACGCCTGCGGCATCTAATCGTTCACATAAATTTTCAAAATGTTCTTTTGATTCAGCATCTAAATGTTCAGATAGCTTTGGTGCATCGACTAAGATTGCCTGAATATCTGGGTTTTTAGTATCCAAAACGCGCAGTGGGTTAGAGTACATACGACGTTTTGAATCTTCATCTAGGACATCGGTATGTTGTTCTAAAAAGGCGATTAAGGCATCGCGGTACTGTGCGCGCGCTTCGTTTGAACCTAATGAATTAAGCTCTAAACGCACATGATCAGTAATGCCAAATGCTTCCCAAAGTTGCGCCGTGAGTAAAATAACTTCGGCGTCAATATCGGCGCTGGCAATACCAAAAGTCTCTAAACCAAATTGATGAAATTGACGGTAGCGACCTTTTTGTGGGCGTTCATGGCGAAACATAGGACCCATGTACCAAAGGCGTTGTTCTTGATTGTATAACAGGCCATTTTCGTTACCTGCACGTACACACACTGCAGTCCCTTCAGGGCGCAGAGTTAAATTGTCGCCGTTACGATCGGCAAAGGTGTACATTTCTTTTTCTACTATATCGGTTACTTCACCAATAGAGCGTTTAAATAGGTCGGTTGATTCTACAATTGGAAAACGAATTTCTTGATAACCAAACGATGATACGGTCTCGCGTAAAATGTGTTCTACTTTCTGCCAAACTTGCGTATCGCCTGGCAGGCAATCGTTCATACCGCGAACTGCCTGAATTTGTTTTGCCACTGATAAATCCTAAATCTGTTTATGTGCAGCCCTAGGCTGCAACCACGTAAAACTAAAAAATCGACCCTGCATTATAACCCTAACTATAAGGTAATTGCGAGCGCAGCGGGGTGTACGTAATTTATACTACGTTGTGAATGCCGCGATTAAAAAAGGTCAATAAAATACATAGTGCCTGTAACAACGCATCACTCTACGATTTTTATATCAATAGGAGTTTGCTTTTGCTTGTGTTCAATGAAATCGCGTACATAGCCTTCGAGTTGATCAACAATATTGTTGTTATCAATGCGTGCTTTTTGTCGCTCACCATTAATGTATAAACCTGAGCGTCGGTTTGCGCCGGCAAGGCCAATATCACTCACTAATGCTTCACCTGGCCCGTTAACCACACAGCCAATGACTGACACTGAAACTGGCTCAATAATATCTTCTAAACGCTCTTCAAGTTGATTCATGGTGCTCACTACATCAAACTCTTGGCGCGAACAGCTAGGGCAAGCAATAAAATTAATGCCGCGAGAGCGAATACGCAATGATTTTAATATATCAAAGCCTACTTTTATTTCTTGAACTGGATCCGCTGCGAGTGATACACGCAGTGTGTCACCAATACCTTCAGCCAATAGCATGCCTAAACCAACAGCCGATTTAACTGAACCAGAGCGCATGCCGCCTGCTTCAGTAATCCCTAAATGCAGTGGCTGGTCGATTTCTTTTGCGAGCAAGCGATACGCGCCAACCGCTAAAAATACGTCTGACGCTTTCACCGAAATTTTAAATTGGTCAAAGTCTAAGCGACGTAATATATCTACATGGCGCATAGCCGATTCAAGTAAGGCTTCAGGTGTTGGCTCGCCGTATTTTTCTTGTAGGTCGCGCTCAAGTGATCCACCATTTACGCCAATACGAATTGGAATATTGTGCTCACGGGCTGAGTCGACAACCGCTCTAATACGCTCTTCACTGCCAATGTTGCCTGGGTTGATACGTAAACAATCAACGCCATACTTTGCTACTTTTAATGCAATGCGGTAGTCAAAGTGAATATCAGCAACCAGCGGTATCGATACCTGCTCTTTAATACTTTTAAATGCTTCAGCGGCATCCATAGTTGGTACAGATACACGCACTATGTCAGCACCGGCATCTTGAATCGCTTGAATTTGAGCTACTGTGGCATCAATGTCCATTGTGTCTGTGTTAGTCATTGACTGCACGGCAATTGGTGCACCATCACCAATAGGAACATTACCCACATTTATGCGGGTGGATTTTCTGCGTTTTATAGGAGATTCTGAAAACATAGCGACTACTCTGCTAAGGGTAATTTAAATTTAGCTAAACGGTTTTTAGGAAAGGCCGAAATATCAACTGGCTCACCATTTAGGGTAATACGAACAACATCATGCTTGCCTAATACCACTGAAAAAGGCGCTACTCCGGTTAGGGTCATTTCGTAGCCTGCTTTTTTTACACCAAAAGCAATTTTTTCATCATTGGCATCGTGAATTTCTACCCAGCTCTCATCGTTAAACATCATAAAAATGGTGCTTAAATCACTGTTTTTTGGTTCACTGGTGCTCTGTGCATCATTAACTGGCGCGGCTTGAATTTTTTGTTGCTCATTTTGTAATGCTGAACTCACTTCTTCTGCAGATTCACTGTCATTTAAAAGTGCCTCGTCGGCGGCTTCAGCTAACAGTTTTGTGTTTTCTTGTTGCTCCGAAATAAGCGAGTTATTAGCATTAATAGTGTTAGTTTGTTCATCAATAGGCGTTGCATTTTGCCACCACCATACAGCTGATGAACCAATAACAATGGCTAGTATTAAATAGCTTACCGTCATCAGTCGACTGTCATGCGCTTCTTTTTCTGTGCGCCTTGAAAAGCTTTGCATATCTACTAGCTTATCTGATGTGCTAAAAGCAGGCAGCATGGCTAAAATAGCGCTGCTATCTATGCTTAGTGTGCGGCAATAATTTTTTATATAGCCTTTAACGAACGTTTTTGCACCGAGTAAATGATACTCGTCGCTTTCAATATGCTCAACTTGTGATTCTGTTAGCTTTAATAGCGAGGCGATTTCAGCAAGGCTGATATTTGCATTTTCTCTATGCGATTTTAGCATTTGTCCTACAGAGGGTCCGTCGCTCTGCGGTTGTGTATTATCTTCATTCATAATATGTATGAGTCTGGATCCACGAGTAAAAGTTAATGTTTTGGCTTAATAACCAGAGTAAGACTTTGTTTTTATTTTTTAGTGTTCGTTTATTCTTGCTACTGGAATGCACGCTTTTAAAGGGTATCATCAGCTGCGGTTTTATAAAAACGTTACTATAGTCCTTTTAAAATTTTTGCTGTTTTTATTTTTAAAGCCCTTTAATGCACCTAACATATAGCAGTTTAGCATTGAATCACACTGAAATGCTAAATTGGTTTACAGCAAAACGAGCGATATCAACCGATACACTCGTTTTTACTCTTATTTTACTAGGGTCTGTTGACCTTTGCGGATTAATATTTGTTCAAACTAGGGGCAATTTAATCGCGGCGCGAGGTTTGTAACCTAGTGGGCTAAGTAAAAACCGAGCAACAAAGAGTTAATTGCCCCTAGGCAGAACCCTTCGGGCAGCGCCTGTTTGGCATTGATACTACGTTATCGCCTATTTATGGGGAATAACCACACCACATAAGCTCTGCCTTGCCTAAATACCAAACAGGCTGCTGCAAATTTAACCTTGAAAGGTCAACAGACCCTAATTTAAAAAGGTATTTGTGTCTTTGTTGTATTTTTGCAGCTTACTTTACTGAATCATCAGAGCTTACTGCAGATGTTGGACTTTTTTTACGAATAATTTTTATTTTTGGCTCCACAATAATTTGATTGTTATTACTGCTTTCTTGTAATTCATCAAGTTGTGCTTGGCGGTACTTTTCGCGCAGCACTTCAAACTCTGTTTGCCTTAATTGGTTGTCACGAATGGCGTTAGCTTGAATACTATTTGGGTATGTTTGCAAAATAGTAGCTGCAATTTTTTCAGCATCTTCTATTCTACCCATACGCTGTTTAATTAAATAACTAAGTAATAAAGCCCGTGCAGACACACGGCCAGTATCGTCATGGTGCTTTAAAACGTCGCTGGCTTTATGTAAGTCACTTTTAGCATAAAAAAGGGCGGCTAAGCTAATTAGGGTCGATGTACGCTGCGAGCTGTGGTTTAGCGCTTGTTGAAAGTAGCTTTCTGCATTTGTAAAGTCATTAAACTCAATGGCGCATAAGGCTAAATTTTCATAGCTTTGTGCTACACGAATATAACTTGGAATTTCAATCGCTTTTAAAAATTGATCGGTAGCGCGATCATACTCATCAATACTACATAAAAACGTACCGTAGTTATTTAGGGTATTCGGATCGTCAGGCTTAATCGTCAACGCTTTTTGATAGGCTTTGTCGGCTAATGCATTTTCGCCAACTTGTTGGTAGTAATAAGCTAAAGAATAATGAACTTCGGGGAGGTTTGGTGCATATTCGCTCGCACGCTCAAGGTTATATTTTGCTTGGGAATTATTGCCGGTGTTTAAATATTGTAATGCCAAAGCAATGCGGGTACGCGCTGCGCCTGCGTTGTTTATTTTATTTTCGACGACGGGTTTGTCACTGCCGTTGTAACTATTTTCAGTAACACAACCGCTTAAAAGTAGTGTTGATAGTGCTAAAGCAAGTAAAGATCGCATTACCTTGTCTCTTTATTTATTTCCATAGCCTCTATCTTACCGCAAAGCCTTTGTGTTGCATCATTTATTTAAAATAAACGATTTATCACAAAGGCACCAGAGTCTTTTATAACGTTTAGGCTTGATGAATATTTACTGCAATTGCATTGTCATCACGCATTTTCTTTTTAGCCATACGTTTTGTTCTATCAACCACATCGCCAGCTAATTGACCACAGGCAGCGTCAATGTCGTCCCCTCGTGTACGACGAACAATACAGGTAATCCCCGCAGCTTGTAATACCTTTGAAAAACGGTCAATTCGGCTGTTGCTTGAACGCGTATACTCATTACCCGGGAACGGGTTAAACGGAATAAGGTTTACCTTAGATGGCGTCCCTTTTAACGTTTTAACCAGCTCATGTGCTTGGTCGGTACTGTCGTTAACGCCATTAAGCATAACGTATTCAATAGTCACGTCTTTATTGGCTTTAGAGCCATCAATATAACGACGACAGGCCGCTAAAAATTCTTCAATTGGGTACTTTTTATTAATGGGTACCAAAATATCACGCAGTGCGTTATCAGGGGCGTGAAGTGAAATAGCCAGTGCTACGTCGATTTTTTCTTTCAATAAATCAAGGGCAGGTACTACACCCGAGGTACTTAATGTTACGCGGCGCTTAGATAAACCAAAGCCCCAGTCGTCCATCATCAGTTCCATCGCTGGTACGACGTTTTTGACGTTAAGTAATGGCTCGCCCATCCCCATCATAACGACGTTAGTGACAGGGCGTTTTTCACTGTTGCCATCAAGGCCAATGTCTTTGGCTACACGCCATACTTGGCCAATAATTTCCGACACTTTTAAGTTACGGTTAAAGCCTTGTTGTGCCGTTGAGCAAAACGTACATTCAAGGGCGCAACCTACTTGAGACGATACACATAAGGTGGCGCGATCTTTTTCTGGGATCCAAACTGCTTCTACTTCTTGGCCGCCTTCTAGTACTAATGCATATTTAATAGTACCGTCGCTGGCTTGCTGGCGAACTGAAATTTCGGGTGCAACGATTTCACACTCGTTTTTAAGCTTTTCTTTTAGCTTTTTGTTTACGTTGCTCATTTCGTCGAAATTATCTACGCCAAAATGATAAATCCATTTCATCACCTGATCGCCACGAAATGGCTTTTCACCGAATGATACAAATAACTCTCGCATTGCATCTCGGTTTAAATCTAATAAGTTAATCTTTTTTTGCTCGGTCATGTAACAACCTCAATCGGTGGCGGTGATGGTAAAAATTTACAAGGGCGAATTGTACACAATTCACCCACTATAATCATTAAGTAAAACATCATAACTAAACGATTAATACTTTACGTAATGACTAAAAAAGGGCTCGAAAGCCCTTTTCATACTTTGCATCACAGGGTTAGCTGTGAACTCGAATTAACGAGTACGTGGGCAAAGTTCTTCGTCAGCGAAGAAGTACGCGATTTCGCGAGCAGCAGATTCAACAGCGTCTGAACCGTGAACCGCATTTTCGTCGATGCTATCAGCGTAGTCTGCACGTAAAGTACCCGCTAGCGCTTCAGCTGGGTTAGTAGCACCCATGATTTCACGGTTTTTAAGAACAGCGTTTTCGCCTTCAAGAACGGTAACCATTACTGGGCCAGAAGTCATGAAAGATACTAAAGCACCAAAGAAAGGGCGCTCGCTGTGCTCAGCGTAGAAACCTTCAGCTTTCTCTTGTGAAAGGTGAACCATTTTAGCTGCAACGATTTTAAGACCCGCAGTTTCGAAACGGTTGTAGATTGCGCCGATGTGGTTTTTAGCAACTGCATCAGGTTTTATGATTGAAAAAGTACGCTCTAAAGCCATCTTTGTGCTCCAATAATTTTTAAGTGAAAGTGTGAATATTAACGGGCGCGAATTATACGCGTTTTAACGAAAAAAACCTAATTTATTATATCAACCATGTTATTTTGATTTAAGGGCGTTTAGTTTTGAGCTTATAACCATGCTATTACGTATATTAGTTTTAAATACTTCCGCTATATTTACGTCTATGTTAACAAATGGTTTTAGTTGTTAATAATAATTACAATAAACGCTCAATGTATAGTTCATACATCTCAATACTAGGATAACCATATGTTTTTTAACCAATCTTTAAAAAATCAAGTTGCTGATTTACAAAACAAACTTTTAGTTAGAGAGCAGGTTAGACAAAGCTTAGACAGTGAAATGCTAGTTTTAGAGCTTGATATGCAAGGTCATGTTATAAGACAAAATAAGAATTTTGAACGTACATTCAGCTATTCAAATAGTCAGTTGCTTAACCAGAATATTATTAACTTTATTCCTGAAAATGCACAGAATAATCCTGATTTTAATTTATTTAAACAAGCAATAAGTAAGCGTGAGCACTATGTAGGTGCTATTCAGTTGCTACACCAAAACGGGCAACGAGACTGGTTACGCTGCATTTTACATCCTATAAAAAACGAGCAAGGCCAGCTTGAGTATTTAACCCTGCATTGCACTGTGCTTACACAAATAATTGAAAGCTCAAGAGAAAACGAAGATTTAATTAAAGCCTTGCATCGTTCAACGGCGGTTATAGAGTTTGATACTCAAGGTATGGTGCTGCGTGTTAATGACAACTTTTTAAAAAGTATGGGTTATTCAAAGCAAGACGTGGTGGGCAAGCATCATAGTATGTTTTGTGATGAGCAAGTAGCGAGTAGTAAAGAGTATCAGGCCTTCTGGCAACGTTTGCGTAATGGCGAGTTTATTGCGAGCAGATTTAAACGTATTGATAAACACGGCAATGTAGTTTGGTTAGAGGCTTCATATAATCCTATTTTTAATGAAGCAAATGAGCTTTATAAAATAGTTAAATTTGCCACAGTGATCACTGATCAAGTAAAAAGAGAACTGGCTACAGAGCAAGCGGCGAGTATTGCGCATGGCACGTCTATCGAAACCGATAACAACACGGACAAAGGTGCTGAAGTGGTACAAAAAACAGTGCAGGTTATGAACGAATTGTCGGAGCAAATGGAGCAAGCTGCTCAAGAAATTTCAGCATTAGATAAACAATCGCAACTTATCGCGAGCATAGTGCAGAGCATTAGCAGTATTGCTGATCAAACTAATTTATTGGCACTTAATGCGGCTATTGAGGCCGCGCGCGCCGGCGAGCAAGGCCGTGGGTTTGCGGTGGTGGCTGATGAAGTGCGTTTACTTGCCTCAAGAACCAGTAAAGCGACTGAAGAAATAGTGGATGTTGTACAACAAAACCAAAATTTAACCCAATCAACGGTGGCTGTAATAGAGCAAGGTAAAAATAAAGCGCAACAAGGCCTAGCGCTCTCCAAAGAATCTGGTGATGTAATGAGTGATATTAAAAAAGGCGCGCAACAAGTTGTTGATGCGGTTAGTCAATTTTCGAACCAATTAAGCAGTAAAAAATAACTTAAATCTGCTGCTCTTCATTTATTAGCGCACAAGAGAAATTTTGATGATCTTGATCAAGGTTTCTCTTTTGCCCCCTCATTATACTTGCACGGTTTATTTTCCTTAATACCAATTCGCTTAATTAAGTGGTCTATTTTGAGGCTGAAAAAACGAGTTGATAGCTAGGCAAAAAAATTGCTATTTAGTTGTTCTCGGCAATTGCTCCTGCATTGCTCTACCTTCTGCATCCATGCAGTCGTAAATGAGATTTTTTTAACGAAGGTAGCGACACGTTTAGCCCCGTAAAATGATTAAGTATTATTGCGGGTTGGTATAATTATTCATGCAACCGACTTGAACTCGGTTCGATGTATGGAGCGCACATGTCAGCTGTTTCTTCCTCAATCCCGTTTATTCCTGAATTACTTTGCCCTGCAGGCAGCTTAAAAAACATGCGTTATGCCTTTGCCTATGGTGCCGACGCGGTTTATGCCGGTCAACCTCGTTACAGTTTGAGGGTTCGCAATAATGAATTCGATTTAGATACATTACAAATAGGGATTAACGAAGCACATGCGCTAAATAAAAAGTTTTATGTAGTGTCTAATATTGCCCCACACAATGCGAAAGTAAAATCGTATTTACGTGATATAGAACCTGTTATTGCCATGAAACCCGATGCGCTGATCATGTCAGATCCTGGATTAATTATGTTAGTGCGTGAAAAATGGCCCGATATGCCAATTCATTTGTCGGTTCAAGCCAATGCAGTGAACTACGCAAGCGTACAGTTTTGGGCCAAACAAGGTATTGAGCGGGTGATTTTGTCTCGCGAGCTATCGCTTGAAGAAATCAGCGAAATACGCACACTGTGCCCAGAAACAGAACTAGAAGTATTTGTTCATGGCGCGCTGTGTATGGCTTATTCAGGGCGTTGTTTACTCTCAGGCTATATTAATAAGCGCGATCCTAACCAAGGCACCTGCACTAATGCGTGTCGTTGGGAGTACGATGTTAAACCCGGCACTGAGAACGAAACCGGCGAAATGGTACATAAAATTGACCCTAAAACGGTTATACCTACGTTAGGTGAAGGCGCGCCAAGTAACGATGTATTTATGCTAGAAGAGCAAGGTCGCCCGGGTGAATATATGCCTGCATTTGAAGACGAGCACGGCACTTATATCATGAACTCAAAAGACTTACGCGCCGTGCAATACGTAGAGCAGCTAACAAAAATGGGGGTGCATAGCCTTAAAATAGAAGGGCGTACTAAGTCATTTTATTATGTTGCGCGTACCGCTCAGGTGTATCGCAAAGCGATTGACGATGCGGTTGCAGGTAAACCATTCGATGCAGACTTATTTAAAACTCTTGAGAACCTTGCTCACCGCGGTTATACCGAAGGTTTTTTAAAACGCCACGCCCATCAAGATTATCAAAATTACGAATACGGCCATTCAGTTTCTACCAAGCAGCAATTTGTAGGTGAGGTACTTGGGCGTAATGCCACTGGTTTGGTTGAAATAGATGTAAAAAATAAATTTTGTGTTGGCCATTCATTAGAATTAATGACGCCGAAAGGTAATATTAGCTTTGTGCTTGAATGTATGGAAAACAAAAAAGGCGAAAGCATTACTGATGCCAAAGGTTCAGGCCACATTGTAAAAATTCCCGTACCTGACAACATCGACTTAGAGCACGCCATACTGATGCGTAACTTGGATGAAAACCAAGACACCCGCAACCCTTTCAAACAAGCTGTTTCATAATAGAGAGTTTAATTATGGCTTTATTAATAAACAGCAAATGCATTAACTGTGATATGTAAGGCAGGATTCTGTTATTTTACAATAATCAACAAGTTACCTTGAGTGTGTGACTAGTTGTGTGACTGCTCATTTATAGCAGGGAACTTAAAGTAACACAGTTTGGCTAAAAGAGTCACACAGTTTTCAAACTCAAACATGGGTTATATCCGCTAAGGTAGAGCCCATGTTATTGAGCTTCGATTTTTCCCCACAGCATAGTCGTAGTTGAAAAATAGGTTTCACAGTTATTTTTATTATTTCAAAAATTGTGTTTAAAAAATAAACTAAACGCCCAAACACCAAAGTAACTACGACGACACCAAAATAACTACGACGACACCAAAGTAACTACGACGAGACCAAAGTAACTACGACGACACCAAAATAACTACGACGACACCAAAGTAACTACGACGACACCAAAGTAACTACGACGACACCAAAGTAAATACGACGACACCAAAGTAAATACGACGACACCAAAGTAACTGCGACGACACCAAAGTAACTGCGACGACACCAAAGTAACTGCGACGACACCAAAGTAACTACGATGACACCAAAGTAACTACGACGACGCCAAAGTAACTACGACGACGCCAAAGCAACTGCGACGACACCAAAATAGGAGTTTGTTTATCAAGCATGGTAGATAGTATTTCGATATTTACCCACCTCAAGGTCGTAGTTGATAACTTTTAAAATAGAGGTGCTAACCGCTTCTTTCTCCCCCCTGAAACACAAACCATAAGAAATTAATTGTTAAGTGTTAATTTGTATGCTGGTTTATTAAATGGGTACAAAGCATTGGAAATAAAGCAGTATAGGACAACTGAAATTACCTCTGCGGCTCCCAAATAGATTTAATTACGACAACACCAAAAACTAGATCTAACTGCGACGACACCAAAGTAACTACGACGTCACCAAAGTAACTACGACGACACCAAAGTAACTACGATGACACCAAAGTAACTAAGATGACACCAAAGCAACTGCGATGACACCAAAATAGGGGGTTGTTTATCAAGCATGGTAGATAGTATTTCGGTATTTCTCCACCTTAAGGTCGTAGTTGAAAGCAGGAATATTGTTCATTCACAATAATGAAAATAAGCACTATTGCGGCAGAAACTCAGTCATAATATTGCTTATTTACACTATTACGAACAATGCGGAATATTAAATAAGGAAAAAGTGAAAGCGTTTTGGACATTCTCTAACCTAGTTACAAAATAGGTATTCACAAGTGATAGTTTTCGTTATACACCCAACGTTTCGTCGTAGTTAAAAATAACTATTTATTAATTACTTATATAAATAAAATTCCATATACTAAAACCTAAGTACGCTTGATAAAACTTGGAGAAATAATGCTGACTGTTTACGTCGATATGGATGATGTTCTTTGTGATTACTCAGCTAAGATCCGCGAGAAAAAAGCTCAATCGCTAGCGACCCCATATCCACAAAGTGAACCTGGTTTTTTTAGAAGCCTAGAACCTTTAGAAGGTGCATTAACCGCTATAGAACAGCTAAGGTCTCGAAAAGATATTGATTTGTATATTTTAACAGCCCCATCCACAAAAAATCCTTTGTCATACTCAGAGAAAAGATTATGGATTGAGGATAAATTTGGGTATGAAATGACTCCTAAACTAATAATTTGCAGCAATAAAGGGCTGCTCAAAGGTGACGTTCTAATTGATGATCATAGCAGTGGACGTGGGCAAGAGCATTTTGAGGGCAAGCTAATTTATTTTGGGCAGAGCGACTACCCAAATTGGAAAGCTGTATTAAAATATTTTGAAGCTCAAATCTAAGTTTCAGTAGCTCATACCTGACAGGCAGGTATGAGCGAATAAGAGACAGTCAGAGTTATCTGGATATCTGGACTTAATTCTACAAAGCGGACGCTTAGCGAACCCGTTCATGCCCTAAAATTGAGGTTAGGCAATTAATTGCACCTTAAGAACGTTTAGCCAACCCGCATTAATTGTATAATGATGTCTCTTCTTCGAAAGAGTGTGTTTATGAGAACCATTGGAAAACTGGCAAAATATTTAGATATCTGTGTTGAAACTATCCGCTTTTATGAGCGCCAAGGTTTAATAGAACAGCCACCAAAACCAGAATCAGGTTATCGAATGTATGGCGAAACTCATGCCAGTCAACTCAAGTTTATTCTCAAAGCTAAAGCATTAGGATTTACCCTAAAAGAGATAGAATCACTGATGTCTTTAAGCAGTAATTGCGCTGAAGTCGAATCGTTGGGCTTACAAAAGCTGCAACTGATTCGAGATAAGATCAGTGATTTAAAGAGGTTGGAAAAAGTAATTCAAGATATGACAGACTCATGCAAAGCCAATCAAGATCCAAAAACCTGCCCAATTATCAATTCGCTTAAGTAGTCATTGACTCCGTACCCATGTACGGAGTTTAAAATACCTCAAAAATAGAGGTAATTATGATTAATAAAATTCTCGATAAAATCGGCTCTGGTGGCGTTTGGCTAGCCGCGCTAAGCTGCACAGCGTGTTTTCCTGCGCTCGGCTCATTAGCATCAGCTCTTGGATTGGGTTTCCTATCACACTTTGAAGGAATTGCTGTTAACACCTTATTGCCCTTGTTTGCTTCACTAGCGTTATTAGTTAATTTCTATAATTGGTATCAACATAAGCATGTGGTAAGAGGCATTTTAAGTGTCATTGGCCCAATTGCAGTATTGTTAACCCTTTATCCATTGTGGCAATACGACTGGAGCACTTACTTATTTTATTTTGGGATCATTTGGATGGTTGTCATGTCAGTGTTGGATATGGTTAAGCCCGTTAAGGAGCCAGTATGCAAGGTATAGAGTTAGAATCAAAGATAACCTGTCCAGAGTGCGGGTTTAGTAAGGTTGAGACTATGCCTACAAACGCTTGTCAGTGGTATTACGAATGCGAAAGCTGTAAAACATTGCTTAAGCCGTTAAAGGGAGATTGTTGCGTTTATTGTTCTTACGGAACAGTAAAGTGTCCTCCTATTCAAGAGGGGAATAGTTGTTGCACTGGTAAATAATTCATTCCCCTGACTGCTTAGTGTCAGGGGAAAGCCTTAATGCAAATTGTTTACTTGGTTCTTCCTGTGGCTGGTAACTTGGCAGAAATAAGTGCCGCTAAACTAATAAAAGCAAACGAAATACCCAAGCAAGCAGCTAACCCGTATAGCTGGAAAACCCAGCCTGACAACACTGTGCCAATTAAACGCCCCATTGCATTTGCCATGTAGTAAAAGCCAACATCTAACGAAACGCCATCGGCATCAGCCATGCTAACAATCAAGTAACTGTGCAGTGAAGAGTTAATGGCAAACAGTACGCCAAATACCATTAAACCAGCAATGAGCAGTGTTTTAACTTCCCAGCTAAAGTATAACGATAAGGCAATACCTAATGTCACCAGTGCCAATAAGCTCGCCCATTTTACGGTTTCAGTGGCAGGAGAAACGCTATCTTTGAAGTTTATTAACTTAGGAGCCATTGATTGCACAATACCGTACCCAATCACCCAAAGGGCTAGGAAGCCGCCTACCGTCCAATGATCCCATTCAAAGGCTTGTGATAAGAATACAGGTAGTGCAACCACAAACCACACATCACGAGCACCAAACAGGAAGAGTCGTGCAGCCGATAAGATATTAATAGAACGACTTTTTGAGAAGATATCAGTGAACTTAGGCTTATTCTTGGCTTTCCCTAAGTCGTTTTTCAAAGCATAAAGGCTGTAACACCAAACAAGAGCCAAAACACCTGCCATTAACAACATTGCGCCGTTGAAGGAAAGCAAAGTTAATAGTAAGCCTCCTAAGAAAAAGCCAACGCCTTTCAGGGCATTCTTAGAGCCTGTTAATACCGCAACCCATTTAAACAATGTGCCTTCTTGTCCAGCAGCAACTAACATCTTAATTGAGCTTTTAGCGCTCATTTTGTTTAAGTCTTTGGCAATGCCTGAAAGCGCTTGTGCAATCATCACATACACGACTGTTAACCATTCAGCAGGAACAGCTAACATCAGTAAAGCGATAATTTGGATAGCCAAGCCAATGTTCATGGTTTTATTTAGCCCTAAACGGGCACCTAAGAAGCCGCCAACTAAATTAGTGACAACGCCAAATATTTCATAAAACAAGAACAACATCGCAATGCTAAGCGGACTATAGCCTAACGCGTGGAAATGAAGCACTACCAACATGCGTAGTGCGCCATCTGTTAAGGTAAATGCCCAGTAGTTACCTGTGACAACAAGGTATTGCTTAATATCGTCTGATAATGATGTCAAGCGCTTCATAGTGTTACATTACCCTTTAATTGATGATCCGACTTTACGAGCAAGTTCAGCCGTTCTATTAGCGTAACCCCACTCGTTGTCATACCATGTGTACAGCTTCACCTGAGTGCCATTAACGACCATTGTTGATAATGCATCGACAACGCTAGAACGTGGGTCGGTTTTATAATCGATAGACACAAGTGGCTTTTCTTCATAACCAAGAATGCCTTTTAATTCGCCCTCAGCCGCTTCTTTCATCCAAGCGTTAATTTCAGCTTCCGTTGTTGGACGCTCAACCTCAAATACACAATCAGTAATTGAAGCATTCGCAAGAGGCACACGTACCGCATGACCATTCAGCTTACCTTTCAACTCTGGGAAAATATGAGTAATCGCCGTTGCCGAACCTGTAGTGGTTGGGATTAAGCTCATGCCACAGGCACGCGCTCTACGTAAATCTTTATGCGGAGCATCTAGAATCGTTTGAGTGTTGGTAATGTCGTGGATAGTCGTCATCGAGCCATGTTTGATGCCGATTTTATCCAGTAACACTTTCACCACTGGTGCTAAGCAGTTTGTGGTGCAAGACGCTGCCGTTACGATTGAGTGCTGTTCAACATCATATAGATGGTCGTTAACCCCCATAACCACATTAAGTACACCTTCTTCTTTTACGGGTGCTGTTACAACGACTTTTTTTACTCCTTGGTCTAAGTAGGCTTGTAGCAACTCAGTTTTCTTCATCTTGCCTGACGCTTCAATGACCAAATCACATTCAGACCAATCCGTATCATTAATTGCTTTGTTTTGCGTTACACGAATGGCTTGACCATAAATTATCACGTTATTGTCATCATGGGTTACATCATGTGACCAAGTACCATGCACAGAATCGTACTTTAATAAATGTGCTAGCGTTTCTGCATTGCCAGCAGGATCGTTGATTTGCACAAACTCAATGTCTTGCCAACCAAAAGCAGCTCTAAGTGTTAAGCGACCCATGCGGCCAAAACCGTTAATACCAATTTTAATTGCCATTGTTAAGCTCCTACTATTTGAAACTCATTGAAAAAAGAAAGTTGTACTGGGTGTGAGAGCGCTTTAGGGCGCATTTTCTGCACTTGTTTAATAATGTCTGCCTTGTCGTAACCTAGTTCAAACATCAGTAGTCCAATGACTAAGCCTGTGCGACCAGAGCCGCCTTTACAATGCACGGCAATGGTGCCTTGATTGCGTAAGATAGATAGCATGTCATCAAGGTTTGATTTGAACGCTGCTGCAAAATCTTCATTTGGTGCATCGTCATCTAAAATAGGTAACTGAAACCATTTAATACCTTGTGCATCACACACTTGAGGAAGGTCTTCGGCTTCATTCTTGTTCATTTCTGCATCGTACATCAGCGTCACAATCGCTTGTGCTCCAGCATCTTTCAATTGTGTAACCGATGTTGTTAAATCAACGTCTTTTGTTCCGGGGCAAGGAGTAAAGATAAAGCTTGCGCCATTATCAAGTGTTAGTATGTCATATGGATGAGTGTGCATAAAAAGCCTCTTAATTATTCGTTAAACCAATGTTTTGTTCTGTTCACAATCGATACGAGAGACAACATAACTGGAACTTCAACCAGAACCCCAACCACGGTCGCCAATGCAGCGCCTGAATGTAAGCCGAAAAGGGAAATAGCTACTGCCACTGCCAATTCAAAGAAGTTAGATGTACCAATCAAACAAGAAGGTGCAGCAATGTTGTGCTTAAGCTTGAGTCTGACCGCGATAAAATAGGCAATAATGAAAATGCCATAGGTTTGCAGGATAAGCGGAATGGCGATTAGCAAGATATTAAGTGGTTGCTCAATAATGGTGTTAGCTTGAAAGCCAAACAGCAAAACGACTGTTGCCAGTAAACCGATAACAGAAAACGGTTTTAACTTCTCTAGCAAACTTGTGATAGCTGCTTCATCGCGACCTGAGCTGTTTAAGTGTTTTCTAGTCAGGATTCCCGCGATTAAAGGGAGCAATACATACAAAATCACCGAGATAAACAAGGTGCCCCAAGGTACATGAATGTCTGTTACACCAAGCAATAACCCCGCAATGGGAGCGAATGCAAAAATCATGATGATGTCGTTCACCGACACCTGAACTAAGGTATAGTTCGCATCACCTTTGGTTAATTGCGACCAGACAAACACCATTGCCGTACAAGGTGCAACCCCCAGTAAAATCATACCAGCGATGTATTCTTGCGCTGTTTCTGGTGATACAAAATCGGCAAATAAGCCTTCGAAGAACAACCAACCTAAAGCAGCCATTGAAAATGGTTTAATAAGCCAGTTGACCACCAAAGTTAATACCAAGCCTTGCGGATTCTTCCCTACTTCCTTAATGGTTGAAAAATCCACTTGCACCATCATTGGGTAGATCATTACCCAAATGAAAACAGCAACAACTACATTTACATGGGCAACTTCAAGCTTTGCAATAGCTTCAAAAAGAGGTGGGTAAACAATCCCCAGCGCCACACCAGCAGCAATTGATATCGCCACCCAAACAGATAAATAACGTTCAAAAATCCCCATAGTTACATTCCTTAATTACAGCAGCTTGCCACACGCGTAGGACGGTCACCCATCGAGTTTAATCTGGCTAGCTCTTGTTCGATAAAAATAGGCTCATTCACGACCGTTGAGGTGATGGTTTGCTTCATCCACGCTGGCAATGTTGGATTGATCGAATAAAACACCCATTGCTGATGCTTTCTGTCAGATAAAATGCCTGTTTTTCGAAGCTGTGCTAGGTGACGGGACACTTTGGGCTGGCTCTCTTCATCTAATGCAGTCATCAACTCACAGACACACGCTTCACCCTCAACCGCAATGATTAAAAGCGTTTTCAAGCGAATATCATCAGCCAGAGCTTTGTAAAAAGTAGTTGGCGTTATTGGCGCTGGCTTTTGCTTTTCTTGTATCAGCAAAAACATTTTGATCCGTTCATTTAGCTCTTGTAGCGTTTTTTCAAACGGGTTGGCATCTCTACGAGAACGAGGCTCAGGGAAATCCCAAGCAAGGCAGTTAGTACCATTGACTCGGCTATCACACTCTTTTGCCGCTTTATCACACAGGGTAATAACAAAATCGAAATGGATATTGCTAACTTCATCAAGGTGTTTTGAGTGTAATCCATCGGTAGGTAACCCAAAGTGCTCGATAGCTGACAAGGTACGACTATCAACACTATTTGGCTCAGTACCAGCACTATAAACCTCGTACTCACCTTTACCATGATGTTTTAGCAACGCCTCAGCCATGATAGACCTAGCTGAGTTTTCAGTGCATAAAAAGAGAACTTTCACGAAATGCTCCATAATGAATTTATTATATAATAAATTTGTTATGTGGCGGTGGCAACAGATATTTTCGAAAAAATGAGTTATGAGTAGTGTTAGTTAGAAGTATAACTGCTAGTACAATACCGCAGTTGGTCAATTGGAGAGCTAAGCCACTGACCTAAATGAATTAGGTAAAACGTCTGTTAATTAGTTTTTATTAGTTGAGCAAAGAATTAAACTGAACGACTCAAAGTGGCACATATGCGACTGTCAGGTTTGTTTGAGTTCTATTATTCAAATCTGACAGTTCAAGTTAAAGGTTATTCATTAAAGCATACCTAAATAGGTTAAACTTAATCAGTTTTTTCGTTCTTTTTAACGTCATGTATAGAGCATAAAACCGTGAAGGTTAAGATTAGTGCGGGAATAAACCAGAGCATTTCAATAGACATTTTCACCCCTCAGAGCTTACTTTCTCATCGTTGCTGATTGAATTCATAGCGTCCACACTCTTTTTTGTCAGTAAATAATATGCATGACAAACACAAACAATAGTAATAATGAACGCGAGAAGAATATAGATACCTAGTGTCACAACGCTTTCCTCACCTCAGCTTTGTTATAGCGAAATACTAACTATTAGTAAGTAACAAATATACTCAATAGTAGCTAGATAGCAATTACTTCCACCCTAAATCAGATAACGTTACCGTTTACATCAACGAGAGTTATCGCATCGATATCATAAATTCCCAGTTCAACGTCTTTATAATGAACATCGTCAGAGAATTGGTAAACAAGTCGCCAATTTAAACCTTTAGTATTCACAGGGTAATAGCCAGTTGCTACCCACTTATTGCCTTTAGCATCAACAGCAACAGCCCCAGGTATAAATCGCTCAGCGGTGTTGTTTAAGCTATCTATCCATTGAGTTTCAGTTTTATAACCTGTTACAACATAACCTTCTTCCTTGGCCGCTCTATTAAGATTGGTATCTCGATACTTTTGTGTTGCTAAATACTCTGGATCGACACAAGGGTTGTCATTTTCGCGCAGAGCTAGGAATTGAATTTCCGATGATGACGCTATGGTTAATCCATATTTATCTTCAATTTTATTGTTGAGCTTGCTTATCGTTTCACGCAACGGAATTTCTTCAATAGTTGGTAAATCATGAAGGTAATCCCACATGTTTTTCTGTATTTTATAGTGATCATGCTCATCACTAATAATCCAGCGTCCATTCTCATCATACAGCGCTTGAACGATCAGATAAATGTCATGTTTGGCAGCTAAAGTTCGACTACTCAAACTTAACTCAACATGGCCGTCTATGAGGTAAAATGCACAAAATCTTGGTGGCGGACAATTAGACTGTTGCTTGTTCTCAATGTGCTCGAAATTATTCAAGGGACTACTACTCTCATTACAAAATAAACTAAAACATATTATTCAAAAACACATTTCCAAAATACAATAAACAGCTTTTCCTGCACTAAATACTTTAATCAAAATAAACAATATTCATATTTGCATCTATTTCAAACTTAAAGCGGTTTTTAATCCAGCTGGGTATCGACAAATTATGTGCTGGTTTAAAAAGAAACAACTCTTCTGGGCTAAAACTGTGGTCGGGATCATCTTCGAATATCATTAGGTCGATTTCAGCATCTTCACAGTAATATTGCTCCAAATCATCTGCTGAAAGCTGTGAAACGATGTCGGTATAAGTTGAGTCACTGTAGCTAACTGCCCACCGCACATAGAACTTTGGTTTAACCATTTTATTCCTCTAATCAATTTACGCATTGGTAACAGGTTAAAGGAAACAAGGTTTCCGAAATACATGAAAATGCCCACCTAAAGGTGGGCATAAATCTATGTGGTAACAGCTGCACTCAAATGTGATTAAGTTTGCCGTTAATTGTATATATGACCATAGAAGGGAAACTTTGTGTTTTCGACTGGCTTAATAGATTAAACAGCTATCTAACAATTAAGTTATCAAAGTGCTTCTTTAGATTGCATGTTGTGATGCTTTTGATTCTTTGTACTTTTTTATTCTCTCATTCATAGTTTTTACATAATGAACATCAGAGTTAAATATAGGGTTTATATACTCAAGAGAGATAAACTTTTTGTAAGATTTGGGTTTACTAAGATAAACATAAATCTTATCTTCGAATTGTTTAGAATGATGATAATCATCTTCATTTAAAGAGCCATACTTGCCCTTAAGTTTCGTTAAAGTAGACTCATATGAGGACTTTTCTATAATATATTCAGCTTTGGCAAAATACCCATCTAATGTATAGGTTATTCTTAACTTTTTGCTTCCAGGTAAGATAGTCGAAGAGTCGTAAATGTCATCCCAATATCTATCATCCTCTTCAATTGCTTTAAGCCCCATTGAACCTAATTTTGCTCTAACTTCGTTTCTCTTAGCACAAAGTAAGTTCGATTGAAACACTACTGTTTTAGCTTTGTTATCACAATCTTTGACCAGCTCCCATCTACTAACAAACTTCGCTCTATCCTCATACTTTTGAGATGTTCCTCCGTATAGACCTGCAGACATTTTTTTGTTAAGTTCTTCAATTATGTTCAACGCTTTCAGAAAGCTACGCTCAATACGATAACCTCTAGCATGTATTTTTGCTAACTCCAAAAACGCCTCTGGCAAGTCATCCTTATATGCTAAAAGTGTATTTTCGTATGTTTTTTCATAGTCAGGCTCAACAAATTCATTACCATAAGCCCCGCGCAGCTTTGCAAGCATCATATTGGCATCTGTATTACCTTTATTAGCTGAAGCTTCGTATAGCAAGGCTGCTTTTTTAACATCTTTATCGAGACCATAAATACCTTTCATGTAAGCAGAAGCAACTGCCGATTGTGCTTCAGGGTCTCCCAATTCAGCAGCTCTCATCATAGTTTCAATATATCGTTTATCATTAGCCTTTTTTTCTGGAGTCCCCCATTGATACATAGATCCCTCTAGGCTAATCAAAATCGCTTTTTCATAATAAGCATCGGGGTTATTTGCTTTGAGTTCTTTGTCTAACCAACGTTTAGCTTTTTCAGGTTGTTTTTCAACAAAGTCAAGCTTAGAACTTCTAGGATTCGAATGATAAAAGATCATCTTCATTTGAGCAGAAGGTAAGCCCTTTTCTGCTAATTCATTATAAATTTTGAAAGCTCTATCTGTAGAGTATTTTTCAATCTCCAGTGCATTTGTAAATTTGGTTTCTAGTTCATTAGCACTCAGAAACAAGGGGGTGATTAACAAAGGAAGGGAAATAAGCTTTATTATATTTTTCATTATTATTCCATTAATGATACAACTGATTTACAACAATCATAGTAATGGAAAAGTTATATTTTTCAATATATTAGTAAAATAAAAGCCAGCAAAATGCTGGCTTAATTTTATAACGAGTCAAAAAACTCTGATACAGAGCAATCAAACAAATGCTGAAAGTGCTGTAATTGCCCCGATTGCAATAAATGCTCTCTGATGAGCCTTTTAAATCGCCTGATCACATAAAAATTTGACCGAACAAAAACGCTGGTGATCGGTCTGTGCTCTTCGGGTAGCAATTCAAATATCCTCACACTCACGACTATAAATTCTTGCGACATTACATAGTTGCGAACGTAATAAATATAGTCCGTACCGCTTTCATAAAGGGCAATATAGTCTTCATCGTTAGCAATACTTGGTTGCTGTTGTGTCAGCTCGATTAATTTTAAGTTAGTGTTCATTGTGGTCTCCTAAATTTTTAACCTCAGAAGTACCTAGTTCCACTATCAGAAAATTTAGTCCTATTTCCCTTTTATATACTTGGCTTCAAGAGTCTTTTTGATCACATAGTAAACCGATATAAAGACCAGCACTGTAGCCGCCCCAACGCCCGCGATAAACATTAAATCAATCATTACGCATCCATTTTGTAGTCGTCTTTAAATTCTAATGGTGTATTACACCACTGCCAAAACGTTTGCTTATTTTGTTTACACTCTTTGTAAACTTTGATGGCCTCATATATGAGGTAGCATAAAAACAATACCCATTCCATATATTTACTCTTCTTAGCTCTTACTTGGCTTTTTAACTTTAATGAAAAAAACTTAGAATCAAAGTGTTTTATAAATTTTCCTCAGCCTGCTCCTTGATATCAATAGAAGCAAATTAAAAGGAGACAGCTTTATGAAAAACAAACCACTAAAAGGCTCATATATGTGCTTTTTAAATGAAGAACTTGGTCGAGCTATTGCGATAACTCAGCGCTCAATCGATGCACAAAACCTAACGAGTAAAAACCTATATAAGTTTGACTGGTATAGCATGTTTGATTATCAACTTGATCACCTACACCCAGCTGAAAAAGACGCACTGGCAAGAATTGCGAAAATACTCGCTGAACTAGCCCTTGAGACCCAAGTTTACGACTCTAGAAAAACAAACTTGCATCAACTAATCATTGCTTTGGATGAATGCGACAGCAACCAAGAGGCTTAATTCCCTGCCGCCGAACTTAATTACTCATGAGGTTTATCAACTAAGGACTTACCCCATGAGTAACAAGACAGAAAATGATCAAACACCTTTTATTCATTTATTTACGAGGAAAACACGAACGCCAGGTCATTGGGATGATCGTTTTAGGGTCTGCTGGTATTTTAATCCAGAAACTTTGGATTACATCTATGAGCACAAGAATGAACAATTTAAAACCAATGGCTTTGTATTGTCTAAGGGCTTGCTAGAACAACTTCCTGAAGAGTTTCAGAAAAAGTTTTTCGAACCGAAAGAACGCGGACTAATATTCTGTGTTTTTGGCGAAATGATGTATGAAAATCTTCAAGCTGGCAGTATTACTGATAGCGAGTTCATATCAACTTTTGGTGTATCTAAGTCTCGTTATTTTAACGAAGAGGCGTTCTCTGAATTTGAGGAAATGATCGATTTTATCTAAGGGCTGAATATCAGCCCTTTTTAAATTTATTAACACTAATTATTACTTTCCAAACCTTAGCTCAACCTTAGAATAAAATAATGTGCCAAAAGCGGATTTTTAACGCTCATTTAAGTAGTCAATACTGTTGGCTACAAAGTGCAGCAGAGCGAAATTTAGTCAACAGTTTTTGTTCTGTTGAAAGTGTGTTATGAACTTTCCTCTGTAACTAAAGTAAGGAATTTTTCACATCGAAGGGAATCAGATATATTTAACAGGTCATTTGGATTTTTCTTCAACTCATTTTGAATATATTGTTTGATTTTTCCAAGTAATTCTTTTCCCGGAGTGAACTCTTCACTGTATGCTTCATACCATTCATTCGCGAGCTGATTCACTGTCGCAATATCAATCTTATCAGATTTATTTAGGCTTAACTCACGCCTTTCTCTAAGTATAAAGTTAGATAATTTTCGAATAGCCTCTTCTCTTAACTCGCTGATAAAAAGTGAATACTTGGCCTTTGCTTCTTCAATTGGTACATCATAAATTTGATTCAAATGTGACGGGACACAAAAATAATTTTCAACTTCTTGATATTTAGTCATGAAGAACAGCAAATCTCTTTTAGCACAGTCCTCAGCAAGTTTCATTACCTCGCGATCTGTATCTAGTTTTTGATCTCTATCTATATGAACAATTACTTTGACACCAGGAATTTGTTTTCTTACAAATCCTTGCAGTATTTTTGCAAAATCTACCTTCGTACAGCCTTCGTATGAATGTAATACAAACTCACTTTCGTTTAATCCATTAGCAATTAAAAAATTTTTAAGAAACTCCTTTTTTTCCGAAACGTTATCAACTTTATCTTCAGTTACAATAATATATTTAAGCTCTTTTTTTGAGAACAAATAGTCCGCGTCCGCAGCTCCGATATCTAATAATATATTACTTCCTTTAACTCCTGATATGGCATTTCCATTTTGAAAGTGAACTACATTTGCTTTATCCTCCAGTGATTCGAGTATATATCTAGAATGAGTGGAAAATACCACTTTTAATTCAGGGTTTTTACTCGTCCGTTTAACCAATTCGTTTGAAAGCAGTTTTTGCTTAGTCGGGTGAATATGTGAGTCAGGTTCATCTAACAAAATAATTTTAGGATCGAAATATTCTATATAGGCAAATATTTGTACAATTTGGAGTAAACCAGTTCCAACCGAATCAAGTGGCAATTTGACATTGTCACTGATTACATAAACATTTATAAATTCAGAGGCGTGTTCATCAAATTCAACTTTTATGTCTATTTTTTCATAAATTGAATTAACAGAATCTTTAAACGATTCCCACTTTTTAGTGTCATTACTAATCGTGTATAAAATATTACGTAGATAGTTATTACTATCTCCACGAGTCGCTGATTTTTTAACTGCTATTGGAACTTCATATTTTTCTAAAATTGGAATACCTGCAATACCTGGAACATAAACACAATATGGTTTTTCAATTTCACTTAACTGGTCACCAAGTTTTTGACCTGTTAGCATTGTTGTAAAACCACCATTTTTTCCGCGAGATATTTGCACAGTAGAAGTAACGCCATCGTTAAAAATAAACTCAATCCAACGCCTGTCTTCTCTTCTTCTAGCGCCAGCTAAAGGTTTACCATGATACAAATATGCTATGTCATTTGTTGGTGTATACAAATATTCACTTGAATCCAGTGATAGTGTCTTTGTTTTATTTTTGATCCAATTACCTTTTTTGAGCTTCAAAGTTTGGCAGCTAGAAACAGCAAATTGAATTCCTTGTATAAAGCTACTTTTTCCTGAGTTATTAGTCCCAATAAATATATTTAAAGGTTCCAAATCGACAGAGACATTTTCAATTTTTTTAAACTTCTTGATTTGTATTTTCATTTGATAAGCATTACTTTCTGATGAACTACTTGTATATAACAATCTTACCCTATAAGCGATTCGGTCATTTTCCTACCTTAAACCGCTTGGAACTTTACTTAGAGAGCTTTTATCATAACAGATAACTTATTGCTATAATTAGCTTTCATCCTTAAAGCTAAAATTTATTAAGGATGAAAACGACTACATTGCTCGCTTTCCTGAACACTCAAGTAACTTTTAGATTAACAACCGAAAACAAATTAGGCGAAGATCTTGTTCTTGCTTATTGTTGCGCATCCGATAGCTGTTTAAGGTATTTACCTAGATTGCAAAAGCGCATGTTACTGATGCTTTTTTTACAATTTGTAATTAGAAAATTCCAATAGAATTCCTCTTAATACGGTACTAGTTATAGTTAAATGCAGGAACCAAAACTTTAACTTTTTCACTATGTCGTTGCCATGCTTTAACGTAACGGCGAACGTATTGAAAATTTGATAAACCTCATATCGAATTTTTACATTGGTTCGACAAGTCACGAGGTAACTTGTTAAGTATGAAGGGTTGCTCATTATGAGCATTTTTGAATACTGAAGCTTAGGTCAAAAATAAGGGAGCATTGCTCCCAAGGACAATGACATTATAGGCCGAACTACTAGCTATCCAACTTGCTCACCAAGAATTTGTCTCCTGTACACCTGTAATAGTGTATTTGCATAATACTTCCAATTTTTACAAATCCCTCTATATGAAGGGAGATCAGTTATAGTTAAGATTGGTTTTTCCACATCTATTCCTTTAGATATTATTTGTCCCGTAATTGCGTTACAAAAATCAGACAGGGAACCAAAAAACTCATAACCAGCTGGAAGCGTTTCTCGTAATTTTAAAACATTATCTGAACATGTGAAGATGTTGGGTGCTCGTAGTACATTACCTAGTTGATACACATCATCTTTTAATTCTAAAAATGGGTTGATATCTTCCTCATACATCCACCCTTTATAAAAATCCCATTTTTCAAGCCACTCTAAATCTTTTTTTGTCAGCACAGTAGGAATGTAATCTCTCAAGGACTTCAAAGAATTTAAGTAGGCATCTCGTTGCGCGTCGTGCCGTTGTTGAAATAAGTTAGGAAAAAAACACCTAAGGGCTTCGTCACTCCATTCAACTAGAGGGTTCATATCGTCCCAATAAAAAATGAAATAATTAAACTTTTTTCCATTAGCTCTTTGATAAATACCTTTATAACCATGCTCTAGTTTGTCAATAAGCCGAGCATCTCTTTTTCCCGTCGTATAGATTAAATAGACATCTATATCGTTAGAGTATTTATCAGTCTTCCTTAGCTCCCCCTTAACAATATTTTCAGTCAACATTCCATTTAAAAGTTTGCATTGAACAACAACCTTTTTACTAATATATGAATTTGGCACTAGGTCTACACCAAACTGACTTTGACCAGAGGAGCCATAATGAATGAAGCCTGTCTTTTCAGATAATACACTTTTGACTTTCTCTGACGCCAAATAAGTACATATATTTTCCCACTCTTGCCATGTATTTATTTTGATTTGGTTCAACTTAAAAACTCCTGTATTAATTTAATTGCCACATATCTGATCTTCAGGCAAAAAGACAAAACATATTTCGTGGCAAGTGCTATTTGAGTATAAGCTATCAAATAAGACCAAGCACTACCCCAGCATCTTTAAATCCATCTAAACGCAGCCGCAAAACAGTGTCTGATGACGACTCTGCCAATGCTGTCAGTTCATCTAATTTTTCTAAATAGCCTTTAACATTGATTTCTGGAGCCTTTGCTTCGTCGGTGAGTTTTCGATCCGAGTTAAACATTAACTCATAAATATGGCTGCACTCATGGGCTTTGAATTTTATGTTATTTTTTAAAATAGCAACTTGTTGGTCTGTGAAGGCAAACTTAGTTGTTGTAAAAATACGTTGATGCGTTTTTTCAATTTGAGTGAGGAACCGTTGACGATGGCTGTGCATATATACTTGGCTATAAAGTCCATCACTTAGCTGAAGTTGTTGGTAGTATTTATCTAATATCCGCTTGCGAAGCTCACCATTTCCTTTGTTTTTTGAATTCGATGTTTCCATTTCAATAGCGACACAGGTCTTTGACTCTGCAAGCCTAACAATACTATCTACCAAACGATCGTCATTCTTACGCTGTTCCAGAATTAATGCTAACTCGCGCTCAGTTGTGAAACCATCTATTTTGTTATCACGAATTAGGTTTATCACCACAAGCTGTATACTGAGATCATGAACCAAGTTACGTTCATTGATTCGGCTTACATCTGACTTTAAATGTAATTCTTGCTGTAATAAAAACTCAGTGCGTCGAATACCTTCGCTCGTTAAAACTATAAAAGCTTGGTCGGTATTCCCAAACGTTTGGTGAACATGTAAAAGCCCTTTACTCTTCATTCTATTTATGAGCTTGTTAACCGCTTCACGTGTTAATGACAGTAACTGTTGAACTACTGTTTTACTGCTCAGACCGAATCGACCAATCCAGGTAATAACAGCATCTTCTCTTATAGAACCGAGTTGGGCTGGGTTAGTAATGTCTGATGTTTTAAAATAGGCTAACGGAAGTTGTAAGTATTTTTCGATTTGTTTCATGCTTTATCCTTGCTTTATTGAAGCTCAATTACCAAGGTTCAAACCATGCCAATTATCAGCATAGGCTAAGCATATGCCTTGCATCATGCTAGGGCTTTGCCTTGCTAAGCAATCTGCTTAACAAACTCAATTTATCCAAATTGAGAAGAACTTCGCTCTTTCAGTAAATCTCTTACACACCAGTGTTTACGCGACTTGTCGCTACACTAGCTCTTCGCACTTCGTTTGTCGGTATTAGATTTACTCGGAGTCAGCTACCGCTGATTAAGCGCCTTCTCACCCGCCATTGTCCAGGGGGAGAGGCATAAATGCACCTGTCCAATTCGGTGCCGCCTTGCGGCTTGGCTGGCTACCACTTAGCTTCGCAGTGATAACCAGTTTTGCTTAAGCAAAATTCGAACGCGCTTAATCTGCGATGCTGACTCCGGCTTCACATCCAGAGCAATTTCATTGCTCTATATGCTACGCGATTTGCTGTTGAGCTTCGCTCAAGCTTTTATTAACTTTTTCATGTTTGAAAAAGTAGTTGGTCACTTCGCTAATTTATTCCCATTCTTAGGCTATACAATCATCTCAACATTAAAAACTAATACGCGATATATAATCTTTTGCTGAAATTTAGAATCAGTTGCAGAACAATACATCAAGAGTAATATATTAAAGGCTATCTGCTTGTTTTCTAAGTGACAAACCTTAATCGTTTTGTTAGTTTATTTGTAATAAATTTAAGTTGGGCAATTTCATAGTTATAAGCAAAACTATGAAAATAAACCGTTCGTAAGAAAAGAAAGCATCAGTCTCTTATTGGTAATACGCGAAGCACTTTTACTCACGAACAAATGGATTTGAAAAGGTATTCGTATGAGTCCAATTAACAAAAAAGCACTAAGCGAAACAGATATCATATCTAAATTCATTATGCCTGCTGTTAAAAAAGCAGGTTGGGATGATATGACGCAAATTCGCCAAGAAGTGAAACTGCGAGACGGTAAAGTCATCGTTCGTGGTATGGCTGCTGCACGTAAAACAGTAAAAAGTGCTGATATTGTTCTTTATCACAAACCTTCTATCCCTTTAGCTGTAATTGAAGCCAAAGCTAATAAACACGAGATTGGCAAAGGAATGCAGCAAGGTTTAGATTATGCCAATTTACTAGATGTGCCATTTATATTTGCCAGTAATGGCGACGGCTTTGTATTTCACGATAAAACCAATCCAGCACAATTAGAGTCAGAAATAACTCTGGAAGACTTCCCACCCCCCGCACAGCTTTGGGATAAATACTGCACATACAAAGGCTACCAACCAGCTCAACTTCCGATAATTACACAAGATTACTATGATGATGGTTCGGGAAAATCTCCACGCTACTATCAGCTACAAGCGATAAACAAAACAGTTGAAGCCGTATCATCAGGCCAAGACCGTATTTTATTGGTCATGGCAACAGGCACAGGTAAAACCTACACGGCTTTTCAAATTATTTGGCGACTATGGAAAGCAAAAGCAAAAAAACGAATATTGTTTTTAGCCGATCGAAACGTATTAGTCGATCAAACTCGTATCAATGACTTTCAGCCCTTTGGTCAAGCGATGACTAAAATCACTGGGAGAAAGGTAGACCCCGCATACGAAGTTCATTTAGCACTATACCAAGCGCTAACGGGCCCAGAAGAAAGCCAAAAAGCATACAAGCAAGTTGACCCAGATTTCTTTGACCTCATCATCATCGATGAGTGCCACAGAGGGAGTGCATCAGAAGATAGCGCTTGGCGAGAAATACTCGAATACTTCAGCTCAGCAACCCAAGTTGGATTAACAGCAACACCAAAAGAGACCGATGAAGTCTCTAATATCGATTACTTTGGCGAGCCTGTTTATCAATATTCATTAAAACAAGGTATTGAAGATGGTTTTTTAGCACCATATAAAGTTGTTCGTGTTGATATAGATGTCGATCTACAAGGTTGGCGACCAACTAAGGGGATGGTCGATAAAAACGGCCATGTAATTGAAGACCGTATCTATAACCAAAAAGATTTTGACCGCACAATGGTAATAGATGAGCGCACGCAGTTAGTGGCAGAAACTATCACCAATTACCTTAAGCGAACGGATCCTATGTCTAAAACCATCGTGTTTTGTAACGACATAGATCACGCTGAGCGAATGCGCCGAGCACTTGTAAACTGTAATCCAGAGCAAGTGGCTAAAAACGATAAGTATGTGATGAAAATCACAGGCGATGACGCAATTGGAAAAGCACAGCTAGACAACTTTATTAACCCTAAAAAGCCGTACCCTGTTATTGCTACTACCTCTGAATTAATGACAACAGGAGTTGATGCCAAAACCTGCAAGCTAGTTGTACTCGATCAAAACATTCAATCCATGACCAAGTTCAAGCAAATTATCGGGCGCGGTACTCGTATTGATGACCGATTTGGCAAGTTATGGTTTACAATCTTAGATTTTAAGAAAGCAACTGAACTATTTGCCGACGAACGATTTGACGGTATTCCAGAAAAAGTAATATCAACAAAACCTGACGATATTAACGATCCCGAATCAGACTTTGATAATGTGATTGAAGATACTGAACCAACCATTGGTGATGAACTTGACGGAATTGGAGAATCAGATGCCGATTATGATTCATCTTCAGATGAGGTTGAAACCGATTATCCATCAGGTGAAATGGGTGGTGATGATTGGGGCGAAGAAGAACAAAAGGTAAACAGATACCACGTCAACGGCGTTTCGGTTAAAAAACTGGGTGAACGTGTTCAATATTATGATGAAGACGGTAAGCTCGTTACCGAATCTTTTAAAGATTACACACGTAAAACCCTCACTAAAACCTTTAGCTCTCTTGATGAGTTTGTAAAACGCTGGGATGAAGCCGAGCGCAAACAAGCTATTATTGACGAACTTGCAGCTGAAGGCATTATTTGGGAAGTTTTAGAGCAAGAAGTAGGGAAAGAATTAGACCCATTTGATATGATCTGCCACGTTGTTTTTGACCAACCGCCTCTAACGCGCAAAGAACGCGCAAACAATGTTAAAAAGCGCAATTACTTCACCAAATATGGCGACCTAGCCCAAACTGTGCTTGATGAACTGTTAAACAAGTACAGTGATGAAGGCGTTACAGCCATTGAAAGTAAAGATGCCCTTAAAACAGGAAAAGTGGTGGAGCTTGGCCGCCCGTTAGAACTAGCCAAAAAAGGCTTCGGCGGCGCAAAGCAATACGAAGCGGCAATTACCGAATTAGAAAAAGCAATTTACGAAGCTATACCTGAAAAACAAGCCTAACACTAAATATTAAAGTGTCGCCTTACAAAGGCTAAAAGGGAATTCAGTTAGCTAGTAGTACAAGAAGCCCAGAATTAGAGAATACAATTTAATGTCAATTAGTACAGTTATAAAATCGATTCAAGACATCATGCGCAAAGATGCAGGTGTTGATGGTGATGCACAGCGTTTAGGTCAGTTATCCTGGTTACTCTTCTTAAAGATTTTCGACGCACAAGAAGAAGAGCTTGAATTTGAATTGGACGACTATCGTGAGCCAATTCCAGAGCAATACCTATGGCGTAACTGGGCGGCTAATTCTGAAGGGATCACAGGTGACGAATTACTAGAATTTATTAACGACGATTTATTTCCAACTTTAAAAAACTTCACAGCGCCAATTGACAAAAATCCACGTGGTTTCGTTGTTAGAGAAGCATTTTCTGATGCATTTAACTACATGAAAAATGGTACGTTACTTCGTCAAGTCATCAATAAACTCAATGAAGTAGATTTTACTGATTCTAAAGAGCGCCATTTATTCGGTGATATCTACGAACAAATCTTGCGAGACCTGCAAAGTGCAGGTAATGCAGGTGAATTCTACACCCCGCGTGCGGTAACACGCTTTATGGTAAACCGTATTGATCCTAAGTTAGGTGAGCAAGTGTTCGACCCAGCTTGTGGTACGGGTGGTTTCCTTGCTTGCTCGGTGGATCACGTAAAAAATAACTATGTGAAAACAGGTGCTGATCACAAAACGCTGCAAAGCCAAATTCACGGAGTTGAAAAGAAACAGCTACCGCATTTATTAGCCACAACCAACATGATGCTGCACGGAATCGAAGTACCTGTGCAAGTTAAGCATGGCAATACCTTAAACAAACCACTCTCAAGCTGGGATAGCGACTTCGACGTTATTGTGACCAACCCGCCATTCGGTGGCACGGAAGAAGACGGTATTGAACAAAACTTCCCTGCGGAAATGCAAACTCGTGAAACGGCAGACTTATTCTTACAGCTAATCGTCGAGGTGTTAAAAGACGGTGGCCGTGCAGCAGTAGTATTACCAGACGGCACATTGTTTGGCGAAGGTGTTAAGACCAAAATCAAAAAGTTATTAACCGAAGAATGTAATCTTCACACTATCTTAAGATTACCGAATGGGGTATTTAACCCGTATACGGGTATTAAAACCAACATCCTATTTTTCACTAAAGGCCAGCCAACAAAAGATATCTGGTTCTATGAACACCCATATCCAGAAGGCGTTAAAAACTACTCTAAAACTAAGCCAATGAAGTTTGAAGAATTTGAAACTGAAATTGAGTGGTGGGGTGAAGAAAGTAATGGTTTTTCTGGCCGCGTTGAAAATGAACAAGCTTGGAAAGTGTCAATTGAAGAAGTGATTGAACGTAACTTCAACTTAGATATTAAAAACCCACATGTCGGTGAGCAAATAAGCCATGATCCAGGTGAGCTGCTTGAGCAATATCAAACGCAACAAAAAGAGATTCAACAACTACGTGACCAACTAAAAGGTATTCTGGCTGATGCACTTTCATCAAATGATGAGGGTAAAGCTTAATGTCTGTAGAAAGCGTTATTACTGAAAATCTCGATATTTGGACATCGGCAATTAAGACCAAATCTGTATCAGGCAGAGGCAGCTCAAATAAGCATGAATTATATGGGATTAGAAGACTTAAAAGTCTGATTTTAGATCTGGCTGTCAGAGGCAAACTCACGAATCAAGATCCAGAAGATGGTAGTGCTAGTGAGCTGTTACAGAATATTGAAGTTGAAAAAAAGCAACTCCTTTCCAGTGGGAAATTAAAGAAAGCGCCGCAGTTACCAACAATTACTGAAGATGAATTAAAAGTGCAAGCTCCAGCTTCTTGGGAATTCGTGCGTTTAGGTAATACGGTAGAGGTATTGGATAAATTGAGAAAACCAATATCTAAAAACAATCGGGTAGAAGGTGAATATCCGTATTACGGCGCTTCAGGTATTGTAGATTACATAAATCAATATATCTTCGATGAAGATATAGTCTTAGTGGGTGAAGATGGTGCTAAATGGGGCGCTGGTGATTCAACGGCTTTTAAAGTATCAGGCAAATCATGGGTAAACAACCATGCCCATGTTTTAAGAACTTTCAAAACAGTTGTTTTAGATGATTATTTGATCATATGCCTAACTCAACAAGATTTAAGCGAATACATTACTGGAATAACAGTTCCAAAGTTAAATCAAGCTAAACTGAATTCGATTATCTACCCTTTACCACCTATTCGTGAACAAAAAAGAATAATAACTAAAGTTAAAGAACTTATGGACTTGTGTGATCAACTTGAATCACAAACAGAATCAAGTATCGAAGCGCATAAAACATTGGTTGAAACATTATTGGCAACGCTTACCAACGCCAAAGACGCTGATGAGCTAAACGAAAGCTGGCAACGTATTAGCGAACACTTCGACACCTTGTTCTCCACCGAAGACAGCATCGACCAACTAAAACAAACGATCCTGCAACTCGCTGTAATAGGTAAATTAGTAAAACAAGACCCTAACGATGAACCAGCATCCGCATTGTTAGAAAGGATCGCTGAAGAAAAAGAACAGTTAATCAAAGATAAGAAAATAAAAAAACAAAAAACACCTGCGCCTATAACAGAAGCTGACAAACCTTTTGACTTACCTGACAGTTGGGAATGGACTCCGTTTGGTACTTTAATTCAATCATTTGCCAACGGTTTGTATAAACCAAGTAAATTTTATACTGATGACGGCTGCATATCATTGAGAATGTATAATATTCAGCAAGGTAAAATCGTGTTTGACGATGCTCGAAGGGTAGAAGTAACTTCAGAAGAGCTTGAGACTTATAAATTAGAAGCTAATGACTTGTTGATCAACCGAGTCAACAGTAAAGAGCTAGTAGGAAAAACAGCTATTATTCCAGAGCACTCAGAAGATTTATTGTATGAAAGCATGAACATGCGAGCTAAACCTTTCAAAAGTCACTTATCTTCTGAGTATCTTAACATATTTATGATGAGCGCGATTGCCACGAAAGAAATCGCTTCATTTGCTAAAGAAGCGATTGGTCAAGCGTCAATAAACCAAGGGCAAGTAAGCTCTATACCTACTCCATTGCCACCTTTTAATGAACAGAAAAAGATTTGTGAAATGGTAGATAGCTTATTTGCTATTTGTGACCGTCTCAATAACGAGATTCTTTCTTCTAAAGAAATAAAGAGTAATTTAGCTGACAGCTTAAAGCTTGAAGAGTTGGCCTAGTTAAGGAAAGTAAATGGAATTACTACAGGTTATATTTAGCCTAAACAAAACTGCTGAGCATGTTCCTCTGGAAGGTCAAGTGATCATTTCACCCGCTGAAACGTCTTGGAACGACTTCGGGTATAAAATTAAGTGCGAATTCAAGGTTTGTATATCTAAAAATCATAGACCGATGGAAGGGAGTATGCTCATTGGTTTTATGGCACCAGACAATATTGAAGAAGAGGAGGAATCTCTATTTTATGAAAAAAGAGAAACCTTATCTGAGCACCTGAAAAAGACCAAACAAGAGGTTGTTTATTCGGAAGACCTTCCTCCATTTTTTACCTTGCTACCTGACATGCAAAGCTACCGAGACCTATACGACGAGTTTGGCCGTGAAGGAGTTGAACTATTTTTGCGCTCAGTAAACGACCTTTCTCAATATAAAGAGACTGATGAAAAGTGGGTAAAAAAAGCCATTGATACTGAAGTGTTTAAACTCGGCTTTATGCGTAACTCGGAACCGTTCTTTGCTTATCATAATGCCAACAGTATTGTTATTGGTGAAGAACTAAAAATTGATAGTGCGATATCCAATTCGTTGGAACTTAAGTTCCAACTGGATGGCTTTGATGAGCCTCACCAGCTGTCATTAGAATACAATCACCAAAGTATTATACCAAAGCGAATATTTGTACTTATTGGCAAAAATGGGGTTGGCAAAAGCGAATCTCTAAAGGCATTTTGTCGTGGTGCGCTTCAATACAAAGATAAAGGTTTGTCACTAGTTGATGATGACGGCAAACGACCTCTTATTAACCGCATTATCGCGATAGCGACACCTGGAGAAACAACGAATACGTTTCCACCAGAGAGAAGAACTACTCAAAAACTTTACTATAGACGGTTAAACCTGACTCGAAAAGGGACACATAATATTGGCGATTGCCTAGTACAATTAGCAAGAAGTGAAGATGAGATTGGGGAATATTCGCGAAAAGAGCTTTTTTTAGATGCCCTTGCTGAAGCTGGCTTAGACCCAAGAGCAATTCGAGTGCAATTAAAATCTGAACGCTCCGTAAGTGTAAGTAGTTTTTTATATGGCGGTGGTGAACAAGATTCCTTGATGCGTTGGGCTAGTATTGAGCACAACCTCGACCCTAAATTAAAAAGAGGGGACGGACTCTATCCGCTTAGTAGTGGTCAGTTAACTTTCTTTAAGTTTGCATTACTGAGTTGCTTGTTCATTGAAAACGGTACGTTTGTACTAATGGATGAACCAGAAACACACATGCACCCTAACATGATTGTTGATTTCATAGGGCTACTAGACTTCTTACTAGAAAAAACAGGCTCTCAGGCACTTATCGCTACTCATTCAGCCTACTTTGTTCGTGAAGTACCTAATGAACAGGTAGCAGTGCTCTCATTATCAGATAATAGACTAGTGACCGACAAACCAAGGCTACCAACATTTGGAGCAACGGTAGATTCTATTTCACAGTTTATCTTTCAGGAAGATACTGAAATAAGACTTTCAGAAAAGCTCTACGAGAAAGTGAAAGACAAGAACTTTGCTGATATAGAAGAACAACTTGGTAATGAAATATCACTATCAGCTTTAATGCGATTGAAGCGCATGATGGAGGCTTAATTTTGAAAAAGCTTCCTTTACCAGCAACGGATGACAGACAAAAAACTACAGCAAATTCCAACAACGACCTCTTAGGTGAAACAAGCTATCCTTACCTAAAAAACGAATTGCAAGATATTCTCAATGGATATGTAGATTATGATGCAAACAATGGCAATGCGTTTAATGTTGCTCCAGTCAACATCACTGATGCTCTAGCGGATGGTTTAAAGAAGAACTATAAATCGCCACCTAAAGATTTAAAGTTTATAAATGACCTAAGAGAATCATCACCTATTGTTTGCCCAATGTGTGGCTCTTTGGGCACTGGAACTCTAGATCATTTGTTTCCAAAAGAGGATTATCCAGAATTTGCTGTTTATTCAAAAAATCTAGTGCCCGCTTGTGATTGCAATATAAAAAGACGCACCAACTTAAAGGATGGAAATAGGCGAGTATTACACCCGTATTATGACAATGTATTAAGTCAAAGGCTTATATCTTGTGATATATCTCAAGATCCAGCATTTCCAATGGCAAAAATTAAAATTAAGTATGCACAGCCTAATCTCCCTGAAATTGACAGTATCAAGTTTCATGCAGAAAAAGTCATATTACCTTCAGGCTTAATTGGCTGGTTAGAGGGACAATGGGACTCGCTTGTTAAAGATCCAAGTTTGAGTATTCATACCTTGCCAGATGAAAACATAGCATCCGTTGCAGAGTTTGAGCGTTACCTGAATAGTGCGTTATCAAAATATGATAGGAAATTTGAAACTCCAAACAATTGGTACTCGATATTTTTTCATGGATTGCTAAATTCTCGCGGTGTAGTCAACTTCTTATATACTAAGCACAACTTAATTTACCCATAGCATTGAGACAGCTACCTTAGAAACAAAGAGCCAAACTTTCCCCTTCAAGAAGCTATTTAGTCATGCAGGACATTACAATAGGAGGACTGCATGACTTCAAATCAAAGGCTTAAATTGTTTTTCATTAGTGAATTGGCAACGATCTTCAAGATATTATCAACTGTGATTTTAATCACCATCGTTCTTGAACGAGTTGTTGGTATGGAGCTACATGAATCGTATCCATTTCAAGGTGGATATGCCCTCATAGCTTGGTTTTTAACAAGCTTATTGGAACTTAGTCTGAGGATTTTCAAACTCAAACTTAAGAAAAAGTATCGACCATAATCTAAAGCGCTCCATTGAGCGCTTTTTTTGTTTGCATTCAATATGAAATTCATTAACGTCAAATGGTGACAGCAGAAACACAAGGATTAAATCATGTCACTTTTAAGTTTAACTCTGTTCGACCATTGCTCAGTTCCAGCTGAAAATGAGAGTCTTTCTTCTTTTGAAGTTAATGAACCAATATCAATTGGTATTGAAAACAATAGTGCTCTTGAATCTAACGTAATTCTGGATACAGACTTGTCTACCTGCCCTATTGACAGTAGCTGTATTGAAACACCTGATTTTGAGTTGATAAACAATGATTTTGAAATTACGGCTATATCGGATGATTTTTCGTCAGCTAGTGAACATACTAGCTCTGATTGTGGCTCTGGTTTTATGCTAATCGAAGATAACTTCGTTACGTTTGATGATGACCACGGCGCTTGTTCTTGGGGTGATGACATCTCAATGTCGATGAACGCGGAGTTTTAAATATGCCTGTGATTATTCACATAGCGCTAAAACTGGTATTAGTAATCTAATCGATGGCTGTATTTATGATTCTAAAACGCCGTCTGTATAGTGCTGTGAACACGCGAGCGCTGGTATGACGTTATTTCAATGTGCCTTATTTGCAAAGTTAATATTGTTTGCAAGGAGCTTGGCTCATACCAACCGTTGCCAAATGGCTCTACAAAAAATTTGAACAATAAGATGAGTATGAAAACTCACAAGTCCTCGTTAGTTAGTGTTCTCATTTGCCCACTCACATAGTGGGCTTTTTTTACCCAAGTGAATAGTTTTTGCATAGTTATGCATTTCAAGGTTCATTTTCGAGATGCACAACGTTAATTCGAATAAAAGCTCCTCAATGGGATTTTGAGATGCTTAAATTAAATCAATGGCACCACAATCAAATTTTCAATTAAAACTCGTTAGAGAGGTTTATAGGTTTGTTATTTTTGATGTACTACTTAAAAACAAGACTATTAACTTAAATTAGCATCATGATATTTTTAGATCAAAAATCATCACTCTCTCTTTCTATCTAATTCTAATATCTCTATCTAGATCTAGAGGGAGTTTCTAAAAAATGACAACTTACGAGTTAACTGCATGATTTTGATAAAATAAAGTGGGTATTATTTTGTTATGCGGGTATTTTTCAGTTATGTTTAGAAATCATATTTTTCAATGAATACATTTTTTATCAATGACTTACGCGGGTATTTTTTAGTTATATTGGTTGGGTATTTTTCAGTTATTTATAACAAAATAGTACCCGTTAAACATAACAAATTAATACCCACGTAAACGCTTTAAATTCATCATGTTAAAATTTTTAACCAATGATTTCTCAGTGAAACATAACTCATGTGCAAGATAAACCTAACAAAATAATACCCGTCTCATTAAAACAATTTAAATTCATAAACTTACTGGTTTGCTGCTTGTTTTTTGAACATGAATTTATAACAAATTATTACCCGCCCTGTTTTTGTCGGGTGTGTGGGTGGTTATGCAAGATTTATTCAGTAGCTGCATCCTTTTTTCTCACTTCCAAAATTTATCTTGCGACGAAGGCTGTTGTGTTTACATTTTTTTGGAAACGTGAAATTCGGTAAAATACTCTTATCTTCTTTGAAGAGATATTTAAATTAACTTACTAATATATTTGGAGTATTTATGAAACCATTAATGACTATCGAAGAAACTTGTGCTGCATTGCGTGTGTGTGAAAAAACTTTAGGTGAATACCGTAAATCTCACCCGTTTAAAGAGCTTATAAAGTGCTATAAGTTTTCACGTAAGAATGTACTGTTTTGTCCAGACTCTATCATAAAGTTTCGCGACGCCTGCCACGTTAGATAATTTAGCAGCTATAAATAGGAAAAAAGCCCCGACTTCGGGGCTTTCTTTTTGCTGTTTGAGTTTAAAAGCCCCAATTAATTGAGGCTTGTTGCATGTGGCTCTATGCGGCCTGTTTATCTCCCAAATCAAGAAAATCTCGTATTAACTTTCGACCTTGCTCTGTGTGAATTATATCTTTAACAACGCGTGTCGCACCAGGCAATACCGAGTTAATAAACTTTGCATAGTCAGGCTTTCCAAAGATCTTCATGATCTCACTTCTCAATTGTTGTTTTTCATCGTTTTCAGCCTTTCTCATACGGTCTTTCGCTTGACGGCCAGTCTCTCTTAATCCCGTATCTTTCAAAGTGTCTATATCATCTAATATACTCTGGTGGTGAAGCTTAAAGCCTTCTAATTTTAGAAGAAATTCAAACCCATACTCTTCTTCTGAGAAATCATAATGCTGCTTCAAATTGTCCATAAAATCTTTTAGTTCACTGGATTCTCCATCAGTTGCGTTTACCGAGTGATGCATAACAAGTTTAGAAATTAACGTGGCGCGGCTTAAATCAGTTTTATTTGATGCTAAATATACCAAAGACTTAACGTTTGTTTTTAGGTGTTTACGGCACATAGTATTAAATGCTCCTGATTTTCCTTTTACAGCGTCAGCACTAATCTTTCCTTTAATACAATTAATTGGGCTGTAGTCTTTTACTAGCTTATCGAGGCTTCTTTTAGAAAAAGGTTTTGTTGGATCTGAAGGCTGTACAAATAGCCACTCAGATTTAAAGTTAAAGAAATTATCGTTATGCCACTTAATTTGATCTAACAATAGCTCCTTCAAAGTATCGGTAACAGGCATCACAAACTCTTCACCATTTTTCATATCTGCTTCCTCGCCTTCATAAATACCATCAGGATATGTAATCTTGCTAGGCGATTCTAAGCAATCAATGTATTCCAGCTTTACATTGCAAACATTAATTGGTCGAACACCTTGAAGGATCATGTAACGAACAGCGTTTTTTTGATTAACGCTAGGTGCCATTCCCATATTTACAAAAAGTTCAGCAATCGACTTTCTATCGGTATGAGCCTTAGAAGGAAGTGGCTTTTTCGTTTTGTTTATAACGTATTTTTTACTTAGACCTGATAGATGATTCTCACCATCATTAAATTGTTGGCTAGCAACATCCCAAACGCGCTTTAGCTCATCTACAAGCTCTCTTACGTAAGCCTTACCTTCGAAATCTTCAATAATCTGGTTAATAATTTGAACCATAGAGGTCAACGTAAGCTCGGAAAACCTTTGCTTTTCAGAAAAATAAGGACGAAGAATGTTGATACGACTAATGTAGGTATTGGCTGAATTTCGCTTTAATGATCCTGCTGATACGCGTAATTCTAAATCTTTTTCATAGGCATCAAATGCAGCTAAAGGGCTAACATTATAATCTCTGTTTGTATTCGTTAGTTCTAAAGCTTTTGCTTTGGCTAATTCAAAGTCCATTTGAGGCAAAGTACCAATCTTCCTATTTTTTAACCCAAACTTTTTAGGAAAGTCAGTAAAAAAGTGTGTGGCTTTATTTGTGAAGAGCACTCTAACGTAGTGCACCTTGCAATACTTGCTCTGTCTTAAGTCTGGCCTTTTACTATTTGGGGTTAACTGGTGTTGCTCAACAAGATATTGACTCATGGTTTTATGCAAAGTCACACACTTTTCAATGTCTAACATCGATCCAATGCCTTTTACACTTTTCCATTCTGCCTGAGCGTTCTCAAACTCTTCTAAAGTGACTTTATTTTGGTTATTTTTTTTCATAACAATTTATCCGTGAGGCTTTAATTTAAAGGACTCCAACTAATTTTGGCCTTTGGCCTACACACACGTGGTAAATTGTATGAGAAGAGACATTTCCAAAAAACTGGAAACACAATTAAACACAAAGTTGTGTGACTAACTGTGTTACTAATTATCTCCATTTATTGTAAAATAGCTTCGCTAATAGTCGGTTATATCTCAGCCCCTAGATTAGCGTAACAGGGCTGAAAGCCAGGTTTTTACTAACTTTACATAGAGAATTCAACTATATGGCTTTATTGATAAACGCCAAATGCATCAACTGTGACATGTGCGACCCCGAGTGCCCAAATGAAGCCATTTATATGGGCGCCAAAATCTACCAAATAGACCCTACAAAATGCACTGAATGTGTGGGCCACTACGACAAGCCGACCTGCGTGAGCGTATGCCCCATTGACTGCATAAAGCCCGACCCTAATCATCGTGAGAGCTTAGATGAACTGGCTGAGAAATATGTCAAATTGACGGGGTAGTTTGTTGATTGGTTTTTTATGTTTCATCGGGTTACGAAGCTAAAGTTGCGACACTGTCGCAACAATTAAACTGCTCGCATATTACGTATTGTTATCGATAAAAACCTCCTCATATATTTTATAATTAAAACTCAAAAACCCACGACCTTTGCTGTATGATAAGCCAATAAATTATATTGATATTCTTGCAAAGAGAGACCACATGGACGCTGCATCAAAAAAGCCTGCTACAAAAAAAACCGCAAAAAAAACACAAGTCGGGTTTGAAGAGTCCCTTTGGGATGCCGCCAATAAACTGCGTGGCAGTGTTGAATCAGCCGAATATAAGCACATTGTTTTAAGCTTAATCTTTCTTAAATTTATTAGTGACAAGTTTGAAGCGCGTAAAAAAGCCATTATTGCCGAGTACGGCGACGAATACATCGACATGGTCGACTTTTACGCGATGGATAACGTGTTTTACCTACCAGAAGACGCACGCTGGTCGTACATTCAAGCCAACGCTAAGCAAGGCGATATAGCCGTTAAAATAGATACCGCACTACACGCGGTTGAAAAAAACAATAAATCACTCGCCGGTGCATTGCCCGATAACTACTTTTCACGCTTAGGGCTTGATGCCAGTAAGCTTTCAGCGCTTATCGACACCATTAATAATATCGACACCATTGCCAACCAAAACGAAAAAACAGAAGAAGACTTAGTTGGTCGTGTTTACGAATACTTTTTAGGTAAATTTGCCGCATCTGAAGGTAAAGGCGGGGGCGAGTTCTACACGCCTAAGTCAATTGTTACCCTTATTGCCGATATGATAGAGCCATTCGAAGGCAAAATTTACGACCCTTGTTGTGGCTCGGGCGGTATGTTTGTGCAATCGCTTAAGTTTATTAATAGCCATAACGGCAACCAAAAAAATGTGTCTATTTACGGGCAAGAGTACACTAACACCACTTATAAACTGGCTAAAATGAACCTTGCCGTGCGCGGTATTTCGGGCAACTTAGGCGATGTAGCAGGCGATACCTTTTTTAAAGATCAACACCCCGACCTAAAAGCCGATTACATCATGGCAAACCCACCGTTTAACCAAAAACAGTGGCGCGCCGATAACGAATTAGTCGACGATGCCCGTTGGGCAGGTTACCCAACACCGCCTACCGGTAATGCCAACTATGCGTGGATCATGCATATGATCTCAAAACTCAGCGAGCATGGCACCGCAGGCTTTGTACTAGCTAATGGCTCAATGAGTTCAAACACCAGTGGCGAGGGCGATATTCGCCAAAAAATAATCGAAAACGACTTAGTCGATTGTATGATAGCCCTACCAGGGCAACTGTTTTACACCACAACAATTCCAGTTTGTTTATGGTTTATAAGTAAAGATAAACGCGGTAATAACGAAAAAGGCCTACTAAAACGCCGCGACCGCCAAGGCGAAACCCTATTTATAGACGCCCGCGAAATGGGCTCTATGGTTAACCGTACCTTAAAAGAGCTAACTAACGACGACATCGCTAAAATTACCCAAACCTACCACCTTTGGCGCGGCGAAGAGCTTGTAACAGATAACGAGCAAAAATATGAAGATATCGCCGGTTACTGTAAATCAGCCACCCTTGCTGATATTAAAGCAAACGACTACGTACTGACCCCAGGGCGCTATGTCGGTGCTGCCGATATTGCAGACGACGGTATTCCGTTTGAGACTAAAATGACCGAGCTCAGCCAAACCCTTTATAGCCAAATGAGCCAAAGCGATGAGCTTGATAAAGCCATTCGTAAAAACTTGGAGGCGCTGGGTTATGGGGAGTGATTGGCCATTGGTTTCTTTAGGTGATTATTGTGTGAAAATTGGTAGTGGTGCTACACCAAGAGGCGGAAGTAGTGTCTATAAAGAGTACGGTGAAATATGCTTGATACGAAGTCAAAACATCTACAACGATGGGTTTAAACCTCAAGGACTTGTTTACATAGATGAAGATGCTGCAAAAAAATTAAAAAATGTGGTAATCGAAAAAAATGATATTTTATTAAACATTACAGGTGATTCAGTTGCTAGGGTATGTCTTGCAGTAGAGAGCTATTTACCTGCAAGGGTAAATCAACATGTCGCTATTATCAGACCAAACCCCAAAGAGTTTGATGCGAGGTATTTACGTTATGTGATTTCAAGCTCATTTATGCAAAAGGTTTTATTAAATCTTGCTAGTGCAGGGGCTACGAGAAATGCTTTAACTAAAACGATGATTGAAACATTAGAGGTTTCTAAACCACCTTTAATAATTCAAAAAAACATTGCGGATTGCCTTGAATCTCTTGACGATAAAATATTTTTAAACAACCAAACCAACCAAACCTTAGAACAGATGGCGCAGGCGTTATTTAAGAGTTGGTTTGTTGATTTTGATCCCGTGTTCGACAACCTACTTGCGAGCGTTAATTTTAAGTTAGAAAACCTTGAAACTAGTCTGCCTGACGAGTTAAAACAAAAAGCACAGCGCCGCTTAGCGGCACTGAACAGCTTACACAATGCGGCCGAAATAAAAACCTCACTCAGTGCGCTTGCTCACGAGTTACAAGCACAGTTACCTACAAAAGAAGCAACAAAAGACGCAACACAATCAGCAGTGCAAGTATCAGAAAAAGCCGCTGAAACACCCGTTAAAGCAAACTTTAACGCCAACCCTACAATATTAGCGCAACACGCAAACACCCACGCCCACTTCCCCAATGAGTTCGAGCACAACGAACAACTAGGCTGGATACCAAAGGGTTGGGAAGTGGAGTCAATTTATGAATCAATTGATATAGTATACGGTGCTCCGTTCAAATCTAAGCAATTCAACAATGATGCTATAGGGTATCCTATTATTCGTATTCGAGATTTAAAAACAGGGTCTCCACAAAATTGGAGTGATGAACTACATCCAAAGCGGACGCTAATAAAAGCAGGGGACATTGTTGTTGGAATGGATGCAGAATTTAGAGCGACAGTCTGGTCAGGAGAAGATGGTTTTTTAAACCAGCGCTTATTTTTAGCTAAAGGAAGAAAAAAATATATTAGTAATTTATTCATTAAATACTCATTAGCTCCACTTTTAGCATTTCAAGAACATACTCAAGTTGGTACAACTGTTGCGCACTTGGGTAAAAAAGAAATTGATCGTTTCGAAATTCTAATGCCTTCAAATTCGATTCTTAAGCAATCTTCTGATTTTTTTGAAGATATTAAAGATAAAATTGTTCAGAATTATAAGTCTACGACTCAGCTAACAAAACTCCGTGACACGCTACTACCCAAGCTCATCTCTGGCGAATTACAAATACCCGATGTAATCACAGATGAAGAAGTAGTCGATTAATAACCTTAGCTGAGCGTTTAAAGGCAAAATAAAAAGAATAAGGATGTTTGATGAAATTTACTGAAGCCAAATTAGAACAAGCGGTGGTTGAGTTATTAGGCGAGCAAGGCTACCCGCATTTATTAGGTGGTGAGCTTACTCGTAGTAACAGCGAAGTATTAATTAAAGACGACCTCCGTGCTTTTTTAACCAAGCGTTATGCTAAAAATAATATTACCACGGGTGAAGTAGACTCAATAATTGCAAAGCTCGAAAAACTCCCTGCCAGTGATTTATACGAAAGTAATAAAACCTTTTGTAAGTGGCTGAGTGATGGCTTTTTGCTTACACGCGAGCGAGGCAGGGTTGCAGGCAGTGCAGCGCAAAAAGATTTGTATGTTCAGCTGCTAGATTACGATAACGTTGAGCAAGGTATTAAAAGTAGCATAATAGCAGGCAGTGCTATGGCTACTTTAGATAAAGTAAGTGAAGCCAGCGTTACTTACCTGCAAGACGACAATATTTACCGGTTTGTTACCCAGTTAGAAATAGAAAGCCCCACCAGTTACGACAACATTGAACTGCGTATTCCTGATGGCATTTTATATGTGAATGGCTTGCCATTAGTGGTGTTTGAATTTAAAAGCGCAATACGCGAACAAGCCCCAATTTTTGAAGCGTATGAGCAGTTAACGGTACGCTACAGGCGCGCTATTCCGCAGTTATTTGTGTTTAATACCTTGTGCGTTATAAGCGATGGCGTAAACAATAAAATGGGTAACTTATTTGCGCCGTATCAGTTTTTTTACTCGTGGGGAAAAGTAACGGGGCAAGAGCTAACCGCGCAAGAGGGGATTAACTCGTTACATACCTTATTGCAGGGCTTGTTTGATAAAGCGCGTTTGCGCGATGTAATGCGCAACTTTGTGTTTTTCCCGGATTCTGATAATAAAAACGCAGGCAAAAAAGAGATAAAAATTGTGCCGCGTTACCCGCAATATTATGCGGCTAATAAACTGTTCGAAAATATAAAACGCCACTTAAAGCCACAAGGCGATGGTAAAGGCGGTACGTATTTTGGCGCAACGGGTTGCGGTAAAAGTTACACCATGCAATTTTTAACACGCTTGTTGATGAAAAGCGTTGAGCTTAAAAGCCCCACCATTATTTTAATTACCGACCGAACCGATTTAGACGATCAACTTTCGCAGCAATTTGGCAATGCTAAAACCTACATTGGCGACGATACGGTAAAAACAGTGACCAGCCGTACTCACTTACGTGAGTTACTTGAAGGGCGTAACAGTGGTGGGGTATTTTTAACCACCATTCATAAATTTACCGAAGATACCCAGTTATTAACCGACCGCACTAACGTTATTTGTATTTCTGATGAGGCGCATCGTAGCCAAGTAAATCTTGATCAAAAAATTACCATTACCGACAAAGGCGTAAAAAAGACCTTTGGTTTTGCTAAATACCTGCACGATTCACTGCCAAACGCTACCTATGTTGGTTTTACCGGCACCCCAGTAGACGCCACGCTTGATGTGTTTGGTGAAGTGGTTGACTCGTACACCATGACTGAGTCGGTTAAAGATGAAATAACCGTACGCATTGTGTACGAAGGCCGCGCCGCCAAGGTGTGTTTAAACAATAGCAAGCTGGCCGAAATTGAAGCTTATTACAAAGAGTGCGCCGATGCAGGCAGTAACGAACTGCAAATAGAAGACAGTAAAAAAGCCACCGCTAACATGAATAGCATTTTAGGCGATCCTGACCGCATACGTGTATTAGCAAGGGACTTTGTTGAACATTACGAAAAACGCGTTGAGGAAGGTTCTACCATTGCAGGAAAGGCGATGTTTGTGTGTAGCTCGCGTGGCATTGCCTATCAGCTGTATCAAGAGCTAGAAGAATTACGCCCACAGTGGTTTGATGTAGTAGATACCGAAGACGCGCAAACACTATCAGATACCGAGCGAAAGCGCGCTATTAGCGAGGGCCGTATTGCAGCCCCCTCTGAAAAAGTAAAAATGGTGATGACCCGTGGTAAAGACGACGTTGAACGCTTATATAATTTACTTGGCAGTAAAGACGAACGTAAAGAGCTTGATAAGCAATTTAAAAACAAAAACTCAAACTTTAAAATAGCCATAGTGGTCGATATGTGGCTAACCGGTTTTGATGTGCCATTTTTAGATACCATGTACATAGATAAGCCATTGCAAAAGCACAGCTTAATACAAACTATTTCGCGGGTTAACCGCCAGTTTGAAGGCAAAGATAAAGGCTTAGTGGTTGACTACATTGGTATTAAATCTGAAATGAATAAAGCGTTAGCGCAGTATTCAAAAACTGACGAAACCAATTTTGAAGACATTACCGCCTCGGTTATTGAGGTAAAAAACCACTTGGCGTTACTTGCCGAGTTATTTCATAAATTTGACAGCAGCCCCTACTTTACAGGCGAAGCCGTTGCCCAGCTAAACTGTTTAAACCACGCCGCTGAGTTTGCGCTAATTACCGAAAAACGCCAAAAGCGTTTTATGGATTTAGTAAAGCGTTTAAAAGCCGCTTACGATGTATGTTGTGGCAGTGAAAAAATAAACGAAAACGAGCGAAACCACATTCACTTTTACCTTGCCATTCGTTCTATTATTTACAAGTTAACCAAAGGCGAAGCGCCCGATACCGCGCAAATGAACGCCAAAGTACGTGAAATGATAAGCGAGGCCCTACAAAGCGACGGCGTAAAAGAAGTATTTAAACTCGGTAATGAAGACGGCGGCGAAATTGATATTTTTAATGACGACTACATCGCTAAAATAGAAAAAATAAAACTCCCCAATACCAAAATAAAAATACTGCAACAAATGCTAGCTAAAGCCATAGGCGAGCTTAAAAAAGTAAACCAAACCCAAGGTATCGACTTTACTAAACGCTTTGAATCGCTGGTACAGCGCTACAACGAACGAAAAGAAGATGACGTACTGGTAAGTAGCGTACTTGATGAATTTTCAGACAGTATGGTTGATATGATTTACAGCGTACGCGACGAAATGAACGCCGGCGACGAGCTAGGCATTGATATTGAAGAAAAAGGCTTTTACGACGCCTTAAAAATGCTCGCCATTAAATACGACTTTGACTACCCCGAAGACAAGCTCATTGAGCTTGCTCAAGCAGTAAAAGTAATTGTAGACGATAAAGTTAAATTTGTTGATTGGAATCACCGCGACGATATTAAATCATCACTAAAAGTCGAGCTGATTTTAATACTCGCTAAATTTAAATACCCACCAATCAGCCGCGATGAAGTATACAAAGAAATATTTGAGCAAGCGCAAAATGTAAAAGCGAATAAAGAGGTGTAAAGCCGATGATGATTCGTTTGTTTTGCTGATGATTGTTGAACATTAGTAACGTTTTTGTTGCGAGTATAAGTTTTAGAATTGAAAGGGTGATGACAGGTTGGATAAGGTTATTTTTTATCTGGCAATTTTTTAACTACAAGGAGATGACATGGCGGTTGAAGTTGCAAGTTGTACTTTAGCTCAGTTGTACAGTAAGAAAAGTATTGTCAGTGCTAATGGAACTGAAATTCATGGTAAGTTAGCCATACCTGAATATCAGCGACCTTATCGCTGGGGGGAAGTGCAAATAAAAAAACTGCTTAGTGATTATCAGCTGTTTTTAAGTGATTTAGCACAAAGTGACACTGCTTATGGGTATTACTTAGGCAGCGTGATTTTGCATCAGTCAGCAGAGAATGGACAGTTAAATATTATTGATGGTCAGCAACGCTTAACCACTTTAGCATTGATTGCCTATGTGAAAAGTTTGGCTAATCAGCAAAATGAACTAGATGTATTTGAACTTAACCTAAGCTACGACTCACCAGAATCGCAACAACAAATCATTAAAAACCTTGCTTGGTTACAGCAATTCCTGAAAAGCAGTAATGCTAGCCAAATAGCTACATTTGATGCAAATAAAATCAATTTGACGCTTGTTGTTACGCGCTCAGAAGATGATGCTTATCGTTTTTTTGAAACTCAGAATACCGGTGGGGTAAGGTTAAGTGGTCCAGACATAATTAAAGCGCATCATCTTAGGGCTATTGCACGGAAAAACCAAAATGAGTTTGCCGCTAAGTGGGAAGCGTTGGGCGATTTAAACCCAGTTGTTGCCTTACTAGTTAAAGGTCGCTACTGGCAAAAATTGTATAACCGAAGTGTGCCTTCTCACCGTCAACCACATTTAGTTAGAAGCGCTGTAGTACATGAACTTGGCGAAAGCACCGGTAAAGGTGATGATATTGCTTTTGGTCGATTTGAACGAATTTACTTAACTGATGGTGGCCAAATAGACAAACAAGCGCAACAAGGTTATGAGCTAAGGCAGCCGTTAAATAGCGGTATAAATACCATTCATTATTTAAGCTATTTTGAGCAATTAAGAAGCAAGTACTTAACCAGTGTTATTAAGAATAATCAGGTAACTGCAAATAATACCGTGCAAGTAGGGAGCCCCCTTGCACGCTTTTTCCATTTTTATCAAAACCTGATCTGCCAACTCGACGGTTGTAGTTACGTTAAAGGATTATACGACACCGCATTGCTTATTTACATTAGCCAATTTGGCGAACAGCAACTGGATATTGCCGCGAAAAAACTGTTTCGAGTTATCTACTCACTAAGAGTAAGCAACCAAAAAGCAGTGAGAGAAAACTCCATATCAGCGTTTGTTCGCGATAATCCAGTTCTTGACTGGATTACAGCTAGTTACACACCAAACATGTGTTTTGATTATTTAGATCGTTTTAGTTTTAAAACTGATCCTGCCAATTTAGCGGTTGATAAAAACAGCGTTAAAAAACGCTTTATATTTAAGGTATGTGAATATTTTGGAATAAAAGTTATTACTAGCCTTGCTGCACAAGAGCTTGCTGATACTTATACCGCAAAGATAGATGATTATATTTTAGTATTAAGCAAGCGTAAAATGGATGGAGTGCTACATGGATAACTCATTTAGTAATGTTGTTAATAAAGAATACACTAAAGACAAGGTATGCCAAATGACACAAGATCGCGTTGAAACGCAGGTGCTGACATTAAATTACATTCAAACGAATGAATATCAATTTAGTATACCGAGTTATCAACGCCCTTATGTTTGGCCTGATGAGGCTGTATTAAAACTCTTTAAAGATATTAATGATGCACGAGTGGCTAAAGAAGCTAATTACTTTATTGGTACAGTGCTTACTTCAATTGAGCAAGATGAAGATGGTAATAGCTTTTATGAGCTAATTGATGGCCAGCAACGCACCACCACGTTAATACTTATTGCGCTTGCTTTTAAAATGGCAAAAGTTGATTCCGCCATTGCAGGTATTGCGGCATTTAAAAAGCAGCCGAGACTGCAATTTACTATTCGTGATCAAGTTCAACAATTGTTAGGTAGTTTGGCTGGTCTAGATGATTACGTATTCCCTGGGCTAGAAGCCATCGGTGAAAACCCATATTTAAAGCGCATATATGCAGCGTTACAAGTATTAGAACAACAAGTAAAAGCCCTTAAGCACGAAGATCGCATTTTATTAGGCGATTACATTTTTAATCATGTGCAATGGGTAAATAATATTGTACCTAAGCAAATGGATTTAAACCGCTTATTCGCCACCATGAATACTGCCGGGATACAGCTTGAGCAGGCTGATATATTAAAATCAAAACTGCTTAAACAAGTTTCTACAGATAAGCCTTTATTCGATGCCATGTGGTTAGCATGCGAACATATGGAAAATTACTTTGAACGTAATGTACGTAAAGTTTTTCCTAACGCAAAGTGGAATGATATTAAAGCAGAGCATTTAGCTTTCTTTGACGAAACGTTATTTGTAAAAAATGCTAGCAGCACTACGCAAAAACAGGGCTTAACTATTATGCAACTAGCAGAGCAATTAAAAGCAAGTACAGAGACTAGTTGCAAAGAAGATGAAGGCTGCAAACCTGACAATGAGCAGGACGCTGGCACCTACGATTTAGAAACCGAAACCGTATATTGTCGTCCCATTATTAGTTTCCCATTATTACTTATCCACGCTTACCGCATTTATTTGGCTAACCGTGCTGTAGAGTTAGGTGAAGACACTAATGATGTTATTCCTCGTGTACATGCTGATAAGCTACTAGAAACCTTTGAGCCATTAACAAACGCCAGTGAAGACAAAGTTAAAGAGTTTATTAAAACGTTGTGGCAAGTGCGTTATCAATTTGATCGTTGGGTAGTTAAATGGGTTGAACGTGATGATAATGATGACGAACAATTACGTTTAACCTACCTGACACGAAGCGAATCAAGTGGCAAGTGGTACATTAATCGTAGCCAAAAAGAGTTAAACGAACTAGTTATGCTGCAAAGCGTACGTAACTTTACCGGTGAACGCAGTGCACAGTATTGGATCACACCATTTATTGCAGGCTTGATAAAAGGTAATATTACTGAAGATGCGCAAGCTATAGCGCTGCTTGAAAAAATTGATAACGATTTATCAATGGCTAGTGAGTCTGAAACTCAAAAAATAGCCAGTTTCAAGCAAGCTAAACAACAGCAACCAGAAGTAGATTCTTGGCAAGCAAAAGTTGGTTATTTTGCCCAAGCGAGAGGAACCAGTTTTGAACATTATTGGTTTCAAAAACTAGAATATGTTTTGTGGAAAAAAGAGCCAGATAGGCAGCTAGAGCAGTTTAAAAAGTATCGTATAACAGCTAAAAATTCTGTTGAGCACGTATATCCACAGCGTGAAGAGCATCAAAATGTGTTGGAGCGAGACTTTTTAGATGCATTTGGTAATTTAGTTTTATTAAGCCCTGGTGAAAATTCGTCATACAGCAACCAGGCGGTTAAGAAAAAATGGGTTGATTTTGAAGCCAAACCGCAATATGACTCTTTAAAGTTAAAAGCCATGTTTAAACTGTTGAAAGAGCAAAATGATTGGCAAAAGGAGCAAATAAAACAACACCAGAAAGAAATGTTAACAGCGTTAGCAGAGCATTATGGTTACACGGAATAATTATGCGATTAAAGCTTGTAGAGCAAGTGAATTTGACCACTGCCATGAGAGTTAAGCGTTAAGTGCTTTGCCAAAGCAAATAGAAGCCCCGATTTGGGTAATAAATCTTTTTTAAGCAGCTATTTTAGGCTAACTGCGTGGAATTTTAATGGGTGTAATTTGTTAGGTTGAATCAGCATCTTAATTTTTTGTGGAAGATAAAAAGCCATGATGTTCTATCTCACCTTTATATATTGAGTAAGGCATAATGAATTCACACCGCCATTTATTAATTTTAGAGTTTGTGCCAATAGCGCCTGGCTCTATCTCGACCCACCAGTTGCAGCAAAAATTGCTTGAACGTGGCTTTGATATTTCAATTCGTATGCTGCAACGCGATCTACAATCACTTTACGAGCAAGGTTGCTTTGGGCTTGAAAAAGATAGCCGCAGTAAGCCCTATGGCTGGTCTATCAATGCGCAGTGGCGAAGTAGCAACTCAAGAGTAATGAGTACCGAAGTTGCAGAGCATTATTTGCTGCTAGAGCAATTACTACCGCAATCTATACCGAGCGATGTTAAACGCTCAGTTCATATTAAAGCAGAGCAGGCGCTTAAACGTGTTAATGGGCATGTGCCTGACTGGCTTTCAACTCTGCCAAAACCGTCGTTAAAAGTGAATATTGATAGCAAATTAGTTGCGCAAATTGAGCATGCGATTAAGCATAAGCGTGCTGTGAGCGCTGAGCTTTATAGAGTGCTGTACGATGAGGCACATTGGTTAAAATTTACTGAGCTGAGTTTTTATAACTTAGTTGAGCAAGGCGGCGTGTTAATGGCGCAGTTTATGGTGGGGTCGCTTCACGATAAATGTTACCAGATGCCGGTTTATCGCATTCGCAATGTTCATATCCTGCAAAAAACACGACGAGAGCCAACTGCTGAGCAGTTAAAGTCGTTACGCAGTGCGATTAATAAAGGTATGAAGCAAGAAACGATTGAGTTAGTTGTGAAAGTACCCAGCGACTCGGCGGTTAATCAAGGGTTTATTGAGCTTGGTGAGCTGACTGACAAGCAACATATTGATGAAAAAAATGTATTATTTACCTATCAAACTATTGATACTGAACAATTAACCGATGAGCTATTTAAATGTGCTCATTGGCTGGAAGTTATTAAACCTGAGCGCATTAGAAAAAGAATTACCACAAAGCTTAAAGCGGCTGCTAGTAACTATCAATAACGCTAATTAATTTGAGTGCGTCAATTTTTGACGCACCTATTTGTTATGCTCCTTTAAAAGTTAAGGAGTGGTTATGTTTCAATTAATTCAGCAAAATGATGGTTTATCGATTGGTGTATTTGGCATTGGTGGGTGTGGATGTAATACGCTTAATAGTATTTTTGAACAACGCGAGTCTGAGCAGGCGCACTTGTACAGCGTTAATACCGACAAAGTAGTGCTTGAGCATACACAGAGTGATGAAGCAGTACTGATAGGTGCAGAGCTCACTCATGGGTATGGTGCAGGAGCCGACCCTAAAGTTGGGCTGCAAGCGGCGGAAGAGAGTAAAGAGCAGCTTTTAATGCTTATTAATGGCTGCGATATAATTCTGTGTGCAACAGGGTTGGGTGGCGGTACTGGGACTGGCGCTAGCCCGTATATTGCAGAGCTTGCTAGTGAGCAAGGTAAGCCCATTATATTTGTTGCTACACTGCCATTTAGTAGTGAAGGACAGTTTAGAAATAATATAGCGCAAGCAGGTTTAAATGAGCTTAAAGAGCATGCTAATGCGGTTATTACGCTCCCTAACGATCAACTTATTGAAGTGCTTGGTAACGATATAGGATTATTTGATGCGTTTAAACACTCAAACCAAATACTCCACTCACTGATAAAATCACTCATCGATATGCTTTGTTTTCAAGGGCTTATAAATGTTGATTTAAATGACTTTGCTAAAATTATGGATTGCCAGGGTGATGCAGTCCTAGGTGTTGGTAAATGCGATGAAGAAAACGAGCTTACTACTGCACTTGATAGTGCACTCAATAACCCACTTGTTAATCAGGTAGATATGTCATCAAGTACGGGTGTAATAATACAAGTAAATTGCAAAGATGAAATTTCACTCGGTAGTTATAACCTCATTACCGATACAGTGCGCCAGCGGGTCAGCCCAAACGCGTTAGTTATTTGTGGTGTTTCTAAAATTGAAAATTTAGCAATGAATTATGAACTGTTGATCATCGCCACAGGAGCAAGCGCTAAGATAATTGTTGAACCTTTCGATAATGCGCCTAGTAGCGAAACCGAACAGTCGCCAGCTGCAAGAGCTAAACCTCAAGCTTCTGATATTTTTGACATACCAGCGTTTATACGTAATCAAGCACCAGCTCCTTGTGGAAAATAACTATGTTAGGGCCTGTTGACCTTTCAGGATTAAAATTTGTTCAATCTAGGGGCCATTTAATCGCGGCGCGAGGTTTGTAACCTAGTGGGCTCGATAACTGCTCCTGCGTTATTCTACTGGCTTACATCCATGTAAGAATTAGTAAAAACCGAGCAAAGCTTCCGCGTCCTGCTCACGCCCCTTACCTACATCCATGTAGGCAACAAAGAGTAAATGACCCCTAGGCAGAAACCCTTCGGGCAGCGCCTGTTTGGCATTTATGCTACGTTATCGCCTATTTATGGGGAACAACCACACTACATAGGCTCTGTCTTGCCTAATTACCAAACAGACTGCTGCAAATTCAACCTCGAAAGATAAACAGGCCCTAGTTACTGCTTTGAGAGTCTGAATACATTTTTCAGTGAGATAACCCTATGAATGTATATTTAGATGATGAAAGAGAAACACCAACCGGTTGGTTCAGAGCCTTTTGGCCTAGTGAAGTGATTAAACTTTTGAAGACTGGTAAAGTAAAGCTGCTTAGCCTTGACCATGATTTAGGGAATGATAATAAAGGCACTGGCTATGACGTTTTACTTTGGATTGAGCAGGCAGTGTTTATTGATGGCTTTGTACCGCCAACAATAGCCGTTCATTCAGCCAATAGCTCAGCACGAATTAAAATGGAACGCGCAATTACACAAATTAATTTACTGGCTAAAAATCAAAAGGGTTCTAAACGCTGTGATGGCGAGTGGTGAGCTTTGCAAGTAAACAGGAATATTTTTATGAATACGTTATACATTACAGGAGCTGGTGTGAGTGCTGCTAGTGGTATTCCAACTTTTCGTGGTGAGGATGGCTTTTGGACCATTGGCAGTAAAAATTATACACCCATGCAAATGGCAACCCGTGCCATGTATAAAAATAATCCGCGAGAATTTTTAGCTTGGTATTATCATCGCTTTGCTACCTATCGTAATCATGGCCCTAACGAGGTGCATCATTGGCTTAGCGACAAAAACCTAATTACCCAAAATATTGACGGGCTAGACGGCAAATCCGGTAATAAAAATTATATTGCTATTCATGGGCGGCTTGATCAAATGACCTTATTTCATAAAAATGGTCTGGTAAAACCGCAAACAGCACCTTGGGATAAGGTCGATGAAAATCGTTTAAATGACTCATTACTTGAGCTGTTTAACATTGAAAATAATAATCCTAAGGTCAATCGCTCGTTTAAACCCTATGTGCTGCTATTTGATGAATATTACACGGAACTTTACCGTATTACTGAAGCACAACAGCGAATGATTGATGCCGATAAAATGGTGTTTATGGGTACTTCGTTTAGCGTGAACATTACTCAAATGGCGCTGGATATTGCGCGTAATTATGCTATTCCAATTGAAATTGTTGACCCTGATCCAGTTCACGTTATGCATACAAACGTAAGCTATAAAAAAATGACTGCATTGGAGTACATACAGCAACAAGGTTAGTTAGGTAAATAACCTGAACTCTGGATAATAAATCTATCTCAAGCAGCTATTTACAGCGCTAACTACGTTGAATTTACTTGCAATAGGCGAGCTATTGACGCGTAATTTCGCCTTGTTTTCACTGGAAATCTCTGGCTAGAGAAAATAAACATAAATATCAATTTTGATTCAATACGTTAGTAAATCTCTTAACCAAAGTTCAGGTTAAATAGGTTATGTATTGCTGCTGGTATACATAACCTATTATGCGTTATTAATAATCAGTACAACTTACATTATGTTATTGTTGGTATTTAATTCACGCTGGTACTCGTTATTTTAGGTACTTAAATACATTATTAAGAAGACGGTAGCAATGTTAAGTATTTCTCTTGGACCTTTGGTTATTTCCATTTCTCAGTTAATTATTTTTTTAGGGTTAGGCATTTTTTGGGGGCTTACCTATTTATTAACGCGCCAACATCCATTACAAAAAGCGATTTTAGATACGGTTTTTAAAGCAATTGTGGTGGGCTTTTTAGTCTCGCGTTTAGCGTTTGTGTTTACTATGTGGGATGCTTATCAAGGTAATTGGTGGCAGCTTTTTAATATTAGCGACGGTGGTTTTATTGGTTATTATGGTTGGCTCAGCGGCATAGTGGTTTTAGCGTTTTATGCCCGTGGTAAAAAAGCGGTAATGAAACACTACGCTATTGCTGGGTTTGTTGGTTTTTGTTCAATGATTATTCCTAATTTTGCGCTGTCTATTTACCAAACGGGTGTGCAGTTACCGCAGTCTGTTGTGCATAATATTCAAGGGCAGCAAGTTAACTTACAAAACTTTAAAGGTAAGCCGGTGGTGATTAACTTTTGGGCGTCGTGGTGTCCGCCGTGTCGAAAAGAAATGCCGGTGCTACAAGCGGCTCAAAAAAATAATCCAAATATTACGGTGGCGTTTGTAAACCAAGGCGAAGACTTACACACGGTAAAAGCGTTCCTTGATGAACAGCAACTCGACCTTAATCATGTGTTTTTTGATCAAAGTAGTAATGTGAGTCGCGAATCAGGTGCTGCGGGCTTACCAACCACTTTGTTTTATAACAGCCAAGGTGAGTTAGTCACCAGTCATATGGGAGAGCTTTCTCATGCGAGTTTAGGCTATTATATTCAAGCTATTAGTGATAATAAATAACGGTGTATTGCTGTTTAATCGCGTCATTCCTTTTTATGCCCTTTTAAAAAGCAGCTAAATAGCAATTTTGCTGCTTAACTTCCTACCTTTATTTGAATTGACTGTTTTTTGATAGTTTATTCAGTTACTTATCAGTTTGCATTAACAAACTATTAAGCTTGGTTATGTAAAATACAGCTACTTTTTTCGTACCATCTTTAGCTAGTACGATCATCTTTAAGTATTAACTGTATTTTAAATGGAACTGTTAAAACTATGACCGCTCATCGGATAACCCACGCTGTACATCACTCTCTTCCACTTTTTATTAAATCAACGCTGTGCATCTCTATTTTATCTGTGATTAATCATGCATATGCTGATGAAGCAGAAGATAAAACATTAAAAAGCAAAGATATGGAAGTCATTGAGGTGCGTGGTATTCGTTCCAGTATGGCGGCTAATTTAGATATAAAGCGTTTATCGAGCTCTGTGGTTGATGCCATAACAGCAGAAGATATTGGTAAGTTCCCTGATAAAAATGTCGCAGATTCATTACAACGCGTACCAGGGGTCGTGATTGACCGTGACGGAGGCGAGGGCTCATCGGTAAGTATTAGGGGGTTATCATCTGAGCTAACCTTTTCTCAGCTAAATGGTAATTTTATTGCGTCATCACCAGGTGAGCCATCTCGTTCGTTTGATTATGCATTACTGCCCTCAGCCATGATTGAAAGCGTGGAAGTGTATAAATCACCAGAGGCACGTTTAGATGAAGGTGGCGTGGGCGGCACGGTATTAATGCATAGTCGTAAGCCGCTAAGTATGGATGCAAACTCAGGGGTGATTAATATTGAAAGCACTTATGCCGATGTGACTGAAGAGTCTGAGCCCCAAGTAACCGCACTTTATTCTTGGAAGAATGAGGCTGATACTTTTGGTGTGTTGTTTGGTTACACCTCACAAAAACGCACTAACCGAACTCTCTCAGGAGGCACAGATGCAAACGTATGGCGCTTTGTCGGTGATAACCCGATAGATACCAATGGCGAGCTGGTTGATAATAATAATCAGTGGGGCTCAATAAGTGATGCTCAGGGTAATAGTTATGACGATGTTTGGTTTCCTCAAGTGGTTCGTGGCTCAATTGTAAACGAATTACGTGAGCGAGAAGGAGTGCAATTTAGCACGCAGTGGCGCCCAACCAGCCGTGTTGAAATTGGCTTTAACTATTTTGGATTTTCACTTGATAAAAATAGAACTGAGTCGGTGATTGATATACCTGAATGGTCTTTAAATCCAGACTTTTTAACCGATGTAAGTTTGGATGAGTCGGGCACTATTATCAATGGGATGCAATTTGATGCAGCTGCGAGTGGCGCAGAGAATGATATGCAATTGCCGTGGATGCGAGGCTCTTATGTGCGTGAAGAGTCGACCTCAGACACCTTTGATTTTAATTTAACCTATGAAGGCGATTATTTTAAAGCCCGTTTTGTGGCGGGCAATACGCGCTCTGAAGGCGGGCCAAAGGAGAGTTGGGAAGCGGCGTATAAAAGTTCAAACGCCGGTGAAAATGAAAGCCGTATAGAAAATGCATCGCAAAAAGCGGGTTGGCAAATTAATGAAAACGATATTAGTTTAAATATAGACCCTAATACGCTAGCTAACTTACTAAATGGTGTGGGCGGTGGGCGCGATCCAGGCTCGTCAAATTCAAGCTTTGTGCGCAGTGAACTCGAAGAAGATTACTATCAAGCTGACTTTGATATTTATACCGATTGGGGAATTTTAAGAACAATTAAAACAGGGGTTAAGTATCGAGAAGCTACACTGCATCGCGAAACCGGTAATACCTTCTTTTTAGATCCTAACTTTGATATTGCTGCAGCAGAAGCCAGCGAGGGGGGGATCACACGTTTTGACAGTTATCAGTGGAACAACGGTATGCCACTAGCACAAGACGTGTTTATTAACGAAGGTAACATTGCGGGTGGTTTTAATATAAACCAAATGCCTGGTATTGATTGGCAAAAATACCGCGATATTGTGACCAGTCATTATGTGCCGTATACACGCAAAGAAGATAACTTTATTTATGATATTGAAGAGCAAATAGCGGCGTTTTATCTGCAAGGTGACTTTGAGTTTAATAGCGTGCGAGGTAATTTAGGGGTGCGGGTGGTGCGCACTAAAACCATGACATCATCAACCGACCTATATACTTATTTATTAGATCATACCAATGATGACAGCGGCGAGCCGGTAACCGGAGATGATCGATTTGTTGAAGACTATCAACTTATTACTCAAGAGAGTACCGATACTCAAATTCTTCCTAGCTTTAATATTGCATGGGATATAAGTGATGATGTAGTGGTACGAGGCGCGGTTGCTAAAGTGATGTCACGACCTGATTATGCCGATTTAGGCGCACAACAACGCATTACGTTTGTCTCAGATGAGTGGGCAGACGATAGAGCTGAGTTTAATGAAATCCCGGGTTTTAGTGGCAGTGGCGGTAATAAAAACTTAAAGCCATTTGAGTCGGTGCAAGCTGATTTATCTATTGAATATTATTACAGCGAAGGCTCTGCCATTGGTTTAGCATTGTTTCATAAAACTGTTGATAATTTTGTTGTTCCCTTAGTTATTGACGTACAACAAGATTTTGCTGGTAAAGAGGGCATAGTTGAGGCAGGAAATATTACTGTATCGCCATATAGCACAGTAGGTAATGGCACTGATGCCGTATCTAAAGGGGCGGAAGTATTTATACAGCATGCCTTTGATAGTGGTTTTGGTTTTTATGCAAACTACACTTATAACAAAACCAATAAAGCCGATGTAAGTGTTAATGGTAAAGAGTTTGGCCAATCACCATTAATAGGCAGTGCTAAGTATCAATACAATACCTCGATATATTATGAGGGAGATGCCTTTAATGTTCGTGCTTCTTATAATAAACGCGGTGAAACCGTGTTGGGTTTAAACAGCGGCTTAAATGTATACCAAGACCCATACGAGCAAGTTGATGTAAATGCTTCGATTAATTTATTAGAGGATTTGAGTTTGACCGCTGCAGTTATTAATTTAACTAAATCTGAGTCGGTAAAGCGCCTAGGTAATGATACAGAGTCTCGGTTATTAAACTCAAGCTATTCGGGAAGACGTTATTATGCGGGCATAAACTACCGTTTTTAAGCTGAGTGTGTTGAGTTTGGGTAAACAAGCTGCTTTGTTGCTGTTTTAGCTTTTTCTTGTAAGTTATTACTTTATAATGAGCGTTATAAAAATTATAGAATTAATAATAACAGAATTGAAATGAGTGATTTAACGGCAATAGCCAACTTATCTATTTTATTAGTTGAGCCTTCTGAAGTTCAGTAAAAGCTAATAAAAAATCACTGGCTCAGTGCGGTGTTACACAAATTGAAACGGCCAGCACTCAAGAAAACGCGCTGGCTGCTTTATCAAATTATCACCCTGATTTAGTCATTAGCAGCCTGTATTTAAGTGATGGCACAGCTGATTCTTTATTACAGGCAATACGCAGTAATAGTAATACCGAGCAACAAGTGGAACTAGAGCACTTTGATGTGACGCTTCTTAGAGTGCTTGTGGTTGATGACAGCCGTTTTGCGCGAAAACATATAATACGTGTCTTGGCGGGGATGGGAATTCTAGCACCGGTAGAGGCCGAAGACGCTAAACAAGCGATTGAAATGTTAAACAGCCAATCATTTGATTTAATTGTTACAGACTACAATATGCCAGAAATGGATGGTAAAGAATTAGCTGAAACGGTAAGGCAATCGAATGCATACTCGCCTATTCCAATTCTGATGGTGAGCTTAGAAGCTAACGATACCCATTTAGCTAATATTGCTCAAGCGGGTGTGGATACAATATGTGACAAACCGTTTGAGCCTGCTACGGTGCGCGATTTACTCTTTAAAATCATGAGCTAAAACATAACTATAAAAGCACTTTTTAACTAAAGTGCTTTTAAGTAACGCAATGAAAAATTGAGCAGCTTGGCGGCCGGCAAGGGCTTACTTAAATAAAATCCCTGAGCAATATCGCAGTTTAGCTCGTTGAGTAAATCTAGCTGCTCTTTGGTTTCTACCCCCTCAGCCACTACTTTTATTTCTAGGCTGTGTGACATAGCTATGGCCGCTTTCACTAAATTACAGTCTGCCTTGTTATCTGTTATGCCAGTAATAAAGCTGCGGTCAATTTTTAGCACATCAAAAGGGTATTCTCGTAAGTAACTTAATGATGAATAGCCTGTGCCAAAGTCGTCCATTGACAGCTTTATGCCCAGCTCATCAATTTGCAATAAGGCATCATGAATTGACGCTTGGCTATTCATCAGCACCCCTTCGGTAATTTCCAGCTCTAAACATTCATTATTAATACTATTTTTATGCAGAGTGTGTTTAATTATATTGACCAGTTCCGGGTCTCTGAATTGGCGCGGTGATAAATTAATCGCCATGGTATAGTTTTGCTTGTTAATTGATTGCCATTCATTTAAAAAGCGTAAGGCTTGTTGAAGAACAAATACACCAATAGGCGCAATTAAGCCGGTTTGCTCTGCAATTGGGATAAACTCATCTGGGGTGATTTCCCCTAACACTATATTATGCCAACGAAGCAAAGCTTCAGCGCCAACGATAGTGTTTGTTTTTACATCTATTTGTGGTTGGTAATAAAGCTCAAATTCATTACGCTCTAGTGCACCATGCATTTGCTCTTCTATTTCAAAGCGGCGACGCATGGCGACGTTCATTTGTGGGGTGAAAAAAGAGAACGTGTTTCGCCCCATGGTTTTTGCTTGGTACATAGCGGTGTCGGCATTTCGTAACAACACCGAGGCGCAGGTGCCATCCTTAGGGGAAATAGCAATACCAATACTTAATGTCAGTATTAAGTCTCTACCTACAAGTTTAAATGGTTTCTTAAATGCTTGAAGTAACCGCTCAGCAATCGCTAAAGCATCGCTTTCATCATTTAAATTGGATATTAAAACAATAAACTCATCGCCGCCCAATCGGCCTATTGTGTCATTTTTTTTAAGTGTTTGCTGTAATCTTGCTGCTGCCGCAATTAATAATTTATCCCCCACTTCATGGCCTAAAGAGTCATTTACTTTTTTAAAGTCATCAAGATCTAAAAAGAACACGGCGGCTTTTTCGTGGCTCTTTTGTGCTTCCAGTAATATTTGTGATAAGCGGTCTAGAGATAAAAAGCGATTAGGCAAATCGGTTAAACTATCAAAGTGGGCCTGATGGCGAATTAGTTCAGCGGAGCGGTGTAGTTCGCTAATATCACGAATAATCACCATAATTTGGTTTGTTTTGGGCAATAAACGCAATCTCGCTTCGTAATAAATTACGCCTTCAGGCATGCTTAATTCGTATTCAAAACTGACCATACTGTCTTGTGCTATCGTTTTTTCTATATGAACCTGAAACTTTTGCGCTATTTTTTCAGGTAATACATCCACCATTTTTTTACCAATAAACTGGTTAGGTGAAATATATAAATCGTTTTCATTGTTTGCATGGTAGTCAGTAATAGTGCTATTTTGCTCTAGTACAAAAAATAAATCAGGAATTGCCTCAAATAAAGTTTTGAGCATGGTGGCATTAAATACGGCTTCTGCTTGTGCTTTGTGAACCTCAGACAGATCAATATCAATACAGTACATTTGTTTGGTATTGTACTGATTGGTAAACATAACATGGCTTGAAAATACGGCTACATCATTGCCATTTTTATGTCTGAGTATGAGTTCTGATGCGGGAATTTCAATATCATACTTAATCCAATTACTATGCGCTTTAATAACGGGCTCTCGCATTGGTGCGGGTATAATTAAATTTTCGAGTTTTTTGCCAATGGCTTCTTGGTGTGTATACCCATAAAGCAATTCACTGCCTTTGTTCCAATAAATAACACCTCTTTGCTCATCGTAACCTTGTACTGAGATAGAATCGACAGCATCAAAAAGCTGGTGCAATGGGTCATTTGTAACATATTGATGAGTCGGTATATTATTAGTTTTATTGGGAGCCATTAAATAGGTTCCAGTTATTGAATTACTTTATTTATATAATAGACATAAAATTGTGATTTAGCATGGTAAGCGGCGTTTCAATAAGTGATTTTTTATTGATTGAATAGATAGTGATTTGAATAAAACACAGGTAAGCACTTTTATAGTAAAGGCCAATAAACATTGGCCTTTACATTTTATTATTAGTTGGTGGGCATTAAATAGATTTCGCGTACGCTATTACGCTGATTAGCTTCAATGGCAAACAAAACGGCATCGGCCACGTCTTGAGGGTCGAGCTTATCTGGTTTTGCTTCATCAAAAAATGGTGTATTCACCATGCCTGGGGCTATGGTTGTACATCGGCCATGCCAAGGTTTCATTTCTTCTGCAAGGTTTTGACCAAAGCCATGGGCAAACCATTTAGTGGCACCATAAATAGAGCCGTCAATGGGTCTTCGCCCTGCTGCAGAGCTGGTTAAAATAAAATGTCCTTGGTTTTCACGTAAATGAGGCAAAGTGAGTTTAGCAGTCCAAAGCAATGCTTTAATATTAAGGTCAACCATGGCTGACCACTCATTGGGGTCGCCATTCTCTGTACCAGGTGATGACACCCCCATGCCGGCGTTAGCGAATGCTACGTCTAATCGGCCAAATTTTTCAACGCCTTTACTCACTACATTCTCAAGTTCATTAAATGCAGTGGCATCGGCTGAAACGCTAAATGCATTTTCATGGCCTAACTCGTCAACTAGTTTATTGAGTTTATCTTCGCTGCGCGCGGTTAAGATCACTTTGTGGCCATTATTAACTAATGTTTTAGCGGTTGCTTTACCTATACCACTCGAAGCACCTGTAATGAGGACTATTTTCTCTTTCGCCATGATTATTTCTCCTATGTTTACATATTCAAAATGAGGACAGTATTTACAGTAACTTTTATACTAACACTAACAGTGTGCGATTAACCCAAATTGAATAGATACATCAGAGAAACCTAACCTTTATTTAATGCTTTAATTTAATATAAAAACAATAGGTATAACTGATTTATAGCTATATACTCGCGCCGTTTTTAGTCATTAAGGTTAATTTGTGGGGTTAGCGTATTTAGCTTTGCTCCTTGTTAAATAGTGCTGAGTGTCAGCCCATTTTTTTGGAATATGTATGAAAGATAAACTTATTGTGTTTTGGCAAAGCCATTCAGAAACCATTATCACTTTGGGTTACAAAGTGGTGTTAGCCTTGGCTATTTTAGTTACGAGTGCACTTATTGCGCGCTCGGTTAAAAAAGCGATAAAAAACTCTAAGTCGCCATTAAAAAAGGTAGACGAAACACTTATGCCGCTGTTATCGAGCATTGCGGGGTATTTAGTTTACATAATTGCAGGGCTGTTTATTTTAGATATTTTTGGTGTTAATACGGCAAGCTTAATAGCGCTAATGGGCGCGGCGGGTTTAGCCATAGGTTTGGCGCTTAAAAACACCTTAAGTAATATTGCCGCTGGCATTATGCTATTAATACTTAGGCCATTTAAAATAGGCGATTTTGTAGATGCAAGCGGCACGCTTGGCACAGTAAAAGAAATAAACTTATTTACGACCATTTTTAAAACCACCGACGGCCTTTATATCGCATCGCCTAACGGTAAAGTATGGGGCGGCAACATTAAAAACTTTACCCGTAACGGTAAAAGGCGTATGGATATAGTGGTGGGAATTTCGTACGCCGACTCTATTGATGTAGGCTTAAATGTACTTAAAGAACTCGCCGAATCAGAAAGCCGACTACTCGCAGAGCCTGCACCTAAAGTAATGGTTACCTCAATAGGCGAAAGCGCAGTAAATATACAATTACGTGCTTGGGCTGTAAATGGCGATTACTGGCAAACCGTGTGGGATTTAAATAAACGCGTTAAAGAGGCCATAGAAGGCGCGGGGCTGAGTATTCCGTTTCCGCAGCGAACGCTGCATATATCTGAGTCGATGGCATCGGCACTAACGGTTAATACCAATCCGCAATAATACTTAATCATTTTGCGGGGCTAAACGTGTCGCTACCTGCGTTAAAAAATTCTCATTTAGAATAACTAAATAACGAATTTTTTGCCTAGTTATCAACACGTTTTTCCAGCCTCAAAATAGATCACTTAATTAAGCGAATTGGTATAAAAAACGTTTAAACTCTATTAGCATAAGCATAAATAAAAATAGCGAGCCTTGGCTCGCTATTTTTGTATTAACCTTTGTGTTGGTTGATGTATTAACCTTCTAATTGAAAGTCGTACACTGAGCCTAAATTAAGCAGTTGGGTTAACTCATCAAGCGCTTGATAACTTTCGGTTAATAACGCTGGATCGGCAAAGTCGTTAGCACCGAGTTTATCGCGGTAATGGCGCGTAGCCCAATCACATAATTGGGTGTACTTTTGCTCATTTAAAATAACCTCTGGATTTACCGCTGCTAATTCTTGACTATTAAGCGCCACACGTAAACGCAAACAAGCAGGTCCGCCGCCATTTTGCATGCTTTGGCGTAAATCAAAAAACTGTACTTGATTTATGGGGTTATCGGCAATAATCATTTCTTCAATATACGCTTTTACAGCAGGATTACGCTGGCATTCTTGTGGAGCAACGAGCAACATTTTATCGTCACTAAGGCTAACCAGTTGGCTATTAAATAAATAGCTACTAACAGCATCTTGAATACTCACTTTGCTGGTTGGCACTTCAATAATATAAAGCTGTTTGTTACCTACATAAGCTTCGCGGATATCGTCTAATGCTTGCGTTTGATTTAAAAACGCCTGCTGATGGCATAATAAAACATTGGCGTTACCCACCGCGATTACATCATTATGGAACACCCCTTGGTCAATCACATCAGGGTTTTGTTGTAATAGTATTTGGCTCGATTCTTTTAAATTATGTAATCGGCAAATGGCTTCTGAGGCCTCTAATGTTTGCCTTGCAGGAAACTTAACCGGTTTTGGTAGTTGGCTGTTAAAGGCACTTGCGCCAAATACAAACATTTCTAGGCCTTGCTCGCCGTGGCTGTCGCAAAGTCGGGTGTGGTTAGCTGCCCCTTCGTCGCCAAAAAAGCCCTGATCGGGTAAATGTGTATGGTGTGCAAAGTAGCTATCGTTATTAAACATGGCTTTTAGTAAGCGGGTAGTGGTAGCTGGCTCTAGCGAGCGATGGAACTTATTGTTTAAATTAGCTGAAGTAAAATGCACTTTGCCATCGAGGGTATCTGGCGAAGGTGACACAGTGGCGGCATTGGCGGTCCACATTGCAGAGGCCGAATAACACGCGCGCAATAAAATAGGGTCGGCTTTAAATGCTTTTTGAATAACTTGCGAGTCGTTGCCAGTAAAACCTAGGCGACGTAGTACGTTTAAATCGGGGCGTGCGTGGGGTGCAAACACACCTTGTGTTAAGCCTTTGTCGTGCATGGCTTTCATTTTTTCAAGGCCCTGTAACACAGCTTCTTGTGGGTTTGAAATACTCGCCGCATTGTTTAACGAGGCAACGTTACCATACGATAAACCCGCATAGTTGTGAGTAGGGCCAACTAAGCCATCAAAGCTTACTTCTAAGGCGTGCATACACGTTCCAATTATATTGTTTTTAGTTACTTAACAATACAACGCAATGGCTGTGCTTGCAAAGTATATAAATACCAAATCTATTGGCTGTAAACTCGCTCTTTGTCGCACGTAGTATGGGTATTACTCGGATCGTTTACCTGCCATACGCTAATGTCTAAACGCCAGAGTAGGTAGAGGGTGTGGTATAGGTTAGCCATGGTATTTTCCTTGAAAGTTTCACTGAACACATTGTTACTGTGGAAGAATTATGCCAACTGTTAATTAAATATTTTATGAATATAAATCAGGTATTTATTAAACAACTAAAAAATAACTTTTAAACGTTTAGCACCACTTTGGGGCTAAAAGGCCTAAAAGTTGCACCAAAATGCCACGCAGCAGGTGCGTGGCTTGGGTTTTTACGCTGTAATTAGCGCCCTACCTTACCTTTTACTAGCGGGTCGAACGACAGCACACTAAATTTTCCTTGGCTGGCATTTTTACCGTTATTTAATACTGGCGAGCGATGTAGCTCATTTACGGTAAAGTATATTTTATGATCGGCGCCATAACTAAAGCCATCTGGCCAGCTTAAGCGCTCGTCTTTAAATAATACTTGGTAGTTACCACTTGGCTTTACTACGCCAATTGCGCCATTGGTTATGTCGGTAACATACACATTGCCACCGCCATCAACAATAATGCCATCTGACATGGGTTTAGAGCCGTAACGCGTTACTTTACTCTCAAGGGCGCTTGCGCTCAGGCTTTTATTGTTAATATCGCTTGTGGCAATACGGTAAACCGACGTGCCAGACATAGAGCCAAAGTAAAGCCACTGTTCGCTTGGGTCGAGTGTGATTGGGTTTACGCCTAAACGAGCTGGTTGACCGCCTAGTTTCATGGTGCGCCCTTCAATGACCATGTCGATGTTTTCGGCTGTGGTGTATGAGCTATTTTGTAATACTCTGCGCGCCTCACCAGTTTTTAAATTTACGATAATAATAGCGGCTTGGCTGCCTTGTGCGGTGTCGGCAATGTATACAACACCGTGTTTATTATCGATGACTAAATCGTTTAAAAACGAGGTGTCGGTAATGGTGGGTTTAGCTAAGTAAATTATTTTATATAGTTGCTCTTTATTGGTATCCCAACCGATTAAACGCCCAGCATGATCAGGGCCTGATGTATCAAGCATCCATAATACGCCATCGGCTGATACATTTATGCCAAGTACATCGTAAAACCCTTTGCCGTTTTTATACGCGTATGCCCATTCTTCATTAGGGTAGGGTTTGGTGGTGCCATCACTTAATAGCTCCATAATTTTTTGTTTTTGGCCGTAAAAACCATGTACCGATAAAAACTTACGACCCGATGGCGTAATAGCAATATTACCCGGTGGGTGTTGCGTGCCAAATGTGGCGACTGTTTTTAAATCAGCATTTTGATTAGCGGTATTAGCAAACACACTGCTGGTTAAAAACGCTGCACTGCAGGCTGCAATTAAAAGTAATTTTTTAATCTTGAGCATGTTTAAAAGCCTTCTAAAACAAGTTTACCGCGTGAGGTGTGCGATTCTAAAATTTGATGCGCTTTATATAAATTAGCGGCGTTTATTGGGCCTAAATTTTGCCCAAGTGTGGTTTTAAGCGTACCTGAGTCTATCAGCTCACTAATTTCATTAAGTAAGGTGTGCTGCGCTGTTATATCGGGTGTAGTAAATAGCGAGCGGGTAAACATAAACTCCCAATGGACCGATATAGATTTAGGTTTAAATTTTAAAATATCGAACGATGTAGGGTCATCTATTAGCGCAAATTTACCTTGGGGCTTAATGCACTCCACTATTTGGTCTTGGTATTGGTCGGTATGAGTTAATCCAATAACGTAATCAAACTCAGCTAAACCGAGCTCTTTGCGCTGCTCGTTTAAGTTTTTAGAATGATCGAGCACGTGATCGGCGCCTAACTCTTTAAGCCAGGTTACGCTTTGCTCGCGTGATGCAGTACCAACCACATTTAGCCCAGTAAGTTGCTTGGCAAGCTGTACTAAAATAGAACCAACGCCACCTGCGGCGCCAATAACTAAAATAGATTGCTGAGTATTTTGCTTATTTTTAGGCACTTGCAGGCGGTCAAACAGCATTTCGTAGGCGGTAATACTGGTTAGAGGCAGTGCTGCGGCTTGTGCGTCGGTTAATGTTTTAGGCGCACGCCCTACAATGCGCTCGTCAACTAATTGAAATTGCGCATTACTGCCTTGGCGCGATAAATCGCCGGCGTAAAATACACGATCCCCCACATTAAATAACGATACTGACTCGCCAACGGCTTTTACAATGCCAACGCCGTCCCAACCTAATACTTTGTAGCCTTGCTCTGGCGCTACATTTGCACGTATTTTTGTATCTACTGGGTTTATTGAAATAGCATTTACTTCAATAAGTAGGTCGTGCCCGGTAGCGGTTGGGGTATCAAGCTCAATTTCTTGTATAGAGCTTGTTGTAAGCGTTTTAGTGTTTTTGCTGTATCCAAATGCTTTCATGTGCGTTCCTGATGATTTTAACTAGGGCTTGTTGACCTTTCAGGATTAAAATTTGTTCAACCTCGAAAGATAAACAGGCCCTAAGTACTTTTAACTTAATAAGTACTATAGCTCAGTTGAAAAATAGAAAAAGACATGAAAAACTAAAGCACTTTCAAATTTTAATTGAAAATATGCGATCATTTAACGATATTCAAATTTTTATAGATGTAGCTAGTTGCGCCAGTATTTCTGAAGCCGCACGGCAAAACGCGCAAACCCCAGCGGCGGTAAGTGCAGCTATTAAGCGCCTAGAAAAAGATTTAGGAAACGTACTGTTTATTCGCTCAACCCGCAGCTTACGCTTAAGTGTGGCAGGAGAGCAGTTTTTAACTTATGCCAAAGATTCACTTTCGCTTATTCAACAAGGGGTAGCCGCAGTGCAAACTGCAGTAGGCGAAGTAACAGGGACACTACAGGTATCGGCCCCGTGTGATTTAGGGCGAAATAAACTAAGTGAATGGCTTAATGAGTTTTTAGCGCAATACCCGAATGTAAAACTTAAACTGCACTTAAGTGACGAAGTAAGCGACATTTATAGCCAATCAATTGATATTGCACTGCGCTTTGGTGTACCAAAAGAGTCGCAGTTAATTGCAGCGCCACTATTTTTAAATAATGCGCGTATTTTAGTGGCCTCTGCTGAATATGTAGCAAAAAATGGATTGCTTACACACCCCCTTAACTTAACGCAGCACACCACCATTACCTTTATGCGTTTTGGTGAAGTGTTTAAAGAGTGGCGTTTTTATAAAAATGGCGCAGTACAAAAGGTACATCTAAATTGCCAACATATAGTAAACGATGGTGAAATGGTGAGGCGCTGGGCGCTAGAGGGCAAAGGCATTGCGTATAAATCGTACTTGGATGTCATTGATAATTTAGCAAGCGGGGAGCTCGTTCATTTATGCCCACAGTGGCAAAGCGATCCGCTACCGCTTTATATGATGTACGCCGACCGACGCCAAATGACCCCGGTGATCACCGCATTTAGGGCGTTTATTCAACAAAAAATAACCGCGTTAGTTGGCTAACTCATCGTCGCTTTTAGTATTTAAATCGTTTACTACTAAATCAAGCAGCTGCATAAGCTGTTTGGCTTGCGTAGGGTCTACACTTTCAAACTTACATAATATATTTTTTGGAATATCAGCGGCTTCGTTTTTAAGGGCTTGCCCACGATGGGTAAGCTGAATTAGGCGCTTGCGCTTGTCGTGTTCGTCTTTAATAACAGCCAGCAGAGACTTTTCGGTCATTTTTTTGAGTATTTGGGTCATAGCGCCGCCATCAATAGCGGTTTTATCTATTAGCTGCGCTATGGTTATTTTGTCTTGCTCCCACAGTGCCATCATTACTACATATTGCGGATACGTTAAGTTAAGTGCAGCCAAAGGCTCACGGTAAGCGCGTGCAATGCTATTTGATGCCATATATAACCTATGACACAGCTGATTTTTTAACTTTAATTGCTCAAACGACATACCTAACTCCTAAATACCTTAAATTCAAAAAACATTTTAATTTGCATGCAAAGTATTTGCAATCTCTAATTATCCGCTCTATTATTTTGCATGCAAATTAAATTAATTGATAAACTTTGGAGTTCACTATGAATGTATTACAAAACGTTGCCTACACGGCAAAAGCAACTGCAACCGGTGGCCGTGAAGGTGTAGCTAAATCTGACGATGGCCGTTTAGATGTAAAACTATCAACCCCAAAAGGGCTAGGTGGCGACGACGGACAAGGCACAAACCCAGAGCAATTATTTGCAGCAGGTTATGCTGCCTGTTTTATTGGTGCACTTAAGTTTGTAGCGGGTAGCGAAAAAATTGCCCTGCCAAGTGATACTTACATTAACTCTGAAGTGTCTATTGGTGCGATTGATGCCGGTTTTGGTATTGCTGTAAAATTGGCTGTATCACTAGGTGATATGGACAAAGCAGCGGCACAAGCCTTGGTAGAGAAAGCACATCAAGTATGTCCATATTCAAATGCAACTCGCGGCAATATTGAAGTAGAGTTGTCGGTTATTTAATTAACCCCTTTATATTGTTTATAAAAACACGCCATGAGTGATCATTGCGTGTTTTTTATTGGGCACATCTCTAAAAAGCCAAACTTGAGTTGACGCGGAAAATAGATAACTTTACCTGTATATATGAAATTTCATATTTTCACTACTCCATATGTCTTTCTTTTCATATATTGTTGTATGCAAAACAAGACTACACTGTATTAATAAACTAAATCCTCTGCATTTTTTTAAATGTATCGCTGATGACACCCGCTTAAAGACAATACTGCTTATTGCGCATGAAGATGAGTTATGTGTATGTGAATTAGTGGCGGCACTTGATGTAAGCCAGCCTAAAATTTCACGGCATTTAGCTGTATTACGTCAATGCGGTTTGCTTGCTGATCGTAAGCAAAATCAATGGGTGTTCTATAGCTTAAATAAATCACTACCTGATTGGGCGAAAGATGTAATTACAAAAACATTACATGCCACCCCTACATTTTATGAGTATCAATTACAGCGTTTAAATGTGATGGCCAAGCGTCCCTGAACTCTGATTAAGAGATTTACTAACACATTGAATCAATAAAAGATATTTGTGTTTATTTATCTCTAGCTAGAGATTTTTAGTGAAAACAAGGCGAAATTACGTGTCAATAGTCGCCTATTGCAAGTAAATTCAACGCAGTTAGCGCTGAAAGTAGCTGCTTGAGATGGATTTATTATCCGGAGTTCAGGTTAGCTAGCATAACAACGACAACAAGAATGAGTTCAATAGACATCTTCAACGCTGGCGAGAGTGTTTTATCTTCTTGTAACTGAATTTTAGTTTGCTCAACTATTTTAGTGATATTTATGCTGTTTAAATTCATTAAAGCTAGAGCGATAGGGTAATCGCTCTAGCTTGGCATACTGGCAGGATCAGCAAATAGCTAAAAATGATCCTTAGAAAATAGTTTGTCTTAATGAAGAGTTACATTTTTTGTAGCTTTAATATAGTCTTTGAGGGCTTAAAATACGACTGGTGATTTAATTAACGCCTCAATTTATACCTATATTACTGCAGAGTAAGCGCTACATAATAAAATAATACGACTAAGTGCCATGCTAGAATGGCGAGCGTATTGCGAGTATTATGCAAAGAAGCAATGTTTAGCATTATTTATTCCACATAAGGGGAAATTAATGGCAGCAGTAATATTTTTTGGAACTAAAAATGACCAGTAATAATCAAGCTACAAATAAGCGTAAAAAAAATAATCCGCTTATCGAAATAGTCTTTAATATCATCATCCCTTCAGTCATTTTAATGAAGTTTTCTGGCCCTGAATATTTAGGCAGTGTGGCTGGTTTAATTGTCGCGCTTATATTCCCCATTAGCTATGGGATTTATGATTTTATAAAAGCGGGCTCATTAAACTTCATCTCGCTTTTAGGCTTTTTAAGTACTTTGCTTACCGGTGGTATTGCCTTGTTTGAGCTAAACGTTGAGTGGTTAGCTATAAAAGAAGCAGCTATTCCGGCAATCATTGGTTTTACCGTGTTGATGTCGGGTTTTTTTGGTAAACCCCTGCTAGCCAAACTTTTATTAAACTCACTTTTATTTAAGCTAGATACTATTTACGATGCCTTAGATGCACGAGGCAATACACAAAGCTTTAAACAAAAGATTACTAATGCTAATTACTTATTAGCGCTTACCTTTGTGTTTTCATCTACGATGAATTACATCCTTGCTAAATGGATTGTTACCAGCCCTGCAGGCTCCGTTGAATTTAACGAACAGCTTGGCGAAATGACGTTACTGAGTTATCCGGTAATTGCTATTCCGTCTATGCTCATGCTCATTGGTATTTTTGTTTATGTAATTAAAGTACTAACTAAATTAACCGGTATGAAGTTTGAAGACATGGTTAATGCTGAATAGGGTTATCCATAATCTATAATAAAAAGCCGTTGTTAAATAATAACACCACTCGTTTAAGAACGAGTGGTGTTATTTCGTTTATATCTAACCGGATATTTTTGTGTCTTTGCCAGCACCGCTCGCGGATAAGCTTTTCGCTTTCTTTTCTCCGGTAATATTAGCCGTTTACCGTTTTCACGTAGTTCTTTTAGCTTTTTAGGGATTGTCCCTGGGCTTTCGACCTGAACACCATAAAAACTCGTCTTGTATGAGATATAATGCGTTAATAAAACTGATGCGTAATGGCTCAACTTTATGGGCTTTAGCCATCTCTGCCATTTCTAGTCTCACGATATTATATGATGTCAGAATACCCCAGAGCTCTTGATAAATACCTTCCTGTTTCAAGCTCCGTAATGCTGGTTTATTTGAGAGTTGGTATTGCTTGAGCTCACCATAGCCTCGCTCTATTTCCCATCGTTGCCAATACACATCGAGTAGCGCTTTAAGCGGGTACTTTTCTGGACAGGCGCATGAGGTGAGCTGATGCAACCGCGCGTGTTGATTGGCAAAGTGCCTGTAAACAGTATGAGCAAATAGCACCCCTTAATAAGACTCAATTAAGAGACTTTGTTGATGCGCATTTTATAACAACGCTTTTATTAACCATGAAAGGGACTGCAAATACCACCAGTGTAAAAGGCTACATAAACTCACTGTGGAGCGGCCTGAGCAGCGTTTTTTTGTTGATTATAATCATAAGGTATCTAAGCCGTCTGCTATTTTAAGTGCAGCGGCAAGTACCCCGCTTTTTGTTAATTTAGCCTCGCAACAGCAAGCTGAACTGGTTGCAAACGTATTGAGCGAGCAGTTTTTAAAAGTAGGTGGTATTGTAACAACGGTTGTTGATACTCCACAGCAATGGGACAGCCCGAATGGCTGGGCTCCATTACAATGGTTTGCGGTAAAAGGCTTGCGTAATTATGGTATTGATCAATTAGCTACACGCATAATGAAGAATTGGCTAACAATGGTAGAACAAGATTTTATTGAAAATAAATGCTTGTTGGAGAAATATAACGTATGCACACCGCAACAAAAAGCCAGCGAGCGGGGGTGAATATCAAGTACAACAAGGATTTGGTTGGACTAACGGTGTTACATCACGCTTTTATACCCTTTTATAGGGTAACTAAACTCATTGGCTCATACCAAAGAAGCATTGTGTTTTGTAGTTAATTTAGGTAATGTGGCGATTGTTGTAAATTTAATGTTTCAAGGGTTGGTTATATGTTTAAAAAAAGCTCGGCTTTTATTAAGACAACGCTTCAATCGTCTTTCCATTCTCAAAACTACACAGTTATTTTAAGAACACTTCAAGCCATTTTTGGTGATATAAAAATGGACAGTACTATCCCACATATTGATCAGCGTGGTGCTTATGACATTTTTCTAATTGATGGGTCTAAAAATGATTGGCAGGACTTGATCCCAGCAGATTTAATTTGTTTGGCTAAACAGCATAAAGTTGTGCTTTTTAATGTAGAACTAGAGCAAGTATGTGAAAAAAACTTATTAATCAATCATTTTAATGGGGTATTTTATAAATCGGCAGCAGCAGAAGATATATTTAAAGGCTTAGTAAGAATTTCTACTGGTGAGCTTTGGTTTACTCGTAAAGTAATCTCTAAGGTCTTTAATGATATTCTAAGTGTCGCCTCTTCGTTTAGCTCCTTAAGCGAAGACATCACATTAAATGAAGCTGACTATAAACATTTAACTAAACGAGAAAAGTCGGTTATTCATTTAATAGCACAAGGAGCGAGTAATAATAAAATAGCGGACAAACTAAACATTAGCGACCACACTGTTAAAACTCACCTTTATAGCGCATTTAAAAAAACTAATTCGCGTAATAGAGTTGAATTGGCCAATTGGGCGCAAAGATATATTTCAGTATTATTACCCGTTGAGAGCTAATCGTTATCTGTTTGGCCACATCAATGACGTTGTGGCCATCTACAAGAGTACGTTAAGTTGCCTGTTTAGCCCATAAGCCTTTATCAATACCTTTGGTGATAAGATCTGTAAGCGCTTTTTCTATTGCTTGCGTTACGCAAATGCTCATTGGTTCATTATCACTAAAGCCCGCCTCAGCTTCCGCCAGACGTTTATAGCTAACATACCTAAAAAAACCTGCTCGCATTTCTTGGCTCAATACTTTTTTGCTGGTGGCTACTGATAACAATACCTGGCCAGTTCTTACATCTACGGCACGTAAATAGATTGATATTGCATCTTCACGATATAGCTCTGATGCGCCAATACCAAAATATTCCATTCCTAAGCCACCCGTTTTTACATTAGTGTCGTAACTAATTATACCGCCTTCTAAAATGATTTTCGCAGTGGTTAACGGCGGTAGCTCGCCTTGATTAGGGTTAGTCGCTTGTGCCGCTCTAATAATTTTTCGCTCAGTCAAAATATTTTGCAAACCCTCACGTTCAACCGGCGTAAACCAGTCAGACTCATGTAATGCTTGCACTAGAATAGAGTTTGCACCTTGAGTGACTGCCGTTGAAAAAGAGCTAACATTAGTCTGTGGTTTATATTGACCGGTTTGATCGCGAAATGAATAAACCGAGACTGGAATGCTGCCCGCAGGTTTAGGTAAGCTTTTTAAATCAGAAAAAACATCTGTTGGCTCTAACGTTACCGCACTTTGTTTTGACGGAGGGATTAAATTACCCATAGTAGAGCAACCACTAAGAGAAAGAGCGATTGTTATTATTATTAATTTATACATTATCCAAACCTCGGTACTTCGATAACCACAACCGAGTCATCAATTACATTTGTTATTCTAACCGTGATAGTGTCGGTTGTACTGGTGATCACTTCTATTTGATAATCACCGCTCATAAAAATGGAGTCTTGATTAAAAATACTGTCTTCAATATTTTCCCCAAAAGCCATGTCGGTGATTTCTCTCACCATTCGATTTAAGTATGTCCGCTCTAATGAATCTTTAAACTGGTCTGCATACCCTTTTTCGACAACCGGCGCTTTATGTTTATTTTGTGCTTGTGCCTTACTAAGCAACATATTGGCATTGAGAGGGTTGCCACCAAAACTCGGGTTAATAGGGGTATAAATAATTTCAGTTGCGCAGACTGAAAAGCTTAAAGTTGTTATTATTGTTAATGCTATTTTTTTCATTGTTACCATCCATTCAATGCCATATCAGGACTCGCTGTTTGCATATTCGATCGCGCCATGGCGTCCATTACAGAGTGCACTGCTTGCTCTACTCGCTCGTCCAAAGGCTCTAACTTTCGTCCCAAATGGGTTGCATAAATAATCTTATGATTCATTATCAAAACTAATTTAGTACCAGCACGGGGTATAACCGTTTCTTTTATTTCTACATTAAAGCCAGCTGTTGAAGGCAGTTCACGCCAATAATTTGAAAATTCACTGTAAAATTGATACCCAAAGCGACTAATACTTTTGTTTAGTAATAATCCATCGATTTCTAAATCAGCACTGGCATTACTCAAAGGAGTAAAAAAAGTTAAAAGTATAAAAAGATAGATATATTGTTTATTTTCCATAGTTAAAATAAGGGAGAGGGTTACTCTCCCCATCTCATCAATTACATTTGTGTAATTGTTGCTGTGTTACCATCACCAAGTTGAGTGACAGAGAATGTACTGTTAAAGCCAATTGCGCTACCTTCAACAGTGTTGTAGTTACCGGTTTGAGTAACAGAGAATGAAACGTTTTCACCGCCTAATAAAAACGGTGAATCTCCAGTTCCACCTACCCAGTTACCTTCGCCTTGCTGTGCAATATCAATAGAGTGATTACTGCCTTCTACCATTAAGTCAATAACGTTAATATCACCATTTTGAGCAATATCAATTTGGTTTGCGTTACTATCAAGGATACCCGCTAGTGTAACAATCGCCTCGTTTTGATTACCGACTTGATTAACATCAATATCGTTATCGTTTGAAGTGAGAGAAACATCAGGGTATGAAGACTGCACTAAAATTGCGTTTTCATCGCCACCTGATTGGCTAAGATCAACATCGTTACCGCTACCATTAAAGTTAGCTAAATGAACCGAGTTAAAATCACTAACCTGGGTTACTGTAAATTCATTATTTGAACCAATGACACCCATGTATGCTTCATTAGTGTTACCAACTTGCATTGCTGTAAGCTCATTGTTATCGCCCATTAGCTCAGTAGTCGCAAGGTTTTCATCACCAATTTGATTAACTGTTACTTCATTGAATGAACCGTCAAAAAGACCAGACTCAATAGCATTATTCGAACCTTCTTGGTCTAGTTTTATTTCATTATCATTACCAGCAATATCAGTGAATGTAACGATGTTACGTGAACCATCTTGGCTAACGTCAATCTCATTTTTGTTACCGCGTAATGAGCCTACTTTAAATTCATTCCAGATGTCTGTTTGTTCAATTTCAATAATGTTTTCATCGCCTGATAAGCTAAGTACTTCAAATTCTTGCCACATACCAGACTGAGATGAAATAATTTCGTTACCATTACCTCTCATGTCCATGTTGTAAAACCAGTGACCGCCATTTCCTTGTTCAACGTCAATATTATTATCGCTACCAGTGATAATATTGATTGATTCATTGTTTTGAAATAATCCTTGGCCGAATTGAGAAACATAAACGCCGTTGTTATCACCCGTTATGCGTGTGATGAACCCATTAGCAACACCATCTTGAGCATAAGTTTGTTGGTTGTTATCACCTGTTGTTTCAACTTCGGCGTAATTACCATTTTGTAATTGAGCTATTTTAACATCGTTGTTGTTACCGATTTCAGTAGCTAGTGCAGTATTGCCATCGCCATCTTGAGAGACTAATGCCGTGTTGTCAGAAAATGATTGGTTAACTGTTACAGCATTCTCAATACTTTTTACAGATACTTTAGCTGCAAGCTCAGAAGTTGAACCCGCTTTTGTTTCTGTGTTTGCGTTTGCTGTAAAGCTGGCGCCCATTGCAATTGCAATTGCACAGCTTAAAAGTGATTTATTCAATTTCATTATTATTCTCCTTGAAAGATAAAATAAAATACCTTGATTATTTATTAAGTTTTAAAAAGGTATTTTCGTTGCAGCATGCCGTGCTGCCATAATGTGTGATTAGCTTTTTATTCTTAAACGTAAAATGCTGTTTTAAATATGAATTAGGGTTTGGTCATTAGTACTTGTTAAGGTGGTTTGCCATTCACTAATTCATAACTGCTCAGTCACTATATTCTTCAATGAGTTCATTTTGAATCATCTTTTTTAATGGTAATTTAAATTCATAAATTTCAATTACTTACTCGTTTAATTTGTGTTTTCTATCTATTTACATAAAAAAACCAGTAAAAAATAATTAGTTAATTACATGTTAAAAATAAGTTGTTTAATTCATTAAAATGGCTGTTATTAGTGTTTTTTTACTGTATTTCTAGTTAAAAATAATGGTTTTGTTCCTGATTTTGTTTTTTTTACTTGAGTTAGTGACTGATTACCCGTTTTCTTAATGCTTGCCACGTGATTACTTAAATTCATAAACGTAAATATTTCGCTTAGTAAAGCTAAGTTAACTTAATTACGGATAAAACAATGAAAACAAAATTATCTATTATTACACTTGCACTTTTACCTTGTTTAGCTGCGGCTAAATTGCCTGATGTTAACAGTACAACTCAAAAAGTAACTGCGAGCAGTGACTCGATTATTGTTAAATATAAAAAGAATGCTTCGCCGGAAATGCGTAAGCAAGCTCGTTCGTTAGTAAAAGCAAAAATATCAGATCTAAATAACGATGAAGTTGATGATAACTTCACTTCGTTGTTTTCTGGTCGCCTTGCTAAATTTAAAGTATCAGGAATGAGCGCTAAAGAAGCAATTGAGCGCTTAAAATCGCATCAAGCTATTGAGTATGTTGAGCCTGATTACCGAGTGAGCATAGCAAGTGCAACGAATGATCCTCGTTTTGATGATTTATGGGGCTTAAATAATGAAGGCCAAACTGGTGGTACTGCTGATGCAGATATTGATGCGCCAGAAGCATGGTCAATTTCAACTGGTAGCCGTGATGTTGTTGTAGGTGTTATTGATACCGGTGTAGATTATAGTCACCCTGATTTAGCTGCGAACGCGTGGGTAAACAGTGGTGAAATTGCTGGTGATGGTATCGATAATGACGGTAACGGTTATATTGATGACGTTCACGGTATTAATGCAATTACTGATGTTGGTGACCCGATGGATGACCAAGGCCATGGTACACACGTATCAGGTACAATTGGTGCCAGTGGTAACAATGGTGTCGGTGTTGTTGGTGTAAATCATGATGTTTCTATTGTTGGTTGTAAGTTTTTAGCCGCAGATGGTACAGGTTCTACCTCTGGTGCTATTAAGTGTATCGATTACATGGTTGGCCTTAAAAATGCGGGTGTTAATCTGCGTGTGTTAAATAATAGCTGGGGCGGCGGTGGTTTTAGCCAAGCGTTAGCTGATGCGATTACGGCTAGTGAGCAAGCTGATATTTTATTTGTTGCTGCTGCGGGTAACGATGCGGTTGATAACGATCAAAATCCACACTACCCATCTAACTATGAAAACGACAACGTATTATCGATAGCAAGTACTGATAGCAGAGATAATATGTCTAGTTTTTCTCAATGGGGCCTAACAAGTGTTGATATGGGCGCACCTGGCTCAGGTATTTTGTCGACCGTTCCTGGTAATAGCTATGCTACTTATTCAGGTACATCTATGGCAACACCGCATGTAGCTGGTGCTGCTGCACTTGTACTTTCAGTTAATCCTGATTTAACAACACTAGAGCTTAAAGAATTACTTATGTCTAGTGGTGATGCTAATGCAGCATTAAATGGTAAAACGGTTGCAGGTACACGCCTAAATGTTAATCAAGCGCTAATAGATGCTGATCCAACTCCAGGCTTTAAATTATCTGTATCTCCGGTTTCTCAGCAAGCGACTGTAGGTGATACGGTTACTTATACCTTTACGATTGGTTCAATTTCACAATGGGATGGTGACGTTTCACTGGCTTTAGCTTCAGATCTTTCAGGTGCATCACTAAGCGCAACTACTGCTCGTCCGGGCGATGAAGTTGTTCTAACAGTTGCAACTAACAGCGATACTCAGTGGGGAAATTACGACTTTACTGTAACTGCGACATCAGACGAGCAAGTTAAAGAACAAACTGTTAGCTTAATGCTTCAACCTGCTGGTTTAAATGACTTTACTTACAGCAGTGATGAAAACATCGCTATTCCGGATAATTCTCCAGAGGGCGCAAGCTCGGTTATTACGGTTGCTGATGATTTAACTATTTTTGGCACCACTGCTGATGTAGATATTACGCATACTTGGTCTGGTGACTTAGTACTTACGCTTATTTCAGCGCAAGGTACAGAAGTAACTTTACAAAGCAATGAAGGTGGCAGTGCAGACGATATTGTTAAGTCATTTACATCAAGCGTATTTAATTCTGAAGTGGCAACTGGAGATTGGACACTTCATGTTGAAGATACAGCTGGTGCAGATACGGGTAATATCAATGGTTGGTCACTTACATTTAGCGCTATCGGTGAGGTAAGCCCACAACCACCACAAGCTGGCTTTAGTGTTTCAGCACAAGGTTTAACTGCTACATTTGTAGATACAAGTCGTGATGTAAATGATGACATTTCACAGTGGAGCTGGAACTTTGGTGATGGTTCAACATCAACAAACCCAAATCCTACACATGTTTACGCTCAGTCAGGAAGTTATGAGGTTGAATTAACCGTAACGGATAGTGAAAATAACTCAGATACATTCACTCAAACAGTGGTTGTTAGTGATGTTGAAATTGAATTGAGCTTAAAACGCGCTAACAAGTCACGTCTTGATACTATGCGTGTTGAGTTAAACTGGGCAGAAGTAGGGGCTGAGTCACTTAGCTTATACCGAAATGGCGAACTAGTAGATACCGTATCGGATAATGGCCGTTACCGTGATTACGTACGTAAAGCAACATTACCGGCATACGACTACCAGTTATGTATATCTGAAAACGTATGTTCGAATATTATTACGGTTTCATTTTCTGAATAAAACGTTTACCCCTTAGACATCCAAAGCCCAGCAATGCTGGGCTTTTTTATGGAATATCCCTTCTTAACTTTATAGTTATAAATGATTAGTTGATTTTATAATTTAACTATTTTGTATGTTTTTTGTGCATTGTTTTCTTGGTATTTACGATATCCATGTTAAGTTTGTACCTGAAAGGTAAAAAAGAATGAGTATAAACATTGTTAATGGAGGAGCCAATGAGCTCACGTAAAATAATAACAAATGCCTTTAATCTAAGTGCTTTATTGTTAAGTTTTCTTAGTTTAAATGTACACGCGTCTATTGATTGCAGTGCGTTAGAACAGTGGCAAACAGGCCAGACACACGTTGCTGGAGATCAAGTGCAAGTGCAAGCGTATGAAGCTAGCTGGTGGACACAAGCCAATCCAGTGGAGAATGCTGGTGATTATAAAGATTGGAAAATTCTGGGTGCATTTGACAACGCTGTCATTAAAATGAAATTCCCTTAATTATCGAGTTAATGCCAGCAGACGGTTTTCAACTAACCGATAAAGACAGCGTTGTCGTATCGACGCAAGCAATTGATAACGATGGAGAGGTAACCACCGTTGAGTTTATTGAAAAATATGGATTTGACGGCGTTGATATTGATTACGAATACCGATCTTCAATGAACGACTCAGGTCACCCCGATGATTTTCCTATTTCCAACGCGCGCCGTGCAGAATTGAATGCCTCATACCAAGTGCTAATGAAAAAAGTACGTGAAGAGCTATATCGTGCAGGTGAAGCCGCAGGTAAGCACTATTTACTCACTTTTGCGTCTCCATCTTCTGGTTATTTATTACGAGGTATGGAAACCTTTCAAGCGGTTAAATATCTGGATTATGTAAACATTATGTCTTACGACTTACATGGCGCATGGAACTCACATGTAGGGGACAATGCTGCCTTATTTGACACCGGTTTAGACTCATAATTAACACAATGGAACGTATACGGCACTAAAGAGTTTGAAGGGATTGGTTATTTAAATACCACGAGCCAGGCGTAACCGATGTATGGTTAGCACTTTAATGTAAAACCTTAATGTTAGATTTTATATAAAGCAGCTTTCGAGCTGCTTTTTTTATCGCGAACAGTCACTTTTATTGTTCAAAACAAGGCTTTATTACTAATAATTAATCCATTGACATCAGCATACACCCAATCACCGGTATTAATTGTGGTGTTTAACATATTAACCGGGTGATCTTTGGCACCTAAACCGCGCTTAGTGGTGCAGCGCGGCGTAGCGCCTAGTGCCATCACGGGTAAATCAAGCGTGGCAAGAATTTCAATATCGCGGCAGCAACCATTAATAATAATGCCTTGCCAGCCATTTTTTAGGGCTCGCTCTGCAATCATATCGCCAATGAAGGCAAAACGTTTACTAGCAAAGCCATTCACAACCAACACTTTGCCTTCACCATTTTCATGTAATATATTGCCAGCAAATGAGTTATCGTCTGGGCAGGTGACAGTCACTACTTGACCATAAAAGAGAGTTTTATTACCAAAGTGTTGCAAGCCACTGTCAGCGACTTGCACATGGTCGCGATGTTCATCGTATAAATCGGGCGTAGTAAACTGTGTCATTGAGGGCATCCTTGTTTTTTGTAAAGCCACGTAGGCCAACGGCAGTACATTTAAAGTAGTAATAATGTTTATCGTAGGCTAATTAATCATTCAGGTGTAGCTATTGTTGCAAATTGGCGTATAGATTTTAGTCGCAATATAAGTACTTTTAACGTTTTTTAACGCTTTTTTATAAGTAACTTATGCTGTTACTTAGTTTTATTTTTTGAATAAATTTGATTTTGCCAGAGCATTAGCCAAACGTCTCATTGTTGCGTGCTTTTTCATATGCTACGTTCAATTGTTATTTTAAAATTTGGGCTGTAATACTTGGCCCTATACACACATACAAAAAGAGAAGCGTGCTTTATGATCATCTTTTTTATTTGCCTAACTATTTTAATTTTAGGCTATAAGTTTTATAGCCCGTTTGTTGAAAAGCAAGCGGGCATGGATTCAACGGTCGACACACCACAAAAACGCTTTAGCGAAGGTGTTGATTACGTTGCAATTCACCCTGTTCGTGCATTTTTGATTCAATTTTTAAATATAGCAGGCGTAGGCCCCATATTTGGCCCAATATTGGGTGCATTATATGGTCCGGTTGCGCTTGTATGGATTGTGCTTGGTAATGTTTTGGGTGGCGCTGTACACGACTTCTTCTCAGGAGTAATGAGTATAAAAGAAGACGGTAAAAGCTTACCGGAAATAGCTGGGCACTACTACAACGTTGTATTTAAAGGCTTTATGCTTATTTTTACTGCGATGCTACTATTTTTTGTTGGTGTTGTATTTATTATGAGCCCGGCAGGATTATTAAGTAACCTTGATATATTTAAGGATACAATATTTGCAAATAATACCTTTTGGGTTTTGGCCATTTTAGCTTACTACTTTTTAGCCACGTTATTACCCATTGATAAAATCATCACTAAGTTTTACCCTATTTTTGGTTTGTTAATGATCGTAATGACAGTAGCTATTGCGGTATCACTGCTAATAAACGCACCGCATTTACCAGTAGCGGGCGACTTTTTAGCATACTTTGAGGCTGATCACGCTCATGACTTCTTAGCACCAAATCCTGATGGACTGCCCACTTGGCCGCTGCTATTTATAACCATTACCTGTGGTGCTATTAGTGGTTTTCACTCAACGCAAGCCCCTATTATTGCCCGTTGTTTAACCAACGAAAAATACGTACGCCCAGTTTATTATGGTGCGATGATGTGTGAAGGCATTGTAGGTTGTGTTTGGGCATTAGCGGGTATTGCTGCATTCCCTGAAGGCTATGCGGGTTTAAAAGCTATGCTTGATCTTGGTGGCCCAGGTTTGGTGGTTAACCATATTGCAAACAGCTACTTAGGTGTATTTGGCGGTATTATGGCAATTATTGCTGTTGCTGTTTTCCCTATTACCTCAGGCGATACGGCGTTTCGTTCACTGCGCTTGACTGTGGTTGATGCGTTTAGTATTCCGCAAAGTTTACGTAATCGTTTATTGCTAGCAATCCCTATTTTAACCATTGCCTACTTTATGACTAAGCTCGATTTCTCTGTGATTTGGCGCTACTTCGCATTCTCAAATATGCTGCTTTCTACCAGTGTGTTGTGGCTTGCGACCAAGTACTTATTTGACCGTGGTACATTCCACTGGATCACTAGTATACCAGCAGTAATCGCTACAGCAGTGACCTTGTCATACATAATGACCGCGGCAATAGGGTTAAACTTATCAAGTGATTTAGGTAAACCGATTGGTGCAGCGGTGGCTGTTATAGGGTTTATTGTATTAGCTGTTGTGCATTCAAAGCATAAAGTGCGTACGGCTTAATAAATCGTAATCTCAAAAATGTAAAAGCGAGCCTTATGAAGGCTCGCTTTTTTTATACTTGATCGCCAATCGCTAAAAAGTGGCTTGTTCGAAGTAGCTGATATCATCTAGGGTTTTACTAATCATCATCGCACCCTCTAATAAGCTCACTGTTTGTATTGCCGCGCGAGCAGGGTTTTCTTCACCATTCGCAGCGTGTGCTTGGGTTAACCAGGCTAAGTTTTTAATGAAAAAGCGTTTTACTTCATCGCGCACTTTATCAGGAAGGCTGTCACTTTGTGCGCCAAGTAAGCCACATAAGCACATTTTTTTATCAATAACTAACGCGTTTCTAAATAACTGAGTGTAAATATCAATAGGGTTTTTACCGTTTGCTTTGTGTGCCTCTGGTTCACCAAGTACAGCGATAAAGGCATCGGTATATTGATGCGCAAGCTCTGCACCTAAATCAGCTTTAGTTGGAAAGTGATAATGCACACTGGCACTTTTAATACCAACTTCACTGGCCAACTCTCTAAAGCTAAAATTGCTATAGCCACCAAGTCTAACTTTATTTTCTGCTGCTTTTAACAGGGCCGCTTTTTTTGTCATTTTAAACTTCCTTCATATCGCTGCAAAAATTATCAACCAGTAGGTAGTTATTTTCAAGCTCTTTTATTTTTAGTTTGCAAAGGTCGAGATCTTAATATAAGTCACCTATTAGGAGGTAGGTAATTTATTCTTGCCAGTATTAGTTCAAACTGTGGTAAAAATATAAAGAGATAATTATGAAAATTTATGACGTAGAAAACTTTCCTAATCCATTACGTGTACGTATTGCGCTTGCTGAAAAAAGGCGACTGATAAAGTAGAGTTTGTTGCTGTCGATTTATTAAATGGTGGCACCGTACTGAGGCTTTTTTAACTAAAAACCCTTAGCAGGCGTACCTGTTTTAGAGCTAGATGATGGAACGTTCATAACAGAATGCACAGCGATTACTGAATATATTGATACCGCTTTTGCAGGCCCTTCATTAACCGGTGTTGAGGCAAAAGAACGCGTGGTGATTAATATGATGCAAAAGCGTGCGGAGTCTATGGTGCTTGATGCTGTAGCCACTTACTTTCATCATGCAACGGATGGTTTAGGCCCAGCGCTTGAAACCTATCAAAATGTTGCTTGGGGAGAAAAGCAAGGTGAAAAAGCGCGCCAAGGCTTTGTTTATTTTAATACAGTGTTAGCCAACTCTGCTTATGTTGCCGGTGAGAATTTTAGTGTTGCAGATATTACTTTGTACGCCGGTCTGGTGTTTGCAGGCTTTGCGAAAATTGCTATTCCTAGTGAGCTATCACATTTAATTGCATGGCAAGAAAAGGTCGCTCAACGTCCAAGCATTGCCGCTTAGTTATCAATTTATAATATAATTTGGAGCCACTAATGAAAATTGCAGCTGATTTTAGCGAACGTGTTGTTGTACATAGCGAATCGTTAGAATGGATAGCCTCACCGATGGCGGGTGTTGATAGGCGTCCACTTGATAGAGTGGGCGATGAGGTTGCACGCGCAACCAGCATTGTACGTTATGCGCCAAACAGCCATTTTTCTGCTCATACACATACCGGCGGTGAAGAATTTATTGTGCTTGAAGGTGTTTTTCAAGATGAACATGGTGATTTCCCCAAGGGTTCTTATATTCGTAATCCGCCTGAGTCAAAACATACACCAAGCTCTGAAAACGGGTGCGTTATATTTGTAAAATTATGGCAGTTTCAGCCAGAGGACACAGAGCATGTTCGCTTGCAAACTAATACCATGTGCAGTGTTCCTCACCCTGAGTTTAGTAATGTAAATGTAGCTCCTCTTTATAAAGATGCCTTTGAAGAGGTGAGTATTTTAGCATTTGCACCTAACAGTGAAATATCGTTAAACGCCTTAGGTGGGGGCGAGCTTTTAGTTCTTGAAGGCTCGCTTGAAGAGCAGGGCGATACATTAGTAAAGCACAGCTGGTTAAGAGTGCCGCTTAACAGCGAAATTAAAGCAACAGCAGGCAGTGAAGGAGCCAGAGTTTGGCTTAAAATCGGTCATTTAACAGATGTTGAAAACCAAATAGCACGGCTTAAAAATGCATAATTAAGCATTTAATTAAAATGGGCACAATAAAAGTGATGTGCCTGTTTTTTGATCTACTTCACTATTGGTTACTAAGCTATCACCTATACTTGATGCTCATATTATTGCGGAGTTCGGGTTATGGTAAATTTAACACACGGCTTATCTATTGGTATTGAGCGCTCTGGTTGCGAGTTTTTTTTAACCTTAAAAGCCATAGGCACACTCACTCATAAAGATTATGAAGTGATCACACCGATGATAGACTCTGCGCTTGGCGAAGTTAAACATCCTATTGTTAATGTACTCATAGATGGTACTGAGCTTGATGGCTGGGAACTTAGAGCCGCATGGGATGATTTAAAACTTGGCTTAAAACACAACAAAGAGTTTAAAAAAATAGCCATATACGGCAACAAAGACTGGCAATCTACCATCGCTAAATTAGGCAGTTGGTTTCTATCAGGTGAAATTCAATATTTTGAGAACGCCACTGCGGCTTTAGAATGGTTAAAAAGTAATGATGAAGAAGCGGATGCTTAAATAAAGGCCATAATCGGCCTTTATTTTTAAAGTATTTATACCAATTCGCTTAATTAAGTGATCTATTTTGAGGCAGGAAAAACGTGTTGATAGCTAGGCAAAAAGTTTGCTATTTAGTTGTTCAAAATGAGAATTTTTTAACGCAGATAGCGACACGTTTAGCCCCATAAAATGATTAAGTATTATTGCGGATTGGTATTATACCTCTTGAAGTGTAGGTAATGCGGGAAATGCCCCCTTGGCTAAGCAGGCTTTAGAGCCACAGCGCAAACCAAAATTTAAAGCGTGTTTTACTAGATGCTCATTATTAATTTTTTCGATGAGCAGGCTATTTTCATCGGTGTGATTTAAATAATATAACACGCCTGCAATAAACGCATCACCGGCACTGGTAGTATCCACAGCATTAATGATTGGCGCCGATTCGTTTAATATAAACGCCTTATGGTAAACCGTTGCCGGTGCAGGGCCATCGGTTAAAAATACCAATTTAACACCTATATTTAAAATAGATTGTAAGTAATCATCAGGTGCATGCTGTGTTTGCTCAGCTAAAAAGTTCAGCTCATCACGCGATAGCTTAACAATATCGCAATAGGCATAACACGCGTGTACATTGTGTTCAATGTCATTGCTATTTTGCCACAAGCTATAGCGTAAATTTACATCAAAGCTAACGAGTTTATGGTTGTTTTTAGCCAGCTTTAAAGCACACACGGTGGTGTTTGCAATGGCTGGATTGGTTAACGTGTTGGAACAAAAGTGTAGGGTACTCAATTCATCCCATTTGATATGGTTTAAGTGATCACTCGTTAACAGTAAATCGGCGGTATTGTGGCGATAAAAATTAAAGCTGCGTTCACCGGTTTCATCTAAACTCACAATAACTACGGCCGTTTGAGAGTCTTTAATCGTAAATAAGTACTCTGTACTTACTTTATATTGCTCAAGCGATTTACTTAATTGCTTAGCAAAGTAGTCATCACCCATACCGCCACAAAAAGCAGCCTTGCCGCCTAACTTTGCATAACCTACCGCTACATTGGCAGGGGCACCTCCTGCAATGGGCAAATAAGCACTGTTTTGAGAATCTTGTGGCAGCATATCAATAAGTAGCTCGCCAAGGCTAAGTAATTTGGTCATAGTGTAAATCCTAAAAAACCCAGCAGAGCTAGGTCAAAATTCAAGGGAGAATTATTAAAACTAATTAAAGTTAGTGTAACAATCGCTGAAAAACATAGCTTCAGCGTTTGTTACACTAAAGATGGTTAGTTAAACGCGTATTTAAGCGTTATTGATGTTGTGCGGCCATTAATAGTACGGGCGCGAATAATGTTATTATCTGGAATTGAGCCTTCTTCAGCTTCTGTAATACCTACCGTATCGAATAAGTTATTTACATTAAGTGCAATATTAAGGTTTTCAGATAAATCGTAACTTACAAAGCCATTTACTTGAGTGTAACCGTCAAATTTAAGGTCGTTATTGTCTTGAGCGTAAGCATCAGTAGTACCAATAAAGTTGACACCGGCAGCACCTTTATCAAAGCTATAACGAGCCATTAAAGAGTAGATTAAATCAGCTTGGCGGCGTGGCGTATTACCTACCACTTCAGGGGTAAGTGCATCCTTAGCAATTTCTGCATCAGTCCATGTTAAGTTACCACGAAAATCCCATGCATCGATGAAGTAAGTTGATTCAATTTCAATCCCTTTTGCTTCGTACTCACGGTCAAAAAAGGTTTGCGATGTTGCTTCAAAGTTTTGCTCTTCTGTTTCTGCATAAAACGCGGTTGCAAAAACTGAGAGTGAATCAAAACGTTTTTTAACCCCAAATTCATACTGGTTTACTTCATCAACGGCATCTTCATCAGCAACCGAACCATCAGCGCGTACTTTACCAAATAAAAGTCGGTCAGCATTTGCACGGCCACCTTTACTCAATCGTGCAAATGTCGCAAGGCTTGAGTCTATTTGGTAGTTAGCCCCAATTGAATAGGATGCATAATCCCAATCGTAATTTACTGGGCTAGCATTTGCGGTATCAATGCCTGCTACATTTTGTTCAGGAACTGAAATCACTCCATCGCGATTCATATCGACCGTTGAGGTAACGGCACCTGCATAGTTGCCGCGTGCTTCACCACTATCGTAACGAGCACTGGCGTCAATACTTACATCCCCCACTTTTGTTGAAAATGAAACGTACGGAGCGCGGGTATCGTATTCTGTATCGTAATCACGCTGACAACAGTTACCCCAAAAAGGCGTTCCGTATGCATATAAACCATTTTCAGAAAACTCTGTACCATCAGCAGCTGTTACATTTAGTAGCGCCGCATTATCGCCTTTAAGCTCCATTAGGTAAGAGTTCCATAACCATGACATAGCAATATTTTGCGTTGAAGCGTAGTAACCAAACGTAACGCTTGTATCATCGTTTAGTGATTTAGTTAGTTTGAAGTCGTTCACAATAGAGTCAAAGTCGTTCATTGTGACGTCAAACGTATGAATACGCATGGCTAAATCGTCATTAAATGCAGCCCCGGTATTTGCATTACTAAGCGTTGCACCTGCGCCGCCAATACTTTGTGCAATAGCAGTCGCGCTGCCTACTTCAGCAGGAATAAGTGAATTAAAGTTACCGCTCACAGAGGATTTACGAAAACGGTTTTCAATACGCCAATCGTTATCTAAGTCAAACACGGCTTCAAAACCCACTGAGTCAACTTGCGGGTTCATACCATCGCGAATATCGCCGCTACTAATTTGATTTTCGCCATTTAAACGTACTGTTTTAGTAAATAATGCCGAATGCGGGGTATCCGATTGTGCGTCAAACCCTGGGATTGAGTCACCATTTGCATACATTGGCATTGGTAAGTAACCCACGCTTTTGTCATCTAAATGTTTGTAATAAAGACGCACGTAACCGTTTTCAAAGTCTTTTGTAAGGTTGGCTTTAATTTGCCCACCTTTATTTGATGTGTAACCTGTTTCACGCGGGCCTTCACCTTGGCGCACAAAACCACCTACATGAAAACGTACGCTATCACTAAGGTAAGTGCCGTATTCAAAGTCTGTACGAATAGTGTCGTAATCAAGGCCCAGTGTTGTAGAAATACTGCCTGATTCGTTTTCACCATTTTTAGAAATAAAGTTAATTATGCCGCCCGGTGCATTACTTGCTGCAGTCGAGGCCGAACCACCACGAATTGATTCGATAGTTTGTACGGTATTATCTAGGCGCATAAATATATCAGCGTTACCAAAAGCAATATCACCGTATTGCATAACGGGTAAACCGTCTTCTTGTAATTGTAAAAACTTAGCACCACCAGAGGCCACAGGTAAGCCGCGTACAGCAATGTTTGCGTTACCTTCACCGCCGGTTGATTCTGAGCGTACGCCCGGAATAATTCTAAACGCTTCAGCAGTTGAACGGGGTGTAGATACTTCAACTTGAGCAAGCGATAGGCTGCTCACTGATGAGCTTGATGCCATAATGGTTGTACGACGTGGTACACCGGTTACAACGATAGTCTCAAGACCTTTGTTAGCTTGCGCTTGTGTGTTTTGCTCTTCTTGTTGTGCATAAACGCCTTGGCTTACAGCCAGCGCTAAAGCACTCATTAAATATAAAGGTGTGTTGTGTGTTGTCATGTGAACGCCTCGTTTTGTGAGCCCGAAGGGGTTGTTATTTTTACTTAATCGATTAAGTAAAAATAACAAATCTTTTACAATAAGCAAATTATTTTATTCTTTATTTGCTGTTTTTTTACTCATCTATTGATTTATATAGTGTTTTTTTAGCACCCAATTTGTTGATTTACTCAGTTATTAGGTTGCTCTCTTGTAAAGCGCTGGCTGATGGGTCACGGAAATAGTTAAAAAGCATCGCTAAAAATAAAATAATGGCAAAGCCGGTTGCAAGATAAAAACCATAACGTACATGACCAAAGTAATCGCTGATCATACCCATAAATAAAGGTGCTAATGCGGCTGAAAGTGCAGTGAAAAATAATATAACCCCAGCAACTGCGCCATGTTGTTGTACCGGGAAGCACGATATTCCTTTGGAGTTTAAGGTCGGGTAAACCATCGACATAAATAACCCTGAAAGCGGCAATAAACCAACAGCCCAATCAACGCCACCGACTAAAGTACCCACATAACATAATGCGATACCTAAACTTAAGTAAGCCATAACACCTTGCCAGCTATAGCGGTTTAATAACCACACCGCAATAAAACGACCTGCGGCACGCAGTATAAAAAATATGGTGAGTGCATAGGTTGCCAAAAGGGGCCAAGAGCCCGTGTAGTCTTTTAACAGCGTCGGCATCCATACATAAATGGCAACCTCGGTTGCAACATAAAGCGCAATGGCGAGCGAAAAGCCAAGCGCGTAGGGGTTTTTTATCATTTTCATGGTGGTAGCAAGTGAAGCGGGCTTTTCAGTGCTTTTAACAACGCTCGGATACTCTGCACGCCACGCTAAAAACGCTAAAATTAAGCACATAATACCGGCAATAATATATAAATAAGTCCAACTTACATTTTGTACCAGTAATACACCAACAAGTGCAGGCCCAACAATGGCACCAATACCAAAAAAGCCTTCTACTTTGTTCATGGTTTTAGTGTGCTCTGCGTTGCTATGAGAAATATCACCTAATAACGCTAAAGCGCCGGTTTTAAATAAGCCAATAGCTAAGCCAATACAGCAAAGCAAAAAAATAAAAAATATAAAGCTGCTACTAATGGCAAATAAAAAGCAACTTGCAGAAAATAGTAATAACCCAAGCATAATCGTTTTTTTACGCCCGAGGCTATCGGCTAAAAAGCCTAAAAATAATCCGCTAAAGGCAATGAGTGCCATAGGCGCATAGTGAAATGCGCTGGCTTGGGTCATGCTTAAACCAAATTCAGTTATGAGCTCGGGAATGATCATGCCAACGGCATCGGAGGTCATGGCAAACATAAAAAACATCATATATGTGAGCCAGCGAATTTGTTGCAACGGATCGCTGCTTACGTGTGTGTGTGATTTTGTCATGTGCTTTTCCTCGTTAAATGCGTTCTTAACACCCAGTAAGTCAGTCAGTTACTGATTATAGTATTAATGTCGCCACGATATTTGTATGTAAAATTTATAAAAATAACTTGTAAATTCGTACGTGCTAGTTAAAGATATATCTTAATCGATTAAGTTTCAACATGGTAATCACACAATGATGAAGAATAAAGTTCAATTGATCACATACGCTGATCGAATTACTGGCCAAGATATAAATGCACTTACCACTCTTTTACATGGCCCATTAGAGGGCGTTTTTGGTGGTGTGCACTTATTGCCATTTTATAACCCAATTGATGGCAGCGATGCAGGCTTTGACCCGATTGATCATAGTGAAGTTGATTCTCGAATCGGTACTTGGGACGACATTAAGGCACTCGGTAAAGACCATGATTTAATGGCCGATCTCATAGTGAACCATGTGTCGGCGCAATCTTTTCAGTTTCAAGATGTACTGGCTAAAGGTAAAGCGTCAGCATTTTGGGATTTATTTTTAACCAAAGAGGACGTGTTCCCCAATGGCATGAGCGAGGCTGAGCAGCAAGCTATTTACCGTCCACGCCCAGGCAGTTGTTTTACGCCAATGAAATGCGGTGATGGTCAAACGTATGATTTTTGGACCACTTTTACCGATAATCAAATTGATATAAATGTAAAAGTAGAGGCAGGAATTGCGTATTTAAATAATGTACTTACTAAGTTCTCTGCTAACAACGTTAATATTATTCGTTTAGATGCAGCGGGTTATGCCATTAAGCAGGCGGGTACTAATTGTTTTATGCTAGATGAAACGTTTGGCTACTTAGATAACTTATCAAAGCAAGCCAACGATTTAGGCATGGAAACCATTGCAGAAATACATAGCCATTATCAAACACAAGTAGATGTAGCTAAGCGCGTTAATATGGTTTATGACTTTGCGTTGCCACCACTTATTCTACATAGCTTGTTTAATAACAATGCGGATGCATTACTCAAATGGCTAAAAATATCGCCGCGTAATTGTTTAACGGTACTAGACACCCATGATGGCATAGGCATAATTGATGCAGGCCCAATGGGCGAAAAACCAGGCTTATTAAATGCAGAGCAAATTGATAACCTAGTAGAAACCATGCATGCAAATAGTAACAATCAAAGCCGCCAAGCAACAGGCGCGGCTGCCAGTAATGTCGATTTATATCAAGTAAACTGTACTTATTACAATGCATTAGGCGCTAATGATTTTGACTATTTGCTGTCGCGCGCAATTCAATTTTTTGCGCCAGGTGTACCACAAGTTTATTACGGCGGCTTATTTGCCTGTGAAAACGATATGGAACTGTTAGCAAAAACCAATGTTGGCCGTGATATAAATCGCCCATATTTGAACGCGGCTAAAATAGAGCAAGCCCTTAATAAACCGGTAGTAAAAGGGCTCATAGAGCTAATTAAAATGCGTAATGAACATCCCGCATTTGCAGGTGAATTTTCGGCTCAAGGCGGCGCAAGTGTTTGTTGTTTAATGTGGAAGCTTGAACAACAATCAATTTCTTTGAGGATTGACTTTGCAAGCCGTACTGCACTTATTACGCAGCTTAATGGCGCTCAAGAAAGCACTCTAAACTTACAAAGTTTATTGGCTTAATAGCTTTATTTGTTGAAAACCAAAAGCCAAGCAGTTTCTGCTTGGCTTTTTTATTTGCTTTATTCACAGTGCTTAGCTACTTGCACCAATATCGAGTGCGTAACCTACTTCATATTGTTTTTCTTCTTTAGAAATAAATAAGTTAGCAGCCATAACGCCTTTTTCTTGGCTATTTTGATGAATTGTAGTGAGGCGAGGTACAAAACGAGCGGCTTCTTCTATGCCATCAAACCCCACAATACGCAGCTCACTGCCTATTTTTATCCCTTGTTTTATGGCTTCTCGCATGGTGGCAAGGGCAATTAAATCGCTCATGCATATAATCACGTTAGGGCGAGGGGAGGCTGTTAATACCTCTTTTGCGGCAATATTTGCAAAGCGCTCACTGCTTTCAGGAATATTCCAAATGCGGTCGTCGGCAACCGTTATATTGGCCTCACTTAAGGCGCGTTGATAGCCACGCAAACGTTGATGCGAAATAGATTGGCCAGTTTCAAATTCGTGATGTTCGTATACCCGGCACAATACATTTTCATCAAGTAATCTTAAACCTAATATAGCTACTTTATCATCTTGATTATGCAAAACATGTTTGGCTATTTCATAACTGGCTTGCTCGTTATTAACATTAATTGAGGCGTTACGGGCAATGTCAAAATCAACCGTCACCACATGTTTAGAGACTGTTTTTAGTTGCTCTACTAGTGCTTTATTGCGCGGGCGACCATAACAAATAAAACCATCGACAAAATCAACAACGCTGTTGAGGTTGTCACTGTTGCCTGAAAACAATAAAACATTAATATTATTTTTTTCAAGTACCGAGGTTACTCCCCGCATAAAGCTGCTCGCAACAGGGTCTGATACCATGTATTCCACGCTATCAGGAAGGACTAATGCAACAATATTAAACGTGCCACTTCGCAAAGATTGCGCCGCTTTATTAGGGCCATAATACCCCAGCTCTTTGCACGCTTTAAGTATGGCTTCGCGGCGTTTAGCAGAGAGTTGATCCGGGCGATTAAATGCATTTGATACCGTAGCATTAGACACACCTAATTCTTTGGCAATACTCTTTAATGTCCAGCGGGTGGGTTTACTCATCGGTGACTCATTACTACTTACAACATTGCAAACAATCTAGCATATTAGGCTGTTTAATATAACAAAAACTGTTGTGTTAGGTTAGTGGCGACACGCTTTTGGTGCAATACCAAAAGTTTGCTTAAATAAACGACTAAAATGACTGGCGCTATTAAAACCCAGATCGTAGCACACCTTGCTTATAGCGTGGCCTTCTAATAAAAGCGTGCGGGCTTTTTTAAGCCTAAGTTGTTGCTGCCAAAGTGCAGGGCTAGTACCAAAAGCAAGTTTAAATTGCTGGTAAAACTTACTACGACTCATACAGGTTATTTTGCAAAGGGTGTTTATGTCGAGGTTTTCGCTTAAATGCTCTTCAATATAATGCAGTGCATCACTCACGTTACTTTTTAGGCGCAGCTTATCACAGTTTGCCAGCAATAAATCACGGCTCTGTTGTTGTAATAAACGGGTGATCAATTCGTTTAACGATAAATCAATTAAGTAGTGTCGCTCGGCGCCTTGCTCACTAAATAAATGCACCATGCGCTCTAATAACTGCTGCGTTTGAGTATTATGTTGGGTATGCACTAAATTAGGGTAGTATTCAAACAAGGCATCGTTTGCAAAACTTTGCTGCATATTAAGCGCATTAGCCACATTGGTTATTTTATCTGTGCTTATTTCAATGGCTAAACAGGTGGTGGGTGCGTTTAAGGATGCATGCGGAAAATCAATTAGTACGCCTTGCTCAGGTGCTAATACAAACGATTCATGTGGTAAAAACGCTTTGTGGTATTGACTGCTTTCAACATGCATTATTTTTTTACCACTGAGCATGGCACAAAACAGTAATTCGTTTGAGTGCAACGCCACTTTTTGCGCACTTTTATAGGTATCGTAAATACTTAGCTCAGAGTTATCGGCAGCAAAGGTCACTTTGTTTTCAATCAGTACATCAAGTTGTTGGCGTTTTTTATTTAACTGAGATGTGTGCATGTTCAGCCTTTTTTAATCGTTATAGAGCGTTTTTAATGTGGACTCACAGACAACTTTTTTGGACAGCTAAGCAAGTTTTTAAGCGCTTATTGGTCTAATGTCAATCAATACCGATTAAATATAAAGCAAGTTGCTACATTACTCTAACAAATTTCGGCTTAGACTTTTAGCTAACAACAACAAGAGAACACACATATGATTTACGCAAACCCAGGTTCAGCAGACGCACTCGTCACATTTAAACAGCAGTATGGTAATTACATTGGCGGCGAGTGGGTTGCCCCAGTCAACGGCCAGTACTTTGATAATATAAGCCCAGTAAATGGCAAGGTATTTTGTAAAGTACCGCGCTCAGATAAAGACGACATAAACCTTGCACTCGACAAAGCCCATGAAGTAAAAACGCAGTGGGGCACCACCTCAGTCGCCGAGCGCAGCAATATACTATTAAAAATTGCCGACCGAATTGAACAAAACTTAGAGTTACTTGCTGTGGCCGAAACATGGGATAACGGCAAAGCGATTCGCGAAACCCTTGCCGCTGATATTCCACTAGCCGCCGATCACTTTCGTTACTTTGCAGGCTGCCTGCGTGCTCAAGAGGGCAGCATTGGCGAAATAGACGAAACCACGGTGGCGTATCATTTTCATGAGCCACTAGGCGTTGTAGGACAAATTATTCCGTGGAACTTTCCATTATTAATGGCCGCATGGAAATTAGCGCCTGCACTTGCAGCGGGTAACTGTGTAATATTAAAACCCGCCGAGCAAACACCTGCCTCAATCTTGGTGTTAATGGAAATTATTGGCGATTTACTGCCAGGAGGTGTTTTAAATGTGGTAAACGGCTTTGGTAAAGAAGCAGGTGAAGCACTGGCAACCAGTACGCGCATTGCTAAAATTGCTTTTACAGGCTCAACTCCTGTGGGCTCACATATTTTAAAATGTGCAGCTGAAAATATTATTCCTTCAACGGTAGAGCTTGGGGGGAAATCACCTAATATCTTCTTTAGCGATGTTATGGAAAAAGACGACTCATACCTAGATAAAGCAATTGAAGGTGCCATTCTTGCCTACTTTAACCAAGGTGAAGTATGTACTTGTCCATCACGCTTGTTCATTCAAGAAGATATTTATGAGCAATTTATAGAACGTATTTTAAAACGTACTAAACAAATTAAACGTGGCAACCCGCTTGATAGCGAAACCATGGTAGGCGCACAAGCCTCTAAAGCCCAGTTTGATAAAATTTTAAGCTACATTGAAATTGGTAAAGAAGAAGGTGCTGAAGTATTAACTGGCGGCCATGTTGAGCAATTAAGCGACGAGCTAAACGGCGGGTATTACATTCAACCTACACTATTAAAAGGGCGTAATGATATGCGCGTGTTCCAAGAAGAAATTTTTGGCCCCGTTATTTCAATGTCGACCTTTAAAGACGAAGCCGAAGCACTTGAACTGGCTAACAGCTCAGAATTTGGTTTAGGCGCAGGGGTATGGAGCCGTAATATGAATCGTGCTTATCACTTTGGTCGCAAAATAGAAGCAGGCCGCGTATGGACTAATTGTTACCATATGTACCCAGCACATGCAGCGTTTGGCGGTTATAAAAAGTCTGGTATAGGCCGCGAAACTCACAAACTCGCGCTTGATCACTACCAACAAACTAAAAACTTGCTAGTAAGTTACAGCGAAGATCCGCTTGGCTTTTTTTAATAACGCGTTTTAGTTTAAACAAACAACCTATAAGTAATGAAAGCGCTACATTTTTGTAGCGCTTTGTTTTTAAAACCCAATACCCATTGCATTAAATTAGTGGCTAATTATAACAATAAAGAAATGGCTTATTCGTGAGGCAAAAAATCTTAGTGAATTATGCATAAAGAGCGCAAAGAAGCGCGCGCTGAAAGAATAGGTTAAAGGTTATAGTTAAGGGCTGTTATGACTAGGTGTCATGTTGTTTTCACAAGCTCGCTGCTCCTCACTCGAAGCCCGCTCATTCACTTCTCTCAGTTCAAAAAAATTTAGTGAATTATGCACAAAGAGGGTAAAGAGACGCTGCGCTTTTAGAGGTACAAATAAGTAATCAAATAATAAAGGCAAAAAAAAATGGTTATAAGCGTTAGCCTATAACCAATAAAGTACACAGGGAGTGTAGGAAGTTCTGTTGTACGCAGTAAACGGTTAGTTACCCATTTACTGTGTGTCATTAAAAGCACTTAATGGCGCTTTTAATCAAATAAAGTGGACTGTAATAAATACTTGTTTTTATAAAAGCAAAGCCAATGCCAGATTTTAATGCATTGAAATATATGACTATTTATTATTTGTAATTAGAAGCTTTGCATAGTGCAGGTAAATTTTTCTATATTGCAACGGTAAAGGTTACCGACTTTGCAATATAAAAAATGGCAAGGCTTTTTAAAACAGAGGGGAGTTTTAGTATCGCTGATTTAAAAATCAGCGGCTACTTCAAATTCTAAACGTTGATGAGAAATAGGGTGGGTGAAGGCTAAATACTCGGCATGTAAATGTAAGCGCTCTGCCTCTTCACCATAATGAGTATCGCCAACTATCGGGGTATTTAAACCTAATTGATGAGCGCAATGCACCCGTAACTGATGTGTGCGCCCTGTTTTAGGGTATAGCTGCAGTCGGGTGGTGTTGTTTTTGCGCTCCAGTACATGCCATGTTGTTAACGACGGTTTACCGGTTTTATAACACACCATTTGGCGTGGTTTATCATCAAAGTCGAGCACAAGGGGTAAATCAATCACTCCGCTATTCTCAGTGATATTGCCCGCCACTAAAGCAACGTAACGCTTTTCAATTGTGCGTTCAATAAACTGTTTTTGCAGCGCTTTATGCGCGCGCTTATTAAGCGCAATAATTAACAGCCCTGAGGTCGACATATCTAATCGATGCACAATAAGTGGGCCAGAAGCCGCGGGGAACTGAGTTTTAATACGCATGTACACTGAGTCATCAATATTAATCCCTGGCACCGATAAAAATTCAGCGGGTTTGTTTATTACCAGTAAATCATCGTCTTGATAAACAATAGTTAAGTCTTTCCCTTTTGCTGGATTTGTTAGTAATGGGTTTTCTTCAACATTTAAGCCTTTTAGCATATGACCTAAAATGGGTTGGCATTTGCTATAACACGATGGGTAATAATGTAAGTGATGCCTAATTGCTGATTTAGGTGGTGCACCCCACCAAAATTCGGCCATAGCCACTGGTTTTAAATGGTGCTTGTATGCATATTGTAATAATTTAGGGGCGGCGCAATCCCCCGCTCCCGAAGGTGGAGTGTGCTCAGGAAGTTTGGCAAAAATGGCATTCAGATCGGTCACTTCACCGTGTGCATTTAAAAATTGGTATTGAGCAAATAATTTCTTTTGTAGGTTTTTTGAGAGTGTTTTGCGGCGCTTTTTTAATCCGTTAATTTCACCCAGCATAGCTGCTTGGGTTTGCTCAAGCGCTTTAATTTGCGTTTGCCAGTCTTGCTTTAATGCCTGCAGTTGTTTTTTCTCAACAATACTTTGCCCAGCTAAGGTTGTTTTAAGTTGTTCAAAGTCATCGGCATTGAGTTGCTCTTGGCCAGTTTGGCGTTGCTCTTTTCGCTGTTTGCGGGTCACTTGCATGGCTTGTTGTTTGGCTACAAGTTGCTGTTCATAATTTTTACGTGTTGTGGCTAATTGCTGCTCAATGGCTTGATAATCTTCACTATTTTCTAATGCCGTAATTTGCGCATTAATGGCGTTAATGATTTGGCTTTGCTGACTAAATACAGCATCGTCTATGTGTTTAAGTGCCACATTAGGTGCAAAATTCAGTTGCTCATCTATGCCCGCTATTTGCCCTGAATAGGCGCTAATAAATCCCAGTTGTTGCGCCTGATTTTGAACGACTAGCACACCAAACATTTTACCCGCATCAATATCATCCGTATCTAAAATAGCCTTATCTAGCTTTTTTAATTGCTGTTGTAATTGCTGTGCAGCGGCAACGGCCAAAGGGTGCGGTTTATAATAAAATGGAAATGTAAACTGCTCAGGCAGAGTAAGGGAATCGACGTTTTCATCAAAAACGATAAAGCAGCTAGCAGGGTTTGACATGGCAGTAAAATTAGCAGTTAACAAAATAATTGCCGAGAGTTTAACATAAGCTGTGCTATGTCACTAAGGATGCGTGCGCGCCAATTTAGACCTATAAAAAAGGCCAACATTTTTATGTTGGCCTTTTAAAATTAAACAGCGTTTATAAGTGCTTATTTATTTGCGTCTTTAACTTCTTTTAACTTAGCAGCATGGTCAATTTCAAACGCAGGCATCTCTTTTTTGCCTTCCATTAAATAGTTGTCCATCCAGCGCATTAAACGCAAGCTGTAGTCGTATTGCGCTGCCACTTTACGGTTACCATGACCTTCACCTGGGTAATAAACAAGACGTACATCTTTACCTTGCACTTTCATGTAGCGGTAAAGCTCCATAGATTGTGCAGGGTGAACGCGAGGGTCGTCTTTACCATGCATAATAAGCAGAGGTGTTTCAGATTGGCCTGCCCAGTAAATAGGGCTGCGCTCTAAGTACCACTGCCATTTATCCCATGGGTATGAACGCGCATGAACTAGGTTCATTTCGTTAGAAATATCAGTAGTACCAAATTTAGACAGTTGGTTGGTGACACCCACAAACATAACACTGGCAGCAAAGTGTTTGGTTAGTTTTGTTGCGCCCCATGCTGATGCATAACCACCGTAAGATCCCCCAGTAATACCAACACGTTTAGTGTCTACTAAACCCATATCAACAAGGTGATTTTTAAAGTCAACTAAATCGTCAAATTCTTTACCTGCATAATCGTTTTGGCCTAATTTTGAGTAATCTACGCCTTTTCCTGTAGAGCCTCGGTAGTTAGGATAAAACACCGCATAGCCACGTGCTGCACCCATTTGACCTGGGCGTGAGTAGTTAGTGACCCAGCCGTCTTTATCATGGCTTTCAGGGCCACCGTGTACCGACATAATAAGTGGGTAGCGTGTGCCTTTTTCATAATTTAATGGGTAAACGAGCACACCATCAAGCTCAACGCCGTCGCGTGCTTTAAGCGTAATGGTTTCTTGCTTGGCAAAGTGTTTATCATTTAACCAGCTATTTGAATCGGTTAAACGTGTTGCTTTATTGCTGCGCACAATAAACACTTCGTTAGGGTGTTTTGCGGTATTACCACGAAGTGCGAGTGTTTTATCTGAATCTGAAACACTCAATTGTGAGGCAATAAATTTACCTTCTTTGACTAATTTTTTGTATTTATTAGAGCCCGTTTTAATGCTCGCTACAAAACTTTGCGTGCCTACATTGGCAATAAAGTTAAGTGTATTACGCTTATGCGACCATTCAAAATCAACAACATGACCCATAAAGTCAGGTAACCATTCAGTGATTTCAGCGGTTTTAGTGTCAGCAATAAATAAGCGGCCTGTTGCAGGGTCATGCTTATCTTCTGCACCTAAAATAGCAATGTATTTACCATCATGCGACAGCTCTGCATCACCTAGCTTGCCTTCAGTTTTAAACGATAAGGTGACTTTATTGCTAGCAATATCAAACAAATGCCACATAGATTTTGTGTATTTATCATCAATCAATGCGGTAGGTTGAGTTTTAACCAGTAGTTTTTCGCCATTAGCAGCCCAGTTAACATCACTCACGTAATTATCAACGTTGAGTGCGGTGGGGGTAAGTGGCTTATCCGATTTTGCTAAGTCAACAATAAAAAGCTGCTTGTTCTTTAAGCCCATTTCATATACTTCAGCTTTAAAGCCAAGTTTTTTAAGTTCTTTTTCTGACTTGTCTGCTGCAGGCATTGCTAAAATAGCCACCTGTTTGTTGTCTGGGCTTAATTTGTAGCTTGAAATTGATGTGTCTTTTAAAGCAAGAACAGGTTGTGCTTGGCCGCCATCAACAGGTATTTGGTAAAGCGAGGTAAACTTATCGTCTTTTAATTTCGCTAAAAAGTAAATTGTTTTACTGTCGTTTGACCATTCTATGCTTTTAATATTAACCGAGCCGGTAATGAAAGGACGTTCAACGCCTTTATCATCCACAACATAAAGTTCACTGTAATTACTGCCGTTCTCATCAACATATAATGTACGCGGTAACGATCGTGTAAACGCAACGTTGTCGCCATCTGGGCTAACACTGGTTTGGATCACAGATTTAATTTTTGGAATGTCTTCAACAGTGATGGCCGATTGCGCAAATGCAACTGAGCTTGAAAGCCCAATTGCCAGCGCTAAGCTAGTTTTTAGCATTGTTATTTCCTTTGCTTTATAAGATTTATCTCATTATAACAATGTGTAACCAATATACTAAAAAATGCGATTAATCCTCAAAAGAGGACGTTAAGTGAAGTGATTCTTGTGCAATACCGCGCATACATTTATAGACTCTTTTTAGGAGGAAGCGCCACGTTTGCAAATATGAGCCCCGCTACAAGCGACATAAATATTAAAAACGTTTGCTGCCCAATATGTTCAGCATAAACAAAGTCTTGGCCTTCAATAAGCGAGTTTAAGCCAATATAAGTTTTACTGCCGGGGACCAGTACAATTAAGCCTTGCATAGCAACAATAGAAGCTGGGGCATTTGCAACGCGATTAAATAAGTTACTAAATACACCGACAGAAAATGCGCCAACAAAGGTACCCAGCGTGTAATCTAAATACATGGCGGAGCCTATACTGGTGCCGTAGGCTATAAATCCTGAAGCAATAGACCAAGCAGCATGTTTAAACTTAGTTCTAAATATCACAATTAAGCTGCTACATAGTAAAAATATAGCTAACCAAGCTGTCCATTTAGGCAGTGGCTCTGGCTGTACAAAATCAGCTTGGCCAAAAATAGCAAAGCCAATAGCAATACCAATAAATGCACCAAAATAAAGTTTAAACAGCAACATAAACGAGTCCATAACGCGTGCTGTGCCAGATACTAAATGCCGCGCTGCGAGTTCAGCTAAACCAAGTGCCAGTGCTAGGCCTGGAATAAACACAATAATGGCCGACAGAACAATTAAACGAATATTAATATGCGCATCTAAATGAACGCTAATGGCACACGCCAGTACCGCTGAAACAATGGCCACTAAGGGTTCTAACATGTGGGCAACGCGCTTGGAACGTGCCGACCACAGCACAAATAAATAAACAACAAAGGTTAATAAACCAGACCACAGCACGTCATTCCAACTGGTACCCATAAGCATTGCAAATGCGCCGCCAGAGGTAGCAAAGGCAATACCTGTAATCACTCTATTGTAAGGGTTTGGGGCATCAAAAATGATATCAAGTTGCTGATCAACTTCTTGCAACGTTAATTCATCATTAAGCATTTTATTAACGAGATCATCGGTATCTGCAAGTGAGCCTAAGTCATGATCGCCAGGGTCTACACGGGCAACATGGGTGTATTCATCTTCGTGACCATCAGTCCAAATAACAAAGGTAACCGATGTTGGCGACATGACAAACGATGATTTGAGACCGAGGTAAGTCGCCACTTCCATTAAATGAGCTTCTAGGCGATATGCCGGTGTACCGTACTTATGAAGCATTTTGCCCAATTTAACGATAAATTTGCGTTTTTCTGTAAACGTTGCGGTTTTCAAATTTGTTTTGAACCAACTATTAAATAACTAAGCTAAAAATATAGGCAATAATGCTAAAATTGCCCAAGTTTATTTGCGGCGATTTTAAACACAAATCGCCGTCTGTCTAGTCATTTCTCACCGTTTTTTTATTTTTTTCTGCTATCCATTGCGACATGTATTGTGTGCTGCGCATGGTGTGATGTTTTAGCATTTGACCGGTGAAATTTTTCATTCTATGGGCCGATAAATTTTGGCTTACTAATTGAATTTTTTCGATTAAATTGTCGCTCAACTGCGCTTTATCATAAAGTGTATGAAGTAACTCATTACCAGCTTTTTGTGCAGCTATAAACTCAGCTTGATTGGTATAAATTGAGACAGCAGCGTTTGCAAATTCTTCTGCATTTTGAGTGATAGCACCAGGCCATGGTAAATGGTTATGCATACCTTCGCTACCTATTGGCGTGGTGACGCTTGGGGTTTGCATGATCATGGCCTCTAAAAGTTTGCCTTTTATGCCAGCACCAAAACGAAGCGGGGCTAAACAAATGCGCGCGCTTTGCATTACTTCATAGGCATCATCTGCCCAGCCTTTAATTAAAAAACCGGTTTTAGGGTTATTGAGTGCGGTGGCTTTAGGTGGCGGGTAAGAGCCATAAATGTGCAGCTCTGCCTGCGGTAGTTGTTTGCGGATAAGCGGCCAAATTTTTTGTAAATACAGTACCGCATCCCAGTTTGGGGCATGCCTGAAGTTGCCAATGGTCATAAAGTGTTGGCGTTGTTCAAACGGTTTAGTTTGCTCAGGTAAGGCGCTTAAATCAACCATAAATGGTAAATGATGTAACACACTAGGCTCAACTTTAAACACTTCATTGAGTAGTTCCATCTCATAGCTTGAGATAATTAAGCTTAAGTCACAGCGTAAAATAGCGGCTATTTCGCGTTTTGCTATGTCTGAATGTAAATCGCTGGTGGTAAATTCTCGCTCGCCTTTATGGGCTTCATGGCGGGCATTGCGCAGGCATTGTAAATCTTCGGTGTCTAAAATTTTCATTGCATTTGGGCAATGCTTATCTACGCGCCAGCCAAATTGCTCTTCCATCATAAAACGGTCGAACATAACAATATCTGGGTTGTAGGCTTTAACGTACTCATCAAAACTATCGCAGTTAAGGGCAATGCTTTGACTGCTTATGCCGTACTCATCTAAATTTACCATGTGTTCGGTGCGCTGTGCTGGGGTAGCAAATTCTACTTGCCAATCTTGCGCTTTAAACGCGGTTAATAACGACATCATGTGCGTACCCGCAGCAGACGAATTGGGCTCTGGCCATACGTAGCCAATTACCAGCACTTTTTTCATTACGGTGTTTCTCTAATTTGTAGGTTTACATTTACCAGTGTTTTTACTGGCGTAGTGTTGTTTTGTAGTTGCTCTTGCAGCACTAAAATACTGCGCTTAGCTAGTTCTTGGGTGTTTATATTGGCGCAAGTAAAGGTGTAACCTAAGCCTGTATGCACAGGCACATGCTGGCAGCTAACTATGCTATTTAACAAATGCGGAGCCGCTGCTAATACGCCATGGGCAACTATATCGTTTGCGCAAAAAACAGCACTTATATACGGCTGATTTACTAAAGCCTCATTAAAAAGCTGTTTTGCTTGTAATACTGAACTTTCAGCATTTGTTATTACATCGTACTCAGTAACTTTTTTTGCTCGCATGCGCTTATAAAACCTGCAGCCTGCGCTTTTGACGTTTGGCTGTTATCACCTATAAAAATAAGTGTGTTAAGCGTATTAGTTAAAAGCGCTGACGTGACTAAATGGCCCACTTTGCTGTAGTTGGGTAATACACAGGGCGCTGCACTGTAAGGTACTTCATGCATAAGTGTTATAACATTGTAATGGCTCGCTAGTTTATCGAGCCATTGGGCGCAGGTGTTTGCCACTGGGCATACTATAAAAGCGGCTACGTTATATTCTTTTAGATTGTTTATTGTATGAGTTTGGCGCTCAACAGAGTTATTACTACTCACAATAACGGTTTGAAAATGCGCGCTATTTAATTGCAGCTCTAAGTGGGCAGCCAGTTCGGCCATTAACGGGTTTGTTGAATCATCAATTACAACAGCCACTAAGTTTGAACGCCCAGAGCGCATAGCCGCTGCATCACGATTATACACATAACCCAGCTCGTCAATGGCTTGTAGCACTTTTTGTTTGCTTTTGTCAGCAACCTTATTACTTTGCGTTAGTACCAGCGATACGGTCGATTTAGACACTCCCGGAAGGTGGGCAACATCAAAAATAGTGACCGATTTAGCTTTGTTAGGCATGGTATTTATGCGCGAAGTAGTAAACAAATAGCTGCGTAGTGTAGCGTATTTAATCTATTTAAGTCATCTTTTAACTCTGCAATTTAAAGCTTAATACTTTATGAACAGGTCAAAACGTGATTATATACCTTTTATAATCTTAAAAATAACATAAGGATAAAAACATGAACGCATTTAGGCTCTTAATTGCCTTTATTTGTTGTGTTGTAATAATGCCAAACAGCTATGCTGAGCAAGGTTATCAAACACCATCGCCTGAGCTTGCTGCTGTGGTCGATGCAAAATTAGCACCTACAAGTTTTTTATCGAGCGATGGCCAATGGCTTGCTTTATTTGAGCGTAAACGCGTGGAAACGCTCGATGAGCTTGCCAAAGATGAGCTCAAGCTTGCCGGCATAAAGCTTAACCCTGCTAATTTTTCACGTTCGCGTGTGAGTGCTAAATACAGCGCAATTGAGCTTAAACATGTGCAAAGCGGCACCGTTATTAATATTAATAATTTACCAAGTGGTATTATTCGCTCGCCTAAATGGTCATCTAACAGTAAATATTTAGCGTTTGTTGTAGAGCAACAAAGCCAAGCAAATTTATGGCTATACAGTGTAGAAACTAAACAAGCAAAAATGCTCTCAAGCGCAGCGCTTAATTCTGTTATTACCGCTATGCCTTACCAATGGCTACCCGATGGAAGTGCACTGATTGCCAATTTAGCGGTTAACATAGGTAAACCCGCGCTTAAAAACAGCAGTCAAAATGTTGTGCCAGTTATACAGCAAAGCACTGGCGAAAAAGCGCCAGCGCGTACTTATCAAAACTTATTAACCAGTCCGTTTGATGAAGCACAATTTAAATTCTACGGCCAAGGGCAATTAGCTTATGTAACGCTTGATGGTAATACACAAGCCATTGGTAGCCCTGCTTTGTTTAAATCGTTTTCGGTATCGCCAGACTCAACCAATATTTTAGTTGCTGCGATAAACGAGCCGTTTTCGTATCAAGTACCGTACAGCCGTTTTGCCAGCACTTGGCAAATATGGGGAATGCGCGGTTACGCATTAGCCGAGCTTGCAAAACAACCCCTTGCCGATAATATTCCACAAGGCTACGACAGTGTTCGCACTGGCCGACGCAACTTTGAATGGCGTGCCGACCAAGGCGCAGAAGTTATTTGGGCCGAGGCGCAAGATGGCGGCGACATGAAAACTGACGTTGAGCACCATGACTATATTTACAGCCTACGTGCGCCGTTTAAACGCGAGCCTAAGCTGTTTGCAAAAGTAGAGCGCCGTTTTGCAGGTATTGAGTGGGCTAACCAAAATATTGCCATACTGAGCGATTGGCGCTTTAGCGACCGTCAAGTTCGCACGTACGTTATTCAACCACGTAATGCCGATAAAAACCGCGTGCTGTTTTCAGAGCGCAGTTATAACGATGCGTATAAAGATCCAGGTAACTTTATTTACGAGCGCAACGATTTAGGTGCTAACGTTATTAAAATTGTTGGCGGGCGTTATATGTATTTGCGCGGTAACGGCGCATCAGAGCAAGGTAATATTCCATTTTTAGACCAGTACGATGTAAAAACGAATAGCAGCAAGCGTTTATGGCAATCACAAGCGCCATACTACGAACGTGTTCGTGCTTTGCTTGACGATGAAGGCGAGCGCTTTATAACTGTGCGAGAGTCTAAAACTGAGCAGCCTAACTTTTTTATACGTGATTTAGATAACGATACGCTTACTCAATTAACTAATTTTGCTCACCCATACCCTGCATTTAAAGGGGTGACAAAAGAGCAATTACGTTATAAACGTGATGACGGCGTAGAGCTTTCGGGCACACTTTATTTACCGCCAGACTACGATGCAACTCAAGGTCCGTTGCCGGTACTTATGTGGGCGTACCCGCTCGAGTACAAAGATAAAGCCGTAGCATCACAAGTGCGCGAATCGCCATACGAATTTACTTACATAGGCTATTGGGGCCCTATGCCTTACCTTGCTAAAGGTATTGCCGTGTTTGACGATCCTAAAATGCCGATTGTAGGTATTGATGGCAGCGAACCAAACGATAACTTTAGAACACAACTTGTAGCAAGCGCGCAAGCAGCGGTTGATGTATTAGTTAAAAAAGGCATTGCCGATAAAAACAACATAGCCATAGCTGGGCACTCATACGGTGCATTTATGGTGGCAAATTTATTGGCACATAGTGATTTATTTAAAACTGGTATTGCTCGCAGTGGCGCGTACAACCGTACCTTAACGCCGTTTGGTTTTCAGGGGGAAGAGCGTGATTTTTGGCAAGCACAAAATGTGTACGCTAATATGTCGCCGTTTTTTCATGCTGAAAAAATTAACGAGCCAATGCTGATGATCCACGGCAAAGAAGATCCTAATTCAGGCACTTTTCCAATGCAAAGTGAGCGCATGTACGCAGCGCTTAAAGGCTTAGGTAAAGATGCTCGTTTAGTAATGCTGCCTTACGAAGCCCACGGCTATCGCGCACGTAAAAGTTTATTACACGTACTGTGGGAACAAGAGCAGTGGTTAGATAAGTATTTGTTAAATGATAAAGCAGAGCCTGTAGAGGCAATTACTGAACTAGAGGCAAGTACAGGGCAATAGCAATAAACATAAGTAAGCAAAACGCGGCTATAAGTAGCCGCGTTTTGTTTTAATACGAGAGTAAATTAATGATTGATGTAGCAGCGCTTGCGGTTTTTATTCCTACCTTCTTTTTTGTATCTATCACCCCCGGTATGTGTATGACCCTTGCCATGACACTCGGCATGAGCATAGGTGTACGCCGAACACTCTGGATGATGATAGGTGAGTTATTAGGGGTCGCAAGTGTTGCCGTTGCTGCGGTACTCGGTGTCGCAGGCGTAATGCTCAATTACCCAGAGGCCTTTGCTATTTTAAAATGGGTAGGTGGTGGGTATTTAATTTATATAGGCATAAATATGTGGCGCGCCAAAGGTAAAATGTCAATTAATACACATGGCCCAAGCGATATAAGCCGACAGTCGCTTTTTACGCAAGGCTTTGTAACGGCCATTGCAAACCCTAAAGGCTGGGCGTTTATGATCTCACTATTGCCGCCCTTTATTAGTGTACAGCATGCAGTAGCCCCACAACTTTTAGTGCTTGTTTTAGTTATTATGGTAAGCGAATTTTTATGTATGCTCGCCTATGCAACAGGCGGTAAAAGCCTACGTTTATTTTTAAGCCGAGGCGATAACATAAAATGGATGAACCGAATTGCAGGCAGCTTAATGGTGCTAGTGGGGGTTTGGTTAATACTAGGGTAATTTATTGTAGTTATTTAATTAATATAACAACCCCAACTTATATTAGGGCTGTTATGAAACGCTTATTTATCTAGCGCTTTAAGCTCATCAGTTGTTGTTTTTAATTTGAATTCACGATAAAGCATATCTTCATCATTAGGGCTTAAATTCTTTCCTGACGTTTCGATTAATTTATCAAATAAAGGCTTAGTATTTTCCATAGTTACAAGCGCACATAACTGTTTCTTTCCATCTAAGCGAGCAAAACCAATTTCTTTAGCAATAGCCCCTACTAAGCTTTGCTCAGCTACCTGTTTACTTATTTGCGTAAATGATGAATTAGTCGTCGTTGAGTCTTGCTGTTGGGTTTGTTTGTTTATTAGTGTATCCATTACTTGCGCTTTAGCACTAATTTGAGTTGCTAGATCGGCACGTGCATTGGCAATAGCTTGTGCTCTACTTGCAGCCATATTTCCCGTCCATACTACACAGCTAGATGAAGCCAAACCGCCCTCGGGTGCTGTAGGTTGTAAAACCCAGCTTGGAACAGAATCGTTTTCAGCAAGAGGTTGAGACTTTTGTGGTGTTGTACCACATGCTGTAATAACTCCAGCAACTGCCAATATTAAAAGTTTATTTCGCATGATTTACTTCCTTATTGTTAAGGTTCCATTGTTCTAAGTTTTTTTGATATTGAATATCTAATTTACTTACCTTTTGTAAGTACTTTTTTGTTTCGTCGTACGGTAAATTATTTATAAGTTGTGCGTATACACCCTCGCTATCTAATTGGTTTATTAAGGCTACCGCTTTATTTACATTCGTACTTCTATTTAAGTTAAATGCTTTAGCTACGTTACCAGCGCCAGTATTATAAGCTGCAATGGCACAATATCTTCGGCTTATGGGATTATTAATTTTGCGCAAATATCGAGTCGTTAAAATGTCTAAGTACCCAGCACCGTAAGTTATATTAGTTTTTGGGTCGAATAGTTCTTTAGCTGTAGGAGCAATATCCTTTTTAAATTGTTTGCGAGCAACATCTAAGCCTGCTGAGTTTGGCACTATTTGCATTAATCCAAATGCTGGAATATGCGATTTTGCATTAGGATCAAATGACGACTCAGCATGTGAAATAGCTAATAGTAAAGATAATTGGTCTTTAGAAAACTGGCTATAATAAGTAACAAAAGGCGCTACTTTTTTTTGTAAATAAGTATCGGGTAGAGCGAAAGTATACGACTTAATGCGTTTGTAGGTAAGGTTTTGCTCTTTTGTTTTTTTTAGCGCATTATTTAAATTACTAATACGTTGTTCTTTTTCTTTGGTAAGCTGCTCTTTTTGGATATCAATTTGTGCTTTAGGTAATTGCTCGTTTTTATCTAAACTACTCAATGATTGCTCGTGTTGAGAAGTAATTTCATTAATTAATGCGACTTCGCTTTCATGTTTGTCTGGCTGTGCTTTTATATCAACTTTTGCTGTTTTTACTGCTTTATCGAGTAAGCTAAGGTCTTTAAAAATATCAGTTAAAACCGGCGATAATTTAACATTATTTAACAATTGATTTGTTGTTAATGCTTCTTCTTGAGAAGTCGCTTTTAGTCCTGTTTCATTTGAGTCTTCAAGTGTTTGTACAGTCACGGTCGAATTTTGTTCATCAATAATAATACGTGTTTTTTTATCCGCACTATATTCAACACGTTCTAATAATGAGCTTTGTACAGGTCTTGACCAGTTTTGCAATAATCTATCTCTAAATTTATCGTATTCCTCGAGATATGCTTGTCTGAATGCTTGATATTCTAACTGATGATCGTTTTTAAAAGTGGTTTGTTTTGCAAGTTGCTGTTTTTTAAATTCTTCGAACGTCGGCGTGGTAGCCCCGCTGTAAGCAGTAAATAAAGCAAAAAATAATAAAGTGTGACGCATTTTTTATCCTTAAAAATAAGCGTTAAATTCATACTTGGTCAGTAATGAATCAGAGATGTATTCACTAGATAGCTCAGATACTGCATAAAATGTAGCCGCAGTGTTAGCAAGTATCTCGGTTGTTTTAGCTAAGGCTTTTTCGTCATCTTGAGTAAGCATTAACTCATCAAGTTTAAATAAAGCTTTTTGCGTTTCATCAAGTAATGGTGCGTAGTTACTAAAGCCAACGCTAAGGTTCAAAAACATACCTTGAGCATTTAACTGTTTTGACAGCATATAATATTTAATATTATGAGAATCAAAATAAAATTCGTTACTTGATTTTATAACATCGCTTAGACTATTAACTCTGAGCATTTTTTTATTAAAAGGTATTAAGGGTGTAAATTCCGGTACCATAGCTTTATCGTATTTTAAGCTATGTACGGCGATGCCGACTATACGAGTATTTTTATTAATAAGTGTGAGTAAATATTTCGTATTTTTGTAATACCTATATTCGTAATCAGTATTCAAAGATGATGTTTTAATTACTTGCGGAATACCTATTTTTTTTTCAGCGTAAGGTAAGTAGTTGCCAATATCTAGCGCAGTAATCTTTTTTTCTTCGATTTGGTTCGTAAAGTGAGTAATGAATCCGTTGTACCCTTCAATTATGAGTGCTTTACTATCGGCCCAATTTCCAAGACCCATTAAAGCAACCATAAGTAAAATAAAGTAACCTTTCAATTTAGCTAACAAAGATTTATTTTCTTCAGTGTTAGCCTCAGGCTCTAAGTTATTTCCTACAGACATTTTCATCCTTAAAATATAGTTTATCAGTGTTAAATATAACTGTTTAAAACATGGCTTAATATAATCGCTAATAAGAATCGATAGCAGTATTTTTTAACTTTACAATGCTATTTATTAAATTAGTTGTGCTGTCTTGATTGGCTAAATGAATTAACTCGGTTTTTGAGCGTTTAGAGTAGCTCAAACCTTTTCCTTCAAAACGTTGTTGCCAAATAGACTTTTTGCTTTGTGTATCTATTTGAAGTTTTAACTGTGTAATTACAAGTTTACTTTGTGCTTTTATTATCGAGTTTTTAACTAAATAGGTCACTTCGCAAGCCGAGTTTGTTAATTTATATCCATGCTGTAAAAGTTGCTCAGTGAGTAACTCTGTAAGTTGAGAGCTATTTTCGCCCGTTACTTTTAAGCAACTATTTTTTGCGCCTAGCATTGCTTGTTGTTGTTTTATTTTTTCTTGTTGGCCTTCTTCAAGATCGGCTTTACTAATTGAAATAGCTGCATATACAGTACAGTTAATAGGGTCTACATAACGATCATATACTTTTGCGCTTTTTAATAGCTGATTGGTTTGAGACTCAATCACCGATTTGTAATCAGAATGGCTTACTGTGCTTGATGAGGTGCTTTTAATTATTTCTTTCACTGAAATATCAGTACTTAGTAATTTTGCGAGCTCTTCACGCGCATTTTTAGCTGACCGACGTTCATCAATTGTTTTTAAACCAGAGCATTGTGAAGAGCCTGAGCTAGCTAATTTTTCATCATCAACAATATCTATTCCTACCCACTTAGGCTGGGCATTCTTTGCATAGTATGAGCTGCAACTACAATGTGATGCTGCATTAGTAAGGAAAGGACTTAGCGCTATTGCCGCTAATAGTAGTGAGGATGTTCTAGTAGTCATAGTTTTACCAACAGCAATAAGGCCTAACACAAAATTGGTAGGCCTTAACTTAAATTACAAACGGTTTGAAGTTGTTGCTAGAGTTAGCTTTGCGTTATCCGATTCACGCTCGACAAGCCGTGTTTGGCCTTCAATAACAAACTTAAGTTCGTCAACGTCTAATGTTAAGTTGCTCGCTTTTTCATAATATGCTTTTGCTAATTCTAAATCATTCGCTCTTTCTGCGCACACACCATTGTTGTAGTTTATAGCCAGTGATTCTGAATACTGACTTTGAGCTTTTGCAAAGGTTTTGCAGGCGTGGTCAGGCATGTCTTTTTCTGCAAATTCAACAGCGAGGTCTAATAACTCTTCTGCTTTATCAGTTAAATCTGAATCATCAGATTCCATCAACTTTACATTTTTAGTCACTTGGTGTGGTGCAACATCTTGTTTTAATTCTTCTATTACAGCGGCAAGTGCTCTGCCTCGTAATACAGAGTCAGATGGATGAGGGTCGTCACCTTTACATACTTTACTACTTGATAGGCGTGAATATTGTTTAGTAAAAACAATTTGCCCTGTTTCTACAGATACAGCCTTAGGTTTAAAATTTACTTTCGCAATTTTTTCTGAACACTTAATGGTTATTTCTCTAGACTTCTCACACTTGTACCATTTATCACCTTTTTGTATACATTCACTGTCTTTTTCGTAGTAAGTAGAGGTATCTACATCAGCAGTGTAGTCAGCAGTGATAAGTGTATCTGCGCCTGTAAGTTTACCTAGGCGGGTTCTGTTTTTTGAGTTACTGATATCACTTTCATTAAACCGTTGTTGTTCTATAATTTTACTAAGAGAAGCTTTATCAACAAAGGTAAAGTAAGGTTGGCCATTCACACGAATATTTGAAAGGTTTGTTTCAATTATACCTGTAGCTGCGTTTCTGTTATTTGAAATAACTGCAAGACGCTTCATTTTCTCAGTGCCACTTTCTTTAGCCGCTTTTGTGTATGTAATAGGTAATTCAGCAGTTGTGAAAGAGTTATTTAAACTAGCAATACCTACATTAATAGTTTCAGTAACTACACAGCCAGAGAGCATTACACTTGATACTAAAGCGATTTTTATTCCCTTTATCATACAATTATTCCTTTATTAAGTTAGTGTTCATTTTCACTTTTTAACACTTGTAACTAGATGAGTCAACCTTATAGCTAAAAACTCTCATTAAAACGGTTCTTTTTTCTTATTTTAAAAAAGGTACAAGGGGGAATACCTTTACAATTTAAAAAGATGCATGAATTTTATAACTATAATCGAATCCATCTTTACCTAATTTCATGTAAGAAAAACGACTAAAGTGGCTGTTATCATTCTTTAACTTATTGGATAAATTTTTAAGTGAGGTGTACTTTACTTAATAGCATTTTCTACTGGGCAACCACGCTTTCTACATACACCTTCGTTACATAATTTGCATATTTTACGTGCTTCTACCTGCTCGTTTGTTAGGCTGCCAAGTGCTACTTCTATCAAACTTAAAAAGCGTTGTTTTTGTTCATCATTAAAGTTGTTTAGTATTTTAGAGGTGGCTGTTTCTCTGCTGGCTAGTACTAGTTCAACTCTTTGGCTTCCTTTATCCGTTACGCATAAAACAACAGAGCGGGCATCTTTTACTGACTTTCGCCTTTCTACAAATTCTTCTTTTTCAAGTGTATTTATTAATCTAACAGCACCAGAATGCGTTAAGCCTAAAACCTTGCTTAGTACATCAATGGTTTCATTCGGATGATTGTAAATAGTGACCAGTGCCGCTTCGTGGCTTAGGCTTCGCCCGCCTAATTCGGCAATCTGTTTTTCAATGTCATTAGAAACAGAAGTAGCAAACGTGCCGATTAAATTTGATATATATTTTTCATTTTTCATAAATTTAATTATATGTGATTAGATCATATAAATATAGTGACAAATTAAACCCGTTCGTTTATTGTATGACTCAGTCATGTATATTAACTCGAAATTAGTTAATCTACTTCGAATATTACACAAATTAGATGAGCGAGGATTTACCGCCAGCTCATCAGTTAAATAAAGCGATATAATTAAATGAAAAATGATTCAGAAACATTACGTTATGCAAAAAAGTTTAAAACTGTATTAGATAAAAAAATGGCTTATATAGATGAAGGCGAAGGTGATCCTATTGTTTTTTTACATGGTAACCCTACATCTAGCTTCCTTTGGCGAAACGTTATGCCCTATTTGCAAGAAAAAGGGCGTTTAATTGCTATCGATATGATTGGATTAGGAGATTCGCAAAAGTTAGATAACACCCATGAGGGCAGCTACTCACTTGCTGAAAACAGCAAATACACATTTGCACTTTTAGAAGCGTTGGGTGTAAATAATAACGTTACCTTGGTGCTGCACGATTGGGGTTCAGGCGTTGGTTTTAACTGGGCTAATACACATCGTGATGCTGTAAAAGCAATTGCGTTTATGGAAGCAATTGTTACTGACTTTCCAACATGGGACGATTTTCCTAAAGATTTGCACGGACCCATTGGCACTATGCGCTCAGCTGAGGGTGAAAAAATGGTGCTTGATGACAACTTTTTTATTGAAACAATATTACCAGCGACCATTGCACGCAAATTAACGCAGGCAGAGCATGATGAGTATCGCAGACCCTTTATAAATGCAGGAGAAGATCGCCGTGCAATTTTAGCAGGGCCTCGCCAACTGCCCATTGCTGGAGAGCCTGCCGATACCGTGGCTTTAGTTAAAAGCTATGCGAGCTATTTAGCTAACTCTCACGATATTCCTAAGCTATTTATTAATGCTGAACCGGGTGCTTTTTTAGTTGGTTACGCAAGAGATTTTGTGCGCACATGGCCAAACCTAACTGAGGTAACCGTAAGCGGTATTCACTACATCCAAGAGGATTCACCGCACGAAATAGGTAAAGCTATTTCAGATTGGTTACCTAGATAAAAAAGGGCTGTATTAGTAAACCTGAACTTTGGATAATTAATCTATCTCAAGCCGTTATTTTCAGCGTTAACTACCATATATAGATGACGCTTTTATACAACTAAAAGCGTCATCTATTAACTATTTAAGTAAAAATGGTGCGGTTTTACTCGCCTTTACGCTTGCCACTTTTTCGGGTGAACCTTGAGCAACTATTACCCCGCCTTCATCGCCGGCTCCGGGGCCAATATCAATAACCCAATCACTGTTACTGGCAACTTGCATATCGTGCTCAACCATAATGACGGTGTTGCCCGCATCAACTAAGCCATTTAGCTGGGCCATTAGCATGGCTACATCTTTTGGGTGTAGGCCGGTAGTTGGTTCATCTAAAATATAAAGCGTATCGCCGCGCTGAGTACGTTGTAGTTCAGTGGCAAGTTTAATGCGCTGGGCTTCACCGCCCGAAAGCTCAGTAGCAGGTTGGCCTAAACGTAAATAGCCAAGGCCTACTTGTAGCAGCGCATTTAGCGCACGTAAAATAGCGGGTTCATCGGCAAAAAAGGTATGCGCAGACTCCACCGTTAAATTAAGTACATCAGCAATAGTTTTATCTTTATAGGTAATCTCGAGTGTTTTTTGGTTGTAGCGCTTGGCGTTACACACAGGGCAAGGCGAATACACGCTAGGTAAAAATAACAGCTCCACGCTTACAAAGCCTACACCTTCGCAATTTTCGCATCGACCCTTTTTAACATTAAACGAAAAACGACCGGCATCGTACTTACGTGCTTTTGCCTCTTTGGTATTGGCAAACAGTTTACGTACGTGATCAAATAAGCCCGTGTAAGTTGCGAGGTTTGAGCGAGGTGTGCGGCCAATGGCTTTTTGATCAACCGTTATTAGGCGCTTTATGTGCTCAATGCCCCCAGTTATTTGCCCGCCGGTTGTTATATCGAGTTCTTGCTCGAGTAGCTCGGCTTCATCTATGGGTATTTGTGGCTGCGATTTTTGCCCTAGTGCATCGTAAATCAATTCAACAAGCGCTTGGCTTACTAAGCTTGATTTACCTGAGCCAGATACCCCCGTAACACTTGTAATAATTCCAAGCGGAAATTCTACATTAAGCTTTTGTAAGTTGTTACGCTCAACATTTTTAAGCGTAAGCCATGCTTTTGCTTGGCGTTGTTTGTTTTGTATTTGAGCTTGCTGGGATTCGTTATTTTTAAATAAGTACTGGCTCGTGTGTGAGCTGCTAATTTGCTTTAAGCCTTCAACAGGGCCGCTATAAACTATATTACCGCCACGGGAGCCCGCATTTGGCCCTACATCAACCACCCAATCGGCGTGACGAATAACACTTACGTCGTGCTCAACCACAAACACGGAGTTACCAGCAGCTATTAGCTCATCTAGTGCGGCTAATAAGGCCTGGGTATCGGCAGGGTGTAAGCCTGCAGAGGGTTCATCTAACACATACACAACACCAAATAATTTTGAGCGAATTTGCGTTGCAAGGCGCAAGCGTTGCAACTCCCCGGCTGATAAAGATGGCGTAGTACGCTCAAGCGATAAATACCCTAAACCAAGTTTGGTGAGTGCTTCAACGCGTTTAATAATGTCGCTCGTGATGCGCTTTGCAACTATGGCTTTTTCGGGGTTTGCAGCATTACTTTTAGCGGGGGTACTAGCGGCAAACCTTAATTTATCTGCCAGCTCATTAAGCGTTAATTGCGAAATTTCGCCTATATCAAGGCCCGCGACTTTAACCGACAACGACTCTTTTTTAAGCTTTTTACCTTCGCACTGCGGGCATTGTGATATTTGCATATACTGCGATACGCGCTTTTTTGTGCGTGGGCTTTGCGTACTGGCAAACGATTGTAAAACAAAGCGTTTAGCACTTATGAATGTACCCATGTAACTGGGGCTTTCTTCATTTTTAATCGCCGATTGGGTTTGCTCAAGCGTGTACTCAGGAAAAACGGGCACTGTGGGTGTGTCGTCGGTAAACAAAATCCAATCACGGGCTTTTTTAGGCAGGGTATTCCACGGTTTATTAATGTCGTAGCCTAGCGAGGTAAGAATACGGCTTAGGTTTTTACCTTGCCAGGCCGGCGGCCATGCTGCAATAGCGCGCTCTTTAATTGATTTAGTAGGGTCGGGCACTAACAGCTCTTCGGTTACGTTAAATACACGGCCAATACCGTGGCATTCTGGACAGGCGCCTTGTGGCGTATTGGGCGAAAACGCATCGGCGTACAGTATGCCTTGCCCATTGGGGTATTCGCCTGCACGAGAGTAAAGCATTCGCAGCGCGTTAGAAATAGTGGTAACACTACCCACCGATGAACGTACCGAGGGTGCACCGCGCTGTTGCTGCAGGGCTACCGCGGGTGGCAGTCCTTCAATTGAATCTACATCAGGCTCGTCTACCTGATCGATTAATCTGCGTGCATAAGGGGATACCGAATCAAGATAACGATGCTGCGATTCGGCAAATAATGTTCCAAAGGCGAGCGATGATTTACCCGAACCTGATATACCGGTAAAAACAACAAGTGAATTACGGGGCAAGTTTACATCCACATTTTTTAAGTTATGAACACGCGCGCCTCGTACTTGAATGCTGTGCTCTGGGTTTAATAAAGCCGATTGTGCATTACTAACCTCGTGTGACTTATTAGATGTGCTTGCCATGTAATTTACTCCTGTTTAATAACCGTGTGTTTATTAACGTGCCGCAACGTATTAATACTAATGCAGTCTTACTGAATGAGCGCTTAGCTATATGCTTGTTTTGCGTTTACATAACAGAAAAACTACAAGTATAAACTTTAACCAAAGGCAATAACATTAAGTAACTGAAGCGTATTGCGGGGAGTTAAATGATGCAGGTAGGAATTTTGTTTGCAATTAACTAGCTATAAACAAGCCATAGGTTATTTAATCTGAACTTAGGTTATTTAAATAGCTGAAAATGATGCGTTAAGTGCTTTAATTGCGGCTTTTGTTTTTGCTGCTAACGTATCGCGTGCAGGCGTTAGAGCAAATACATCGTAATGGGGAAGTTGCCAATCAGTGCATATTTCTAAAAGTTCTCCTGTAGCTAAGAAATTACGTACTTCAGGCTCAGGCAAAATAGCATAGCCTAACTCATCGAGAACAAATTGAATCACAGTTTGCATATTATTAATGGTAATACGCGCTTTTTGTAGTGTTGTATTTACGCCGCGAGTAAGGTGCGTAAGCGCCGGATCAACAGCTATATGCGCAATGCGGTTATGCGCTTTTAGGTCATCCAGTGTGATTTTTGGTTGCTGTGCTAGTACATGATTTTTATGAACACACAGTATTAATGGCCAACTAGCGAGCTGGCGTGCAATTAAGTTTGAGTCTTCGAGAGGGCCAATCGCCAGCACTAAATCTATACCTGTCCTGATCATATCAATGGGCTCGTCAGAAAGCGTTAAGTGCACATCTATATCATTAAATTGGCTAATTAAATGCTTTACAGGCTCGCTTAGTAACCCACCTCCAAAACCGACAGGGGCTGCTAGTTTTAATTGCCCACTCGGGCAATTTTGTAAATGCTGTAATTGTTCTGATGTAGCTGTTGCAACGGCAAGCATTTGTAAACAACTTTTATAATAAAGTTCACCCGCCTCGGTAAGCGTTAATTCTCGAGGGCTTCGATTAAATAAACTCAAACCTACATCTTGCTCTATTTGTTTTATTTGCTGGCTAATTGCAGAGGTTGTCATTAAAAGGTCTGCGGCAGCTTTACTCATACTTCCCGTTTGCACTGTGCGAACAAATATATTCAGGGTTTTAGTTAACTTATCACTCATACCGTTAAGCCTTACTTAAATTAGCTTTAATAAAAATAGCGTTGAGAAGAAGGGAACTTCTCACTATTATCGCAAGCGCTAATCATTATCATTTACATGCTGAATGTCACGGAGAAATATCATGAACACGGTAAGTTGTAAGTTAAGGCCGGTAACTGCATTTATTTTAAGTACTTTTGCAATTGCTAACCCTGCTTTTGCTGATGAAAAAAAACAAGATATGGAAATAATGGTTGTCACTGCTTCTGGTTACGAACAAATGCTCAAAGAGGCACCTGCAAGTATTAGTGTTATCGACAGAGCGCAGCTAGAAAAACGCTTTTATCGTGACTTAACCGACGCAATGGCTGATATTCCGGGTGTAATAGTGACTGGCGGAGGTGACAGAAAAGATATTAGCTTGCGTGGTATGGCAAGCCAATACACGCTCATTCTTATTGATGGACAACGCCAAAGCTCAAGAGAAACACGACCTAATAGTGATGGCCCAGGCGTAGAAGGTGCTTGGACGCCGCCAATCTCAGCGATTGAACGTATTGAAGTAATACGTGGCCCTATGTCTTCATTGTATGGCTCTGATGCAATTGGTGGTGTGATCAACATTATTACCCGTAAAGCGCCAGAGCAGTGGTTCGGTGAACTGCGTTTAGACAGCACCATTCAAGAGCAAAGTCAGTCAGGTGATATAAACCAAGCCAGCTTTTTCACTTCTGGTGGCATTATTCCAGATCTATTGGGCGTGCAATTATACGGGCAGTTTTCAAAGCGAAATGAAGATGAGTTTACTGCAGGATTTCGAGGTAAAGAACAAAGTAACGTAAAAGCCAAGTTCACATTAACACCTAATGATAGTCACGAATTAATGTTTGAACTTGGCTCGGCAAAACAAACATTAGACGAAACACTTGGTAAAACAGTTGCCCCGCTTGCGCCAGGTGAAAACTGTGGTCGACGTGGCTGCCCTGAATCAGCAACTACTGAGTATGAGCAACAAACATACTCTATGTCACACAACGGTTTTTACGACTTTGGCTCGTCGCGTAGTTACATTAAGTACGATAAGTTTGATAATAACTCACGTGAAATGTTTGTCGAAAATACCGACATTCAAACGACATGGAGTTTACCGCTATTTAGTGATCATAACTCTACGTTTGGTGCGACCTATTTAAAAGAGTCATTGGATGATTATACAAGCAATAAAATTAGCGACTTAACCCATGTAGAAAACGAGCAATGGTCAGTTTTTGGTGAAAACGAGTGGGCAGCTACGGATGACTTTAAGCTTACCGCAGGCCTACGTTACGATCATGATGGCAACTTTGCGGGTCATTGGAGCCCACGTTTGTATGGTGTTTATAGCGCATCTAAAGCGATCACTATTAAAGGCGGCATATCAACCGGTTTCCGTGCGCCAAATATTCGCCAATCTACCGCGCAATGGGGACAAGTGAGTCGTGGCGGGAATATTTATGGTAACCCTGACTTAAAGCCTGAGCAATCAGTTAACTATGAAATGGGTGTTTACTATGATTCTGGACGCGATTTAAGCATATCGACAACCGTTTTTTATAATGAATTTGATGACAAAATAACCCGTATAGCTTGCCCATTAACGCAGTGCACAGATGGCCCAAATCAGTTTGGCTCCATGCCAACTACGTACATTAATGTGGATGAAGCCATAACCCAAGGTATTGAGCTATCAGTAGATTACGATATTTCAACTGAAATTGATGTGAGTGCTAGTTATACCTACACCGATTCAGAGCAAAAAACCGGTGAATATAAAGGGAGCCCACTTAATCAGCTACCAAAACATAGTTTGCAAACGTCTTTAAATTGGCGGCCAACAGATAAGTTAGGCGGATGGTTACGTGTGCAATATCGTGGAGAAGAAAGCCAGCCTACCACAGGGCCTTCACAAAGTAGTTTAATTGCTCCTGATTATACCATTGCCAATTTAGGTGCTAATTATCAGCTAAGTGACAGCGTTAAACTTGGTGCTGGAATTTACAACTTGCTTGATAAAGAGATCACAGAGCAAGAGTATGGTTATGTTGAAGATGGCCGCCGTTATTGGGCGTCTTTGGTGTGGCAGTTCTAAACACTTTTTAATAATATAAAGTAAACGAGTACGCTAAACCGTGCTCGTTTTTTGGTTTTATCTCGGCTCTTGTTCAATAATGTTTAAAAAGCAAAAAAGGCGGTTGGCTTTTTAGCTGTAGTCGCTTATTCTAGCTGCGTAATTTAGTCATTAAATGTAACTTTAAAGTTTACTAATAATTTATAACTTTCTTCAATCCCCAAAGGTATGCCTCGTTTGAACCACATAGCAAAACAAAAAGCCAACCCTGTATTTTTAGTAGGTGTCGTTTGAAAATACCTAAACGCTTACAGCCATTAGTTGATGATGGTTTTATTGATGAGGTGATCAGCCGGTTAATGAGCGGTAAAGAGGCCGATGTATTTGTCGTCGCCTGTGGCGATGAAATTCGCTGCGCTAAAGTATACAAAGAGGCCAGTAAGCGCAGTTTTAAAAAGGCAGCACAGTACCAAGAAGGGCGAAAAGTACGTGGTGGCCGCCAAGCCCGTGCTATGGGTAAGCGTTCAAGCTATGGCCGTCAATTAGAAGAAGAAATTTGGCAAAATGCCGAGGTTGACGCGCTGTCGCGTTTATCTTTAGCGGGTGTTCGGGTACCGCAAACTTACGGCTGCATTGACGGTGTTTTGTTAATGGAACTAGTAAGCGATGATGAAGGCGATGTTGCACCACAGCTTGGTGCAGTTGATTTAACCGAGCAACAAGCCATTGAGCAACATACATTAATGATGCACTACATTAAACTCATGCTGTGCGCTGGGATTATTCACGGTGATTTATCGGAGTTTAATGTACTTGTTGATAGCAACGGCCCAGTAATTATTGATTTACCCCAAGCGGTTAACGCCTCTGCTAATAATAGTGCCGAGGCGATGTTTGCCCGTGATGTAAATAACATGCGCCGCTATTATGGCCAATTTGCACCGGCGTTATTACATACGCAATATGCCAAAGAAATGTGGGCACTGTTTGCAGATGCTAACTTAACCCCGCACTCAAAACTCAGTGGCGAATTTGAAGACGATGGCGAAGCTGCAGATGTAGATTCAGTACTTGGCGAAATTCAAGCCGCCTTTGATGAAGAGCAAGAGCGTAAAGAACGCATTCGCGACGCCGATGAGCAATAACCTTTAATTTACGTGCTAAGTTTTGTTTATAGTCATTATTATTAGATTAAACTTAGCATGTAGGTATGAGCGATAACCGGGCATTGAGATTGGCAAAAAAAATCGTCGTTAATTAATTAGCTAAATAGCCCTTTGCTCATATATTCATGAAAATGAGCGCTGCGCGCATATTGGTTTATTTAAATTTATCTGAGATTTTAGAAAACTTAGTGATAGTAATACCTTAGGTTATTTGTTAAAACTATATAAGCTAGATAAATGAGCGTTAAGTCGGCAGAAATATGCGCGATGAGCGCACTATTAAATTGTTGAACTAAGCCGCTACGCGGAGATCCTATTCTTATCATTTGAGCCACACTTACCTTGGGGTTATCCCATAACTTGGAGGTAAGTCATGAATACACTCATTGAACAAGTCAAAACTGAAATAGCCTATCGTGGTTATTCGCAAAGTACATGTAAAAGCTACTGTGAACATTTACTAAAACTCAGTCATTATTTTAATAAACCGCTCGATTCGATTACTGATGAGGAACTTAACGCCTTTTTTAACGATCCTGCGATTCGTAAACTTTCTAGAGCAAGCCAAAAAATACAGATAAACAGTATTTGGTTCTTGTTTAAGAATATTTTACATCGGCCATTGAACTTAGATATTGTACTGCCAAAAGTAAAACTTCGCGCACCCACGTATTTATCGCGCGATGACATGCGACGGCTGATAGAGAGCTGCACGGATGATATGCGCTTAAAAACATTGATTATGGTGTGCTATGGGTGTGGCTTACGTATTAATGAACTGCTACGCATTAAAGTGCAAGATATCGATGGACAGCGTAAAACTATTTTAATTGAACAAGGTAAAGGGGATAAATCACGCTATGTGGTTGTATCAGATAGCGTGCTGGCTCAATTACGTTGTTATTGGAAAATGTATCACCCAACAGGTTGGATGTTCTATTCACGGTTATTAATGGATAAACCTATGTCAGCATCAACCTTCAGGAAGCCATTGAGAAAACATGCACAAGCGTGTGGCTTAAAGCACTGTAATCCACATACTTTACGCCATGCTTATGCAACACACCAACTTGAATCAGGTATGCCACTTCATCAACTGCAACATCAGCTTGGGCACAGTGATATTAAAACCACACAAAGTTACTTACATTGGTTACCAGAGTTAGGTCATGGCGGCATTGATTTGCTTGCGAGCTGGAGTAAACAATGAACGCCTTACACCTCGCTGATATTTTAAACTCAAGCCTTGAGAGTTATCGCCAACATCATACGGTGAGTTATCAACAACTGCGCGTGTGTCAGCACCTTCAATCATGCAGAACGGGTCAGCTCGGTTATCAAGCATGGCAATGTGATAACTGTGGTGAGTCGCAAAAGATTGGATGTAGCTGTCGAGACCGTCATTGTCCGCGTTGCCAAGGCATGGCTACGGCTAAATGGGTGCAAAAACAGCAGGAGGATTTATTACCATGTAGGTATTTCCACCTTGTTTTTACACTCCCGCATGAGTTGAATATCATTGCGCACTACAACCCAAACGCGTTGTATCAGTGTTTATTCAAAGCCACATGGCAAACGCTGAGTAAATTTGCGAAACGAAAGAGGCATGGTCAGTTAGGCATGACAAGTGTACTGCATACGTGGGGGCAAAACTTAGGTCAGCATATCCACTTGCATTGTTTGATACCCGCAGGTGCGCTTGATAAAGCACACTGGCATGAAATAGAAAAAGGCTATTTATACCCCGTTAAAGCATTATCAACAGTGTTCAGAGGGAAAATGCTGGCGGCGCTTAATGAATGCGATAGTTCATTCGCGAAGATAAACACCCCAACCAAATGGTGCGTGTATAGCAAAGCCTGTTTAACGTACAGTGAAAAGCTAGTTAGTTACCTTGCTCGTTATACCCGAAAAGGCGTGATGTCAGAATCGCGATTAGTGTCAGCGACTGAAGAAACAGTGAGCTTTAAATACCGCGATTATGCAGATAACAACCGCGATAAAGTCATGACTCTGAGTTGTAATGAATTTTTACGGCGCTACTTTCAACATGTATTGCCTAAAGGGTTTATGCGCATTCGCCACTATGGCTTTTTAGCTAATGCGTGTCGCAAGCGAAAGTTAGCATTAATAAGGTCACAAGAATCACACAGAGGTAAAGTGGAGAAGCTAAAGACAGAAAACGTAACACTGATACCGCATTGGCCTTGCCAGCATTGTAAGGCAGGTATCTTGCGGTTAATTGGCGTATTCCAGTTATATGAAACAAGGACCAAAGTAGAGCGAACGAGTTAGCAGCTAGGTAGCTGCTTAAAATCAATTAGTTAACCTGCTTAACTGCTCAGGCTAGCGGCCTCTGTACGTGTAAAAAATATAATTGCTTATTAAGGCAAATTTAGGTGTAATGAATACATAATAAGCGCTGAGCAATGCAGGGAAAGCTTACATAACACTAGCTAAGCTGATTAAATCAGCTAGGAAAGTGAGAGCCTCCAAAAAGCAAATTCCCATAGCATAAACAACACCAACTCTGACACACCGAGCAGGTAGCGGCTCAGTCCAACAAGCGATTATGCAACACAAACAGCGTGTCGCATAAATACTAAAATGTTATACGTCAAACAAGGAATATGTGCGTATGAATGAGAAAAATGTTTTCGAAAAAATAGAAGATTCAATTGATTCACTAAAAATCTCAGAAGAGGAAAAAGATAAGTTACTGAAAGGGGTTTTGAGGCTTAAGAGTCAAAAAATCAACTTAATGATTACTGGTGCTACGGGGTGTGGTAAAAGCTCTACAATCAACGCAATGTTTAACACCGAAGTTGCCAAGGTGGGTGTTGGTGTTGATCCTGAAACAATGGAAATACAAAAGTATGAGCTGAACAACCTGATTTTATGGGATAGTCCTGGGTTGGGTGATGGAAAAGAAAAGGATATCGCTCATTCCAAGGGCATTATAAACAAGCTAAATGAATTAGACGATAATGGCAATCCAATCATTGATCTCGTATTAGTTATTTTGGATGGAAGTAGCAGGGATTTAGGAACCTCATACGAATTAATTAACCAAGTCATAATTCCCAATTTAGGTGAAAACGCCAAAGATAGGATATTAATAGCAATCAACCAAGCTGATGTGGCTATGAAGGGAAGATATTGGAACTTTGAAAAGAACAAGCCAGAACCCAACTTAATTGACTTTCTCAATCAAAAGGTGAGTTCAATAAAAACACGAGTAAAAGAAGCCACTTCTGTTGAGGTTGAACCAATTTATTATTCTGCCGGATACAAAGACTTCGGTGAAGAGCAAAAACCTTGGAACTTATCAAAGCTTCTTTATTTCATAGTTAAAAACACCCCTGAAGAAAAAAGACTTTCATACATTGAGAATATTTCCAGTGAAAAGGAAATGTGGGAGAGTGATGATGAGTTGGAAGATTATAAAAAAGAAACTCAGAAAAGTTTTCAAGAGGTTGCCTCACATATCTCAAAAAATACACTTGCAGGAGCAGCCGCTGGCGCAGCTATCGGTTCTGTCGTGCCGGTAGTTGGGACCGCTATTGGCTCAGCTGTAGGGGCTGCAATTGGATTTGTTGGTGGTCTATTCGGTTGGTGATATGTATAAAGAATATAGAAACAGTGATCTTTCACGAAAATCTCAAGAAGTAGGAATTATTTTCGATGTCATGGTTACAGGTGTCACAGGAGCCGGAAAATCTACAACATTAAATACGATCTTTTCAAAGGAAGTATCGAAGGTTGGTAAAGGCGTCGAGCCTGAAACTATGGAAACAGAAAGTTTTAGGTTAAATGATTCTTTTAGGTTGTGGGACTCCCCTGGCCTTGGAGATGGGGTGGCCAAAGACAAAGAGCATTCTAAAAAAATAGTCGACTTATTGTACAAAGACTATGACAGCAATGGTCAGTCATATGGATTTATTGATCTTGTCTTAGTAATTATTGAAGGCTCAAATCGTGACATGGGAACAACTTACAAGCTATTAAATGATGTTATTGTTCCCAATTTTCAAAAAGAGCGGGTGTTTGTTGCCATAAATCAAGCTGATATGGCAATGAAAGGCAGATATTGGTGTTATGATAGTAACTCTCCAAAGTTTGAATTAAAACAATACTTGGAGGAGCAGGCTAGTTCTATTCAACGTAGGGTTAAAGAAGCTACTGGTGTTGATATCATAAGGCCTATTTATTATTCCGCAGAGCATAATTACAATATCGAAAAATTGATGGATTTATTCATTGATTATATGCCTAAAGAGAAAAGAACCTTAGTATACGTGTGATATGACGCATAACAAACCCATTAAGGCGCTCGCAAGCTCGCTGGGACAACAAAGCTACGCGGCGATTTAGTTTGGTGGAACGTTAATTTTAACAAAATCGCCGCTCCACTTTGTTGCCCCTTATGGGGGCGTTATGCAACTAGAGTCCACCCACTTACGGAGAAAAATAAATGAAACGAGCAGTATTTACTACGTTGTTAACTCTTTTTATATCGATCGCATATGCAGAGACTGTTACAACAACTGATGGGAGGACAATAGTTTTAAATAAGGATGGCACTTATCAGATTCAAGGTGTAAAGACTAGTTCAAGTGATAGCATGGTCGAAGTATCTTCTCATCTTTTCGAGCATAATGTTGATAAGTATTCTCAAAAAACCATCCGTTTTATGCCTATCTTCACAAATAAGTCAGATAAAAATATTATTGCTCTTAAATTCACCACTAAATTTTTAGATCCATTTGGTAGGGTGGTATTAGAGATGAATGGCGACAGTGAAGAAAAAATCAATTCTAAGAAAAAATCTACGGCTAATTTATTCTATGTCTTTAAAGATAATCAGTTTATTGATGGGGAGAATTATGACAAGCTCCTGAGTACGGTGACAAATGGTACTGGTTCAATTAAAACTAGTGTTACAGCTATTGTGTTTGAGGGTGGTGAAGTCATTAAGCTTCAATAAGCTTAAAATATTGCATAACAAAGCTATCAAATTGACGGCTTTTCCGTCGCTTCTTTTGTGGCTTAACGCTACGCTACCACAAAACAATCGACTCCAAAGCCGCAATTTATAGCGGCGTTAGCCTTACAAGGAGTATGGTAGTGGAATCAACGTATATTTATATAATTATCGCTTGCTTAGTGATCTGGTTTATCGAGCATAAAGTAAACTTATCTACTTCGCACAAAGCGTTAATAGAAGATGGTGATAACGTTATAATTAATCCAACTATGTTGTCACGCTGCTATGGTTTTTCATCTAAAGTTGTAGCTAAATCTAATATTACAAAAATTCAACTCGCAAATAATTGTGTTAGTTTATTCACAGAAAGTAATAACGCCATAGATATTTGGTTACCTAAAAAATATTGCAGTAATGTTGCTGAACGTGCAGAGAAATATTTCAAAAATGCGAGTTTGGTAAAAGTGTAATGCTAACAAGGGCTTAAAACGGAAAAAATACAGTTGGCTATTTTCACTCCGTTCAATATTTTAGCTAACAATTTTTTGCCCTTAGCATTAAGGAGTTAATTTGGATAGTCTATTGAAAATAACATCGCTACTTAATTTTTTAATTTATACCGTTGTGGCGATCTTTATTCTGATATCTTAGGGTGAATTTTATGAAAACCATTATTGGTTTTTAATTGCTTTTTTGGGTGTTTCTATAGCAGCGTCAAACTTAAAGCCCGTTAATGATGTACTTGTTGGTATTCTATTCTCAGGGCTTACAGCTAATCTCTTAATAGTTGCCTCGGTATCAACAGGTATGAAAATCAATAGTGCTACATTTTTGATTTTTTTCGGGTACTTATGCGCAGGCTGCTTTTCTGTATGGTTCTTTATCGCACGGAATAAGTATCAGAGTTTTAATGCTAACAAGTGACTATGGTGCTCAATGTCCTCTCATAGCACACAGGCATACTTCGGCAAAGAGCGATGAACGATCATTCTGGTGAGTCGTTTTTAACTTAGTAAGAATAAAAAGAAACCCTCCCTTTTTTACATAGCGAAATAACCTACATTAAGCATAAAATTTATAGCTGGCAATAACTTACACTATTTTTTATTAATATAAGTTAATAAAATGAGGGCATTTTCACGCTTGAATTTGGAAAGTGTTAACTGATAAAGCGGTTATATGTACAAGGAGTTATGGTGAAGAAATTCTTCAAATATCTAGGTTTTGGAATTTTAAGTGTTGTTATATTTTTCATTGGTATTGGAGTTGCTGAACACCTTAGTAAACTTAACCACTAGTTGTTTATTTTACTGAGCATATTTTTAGGAGTAGCCTTTGAAGTACATAACTATATTTTTAGTTCTTTTACTGGTTGGTTGTAATAGTACTAATGAAGCGGCAAATTCAAGTACTGTATATACCAATGCACAAACAGATTTACCTGCTAAATGGGTTGTGAAGATTGAACCAAAATATCCTGAAGATGCGGCTAAAAATAGCGTAGAGGGCTACTTAAAATTCAAAGCAATAGTGAATGAAGTTGGTACGTTAAAAAGAGTTGAAGTAATTGAATCTGCTCCTAAAGGTGTATTTGAAAAGGAAGGTTTACGGGCTTTAAAGCTATGGCGATTTAAGCCTGCGTTATTAAATGGTAGGCTGGTTAAGGTTGAGTACGCTGGTACTCTTGAGTGGAAGTTATAATGTCTTTAGGGATGAGCATATCATGGAGATCTAAGCAACCTAAACAAAAACGATGTGATAGGTGTGAACTGTATTATTCTGAATTCTTAGATAAATGTACGCATTGTTCCGATTTAAACGAAGCACAATTACTTATGCTTAAGGCTAAACACCAAGAATCTCTTAAACATAATGCTAAGCTTGGTAAATACTTATTTATAGCTGCTGCAGTAATTGGTGTATTACTTTTTGTTAGTTTTTTATGGTAGCAGCGTTGGGTTTTTCCTTAAGTGGAGTAGGGTAAGTTAACAGAGAAAAAACCTTTAATACATTCAGCCTAAAAATTTATATCCATCCGATAACTTTTAAATTAATCACACAGAACTATCCGTCCACGTAATATTTTTTGTTATTTAATTAAACCTAAAACTCCTTGATTAACTAAATAAGTCTGCGCTTCATCAGTATGGGGCTTAAACTTTTTCCAGCGGCCTATGGCCTTGTTGTTAAGCGGTTGGCGTACTTGCATTTTACTGGCGGTTGATACCGGTGCAGTGTTTAAGTGAAAATCAAGGCACTGTGGTTGCCAGTCTAAGTCGCAATAGCTCACTAACTCTTTTATTTTTTGCTCTGGTGCTGCGACGAGCTCTTCATATTTTACTAGTTTAATATTGCTGTGAAGGGCGCTAAAGTGCTGTATTAGTTTATAAAAGCGGCTGTAAAATTTAGCAGTGTCGAGTAAGTCTAACGAGTAAGCATAATACGGGTTGTTAATAGTAAATAGCTGACGATAGTTACCAATACAGGTGTCCATGGGGTCGCGAAGTAGGCAGATTATTTTGGCGTTTGGCAGGGCTTTGGTAATTAAATCGATATAAAAAAAGTTAAACGGTAATTTATCAATAAAGTGTTTATGGTTACCGGTAACTACACGGGTCGCCTCAAGGTAAGTGCTGCCAAGTTTTGCAAAATCAAGCTGGTAAGCTTGGCTTAAGGTGTCTGTATCAAGTACTTGAGGCGTTGGTGTTTGGCTAAGTTTTTTTACACTTAGGCCAAAGTCTTGCAGCTCGCCCGCTGATTGTACGTCGCTGTGGCTTGATAAAATGCGCTCAACTAATGTGGTGCCAGAGCGCGGCATGCCTAATACAAAAATTGGCTCACAGCTTTGGTTGCCAGCTGTTTGTTGGTTTTTGTATTTATCACTGAGCTGTTTAATGTGTGCGAATAGTGCCTCAGACGCTTGGTTATCAAACGCCTTATTAGCGAGTTTTGCTGCTTTACCATGTTGTAACGCGGCAAAGGCTGCTGAAAAGTCGCCTAGGTCTTGATATTCTTTTGCGAGCGCATGACCTATATGCAGTTTAGCGTCAGGGTGATTGACCTGTTCAAATGCGTTTTTTAATCGCGCTATGTGGTTGTTTTGCCTAGTGACTTTAGTTAAATCAGCTAAAGCAAAATGACTTTGATGATGAAGCGGATTCAGTGCAATGGCATTTTCAAACGCGTGCTGCGCCTTTTCAAACTGGCCTAAAAATTTAGCACATACCCCATAGTTATAATAAAACTGTGGCTGACGAGTATTACTCCTCTCAGCTATACTTAATGCGCATATAAAGTAATCAGCTGCTTGTTGATGTAAACCCGCTTGGGTGAGCGCCACGCCTAATGTATCGGCATCAAGTGCTTTACTAATATGTTCAAGCTTAACGCTGAGGGCGGTGCTTTTCGCTTTTTGTAAATCGCCGGTAAGAGCGTAGCACTTGGCAAGTTGCGCTGTATATTCAATAGACTGAGTAAAGTTTAATGCTTTTTCAATTAGCTTTATCGCTTTATAAATTTGACCAACCTGTAAATTAACCATGGCGAGTAAAAAGTAGCCATCAGCAAAGTCAGGCTGCAGTGTCACTAGCTCAACCAGTGCTTTATGCGCTTGCTGAATGTTGCCTTGGTTTAAGTTGTTTATAGCGCTTTGGTGTAGTTGCTTTAAGTTTGGCTGCATGAATACTCTTATAAATAATGTACTTACAAATAAAAAGGCTCAAATTAATTTGAGCCTTTTTATTGTACTTAAACTTATCGTTTAATTATATTTCCAACGTATCGTTTAATTATATTTCAAACTTATAGTTAAATTTAATGCCTACAGTAAGCGGGCGATTAACATAGTAACCATAGTTACGTTGTATGTCTGCGCCATTCGCTGTTGTAATATCTGCATCTGAGCGACGAACAGAGGTAACCGCATATTTATTAAATAGGTTATCTACATATAAAGTAGTCGACCACGCATCGGCGGTTAATTTAGCTGAAATATTACTTAAGCTATAACCCGGGAGTGCTTCACCGTTGTCACGTAGGCCTACTTTTGAAATTACATCACTTTGTGCAGTTAAACCGTAGTTAATATCTAAGGTTTTATCATTTAACACGTCTGTTTGGTAGTTAATCCCCATAGAAAACTGATGCTCTGGCGAGCCTGGTAAACGGTCGCCATCTACCGCGCCATCACTTCCGTCAGCATTAAATAAATACGGTGCATCTGAAGTTAGCTCTGCTTTTGTATAGGCATAAGTTGCATAGGCAGTAAATGAGTCTGATAAAATTGCACGCGTGGCAATCTCAATCCCTTTCGCATTCGCGCTACCAGCATTTGATAAATACGGTAGTTGGCCTACTGTTGTTGCCCCTGCAATTTGTGCGTTATCCCAATCAACATTGAATAGCGCGGCGTTAAAGTGTAGTTGGCTTCTAAACCATGTACTTTTAAAGCCTAGCTCATAGTTAGTTGTGGTATCTGCTTCATACAGCATTTCATCAGGTGTACCACAGCCTGTTTGTTGATCCTCAGGTAAGGGCACAGGACAAGGCACTAGGCCATTTGAGCCGCCAATTCTAAAGCCTTCGCTAACAGTGGCGTATCCCATTACAGTATCAGTAAACTGATACTTAGCATTAAATTTAAATAGGTTACCGTTGTCGCCTGCTTTGTTTTCTTCAAAATTAATTGAGATTGCATCAGGTGCAGCACCTTCATACAAGGTATTTGCTAATGGGAAGTCAAAAGCCGCTTTTGACTCAACATCGTATTCGTAAAAACGCGCGCCAATGGTAATGTCGAGTTTATCGGTTACTTGGTAACCCACTTCACCAAAAAGCGCTGATTCAGTGACATTGCTGCCAGTAATTTCTAAATATTCTAAAGAGTCTGGTCTAAGTTGTGCGCCTTCGAAATTATCAACCGCGAACTGATCAAACCCTGGTGTGTACTCTCTGCTTGATGCATCGGTGTCAGTTTTGTTGTAAAAACCACCAACAATCCAGCTTAAATCGCCATCACTTTGTGATACTAAACGCAGTTCTTGGGTAAAGGTGTCTTTTTCGTCAATTTCACGAGTAAAGGCTGAAAACGAAGGAAACTCTTCGTAGCCATAGTCTAAGCGAATTAAAAGGTCAGTTTGGTCGCGTTGACCATCGGCGTCAAATTGAGAAATACCGGTGGCTGAGACCAGCTCAGCAAAACCTAAGTCGGCTTTTAGTTCAAGGCTCAGTAATTGATCTTCTTTTATCCGTGGCTCTTCATAACGGTACGCTGACTCGTATTTGCCAATGCGATCATTTAAGCCATTGTTAGCATTAAGGCTGTTGTGATGAACAATTGAGCGGCCTTCGGTGTCTTGCTTTTGATAGAAGTAGTTTAATGTGCCTTCAAATGACTCATTTGCTTTGTAACGCAATGAAATACGGCCAGTTGTGGTTGTTTCACCGTTGGCGTCTTTTACATTTTTAAGATTGCTGTTGACTGCATCAAGGTTTGTCCAATCAGGGTCGGTAATCGATACACCTGGTTCACGAACGGTGTAGGCGTAGTCAATAAACCCTGGGTCTTCATAAATATTTAAACTGGTACGTACCGCCAGTTTATCTTCAATCAATGGTAAATTGAAAATAAAACCAGTTTCGCCACCGACCGAATCACTTTCTTGAGTTTGAAAAACATCACCAAATACTTCACCTGAGGTGAAATCAAGCTCTGGTTCTTTAAGCATATAGCGAATAGCGCCGCCTAATGTACCAGCTCCATATAATGTGCCTTGTGGCCCAATAAGCACTTCCACGCGCTCTACATCAACAAGGCGCATATCGACCGATACTGGAATTTCATTAATATATGTGGCAACAGTGCCACCATCTGATGAAGGGCCTGATGAATTAGTATTCAAACCACGGACTATAATAGGTGAACCGGCACGGCCACCTTGATCTGTAATTGTTAAACCTGGCACCCAACGTGCTACATCGGCCAGCTCACTGATGTTTTGATCTTTCATTACATCAGCATCGAGCGCGGTAATGTTAAGAGGCGCAGCTTGAATTGAGCCACTTCGGCGCGTTGCTGTAACCTCAATAACTTCAAGCGATTTGTTCTTTTCAATAACTTGCTCTTGAGCCACTGCATTACTGCTAAATAATACACCACTCAGTGCGCTTGATACAGCCAAGGTTAATAGGCTTGGTTTAAACATAAAAAGTGATCCTAGTTCAATAAAATGTGTTTATAAATGAGCGCTAATAGTATCAGGGTGTTTTAGTGATGGAAATAAAAATATGAATTTTAATTCACTTTTTTAGAATAAAAATATAAAGGTGGGTTTGAGTGTTTCACGCTGTATATTAAATAAACAAAGGCGTTGCTTTAAAATCAACCAAAATAATAATTGTGCCTAATATAGATAAAAACTGGATAATGTATAGTTTAAAACGTCATTACTTATATTTTTATAAACACTATAAAAATGAATATTCCCCCCCATAATCTTTATAGTACATGTTTAATTATTGATAACACGAACAGCACAATTTAGTTGTGGCTGTGAGTCAGTTATATGAGGATTTATAATGTCAAAGCTGTTTTCACCATTGTCACTTGGTAAGTTAAGCCTAGAGAATAGAATTATTATTGCACCCATGTGCCAGTACTCGGCTAACAATGGCGCTGCAAGTGACTGGCATACCATTCATTTAGGTCAATTGAGTTTAAGTGGAGCGGGTTTACTTATTTTAGAAGCGACGGCCGTTAATCCCGAAGGGCGAATTAGTTACGCCGATTTAGGATTATGGGATGATACAACCCAAGCTGCATTAGCAAAAAGTTTAACGGCCGTAAGACAATACAGCCCAATGCCTATTGGTATTCAATTAGCCCATGCAGGTCGTAAAGCGTCAACCGATAAACCATGGGATGGCGGTGGGGCACTTATGCCCGATCACCTCAATGGTTGGCAAACGGTTGCGCCATCAGCCATTGCCTATGATGAAAACAGCCCCATTCCCAAAGCGATGAACCAAGATGATATAGATTCGCTCATAAGTGACTTTGTTAATGCGGCAAAGCGCGCTGACGAGTTGGGCCTTGATTTAATTGAAATACATGGCGCGCACGGTTATTTGCTACACCAGTTCTTATCGCCGCTGACAAACAAACGTGATGATCAATACGGTGGTAGCCTAGAAAATAGAATGCGATTATTACTCGACGTATTTAAAGCTGTAAGAGCGGCATTTCCAAGCAATAAAGCGTTGGGTGTGCGTATTTCAGCAACCGATTGGGTTGATGGTGGTTGGGATTTACCGCAATCAATTGAACTGGCAAAAGCGCTTGACGCGTTAGGGTGTGACTTTATTCATGTAAGCACTGCGGGTTTAAGCCCTGAGCAAGATATACCTGTTGCTAAGAATTTTCAGGTGCCGTTTGCAACCGCCATTAAACAGGTTGTGAATATGCCAGTGATCGCGGTGGGTTTAATTACCGAGGCGCAGCAAGCTGAAAGTATTCTCAGTGATGAACGTGCTGATGGTGTCGCTTTAGCGCGGGGGATTTTATATAACCCACATTGGCCTTGGCATGCTGCGGCCGAGTTGGGCGCGCAAGTACAAGCACCAAAGCAATATTTGCGTTCAAGCCCACATGGTCAGCCATCCCCTATAAAATAGTGAATGACTTAACTGCAAAACCCAAGCAAATAGCGTGGGTTTTGTGTCTCAGTAGCTTAATATTTAATTAAATATTAAGCAGGAGTTGGCTGCTTTTTACTGTTTGACGTTGAGCTACCAACCGAGGCAATAATAACTAATAAAATAGCGAGCCACTGCCAAATGCTAAGTAGTTCACCTAAAATAACTAAGCCAGCGAGTGCTGCAATAGCGGGTTCAAGGCTCATCATAATGCTAAACCCTTGCGGCGACATATTACGCAGCGTGATCATTTCTAAAGTATAAGGTAAGGCACTTGAGAGTACCGCAATGGCAATACCTAACGGAATAATATCCCAAGTAAATGCAGCACTTTGTGATATACCACCATAAGGTACAAGCACAATAGCTGAAATGGTCATACCCATCGCTACTGTTGCTCCACCAGAGCTTTGGCTGCCGGTTTTTTTACCAAATAAAATATAACCTGCCCAACACGCACCCGCTGCAAGCGCTAAAATCACGCCAATTGGGTCTAAACTTTCTTGGCCTTTCATATCGGGTAACAGTAATAATATTCCGGTTATTGCGCAGGCAACCCAAAATAAATCACGCTTTCGTCTTGATGAAAATAACGCAACGGCAAGGGGCCCGGTAAATTCAAGCGCAACACCAATACCCAGTGGAATACGTTCAATGGCGTAATAAAATAGAATGTTCATGCCGCCTAGGCTCAAACCATAAATTAAGATGGGTAAACGCTGGCTTGCAACCGGAAAGTGTCTCCAAGGTTTAAAAATTAAACAAAGAATAGCGGCAGAAAAACCTAAACGTAAGGCCGTTGTGCCCTCAGGGCCAACAATAGGGAAAAGCTGCTTAGCCAGTGAAGCCCCAGACTGAATAGTGATCATTGCAAGCAATATGCATAAAATAGCCAGTAATAGCTCTTTGGTTGATTTTTGCATGGTCGTCCTTAAAAATTGCCACTTAATTGCGGCGCATATTACCTGCTTTTACCTACGCAGGTAAATGTAAATTAACGTTTTACATGGGGTCCCCAGTGATGAGAGGCTATCACTGGGCTGAATAAAAAATAAGCGTTACTCTTTTTAAGATTGAGGTGGCAGGTAATGAGGGCTGACTCATTGAGTAAAAATTTATAGTTCAGCTTTACTATCTGCAGGGTATATAACGCCCAATTGCGCGCGGGCGGTATCGAGTACCGTCATCACATCGCGTGAAAGCTGGTGGTTGTTAATATGTGACTCTAATGTGTTTTGCTCAATCATCTCAATAAAGTGCGCAACTTCATACTTCATAAAATGCTCATCAAAATCTGCACTTATTGTTTCTTTTTGGCCATTATTAGCGATGAATTCCACTTTTTTAAGCTGCGATACAGCTTCAATACGAATACGACCTAACTCACCTTGTATTTCGGTGATGTTCTCGCCTTGCGATATTTTTGAATAACTAATTACCGCTTGTTTATCTGCATAATTTAAAAGTACATCGCCGGCACCATCAACACCGGTTTCTAGCAATACGCCACTGGCGTGTACACTGTTTGGTGCGCCCCACAGTGCTATAAGTATATAAAGCGGGTAAATACCAAGGTCTACTAATGCGCCGTTAGCAAATTCAGGTAAAAAGGTATTAGGGCGCTCACCGTTTTTGAACTTATCGTAACGTGACGAGTATTGGCTAAATTGGCCAATAAATTTACGCGGTGTACCAATTCTTTTTAATGCGTTTTTTAAAACAGCAAAGTTAGGTAAATGCGTTGTCATCATCGCTTCCATGTACAAACGTTGATGTTTTTGAGCAGCTGTTAAAATAGCCGTAAGCTCATGACTATTTGCTGCTGAAGGTTTTTCGCCAAGTACGTGTTTGCCCGCTTTTAAACACTGTATTGCATACGCACTGTGCAGGCTATTGGGCGCAGCTATATAAACTGCGTCTACTTGTTCATCTTGGCACACAGCATCAATAGAGGTAAAAATTTTAGCGTCGGTATTTGTTGGATGATTAGCTAAAAAGCGCTCGCCGCTGCTTATTTGGCGAGAGCAAATACCGTATAAATTAAAATTACTCAGAGTACTTGCCGCATCGAGTAGGGTGTCGCTAATAAAATTGGTACCTACAATCACAAAATTCATGTTTAGCCTTTTTATGTATTTTACGCAGCTTTGCAGTTTAACAATGTTTTGCTCTAAATGCGCGGGCAGAGCAGTTAAACCAGCGTTTTACACTGGCACTTAATGTGGCTTGTTCTTGATAACCTAACAACTCGGAAATATGTGAAATAGAAAATTGGTTTTGCATTAAATAGTGTTCACATAATGCGCGGCGAGTGGCATCTTTTAGTTTTACAAAACTGGTGTTATGTTTTTTAAGTTCACGGTGCAAGGTCCGTGGGTGCATATTAAGTGCCGTTGCTATCGTTTGGTTTGAGCATTGAAAAAGGGGTAGCATGGGTCGAATAAGTGCACTTACTTGCGAAGGTAACGACTGAGTATGCGCATTATTAGCGGCTAAAAAGTTTAATGCGGCTTGTACTTTGTGTTGATCAGAAACATTAAGCGGCAATAATAAATCGTCTTTGGCGATTAAAATACCGGCGCTGTTTCTGTGTTCAATAACGTGACAGCCAAAGTGCTGATGGTAAGCGCGTAGATTTGCATCAAGCTTTTGCGGTAAAAATACCTTAATGGGTTTGCATTGATTTTGGCTCACTTTTTTTAAGGTGGCGAGCGCCAGTGCAATTGTTAATTCAATAACTTGATTTATAACAGGTAATGGCTTGAGTTTTATTTCGAATGATAAAAATATATTTTGGTCATCTTCAAGTGTATGCGTGGTTAAATTAAGTGCGGGTGTATGTAAGTGTAGGTATTTAATTACCCACGTTAGCGCTTCACCTAAATCAGTTCCACTTTTAGCAGCGATAGCGATATGCCCTAAAATATCAAAGCTTTGTTTGCTAGCGAGTTTAAGGCCAAAACTTGGGCAGTTTAAGCTATGAGCGCAGTATTCTAAAAGCTCAGCATAATGGCGATAAGTTAAGCTTTGTGTTTCAAGGGAGTTTAACGCTACCTCAATGGCGCAATGGCGCATAATGCTTGTTGTATCACCACCTAGTTCGGTAATTAATATATCAATTCCCTGCAAAGAAGTGGCTTTAATCAGGCTGCTCATAACAATTGCATTAGTGGAGAGGTGTCTAAAAATATCAAGTTTTCAGTAGATAATCCATGCAAAGTAGTTTTTTTAATGGGAGATTTTTTATGCATACCACCTCATTTGATTACATTGTGATTGGCGCAGGCAGTGCCGGCTGTGTTGTTGCCTCGCGATTATCTGAAAATAAAAATGTAAGTGTGTGTTTAATTGAAGCCGGCGGCCGTGACCAAAGTGCTATGGTGCAAATGCCTGTGGGAGTTGCAGCTAGTGTTCCTTATGGCATTAATAGCTGGCATTACAATACGGTGCCACAAAAAGAGCTTAATAACCGCTGTGGGTTTATGCCCAGAGGTAAAGTGCTTGGTGGTTCAAGTTCAATCAATGCCATGGTGTACATAAGAGGGAATAAAAAAGACTACGACAACTGGGCCGCTATGGGAAATACCGGCTGGGATTATACCAGTTTGCTGCCTTATTTTATCAAAGCTGAAAACAACAAAACCTTTACCAACAGCCCATATCATGGTGTAAACGGTCCCTTACATGTGCAAGAGCTGAGTTTACCAAGCCCAGTTAATCAGCTGTTTTTAAAAGCATGCCAAGAGCAAGGCGTGGCCCTTAATGACGATATTAATGCGCAGCAACAGCTAGGTGCGCGTTTATCGCAGGTCACTCAACATAAAGGGGAGCGTTGCAGTGCGGCAAAAGCGTACTTAACACCTAATTTAGCTCGTAAAAACTTAACCGTGCTCACTGACGCGCAGGTGCATAAAATTAATTTTTGCGGGAAATCTGCAACTGGTGTAACAGCTGCAGTTAATAATAAAAGCTTGGTGCTAAATGCCTATAAAGAAGTTATTTTAAGTGCCGGTGCTATTAACTCCCCACACCTTTTAATGTTATCGGGAGTGGGGCCTGCAGATCATTTAAAGCAGCATAACATTGAGCTTGTAACGCCATTAGAAGGTGTAGGCAGTAATTTGCACGATCACTTAACCGTTGTGCCATTATACAAAGCAAAATATTCGCAAGGCACATTTGGAATAAGTGCCAGTGGTGCGTTTAATATTGCAAAAGGATGCGTTGATTGGTTTGCCAAACGCGAAGGAAAGCTAACCAGTAACTTTGCCGAATCGCATGCGTTTATAAACTTATTTACAGATTCTATTGTGCCCGATGTGCAACTTGAATTTGTTATTGGGCTGGTGGACGATCACAGCCGTAAACTGCATTATGGCCATGGATACAGTATTCATAGCAGCATAATGCACCCTAAAAGCCGCGGCACTATTCGTTTAGCGGATGCCAACCCTTTAAGTGCGCCACTCATTGATCCTAATTATTTAAGCCACCCCGATGATTTACAGGTTATGCTACTTGGGCTTAAAAAAACATTGAGCATAATGCAAAGCAAAGCGTTTGATATTATTCGTGCAGATATGGTATATCCGCTTGATATTAATGATGATACGCAGCTTATTGAGTTTATTAGGCAAACAGCCGATACAGAATACCACCCCGTAGGAACCTGCAAAATGGGCCAAGACGATATGGCTGTGGTTGATAGCGAATTACGTGTTCACGGTGTGCAAAATTTACGGGTGGTAGACGCCTCTATTATGCCCAGTATTATTACCGGAAATACCAATGCTGGGGTAATAGCCATTGCAGAAAAAGCCGCTGATTTAATTAAGCTCGCCGCAATCTGTGATTAATTTGACTTATAAAACGCGGTTAACCATTGCTGCCAGTCTTGTTCTAGTTTGAGCATTTGCTGGTGTTTTTTAGCGGAAAAATGTTTGTTTTTATCCTCATCCGCTAAAAACGGCCCCACACGACAAAGCGGGCAATAATCATCCGTTAGATAATTCGGGGTTGTTAACATATCACTTAATTCGGGTGGTGTATTTTCACTAAATACATAGGTAATACCGCTGGTGTCTTTGACGTGTTTGTCACGGTTGACATTGCGAATTTTATAGCCATCAAAGCGACTGATATCGAATGGCATTTGTCCTTGGTATGCCGCGTTTAAATGGGTATTTAAACTCCCCTCAATATTCCACTCACGATACGGTTTAACATCTTTTGAGGTTATATAACATAACCCAGGGCCTTGAGGGTTCAAGGCAAACTCATTGGCATATTTTATAAATTGATGCAGTAACGCACGGTTAAGCACGTTCATGCTGTTATTACGTGTATTTTTCTCAAATGCGTCGCGACCAATAAACGCAGGAATAAGTGGAAATTGAAAAATCACCACATCAAAGCTGTTTAGGTGCTCGGCTAGTTGTTGCCAACATTGTGTGTTGGTGACATCAAATTCATTAAGCACATTAACTTTATGTGCTTTAAGTGAAGCAAGCGCGTTATCGGGGTATTTTTCTGTAAGAGTTGCAGCTGCATCATAGGTTGAGGCAACTAACTTTTGCGGTTTAATGTGGTTGTAAAGCGCGTTTGAAAACGATAAGTCGCCATCACCTACCGTGAGTATGTTCCAATTTGGGTTTAAGTACATATTAAATTATATGTTTTTATTAGTAACAGGCGATGTGTCAGGATGCGGTGTACTAATCAGCTGTTGATGTAACCTATACATAGCTAAACGCGTTTTTAACCCTTCAATGGCAACTTGTTTAAGAATTAAATTAAAGGTAATCAAAATAGCAAACACAATATGAATAGGGCCATGAGTAAAACCGGCTTGAGGGTCGTAAATGGCTAAGCCAAATAAAACAAACAACACCACCATAAATATTTCAATGAGCTGATTTGAATAAAAAGAAAGACGCCCCTCACTTTTATGATCTTTTTTTATGCTAATAGCGCAAAAAAACGGGATCACTTTAATTTTAAAAGCCGCGTTTTTTTCTACAAAATTCTCACCAAGGTCAGTAAGCTGTTGGCGTAGTTGGTCTATCATGGTGTGTCCTCTCAATACAGTGCGCGGATGTTACCCTATTACAGACTAATGGTTAAGCCATGGCGTGTTATTTAGGGTAAATACTCATACCAATAATTAAGATATGACACACAAATACCACTGATGTGAGCACAAAACGCATTTTTTGATAATCTTTATGATAACCCTGCCACTGTATTGTGGCCTTTTCAAAAATCAGTACTAACCAAAAACTCGCGCCTAACCACGCAAGCATCCACTCAATCGGTAAGAATGATAAAAACGGAATAGGAATGACCGGTAGCACTGCTTTAATCGCATCGGCAAAGCTTTGTTGGCCTGCATGCCATAAATTACCCGCCATAAACGCTAAAATAGCAATGCTGTAAAAACTAAAAAACTCTAAATTTACACTGTTACTGCCAACCATGAGTGGCCAGCCCACACAGCCTAAAAATGGCAATAAGCCCAAATAGCCAAGTTGAATGTGATTGACGAATTTTTCCATAAACGAAATGCCTTTAAAGGTTGTGTAATGTAAACCACGTTATTGTAGCAAGGATGTGCAGTGTAATCTTATTAAAATCTATATAGCGCAACTGACTATGAGTGGTAGTTGAGTTGTAACTGCTTTAACGCTTAAAAGTAAGCAGTAGATCACTCCTTGGGTTTTTAATCTTAAAAATCGATTGTTTTAATCTAAACAATCAATTTTATTTAATTTCTCAATGGCCTTATTGTATTAATCAAGCCAACGCACAAGGCGTTAACTTTTTAAATACACTAAACATAAATGAGGAATACTATGAGCACTTCATTGATTAACACAAAATTACAACCTTTCAATGCAACAGCTTACCACAATGGTGACTTTGTAGAACTCACTGAAAAAGACGTATTAGGTAAGTGGTCTATCTTTTTCTTTTACCCTGCAGATTTCACATTTGTATGCCCAACTGAATTAGGTGACCTTGCAGATCATTACGCACAGTTACAAGAAATGGGCGTTGAAGTTTATTCAGTATCAACTGATACACACTTTACGCACAAAGCATGGCATGACACGTCAGACACCATCGGTAAAATTACTTACCCAATGATTGGTGACCCAACAGGGCGCATTACACGCAGCTTTGGCGTTATGATTGAAGAAGAAGGCCTTGCACTTCGCGGTACATTTGTAATGAACCCAGAGGGCGAAATCAAAGTTGTTGAAACACATGACTTAGGCATTGGTCGCAGTGCTAAAGAGTTAGTTCGTAAAGTACAAGCAGCGCAATACATTGCAACACATGATGGCGAAGTTTGTCCTGCATCTTGGCAGCCAGGTGAAGACACATTAGCACCTTCACTAGACCTAGTTGGTAAGATTTAAACCTTACCACTAACTAAATTTAGAGTAGAACATGACTCTAATACCAGTGAGCCTGTATAGGTTCACTGGGCACTCTCCCACGCCATCACACGTTTCTAAAATTTCGCACATGCACTGATGGCATGGGAACCTTGCTGTTTTAATTTTCCTTAAGGGGCTAAGCCATGTTAGACAACAACATAAAGAACCAACTAAAAAGCCATTTTGAATCGCTGACTCAGCCTGTTGAGCTGCTTATCGCCTTGGACGACAGCAAAAAATCAACAGAAGTAGAAAGTTTAGCGAATGATTTAGCGTCACTAAGTGATAAGTTCAGTGTAATAAATAATCCCGATACTAACGCCCGCAGGCCTTCTATGGTGGTGTATTCACCAGAAAAAAACACTCATATTACCTTTGCAGGTGTTCCTATGGGACACGAATTTACTAGTTTAGTGTTAGCGCTATTACATACGGGTGGTCACCCTAGTAAAGCAAGTAAAGATGACATTGAACAAATACAAACACTTGAGCAAACACTTAATTTTGAAGTGTACATTAGCTTGAGTTGCCAAACCTGCCCGCAAGTTGTGCAGGCACTCAATACTATGGCAGCAACAAATAGCAATATTAAAGCCACCATGATTGATGGGGCATTATTTCAAGATGAAGTAGAGCAAAGAAACATACTGGCTGTACCCGCTGTATATTTAAATGGTGAACCCTTTAGCCAAGGGGCTATGAGCCTCACTGATATTTTAAATAAAGTGGATAGCAAAGGTGCACAGCGCCAAGCAGCATCACTCAATGAAAAGTCGGTGTTTGATGTACTTGTCGTCGGTGGTGGGCCAGCTGGTGCTTCGGCAGCTATTTATTCAGCACGTAAAGGGCTCAATACTGGGGTTGTAGCAGAGCGATTTGGCGGTCAAGTTGCTGATACATTAGCGATTGAAAATTTTATTTCAATTAAAGCAACGCAAGGGCCAAAAATGGTGGCTCAGTTGGAAGAACACGTTAAAGAATACGATGTTGATGTTATGCACAACCAACGCGCGGCAAACCTGCAAAAAGGCAGTAATGGGTATGATATTACGCTAGAAAATGGCGCTGTGTTAAAGGCAAAATCACTCGTACTAGCAACCGGTGCACGCTGGCGCGAAATGAATGTACCCGGTGAGCAACAGTATAAAGGCCATGGCGTTGCATACTGCCCGCACTGTGATGGGCCTTTATTTAAAGGTAAATCGGTTGCAGTTATTGGAGGTGGTAATTCAGGTATTGAGGCGGCAATTGATTTAGCCAATATAGTTGAACACGTTACTGTACTTGAATTTGCAGATACGTTACGCGCCGATGAGGTACTCATTCGTAAAGCTAATAGCTTAAAAAACATCACTATTATTAAAAATGCCCAAACCACGGAAGTACTTGGTGATGGCAAAAAAGTAACGGGGTTAAGTTATACCGACCGCCTTAGCGGCGAGAGTAGGCAGTTGAACTTAGCCGGTATATTTGTACAAATTGGTTTAATACCTAATACCGAATGGTTGAAAGACAGCGACCTTGAGCTGAGCCAATTTGGTGAAATACTCATTGATGCCAAAGGCGCAACATCGTTACAAGGCGTTTATGCTGCAGGTGATGCAACCACTACACCATTTAAGCAAATTATTATTGCGATGGGGGCGGGCGCAACAGCAAGTCTGGGTGCGTTTGACTATTTAATTCGTCAAACGCCCGATGCAGAGCAAAGCGCTGCTTAATAGTGTTTTAGCTTAAAGTCTCTTGATATAACAGCTCTCACCCATAGCTGTTTGTTCACCCAAGCCGCCCTCTCCAAAGGCGGCTTTTTTGAGCGCTATTTAAGTCGGGTAATACCCACTAAAATACACACTGCCCCGCCAATAAAGCCTAGCCATGCTTCTATAGGGGTTTCGCCATTTAATGCGCGGGTAACTTGTGAAGATGCAGAATCGTAAACATCATAACCCCACATACCAAGCGCTACGCCAATAACAATAAGTACAATACCAATGATTTTATTTGTCATAATGATCCTTTGTTTTTTATGCAAGTTAATCTGAGCGACATTTGTTGTTATGGTGTGGCTACGCCCAGTCTTTTTAGTGTATTTGTAATTGCTTCTTCTATCGCTGGAAGCTTAAACGGTTTGGCTATAAACATGTCCATGCCCGCTTGCTGGCAGTTTAGTTTATCTTGTGAGGAAGCATTAGCAGTTAACGCCACAATATAGGTTTGTTGCGGGTCACAAATACCTTGTGCTTTTAGTTGCCTAGTGGCCTCGAAACCATCCATGATAGGCATGATGCAGTCCATAAAAATAAGGTCAAAATGCTTTTGCTTGCATTTTAACAAGGCATCTTGGCCGTCTATAGCAAAGTCTGATTTTATATTAAACTTATCCAGTGCCGCTTCTAATACCAGGCGATTTATTTCGTTATCATCAACTACCAGAACAGATAACTTATTACTGTGATTATTAATAGATTTAAGGCTAGGTGTTTGTTTTTGTTGTTTACCAAGTTCAATCGGGATAGTTAAGGTAAAACATGTGCCCACGTTAATCTCACTGGTTACCTTAATTTTGCCATTCATAAAACCAACGAGCTCTTTAACAATGGCTAAGCCTAACCCAGTGCCATCTTTATTGTTGTTAGCATCAACCTCTTGGGTAAAAGGCTTAAATAATGAGTTTAAATACGCTTTACTCATGCCGCGACCTGTGTCGGTTATTTTAATGGTAAGTAAAGGGGACTTTGTATCTAATGTTAACTGCGATTCAAGAGAAACAGATCCATGCTCTGTAAATTTTAGCGCGTTACTCAGTAAATTAGATACAATTTGACTTAATCGAGAGGTGTCGCAGTATACCCAAACATCATTAGGAATGTTGTTTGTGGTTAGTAGTTCAATGTTTTTATTACTAAACAATACCGAATATAAAGAAACCAAATCGGTAAATACCGTTTTAAGTAGAGAGTGGTGTGGCTCCAGTTTTAACTCACCATGATTTATTTTTGAAAAATCGAGTACTTCATTAATAATGCTTAATAAAATGTCAGCACTTCGAAGGGCTACTTTTATTTTTTCTGCTCGCTTGTCATAATCGTGTTCATCAATGAGAGTCGCTAACATTCCCGTAATACCATTAAGCGGGGTTCTAAGCTCATGACTAATTTTGGCAAACAGCATACTTCGGTCTTGGAGAAGTTGTTCTGCAAGTGCTTTTTTTTGTTTTAACTCTTCGCGTAACTTAACGGCTTCAGTTATATCTTGAAAAGTACCAAATAATCGCACACATTTGCCGTTGTTAAACTCGGCCTCACCAAAAGTCGACACCCAAATGTTTTGCTGCTTTGCGGTAACTATTTCCAGCTCTAAATGCCATTTTTCACCCTTAGATACCGCATTTTCTACCGCTTTTTTAATGCTATCTCGACTTTTACCCGCTTTATAAAATTCAATGGCTGTTTCCATGTTTGGAGTATAGCCTTCTTCGGCTTGATGAATACGTCGAGTTTGCTGGCTCCAAAAAATGCTATTGTCTATTAGGTCGACTTCCCATGTGCCTATATTTGCAACGCTTTCAAGTTTCAATAAGGTGTCACTATTTTTAGTGAGATTAACTTTATCCTGATTGCGCGCAAATTCTGAGCCCAACCACTGAGCCAATAATTCAATATAATCATAAGCTTCATCGCTAAAAGGGGCGCATTCTTGAGCTGATGAAAAGTTAACAGTTCCAAATACATCTGTACCTATTCGTATAGGCGCTCCAATATACGCCTCCAATTGGAAATTAATATAGCAAGGATGATTTGCAATACTACTTTGCGACGCATTATGAAATGCCAGTGCAGAGTTGGCTAACAAAGTATGTGTACAATAGGTGCCGCTTAACTCAAACTCAGTACCAATAGCAAGAGAATTGTCAGGGGTAATAGCATGTAAAACAGTGTAAGAATTATTTTTTACGCGGCTGATAATAGCCAAATCGAGCTGAAAAACATCGAGCCCAAAAGCAAGTAAGTCTGCAATTTTTTGATCAAAGCTAAGCTGTTGATCAGAGACTATATTATGAAAGCATCGAAGAAAATTCACAAAAAACCTTATTTTATTTAGTACGTACACAAGAACAAATGCAAACACTATGCCTAAACATAATCTATTTTTTGACAATAAGCCATTATCACATAACTCCTTATTACATTAACTCGCGGGTTTAAAAATTAATAGCTTGAATTAGATGTAAATGCAATTTTGACTTCGAGCAATCTGTTTGTAATGGTTTTAACGCTCATAACCATTGCTACCAAATCTAGGGTTATCCAAGTAACTTATAGCTTCACTTATGCCCATTTGATAGCCTGAATTGAGTATAGCTCGATTTTTGGTGGTGCGGCCGACTTTAAACCCTGTTGGTGGTGCAATAATATTTATTTTGCAATCTGACGGAGCATGGTGCAAAAAATCAATACTGTCATTATAATTTTTAGAACGCTGTATGGCGGCCTCTGCAAGCGCTGGGTTCTGTTTATAGAGTTGTTTAGTTAACCACGGTACTTTGTTGTCTTTTTTACGATAGCCTAAAGGTTAGGAAAGGATAACTGTTATTTCTGATACACCCATTTCATAGGCTTTTTTTACCGGAATAGAATCGGCAACGCCACCATCGGTCATGGCGATCCCGTTTATTGTTGGGTAATCCCGATAAGCGATTGGGATGGCGCAAGAGGCTTTTAATTGCTCAACCATTTCATTGCCCGTTGCTTGCAAATAGTGAGCTTTACCTGAATCTATTCCCGTTGCAACAATATAAAAATCGTAAAGAGATTGCGAGAATTCGTCGGTATTCAAGGGGATTTCACGAACTGTTTCTTGCCATAGCCAATCTAAATCAAATAGATGACCGCCTTTGATAAAACGTGCGAGATTGATAAATTCTGGCCTGCAGGAGTAATCGGTAATAATAAATTGATCATTGTTGGGTTTATAACCCACATGTGTGTGACATTTACAGCGCAAGGTGCATTTTTAAGAGGTAACCACGAAACGGTAGTCGCTGACGCGTGCGCTTCAAGACCATTACAAACTTCAGTAAGTGATGTGTTGGCATCTGATCTACATAAAAGTGCTTTAGCAACCATTAATGACTTATATGGCGTGGTTATCCTAAGTGCTGATGACTTGAGCTAACAAATAAAAAATTTTAAGGGCAGTAATAGTGATATTACAGCCCTTAAAATCTAATGTGATTCTAGTTGGCTAAATGGCTTCAACCCACATAGTGCCTACTTCTTTTTTTACGACCTTAACATGTGTACCTGCAGAAAGTGGCTGTTTACTTTTTAACTTCCAACTAATTCCAGAGTAAAGATGCATTGTGAGACCGTTTTCATCAACATCGTCAGCTAAGACAAAATCAAGCTCAGCAAAGTCGCTTTGTACACCTTTTTTGTCCACATTGTTTTGCATACGCTTTAATGGTTTCCATAAAAATAGCGCAAACCCAGCTGTAATAAGTGTGTTACTCCACAATGCGGTAGTTAAAGAGTCATCTAACAAGTTAAAGTTCATCATTAAACCACTAGTAAACAAAGACATACCTAAAAATAATAATATAAAGGTAGACATACCTAACACAGCCACTTCGATAATGAGCGCAAGCACACCTAAAATCATCAGTGCTTCAGGTAAGTTGTTAGTAATAAGCGTCATTATTTATCCTCAACAGATTAAAGTTTTTGCTTTTGATTTAGTGAGTTAATAATTGACATGCCTTGTGCAACTAATGAGCTTGCATCAGTGGCGCTATCGGGTAATAAAACAACAGACGACTCTTTCGCAATAGCTTCTTTAGCGGCAATGGCTTTGGTTGCTAAATCGAGTTGAATCGCTTTTTGGCCTTGCTCAGTATCTGCAGCTTCACCTACTTTACGCAGCGCATCAGCTTGCGCTTCTGCAACAGCAATAATAGCTTTAGCTTCACCCTCTGCGCGCAAGATTTGTTCAGCTTTTTCACCTTCAGCACCTAAAACTTGAGCCTGTTTTTTACCCTCGGCAACATTGATGTTTGCTTGACGATCACCCTCTGATTCTAAAATTTGCGCACGTTTAACACGTTCGGCTTTCATTTGCGCTTCCATCGCTTCCATCACGGATTGTGGTGGTACAATGTCTTTTATTTCGTAACGTAAAACCTGGATACCCCAGGGCTCAGCTGCTTGGTTGATAGAGGTTACGATATTAGTATTGAGGACATCACGTTCTTCAAAGGTTTTATCAAGCTCCATTTTACCCAGTTCAGAACGCATGGTGGTTTGTGCTAGCTGCGTTACTGCAAATACGTAATCGTCAACCCCATAAGTGGCTTTGTATGGGTCAAGCACACGAAAGTACAGTACACCATCAACAGATAACGAAATATTGTCTTTGGTAATAGCTGACTGTGAGGGGACATCTTGGGCTTGCTCTTTTAAGCTACGGTCGGCAGCAATCCGATCAATAAAGGGAACAATAAAATTTAAGCCCGCTTCTTTGGTTGATTGGTATTTACCAAAACGCTCAATCAGCCATGCACGGTTTTGTGGTACAAATTTAACGCTACTCTTTAGCAGCACTAAAACAAAAATCAGTAAAAACGCTTCAACAGTAAAAACAATATTTATAATTTCTGCGATGGGATCCATAGGGTTTTTCCTTGTTAATTACGTTCAGTTCAAAAACTGCACGATGCTTATAATTTCAACAAGCTACAGATTATCATTAGTTTTTAATTTGTACTATAAAAACAGCAGGTAGGTTTTATAGATAGATTATTCAAAAATACATATTTGATTTCTGCCAGCTTTCTTTGCTTTATATAAAGCGATGTCAGCGCTTTTTATTAAGCTTTCTGTGTGTGTATCTGCATTTGGATAACTACAAAAGCAACCAAAGCTAAGTGTTATGTAAGGGGCAATAGGAGAGAACTCATGCGTAATATTAAGTGCTTTTATTTTTTGCTCAATTAACAAAGCAAATTTATGGCATTGCTCTATATTCGTAGCAGGTAAAATGATTGCGAATTCTTCACCGCCATAGCGAGCTGCTATGTCACCCTCACGCTTACATAAACTTTTTAAAGCACGAGCAACGTGTTTTAACGTTTCATCGCCTTTGTGGTGGCCATAATTGTCGTTATAGCGCTTAAAAAAGTCGATATCACACATAATTAAACTAATTGGTTGGTGTTGTTTTGCAGAGCGTTTAATTTCGCTCTTTAGGGAAGTATCAAAAAAACGACGATTAGCAATATTAGTTAGCGCATCGGTATTCGCTAATTTATTGAGCTTTATATTGGCGTTAATTAATTGCTGTTGGGTTAACTGTAGCTTTTTTTTATAGTTAATATTTTTAAGTGCATTATTAATGATTTCGCCTACGAGCTTTATTCTAATTAAATCTATTTTGCTCCAATGACGTTTTGTTTTAACACAATCACAACCAATAAACCCTACTAGCTCTTCATCAAAACGTAGGCCTATGCACAAAACAGATTGAATATTTTGCTCTTTAAATTCAGCTTTTTCAGCGTCGGCTTTTGTTGGTAGTTGTTCAATATCATTGACTTGAAATAGATGGCTCTCATTCATTATTTCAAAAAAGTAGGGTAGCTCAACTTTGGGTACATTTTGTAGTCTGTCTTTGCAAGCGATAATGCCCGTATTGACCCATTCGTGAGTATTGGTGATAGTTTCGTTGTCGGTGTTGAATTCAAATAAATAACTGCGGTCTGCTTTCAAAACAGTGCCAATGGCTTTAAGGGCAAAGTTAATTTGCTGGTCTATATTGTCATTTTGTATATCAATGAGTTTGGTAGAAATTTTAGAGATAATTTGATCAAAGTTATATTGTTCTGTAAGTGTACGATCTTGCTCTAAAGTGATCATAGACACAGAGTCATTAACTATTGAGTGGTTAACATTTAGAAGCTGCGGCGAAAATTCACACTCTAATAAAACAGCTGTGATATTTGATGAAAATAATTGCTCAATGGTTATCACCGTATCATCATTAAAGTCGCGAAGCGTAATATTGTTAAAAACATCGCTGCTAAGCGCGTCGTCACTATTTATGTTAAGTAACGTTTTGGCATGTTGGTTTAAGATGTAATTATGTGTTTTATTGTCATAAACAATCACCGCTAAATTAATTAGATTAAAAATCTGCCAAATTGTATTGTTTGAGTCATGGCTCACTGGTTTCTCCGCATTAAAATATGAAAACTACCCATATTTATGAATTAATTATTATTTTTGTATCCGCTTAGTTACTTTTAGTACAGTTTTTTGTATTTTACTAAGTTTTTAGTGCGTTTATTTGGCCTACGTATTACAATTGTGACTGTATATCATTACGTATTTCCCAATTTGCTTTATTTCATAAGCTTACTTTATTTTTAGTGAAGGTCTATTATATTTCATGACAGAAATAACCACACATCACGCTTCTCGTCGCCGTTTGTTAATTGCACTTGCAATTACCTGCTCATTTATGGTGATTCAATTAGTGGGTGCGTATTACGCAAACTCACTTGCAGTACTTGCTGATGCAGGGCATTTGTTTGTTCATAATAGCTCTTTGTTCATTGCTCTCATTGCGTCTAGCTTTGCTATTCATTTAGCTAAAACCTATAACGATGGCCATCAAAAAGCAGAGCTAATAGGGGGGTTGATCAACGGCGTTTTATACCTAGCCATTAGTTCACTTATTTTATATGAGGGCACTGAGCGCTTTATGCATCATAAAGGGGGACATGAGCTGGTTATTAATAGTTACTTAATGTCGGTAATTGCTGCTATTGGTTTTTTATTTCATGGCGCAGCGGCATGGGTGCTTTATAAAGGCCGTAAGGCGAGCATTAATGTGTATGCCGTGTTTTTACACTCGTTTTTTGATTTAATATCAACGGTTTCTACTTTTGCTGCTGGTGTACTTATATACTTAACAGGCTGGAATGTAATTGATATTTTATCGAGCATGTTAATTGCGTCTTTTGTCTTGTTTACCGGTATTAAGGTCATTGTTAGCTGTATCAAAGGGCTGCGTTCAAATAAAGCTAAGTTACCTAAAGTGGCCGATATTGAAACAGAAATAGCCACCATGGAACATGTTGAAAATGTGCACAATGTGACTGTTGTTCGTAAAAATAAAAAGGTGATAGTGGGGGCTCATGTGGTGTTAAAGCAACATTGCACTATAGAAAAGCATGATGAAGAGTGCCGCTTAAAGGTAATTAAACTGCTTGCAGATAAATTTAATGTGCGCAACAGCGTATTACAAATAGAAAGCTACGAATGCAAGCACATACACTAATGCGTTAAACCTAAAAGCGACTTAACTAAGTCGCTTTTAGTTTCATATCAAATCAATAATTTTTTCGAAGCACTCCGGGCTCATTAAATCGTTAGCACTCATAGGACGAGCGAAGTAGTATCCCTGTAGCTTATGACAACCTATATTTTTTAAAAACTCTAGCTGCTCCCGCGTCTCTACCCCTTCTGCAATACAATATAACTCTAAGTTTTCAGCGAGTGAGTAAATCGTTTTAATAATAGATTCATCCCCTTTATCAATACCAATACTATTAACAAAGCTTTGATCTATTTTTATCACATTAATTGGAAATTGACTCAAATAAGTTAACGATGAATAGCCAGTGCCAAAATCATCAAGAAACAGTTTGAACCCAGCAGCCTGTAAGCTTTTTAGTTGCTTAGCCGCTTTGTATTTATCTTCTAATAGCGTGTTTTCTGTAATTTCTAAACGAAGTTGTTGTGGTTTTATCTGTGCTTTTTCTAGTATGGAGCTGAGCTGCTGCGTTATGTTGGCCTTTAAAATATGTTTTGGAGACAAATTTAACGATATGTAAAACAACGGGTTAATGTTCAAAAGTGGAGCAAGCTCAGTAATTGCACGCTGTAAAGCTTGCTCAGTTAACATATCAATTATGCCAGTCTCTTCAGCAATAGGGATAAATAAAGCGGGAGAAACCGGTTTGCCTTGGTTTTCCCAGCGCATGAGTAATTCAACCCCACTTATTGTTTTATCTAGTGTATTAACAATAGGTTGATAGTGATTAAAAAACAGATTATCCCTAGCAGCATCTTTTAAGTCGTTTTCAAGAATAAGCTTTTGTTTAATTTGCTCATTCATTTTTTCATTAAAAAATTGAAATCCATTTCTGCCTGCTTGTTTAGCATGCATCATGGCAATATCTGCGTTACGTATGAGGGCATCGGTCGATGTTGCATCGTATGGGTACAATGCAATACCAATACTGGCTGATATATTAATAGCGAAGTCTTCAATAATAACCTTGTTAGCCAGCTCTTTGCTTATTTCGTTGAGGGTGTGTTGTAAAGAGGCCATTGAGGTAACGTTTTCAACTAACACTAAAAATTCATCACCACTTTGGCGGCCAAGTGTAGCGTCATCACCTAAGTATTGGCTCACTCGCTCGGTAATATTGCACAATAGTTTGTCACCCACTGCATGGCCAAAAGAGTCATTGACGGGTTTAAATTTATCTAAATCTATAAATATAACAGCGCATTGCGAATCGTCTTTAGCGGCGCTTGTAATGGCATTTTCGATTTTTTGATTCATTAAACTACGATTAGGTAAGCCCGTTAACGCATCGTAATTAGCAAGATAGCGTAACTCATTTTAGCGCGTTTCTGCTCTGTTAAATCGGTAATAACAATAACATAATAACTGACTTTATCTTTTTTATTAGCAACGGCTGTGGCACTTAAATGAATAGGGTGTTTTTCAGCTTTTGTGGTCTTTACATAAGCATTTGTTTGCCAGTTTTCTTTTGGTTTAAGTGCTTTTAAAATTGTTGCAAACTCTCTACACTTAGCTTGACCAATGGCATTAATAAATAATTTTGAGGTAATAATCCCCTCTCTGCCTTCATCAGAAAACACATCCATAAAGCTGTTATTGGCTGAAAATGGCACAAGGTCTTCATCTAAAATTAGTAAAAAGTCATTTATTTGACTAAATGCTTCGCCTAATATTTTGGCTTGTTGTTCGTTTGCCAGCTGCTCGGTAATATTAGTAAAAATACCCGACACATAAAGAGGCTCTTTAGTGTCTTCATTATGAATAGTTTGCCCCAAATCATGAAACCATAACCAGTGCCCATCCTTGTGCCGTAAACGATAAGTAGCTTGCCAGTGTTTTTGCTTTGTTTGGTTTGTAAAAGTATTCCATTTACTTTGTAGCCTGCGACGCTCATCAGGATGCATAATATTAAAAAAACTACTTATATCGATGCGTTCAGGTAAGTTCTCGTAGCCAAGCTCTGCGCATCTATCTGTATTTACGGAGTTATCTGCAAAGCTATAGTTCCATACACCGCTTTTATTACTTTTTAGTGCCAGCTCAGTTTGTGTTTTAGAGTGCACAGCGGCGCGGTGAGCTTGTTCAATTGCAATTTTACGGCTTCGGTATTGCCAGAAAAATAAAAACAAAATAACAACAATAGCAATAAAATATAAAGTATATGCAATAGGAGACTGCCAAGGGGCGTAAGCTACACTAAATTTTAACTGAATGGGGTCACTTGTGATCACTCCATTTCGCTGTTGAGTAGACACAGACAAAATATAATCACCAGGTTGTAATTTAGTAAAAAACACCTGGTTAGATTTTAAATCGTTGTAGCTCAAAGATGAAGGGCCTGTAAGCTCAACTTTGTAGTAGGTTTTATTAATATTTTTATAGTCAAAATTTGAAAACCGAACCGTTAAGCCCATATCGTCGTGCTTAAGCATTAATGGATCAGTGCTGTATTTTGAAGGGGAGTAATTAAGGGCTTGTGAAAACAAACTAATATTAGTAATTGCTAAGTTATTATTGATTTTTCGCTGTTCATTATCAAACTGTTCTGGGTCAAACATTAGCACGCCGCTACGGTTACCAAACGCTAACTCGTTGTTGTGTAACCTTAATGCTGCTAGTGCTGTAAAGTGATTGTTATTTAAGCCATCTTTTATTGTGTACGTGGTGATGTTAAGCGTATCTAAATTAAGTTGATAAAGACCGTTATCAGTACTTATCCATAAAAAGTCTTTATTATCTGCAATAAGTTTAAAAATAGAGTTAGTATTTAATGAGTTGTGTTTATCAAATACATGCACTTGCTGATATGTTTTAGCGTTTACTGCAATTAAGCCTTCTTGGGTGGTGGCTAACCACAGCAGCTCTCGCTGAGCATCGTAATAATAATTCTCTACTGTATGGTAAAGATTGTTTTTTGCTGTTTTAGATTTAAAAATAGTAATTAGAGTCGCTGTTTCTTCGTTGTATCGATAAAGCGTGTCAGAGGTACTTAACAGTAATTCGCCAGGGAAAGCCTCAGAGGGGGTATGAAACGTATATGCAAGCATGGGCGATACCTGATCTTTTAGTCCATTAATAACTCGGTTTTCGCCTGTGTTACCATTAAATATATAAAAGTTATCATTGTTTATATAAGCAAAAGTATCGGGTGCAACTTGTGCAATGCCGAACGTATAGTTGGTATTTAACTTGTACTGAGTAATGTATTTGTTTTTTTCAAATGTTGTTGTTTCTTTATTAAAGAGATCGAGCCCGGAAGAAGTTGCTAGCCATAGGTAGTTATCGCCTTTGCCATATGCAGGGAAAATATCACCTATAGCCGATAGGCCATAAACCGCTTTGCTATCTTTAGATTGTAGATATAAGTCACTCTTTTGGGTTTCTAAGTTATACTGAACAAGCCCATCGTCAGTGCCTATCCACAGTAATTTACTATTATCTTGGTAAATAGTGTTTACAATATTATTTTCAGGTAAGGTTATTTTTTTAAACTTTTTTGTTTGTGCTGCCCAAGTAAATATTCCATGTGTTCTAGAGCCTAACCAAAGTAAGCCCGACTCATCAAACATAATATCGTTTATCGTGTTCTCTGTTACGTTGTAGTTACTATCTTTGAAGTTTAAAATAGGGCTAATGCTTGTGTTTTTTCTATCGAATTCAAATAAACCACTTTCTGTGGCAATAAACTCACCATACGGTGTGTTTATATAATCCCAAATATTATAGTCACTTATCAAAGTTGTTAATGCTGAAGGGTTTATATTTTTAATTTCATCAAAAGCAATCCGATACATTCCTTCAACCGTACCAATTAGCAAACCGAGCTCATCATCTATGGATAAAAATTTAACATTGTTGCTATCGTTTGTAACTTCTTGAATGTCGTTAAGTGTTATTTGTTGTAGGTCGTTATTGGCAAAGTTATAAACATATAGCCCCTGCTCGGCACCAATATACAATGTGTTTTGGTATAATGATAATGCTCTAATAAACATATTTTCATCGGGCAAAGATGAGATGAGTGTTAGATCTTTTGATGTTTTACCATATCGGTAGATGTGCGAATCAATAGAAAAATAAAAATGCGCCGGTTGTTCAGCAACAGCCTGAACAGGAGAGAACTTTTCTTGATTTTGGTTTAAGTGCCCTGAATATATTAGCTCTGCTTGCAAGGTATTAGGGTTAATCAAATAACTTCCTGCAAGTTGAGTATTAACCAGAATTTGGCCGTCAATTGCTTTATAAATACTATTAATGTAGTTATTTTTTAAACCCAATTCGCTCTCGTAAGGCGTGACTTGGTATCCGTCGAATCGGTATAAACCTTCAGTTGTAGCAATCCATACATAGCCGATGTCATCTTGGAGTGATTTCACTATAAAGCTTTGCGACAATTGTTCGTTGTTAGTGATACGTTGTAATTGTTCTGAATAAGTTTGTGAAGCAAAGCTATGCTGCGAGCAAACAAATAAAAACATATAAACAATAAAGAAAAACTTACTCAAAAGCACTTACCCTTACAATGAACAAGGTTGGTATTAAATATTGGCGTGATATAACTTGAGTTTAATTCAAAAATTACAAAAAGCATTAAATGTAAACTGTTTGTTGTATTTTTGTTGGTATGTTACAAAGTTAATCTGATTATAACGTAAGGACATAGTATGAATTACGCAGGAAATATTAAAGCAGAGCACAGTTTACTTTTAGTTATCGACTTACAAAGTAAGTTAGCACCAGCGATTGCTTCGTTTAACGACACGCTAGATTGTGCTCTGCAGTTAGCAAAAGCAAGTGCTATTCATCAAATTCCTTCAATAATTACAGAACATTATAAAAAAGGACTAGGTGAAAGTGATGAGAAAATAAAATCTGCGTTACCTAATGCACACTATTTTGAAAAAATTAACTTTAGTGCCTGTGTGCAAGAGGGGTTTTTAGATACTCTTGCGCAGTTAAAGCGCCCGCACATAGTTGTTATTGGCACTGAAGCGCACGTTTGTGTGTTACAAACATGCTTAGATTTATTGCAGCAGGGTTATGCGGTCACTGTGGCAGCTGATGCAGTAGCATCAAGAAACACAGAGCACAAAGCTATTGCACTAGAACAGCTTCGTCAAGCCGGTGCTATAGTGTCTTGCGTAGAGACCATCATATTTCAATGGACAACAAAAGCAGGGACGTCTACCTTTAAACAAATACTACCAATTGTTAAGTAGCGCATTAAAAACGGTTTTAAATCAAATAATTTGTACTTTTGTTTGATTTAAAATAATAAACAGCGAGCTGTTTTGAGTTCAGGTAACGGCTGAACGTGTTTAATTTAGAACACAATTAATTTAAGGTTTTTATGTCTAGTGTAAGTCGGTTATTTACAATTATTTTTAGTCTTTTGTTTATTGAGTCTATAGGTATTGGTCTTTATTTTGGCACCCTGACAGAAGCATTTCTTGTCGGCTTACCGTTATGTTTGCTCCCCATTTGGCTTTTAAAAACCCAACCTGATAGCAAAATGACCCCGCATGTTGTTGCGGCTGCAATTATGATGTTTTCATTTTTACATATTCAACAAGCCTATGGCCTTATTGAAGTGCATTTCGAAATATTCATTTTCTTAGCCATGCTAATAATGTTCATACAGTGGCGAGTGTTTATTACCGCTATTGTGTTTGTAGCTATACACCATTTATCTTTTTACTACCTGCAAACACAAAATACTGGTTTTTACGTATTTGATCCAGACCGACTCGCTTTTTCAACTGTGCTTATTCACGCAGCGTATGCCATTGTGGAAGCGCTTGTGGCCGGTTTTATTGCTAAAACACTGCAGCTTGAACGCCGTGCTGGTTTATCGTTAAGCTATGCCACAGAGCAAATAATGCAAGATCCAAATCAAGTTAAGCTTTCTATGCGAGCAGATGACACAACAAGCAAAGCGGTAGTTGGTTTTAATACTTTACTTGGGTACTTATCAGATGTGATTAAGCAAGTTCAAGTACAGTCTGACTCTTTAAAAAATAACTCTAAAGAACTTATTCATGTTCATGATGAGTTAGCCAATAGCGCGCAGCAACGAAACGCGCAAACAGATGATATTGCTAATTCAGGCTCACAAGTTGCGCATGGTTTTAAGTTAGTTGAACAAGAAAGCGATACTTTAAAACAACAAGTTAATAGTATTACTGAATCAGCCAATGTTGCGCTGGAAGAAGTATCACAAACCGACAGAAAAAGCACCGAGCTACTCACCTTGTTAACAAATACTGAAGAGCAGTTAAGCCATTTAGTGGCCGCTGGCGATGTTATTACTAGCTTACTCAATGAGATTTCAGGCATAGCCGACCAAACTAATTTATTAGCCCTTAATGCTGCAATAGAGGCCGCACGAGCGGGGGAGCATGGCAAAGGGTTTGCTGTTGTTGCCGATGAAGTACGCTCGCTTGCAAATAGCAGCCAAGCAACAACAACCAAAATAGCGTCTACGCTTACTGATCTGGTAAATAATAGTCGCACGTCAACTCAATCTATGAATCAATGTGTAGAATTTGTGGTTGATTTAACAAAAATAAGCGCAACGATGAAAGAAAAAATTTCGTCAATGAGTGATCAAATTCAAGCGGTATCTGCCAGTACTAACTCAGTCGCTCAAGTGGTTGCCGAGCAGGCTGGAAATACAGAGCAAATAGCAATGAGTACAGATCAAATGCGCCAAAATCAGTATCAAGAGACTAAAATAGTTGAGCAGTTAACGGCTAAAGTACAGCTGATAGACGTAAGTATTGATGTATTAGAGCAAAGTATTGCAAAATTTAAGTAAGTCTCGTTATTTCACCATTAGCTTAATTTGTATATGGCTTGCTTTTGTTGTGTCGGCACTTGTTTACTTTCAGCTAGGGCAGCTAAAGCCCTTTGATGAGGGTAATATGCTTAAACAACAAAACTGGTTTTCGCAATTTAAAAACCAAGTACTGTGGCAAAACAAAGACAGTGCTCAACTTGTGATTATTACGCAAGAAAATTGCGGCTGTACAATTCAAGCACAGCCTCATTTATCAGCCCTGCAACGCTTTGCTACAAACCAAGGCGTTGAAGTGCAAAATTTTGTATTAAATAATGAGTTAAAGTCAGTGATCCCTGCCACACCTGCCGCCGTTTTAATTGATAAAAATGGTGAGTTTGTTTATGCAGGGCCTTTATCTGAAGGGCTGGCATGCTCTCAAGGTAGTGGCTTTGTGGAAACCGTTATTAGTAATTTACAGGCCGGATTTAACTCATCATTATTAATAGCGGATACAAAAGGCTGCTATTGTGTAAATAACGCCTAAATCATATACCCTTATATAAAAAGCGCTTACAACTAACTTGTATAAAAGTAGGTAAGCGCTTTTTATTGTTTAAAGATTAAAGAGTGATTTAAACGTTATTTAATCATTATATAGCCACTAAACCATAAATACCCAACAGTACAAAAACACTGGCTGCTATCGCTCTTACGGTATTTAATGGAATTCTTTTTAGTAACGCCTTACCGGCATAAATAACAGGGACATTGGCAATTAACATGCCTACTGTAGTACCCACCGTAACCCAAAGTACTGATTGATATTGTGCACCGAGCAACACGGTTGCAATTTGTGTTTTGTCCCCAATTTCAGCAATAAAAAATAAGATTAAGGCCACTAAAAATGCACCATAGCGGTCGTATTTATGGCTCACTTCTTCATCTTTATCTGGAATAAGTAGCCACAGCCCTACCACAATAAAGCTTATATTGACTATCCAAGGTAAGTATTCGACGGCAAAGTTCCCGCTTAGCCAATCACCAAACCATGCAGATAAACCATGATTAATAATAGTAGCAGTGAGAATGCCTAAAATAAGTGCAATTTTATTATGAAAGCGAGCAGCTAATAGTAAAGATAAAAGCTGGGTTTTATCGCCTATTTCAGCAAGGGCAACAGTGACGGTAGAGGTTAAAAAAATATCCATTAATATAATCTTCAGGCGGGAATACTAAACCAAGGCAAACAGCTATCTCCCGCCATGAGGATAGTGTCTACCTAGGTCTCGCCGATAACGCTTGCTACAACATTACAAACTTACCATGCATATGAGATGCAATTATGTTGATAAGTTTACTCATTACTGAGCGGGCTACTCCCCTAAGAGGGAAGCGATTATTCCACAAAGTTTAAAGCAGGTAAATATATTCGGGTAACTTTTAAATTTAAAAGGTGGCTTTGTGGCGTTAGTGCACAAATAAACTTGCTTTTGGCTATCAAGTTAGCTGTAATAATAAACAGAAGGAAGTTGAACAATTTGAAATTATATGAACGTGTAAAGGAATTTAAATATGCAATCAACAGTCGTTAAATCAACAATGGCAACTATTCAAAATGGAGTTATGAAAGCGGACGGAAAGTTTTGGATTACGCAAACCGACTTAAATTTTGAACCTTTTAATGAAAAATTAGGGTTAGAACCATATACAATTGCCCGTGATACAATTTTAAAAGTGGTTGAATGTAAAGGCAAAGGCGCAGGCCTTGTTCCAATAACAGCTGATGCGATAGAGGTTTTCACGCAAGATGGCAGCTCGTATCAGTTTATACTCTCAAACCCCAGTGATTGGATAAATATATTGTCAAATCAAACTAGTGCTTAAAGTAACAAGCATGCCATCATTTACTCATTGTAAATGATTGCATGATGGCAAATGATGTTTTCATTTAGGTATCAGCTGCAATATGCGGCAAAATGAAAGTACCTAAACTTTAAATACATTAACTTGCCCTTGTAGCATTGCCGCAAGCTGTGCGAGTTCCTGCGATGCCTGTGCATTTTGCTGTGAGTTTTCGCTAACCGACGTGATACTCGCGCTAAACTCATTAATAGTACTGCTTAGTTCATTTGCGACCATTTTTTGCTCCTGTGTTGCGGTTGATATTTGAGTATTCATATCTGCAATTTCAGTAACTTCACGGTTAATTTCGCTGAGCACTTGCGAAGAATAATTAGCATGGTCAACACTCTCTTTAGCGCTGCTTTCAGCGTTACCCATGGCATTAACTGCTTGCTGAGCCATGCCTTGTAGTTTAGTGATCATTTCATTAATGCTAGCAGTTGCCTTTTGAGTATTGTGGGCAAGTTGCCTTACTTCATCGGCTACAACGGCAAAACCACGACCAGAATCGCCAGCTCTTGCTGCTTCAATAGCTGCATTTAAAGCTAACAAGTTAGTTTGCTCAGCAACGCTTTGAATCATCATAACAACTTGGTTTATATCATTGGTTTGTGTATTTAGATCTGTAATGAGCTGCGTATTAGTATTAACCAAAGTTGAAAGCGTATTTATTGACTCGATATTATCAGCAACAGTTTGTTGCCCTTGACCTGCCTTAATGTCGGCACTTGTTGCCTTGTCTGAGGTTGTTTGCGCGTTTTGAGCAACTTGTTCTATTGCACTGCTCATTTGAGTAATTGCAGTTGCAATCATAGCCGATTGTTGCTCTTGCTGCGTTGCTGAACTGGCAACCTGAATACTAATAGAGTTCATTTCTTCAGCTGCAGAGGCAAGTGTCAGTGTTGCGCCTGCCATATCTTTTACTAAACCTTGGATCCGAAGTAGCATATCATTAAAGTTAGATGCGGTATCTGCAATCTCATCCTTACCTTGAACCTCAGCACTAGCTGTTAAATCAGCATTGGTCGCAATGTGCGTTATGGTATCGCGTAATGACATTAATGGGTTTTGTATCGAAGAATAAATAAAGTAAGCAACAATCAGTAACAGTAAAATCAATATCGCGATTATCACACTCATTATCAATTTTATAAATTGATAATTCTCATCAGCTTTAACTTTAAAATCACTTGCTTCTTTAAGTTGTAAATCAATTAAAGCTTGGTAGCTGGCACTCAGCGGATCAAATAATTGGTAAAGCTCATAAACAAATTGCTTTTGTGGGATTAATAAAAACTCACCACTATTAATACTTACAATTAAATTTTTCAAGTGCGTAAGCACAGGCTGTAGTTTACTTTCAACATTATCTACTAAGCGCTTTTCTTCAGCTGTTAGCTGTGTGCTCAGGTAGGCTTTCCATTCATTATCAGCCGTATTTCTAGCATAATTAATATTCGCTAAAAGCGCTGATTTGGTAATAGACTCAGCACGATACTTGTGAAGTAAGTCAACAATATTTACAGCGTAATCATCAGACACATGTTTAATTTGCTTAAGTGGTACGACACGATCGTCGTATAAACTATCAATCCCTGCTACTAACCTTCCTATTGTTTGCAAGACGCCAAGCAAGTTATGTTTTGATTGAAGTTCCGCTTAGCGCTGTGAGTTAAACCATTCTATGCAACACACAGCTTAAATCGCTGCGCAGGTGTTTCGTATTCTAGTATTTTTCGTGAACTCTCATTGCCAAGGTGATTATGGATCGCATGGCTTCGCTACTTATCTGACCTACGTCAAAAGGGAGGTTGGTTAAGCCGAAGGCGCCACCCAACAGAGTTTCTAAGCATCAATTTAATAATGAAAAACTTACTCAAAGAAGGCGTTCATTAAACTTTAATGAAAAAATGATTGAGCACAGACTGACAGTATCGTTCAAACAATATTCCTATTAATTTCTTTTTTAATGATTACTATCGCACTTACTATATAATTAATTTATTATATAACCAATTTGTTATGGGGTGGTTATGAAAGTTCTATTTTTATGCACTGAAAACTCGGCTAGATCTATCATGGCCGAGGCGTTGTTAAAACATCATGGTAAAGGTGAGTACGAGGTTTACAGTGCTGGTACTGAGCCAAATAATGTGGACAGCCGAACGCTGTCAGCTATTGAACACTTTGGGTTGCGTACCGATGGTTTACGCTCAAAACACCTTGATGAAGTTAGCAATATCCATTTTGATTTTGTTATTACCCTGTGTGATAAAGCGGCAAAAGAGTGCGATAGCCGAGTTAATGGCACTAATTGCCTTGCATGGGATTTTCCTGAGCCTCGCTCCCGCAAAGAAGCCAATCCGTTTGAAAAAACACTACAAGAGCTAAATGAACGGCTCAAAATGTTTTTGCTAACAAAAGAAAAGCAAAAACTAGCGCCAATCACACCAACTACTTTTTACAAAGCGCTAGCTGATGATATTCGTTTGAAAAGTCTATTAATTATTGCTGTTGAGGGTGAAGCATGTGTTTGTGAGCTAATGACTGCTCTGAGTGAAGAGAGCCAACCTAAAGTTTCTCGTCACTTAGCACAACTCAGAAAAACGGGCATTTTATCCGATAGAAAACACCAGCAATGGGTTTTTTATTCGATAAATCCAACACTACCAGAGTGGATGAAGCAAACTATTACATCAACGGTAGTGAATGATCCCATTTTCATTGAACAAGAGCTAGCCAGATTAAATGCGATGGGTGATCGTCCCACGCGTGTAGCAAGCTGCTGTAACTAGGGAGTATTGTTATGGGAATTTTTGAACGCTATTTATCTGTTTGGGTCGCTATATCAATTGCTGCAGGTGTCTCATTGGGGGTTATTTACCCGCCGTTTTTTGAAGCAATCGCAGAGCTCGAAGTGGCGCATGTTAATATCGTCGTTGCCATCTTCATTTGGGTAATGATCTACCCAATGATGGTACAAATAGATTTCTCAACAATTAAAGAGGTGGGTAAAAATCCACAAGGACTGGTGTTAACTTTAGTGATTAACTGGCTTATCAAACCATTTTCTATGGCTGCATTGGGTTGGCTTTTCTTCGAAGGATTGTTTGCCGATTTTGTTTCGCCAGAAACCGCGCAAGAATACATCGCAGGAATGATTTTACTTGGCGTAGCGCCATGTACAGCAATGGTATTTGTCTGGTCCCAACTTACTAAAGGTGACGCAAACTACACCTTGGTTCAGGTATCGGTTAACGACATTATCATGATTTTTGCTTTCGCCCCACTTGCAGGATTACTGCTGGGGGTATCGGATATTCATGTACCGTGGGGAACTTTGTTTACCTCTGTTGTATTGTACGTATTACTGCCTTTAATTGCAGGGATATTGACCAGAAAGCACCTAAATGCCTCAGGTCGTGATGAAACAACTATCACAACCTTGTTAGAAAAGTTAAAACCATTTTCTGTCATTGGTTTACTAGCCACAGTTATGCTGCTGTTCGGCTTTCAAGCTAACACTATTTTAGAGCAACCACTCAATATTTTGCTAATCGCGATTCCGCTGGTTATTCAAACTTATGGCATTTTCATCATTGCCTATTTTATTGCGCTAAAAATCAAGCTTAAACATAACATTGCAGCTCCATCGTGCTTAATTGGTACATCAAATTTCTTTGAGTTAGCTGTAGCTGTAGCTATTTCTCTTTTTGGCCCCCATTCCGGTGCAGCACTGGCTACAGTCGTTGGTGTACTTGTAGAGGTGCCTGTGATGCTATCTCTTGTTGCCATAGTTAACAGAACAAAACATTGGTTTAACTAATTATTAGAGGATCTTTATGCAAACTCACCCATTTGACAAACTGACACTTGATAACGGCGCTAGCTTTATTTTCACGCCATGCCCAGGAACGAAAGACGTAGACTTAACGACATCAGTAAAGCAATTGAAAGGTGCAGGAGCGCAAGCGATTGTCACTTTAATGTATGATATAGAAATAAAGAAAAACGAGGCCGAAACACTTCCTCAAGTTTGTAACGAACAAGGCATAAAATGGTTTCAGTTACCTATTTTAGATGATGATGCGCCTAATGATGACTTTGCAACGGCGTTCAGATCTCACCTTGATGATGTGTTAGCTATTTTGCGTAATCAGGGCACGATAGCTGTGCACTGTAAAGGCGGTTCAGGTCGCACGGGCTTAGTGATTGGCATACTGATGTATGAGCTAGGTTACAACAAGACAAGTATTATTAATCAAGTACAGAAAGTACGCCCTAAGGCGCTTTCTAACCCTGTGCAACTTTCATTTTTTAATGAATATCAAAAAGTAGGAGTTTAACCATGACAATTAAAATTGGTATTAACGGTTTTGGCCGCATGGGCCGATTAACGCTTAGAGCAGCCTTTGGTTGGCAAAATATTGAGTTTGTGCAAATCAACGATCCTGCTGGCAACGCAGAAACACTGGCACACCTATTAAAATACGATTCAGTGCATGGCACTTGGTCACATGATGTATCTAATGATGACAACAATGTGATAATCAACGGTCAAGCTATTCGGGTCACTCAAAATAAAGTAATTAATGATACGGATTGGTCTGAATGTGATGTCGTCATTGAAGCATCAGGTAAAATGAAAAAAATCGATCTGCTGCAAGCCTACTTAGATCAGGGTGTTAAGAAAGTAGTGGTCACTGCACCAGTGAAAGAAGAAGGCGTACTCAATGTGGTGATGGGGGTTAACGACCACCTTTATAATGCTGAACAACATGCCATTGTAACAGCTGCGTCTTGCACCACAAATTGCTTAGCACCAGTGATAAAAGTATTACAGGATAAAATCGGTATCAAACATGGTTCAATGACAACCATCCACGATATAACTAATACTCAAACGATTTTAGATGCACCGCATAAAGATTTACGTAGAGCGCGTGCCTGTGGCATGAGCCTTATTCCAACCACTACAGGCTCAGCAACGGCTATTACCCATATTTTCCCTGAACTAAAAGGCAAGCTAAATGGTCATGCCGTTCGCGTACCACTGGCAAATGCATCAATAACTGATTGTGTATTTGAAGTGGAACGTCCAACAACTGAAGCTGAAATTAACGCTTGGCTGAAAGAAGCGGCTGAAGGCGAGCTAAAAGGTATTTTGGGCTATGAAGAAAAGCCGCTAGTGTCAATTGATTATAAAACTGACCCGCGTTCAAGCATTATCGATGCGCTATCAACAATGGTCGTCAACACCACTCAGGTTAAGCTGTATACATGGTATGACAACGAGTGGGGATACGCCAATAGAACAGCTGAGCTTACTCGTAAAGTGGGTCTATCAATAAAAGGGTAAAGTGACACTATGAAGCGCTTGGCATCATTATCAGACGATATTAAACAATACCTCGTGGTCACAGGCAATTATTGGGCATTTACCTTAACGGATGGCGCACTACGTATGTTAGTAGTGCTTCATTTCCATGCTTTAGGTTATAGCCCGCTTAGTATTGCTATGCTGTTTTTGTTTTATGAAATCTTTGGCGTTGTAACCAACTTGATTGGCGGCTTCTTAGGTGCTCGTTTAGGGCTAAATAAAACCATGAACATTGGTTTGGCTATTCAAATTGTTGCCTTGCTCATGCTAGCTGTTCCCTCTGAATGGTTAACAGTTGTATATGTGATGATTGCCCAAGCGCTTTCTGGTATTGCCAAAGACTTAAATAAAATGAGTGCTAAAAGTGCTATCAAGTCGTTGGTTACCGATGGGCAAGAAGGCACGCTTTTCAAATGGGTGGCAATATTAACAGGCTCTAAAAATGCTTTAAAAGGTGTGGGCTTTTTCTTAGGTGGTTTACTGTTAACCTTATTATCGTTTAAAGGTGCAATGCTGCTGATGACGGGTGGTTTAGCACTTGTATGGTGTTACAGCCTTTACGCTTTAAAAAGTGATTTAGGAAAAGCGAAGAGCAAACCTAAGTTCACCGATATATTCTCAAAAAGTCGTTCAATTAACCTCTTGTCGGCTGCACGACTATTCTTATTTGGTGCCCGTGATGTCTGGTTTGTGGTTGCACTGCCCGTATTTTTGTCGCAAGCCTTTAATTGGGATCATTGGACGGTAGGCGGCTTCTTGGCACTATGGGTGATTGGTTACGGTTTCGTACAATCTATCGCACCTAAGGTAATGAATCTCAAAGAAGGGTTTTCGCCTGCTATAGAAACAACCAAATGGGCGAGTTTACTGGCACTGGTTACATTAGGTATAGCCTTATCCCTGTATTTTAATTGGCAAGTAAAAACAGTGCTCATTGCTGGTTTAATGTTGTTTGGTGTACTGTTCGCTATTAATTCATCGCTGCACAGTTATTTGATTGTTAGCATGGCCGATGCCGACGGTGTTTCTCTCGATGTTGGTTTTTACTATATGGCTAATGCGATGGGGCGTTTGATTGGTACAGTATTGTCAGGCTGGATTTTCCAGCTATACGGATTAGCGGCTTGTTTAGCGATATCGTTTATATTTATTGCACTGGCTGGGCTTTTCTCAACAAAGTTACCAACAACAGCAACTAAATACGCATATAGCTGATTTAATAACTATCCTATGGCACTCATCCGTCAGGGATAGTTAACCACTCCATGATGGTAATAAGCTTTTAGCTTAATGGTTGCATTGTGACACAAAACTACTGCTTTTCTAAAATAAGTGAACGTATAAATTAGCTCAAAGGCACCTATAAAGTATTTACCCTAAAGCGTTTTGAGGCAGAGAGAAGGTATACCGCATGATTGAAATTGGCACTGAGCCGAACCTCGACTGTTTGGCGATAAGCAGTCAGTCGGGTTTCTTTGTTTGACGTGAAGTTTTATCCGTATAGCTATTAGCGTAATGGCGTTTTTTCAATCCATTCTTAAAATTTATTTTGTTGTTATTTTTGAGTAGTTTCGTTTAATAACATGATATTTTTTAAAGATAACTACTGGCGAATCTTCATCCTTTAATGAAAGCTAATGCCGGACCACATATAAGGAAATAGGTATAAAATGGACACTATTTTGGAATAGTTTGTTTGCTAAATTAAATGTTTGCGTGTTGATAAAGTTGACCCTCCTGAAACAGAAGGCTACCACGAGTTTGTTATCACGAATGCCTAACAAGAGGCTGTGGTGGGCGTTACCAATGTCTGCTTATGGCACAGACTGTGTAAAAACTAATTTTTAATAAATTGTCTTGGGTATGTTCTTAGTTTAAAACCATCTAGGATGGTTGCGATCGATTTTTTCTCAGTATCACAATTTTCTCCGCGCGAGCGAAACTGCTATAGCAACGCTACTCTAATCGCTTTACTTAGACCATTAACTCCCATAATTGTGAGCATTCTTCTGAAGTTGTAAGCCAGAACATGAAGATTTATTTCTGTACTCACGCTTTTTAAACCTCGTGTTAGTAAGTGGGTAGCTCCCATCCAGAGTTTAATTGTGCCAAAGGGGTGCTCAACAGTTTGCTTGCGATGAAGCATCAATTCAGGTTCATTCTTTAGCTTTTGAAGCATTTCTTCTGTCAGAATCTCATGCACCCACCGCCTTATTCGCCTAGGGTCTTTTTTAGAGTTAGTGCACTGACTTCTTATTTTACAATCTCGACAAGCAATGTGATTGAAGTAAACATCAAGGTATTTACCTTGCTCAAATACCTGCATTCGATTTTGAAGTTCATTACCAGCGGGGCATAAGTAAATATCTTTATTTGCATCGTATTTGAAGAGTGAGCGGTTAAATATCCCTTTCTTTTCAGAGGACGATGTATCCGTCTTGGGCATGATTGGCTCTGCACCCAAATCGATAGTATCTTTTATATCGGGCTGACTGAAGTAACCTTTATCTGCTAATACCCTTATATCTTCCTTGCGCAATGCTTTTTGTGCGAGTTTTGTCATTGACGCAAGCTGGCCTCTATCTGGCACGTTGGTCACCTCATGCGCCACTATAAGGTGGTGCTTGGTATCAACCGCACTTTGCACGTTATAACTCACAACTCTTGTAAAACCTTGAGTTTTCATTAAACGTGAATCAGGATCAGTAGTGGATATTTGCTTGTCAGGATGAGCTTCAACTTGTTCTTTAATCTCGTGTAGTTTTTTTAACTGGCTGCGAAAGTCAGCTAGCCTATCTTTTGTGGCTTTAATTTTTGTGACGTTAGCTTGCTCTTTATCGGCTTCATCAAGTAATTCAAGGTAACGTTCAATGTTCTTTTCGACTCGGTCGATGTGGAATTTAACTTTGCTTGGCGTAAAATTATTGCCTTTGTTGTTGCTAGCTTTAAACTTACTACCATCGATGGCAACAACTGGTTTCTCAAACATATTCAGACGACGGCAGACTTCAACAAACGTTTTGCACACATTTTTTATACCATCTCCGTTGTCTTTTCTAAAATCAGCAATCGTTTTAAAGTCGGGTGCCAACTTACCAAGTAGCCACATCAGTTCAATATTGCGTTGGCATTCGGTTTCTAATCGGCGGGATGATTGAATACGGTTGAGGTAACCATAAAGATACAGTTTTAATAATGTGGCTGGATGATACTTAGGGCGACCTGTGGACTTTAAAGTTAATCCTTTAAACCCCAATTCAGCTAGATTTAGTTCCTCAATGAAAACATCAATCACTCTGACCGTATTATCTTCACTGACGTAATCTTCCAACGATTCTGGAAATAACGTTGATTGGTCACGACTTTCACCGCTTATAAACTTTGACATACTGCCTCAACCCTCAACTGAATCAATAGTCTAATTATATAAATATCAGTATATTAAGTGAACTAAATGTATAGATTAATAGATCATAAGCAGAACATACTTAGACCAAAAGGTGATCAGAGTTTTCACACAGTCTGGGCACTCAGTGATAGTCGGTATAGAGTGTCTCCGCCACTTATCCGACCTATAGGTTGGTTAAGCCTAAGGCGCCACCCAACAGGCTTAATGTAATTCATTTTAATCATCCAACTATTTACTTAATCCTACCTAAGTTCAAGGTGAGATTTTAGTTAATAAATCTCAATTTAAGTGGCACTGATCAAAAAAAATGCAAAAAAATCAATTTTTATAAAAAACCAATTGATAACTATTTTCGTTTAGATTAATATAAATCCACTAAATGAAATTGAGAGTTGTTTGTATTCATGTATGTTTGTCTTTGTCACGGTGTGACCGATAAAAAAATTGAGCAAACCATCGACGATGGTGCTACTACCATGCGCGAGTTAACTAAAGAGCTTAAAGTGGGCAGCCAATGCGGTAAGTGTTGTTGCTGTACTAAAAAGATCCTCAATCGTAAACTGATTCAAATTGCAGATATAACCGATCAAGTGGCTTAATAGTAACTTATAAAAGTAGGCCCTATCTAAACGAATTGGTTTAACATTTAAAAATTAAACATAAAAAAAGCAGCCTTAGCTGCTTTTTTTGTATTTATAACTTTAATTTACAGTTGCGATTGTAAGTAGTTTTCAAGCCCAGTGTTTTTGATCAGCAGTTGCTGTGTTTCTAGCCAATCAATTTGCTCTTCTTGCTCATTTAAAATGTTATCGAGCGCTTCGCGGCTAATGTAATCTTTTTTACTTTCAGCTAGTTTAATGGCAGCACGTAGCTCATCTACTGTATCAAGTTCAAAGCTCATGTTAGCGGCAATCATTTCTTCGCTGTTTTCGCCAATGCGTAAGCGTCCTAAATCTTGAAGGTTCGGTAAGCCTTCTAAAAATAAAATACGCTCAATTAAACGATCAGCATTTTTCATTTTTTGTATCGATACTTTGTAATCAGCTTTGTCCAGTTTACTAAAACCAAAATCTTTAAACATACGTGCATGTAAAAAGTATTGGTTAATACCCACAAGCTCATTAGCAAGTACTTTATTTAGCGCTGCAATAACGTCTTTATCGCCTTTCATAATATAGTCCTTATTCGCCCATTTGAGCTTGGTGATAGTTTTGAGTGCCAATTTTGTCAATCAGCCCCAGTTGTTGCTCTAACCAGTAAACGTGATCTTCTTCGGTATCAAATAATAGCTTTTCTAATATTTCACGAGATTGATAATCTTGCTGTTGTTCACAGATAGCAATAACTTCTTTAACACACTCAACCACTTCAAGTTCTAAGGTTAAGTCGTTTTGCATCATGCTTTTTACATCGTCACCAATTAACAGATCACGACGTTTGGTCATGTTTGGTACGCCTTCTAAAAAAAGAATACGTTTAATTAACCAATCAGCGTGATCTTTTTCTTCTTCCATTTCATGGTTAAGACGCTCATAAAGTTTGTTTAAGCCCCAATCGTCGTACATACGAGAATGAATAAAATACTGGTCAATAGCAGCTAATTCGTTAGCTAACAATGTATTGAAGGCGTCGATTACTTTTTGATTACCTTTCATAGCGCTTATCCTAAAAATTCTAATTGTGGCTAGTCTAGTATATAGGCACAGAATTGCAAGTAATTTACTTATAAATCATATGGTTAATATTGAGTTTGATTCTCGTTTAAGTTTGCATTGCTGGTTGATAAATGGACAGGTTGTTATTTGTATTTTAGATCAGCAAGTTAGTTGAGGGTATAAGCGCGTTCATACCGTAAAAGTATGAACGCGTAAGTGATTAAAATTGATAAGTAACACCTACTGTGGCCGTGGTACCTAAACCTTTAATGTTGTATCCGCCATAGGTGTAAGATTGCGCACGGGCTGGGAAGTAGTCTTGGTTAAATAAGTTTTCTACCCCGATAAAACCTTGCCAACTATCTGCAAACTGATACTGACCACTTAAATTAAACACAGTGTAGTTATCAACAGGCCCCTGATCGCCAACATATTTACCATTATCATTAGGCTCAAAGCGTTTTCTATCACCCACATACAAGTAACTTAATATTAGTGACAGGGTATCCGTAGGCTGCCAGTTAAGGTTTGCTGTGGCTTTTGGTGGGCTGATTTGCTTAGAGCCTAAATATATATCGGCTTCAGTATTTTTACCTTCTACATAACTATAAGTTGCTAGTAATTTAAGAGATGGGCTTATGGTGTAGTCTACTAAGGCTTCATAACCCCAAATTTCTTGAGGTGCTCTAACCGGTTCATAAACACCGGTTACTTCATTAAATTTGTTTGTAGTGCCAAGCTCAGAGGTGCTTCGATATGCTGCGACTTCTAAACGAACTGCATCGAATTGAGAATTAAAACCAATTTCATAATTATCGATAATTGAAGCTTGTGTTTGAATAAGGCCTATATCATTTACTGTGGCAGAGCGAAGTAGGCGGCCAATATCTGATATATCAGATCCCTGTGAGTAGTTTAAAAAGGGGCTGAATTTTTCATCTAGATTGTATTTAATGCCCACGTTATAGGTTGTAGCATTGTAATCAACCGTGTCGCCTTTTACGCTAATTGGCACAGAGCATTGCGTGGCCGTTTTACATAATTTGAGCGTGCGATAATCGTCTACGCTAAGGTCAATATTTTCTTTGCGTACACCGGCCTTTATTATTAAGTCATTAGCGATGACCCACTTAGTTTGTAAAAAGCCCGCGACACTTTTCATGCCCATTTCTGGCACCCAAACCCGGCCATCAACTAGCGGTTGTGCAGTCACATCATTTAACGCATCAATTCCGTAAATAAATGACGCTTCAACTGAGTCAAAGTCAACCTGGGTATTAAAAGTTGCTCTGGCGCCTTTTTTTTCTGAACTTATAACGGATTGACCACCTTGATAATTCTCATCAGGATTGGCAAGGTTTGGAGAAAAGAAAAACACATTTTCTATATCTTGCGTATAGAGGTCTAACGTCATTTGTGTGTTTTCAAGCAGTGCGTAGTCAGTGTATTTTAAGGTTATATTTTTGTTGCCTTCTGGCCCTTGTGGTTTACCTTGCTTTTGTAATTCTGACGGCACATGAATCGCGTAGGTTTTTTCTCCTAGGCTCATATCACCAACAACATCGCCTAAGTCGGTTTTTTGTTGTGAGCTGAAGTAGTTATAACTAAATTGGAGTTGCTTTTCATCATCAAAGTCATAGCCAAGTTTAGTGAAGTAATTTTGTGTAACGGCATCAGATAAACCATATTGTAAACCGAGAATATCGCCCTGCGAATCGCGTTGTACACCGTTTTCTTCGTAACTTGCAGTTACTAAGTAGCTAAATTTATCTGCACGACCATTAAATGCTGCAGATACCCTTGCGCCTGCGCTTTCTTCAAGTTTTACCGCACTAAAACGACTTGATAAGCTTATTTTACCTTGGGTTTGCCCATCGCTTTGTGCTTGTTTGGTAATATAGTTAATAATTCCGCCTGATGCGCCGTTACCATAAATCGACGTTGCCCCTTTAATGACCTCTATTCGACCTATTGCGCTTGGATCTAAGGTTTTCACCCCTAATGATCCGTTACGCAATGGTGTTGACTGTGGCACGCCATCAATCATGATCAGTGGGGCCCGCCCGCGTAAAGTTTGTCCTGAATTACTTGAGCTTCCAGTATCTGGAGCAAGGCCGGGAACCATTTGTGCTAAAAGGCTTTGTAATTCTGGATTAACTTTTAAATGCGCTTCTATTTGTTTTTGATTAATAATAGTTATGGAAGCAGGAACCTCATCAATACTTTCAAAAACACGACTACCCGAAACAATAACGTGCTCCATTTCTGTTTGATTTAAATTTCTTTGGATCGTTGATTCGTCTGCAATACTGGCGCCACTGACTATTAATGCTATTAAGCTCAGAGATGTTTTAAACATGCGGGTCCTTCGTTTGAATGGTTTTAGTTGTATTAATGATGGGCGCAATATTAAGAGTAATTTAAAGTAAAGGCAAGGTTAATGATAATTATTATTATTTGTATTTGATAAGGAGGGGTAATAGAGATTTAAATATAGCGTTGTGTTAAAAATAGAGGTTTTACTCGTACCGATAGTGGATTATTGTTAGCAGGTCTTCTGCATTATGTTACACAAGGCATAAAAATAAGGATGCGATCAGCTTTAATTACAAAGCACTTTGTATAATCAAACTAAGATGAACAACACTCAATTACGCAGTGTTCAATTGCAAATTCATCATGTAAATAGTGTTTTATGGCATTAAGCTCAATAGGGGTATCTGTTTGCATCACAATTTCACAGTGAGTGGTAGTATCGTCCAGTTGCCACGCTTTTATTGATTTTATTTGCGTAATAGCAAACTGTTGTAGTAATTTTTTGCTGATAAGTTGCTGGTCAAAACCAATGGGGGCTGCCTGCATTAAAATGCTGCAGCTGGCTTTAAGTAATAATACGCCGTGATAAATAACATACATTGATATCAATATAGTCGCTATTAAATCAACTACATACCACTGGTATAAAATGATTAAAGTACCGGCAATAATAACGACTATTGATGCCATTGCATCAGACACATTATGAATAAACGCCGCCTTTATATTCATGTTGTTTTTAGCGCCGGCTTTAAAGGTTAATAACGCAGTGACTAAATCAATGAGTAGCGCTACTGCAGCAACCCATACAACGATCCAGCCATTGATAGGTTGGGGGTTTAAATAACCATTTATGGCTTCAAAAATTAAATAACCCCCGATGACTATTAACGTAGTGCTATTAAAAAGGGTTGCTAGTATCTCTGCGCGTTTGTAGCCAAAATGATGGGTTGTATCAGCCTGTTTATTGCCAATTTTTCGGGCAACGAGGGCAATAAAAATAGAGGCCGCATCACTTAGGTTATGTAATGCATCGGCAATTAATGAAAGGCTGCCAGAAAATACGCCGCCAACAACTTGCACTGCAGTCAGTAAAACATTTATAAATACGGCAAGAGTGAGCTGTTTATCACTTTGGTTATCATCAACGTGACTGTGTGAGTGACCATGACCCATCTTAGTTAAACTTCCTCATTGCTTTACTGTGTACTCATAATGACAACTTTTTGCCATATATAAAAGCATTGTTTTAATTTGTTTTTTTAATGCCCTAATGGCTAAATTGAAATAAGCTCATGAACGTTACTCATTGAATGTAAAACGATATGCTAGGGTATAAATAAATGTATTAATAGCTTAAATTATTATAATTAGTTAAGCACTTTTTATATTAAATTAGATGCTTGCCAGGCATAAAAGTAGTTTTTTAAAGGTCAATAACAATGAACACAGCAATAGAAATTCGCGATGCAAAGCCAAGTGACGCAAAAACAATTCTACACTTTATCAATGAGCTTGCTATTTACGAAAAAGAACCTGATGCAGTTAAAACCGATGAGCAAGCAATTTTAGATACACTGTTTTGCGACGGCGCAACAGCGCACAGTTTAATATGTTTACAAGATGATGAGCCAATTGGTTTTGCCGTATATTTCTACAACTACTCGACTTGGTTAGGTAAAAATGGCCTCTACCTAGAAGATTTATACGTGAGCCCAGATAGCCGCGGAAATGGGGCTGGTAAAGCCATTATGAAAGAACTGGCAAACAGAGCAATCAATAAAGACTGTGGTCGCTTTGAATGGGTGGTACTTGATTGGAATAAACCCGCGATTGATTTTTATAATAGCATGGGCGCTGAGCCACAAAATGAATGGATTATATATCGTTTAACGGGTCAGGCATTAATTGATTTTGCAAACAAAGATTAGTACCGAATATGGCCAGTAATACGCTTAGTTTTTGCTAAGCTAAGCGCTACCGAATTTACAAGAGCATTTTATGGGTGATCAGCATTGGCAAAAAGCACGTCAAAGTCGTGATGCGCGTTTCGATGGGCTTTTTTATGTAGCCGTTAAAAGTACCGGTATTTATTGCAGGCCAATTTGCCCTGCGCCCACAGCTCACGAAAAAAATGTGGTTTACTATCAGTTTGCGCACTCTGCCGCGCAAGCTGGTTTCAGGCCTTGTATTCGTTGTCGGCCCGATAGTGCACCAGGAAGTGCGGCTTGGCAGGGAACAAAAACAACGGCTCTACGAGCCAAGCAATTAATTGATCATGATAATCAGCACGACTGCGAAAAGCTCGCTACGCGTTTAGGAATAAGCAGCCGTTATTTAAGGCGATTATTTTCTCAATATTTTGGTATTTCTATCACGCAATATCGATTGTTTAACCAATGTCATTTTGCAAAAAAATTGATTCAAGAAACTAGCTTACCGCTTACCGAGATAGCGTTTGCCTCAGGCTTTAAAAGTGTTAGGCGTTTTAATGATGCTTTTTTAAAACAACTTAATATTGCGCCCTCAGCGCTCAGAACCGCCAAGCACCCAGCTGATATTGGGCTCACCTTAATTTTGCCTTTTCGTCCGCCGTATAACTGGCAGGCATTGCATGGATTTTTAGCAAAACGATTAATTCAGCCAATAGAGTGATTAACGCCAACCAGTTATGGGCGTACTTTTACTTATAAATCGTGTAGAGGGCGTTTTGATGCTGAGTTTGTTGCAGATAAACATCATTTTCGGGTGCAAATTGATATAGATAATACGCAATATTTACAGCCAGTTATTAACAACATTCGCCGTGTACTTGATTTAGATGCAGATACTTATTTAATTGAGGCGCATTTAAGCGAACACATTAATAATGCATTTCCACTTACTAAAGGCTTAAGGTTACCGGGTATTTGGTCAAGTTTTGAGGCGGGAGTTAGGGCTGTACTTGGGCAACAAGTCAGTGTAGCAGCGGCGCACAACCTAGTGACTAATTTAGTAACACAGCTTGGTGAAAAGCAACACCAACAGGTCTATTTTCCTGAGCCTGAAGTGTTAGCACACAGTGATTTTGCATTCTTTAAAATGCCACAGGCGCGTAAAAATGCCCTGCATAACCTCGCTGAATTTTGTGCCGTTAATCCAAATTGTGATGACTTAGATCAATGGCTTAGTTTAAAAGGGATTGGCCCATGGACGGTTAATTATGCAAAGTTACGCGGCCAAAGCCAGCCCGATATTTTACTCAATGGCGATTTAGGCGTTAAAAAGGCACAAGCGGCAGTACGTTCTTTTGAACCTAAGAACTGCGCACCATTTCGATCTTACTTAACTTTTCAACTTTGGCAGCAATTATGATAGTGCAAACCAGTTTACCCAGCCCGATTGACGATATTATTATTCAGGCAACTGAAAACGGTATTAGTTATGTGGGGTTTTATCCACCGACCAGTTATATCAGTACGCCTTTAAATAAGGTAACTAATTCGCATGTTTTATCTTGTGTGGCGCAGCTTAATGAGTACTTTGCTCATACGCGTACTGAGTTTGATTTAGAGCTTGATACTGGCGGCACGCCATTTCAGCAAAGCGTATGGCAGGCATTGTGTAGCGTACCCTATGGAAAAGTGGCGACTTATAAAGATATAGCCATACAATTAAATAATCCTAAAGCTGTGAGAGCGGTAGGGGCTGCAAATGGAAAAAACCCAATCAGTATTATTGTGCCGTGTCATCGTATTATTGGCGCAAATAAAAAACTAACTGGTTATGCCGGTGGTTTAGAGCGCAAGCAATGGTTACTAGAGCATGAAGCAAAATAAATAAAATAATGTTTCCAAATTTGTATTCTCTGCACTTTAGGGTAGCATAAGCGCACTTTTTATTTGAAGGCATGGCTATGGCGCAATTATACTTTTACTACTCTGCAATGAATGCAGGTAAATCAACCACTTTATTACAATCAGCGTTTAATTATAAAGAGCGCGGTATGGAGCCGGTGATCCTCACCGCTGCCATTGACGATAGAGCAGGAGTAGGTAAAGTATCCTCACGTATTGGCTTGCAAGCAGATGCACATATTTATGATGCAGATAAAGATGTATTTGAGCTAATTCAAACTCTTAATGCAGATAAAAAACGTCATTGTGTGCTGGTGGATGAATGTCAGTTTTTATCAAAAGACCAAGTTATGCAGTTAACCGATGTGGTTGATGAGTTAGGTATACCCGTATTGTGTTACGGATTGCGTAACGACTTTAGAGGGGAGCTGTTTATAGGGTCACAGTATTTACTTGCTTGGGCTGATAAGCTAATTGAGCTTAAAACGGTGTGTCATTGTGGGCGCAAAGCAAATCACGTATTACGTACCGATGAAAATGGCGAGGCTATTGCCGATGGTAATCAAGTTGAAATTGGCGGCAACGATCGTTATGAATCGGTGTGCCGCAAGCATTACAAAGCGGCGTTAAATATGGGCCGTTAAGGCTTTAATAAAGGTATCTATATCCGCTTTAGTAATACCTAAATGGGTTACTAGCCTAAGTTGCTTACTTGGGCTAATAAAAATGCCTTGTGCTTTTAAATCGGCTGCTAGCTTTGTAATGTTTATGCTGTTATCAAACGTAGCGTAAACCATATTTGTGGTATTACTCATATTTACTTCAAAGCCTGAAATTTCATTTAACTGCTGTGCTAAATAACGCGCGTTAGCGTGGTCATCGACTAAACGTTGCGTGTTGTTTTCTAAGGCATATTGCCCGGCAGCAGCTAACATACCCGCTTGGCGCATACCGCCGCCAAGCACTTTACGCCAGCGTCTTGCTTTAGCGATTAACTGCTAAGAACCTAATAATGGGTCAACTGGCGCACCTAAGCCTTTCGATAAATAAATAGAGACTGAATCAAAATGTTGGGTGATTTCTTTAATGTCAAGGTTAAGCTCGGCTGCGACATTAAATGCTCGCGCGCCATCTAAATGCAGTGCTAAGTTATGTTGATCAACAAATTCACGTGCTTTAATTAAATAATCAATACCCAGTACTTTGCCACCTATGGTGTTTTCAAGGCTCAGTAATCGCGTTTTCGCAAAGTGGCTATCATCGACTTCATTTTCAATAGGCTGTGATTGAATAGAGCCTATAACGCCAGCGTCACCGCCTTCAAACTTTGAGCTATGTGCACTTTGCCCACAAATATACTCATCACCACGCTCACAATGCGCCATTAATGCAAGTAGGTTTGCTTGTGTGCCTGAGCTACAAAAAAGTGCATCTTGGACATAGCATAGGCTTCTAATTGGTTAACGCTTTCATCATCGCCGTATACATCATCGCCAACTGGGGCATGATACATAATATCTCGCATTTTATTGCAAGGCTTGGTCACTGTGTCTGAGCGAAAATCTATCATGAGTGGTCCTTATGGTTGTTATATGAATTCTTCACAAATTTGTTCACGGGTTGTTTTATCAAAATAACTCCACGCAATAAAGCGACTGACTTTTTGCCCTTGTGCCATTTCAACTATTTTATAGTCGCAAATAGGGAGCTGTTTTAGTTGTGTTTGTAAAGCAGCAAGGGTCTCTTTTTTAGAAACCAACGAGGTAAACCAGATCACTTGCTCACTGTACTGAGCGCTTTCTTTGATCATGTTAGAAATAAAGGCCAGTTCGCCGCCTTCACACCACAGCTCATTACTTTGTCCGCCAAAGTTGAGGGCGTTACTGGGGGCTTTACCTAAGTTTTTCCATTTACGTTCACTGCCTTTATTGGCTTCTTCTGCACTGGCGTGAAATGGCGGGTTACACATCGTTAAATGATACAAATCTTTCGCATTAACCACCCCTTTAAAAATATGCTCGGGATTTTTTTGTTGTTTAAGCGTTATTTTTAAATCATTAAACTGAGCGAGCTGCTTGGCTATTTTTATTGCTGCTAAATCGATGTCGCTGCCAGTAAAGTGCCATTGGTATTCGCTATTGCCCGTTAGCGGGTAAACTAAGTTAGCGCCAGTGCCTATATCAAGCACTTTAATTTGTCGGCCAGTGGGAATAACCTGCTGATTATCTTCGCTGAGTAAGTCAGCTAAGTAATGAATATAATCTACTCTACCTGGAATAGGTGGGCATAAGTTGTGCTCAGGAATGTCCCAAAAGTTAATGTTGTAATGGCTTTTTAATAGCGCCTGATTTAAGGTTTTTACAGCTAAGTTATTACTAAAATCAATACTTTGATTGCCTGCTGGCGTCGTAATTAAAAAAGCAGTTAACGAAGGGGTTTGCGAGGTAAGCAAATTAAAATCGTAACCATTTTTGTGTTGATTGCGTGGATGTAATTTAGAACGAGTTGATTTTGCTTTCATGAGGCTTTTTAACAACAGGAATAAAAGCCAATAGTAACAAATACTGACAGAAAAAGTGCATATTTTCCCTTTGGCTTACCAGGTATTGCTGGTAGGATGAGTTGTTAACAATTATAAGGAATTCGCTTTGGCAGTTACTCAAGAGTCTGTTTTTATTAAATTAGGTGACCATCAAACACTGCATTTGCGCCGTATCGCCAACCAGAAGCCAAGTGGGCCTGTGGTGCTATTAATTCATGGCGCGGTAGAAAATGGCAAAATATTTTACACTCATAGCAATAAAGGGTTAGCGCCTTTTTTAGCTGAACACGGGTATTGTTGCTACGTAGCTGATTTACGCGGGCGTGGTGAAAGTAAACCAGCTATTTGTAAGCAAGCACGGTATGGACAAACTGAGGCGATTGTTGAAGATATTCCGGCATTTATTAAAAAAATTGAACAGTTAGAGAGTAAAAAACCTGACTTTTTAGTTGCTCATTCTTGGGGTGGGGTGTTGCTTAATAGCGTGTTTGCTCGCTTTCCTGAGCTGATAAACGATGTAAAAGCGTGTGCCTATTTTGGTTCAAAGCGTTCGCTATTTAATAACCACCCTAAAAAGTTATTTCAGGCTAATTTAATTTGGTATTTTATGGCACCAATATTAGCGAAAAAACACGGTTATTTACCAGCAAAACGCTTAAAGTGGGGCAGTGATGATGAAACTCAAAAGTCGCATTATCAAAGTATGCAGTGGGCTAAGAAAAATCCGTGGATAGACAGTGATGATGGCTTTGATTACGCTAAAACATTAGCAAATCTCACGCTTCCTCCAACGTTACATATTGCGGCAGTAAAAGATAAAGCATTGGCACAGCCTATCGATATTCAAAAGTTTATTGATGAGTCAGGTACTGGGGTGCAAAAAATGCAAATATATGGCCGACGCTTTGGGCACAAAGTAGATTACGACCATATTAATATGCTTACCCATCCACAGGCACGCCAAGAACAGTTTATGGATGTGCTTAATTGGTTTGAGGCAACGAGAGCAGACTAAGTAAAGGGGCTTCATAACGCTGCCATTTATCAAGGCTTTTGTTATTTACAGGCTGCCTAATCGCATGTTTACTGAGCGTTGTAACGGCGCTTTTATTTTTGTAAAAGTCTAGACAAGTCTGTTCAAATTCACAGCCAGTAAAACTCAATAGTGCGGTTAATTGATCTTTAGGGTTTTCAATTAACTGCTCATAACTTAAATTATAAATAGCTAAGCGGTTAAATTGCTGCCAATGGCTCATCAATTTTTCATAAAGCTGATGGTACAAAGTAAATTCATTTAAATCACAAAAATAGGGTTCGTTTTCAGCAAAGTAATTAGTAAACACTGAAAATGCGGTTGCATGAAAGTTTCGACTCAGGTTAATAAACTTAGCATCTGGGAATAAAATATAAATTAACCCTAAGTTTTGGTAATTGCTAGGCAGTTTATTGATCACAAATGCGCAATTGCTCCCAGAAGAACTTAAGGTATCTAAATACATGGCTCTGGCTTGGTTAATTAAAGGCGTTGTTAGCTTAGTTAAGCATTGAGGGTAGCGTAACCCTTTTTTTTGTTCTAAAAAAGCGACTATCTTATTACTAATACTGGTGTCTTCTCCAAGCGTTGCCCATTGACTGTGTCCTGCTAACATCTGCTCCAGTAAGGTTGAGCCGCTTCGTGGCATACCAATAATAAACACGGGCGTAACTGGATACTGCTTATTTAGGTTTGCAAAATTGAGCACACTTTCATTATTATATTCAATAAGTTGATCATAAAACCCAATTAAATCTTCAGTTTTAAATTCACTGAGTTTGTGTTGTTGCTGATTGGCAATCACAAAATAGTTAAACGCTTGATCAGTATCGTCTAACTTGTCGTAACTTTTAGCTAAAGCATAGTAGCAGACCATTTTTAAGCGTAGGTTATTTGTTTGAGTTAAAAAATGGTGTAATTGAACGATGTAATTATTTGCTTTATTAAAACGTCCTAATTGTACCAATTCAAATAAAACATAAGCCGTAACCGGTGCTATTCCAAGCTTTAATGCTTCCTCAAGCGTTGACTGTGCTTTATCGAGCTCGCCAAAGGTTAAATAGTGCTGAGCTAAATAATAATGGGTATCTGGGTTGTCTGCGGCAATACTGGTTGCGTACTCGAGTACTTTTTGCGCATTTTCAGGGGAGTTAACCGCATTAAATGCATCACTTAGTGCATACAAAGGTTCTAGTAAATAAGGGAGGTGCTGACACGCTCGTTGTAGTATATAGACAGCGGCATCAAATTGTTCTAAACGCAGCGCCACCTTACCTAGGCCAAACAGAGCATCACCATTATAAGGCTCTGCTTGTAAAAGTGTTTTGTAATGAAACTCAGCTTCTCTAAGCTTGTTTTGTGCTAATAAATGATCCGCTTTTTTTAGTAACATAATCCAAACAATATTCTTTTTATTAACTATAACCCTAAAACCGCAAAATAAGCGAGAGTAAGATTATTATTTGAGGCCAATAAAAAGGCGAAATGCACCACACATTTCGCCTTTGAGTATCATTAACAGATGTTAGAAAGTATAGGTTGCTTTAGCGTAGTAAAAGCCACCATTAATTCCGTATGGAGATGTTTCAAAAGCTTAATAAACTAAGCGCACCTCCTGTGAGTCCTCGAAATAGACTATAGATAAAAAAACTAAAGAGGGTAATGGGTGGTTAATCACTATTTAACAAGTTGAAACAAGTGATTTATCTAAAAATAATGCATAGTTAATCATAAGTAGGGCAGGGAAAGGGGGAAAAAGCAGTCATTGATATATAGTTATTAACTAAATAAGCTATTTTAGCTATTTTAGCTATTTTAGCTATTTTAGCTATTTTCTATTATTGAATTAAACTGACTTGCTATTGATATTTTCACCATGATGTTTTTTCCACTGTGCAAGTTTTTCTTTGTACTCATCCCATACACATGGACAGCAACTACCGCCGCCGCAGCACTCATCAGATTTTGGCCTTTCGGGTTTAGTGTTGGGTATGTTTTTTTGCATGTTTTTATTTAAACTGAGGAAAATGAACATTAAGAATAAATGATTGAATAAAGCGTGTAAATTATTCTTTGTGAACTGAAAGCGCTGTGTGAGAATACAGGCTATGCGATTATATAAAGTTATCCATCGTGCACCCTGGCGGGTTGCTAAAATAAGTAAAAAGCGACAACAACTACGCTTTCGTCGTGCTATGGTCGCGCTTAAAATTGCGCTTGCCCAAGAAAGGCAAGAAACCAAAGAAATGCTAATAATTTATAGGCGTTATACCCAAGGGCAAACAAATAAAGTAGAACTAAAACGCGCCAACGAGCAGTTTGTTGATATATTAAAAGGACTAGGGCTAGGCGTTTTTGCGTTATTACCGTTTGCACCATTAACTATTCCACTGGTTGTTAAACTAGGGCAGTTAGTAGGGGTTGATGTATTGCCGAGTTCTTTTAGTATGAATAAGCCGATTAAAGAAATTGATCAAGAAATTGCTCAACAAAACCAAGAGCAAGACTCAACGCCCTCAAAGAAGAAGTAAGCTAGCAGAACATAATTAGCTATACCTTTTAATAGTGCTTATTGTTATGCTAAGGCATCATTTTCTATTATGTGAGTCATTTAATGAGTGCTTTACTTCGTCATACCTCTTCAGGAATTCCTCTATCATTTATCGTTAAAAACGAACTAACCGATTGGCTTACGCAGCAACCGAGTTTTGTACAGCGCTGGCTAGCAAACACAGATTTTGAAAAATCAGGACTCGCACTAGTACCAAATCCAGAAACGGGTGAGCTAAGTCAGGTATTTTGTGTAATGCAAAGCGCTGATGATTTTTGGGCTGCTGGCGAGCTTGCCAGTAAATTACCTGCGGGTTGTTATCAAATTCAAGGTGATGAGTCTTTAGTTGCTCAACTTGCTTTAGGCTTTGTGTTAGGTGGTTATGAGTTTAGTGAATACAAACAAAAAGCCACCGCTAAAGCTCAGCTTGGTATTGCTGATAAAACATTATATGAACAAGTAAAACAACAAGCGGATGCCATTAATTTAGCACGCGATTTAGTTAATACCCCAGCTGCCGATATGATGCCGCAGCACTTATCACAAGTCATGAGTGACCTAGCAGATACATTCGACGGTGAATTTTCGCAGTGGATAGGTGATGAGTTATTAGAGCAAAATTACCCAACTATTCATATGGTAGGGCGCGCGAGTGAAAATAAACCACGATTACTTGACTTGAAATGGGGGGCAGTCGATGCGCCACAAATTACGTTAGTCGGTAAAGGCGTGTGTTTTGATTCCGGTGGACTTGATTTAAAGCCCAGTTCAGGCATGCGCAACATGAAAAAAGACATGGGTGGGGCCGCGCATGTTATTGCCCTGGCTCAGCTAATTATGGCCGCTAACTTACCAATCCGCCTTCGTGTTTTAGTGCCTGCGGTTGAAAATGCTGTTTCGCGTAATGCATTTCGCCCTGGCGATGTAGTAAAAACCCGTAAAGGTATTATGGTCGAAATAGACAATACCGATGCAGAAGGGCGATTAGTACTGTGTGATGCTTTAAGCGAAGCACAAAACGATGATCCTGAATTAATCATAGATTTTGCTACATTAACCGGTGCGTGCCGCGTTGCTTTAGGTACAGAGCTACCAGGTTTTTTCTCAACGGATCGCGCTGTAGCAAATGCCATTATGGACTCGGGCATGCAAGTTAACGACCCTGTTTGGCAATTGCCGTTATTCGAGCAATACAAACCATTTTTGAAAAGCGACGTGGCTGATATGGCTAACTGTGCAAGTACGCCATTTGGTGGCGCAATAACCGCTGCGCTTTATTTGAAAGAGTTTATAGAGCCAAATACACCATGGGTTCACTTTGACGTAATGGCATGGAATTTACGTGCATTACCTGGGCGTCCAGCTGGTGGTGAGGCACTGGGTATTCGTGCAGTATTTACTTACCTACAAAATCGATTTAACTAAATTAAATATACCTTGAGTTATTAGATGTTAAAGTGCATATAACTCAAGGGGTAAGCCATCTGGATCGGCAAAAAAGGTGAATTTTTTGCCGGTTATTTCATCTTCTCTAATATTTTCGACGATGACATTGTGTGACTCTAAATAATGTTTAGCAGTATTAATACACCCAACTTTAAATGCTAAATGTCTAAGTCCTTGAGCTTCGGGGTAGCTTGGTCTACTTGGCGCATCATTAAACGAAAATAATTCTAACTGACTTCCATCAGGTAAAGCTAAATCGAGTTTGTAAGACTGACGCTGTGCACGATAATGCTCATTAATAATCGTGAGTTTTAATATTTCACTATAAAAATGTTTAGAGCGTGGATAGTTGCTACAAATGATGGCTACATGATGAATGCCTAGTAGTTGCATATATTTTCCTTAAAAAGCAAAAAGCGCACTAAAAGCAGTGCGCTGTTTATCAATACATGTGCATGGTTGTATATTAGCTTTTAGCTAGGCTCTGCGTCTTTACACGCTTTTACAGCCGGTGCAACAAGCTCTAAACCCGTTTTATTACACGGTGGAAGCTTAGCATCACTAAGTGCAATAGGCGTTACTCGCTCGCCCCATTTTATATAGCTTGCCGCCCAAGTAAGCCCAGCTCCAAATGCCGCCGACATAATATTTGCATGCGGTTTAATTAAGCCTTGCTCAACGGCTTCACACAATGCAATTGCAATGGTGGCAGCAGAGGTGTTGCCATATTCACCAATATTGACCATTACTTTTTCGTCATCCACTTTTAAGCGATTTTGAATAGCTTGAATAATGCGTAGATTGGCTTGATGCGGAACTAGTACATCGATATCGTCTAACTTAAGATTGGCTTGTTCAAGCACGTCGTCACAGGCTTCACTCATGCCTTTAACGGCACGTTTAAATATTTCACGGCCTTCAAATAAAAGGTCTGATGGACCAATTGGCTCATATTTATTTAAATCACTGCCAAAATTAGTAATGTGTAAAATATCACGATCTTCGCTGTCACAACCGGTTTTAGTCCCTAATAAGCCTGCAGGTGTTTCTGCTGCTTCAAGCACAACGGCACCGGCACCATCACCAAATAATACTGCGCTGTCGCGTCGTGCCCAGTTTACATACCACGTCATGCGCTCAGCCGCGATAACGACGGCTTTTTTGATCATGCCTGCTTGAATTTGCGCTGTCGCAGCTTGTAAAGCATATAAGAAACCAGAACATGCCGCGTTGGTGTCCATGGCTGCAGCGCCTGTGGCACCAATATTTTTTTGTACTAATGAGGCGGTGTTTGCAACTACTGTTGAGGGGGTGCACGTTGCTAAAATAACTAAATCGATATCTTTTGCATCTACGCCAGCACATGCAATGGCATGTTTTGCAGCCACACTAGCAAGTTCAGCAGTACTTACATGGCTAACTCTTCGTGCCTTGATACCTGTGCGTGTGGTGATCCACTCATCGGTTGTATCTACAATTTCACTTATTTCGTCGTTGCTGATGCTTGCTGGTGGAATGCATTTACCCCAACCAGTGATATGTGCGTAAGGCATAGTGTGTTCTCTTAAAAGTGGTATGACGTGTTCGTCTAATGAGGACGTTATATCAAAAATTAGCTGTTAACACTAGTTTATAGCATGGTTTGCTTAGTAATTACTGCTATTTTACGGACTATTTGCTGCATTTTTGTTTAAAGGTAATTGACTTGTTTTTATTGTGTTAATTAAAAGCTTTTAATGATTGTGCCTGTTTTACACAATAGCTCATAGGCTTTCTAAGCTTAATAGAATACAAATACTTTGTTGACCATATATGCTTGAGTGCGGCTGAGTGAGCAGCTAATATGAGGCGCTTATTATGAAATCATTACTTAAAAAGCATTATTTATAATGGATAACAAAGCAATGTATATTCAATCAGGTGAATCTTATTGTGTTAATTAAAACCGATCCTGCTATTAGCCGGTTATTAATGCTGCGCAGTGGCGCCATTGCTGTGCAGCTTATTGCAGTGTTAAGCGTTTATTTTTTATTAGAGCATCAAATTGCGCTCATGCCGTTGCTAGCCGTTATTACGCTTGAGGCGGTTTTTCAGTTAGCAAGTATCTTTGCTTATAGAAATGTTAGCCAAGCAAAGCCTGTTGGCATGCTGATGCAACTGACCGCTGACGTACTTTTTTTAACTATTTTGTTGTCTTTAAGTGGCGGTGCAACTAACGCATTTGTGTCGTTATTATTGTTACCTATTATGATAGCGGCAATTACATTGAGCGCTCGTGGGCTTGCCTATATTGCTGTGCTGGCTATCGCTGCCTACAGCATGCTACTGATTAAAATGCCAGAGCATAGCATGCACCAAATGAACATGAGTGGCCACTTTATTGGCATGTGGGTTAATTTTGTTATCAGTGCCTGCGTGATTGCGTTGGTTATTGGTGCAATGAACCGTGCTTTACAACAACGTGAGCGCACTATTGCTCAAGTTAGAGAGAAACAGTTGCGTAGTGAACAACTGGTTACTCTCGATGGCGCAGCGGCGCAAATTACTCATCAATTAGCAACGCCTATTGCTAATTTACAATTATTGTTTGAAGAGCTTGTAGAAGAGCATCCCAACAATGAAATTATTCAGCAAATGCAATCACCCTTGCTGCAATGCCGCACTCAGCTTAATGATTTTAGAAAGCTCTCTATGCAGCTACGAGATAAAAACACGCAAATACCTATAAAAGCAGAGCAGCTGCAAAATCAAATTCATGATACGTTGCTATTACAATACCCTAATCAACAAATAAACTGGCTTAATGAGGCGCCTAAAGCCACATTAAAAAGTGATGCCATGCTGCTACCTGCTATTTTAAACTTATTACAAAATGCAGCGCTTGCTAACGAAAAAAAAGGCCAAATGCAATTAGAGTTGAGTTGGCAACAGCCAGATGCGCAAAGTATTGCGTTAATTATTCGGGATTTTGGCGCTGGTTTTTTATCCTCCGAGTTAGCGGAGTTAGGCGGGCAGCTCATGCCCAGCGAGCAAGGCATGGGAATAGCGGTTATGCTATCAAATGTCACGTTTGAGCGTTTAAATGGTTCGTTAACTGTTTATAATCACCCCGATGGTGGAGCGGTGGCCAAGATACAAATGCCACTATTAATAACCGAGTCGGCGCTATGAAGTTGCTAATTATTGAAGATGACATTAACCTTGCTACCACTTTGGTAAGGCGCTTAACAAAACACAGCTTTAACTGTGAGGTTGCACATAACCAAACAGAGGCCTTACTTAGGGCTCGCCAGCAGCAACCTGATTGTATTTTATTAGATATGAAGTTAGCAGATGAGAATGGGCTGGCTCTTATTGCACCGCTGCGCCAATTGTTACCCGAGGCACATATTGTACTACTTACTGGCTTTGCAAGTATAGCTACAGCCGTAGAGGCGATGCGCTTAGGCGCTAATGACTATTTAACTAAGCCTGTCGATATGGCAAGCTTATTAAAAGCGCTAAAAGTAGAGCCGGTATCGACAGTAACCGAAATTCCTGAAGAGATTATGTCACCCGAGCGTTTAGAGTGGGAGCATATTCAACATGTATTACACAGTAACAACGGTAATGTATCAATGACTGCAAGGCAGCTTAATATGCATAGACGCACTTTGCAGCGCAAGCTACAAAAAAAACCTGTGCAGCAATAAGCCCTCACTTGAGCAAGCAATTAATGACCCATACCGCCGCGCTAATAAAAAGCCAAAAAATTATACTGTTCGATGCCCAGTGCAAGCTTTGTAGTGCGTGGTGTAATTTTATTATTGCTCACGATCCTCAGGCCATGTTTAAACTATGCAGTGTACAATCACCAAAAGGGCAGCAAATATTAATGCACTTTGGCTATTCGACAACTGATTTTGCCTCTATGGTTTATATTGAAAACGCTCAAGCATTTATACAAAGCCATGCATTTTTCGAGGTGATTAAACAGCTAGGCTATCCGTGGAAACTTAGTGGTATATTTAGTGTGTTGCCAAATCGTTTTAACAATTGGCTTTATGATAAAATTGCATCAAATCGATATACCTTATTTGGTAAATATCACTATTGCAGGATCCCTTCAAAACAAGACCAAGCCCACTATTTATAAGTGCTTTAATAGATGCCTGAATGTATTGGCTGTGCTAAAATCGCGGCGTTTAAATTTTAGCATTAAAAAGGCACTTACATGGCAAATACGGCGCACGCACTGCATATTTTAGTAAAACATAAAGAAATAGCAGAAGACATCATCAAGCAATTAGGCAAAGGCGCAAAGTTTCAAACTTTAGCTAAAAAGTATTCGTCATGTCCATCGGGTAAAAAAGGTGGTGATTTAGGTGAGTTTAGACGAGGCCAAATGGTTCCGCAGTTTGATAAGGTGGCTTTTAGTGGTGCAATTTTAGAACCGCATTTAGTAAAAACGAAATTTGGTTGGCATGTTATTAAGGTACTTTATCGCACATAAACTAACGCAATTTTAAGTTGCCGCTATACTTATTATTTGTTCAGTTTGTTACATGCTAAAGCAACTTGGAATAACTATGAAGCTTATTATTTTATGCTGCAGTTTGATTTTAATGGCAGTGGCATTTTTTGCCAGTAGCACTGAGCAAACGCTCACCCTTAAGCTCGGTAAACCAAGCACGCAAGACATACCAAAAAACCACTATATTTTAACGTTATTAGAAAAGAGCTTTGCAGAGGTTAATGTAAAGCTCAATATTGCCTACAGCATTGAGCCAATGAATACTAAAAGGATTTTGCAAGAGCTCAAACGTAACGGTGATGTTGATTTAGCTTGGTTAACTATGCCAAGCGCCCTTGCAGAGCAAAGAAATTTAATACACACAAGTTATCCTATTTACAATGGGCTGCATTCAAAGCGCTTGCTCATGGTTAAACAAAGTCGGTTAAAAGAATTTTCTGATATCAAAACCTTGGCACAGCTAAAACCATTTATTGCGTTGCAAAAACAAAGTTGGTCAGACTTTTATGTTTTAAAAAACAATGGCCTAACAGTTAATGGTGATTTGAGTTATGAAAGCATGTTAAAAGCGTTAGACGAGGAGCTTGGCGATTATTTTCCGCGTTCAGTTACAGCAATAAAAGCCGAGATACGTAAACATCCTCAGTATAACTTTGTTATTGAGCCACATATTATGCTGCAATACGATAATTACTATTATTTTTACGCAAACGAAAATAACAAAGCAATCATTGAGTTATTAGAGCAAGGCTTAACAAAGTTAGCAGATAGCGGCGAGTTAAACGCGCTTTATGAGCGCTATTATCATGATGTTGAAAACGGGCTTAATTTAAACAACAGACGGGTGTTTAACTTAAAAATTAATAATGTTAGGCCACACAATGTAGCCTAACCCGAAAAATTATTGCTCCTGCTTGGCTTCTTCTTCACTTATTTGCTTAAGTGCTTGAATAAACGATTCACTCGGTTGCCCACCGGTAAGCGCGTACTTATCATTTATAATGAAAGTAGGTACTGAGGTTATTCCCATTTGTTTAAAGTTATTTTGCTCTTGGCGTACCGCTTGTACGTATTTATCTGAGTGTAAAATTTCTCTGGCTGTGTCTTTGTTAAGGCCGACTTTTTCTACCACATCCAGTAACGCATCTTCTTGATTTAAATATTTTAAATCGGTGAAGTGTGCTTCAAAAAACGCCAATTTCAGCTCAGTTTGTTTGCCTTCTTCACGCGCCCACATTAGCAAGCGGTGTAGATCAAAGCTGTTGATCATAATGCGTTTACCGTCAAAATTAAAGGTAAAGCCAGCTCGTTCACCCGCATCCGCCATGTTTTGACGATTTCGCGCGCTTTCTTCTTCGGTTAAGCTGTATTTTTGCTGCAAGTGCTCGTTTAAGTCTTGCCCTTCAAGTGGCATATCCGGATTAAGCTCAAAAGGGTGCCATGTAATATCCGCACTCATTTCGTCTTTTAATTCTGCCAATGCGGCTTCTAAGTTTTTATACCCAATAATACACCACGGGCACATTACATCTGAGACGATATCTATTTTTAAGTTTTTCATAAGGATCCTTGAAGGATTGCTTTTTTAATAACAATGGATATTGGGATGAAGTTTAGTTTATCAATCATTGAACATAAAAAGAGCAGCGAAAGTGCTGCTCTTTTATTGAATGTTTTCAGGTTAGCTGTTTAAACCAAATGGGTCGTCAATGCTGTGGCTTGGCTGGGTAAACCAACGCGGTCCGTCATCTGTCATATAGAAGTGATCTTCTAATCTCACACCAAACTCATCTGGAATAACCAGCATTGGCTCGTTACTAAAACACATGCCTGTGGCAAGCGGGGTTTTATCGCCGCCCACTAAGTATGGCCATTCATGAATGTCTAAGCCGATACCATGGCCTGTGCGGTGTGGGCAACCTGGTGTTTGGTATTCAGGGCCTAAGCCTTGAGCTGCTAAGTAACTGCGGGCTGCTTCGTCAACCGATTCACAGGTTTTGCCAATGGCGGCTTGATTGAAAGCTGCTAACTGGGCTGCTTTTTCAAAATCCCAAAATAGGCGCTGGCGACTGGTTGCTTCACCAAATACGTAGGTACGCGTGATATCAGACAAGTAATCGTGTACTTTGCATCCGGTATCAATAAGGACCATGTCGCCTTTTTTCAAAATTTGTGGATCTTTTACACCATGAGGGAATGAGGTAGCAAGGCCAAACAATACAATACAGAAGTAATTTCCCGGAGCACCTACTTTTTGATGCGCTTTTTTTATAAATTCTTCGACTTCTACTGTACTAATTCCTTCATAAAGCATGCTCGCCGTAGCCTGATGAACCGCTAAAGTCATATCCATGGCGCATTGCATTAATGCTAATTCATTGGCTGATTTATGCATTCTACAATGTGCGGTTACAGGTTGTGCGTTAACTAGTTTTAACCCTGAACTGGCTTTATTGATGCCATCAAAAATAAAAAACTGTGCGCTTTCATCAATGCCCACGGTAGCGGTGTCACTAATATTCAATTGTTTAAGCACTTTAACGAATAGCTCAAACGGGTTCTCGTGTTCTTGCCAGCCGTGTATTGGGCCATCAATGACTTTAAAGCCATTTAAAGAGCCAATTTCAAAATGGGGGGCAATGTATTGCACCTCACCCATGGCGGGTAAAATAGCGCCGACTAGTCGTTCACTGGCGTACCATTTCATACCGGTAAAATACGTTAAGTTAGTACCTGCATTTAAATATATCGCATCAATATTATTAGCTTGCATATAAGCTTGCGCTTTGGCCATACGCACTAAATACTCATCGGCCTGAATTGGCGTTACTGAGTGGGTCATATTGCTTAAACTAGCAAGTGCTTGTTCGGGTGTGTGTGTACCAATACCAACTGTGGTCATATATTTCTCCTACAAAATTTTGCATAGTGTGTAGGCTAAATGCGTTCAATTCAAACTAATTGCGATTAGTGAACAAGGGATTGAACAAATAGAGGAAGTTATCAAGTCCCTTATTCCCAAGGACTTGATAACCTTGGGCTATTTTTTCGCGTAGGGTAAACGATTGAGCTTATTCGCCGTGTGGTAGCTATCTAATCCGGTTACTGCAACGGTATCGATGGCTTGTAAGTCTAAAAAGCCATCACTTTGGAGTGCTGATTTATCTACATAAACATCCATTATTTCGCCAATAACCAGCTCAGTGCCATTAACAGCTAAGTGCTGATTCTCTACAAATTTTACTGCGTATTTTAGTCGGCTTTGTGCAACAAAAGGCGCTTTAAAGTCGTTTAAGTACTCTGTTTTGAGACCGGTTGCATTAAACTCAGACTCATCTTTAGCGTAACGTGCCGATGTTTGGTGTGCCTGCTGGTAAATATCACTATTTACTTGGTTAATAGTATAAACGCCTGTTTCTATAATATTTTCGAATGTATGCCTTGGTACGCTGTGCGGGCGCATTATCATGCCTACTAGAGGTGGGTGAGCGCCTAAATGAATAACTGAACTGACAATGGCTAGATTGGTATTACCTTGTAAGTCTTGTGTACCAATTAAGTTTGCACTTTTAAACCCTGAAAGTGAATTGATAAAGTGTGTACGGGTATGTTTTTCAAGTGCGGCTATGCGGTCTTTCGAAAAATGCATGTGTTTGTTCCTTACCATTTTATGGTGTTTCCTTGCCAATCTAAGTAGGCAGGTTCGCCGTTGAGTTCTAGCTGTGGGTTTTCGTAAGTAAATTTAAATAATTGCTGAGCAACAAAGTCAGGGGTAAACAGTTTACCTGCGGGCACATTTTTTTGAAATGGCTTAGAGAGCTGTGTATCTGTAGTACCTGGGTGAAATAAAACAAGTTTGGTATTTTTAGCGCGACGAGCAAGTTCAATGGCGGCTGTTTTAAATAGCATGTTCAGCGCAGACTTGGATGCGCGATAGGTATACCAGCCACCCAATTTATTGTCGTTAATACTGCCTACACGAGCGCTTAAAGCAGTAATTGTGCAATGAGTTTTGTGATTAAGCAGTGGCACTATACTTTGTAAGCACAGCAGGGGGACAAGTGTATTAGAGTGCAAAAGCTGCATAAAATAATCACTGTTAATTTCTTCGAGCTTTTTTTCTGGCATGTGCTGGTCGTTGTGTAATTGACCATTAAATATTATTACCTGAGCAAGCTCAATTTGTTGTGACTTTAACGACTGGGTTAGCTCATTTAGGCTTTGCGCCGAGTAGTCGCTGTGGAAATAGGTTACCCTGTCATCATTATGCTCAATATTCGATGAGCTGACACAAATTATATTAAATTGTGCTGCTTGCTGATTTAAATGACTTACGTAGGATTGTGCAATGGCGCTACTGGCGCCAAATAAAATCACTGTTTTCATTTTTCACCTTTAGATTTGATATTGCATTGACCATTACTACACTGCGCATTGGGCATTAAAAAACGGCTTATATGATGGCGGTATTTTGCAAATAAAAGTGTAAGCATGATCAGCAAAAAAGCGAATTACGGGCAAACGAATTATTTTAAGCCAACGGTATTTGCCAACGGTGCGCCAAGCTTGATAAGTGACGTCTAAGCCGTAAATCATCTGCCCCTTATCAGTTTGGGCGTGCAATAAATCCATGGCATTTTGTTTATCGATTGCAGGAAAACGTTCATTAAAATCATCCGCATTTAAATCTTCTAGTGTAATTTTATGATCAACATCGGCACGTTTTAAATGTTGCATTTCTGCATTGCACAGTGGGCAATTGCCATCGTAAAAAATGATCATGTTATCGCTTTGTGTTTATTTTACATATGCTTTTTTACGACAAGACAATGCAAATGGATCTATTAAATATTCCCTCTTAGTGATATTAATAGGTCTCCAAGAAACGAAGGAGAGCTAGAAATGAGTGAACAATATGCCGCCTTGCGAGGTAATGTAAATCTACTTGGTCAATTATTAGGACAAACTATTAAAGATGCCCAAGGCCAAGAGATTTTAGATAAAGTAGAAGAAATTCGGGCTTTATCAAAATCATCTCGCAGTGGCAATGAAGCCGATCGCCAAGCGTTAATTGATGTACTCCATGCGCTTAGTGATGAGGAGCTTTTACCGGTTGCCCGTTCATTTAATCATTTTTTAAACTTAGCTAATGTTGCAGAGCAGTTTCATACCGTATCACGTTTTAATGATGTTGGTTTTTGCCAACTAAATCCTCTCACTCAAACATTAAAAACGTTAGCAGCAAAGGCCGAACAAGGTCAGCTTAATCATAATCATTTAGCCGACACACTCTCAAAACTCCACATAAACTTAGTACTAACCGCTCACCCAACCGAAGTGACTCGCCGTACTATTATTAACAAACATGTTGAACTAAGCGATTGTTTAGCGTCGCTTGAGCGAACCGACAACCTTGCGCAAGAGCGCGAAGCGATATTAAATCGAATTGCGCAGCTTATTAGCCAAGCTTGGCATACTGACGATATTCGTCGTTCTCGTCCAAGCCCTGTTGATGAAGCTAAATGGGGCTATGCGGTAATTGAAAATAGCTTATGGGATGCCGTGCCACGTTTTTTACGTGAGTTTAGCCAGCATGTTAAACAGCATTTGAGCCTTGAGCTACCAGCCAACTACAGCCCGATAGAATTTACGTCGTGGATGGGGGGAGATCGGGATGGTAACCCGTTTGTAACCGCTGAGGTGACTAAGCAAGTACTCGATCATGGCCGTTGGATGGCGCTGGATTTATACCAGCGTGATTTAGAAACTTTGTGTGCTGAACTTTCAATGTCTGATGCCAGTGATGAGCTCATTAAACTGGCAGGGCAAGAGTTTGAACCTTATCGAGCCGTGCTCAAAGAGCTTAAAAACCAAGTAGCTGAAACAGTGATGTATTTAAGCGCTAAAATTAAAAACAAGCGTACAGAATCACAAGATTTAATAACTGATATTAACCAAATTAAGCACCCAATTGAGGTGTGTTATCGCTCATTGTTAAAATGTAATATGCAAGTGGTTGCTGATGGCTTGCTATTAGATGTGATCCATCGTGTAAATAGCTTTGGTTTGCGCTTGGCAAAACTGGATGTACGACAGGATTCGTCAAGACACAGCGATGTGTTTTCTGAATTAACTCGTCATTTAGGTATTGGCGATTACAATCAATGGGAAGAGCAAGACAAACAAGCTTTTTTACTGACAGAGCTCAATTCACGTCGTCCGCTAATTCCTAGGCATTGGCAACCAAGTCCAGAAGTGCAAGAGGTGCTCGACACCTTTGATGTTATTGCGCAACAAGATGAAAAAACCTTTGGTTTATACATTATCTCTATGGCACGAACTGCCTCTGATATATTAGCAGTGCAGCTATTACTTAAAGAGTCTGGCTGTGGTTTTGAACTGCCTGTGGCGCCTTTATTCGAAACCTTGGATGATTTAAACGATGGCCACAACGTCATCACTACACTTTTAAATAACGAGTGGTACCGTGGACACATTAAAAACACCCAAAATGTAATGATTGGCTATTCAGACTCAGCCAAAGATGCAGGCATGATGGCTGCTGGTTGGGCACAATATGAGGCAATGGATAAGCTCGTACAACTAGCGGATGAACGCGGTATTGAGCTTATTTTATTCCATGGCCGTGGGGGTACAGTTGGCCGTGGTGGTGCGCCTGCTGCACAAGCATTGCATTCTCAGCCGCCGGGGTCGTTAAAAGGCGGGCTTAGGGTAACAGAGCAAGGTGAAATGATCCGCTTTAAATTTGGCCTGCCTAATGTGGCATTACAAAGCTTAAATATTTATGCGGGTGCGGTACTACAAAGTAATTTATTGCCACCACCAGAGCCTAAATCACAGTGGCGCGAAGTAATGGCATTAATTAGCGATGTGTCGTGTGAGCATTACCGTAATGTGGTGCGCCACGATGAAAACTTTGTGCCTTACTTTAGAATGGCGACACCTGAATTGGAACTGTCAAAATTACCTTTAGGCTCAAGGCCTGCAAAACGAAATCCAAATGGAGGGGTTGAGAGCTTACGTGCTATTCCATGGATTTTTGCGTGGAGTCAAAACCGGTTAATGTTACCTGCATGGTTAGGTGCATTGAGCGGGCTTAAAGCCGCGCTTGAAAAATACGGTATAGAAACCTTAAGTGAAATGAGCTTGCAATGGCCATTTTTTAGGGCGCGTTTAGAAATGCTAGAAATGGTATTTAGTAAAGCGGATAGCTGGTTGAGTGAGCATTACGATAATGCGCTGGTGGAAGAGATGTATAAGCCGCTGGGTGTAGCTTTACGTGATGAACTTGGTGAAGCTATAACGTTAGTGCAATCATTAAGCCCACAAAAAAGCTTATTGGCTGATCAGCCTTGGATCAAAGAGTCTATCGGGCTTAGAAATCCATACACCGATCCGCTGAATGTATTACAAGTTGAGTTATTACGTCGTTCTCGTGGCGATGATAAAGGCAATGAAAACGATATAGATAATGCTTTGATGATCACTATGACCGGCATTGCAGCGGGTATGCGTAATACAGGTTAATCCAAAACTAGATTAGTTTTAGAGGGAACACACGACGTGTTCCTTTTTTTTACGTTGAATAGGCTGGTATTTAGTTTGCCAACCTTTTACACTACTTAGCCATTGATCAAATAAAAACTATTATGGCTTCAGCAACTTTTAAAGTGCAACATAATACAGCACTTAGCAATTCACACATTTCATTAAACGTAGCGCAAACGCAAGCTCTACGCAGTCAATTAAAAACTCAACGCGGTATTTTATACCCAAACGATATTTCAGCGCTTTGCACCGAGCTTAATGTTAGCGAAGATATTTTATTACAAGGCTTAGTGCCTATGGCTTCAGAGTTTTCGGTTGCACCTATTTCCAAATTTCATGTCGGCGCAATTGTAAAAGGGCTCGATTCACAAGGAAACACCACTTTTTATTTTGGCGCTAACGCTGAGTTTGACCATCAAGCACTTAGTTTAGTGGTGCACGGTGAGCAATCTGCCATTAATAATGCCTGGTTAAATGGTGGTAAAAAAATTCTTAAAATAGCGATTAGTGATGTCCCATGTGGGTACTGTCGTCAATTTATGAATGAACTCGCTGATGCGAAAGAGCTTGATATTTTACTGCCAGCACAAAACTTTAAATTGGCAGAGTTATTACCTCACTCATTTGGACCAACCGATTTAGGCAATGAGCACAGCTTATTTAACCCAGCAGAGCAAACTAATTGTTTTGAAAACGAACAACTTGATGAAAAGCTGATGAGTTATGCTTTAGCGGCTTATGTGCCGTACAGCCAAAATTACAGTGCAGTAAAAATAAGTACGTTTGAAAACGGTGATTTTTATGGCAGCTATGCAGAAAATGCAGCGTACAGCCCGAGTTTATCGCCATTACAAAGTGCTGTGAGTCAGTTGTTTTTAGCAGGACTGAGCTTTGATAAGCAAACAGTAAAATCAGTTACGTTATTAGAAACGGCTGGTCATGAAAACCAATCTGGGGTGGCAAAAGCCGTGTTAGCAAGCTTTACTGGCTTGCCAACACTTGAGGTTATTAGCGCAACATTAGCCAAGTAACACTTTAGCGGCTTCAAGTACCACGGCAACCGATTTTTTCTCAATCTCGCCGTGGTCTACGTTAGGAATTTCTTGACGTGTTCTATTTACTAATACACCGGCAACACAGGCTGCTTGTAGGCCAAGAGCGGCACACATAGTAAATAAAGTAGCCGATTCCATTTCGTAGTTCATCACGCCTAGTTTTTGCCATTCTTCACAGCTACCCTGTAATGACTTAGGAACATAACCAGAATGCGTATCGTAACGCTCTTGTCCTGGGTAGAAGGTATCGCTTGAAGCGGTGATACCGATATGAAAATCGATGTTTAGGTTTTCACAGGCTTTTACCATTGCTTGAGTGGCAAAAAAATCAGAAACAGCAGGGTAGCACAGTGGTGCAAAATGCTGACTCGCGCCATCCAAACGAACTGAGGCTTGGCTAATTAAAATATCGCCTTCGTTAATGTGCGGCTGAATCGCGCCTGTTGTGCCAATGCGAAGAAAGCTACGTACGCCAAGTTGAGCCAGTTCTTCAACCGCAATTGACGTTGAAGGGCCGCCGATACCGGTTGAACATACAACCACTGAGTGGCCGTTTAATTGGCCTAAATAAATGTGAAACTCACGGGTTTGAGCAAGGCAGGTTGGATTATCTAAGAACTGTGAAATGCGTGCTGCACGATCTGGATCCCCTGGAACAATAGCCAGTTTTGCACCTTTTAAATCATCAATACACAGTCCTAAGTGAAATACTTTTTCCATAACTAAGCCTTTTTAATAAGAGTTGTTGTCAATTTAGCATGATTACGAGAAACCTAAATAAAGTACAGGACGGATGTCCGTATTGATTTATTCATCAACTCTGAATATTCAATCAATGGCTAAAATTACTAACAAAATGAGCCAGTTGACTTGTTTGCTCAGACACTATATTCATACCTCAGAGCAAACCAGTAGCTAGCTAAAAGAGTTGTTAGCTAAATTTTAAGTTGTTTATATTCATAAGGTTAGTTAGTAGGTTTTGTATTGTTTTGCCGCTGACCTAACCTCGCAGAACACAACGTTCAGTGATTTTTATAACCACATACAATTAATTTTTAATTTATTCAGCGTTCGTCGTTTTGCATAACTACTCAATAATAGACAAGATATTCAGATTGAAAAAGGGTTTACAATGAGCACACAATTTCAAGCATTTAAAAATAAAGTTGAACACTGTTTATGTGCACCTGGCGATGGTGTATTCACGGTTAATACGGCAAAAGAACGCAAAGCAGCACTCAGAAATAAATTATATGGTCAAACTGAAAATGTCGATGCTTTATGGCGTGACTCGCTAAATGAATTACCTAACTCACCCCACAAAGCGGTTATGCTGGGGATTAGCTCTGATTGTGGTGGTGGTATTTTACGCGGTGCTAACTGGGGGCCTTTATTTTTACGTTCAGCTTTAATTGACCAGCAAACACAGTGTCGTTCATTTGATTTAGGTGATGTGCGCGTAATACCGCATTTATTACACGATAAATACTTAAACGAGGCAACAATTACCAATTGCCAAAAAGCGCTTTATGGCAATGACAATAACGATCATTTCGTAAGTCCACTGTCTATCACCGAAGATGTATGTGATAGCTTTTATGCAACATTTCACGATAAAGGAATTTTTGGCATTGGTGGCGATCATTCTATTAGTTACCCGCTGACAAAAGCGTACTTAAAAGCCAAACGCGAGCAAGGTAAACGTACGGCTATTATTCATTTTGACGCCCACACCGACTTACTCGTAGAGCGTTTGGGCATCGATTTATGTTTTGGCTCTTGGTGTACCCATATTTTAGAATTTTTACCCGCGCCACATCATTTAATTCAATTTGGTATTCGCTCAAGTGGTAAGCCTAAATCACATTGGGAAAGTACCTTTGGCGTTAAACAGCACTGGGCTGCTGAAATTATTGAGCGTGGCGCAGCCGCTGTTGCTGCCGATACAATCGCGCAACTAAAGGCTGACAAGGTTGATGAAGTGTATGTAAGCTTTGATATTGACGCACTAGATGCTCAATTTGCTTCAGCAACAGGTACACCTGAAGAAAATGGGTTAACACCACAGCATGCGCTTGATATTTTGTCAGCCATTGCCGATGAGTTTCCAATAACCGGAGCAGATATGATGGAAATCGCGCCGTTTACCGACAGCTCATTAGTGGGTCAATCAAGCTCAGAGACGACGCTTAGAGAAGGCGCTAAAATTTCAGCATTCTTAATTGCAGCAATGAATCGTTAATCCCACAGGCCCAAAATTGGCTATTTGTAATTAATCCGCTATATTAAATTTGCTTTTACCAAAAAAGTAACATCTTAAATTTTATATAGTGGGTTATTGTGACTAAGTGGTATTTCGTATTATTGCTCATTGTAAGCCATCATTGTGCGGCTAAACTTACTGTTGTAACAGAGAACTTTGCGCCTGCGCAGTATCTGGACGCGAATAACAATTTAGTAGGTGATGCTGCCGATAAAGTCCGATTGGCGCTTGATAGCGCAGGCATTGATTATTCAATCTCTGTAAGCGATTGGAGTATGGCTTACAATATTGCACTGAGAGATCCCCAAACCTGTATATTTTCTATTTCTCGTTCGCCTGAGCGGGAACATAATTTTATTTGGTTTGCTAAGCTCGCCCAATTTGACACTAATTTTTACTCCCTTAAAAGCAAAGGTATTTCCTTAACTAATTTAGAGCAGGCTAAGCAATACCGTATTGCGGTTTTAAAAGATAACTACAGTCATCATTATCTACTTTCAAAAGGCTTTAAAGAAAACGAAAATTTAATGCTGTTTAGTAGTTTTGATAATATTTTTAAGATAATCCAAACACGAAGTTCGAGTATTGATTTAGTGGTTATACCAGCGCAGCGAATAAACCATGAACAATCTCATTTATTAAATAAATTACAACTCGAATTACTAATGCCAATCAATGCCCATCAAGCCCCTTTATATTTTGCCTGTAATAAAAACCTCCCCGATAACGTAAAGCAACAACTTGGCGTAGCTTTTTCTTCATATGAGTCTAAACTATAAATATTAAGCTTTTGATTTTTATTAGTTATTAATATTATTTAAATATCAATTGCCCTGTCTATAAAAGCGTCTATAATCCAGCTGCATTTGCTTGTAAAAGCGATTATTTTGGAGTTATAAATGGGTGATTTAATCGGGATTGCGTTATTAATCTTGATGAGTGCGTTATTTGCGATGTCAGAAATTTCGATTGCCGCTTCACGCAAAATTAAGTTAAGAGTAATGGCGGACGAGGGCAATGTTCACGCTTTGGCGGTTTTAAAGCTGCAAGAGCAGCCTGGGGCTTTTTTCGCCATGATCCAAATTACGCTCAATGCGATTGCGATATTAGGCGGGATTGTTGGCGAGCAAGCATTGTCTCCTTATATGCAAGAAATACTACAGCTGTTTTATCAAGGTCCATTACTTGGGCAAATTAGCTTTGTATTATCCTTTTTAATTATTACCTCGTTATTTATTTTATTTGCCGATTTACTACCAAAGCGTTTAGCGATGATTTTACCTGAGGCCGTTGCGGTGAGAGTGGTGACAATTATGCGCTGGGTTACTTTTGCGCTCACGCCACTGGTACTATTTTTTAATGGCTTAACCAATATTGTTTTACGGGTGTTTAAAGTGCCCAGTGAACGTGAAGATATTGTGACCACTGAAGATATTGTTGCGATGATGGATGCTGGTGCTGAATATGGCAGTTTACAGCAACAAGAGTATGATTTAATAGGAAATGTATTTGATTTAGAAGCGCGTTTTTTATCAAGCGTTATGTCACCGCGTGAGCAAATTGTTTATTTTGACATTGATGAATCTAGCGACGATATAGCAAATAAAATTATAGATCACCCGCATAATCACTTTTTAGTGTGCAAAGGCAATCTTGATAAGTTAATTGGCTCTGTTGAGTCTAAAGATATTTTACGCCAAGTACTCAAAGGTGAGGCGGCAAATATTAACGATGACATGCTTGATAAAGATATTTTTTTCTTGCCCGAAACATTGAGTTTATCTGAAGCGTTAAATGCGTTTAAAACCGCTGTACATCCTTTTGCGGTGGTAGTTAATGAGTATGCTTTGGTGGTTGGGATTGTTACGGTTAAAGATTTAATGAAAGGTTTTATGGGCGATTTAATTACTCATCAAAGTGAAGAGTTAATTATTGAGCGCGACGCGAGTTCTTGGTTAGTAGATGGCTTAACCCCGATTGTTGAGCTGGCGAAGGTACTTGAAATTGATGAATTTCCTGATCAAAATCATTATGAAACCGTGGCCGGATATTTAATCTATACCATGAAACATATTCCTAAACGCGCAGAGTTTGTTTTATTTGCAGGTTTTAAATTTGAAGTTGTGGACGTGGAAGGAATTCGTATTGAGCAATTACTAGTCTCTAGAGTTAATACTGACAACGAATAATGACAGCCAACATAGCTTAAGAGCAGCCAATGAAAGTTCATTGGCTGCTTTTTTTATGGGTGTTGCTTAAATAACTCAGCTGTTATTTGTGTTACTTATCTATTCAATTGTAAAAATGTGTAAATGTTGCTCAGTAGCTATTTTTAATTGCTTTACTTTAGTTTAGAATGATCGTTCATTCTAAACTAAAAGGTATTTTACATGCAGCGTTCCCGCATCGCTTTTTTTGTATTTTCGGCCCTCGTTGGTTCTGTTGCTTTAAGTGGTTGTGATCAGGTTGCTGAACAGCCTAAGGCTTCTGCTCCTGCAGCGACACCTGTTGGTGTGGTCACCTTAACAAGCCAAGCTATTACACTTAAAAAAGAATTACCAGGGCGTGTTAGTGCGTTTCAAATTGCTGAAATTCGTCCTCAAGTAAGTGGTATTGTTCAATCTCGCTTATTTGAAGAAGGCACACAGGTTGAGCAAGGCCAAGCGCTTTATCAAATTAATCCTGACATTTATGAAGCAGAACTCGCAGCCAGCAAAGCGGCCGTTGCGCGCGCAGAGGCTAGTATTGCAAGCAGTAAATCTAAAGCGTCGCGTTATAAAGAATTACTAGAAATTAAAGCGGTAAGCCAGCAAGACTTTGATGAAGCCGATGCAGCATACAAGCAAGCACAAGCCGAGCTATTAACAGCAAAAGCACAGCTTAAATCTGCACAAATAAACTTAGATTACAGCCATGTATCTTCTCCGATTAGTGGTCAAATTAGTAAATCGAACGTTACTGTTGGTGCGCTTGTAAGTGCTAATCAAACAACGGCACTGGCAACCGTTACTCAGCTTGATCCTATCTATGTTGACTTAACGCAATCAAGCAACGAGCTAATTCAACTTAAAAAAGCCATTTCTTCTGGTTCACTAAGTGTTGACTCAAAAGCACAAGCCGACGTTGAGCTGCAAATGGAAGATGGCTCTATTTACCCAATTAAAGGCACGTTACAATTTTCTGAAGTAACTGTAGACCCAAGCACTGGGTCGGTAACTTTACGCGCTAAATTCCCAAATCCAGATAAGTTATTACTACCGGGTATGTATGCACGTGCCTCAGTGGTTGAGGGTGTAAAACAAGACGCTATTTTAGTGCCGCAGCGTGGAGTAAGCCGAAACACCAAAGGTGAGCCAACAGCGATGGTTGTAAGTAAAGAAAACACCGTAGAAAGCCGCGTGTTAAAAGTAGATAGAACGATTGGCTCTAACTGGTTAGTTACCGCTGGATTAGCTGATGGCGATAAAGTAATTGTTGAAGGCTTACAAAAAATTCGCCCAGGTGCGCCAGTTAGCCCTTCAGAAGTTTCACCGTCTGCAACAGCCGACAAAGCGCAATAACGGAGAGTTTTAATGTCACGATTTTTTATCGACAGACCCATCTTTGCGTGGGTGCTTGCTATCGTGGTTATGCTTGCAGGTGTGTTGGCTATTCAAAGTTTACCAATAGCACAATACCCGTCAATTGCACCGCCAGCAATTAGCATTACCGCTACTTACCCAGGGGCATCAGCTCGTACCCTAGAGGATACGGTTACCCAGGTTATAGAGCAAAAAATGAAAGGACTAGATGGCTTGTTGTATATGTCATCTACGTCTGAGTCGAGTGGTTCGGCTACGCTTACGCTTTCATTTAGCGCTGATACAGACCCAGACATTGCACAGGTACAAGTGCAAAACAAGTTAGCCACAGCTACACCGCTTTTACCAGAAGAAGTGCAAAGGCAAGGTGTATCGGTGGCTAAGTCTGCACGTAACTTTTTAATGGTATTAGGTTTTGTATCAAAAGATGGCAGCATGACCAATATCGACATTGGTGATTATGTTTCGTCTAATGTGCAAGATATTATCTCGCGTGTTGAAGGGGTGGGTGAAGTTCAGCTATTTGGCTCTCAATATGCTATGCGTATTTGGTTAGACCCAGCTAAGTTGCAAAACTACAAATTAACCCCTGCTGATATTAGCACCTCAATTAGTGCGCAAAATGCACAGGTATCTGCTGGTCAATTAGGGGGCATGCCAGCGGTTGAAGGCCAGCAGCTCAATGCAACGGTAACAGCACAAAGCCGTTTGCAAACCGCAGCAGAGTTTGAACAAATTATAGTAAAAGCAAACGCTGATGGCTCGTTTGTTCGCCTTAAAGATGTAGCGCGTGTGGAGCTAGGTGGCGAGAGCTACCGTGTTGTAGCTCGTTACGATGGAAAACCTGCATCAGGCCTAGGTATTAAGCTTGCCAGTGGGGCAAATGCCCTTGATACAGCTGAAGGTGTAAAAGCTGCGATTGCAGAGCTTAAAGCGTTTTTCCCTGAGGGATTAGACGTTGTTGTACCCTACGATACCACCCCTTTTGTATCACTATCGATTGAAAAAGTGGTTCATACCTTAATAGAAGCAGTGGTACTCGTTTTTGTTGTTATGTATCTTTTTTTACAAAACTTCCGCGCTACGCTTATTCCAACGATTGCTGTGCCGGTGGTGTTACTCGGTACTTTTGGTATTTTGTACACGTTTGGCTATTCAATAAATACATTAACCATGTTTGCCATGGTACTTGCCATAGGCCTACTGGTTGATGATGCCATTGTTGTAGTAGAAAACGTTGAGCGTGTAATGAGCGAAGAAAAACTCTCTGCGCTTGAGGCAACACGTAAATCAATGGATGAAATTAAAGGCGCGCTAGTGGGTATTGCTATGGTGCTGTCGGCGGTATTTATTCCGATGGCGTTCTTTAGTGGCTCTACCGGTGTTATTTATCGTCAGTTCTCTATTACGTTGGTATCAGCAATGGGACTATCGGTATTGGTGGCGCTTATTTTAACACCTGCGTTGTGTGCTACGCTTTTAAAACCAAGCCATGTTCACGATAACAGCTCGTTATTCGGTCGTTTTTTCAGTGGTTTTAACCGCGGATTTGATAAAACTAATTCAGGCGCACAAAGTCTTGTCAGTCGTATGATCCGTTTATCTAAGCGCTATCTTTTATGTTATGGCCTTATTGTAGCGGGTATGGTGTATATTTTTTCAAGCTTACCAACGGCATTTTTACCAGATGAAGACCAAGGTATTTTGTTTAATCAGGTGTCATTACCAGCAGGCTCAACGACTGAAGAAACGCTTGAAGTAGTTAAAAAAGTAGAAAAACACTTTTTGAACGATCAATCGGATGCTGTAAATGGTATTTTCACGGTGACTGGATTTAGTTTTGCAGGTTCTGGCCAAAACTCAGCAATTGCCTTTGTTAACTTTAAGCACTGGGATGAGCGTCAAGGCGAAGGTTTATCTGTGCAAGCAGTTGCAGGTAAAGCAATGGGCTATTTTTCTACCATTAAAGAAGCGTTTGTATTTGCATTTCCGCCGCCAGCGATTGTGGAACTAGGTACAGCCAATGGCTTTAATATGTTTTTACAAGACCGTGTTGGACTTGGCCACGAGGCTCTACTGGCCGCGCGTAACCAGTTATTAGGCTTAGCAAGCCAAAGCCCAATTCTCGCGGGCGTACGACCTAATGGCCAAGAAGATATGCCAGAGCTCCAGCTTGATGTAGACCTTGCAAAAGCTCAGGCACTGGGCGTTTCGCAAGCTAATATTAACAGCACGCTTGCAACAGCCTGGGGTAGTAGTTATGTAAATGACTTTATTGATCGCGGCCGTGTAAAAAAAGTATACCTACAAGGCGATGCTGAATCGCGAATGGTGCCTGAGGATTTAAACAAATGGTATGTACGTAATGCTAGCGGTGATATGGTGCCATTTTCAGCATTTGCCAGTTCGCATTGGACCTATGGTTCGCCACGTCTTGAGCGTTATAATGGTTTTTCTGCTATGGAAATTCAAGGAACAGCTGCGCCAGGTTACAGTACAGGGCAAGCAATGGATGAAATGGAACGTTTAGTCAAGCAACTCCCTAACGGTATTGCCTCTGAGTGGACTGGTATTTCGTTTCAAGAGCGCTCAAGTAGCGGCCAAGCGCCATTGCTATATGGCTTATCACTGTTGTTTGTATTTTTATGTTTAGCAGCGCTTTATGAAAGTTGGTCAGTACCATTTGCAGTAATGATAATTGTGCCACTGGGTATTTTTGGTGCGATTGTAGCCGCCTTTATGGGTAACTTATCAAACGATATTTACTTACAAGTGGGTTTATTAACCACCATAGGTTTAGCCTCTAAAAATGCCATTTTAATCGTTGAGTTTGCGATTCATAAAATGGAAGAAGGCTTAAGCTTAGTTGACTCGGCGATTGCCGCTGTACGCCTTCGCTTACGTCCTATTTTAATGACCTCAATGGCCTTTGTGTGTGGTGTGCTTCCATTAGCTATTGCCTCAAGTGCTGGTTCAGGTGCACAAAATGCATTAGGTATTTCAATTATTGGTGGAACACTTGCCGCCTCGTCATTGGTTGTTATTTTTGTACCGTTGTTTTTTGTTTTAGTACGTAGACTGTTTTCAGGAAAAGCTAAAACCACCTCGCAGGAGGAAGTATAATGAGTTTAAGAGCAATCAGTTTTAGTGCTTTTACTTTAGCAATTTTATCTGGATGTCAGTTAGCTCCTCAACAAGAAGCGCTAAATTTACCTGTCCCTGATGCGTATGCATCAGAGACAGGGGATGAGCAGGTGTCCTCGTTAAAATGGCAGCAGTTTTTTAATGATGAAAAACTTAAAACACTGATATCACAAAGTCTTGAACATAATAAAGACCTACAAATAGCTGCTTTAAATGTTCAGCGCGTGCGTGGTTTGTATCAGATTGAAGATTCAGCGTTATATCCATCACTGGATTTTAATGCATCAGGAAGTCGTCAGCGTTTACCCGGCGATTTATCAGCAAGTGGTCAACCACAAATAAGTTCTCAATACAGTGCAACGGTAGGCATGACGGCTTACGAGTTAGATTTATGGGGTAAAGTACGCAATCAGTCAGAGCAAGCATTACAAACGCTTTATTCCACTCAGCTGAGCCAATACACCATGCAAGTGTCGTTAATTGCAGAGCTTGCTAATGCTTGGTTAAATTACGCGACCGATCAACAGTTGTTAGCGTTGGCACAAGAGACGTTATCATCGCAGCAAGCATCCTTATCATTAACCCAAAAAAGTGTTGATTTAGGGGCAGCTTCTAAAATTACGCTGGAACAACTTAAAAGTACGGTAGCCACAGCGAAAGTTGATATTGCTAAATACCAACGTTTAGTGAAACGCGATAAAAACGCGCTTGATTTATTAGTAGGTAAAACGGTAGGTGAGGATTTACTGCCAAGTAAGTCATTAAATTATTTATTAGACTTGCCTAGTGTGCCTGTGGGTTTACCTTCTGATTTATTAACGCAGCGACCAGATATAAAAGCAGCAGAGCATCAGCTGTTAGCCGCTAACGCTAACATTGGTATTGCCCGTGCAGCGTTTTACCCGAGCATTAGTTTAACTGCCAATGCAGGAACTGCATCACGTGATTTAAGTAATTTATTTGATGCAGGCTCAGGCACATGGAGCTTCATGCCATCGGTAAATTTACCTATTTTTAATATGGGTCGAAATCAAGCAAATTTAGATGTCGCTAACGCAGAGCAACAAGTTGCTGTAGCAACGTACCAGCAAAAAATACAGCAAGCATTTCGTGAAGTTGCTGATGTACTTGCGGATAGAGAAGGCTATAACGCACAGTTAATGGCTCTTGAGGAGTTATTACAAAGCCGAAAGACAACCTTTGAATTATCGCAGGCGCGCTACGACAAAGGGGTTGATAGCTTTTTGCAAGTGCTTGACGCTCAGCGAACTTGGTATAGCGCAAGGCAGCAATTGATCACGGGCCAACAAGCTGTGCTTGCAAGCCAAATCAATTTATACAAAGCGGTTGGCGGCGGCTGGCAGACCACTACTTCAACCGTTAAGTAAATTAGTACGCATAAAGCCTGTTAACAATAAAAGGTTTTATGCGTGATTAAAGTAATGCCATTTAGCGTTTATTTTTTGTGATCAATGCAGTAAACGCTAAATATTTCGAGTTAAGAGACTCGATACTGGAGTTTCAAATGAAACCTAAAAATAAAAAACACCTAGATCCGGTGCAAGCACAAGCGCGTCGCGAGCAGGTATTAACCGCCGCTGCTGATTGTTTTCGTCGCAAAGGCTACCATGGCGCAGGTATGGCAGAAATAGCTAAAACGGCAGGGATGAGTGCCGGCCATATTTATAATTACTTTGAAAGTAAAGAAGCCATAATTGAAAGTATTATTGAACAAGATATGGAAGAAATGTTTTCCATATTTCAAGAGTTTAAAGATCAACCTGGCGATATTTTAACGGTGTTACTTGATGGCTTACACCATGGTGTGCAGCGTCATATGGACACGGGGGCCTGCGTTGTTGACTTAGACATGATGGCAGAGGCCAGTAGAAACAAAAAAGTCGCTTTATTACTGCGTGAGGCTGACACGCAAGCACGTAACAGAATGCGTGATTTATTAGTTAGTGAAAGTAGTTTAATAAAATCACATTCAGAGCAAGAACTTGAAAGCCGCATTAATGTGATTTTTTCAGTGATGGCAGGATTGTTATTACGAAAAATGCTGTTTCCTGAGTTAACAGAAGAAACCGTGCTTATTGCACTGCGTCCAGCGATGAAAACATTACTTATGCCGTTTGATAATTAATACGCTAAGTTATTAAGTAACCATGAATATTTGACCGTTACAATTGTAAAAAAGAAAGGGCTAGTCTTAGCTATAAACAGCTTTAAGGTTAATATTATAAATAAAGACTAGCTTTGAATAGCTGAAATAGAAACCGAAAATAAAAATATAACTTAGTATTATCAATGCACTAGGTTTTTTTTGGCGGTTTGTTGTAAGCTTGCGTTTTATACCTGAATACAGTAAACAAGAATAGTTGCTTTTTGGCGTATTACTTGCAGTCTTTGAGCTATATTAAAAGCGTTAATTTTGCGTTACCAACTTTAAGGAGAGCACATGTGGGCTGCAGTAAGTTATCTTGTAACAGCATTGGTATTTATAGTCTTAGGATTAACGGTTAACTCCATTTACTTTGCAGTTGCGTTTTTTTGGACCGCACTTTCACTACTATTAGTCAGCGGTGCTTATTTTTTTAATGCGGGGAAAATATTCAGAAAGCGAGAAAATGGCGTTATCCCTTTTTACATTCGCTGGGCTTTTGTACCTTTTTTATTAGGTGCACAATTTTATAATGCGTGGTCACGCAAGCGCGACAAAGTACCGCCTATTCAACAAATAAACGATAATCTATTTTTAGCATGTCGTTTGTTCCCCTCAGATATAGATACATTAAAAGAAAATGGTATTACCGCTGTTTTGGACGTTACCTGTGAATTTGATGGGCTTGAGTGGACATCTACCCAAGAAAATATTGATTATTTAAATATTCCTGTTCTTGATCACAGTGTGCCTACACATTCACAGTTAAACCAAGCCATTAACTGGATCCATCACCATATAAAGAAAGACCGTCGTGTTGTGGTGCATTGTGCATTAGGTCGCGGACGTTCGGTGTTTGTTATGGCAGCGTATTTATTGAGTCAAAATAAAGATGCGGATGTACATGATATTCTGGCACAAATCAAAGAAACACGTGAAACTGCTAACCTTAATAAACGCCAATTACGCCATTTAGTTAAGCGCCACCGTAAGGGGGAGCTACTGATAAAAAATAAAGCGTACTTAATTGCTAATCCGGTTTCAGGCACTAAGTTATGGTCTGAAAAAGAGCATTTAATTGTTGCGCGTTTATCTGCGTATTACGATTTAACTATTTTAAAAACTACACCGGAACAAAATGGCATTACATTGGCTAAACAAGCTATAGAGCACGAGCCTGATATTATAATTGCCTGCGGTGGAGATGGCACAGTCACTGAGGTTGCCAGTGTGTTGGTGGGTACATCGTGTCGATTAGGAATTATACCGTTGGGGACAGCTAATGCGTTGGCCCATGTGCTGATGGGAATAAAATCTAAATTTATTCCTGTTGAGCAAGCGTGCGATTTAATAATTGATGGTCAGACAAACCTGATCGATACCGCGTATTGTAATAACGATTTGATGTTATTGCTAATTGGCATTGGCTTTGAGCATGCAATGATTGAAAAAGCAGATCGAGAGTCGAAAAATAAATCTGGCCAGCTTGCTTATTTAAATGGGTTTTTACATTCCTTTGGCGAGAATAAAGCGCAAAAGCTTATGGTCAAACTCGATGATAATGAGCCTGAAGCTATTAATACAAATAGCTTTATTGTCGCTAATGCTGCCCCATTTACAACCCTTTTAGCCCAAGGAGGGGGACAACCCGACCACCGTGATGGATTATTAGACGTAAACTGGTTAACGCCAAACAAAGATAATGAAACGACGGTATTGAGTATTGCTGAGCTAATGTTTAGCAGTATTACGCAAACGCATTTTGCCATTAACTCACATTATACCAATGCAAAGCGTGTTGAGATAAGCGCAGATGAGAGACTTAATTATGTGATTGATGGCGAGGTCAAATCTGCAGATAAAGTGGTGGTGAGCATTCAGCCAGCGTCGTTAAATGTAATATGCCAAGAGCAAACAACTGATTAGAAAGGCGTATGTATTACGCCATTGCTATTTTTTGAGCATTTTATTTTTTAATAGAAGGCCATACAAAAACTGATGTATCAGGTTGTGAGGATTCTGACTGCTTAGTCGATTTATTTCTAGGCTTACGTAACGGCTTGTTATTAATGGTATGGATATAAAGCGCTTCTACTTTATCTCTTGCCCATGGGGTTTTACGTAAAAATTTTAAGCTTGATTTGATACTCGGAGAATCAGTAAAGCATTTTATGTTTACTTGTTCACCCATTGTTTTAAAGCCTAAACGTTGCTCTAGTTCTACAAGAATTTGCTCTAAAGTTATCCCATGTAGCGGGTTTTTTGGTTGATTATTCATAGTTACACTGCTTTTTTAAACTGCATGTATTGTAACGTATCCCGCCGCATCTTAATAGTTTGGAGATGGCTGGCAGATTCCAGATTGTTAACCTTGATTAATTTACAGTAATAGTTGCAGGTTTCTTGGGGTAAATAAGGTTACCTTGCTTATCAAGCTTTAGCCAAATCAATTGACTGTTGTTATGTTGGGGGTACTTTGCAGCACAAATAAGCGAAACTGAGTGAACCTGCAGTATAGCTCCTTCGCTGTAACGTTTATTATCATACCAGCACTGAGTGTTTGTGTTTATAAGCTGGGTAGCATCAACAACAGGAAGCGTTTTTATTGTGCTAGCGAAGCTTAAAGCTGAAAAACACAAGCATAAAACAGTAATAAACGAAGTAAAATAAGAACGCATCAAAAACCTCAAGGTGTTTAAAATAACTACACTTAGCAAAAAAACATGCTAGGGTAAGTAAGACAACTTCAGTAAAACACAGAACAATAAAAAGGTGAACACATATGCTATTTAATCAAACCATGATTGACGAATTTACGCTATTAGCAAAATTTCCACGCGAGAGCAAAATGCAAGGAATTAAACTCCATTCTGATGCTGAGCCGGCTTTGTTAAGTGCCGCACAGCGTTTGTTTGATAAGGGAGTGATAGACAGCCCAGATGGTGGCTATTTAACCGAACTGGGCTTAGATTTAATTGAGCATGTAACGGTAATACACAGTGTACTAAAAAGTTAATCTACTTTATTAGTTTGCATCAGGTTGATTTTCAGGGGCTGCATCAACAAAAGCTGCCAACTCATTACAACGCTGATATATGGCTGCTATTTTAGGGTAGGCAGCCATATCTACTTTAAAACGAATGGCATTAAATACCTGCGGTACTAAACACACATCAGCTAAGCTTGGTGAGTCGCCTGCACAAAATGTGTTTTTGCTATCTAGCATGCGTTCTATTTTTTCGAAACCCACTTCAACCCAGTGGCGGTACCATTTATTTTTTGCTTCATCATCAACATTGAGCTCACTACTTAAATATTTCAGTACCCGTAAATTATCAATCGGATGGATATCACAGGCAATAGCATAACTTAAATTGCGAATGTGTGCTTTTTGCCATGCATTACCAGGCAGCAATGGTGTTTCAGGGTATTGCTCTTCAAGGTACTCTAAAATTGCTAGAGATTGACCTAATACGCCGTCTTCTGTTTCTAAAGAAGGTAAAAGTCCTTGAGGGTTTTTCTGTAAGTAATCTGTGCTTTGTTGCTCTGATTTTAGTAAGTTTACTGGCACCAACTGGTGATCAATTTTTTTGAGATTTAATGCAATGCGTACACGATATGCTGCCGATGAGCGAAAATAAGTATAAAGCTTCATAATCTAATTATCCTTGATTGCCATTAAAGTGTTTTTTGATTGTGCGCCAGCAGTCAGTGTAATTAGCTTGACGCTCTTTACCTTCTAATGCGTATTTAGTCGGCGATATTACATAACGTGACTCAAACATAAACGCCAACGTATTATCGTAGCGTTGTGGTTCTAAGTCCGCATTTGACGCTTTTTCAAATACGTCTGCTTCAGGACCATGCGGCGACATACAGTTATGTAAGCTCATACCACCTGGCACAAAGCCATGCTCTTTTGCATCATATACCCCTTCTATTAAGCCCATAAATTCACTCATAATATTACGGTGATAGTAAGGCGGGCGGAAGGTGTTTTCAGCGACCATCCAACGCGGTGGAAAAATAGCAAAATCAATATTTGCAACGCCTTCAGTGCCTGATGGCGAGGTTAGTACCGTGAAAATTGATGGATCGGGGTGATCAAAGCTAACGGTATTCATGACATTAAAGCGAGCCAAATCGTATTTGTAAGGCGCGCTGTTACCTGTCCAAGCAACAACATCAAGAGGAGAATGACCAATATCACAACGAAACATATTGCCATTAAATTTAGCAATAAGTTCAAATTCGCCTTCAATGTCTTCAAAAGCCGCTACTGGATAGTGAAAGTCACGGTCATTAGCATAACCATTTGCGCCAACAGGGCCGCGCTCAGCAAGAACATAAGCATGGCCGTAGTTTTCACAAATATACCCACGCGCTGTATCAGTTAATAGCTGCACCTGAAACTTAATGCCACGCGGAATAACCGCAATTTCACCGGCTTTAATACTTAAATGCCCGAGTTCTGTTTTAAGTAATAGCTCGCCGTGTTGTGGTACAAATAACATTTCGCCATCGGCGTTATAAAAAAAGCGCTTGTCCATTGATTTGTTGGCGACATAAACATGAATGCCAATACCGGCTTGCCCATTGGCGCTGCCGTTTGCAGCCATAGTGATCAAACCATCAATGAAATCGGTTGGTGTGGTTGGAATATCAATTGGATCCCAACGAAGCATTGTAGGTGGAGTCGGGACTTCGGTAATTGGGGCGGTGCGAATTAAACCGTTATCAATTGCGCTGTAATCACCTTGGACAACCGATGGGCGAATACGGTACATCCAAGTGCGGCGGTTATCAGCACGCGGCGCGGTAAATGCGGTGGTACTAAATTGCTCTGCATATAAATCGTATTTTACTTTTTGCGGGCTAAATTGCCCAATCGGTAATGCACCAGGCAGCGCTTCGGTTTCAAATTCATTACCAAAGCCGGTCATATAGTTTAATTGTGTCGCCATTACTGACTCCTGTGAAAGTGGGGGAGTGTTATATTTTTGTTATTTACGCTAAGATACTCTCAAGTGAGACTAATATCAAACACACTGATTATGACCCTTGTAAATAAAAGTGAACAAATAAAAGTCGTATGTAAATAAATAAGTGATTCAATATGAAAATAGATTTAACGACATTTTTACCTTATCAATTAACACACTTAGCAACACAGGTAAGTAATGATTTTTCGAGTATTTATAAAAAAGGGTTTGATTTAACTATTCCTCAGTGGCGAATAATGGCTAATTTAGCGCAATCAGGCCAAAGCACAGCAAAGCAGTTATGTACTCAAGCAGATATGGATAAGTCGACAGTATCAAGGGCAGTAAAAACGCTAATAGATAAAGGGCTTATTTATAGTGAGTTAAATAAGCATGATAAGCGCGCTGCATTTTTGATGCTAAGTGATAAGGGCATGGCTTTATATGAAAAAATAACCCCACAAGCATTGCAGTGGGAGCGTGCATTATTAAACTGCCTGTCGGATGCTGAACAGCATCAGCTAATCGCAATTTTTGATAAATTAAAAAATAAATTACAGGCATAAAAAAGCCCACAAAGTGGGCTTTTTAATACACTAATTTAATCAATCAAATTAGAACGTGTAACGAACACCTACACGCATTTCCCATAAAGAGGCATCGCGTTGTACAGACTGTTCAGCACTACGTGCACTGAAGTTTGAGTAAACGTATTGACCTTGGTCATTAATATTTACTTCAACCATCTTATTACCCACGAAAGAGCCTTTTCTTAACACACCCCAATCATCGTTTAACATATTCGTTAAGTTATCGATTACGAAGAATGCTTCACCTTTATGGCCATCCATAAAGCCAGGTACTTCTTGAGTAATTTTAAAGTTAAATTTAACGAACCAATCAGAGTTTTGTTGGTTACGACCTGTGATTTCACCACGTTTAAGGCCTTCAGATGCAATAAAGTCGTTAAACTCATTGATTTCATCCGCACTCATGTTGTAGACAACGTTTGGATCATTTTCAAGTGGTACATACAATAATTGACGCGCGCCATTTGAATTGTCGTCACCAAATTGAATATCGCCCGCACCCGTGTCACGATTACTCTTGTAAGTAAAGCTATATGGTAAACCTTTATATGCTTCACCAAATAGGTTAAAGCGGGTGTTATAACCATCAAAGAACTCGTGCTTATAACCTAGGTTTAATGTAAAGCGATGTGGGATTTCGTAATCAGATGATGCCACGCCAGGGTTACCTGGGTTTGATGTTGCTAGGTTACCGTAGTTTGAGCTGGCTACAGAGCTAGTCATTGGGTTTACATCATCTGCATCAGTGTAAGCGTATGAGAACTGAACGCTAACGCCATTATCAAACGCTTTGCTCACTGCTGCTGAAATGATTGATGATGAACCGCTATCGCCGTTAACATTAGTCAATAAAAGCTCGCCATCACGACCTTCAATTGATTCATACAAAGGACGACCGTCAAAGCTAACTTCACCTGTAGGGCGAAGTGCGATATCTTGTAATGTCGCTGCATCTCGTTTATCAGTGTAAAGGTAATCTAAAGCAATAACATAATCGTTTTCAGTAGTGTAGGTTGCACCTACTGAATATTTCCATTCTGATGGAATTTCAAAGTTAGGATCAACAGCGTTAACAGTACCATCACCTGAACCGATTGGCGTATTAGCTACCTTATCAAACTGAGATTTTGGAATATCAAAACCTGGGCCCGCACCTGTAACTGTAACGTTTTCAGGAGCAAATAAGTCTACGCTACCAAACTGGTTAGCACTAATATTTGTAATACCGTCATTTGAGTATGAGTTAGATAACCATACATTTGGATTTCCGCCTGAGAACAAGCCAACACCTGCACGTACTTCTAATGCATCGGTTGCATACCACTCAAAACCAACACGTGGTTGAATTAGATCAATACCATCAAACGTTGACTGATTGCTAAAACCGTAACGATCAGTAAAGTTTTGGTTGAAAGTAGGTTTATCATCGCTTGAATAACTATCGTAACGAAGACCAAATGTTAATGATGCATCGATATCTGAAAAGCTGTATTCATCTTGTACATAGAATGTATTTTGTGAATAAGCGAAGCTAGCAGCTGCATCTGTAGGATCATTTGTGCCTGCTGCATTATTGTAAAATACTGCACTAGCAATACCTTGCTCATAAGCATCGATAGATGCAAAGCGCCATTCACCTTCAGTATGTTGTACGAATTGGTTAAATACTTCTAACTTTTCATACTCAAAACCAGCGGTAATCGTGTGCTGATCAAGGTAGTAAGTACCTGAGAATTTAGCTGTTGTGGTATCGTAGTTTAAATCATTTGATTGACGAGAGTCATCAGGACCAATGTACACAGTAGCGTCGTCAGTGCTGATTTGGAACTCACCAAAACCGCTTGCTGCGTCTAAAGATTGAACGCGAGCGTCAAGCTCTGATTTACCTAAACGAACTTCAGTTGAAAAGTTGTCATTCCAATCAGAGTAAAGTGATGCAACGATTGAGGTAAACTCAGCACCTTGCTCATAAAAGTGGCTGTCAAATGCGAGCTCATCACCATCTGCATCTGATTGCGATAAAGTAAAGCCATCATTGTAGTTATAAATTAGGTTAGCACGATGGTCATCATTGATGTTCCAATCTAATTTAACTAAGATTTTTTCATCTTCTACTGGCGAACTCGCTGGTGTTGTGCCTGCATCATAAAGGTATTTATCTTTAGTGATTTGTTTGATACGTTCAATATCAGCTGACGATACTAAAGATGAATAGTTAAACTGTTTAACACCTTCAAGTTTCTCGTAAGAGGTAAACAAGAAAAGCGTATCATTGATTAGTGGTAAGCCAACGTTGAAACCATAACGTTTTTCACTGTAATCGCCGTTGTCAACGTCATTACCTTCAATCTTATCGCCTTTCATTGAATCGTTAGTGTAATCGTAGAATACACCACCGTGAATGTCGTTGCCGCCAGATTTGGTCACAGCGTTGATGTTACATGATGTGAAACCACCATATTGAACATCAAAAGGGGCTAATTCTACCGCTACTTGCTCGATTGAATCAAAAGAGAACGGAGCGCGAATAGTAGGGTAACCGTTTGAGCTTAAACCAAAGTTATCGTTCATGCGAACGCCATCAAGGGTTAAGCTGTTAAAACGTGGATTACCACCACCACAGTTGATTGAACCACGGCTATCATCGATAGCAACGCGAGGGTCAATACGAATAATATCTTTTAAATCACGGTTAATAGCTGGTTGATTTTCAAGATCGCTTAATGTGAATGTTGAAGCAGGACCCGTACCACCAGACATAGTGCTAATAGGGCGACCAGTTACTACAATTTGTTCAACATCTGAGATATTTTCAAGTGAAGTATTAACAGGGTAGTCGCTACCAATGTTCAAGATAATATTATTGAACTCTTGGTCAGCGTAGATGTCTGAGTCTACGATTACTTTGTAAGGGCCGCCAACACGAAGTCCTTTAGCAGTAAAGTAACCAGCGTCATTTACTTCAGTTGTTTTAACAGAGCCTGAAGGAACGTGTAAAATAGTAATTTTAGTTCCTGCAGCAGGGTTACCGTTAGGTCCAGTTATTTGACCTTTAATTGCTGAGGTTGTTTCGTTTGCAATTGCAGCACCACTGACACCAACACATGCTGCTATAGCAAGTGATAGAGCTGTTTTGCGAAGTTGAATTTTCATTTTATTTTCCCGTGTAGTTAAATAAACTTTTAATAGCTTTTTTATTTTAATTTTGGCTTAAGCGACCGCAAAATACACTTAACCCAAAATACTTACATAGTGTACCTCATTTGTTTGTTACAAATAAAATACAACTGTAATTTTTTTATTATAAAACACTTTATTTATGAAATTTAGCATTTTATCTATGTTTCAATATTTTACCGTGCAAATAGTAAGTAGTTTTTATGACAAACAGATGAAAAGTGATTTTTTCCATAAAAAAAGCCATTACATGCATGTAATGGCTTTTTTAATTTTACGAGTTTTTGATGTACAGGCTATGTATTAAAACTTATAGCTAACACCAATTTTAGCTTGCCAAGCAGACGAGCTAGTTTGATATTGGCTATAGTTACGAACATCAGCGCCATTAAATCTGCTATCAATTATATAACGACCTTGATCGTCTAAGCCGCCAAAGTCGTAAACTGCTTGGTCAGAGAAACCTAAGCGCTTTTCTACGCCCCAATCACTGTTTAATAAGTTAGCAAAGTTATCAATCATAAAGTAAACCTCACCGCTATGACCTTTTGCAAAACCAGGGATCTCTTGTTTAACGCTAATATCCATAGTGGTAACCCATGGTTGCGTGCCTGAGTTACGATCTAAGATTTGACCTCGCTCAGAAATACCCGCTCTATTAAGTAGTGTTTCAAGTTCACTCCATGATAGCCCTGATTCATCCCAATTTACATTGGTATCATCTGCACCAGTTGGAATATACGCTAAATAAGCTGAGCTTGAATAAAAGTCACGCGTATCACCTAAGTCACGATCTTCATACATACCCATAGTATAGCTAAATGGACGACCAGAGCGACGTTCGAAATACACATTAAATCTTGTGGCATAACCACTGAAGAACTCAGTGTTATACGCTAAATTAACTTTAAAGCTATGCTCTACTTCATACGCACCACGGGCAGCAAAGTCTTCATTTCGGCTCTTAGTGATATTGTACTGATAGTTGCTTTGTGCACGTGAAGAAGAACCTGAAGACGCTTCTGTTACATCTTGATGCGCATAGCTTGCTGAAATATAAAGGCCATTTTCCCACTCTTTAGCTAGTGCTGTTGTAATAATAACAGAACGACCATCATCAGTTGAGTTAGTCATTGCTATATCAAAGTTATCAGCTAAATCACCGCTGTAAATACTTTCATAGATGATACGCTCGCCGTCGGCCGCTACACCTACAGGTTTAATGGCGGTGTTATGCCACACAGCTTCGTTTTCTTTTTTGTGATAAGCAATTTCTGCTTGCCATTTAAAGCCTTCACCTAGTAATTCAGAATCAAAGTCGTACTCAAATCCAAGTTGTGCACGAATACTTGACGGTAGTTCAAAGTTAGGATCAACATAGTTAGTGCTACCTGCACCTTGAACTAAAGAGCCTTTTATGGCATCTGGTACTTGAGTGATATCAGCTTGATTATTAGCATAATAATCGTTAATAGCACTTTGAGGTGCATCTACAAAAGTAATGCCATCGTTTTGGAATGAGTTATTGTACCAAACGTTAGGGATACCACCTTGGAAACGACCTACACCACCGTTAACTGTTAATGCTTCTGTAGCGTAATACTTAAAGCCAATACGCGGTAGAATAATATCTAACCCATCGAGGTTTTCTTGATTGCTAAAGCCATAGGTGTTTAAAAAGTTTTCGTTGAGTGTTGGTTTATCATCAGAAGATAAACGCTCATAACGAACACCTGCCGTTACTTCTAAATCATCACCAACATAAAAAGTATCTTCAATGTAAAGTGCTAATTGATTACGGGTTGCGTCGTAAGCAGTGTCATTAGGGTTATTTGTAAAGGCATTGCTGTAGCTAAAATCGTATTCTCCTTTGTAGTTACCTACTTCACGATTTTCGAAACCATTAAAGTTATCAAATTCCCATGAACCGAGAGAGTTAGCTGCAAAAAGGTTGTATAAGTTTAACGACTCATATTGCATACCAAAGTTAATTTCATGCTCGTCCATTAAATAAGTGGCATCAAGAGAAAGTGTTAAATTTTCTGTTGCTGAGCTATTTGCATGGCGAAACTCATCGGTACCAAAGTTATAAGAAGGCCCGCGGAAGTATTCTTCAACTTTAACGCTACCAATATCAGAATTTGTTAAACTTCTCGATGATACATCTTTGTATGCAATACCGATTTCAGTTGAAAAGTCTTCATTCCAATCTGAATATAGCTTGGTAGCAAAGTTATTAAACTTGGTTGCGTAGGTATAACGACTTGATGCAAACTGAACTGATGTGCCACCAGTACCAAAGTTTGTTTCATCTTTGTCATCTTGCCACTGATAGGTAAAATCTAAGCGATGATCATCAGCAATGTTCCAGCTTAATTTTACAAGTAATGTTTCGTTGGTGTCTTTAGGATCGCCTCCAAGAGAGTCTGTTAAGCCGTATTCGTTATTTAGAATATTAAGGAAACGGTTATAGCTTTCTTCACTCACATCGTATTCGTTGGTTGCGCCTGAACCTTCAAAACCATAATCTAAATCTAGTTCACTCGACCATTTGTTGTAGTTAACAAAGTAAAATAAGGTATCGTCTATAAGTGGGCCGCCAACATTAAAACCGTAGCGTTTTTCAGTTTGGTTAGGTTCTACTTGTTCAACAATGTATGTGCGGTGACCATCGTCATCTAAAACAGGGCGGTTATCAGCAAACACTTGAGATATACTGTCTACATCGCCTGCAATATCAGGTGTTGATGTTTCGTAAAAACCAGAAAACTTAAATTCGTTAGTACCTGACTTAGTTACCGCGTTAATAGTACCACCACCAAAGTTACCTTTAGAAGCAGAGAATGGAGAAACATCAACAGATATTTGCTCAATTGCATCAAGGGCTACCGGAGGCTGTGAAGTCGGGTAGCCGCCGTAACTTAAACCAAAGTCATCATTTTGGCCAATACCATCTACGGTTAAACCATTCGTACGTGGGTTGCTGCCAGCAAAAGTTAGCTCACCATTACCATTAATACTCGCAAGCGGATTTAAACGTGCGATATCTTTAATGTCACGGTTAAAGCTAGGCATATTATTGATAGTATCTTCGCCAAACGTACTACTAGAGCCACCTGACTGTTGTACAATTTTATAACCAGAGACTTCAATCTTTTCAATGTTTAGCGGCGCTAATTGCGATGTTAATCTGTAAGTTTCGCCAAGGTTTAAAAAGATGTTTTCAACGGTGGTATCGTTAAACGTATCAGAGTCGATGATCACAGTGTAAGGTCCACCAACACGTAAACCATTCGCAATGAAAGTACCACTTTCATTGGTCGTTAGTTCACTAATTGTGCCGGTTGGTTGATGAACAACCTTAATTTTAACGTTTGCAGCGCTCGCACCTGAAGGTGTGGTTATTTTACCACGCATTGCAGATGAAGTGTCAGCAGCCATAGCGCTTGTTGAAACTCCTAGAGCTAGAATTACAGCCCCAGTTAATTTCGAAAGGCGAAGCTTAGTCATAATGTTGATTTCCCATGTAGATGATTTAAGTTAGAAACTAAATTTAATTTTGTTTTTGCTGTGTTAAGGCCATTTTTGATTGCGTGTTAGCAGGATCAAATAATGTATTTAACAATCCAGCCAAGCGAATTCCCGCTTGTTGCAAGCGTGTTTTCACAATAGAGGTGTTGTTGTAGATATAGTCGTAACTAATCTGTTCTTCTGTTGATTCATATATTTTTAGGGCTAAGTTGTGCGACTCTTCAAGCCAGCTTGTTGGTGTGCTTTGTAAATATTCACTAATTAGCTCGCTGTTGTTGGTATTTATAAACTGAGCGTACTCAGTAAAAGATAAGTTTTCGTTTTCAACTAGTTTGGTGTCCCATAAGCTATGTAGGTTGGTCTGTTGATTAAAAAAAGAAACCTTAACGCGATTGCCGCCTCTATCTTCTGCTCTTCCTGCATGAAATGGTTGATGGCTGTCACCCACTAAATGCACCAAAAAACGCAAGCTAAACTGTTTGGCCGCGAGGCTTGATTTATCATCTTTCAACACGCGGATAGAGTAGTGAATGCCTTCTAATATGTTTGTTACTGATTCTTTGTGTTTAGTGTGGTCGTGGTCAAAACTAAAGGTCGCGTTGTCATCAGCATTAATGTAATGCCAACGAGATGATTTTTTTTGCCAAAAGTCACCTGGTGCAGATCGCATTTCGTCAGGCCATGTTGAAATCTGAGCTAAAGATTCGCCATTGAGATAGGGAATAAGTGCAGTCTTAGTAGTTTCGCTTATGTGCGACTCTGCAATTTTACCCACTACACGATGCCCGTTTTGGCCCCAAGCATTACAATCTGTGCTTGCAAATATTGCACTAATTAAAAGTGTTAAAGAAAGCGAATATTTTACATTTTTGTACATTGAAGCATCCTAGTTAGTGTGACATTTATTTGGTAAACGCTAGTAAGGTCAATTGTCCTCATTTTTTTAGTTGATAGAAAGGACTCAATAAAATTCATACTTTCTTATTTAAAATTATTTATATTCAATGGGTTGTGTTTAATGAGTAAAATTACCTGTTGAAATAAGTAATTAAAATTGTTCAAATGAGTTATTACTCTAATTTAAACGGGTGTTTTTTGAATATTAAGAAGTTAATGTTGCATAAAACAGCGATTGTTACATTTATGTTTCTGGGCGTGTTGCTAAGTTGGTTTTCAGGTCAAGTTATTGTGGGCGAGGAAGATATAACGTTTCCAGTAATAATTGAGACATCAACGACATGTCAAACAACGGCAACAGCTAATAAGAGTCAACTTATAGTATTTACCCCCTCAAAATACGTTGCTCAATTACTTACTCAAAATCTCTGTGGTGACAAAGTAGTGGCAAAACAGTATGGCTCTGTCATTGGCTATTGGGGGTATAGAACCGTTGATAGCTTAGAGTTTGTAGGTAAAGGTATTGCAGATTTAATTTTAGCGAAAAATAATATTATGGATGCGTTTAAGGCTGAATCTACTTACAACTATCAGCCTGTGGTTGGCTTTTCTGATTACACTGCGTTTTTTATCTCTTCAAAAGAAAAACCAAAGATCAGCAAACAATATTTTTTAGATAAAAAAATCGGTCTGTTAGATTATCCAACGAGTCGCTCAGGGCACATTTTACCCAAACAAGCCTTTAAAGAGCTAGGCCTAAACATTGCTCATCTAAAAATAACCTATGCGAGTTCACATAATGAATTGAGAGAATTATTGGCGAACGGGGAAGTAGACCTTATTGCCTCTTTTTGGAGAGAAAGTGACAGTCAGCGTTTTTCAAAAAATTATATTACGCCTATTAGTAGTAATGTGGCAGGCACCCGTTGGTACTTAAAAATGCAGCATAACAATACTGATTTACTCTGTGCTGTACAGTCTCACTTATTGAGTATGTCTAAAGAACAATCGTTTCAATATTATCAAGATGTTGAGCCATATTGGCAGTGCAATAGTTACCCCGTTACCTTTATAGGGAAGTCGTAATGAATAGGTTAATATGGATAATATGCACAATTTTTTTATTCTTGGTTTTCTCGTCTGTTTTTTATGTTTCGACAATGCAAAAACAACAGCAAGTAAATAAATTACAAATAATACAAATAGAAAAACGAATCGCTTTAGACTTACCTTTGTTAGATTTATCAAATGAGCTGCTTAAACACTCAGGTAATAAAGCAGCTTTACTTAATTATATTCAAATCTTAAACACCTTTATTGATAGAACCGGTATTGAGGTTGTAGCTATAACGCCACAACATGAATTTGATGCTTCTTTAAAAACTTCCACAGAGTTTATTCGAGAGTTAAATAGTAATAATGGTGTGGTGTTTATTGTTTTGTCTTTGAGGCAGCCGTATTTTACGCGTGATGTGGTGGCTATTTATGGGATGCTTTTTATTCTTAGCATATTACTAACATACTTAATAAAATTAGCCTATATCAACAAAAATGATGATAAGCAGGTTATTCACGCAGAATCAAATACTACAGAGTCAAAACCATTAACCCTGATCATTGATTTAAAAAGTAAAACCTTATCGAGTAGTGTTTCTTTGGAGCACCAAGTGGCTTTGGCAAACAAACCTCTATGTTTTTATTTAGCGCTTGTTGAATATTGCACTAACAATTCAGAGATCAAGCTTAATCATAACAAGAATGTACCCGAGGAATTGATAGAGCTTGCCAATAAGTATTTCTATCGTTTAGTTGAGCTTGGTCATACAGTAAGAAAGCGTCCAAACTTTAATAACAGTCTAGAGAAAACATTAAGTGAAATTCGTGCCGCACTGGATGACGTGTTAAATGATTGCCCTGAACAAAAGGGATTATACTACCCACCGAAAGCATTTGGAGAGGGCTCACGCTCACGAATGCACAGTTATGGGTTAGCAAATGTGGGTCAAGGAAATATAAAAATAATAGGAAAGTAATCGTGGTTTGCTACTTAATCATAACTCTGATTAAGAGAGCTTAAATTGGCCTGGTTAGCACATAAATCTCAACGATGAGTGTCATTACTATATCAATGACACTCATCGTTGTTCAATACAGATTACTATTTAGGTGCAAACTCATGTGCATCAACAGGGCTGTGCTCTGCAAAAAATCGTTTTAATGCCTGAGCGTCCGTTTCATCGGTGCTTACGAATCCTTTCATGTTAGTAATTTTAGGGTAACTATCGCCACCAGAAGCATTATATTCATTAATACTCATGCGGTATGTTTTGTTTATATCAAGCGGCTTGCCGGCGATGAACACGTTAGTTACTTGATCCTCTTTAAGTTCAAAGGCTAGGTTGTGGTATTGCATGTAGGCTCCAGAGTCTGGTGGGAAACGCGTCACGACATTTAAATAGGTTAAAATATCATTGCCTTTGAAATCGATATAGGCGACACGGTTTTTAAAAGGCTGTACTTTGAGTATGTCTTTATAACTCACGTCACCCGCATTGATGCTATCGCGAACACCGCCACCACTGATAATGCCAAAATCGGCACCTACGGTATTCATTTGCGCTTGAATAATTACCCGAGCAAGGTTAGTTTGTTCAAAGCGTACTTTGTTACGATCACCCTCGAGTCTGTCATTCACAAAGCCAATTTTACCTTCAATTTGCTTTGCACCTTTTTTTTGGTACGCCGCTAAAAAGGTTTGTAGCGCTGGATCTGGTTTAATGTAATTTGCAGCAAGTACGGATTTTACGCTACCGTCTTTTTGCTTTTTATCTACGTACAAATTAACGGGCAATAATTGATAACTTAGCAGTGATAATTGACCGTTTTCTAATTTAAACTCCGCTTTACCCACATACTTACCCCATTCATGGGCTTGCATTATCCAGGTTCCATTTTGCTGATCAGGTTTACAGGCTAAACCTGGCTTAAAATTCTCATCTGTGACATTTTCTGCAGCCATACACACTGGCTCTTGGGAATGGCCACCAATGATCATATCAAGGGCATTTTTATCTAAAGAGCGAGCAAGCGTAACATCACCTGGGGCATTGATCCCATAATTAGCATCTACGTAGTGTCCCATGTGGGTTACGGCAATGGTAATGTCGGGATTGTATTTTGTTTTTAGGGTTTGGGTAAGTGAGGCGGTAATTTCAACAGGATCTTTAAAATCTAAGTGACCAATGTATTGCGGGTTACCAATTTTAGCGGTGTCTGTCGTTGTTAACCCAATTACGGCAATGGTTAAGCCGCCTTTGTTGAATATTTTATAACGTTCAAAAATAGTTTCGTTAGTTTGTTTATCAAAGATATTAGCCGATAAAAGAGGGAAGTTAGCCCATTGCTGTTGCTGTCTTAATACACTCAATGGATTATCAAACTCATGATTACCTAGTGCCATTGCGTCATAGCCAATTTTCGACATGCCTCTAAAATCAGGCTCAGCAAATTGCAGGTCTGATTCAGGGATACCAGTATTAATATCACCACCTGATAATAATAACACCTGATGCCCTTGTGCTTTTGCATCGGCTCTTAGCTGGTCGATTAGGGTTTTACGCGCAGCCATACCATATTCGCCTTTTTCATTATGCCAAAAACGACCATGATTATCATTGGTATGAAGAACAGTTAAGTAGTGTACTGCAGGTTTATTGACAGAGTCACTGGCACAGCCATATAAACCAAGAAATAAAATGAGAAAAACAAGAGTACGCATAAAATACCTATCGATTAACAAAACTCAGTATAGTAGGCGGCTAGTTTAAACTAGTTCGAGTTTAAAAAAACGCACTTCTTCATGTTTTTTCAGCCAATGAGGCTTCACGTTGCTGCTCTACAACCCGTTTTCTGCGTGCGAGCTCATCATGTGCGTATTGAGATTTTTGATGATTTACATCAATCATCCATTTCAAAAAGCTGACGGGAAGTTGGGTGTATGGTTCACCTTGGTGTAGCCCAAAGTCACAAATAGTCGTGTTGTTTGCCATTATATTTACTCCTATCACTGTGTAGGCTGATAATAACAAAAAAAGAGTGATTGATAAGGGGCTTTTTAAGTACCTTGCTAGGCTTAAAGTTAATTAAAAAAGAGTCACCTTGATGTATTGCAAGGCTCTCAGACAATTAACTCACCATAACGTGTTTAAAATTAAAATGTAAACAGTTGTAACTGCAGTGTAATTACTTTGATATGAATTGTAGTGTTAAGTGCTTATGTATCGATTTATAAAATGAATAACACTACTCTATGACGCCTAATGACAATAAAAAATAGGAATAATAATGAAGAAGCTTATCTTAGCGTCAATTTTAACTGCAGCGAGCTTTTCAAGCGCAGCAACCATAGTCGAAATGCAAACGAGCCAAGGAACGATAGAAATTAACTTGTTTGATCAACAAACACCTAAAACAGTAGAAAACTTCCTAAGTTAACCTCAGATCTGCATAAGAATTAAAGCCGAGTCACTTTTATACTCGGCTTTTTAGCCTGAAAGGTATAGGCAATTAATCCAGCCATTAAATTAACCATAAATGAGATGCAGCTGCGGTGCCTTGTGTGGTCTATTTGAGCCATATTTTTCAGCTGGTCGAAAACTGTTTCGATGATGAAACGCTTTGATAACATCGCTCTATCCCAAGATGATATTGGCTGACGTTTCATATTACTTCTTTGACCTGTAATAAAATCAATACCTTGCTCAGCAAGTTCCGCTTTTAAGTTTGCAGATACATAACCTTTATCAGCGTATAAACTACCTGCAACATTATCGACCATATCTAATACCGGCTGTCTATCATCAACATTCCCAGCTGTCACTTTTACAGCTAATAAACCCCCTTCATCATTCATGATGAGGTGAAGTTTAAAACCATAAAACCAGCCCATTGTTCCTTTGCCTCGTTTGGCTTCTCCTGCAAAAACTTGGTGGCGAGGAATACGCATGTTGTGACACACCTTGAGAGAAGTGGAATCGATAAATGCAATGCCTGTTGGTTTATCAAAGCGCTGCTTCAGATAGCTACACAGAGCAGGTAACGTGGCCTGAAGTAACTTCAACATACGTGTATAACTGACTAAATCAGGGAAATAATGTCGCCAATACTGACAAACAAATTTGGTGTAGTAAGTTTTAAAATCGCGATAACCTGATTGATGAAAAGCAATTAATATAGTCATCACTTCGCTAGAGGATAGTCGAGATGGCTTAATGCGTTGCTTTTCACCTGATTCTATTAGGTGTTTAAGCCATTGAGGTTCAAACAATAAACAAAAATCATCGACATCTACGTAAATTGCATCTAAGTTATTCATGCCCTTGCCTCGGTAATCTTATGTTTCTTGGTCGAAAGATCTGATCACCGCAAGGGCATTTAGTTCCATTTCTTATGTGCAGCTCAGGTTAAGTTATGTTAATGATGCTGCGTATAATCAAACAGTAATACACCGCTCTGTTGATAAGTTTGTCATTCAAGGGGGAGGTTTTACTTTTTCTGATGAAATGGATCCCATTACAACCAAGCCAGCGGTTATTAACGAACCTGTTTACTCAAATGTAAAAGGCACAATTGCCATGGCAAAGCAGGGCGGCAATGAAAACAGCGCCACTAGCCAATGGTTTTTTAATATGAGTGATAACAGCCAAAACTTAGATTTACAAAATGGTGGGTTTACCGTTTTCGGACAAATAACAGCACAAAGCCAAGAAACTTTAGATAAAATAGCGGCCTTAGTTCATTGTGCAGAGGTACCATTGGTTGGTATTACTAAAGAGCAATGTTCAGATGAAAATGTGGTTATTAGTAATCAAAACTTAGTATCAATACAAACGGTGGTTGTGCTTGATGACGATCCTAATTCAGCACAAAATTTAACACCTAAAGAGAATACATTAATTGATAACGTAGAAGTGACACCACCACAAAGTTCAGACTCTAGTGGCAGTATGGCATGGTTATTAGGCGCACTATTGCTTGTAGCACCTAGGTTAAAACGCACTAAATAAGCCGTAAAAATAACGGCGACTTATCATAGCCGCCGTTTTTTTAGTTGTAAAGTACGCTCACCAGTAGCATTACCCACATTACAAACACAGCTAAGCAGCCTAGCAAAAATACTCTAAAACGGGCTCTTAAATGATTACTACCAAGGTGAATGAGGCTATGAATAATGCGTGTCGCTACAAATATACACGCCAATACTGCAATAGGGACACTCGCCATATTAAGCTGTAAAGCAAGCAAACATCCCGCATAAAAAAGCACAGGTATTTCAAATTGATTACTAAAATTACGATCAGCGACTCTGACATGATCGCCCGCATTATCAAGGCGCATAGCAGCAAAGTCACTTAGCTGTATGTGTTTGTTTTTAGCCGCCGCAAAACGTCGTTTTCCCATTATTACCATCACAACTAATGAAAGTGTTACCTGAACGAACATGGCTATTATTATTATCTTTTCCATAACTTACCTTATTATTTATATTAACTATTCACAATGTGTTACACAATTAAGTGCTAATTAGTAGCATAGTATTAATAGATAATGGTAGCTTATAAGTGATTTAGTCTTTTTATAACACTAAGCCCATATTTAACAGCAATGGATATAACTAAAATGAAACATATCATCGGCTTAAGTGCAATTGCACTGGCAATATTAAGCGGTTGTTCGAATACCGCCACTCTTTCTCAATCATCACAAACATCACTTTTATCACCAACGCTTGTTGTAAGCCCTAACGATAATCGTGAATACAAAACACTAACACTTGCCAATGATATTGAAGTGATTTTAGTTTCTGATCCAAGCGCAGAAAAATCAGCTGCTTCATTGAGTGTCGGTGTCGGCCTGCTGCACGACCCAATGAGCCAACAAGGAATGGCGCATTATTTAGAACATATGTTGTTTTTAGGCACTGAGCGCTACCCTGACACTAAAGGGTACTCCGATTTTATGACTAAAAACGGCGGGGCGCATAATGCCTATACGTGGCTCGATATTACAAACTACATGTTTAAAATTAATAACGATGCGTTTGATGAAGGCTTAGACCGCTTTTCAGACTTTTTTAAAGCCCCTAAGCTTTACCCAGAATACACAGAAAAAGAAAAAAACGCAGTGAATGCTGAGTGGTCAATGCGTCGTGAAATGGACTTTTTTGGCCAATTTAAACTTGCACGTAAAATGATGGGTGAACACCCAGCTAATCGATTCTTAATTGGTAACCTTGAAACGTTAGGCGATAAAGCTGATAGTTCATTACACAAAGAAACTGTTGATTTTTATAATAAATATTATTCATCAAATATTATGAAAGTGGCGTTAATTTCTAATTTACCGCTTGAAGAAATGCAGAAAAAAGCAGAAAAATACTTCGCTGATATTAAAAATAAAAATATTGAAAAGCCAAAAGTATCAGCCAAGCTAGATTTTGATAATGCCGGTGGTAAACGTGTTTTTTACTCGCCAAACGAAGACGTTAAACAATTACAACTCGATTTCACAATTACTAATAATCAAACTGAATTTGCAGTAAAACCTAATCGTTTTGTTGCCTATTTACTTAGCAATGAAATGCCAGGTAGCCCAGCACAAATATTACGTGATAAAGGCTGGGTATCGCAGTTATCAGCGTCTGCTTCACCAAATCAATATGGTAACTATGGCTCTTTAAATGTGAACATAGAGCTGACTGATGAAGGCATGAAAAACCGCGAATCAATTGTCGCGACAATCATGCAATATATTGACTTGATTAAGCGTGAGGGCGTTAATAGTAAGTACTTTAATGAAATTCGCACTTCTTTAAATAATCAGTTTAAATTTTTAGAAAAGGGCGATGAGTTTAGCTACGTCAGTGCGCTGACTCAAAGCATGCAAGATTATCCGTTAAATCATGCGATAAACGCACCGTACTACTATGCTAAGTTTGACGCTGATGCGGTGAACAATGTACTTAAGCAACTTAATGCCGATACACTGCGCATTTGGTATATTTCTCAACAGGAAGATACAGATTCTGAGCTGCATTTTTACGATGGCAAATATAAAATTAATGATATTAGCGATGCAGAAATTGCCAGCTGGGAAAAACCAAGTGAATTTAATTTAGCCTTACCAAGTGTTAACAATTTACTGCCAGAGAGTTTTGCAATTAAAACGCAGGCTTTTAAAGAGCAAAAACACCCTGAACTTAGCTATGATAAAAACGGTGTAAAAATCTGGCGTCAAGCAAGCCAGCAGTTTGCAGAGCAGCCTAAAGGTTTAGTTGAGGTGTATATCAACACACAAACAGGGTTGCGTGATATTAACTCAACCGTCCTTTATTCTGTGTGGGCAGATTTATATAACACCCAATTAAGTCAGCTACGAACCGAAGCGGCTATTGCCGGTATGAATGTTAATTTAAGCTCAAGCAATGGCTTAGTTTTATCATTAAGTGGTTTTACCGATAAACAAGATACTTTACTTAAACAAGCGTTAGCTGGATTTGACGATGAAATTTCAGCGCAAGCATTTAATCAAGCGATTGACCGTTATCAACGTGATTTACTCAATCAGCAAAAACAGTTCCCGTATGCACAAGCGTTTAGTGAATATTCAAAACTGACTCGAACCGGTAGTTTTGATACTGACGCGCTTATTAAGGCAGCTCAATCACTGACACTCGCTGATTTACAAGCATTAAAACAAAGCACCTTAGCGAATAATAACTTACGTGTATTTAGCTTTGGTAACTATGATCAAAAAGATATTGATGCCATTGCTGCTGAATTAACGGCTATCTTACCAAATAATCATACAAAATCTGAGTTTGCTCGCAGTAAAGCTTGGTTACCACAACAAGGTGAAGCGCGCGTATTACACAAAGATATTGATGTAGCCGATGTAGCCGTTGTCGATATGACCATTCACCCAACGCCAGGTTACAAACAAAAAGCGCAGGCGGCGGTTTTACAAGGACACTTTAGAACAATCGCGTTTGACAAAATGCGTACCGAAGAACAACTAGCTTATGCGGTAGGGGCGTTAGCGCGTCCTATTGAGGATTACTCTGGTATTGGTTTGTTTATTCAAACACCGGTTAAAGGGCCAAAAGAAATTCAAGTACGCTTTGATAAGTTCAAAAAAGAGTACGCTTCTGAGCTTAATGCTATGAGTGAAGAAACATTTGCACAGCTTAAAAATGCAACTTTGGTTTCGTTAAAAGAACAGCCAAAGAATTTAAGCGACGAAATGAGTCCATTGATTAACGATTGGTACCGTGAGAACTTTGATTTTGATTCAAAACAAAAGTTAATTGCAGAAGTAGAAAAAGTCACCCTTGCTGATATTAAAGACTACTACCAGCAAACCATGTTAAATCCACAAGCAGCCCGCTTAAATGTGCAATTACGTGGCAGTAAGTTTAGTGATAGCGAGTTTGCTGATTTGCCAAACCAAACTAAAGTGACAAGTTTAGATGTTTACTACAGCGATATAAAATTGCAAAAGTAAGTTGAAATTACTCAAAAACCAAACAAAACCCAGTAACAATGACTGGGTTTTGTTTTAACGGCGTTAATTATGGTTTTAGTAAAATGGCTACCATTGTCATGTTAGGCCATAAGTAAAAAGCCAATGATGGCAAAGCCTGCAGCAATTAAGGTATAAGGTAATTGCGTTATAGCATGAGTGATCAAATTACAGCCAGAGCCTTGTGCTGCTAGTACGGTTGAATCAGAGTAAAAACAGGCTTGGCTACCAAATGAAGACGCTGAAAGTAATGCGCCAATCACCAATGGAATATTTGCATCAACCGCCGTCGCAAGGGGCATGACAATAGGAATTGAAACCGCAAAAATCCCCCAACTTGAACCCGTCGCAAACGCTAATATCGACATCGCAATAAATACCACCGCAGGTAAATAGCCAGCGGTCATATACGGGCTTAAGCTGCCAATCACAAATTGTGGCAAGCCAATTAAGTCGCATACATCTTTAAAAATAAAGGCGGCAATCACGGTTCCAATTGCGGGGATCATACTTTTAAAACCATCCAGCATACGCTCAATCATTTCGCTAAAGCTCATTAATTTTTGTAACGCATAAAATGGCAAAGTGACAGCCATTGTCGCTAATAGACCTTTGTACACATCTATTTCAAAATATACGGTAAATGCGACTAATAAAAAAATCGGCAACAAAAAGTTATATAACTTACCTTTAGGATCGGCATCTTCAAAGTGTTCTTCTGCTGCTTTTACTGCATATTCATCGGCGGTTTGTACTTGAGTATAAATCGCAGGCTCTAAAATAGGAGCGTGAGTTAGCGCCTGTTGCTCGGCTTTTTTCATTGGGCCAAAAGTAGGGATCACGCCGGCAATAACCAGCACCACAGTCAACACCGCAAACCAGGCATAAAACATGTACGGAATGGCTTGAATATAAACGGCAATGCCTTTGCCTTCTTCTGCGATGCCGTTATCCACTAACAGGCCACCAAAAAATACAGCCCACGTTGACAAAGGGACGAGTACACAAATAGGCGCTGCCGTTGAATCAACAACGTAAGCGAGCATTTCACGACTCACTTTAAATTTGTCGGTGATCCGCTTCATGGTTTCACCCACGGTAAGCGCGTTTAAATAATCGTCAATAAATATCACGACACCCAAACAAAAGGTCATAAATAAGGAGGATCGTTTACCTCGGGTGTACTTTAAAGCCAAACTACCAAACGCTGAAGCCCCTCCAGTACGCACTAATAAGGCAATAAGCGCACCAAAGCCGCCACACACAAGTATTAACCAACCAATGGTTTCATCTGTCATTACTTTGAGTGATGTGCTGGCAAAATTTGAGAGAACTTTGCTAGGGTCAGCTAAAACAAAGCCAACTAATGCACCAATCAGTAACGATAAAATAGGGCGGCGTAAAACAACAGCCAATACAACCACTACCGCAGGCGGCAGTAGAGTTAACGCAGAAGGTTCAAGCATTTATAAGATCACAAAATTAAAAGCAGATTTAAAAAGTAAACTGCTTATACAAAAACAAAGAAGATGATAAGTTCGTTGTTAAATCATTTTCCAAGTCACTGCTTTTGCACGCGTGAAGGGCACTTAAAAAATTATGTTAAATTAATAGTTTTAGTGAAACGCGTTGGCTTTGGCGCCAGCCGGCGCAAGGAATGCATGCCGCTATTGTTGTGCCTTTAAAAACATCGGCGCAAAAATAATCTTCTTTTTTATTTCAGTCAATAAAAAAATATCGGGTCGTGAAAAATATTATCAGGAGTTATTTTGAATATTGCTTTTACAACAGAGCGCTTACACATACGCTTCGCACAAATAGCAGATGCGGCGGAGTTACTTAAGTTGGTTAATCAGGCTAATTTCACTAAATACATTGGTGATAAAGGTATTTATACCTTAGACGACGCTAAAAAATACATCAAAGACAGTTTTATATCTGCTCATAAGCAGCATGGCTTTGGGCCTTATATAATCGCATTACATGATGAAACACTAGTTGGTATTGTTGGGTTTTATCAGCGAGCTGTTCTGCAATATCCCGACTTAGGGTATGCGCTAAAAGACGGTTTTGAAAAAAAGGGCTATATTTTTGAAGCGGCAAATACCTTGCTAAACCATAGACAAAACTTGGGGATTAAACAGGTTACGGCGATCGCCCGCTGTGATAACCGCGCATCAAAAAATGTATTACAAAAGCTCGGTTTTAAAACCCAAGGTCAAGTTATAATAGAAAGCACTAACATTGCGGTAGATGTATATTTACTTGATACAGAGCGAAATTAAATTCGCGCTTTTTCAATTTCTTTTGCCGCAAGGATGTTGATTTGTTGCCACATTTTTTCAAGAGTAGCCACCAATGAATCATAGCCATCAGCATCGATTGACATAACAGATGAAAAATTATGGATGCTTAGTAAACGCCTACCCGATTCTGGGTGAGTGTAGTATAAACGCCATAGACCTGAAATATCTGCATTACCTTGCAGATCACCGTTAAAGTGGTGTAGTTCGTATTCTAATTCGTAAAATGTTTGTTGCTGTTGGTCGGTAATAACGGGTAAGCCTTTGATAACCATCCAGTTTGTCATGGTATTAAATAATGTTTGCTGCGCGCTGGCACTGAGCATAATATCTGGCGACTCACCCCATAGATGATAATTAGCAGCATGGATTTGATTACTATCTACTTTCATAGCAATACCCCGATTATTCAATGCGCCTCTTAGGGTAACTGTTTGCACGCGCAGTTGTGCCTGTGTATCTTGCACATTTCGCGAAGAGTCATTAATGGGCTGCTCAAATTGGTAATACTGAATTGTTGTTTGAATAGCAGAGCTGCAACCACTGATAAAGATCACACCCGTTAAAAGTAAAAATAGTGCTTTCATTATTGCTTCCTCGGTTGTGGATCGTTAGGTAGTGATTTGTCAAAAATGAGCATATTAGGTTGCTCGTTCAAGCCACGAGTAAGAGGCTGAAACTCTTCTGTTAAACGCTTAATTTGTAGCAGTGTTTGCTCAAGTTGGTAGTGCATTTGAGAGCCTGCTTGATAGCTTGCCATGGTTTTGTCAAACTGGCGCATGGTTATTTCAAATTGTTCCATACTTTTGGTTATTTTTTCGAGATTACGATTAAAGTCGCCAGGTAAATTTTGTGTATCGGGCTTATTTAATAATGTGCGCATCTCACTGGCCAGAGCTTGATACTCGCTGAACGTAGTTTGCATTTTGGCTAAACTGTCTTCAATTTTTAAGTTATTCACTTTATTAAGTACATCCGATACTTGATCGGCAAGTACCGTTATACCGCTCGATACACTAGGAAATACATCGTATTGAGCAAGTTTTTTAAGCTCGCTTTTTGGGGTGTCGGTATAAAAGTCAAAATCGACGTAAACTGCACCGGTTAGCAAATTACCCGGTTTAAGTGACGCTCTCATGCCATTTTTAATCCACTCGTTAACGCTTGTTTTCCAATACTCTTTTGCTACCGAGGTGATATGGTATAAACGACCATATTCTACTTTTATCAATACTGGAACTGCGGTATTTTTGGCGCGAAAATGAGCCGGTTTCCCATCTATAATTACATTGGTGGGCGCTTCAACCACTGTGCCGACGCGTGTACCTCTATACTCAACTGGCGCACCAACACGGAGTCCTCTAATCGATTGTTCGAATTCAATAAGGTAATAATCAAAATCATAAAAACGCTCTTCTAAAGCTTGCTTATAACTTTGACTCAAAGAAAAGCTATGACCATCTTGTGCTAAATCGCCAGGGGCTTGCTGATCAGGTAAGCCAACAGAAATACCACCTTTTAATAATTTGCTTAGTGAACCGGTGTTAATATTTATGCCATCAGCAGAGAGATCTATTTCAATACCTGAGTTAACCCAAAAAATAGAGTTTAAGGTGATCAGGTTCTCATAGGGGGCTTTAATAAAAATACCGTATTGCATTGCTTGGTTTTTCCAATCAAAGGTGGCGGTTTCTATTTGGCCTATTTTGTAGTTTTTAAAAAATATGCCAGTACTCACATCAAGTACTTCAGCATTGTAACTGAGTAACTTAAAGCGCCCACCTTGAACATCTTTACCAATTAATGCGGGCTCTTCTTGCAGGGTAAAGCGTTTTTTAAGTTGGCTACTTTCTCCCGGTGAAAACTCTAAATAAACCCCTGAAAGTAGGGTGCTCATACCACTGATCCCAGTTTCATCAATGCGTGGTTTTACTACCCAAATACTGGCATCTTCGGTGAGTAAATTATCATAGTTTTTATCTATTTGTGCTCGGGCTATTACACTGTCTTGGCTATCAGAAAGGCGGACGTGATCAATTTGACCTATTTTGACACTTCGCACTTTAATTTCTGTTTTACCAGCAATAATCCCCTCGGCTTGGGGCATAGTGATGTAGATTGTTTGCCCTTTATTTAATTGATACTGATAAAGCATCCAAACACCAACAAATAAGGCAACCACAGGAATGATCCAAATTGCAGAAATACTTGGTTTTTGTGCTACGTTAGCTGTTTTAATCATGCTTTATTCTCTGCGTTATTATTTTTGGTGAGTCCCACAGTAGGCGAGGGTCAAATGCGTGTGCCGCCATCATTTGGCATAATACCATAACGGTAAAAAAGACGATGCCCAAACCGGGTGTAACCGACATTAAGTTTCCTAGCTGCACTAGTGCAACTAATATAGCCACAACAAACACATCAATCATAGACCATTTACCTATAAATTCAGTAAGTTGATACACTTTTGTGTAACCTTTTGTATGCAGGTTGGCAGGTTTTGTAACCATAAAGCACAAAAAGCTCAAAATAAGCGCTTTGGCTAACGGTACCACCACACTGGCAAAAAATATAATAATAGCAATAGGGTATGAGCCGCTATTCCATAACGTAATAACACCCGAAATAAGGGTTGCAGGTGTTTCATCTCCTAGGCTAATAGTGTACATAATAGGGAGCAAATTCGCAGGAATATAACAAATCAGAGAAGTAACTAACCATGCAGCCGCTTTTTGTACGCTGTAGGGGTTTCTTAAATACGTTTTACTGTGGCAACGAGGACAGATTGATTCAACGCTCAGTTGATGGCAAACATGGCAGGCTTTTATATTCTCATCAATAGCCCGCTCAGTGTTTGAAGTATTTTGAAGTGTAGTGACAGGGCTTACTTGTGACCACAGCCTAGCACGATTTAAACGCGTTAATGCACTAATATAAAAAATAACAAATCCCACATAGGCAAAAAAGCTGATACCAAAGCTAACCTCAGCCAATGACATTATTTTTACCATGCTAACTAAAACACCAATCAAAAATATTTCTGACATGATCCAAGGCTCTAGCGTTAAAGTGAATTTTAATAGCTTTCTTGCAACTGCTTGCGGCAGTGCTTTGAGTGCGCCTAAATGCAAAGGGATCAAAATAATGAGCAAACTCATAGGTAAAATAATAATGCTGATATCGATAAATAAGCCAAGTAGGTCACTATCATAGTTAAATAAAATCCGTGCTGCGTCGGGCAGGGTAATAGTTTGGGTAATGCCATTACTACTAAATGAGATAAACGGATAAAACATACTGCTGAGCAACATTAATAATGCGCTTAAACTCAGTGCGACTATTTCAGTGTCATGGTTTATGTTAATACCGCGGATCTTATGGCTACAGCGTGGGCACAATGCCACTTGTTTGGCATTAATCTCGGGAATATCAATGATAAGATCACAGCTTGGGCAGGCAGTTTGCAAAATGTTAGCTTGTAATTAATTCAATAATTTAAATATTGCTATAAATAAGAGTTAAATACAAACGCTGCGGCTAAATTACTAAAGAAAAGTAACCCCAATAACTGAAAATAAAAACGGATTAGGTGAAAGAGTGAAAATTGTATTTTATTGGCCTTAGTGTGTTTATGTGGCGATAGTTTTGCATTTGTTAATGGTATTAAGCAGCACCAAGTCATTATTGCGGCTAACCCGACTGTTGCGCCTTATGTAATAAGTGAAAATGATTCAGGTATTCAGCTCGAGATTGTAAAGACAGCACTTAACAATCAAGACATAAATTAGGTTGATGTACATTACATGTCAAATCAGCGTGCAGATGCTTTATTGAATCAAGGGCATGTTGATATTGCATTGAATTACTCGGGTATTTTAATTGCTGGCATATATCGAAGCCAATCGGTTGTTAGTTATGAGAATGTGGTAGTGAGTCTTAAAAAGAGTAACTTCACTATTAATACTATTTACGATCTGGCGACTAAAAGTGTTTTAGCATTTCAAAATGCGCCTGCTTATTTACCTAAAGAATTTGGTCACAACTTAGAGAACTTGAGAGGCTATGAAGAAGTATTCAATCAACAAGCGCAGATACACCATTTAATGGCAGGGTGGGTTGATACGACTATTCTCGATAGACTTATATTTCTTCACTATTTAAAGGAATATCAAAAAGCCATTGCCACTAAAGATTTTGTTATTCATGCTATTTTTCCACCTGTGGCAAGGCCTGCGTATTTTAACAATGATTTGCTGAGACTGCAGTTTGATAAAGGCTTGGCCAACATAATTCAAAGTGGTGAATATCGCACCATCATGCTTAACTTAGATAAGCAATATACTCAGCGCGACTTCACTGCTCTTTAATTAATCAAATAAGGCAACAGTTTGACGGGTGAGTGCAATAAGCTCCCCCGATTGTGACCAAATACAGCCATCTTCTAAGCCGTAGCCATCTTTTGAATGATGAGTGATTGCTTCAAAACCCAACCATTCACCTGGCACTAAATTAGGCGCTTGTACAAACTCTAAATACCACGACATGCTACTAGCCGGTGCTGGTTGCTTAAACATTTGTAGTAATGTTGGCGGCCATGCGTCAGTAAGAGCAATAACATGAGCTTCTGTAATTTCTTCAGGCTTGTGTTTAAATCGCATCCAACCACCAAGGTGAGAGGTTTGCGCACTACTAAACGGCATGGCGCCTTGCTGTGGGCATAAATCAACATGCTGAAAAAACTCTGGCATTTTCCCAGGTACAAAGCCTAAACAATGGCCTTCGTTTACAGGGTGTAAGGTTAACGACTTTGATACCGGCACATTAATTGATGAGTTACGATTTTTTGCAAAACAGGCCTGCACGATGACACACACCGCATCATCTTGAATAGCCTTGGCGAGCACTTGGGTACTGCTTTTACCTTCACGTAATATTTCTACCGATAATGAAAACGGTTTTTCAGCCAATAATGGCCCTACAAAGTTTGTACTTAAAGAAAGCAATCTTCTTGATGAATCAACTTTATTGCGCATTGCTTGATAAAGTAACGCAGCAGAGAGGCCACCAAAAGCAGTACGGCCTTGGCACCAGTTAGCAGGAAACTGCATGGTATTGGTTAACGGGTCAGTTTCCTGACTCGCTTGGGCAGCTTGTTTTAATAATTGTTCAAAGTGCACAAATAATGTCCTTTTGCTGTTATTTGCTAAATTTATATCACACCCAAACTCATCAGACTAGACAAAAAATAAGCTCCCAAATTACAAAAAATCAGCAATCCCTACTCTTTTTAGGGTTATTTAGTAAATAAATTAAAAAAAATGCGTTTTTTTTCATTTTTACAGTTGAATTAACTTTGTGGCATCCCTATTAACTAGTCATCGAATGTATTAACGAATTTAGAAGTTGGAGAAGATTCATGGGTAGAATTATTGGAATCGATTTAGGTACTACTAACTCTTGTGTTGCAGTACTTGATGGTGATAAAGCACGTGTTATTGAAAATGCGGAAGGCGATCGCACAACCCCGTCTATTATTGCTTATACGCAAGACGGTGAAACGTTAGTAGGTCAACCTGCAAAACGTCAAGCGGTAACTAACCCAACAAACACGTTATTTGCAATCAAACGTTTAATTGGTCGTCGCTTTGAAGACGAAGAAGTACAACGCGATATCGGTATTATGCCGTTCAAAATCATCAAAGCTGATAACGGCGATGCATGGGTAGAAGCAGGCGGTGAAAAACGCGCTGCACCACAAATTTCTGCTGAAGTATTGAAAAAAATGAAAAAAACGGCTGAAGACTTCTTAGGTGAAGAAGTAACTGAAGCGGTAATCACAGTACCGGCATACTTTAACGATTCACAACGTCAAGCTACAAAAGATGCGGGCCGTATTGCGGGTCTTGAAGTAAAACGTATTATCAACGAGCCAACAGCTGCAGCCCTTGCATACGGTATGGATAAAAACCGTGGCGAAAACGTAGTAGCGGTATACGACTTAGGTGGTGGTACTTTCGATTTATCAATCATTGAAATTGATGAAGTTGAAGGTGAGCACACATTTGAAGTACTTGCGACAAATGGTGACACTCACTTAGGTGGTGAAGATTTCGATAACCGTGTAATCAACTACTTAGTAGCTGAATTTAAGAAAGACCAAGGTATCGATTTACAAAATGATCCGCTTGCTATGCAACGTGTTAAAGAAGCAGCAGAGAAAGCGAAAATTGAGCTTTCATCAGCACAATCTACAGAAGTTAACCTTCCGTACGTAACTGCCGATGCATCAGGTCCTAAGCACATGAACGTTAAACTAACGCGTGCTAAACTTGAGTCATTAGTTGAAGACTTAGTAACTAAGTCAATTGAACCACTTAAACGTGCATTAGCGGATGCTGATTTATCTGTAAATGATATTAACGATATCATTTTAGTAGGTGGTCAAACACGTATGCCACTTGTTCAAAAAACAGTTGCTGAGTTCTTTGGTAAAGAGCCACGTAAAGATGTTAACCCGGATGAAGCGGTAGCTGTGGGTGCGGCAATTCAAGGTGGTGTACTTGCAGGTGACGTGAAAGACGTACTATTACTAGACGTGTCTCCATTATCGCTAGGTATTGAGACAATGGGCTCTGTAATGACAGCGCTAATTGAGAAAAACACCACGATTCCTACTAAGAAATCGCAAATATTCTCAACAGCAGAAGACAACCAATCTGCAGTAACCATTCATGTGTTACAAGGTGAGCGTAAGCGTGCTAGCGACAACAAATCTCTGGGTCAATTTAACCTAGAAGGTATCCGCCCGGCACAACGTGGTACACCACAAATCGAAGTAACATTCGATGTTGATGCCGATGGTATCTTACATGTATCTGCAAAAGATAAAGATACAGGTAAAGAGCAAAAAATCACTATTCAAGCATCTTCTGGTTTAAGCGATGAAGAAGTTGAAAAGATGGTTCGTGATGCAGAAGCGCATGCTGAAGACGATAAAAAGTTTGAAGAGTTAGTAGCTGCACGTAACCAAGCTGACGCACTTGTTCACGGTACACGTAAGCAAATTGAAGAAGCGGGTGATGCTCTGCCAAGCGAAGACAAAGACGCGATTGAAGCGGCTGTTGTTGACCTAGAAGCAGCGATTAAGAGTGACGACAAAGCTGAGATTGAAGCGAAAACGCAAGCGCTTGTTGAAAAGTCTCAAAAGCTAATGGAAATCGCTCAAGCTAAAGCACAACAAGCTGGTGGTGACGCTGGTGAACAACAACAGTCAGCTAAACAAGATGACGATGTTGTTGATGCAGAGTTCGAAGAAGTTAAAGACGACAAGTAATTGTTGCTAACGCTTCTCGCTAATTTAAAACACATGACCAAATCAAGTGTTTGAGTTAGGATGAACACATGAGGCGCGTAGGCTAAAGCTTAACGCGCCTTTTGCATGTAAAGAGAAGCGAATAAAACGCTTTAAAAATTCAATGATAAATCGATATGATTTATCGGTTTGTCCAGCAGCTAACGCTGTAAATAGAAAAGAGTAGTGTGATAGATATGTCAAAACGCGATTATTACGAAGTCCTCGGCGTAAGCAAAGATGCGAGTGAGCGAGACATAAAAAAAGCGTATAAACGCTTAGCGATGAAATATCACCCCGATCGTACCGCCGGTGATAAAGACCTTGAAACTAAATTCAAGGAAGTTAAAGAAGCTTACGAAATACTGACTGATGCGCAAAAGCGTCAAATGTATGACCAATACGGCCATGCAGCCTTCGAACAAGGTGGTGGCGGTGGTCACGGTGGCTTTGGCGGCGGCCAAGGTGATTTTGGTGATATTTTTGGTGACGTATTTGGTGATATTTTTGGTGGCGGCGGTGGTCGACGTCAATCACGTCAGCAACGTGGCTCAGATTTACGTTACAACATGGACTTAAGTTTAGAAGAAGCAGTTCGTGGTAAAGACGTTGAGATTAAAGTACCTACTTGGGTTAGTTGTGAACCATGTGATGGCAGTGGTGCTAAAGCGGGTTCAAAGCCAAAGACATGTACAACCTGTAATGGTGCAGGCCAAGTACAAATGCGCCAAGGTTTTTTTGCCGTGCAGCAAACCTGTCCGACATGTCATGGACAAGGTCAGATCATTTCAGATCCTTGTAATAAATGTCATGGGCAAGGCCGTGTAGAAAAAACTAAAACGCTATCGGTTAAAATCCCGGCAGGCGTAGATACTGGCGATCGTATTCGCTTATCAGGTGAAGGCGAAGCAGGCATGCATGGTGCACCAGCAGGTGACTTGTATGTGCAAGTATCTGTTCGTGAACACAAAATATTTGTTCGTGAAGCCAACAATTTATATTGTGAAGTACCAATAAGCTTTACCACCGCAGGCCTTGGCGGTGAAATTGAAGTACCAACGCTTGATGGCCGTGCAAAGCTTAAAATACCGTCAGAAACACAAACGGGCAAAATGTTCCGTATGCGTGGCAAAGGTGTTAAGTCAGTACGCAGTGGCGCTCAAGGCGATTTAATTTGTAAGGTTGTGATTGAAACGCCAGTTAATTTAAACGAGCGTCAACGTGCCTTACTTAAAGAATTAGATGAAAGTATGGGCAAAGACAGCTCAAAAAACCGCCCTAAAGAGCAAGGCTTTTTTGATGGGGTTAAAAAGTTTTTTGATGACTTAACTAAGTAATGAGCAGGATCAATAGACCTTAGTAAAAACGGCGCTTTTTTAGCGCCGTTTTTTTATGTTTAATGTGCTAAATTATTAGGGAAATTTATTTTTGGACTTTATCAGATGACCCCCGCTATAGAGCAGCTAAAAAAAAGCGATATTAAGTTTGACATACTTAGTTACGAGCACGATATAAACAATACTAATTACGGCCTCGAAGCGGTTGAAAAGCTTAATCTTAACAGCGCCCAAGTATTTAAAACCCTAGTGCTAGAAACCTCAGAGCAACAGCTTATTGTAGCGGTGACTCCCGTCACTCAGCAGGTTAATTTAAAACAGCTTGCGAAGCTTTGTGCAGTAAAAAAAGTGATGATGGCAGACCCACAAAAAGTGCAGGCGAGTACCGGTTATATTTTAGGAGGAGTTAGCCCCGTTGGCCAAAAAAAGCGGCTAAAAACATACATACACTCCAGTGCGTTAGATTTTGAAATGATATATGTTAGTGCCGGAAAACGCGGGTTAGAAGTAACACTAAGTGCAAAAAGCTTAGCACATATAACCCAAGCTTCGTTTGGAATTTTTTAAACTTTTGTTTAGCTAAAATAAGGGGATACAAGTATCCATCTGATTACTTGCGGCAATAGGTATTGTTAACTAATGTTGTTACTACACATAACACGTTTTTGTTAATACCTTTTGGATTGACGTGTCGCCTTTACTTTGTTTTAATGAAAATTTGCTCGCAGCTATTTTGGTAAAACATACGCATGAAAATACTTGTTGTTGATGATATGCCGTTAATGCGTCATGTATTAATTAATATGTTAAGGAGGTTGGATTATATAGATATTGTTGAAGCCACAGATGGGCTTCAAGCAATAAACATACTGCAAAATCAAATGTTTGATTTGGTTATAACAGATCTTCATATGCCTAAAATGGATGGCATTACTTTACTTGATAATATTAGAAAAGATGCCGAGCTGAAAAACCTTCCTGTACTTATGGTGACCTGTGAAGATAGTTCTTCGACTGTCAAAAAAGCGATTAATGCTAAAGTGTCAGGCTTTATCGTAAAGCCTTTTAATATGAATGTGTTATCAGCTAAATTAACCCGTTTATCGATAAAAGCCTAAAGCGAATCGTTTATAAAGTAGAGTTATCTACCGACTGTTTAAAAATATATTAGCGCAACAGCCATTCATTATTTTCTACCGCTGATGTGATAGCATTATGCTATTAACTAATCGTAAAGTAATTATTGAGGAAGTATGGCTAAGCCCAATAAAAAAGGGCCTACAAAAACGGTCGATATATTTTGTTCTGCGTGTAAGGCACCGTTATTCAAATACCGTAAAGGTGGCAAAGGTGCTTTAGTAAAATGTTTTATAGAAAGAATAACCCAAGATCACACCCATACTGAATGCGTATGCCCAGGCTGTGAACGACCTTTTGCCCGCCCTACAATTATAAGAGGAACCCCTGCCTATAAAATGATTGGTGGTAAAGTTACTTTTAAATAAACCTTTCGTTTATAGCCTAAAGTAGTGCGGGGCGGACATAAGCCCTTGTTTGCTTTTATTTCACTGGTAAGCTTCGCTGGTTTTGCTGTTTCAATGATTGAAAAAAACCCTCCCCATGGATTGGGCCAGTCAGTTGGGTTTTAAAATGGAAAAGGATAGACGTGTGATCGCACTTTTATTTGATATTGTTGGTATGAGTGGTACTTTTTTAGTGGTTGGTTCATTTTTTTTGCTGCAACTAAATAAAGTTTCACCTAAAAGTTTAACGTATAACTTAATGAATTTAAGTGGCGCTATTTTGTTACTTATTAGCCTTTGTTATAACTTTAACTTAGCAAGCTTTGTGATTGAAATATTTTGGATTGCAGCCTCATTAATTGGCTTATACAAATATTTTAAAGACAAACCTGTCGTTGCAAAAGCGTAAATTAAGCTAAAACAGCACACCTTAAAAGGTGATTAAACCGTGGAATGTAATATTTCACGGTTTTTTAGTTTCAGTATAATTGTTAACAAAAAGTTTCTTCTGCAAAGGGGGATAACTCGTTACAATATTGGCTATTACTTATTATTGGCATCATAGTTGTCATAGGCGTTTATGTTCTCCATCCCCAAAAAAATTATTTTTGCCTGTATATTGTTAGTACTATTATTGGTGATCACCTTTTCGTTTGGTCGTGCTTATGATTTAGGGCAAGCCAAAATTCAAGCTGATCAACAAGTCATCCAATTAAATAATTATATCGATAACGAACTCGCTCGATTTGCGGCTATCCCTCAGCTGCTAATTGAAAATAACGTATTGATTCGTTTTACTAATAATGAATCACAACACTTTAATGCAATTAACAATTACCTTGCTGATATTCAACAAGCCAGTGGTGCCTCAGATGTATACATACTAGATACTCATGGCGATGTTATTGCCAGTAGTAACTGGCAAACCGACTATACATTTTTAGGTAGTAACTTTGCATTTAGACCTTATTTTAAACAAGCGTTTGCCGGTGAAAAGGTCGCATACTTTGCACTTGGTCAGCGCTCAAAAGAGCGCGGAATTTATTTTTCCCAAGCTATTTACCTAGATGGAAAAGCCATTGGCGTGGTGGCGCTTAAAACTAATGTCGCTAAATTTGAAAACGATCGTTCGCTTTTAAATACTTCAAAAGGAAGCCATTTTTATTTGCAACTTGCCGATAATATTATTGCCATGTCAGATGAACCCGCATGGCGTTTAAATAGTTTTACAGAGCTTGATATTACCGCGCGTCGTGATATTAAACAGCGCCGTGCTTACTTAGATCATCAACCGCTACAAATTAAGCAACAGCGCTACAAAAGCCAAGGCATTGAGCAATTTAAAATTGCTAAAGATGAATACGTTGCCGCCTCAAGACCCTTAACTCATCTGAATGCAACCATGACAGTGCTTGTTGATATTTCAAACATTAACGCCTTACAGGTGCCTAGATTACTATGGCTAGTGTTATTTTATTGGGTGTTTATTTTTGTTGGATATAGCTTATTGGCACGCTTTGCCGGGTATAAAAAATTACTGTATTCGCGTCACAGTTTAGAGCTCGAAGTACTAGAGCGTACTCAAGCACTCGAAAAAGCCCAAACCGCATTAGTACAGTCGGCAAAATTAGCCACTATTGGGCAATTGAGTGCGGGCATTAATCACGAAATTAACCAACCGCTCAGCGCAATGAACACCTATTTAGCCAGTGCTAAAATTTTCCTAAAAAAGGGAAGGCTTAACGCATTAAGTGAAAACTTAATCATTATTGAGAATTTGGTAGAGCGGGTGCATAAAATAGTGGCGCAGCTTAAACACTTTAGTAAACCGGCGACCATGCAACTTCGGCCTCATCCATTGTCGGCGTTATTAAACAATGCGTTGATGATCACCCATCCGCAACTTAAACAAGACGATGTTAACATAAGTGCACCGCAGTTTTCGCAAGAGATCACGGTGTGGGTCGATGCGTTAAGGTTTGAACAAGTATTGGTTAATGTGATCACCAATGCATCACAGGCAATGAAAGGTGAGTCTGTTAGAGAGCTCAGTTTTGATGTTGAATGCTTTGAAGAGCGCGTTAAGCTTTCTATATTAGATAGTGGCCCTGGTATTGAGTATCATGTGCTGGGGTCTATTTTTGAACCTTTTTATAGTACCAAATCAAGTAACGGTTTAGGGCTGGGCTTGTCGATTTCAAAGCAAATTATTGAATCATTTAATGGGTACTTAACTGCACATAATCGCCCTGAAGGCGGTGCGCAATTTATTATTAGTTTATCAAGCATAGAGGCCACTAAAAATGATTGAAGCCGTTGTTTGCAAACAGATTATTGTTATTGATGATGAAGCGATGATCCGCGATTCATTGAATCAGCTATTAACGCTCGAGGGTTATGAGGTACAGTGTTTTAGTGATGCAAGTGTTGCCTTAAGTCGCTTAAATCGCAGTTTTTGTGGCATTGTACTCAGTGACATAAACATGCCCACTATGGATGGTTTAACGTTTATTGAGCAGGTAAAAGCATTCGATAGCGAACTACCCGTGATATTTTTAACCGGTTATGCTGATGTTTCTGTTGCGGTAAAAGCGATGCAACTAGGCGCGTATGATTTATTTGAAAAACCACTGAACGAAAATTTATTAGATTGTATTGCCAGAGCCTCAGATAAACGTGCTTTAGTAATGGAAAACAGAGCGCTGAAGCGCGCGGTTGAGAAAACGTCGGCGCCCGGTGTGCGTATTTTAGGTGATACGCTTAAAATGCAGCATATGATGAACCTACTCAACACGGTGATTGATACACCAGCTGATGTGCTGATTGAAGGTGAAACTGGCACAGGTAAAGAATTGGTTGCTCGCTATTTACACGATCATAGTAACCGTTCAAGCTGTCAGTTTGTGGCTATTAACTGTGGCGCAGTCCCAGAGCAATTAATAGAAAGCGAACTGTTTGGGGCTATCAGCGGAGCCTTTACTGGCGCAACACACGATCGCAAAGGTAAATTTGAGTTTGCTCAAGGCGGCACCGTTTTTTTAGATGAAATTGAAAGCACTCCTTTATCACTTCAAGTTAAATTACTACGGGTGCTTGAAGAGCGAAAAGTAACCCCCGTTGGTGCTAATAAAGCGATAGAGCTTGATATTCGTATTGTCGCAGCCACCAAAGTCGATTTACTTTCGCTGGTAGAAAAAGGTGAGTTTAGAGCCGATTTATATTACCGATTGAGTTTAGTAAAAGTCAGTATTCCTGCATTGAGAGACAGAAAAGCAGATATTCCACTGTTATTTAAGCATTTTAGTTCTATTGCTGCGACCCGCTTCCATAAACCGTTAGGGGCGCTCAATATAGAACTACAACAACGTTTACTAGCGCACGATTGGCCTGGCAATGTGCGGGAATTGAGAAATCAAGCCGAGCGCGCGGTATTGCTAGGCCCCGATCTGGCATTTGCACAAAGTGATTCAAGCAACAGCACGCTATCATTAGATTTGAGCCTAGCCGAAAAGGTCAGCTTTTATGAGCACTCCTTAATTGAAGAGGCGCTAGAGCTTAACCATGGCAGCATTAAAGACACCATGACAACCTTACAAATTGCGCGTAAAACCCTCTACGATAAAATGAGTAAATATAACCTTAATCGAGATATGTTCACCGATTAATGGGTGGAAATGGTGATATTGAGTGTTTTTTATGTGTGGAAACCCGCACATTTCAATGTTTATTTTTAAACCTTTATTTTTTAAATTACTGAAAGTATTTATTATTTTTTAGTTGGTCATGTTCTTGCTTTGTAGGTGCAGACAACAAGTAGCATCACATAATTAAGACACATAATGAAAAACAATATATTCCAAGGTTCAGTACTTGCTGCGTTATGCAGTGCTGCCACGTTACCTGCAACCACTTTTGCAGCAGACTACACAGTGTATGGTAAAGCCGAAGTACAAATTGCTAACACCGATACAGGCATAATGCGTTACGCTGACGAAGGCACGCAAATAGATGCCCCTTTTTCGCGTATTGGCATTAAAGGTGACCATAAATTAAATGAGTATTTTACCGCGGTATTTAAATACGAAGTTCAAGTAAAAGGTTTTGAACACGACGATACCAATGAGCCTTTTGCAGCACGCAATACTTACTTGGGCCTAAAAGGCGCATTTGGTGAAGTGGTGGTTGGGCGAAACGACACGCGCTTTAAATATTCAGAAGGTAAGCTTGATAATTTTAACGAAACCCAAGCTGATATTGCTCAAGTAATTGCAGGGCAAGACCGCTTAGGCGATACCATCACCTATACCTCTAAGTATTGGCATAACGCGCAGTTTTCATTTACCTATGCACCAAAAGATGACAACAAAGATAACGAAGCAGGATTTGCTGCTACGCTAATTTACGGCGACCGTAATTTAAATAAAACACCTTACTCTATTTCAATCAGCCATGTCGATTCGCTTAATAACATAAAAGCAAGCCGTATTGCGGGTGTGTATAAGTTTGAAAAATTACAATTAGGGGCATTGTACCAGCATTCAGAATCGATTGACGGCGCTAAGTCTGGCAACGGTTATGTACTAAGCGCAAGCTATAAGTTAGACAAATGGGTACCTAAAGTACAATTTGCAAAAGATGATTCAAAACTACGTCAAACATCAGACGCTACCCAGTGGACCACGGGTGTAGATTATGTATTTGACAAGCAAACCACAGCTTACCTTTTATACACTGACCTCGACCTAGAAGAAAATGCTGATAGCAGTGTTGCACTTGGTCTTAAATATAAATTTTAAGGGCTAAACAAATGACAAAACGTATTTTAGAAAATAACGCGAATAAAAAGCCATTTATGCAATGGCTGTTATTGTTACTTGGCCCATGTGTCATGCTACTTACTTGCTTAGTTGAGCCGCCAGTAGGGATGTCGGCGGCAGCATTTAAAACCGCAGGCTTAGCATTTTGGATGGCCTCGTGGTGGGTGAGTGAGGTAGTGCCTATTCCTGCTACTGCGTTACTCCCTTTAGTGATTTCGCCGATTGTTGATATAGCAGCGATAAAAAGTGTTGCAGCGCCTTATGCGCATCCGCTGATCTTTTTATTTTTAGGTGGCTTTTTAATCTCAATAGCGATGGAGCGTTGGGGGTTACACAAGCGTATTGCATTAAAAACAATGCGTTATGCAGGTAAAAAACCAAGCTTACAAATTTTAGCGATGATGTTAGTGACTGCATTTTTATCAATGTGGATGTCTAATACCGCTACCGCAGTAATGATGCTTCCTATCGCTTTATCTATTACCCATTTAGTTAAAAGCTCAGACCCTAGTAATGAAGGTTTTGGTAAAGCCCTTTTACTGTCGATTGCTTATGGCGCAAGTATTGGTGGTATTGCTACATTAATTGGTACTCCACCAAATGCATTAATGGCTGCGTACCTATCAGACAGTTATCAGATTGAAATTGGCTTTGCCGAGTGGATGATTGTTGGTGTGCCATTAGCGCTCGGTATGTTGCTGATCAGCTGGATTTGGTTAACTAAATTCACTTATAAAGTCGATGCGAATGTACAAGCGAACAAGCGTATTGATACCAAAGCGGTATTCTCTTCACAATTAAAAGACTTAGGTCTAATGCAGCGTGCTGAAAAGGGCGTGTTGTTTGTATTTGTGCTTGCCGCTATTTGTTGGATATTTAGACCTTTATTAGGTGATGTTACCGGGCTTAAAATTTCAGATACCGGTATTGCTATTGCTGCAGCATTACTACTGTTTGTACTACCGGCAAATAAAGGCAGCGATGCGCGTATTTTAGATTGGGAAAGTGCCGCTAAAGTGCCGTGGGGTGTGTTGCTTTTATTTGGTGGCGGATTAACACTTGCCTCGCAAATAAAGTCATCAGGATTAGCTGATTATATTGCTAATATGATTGAAGGGGCGAGTACTATTCCATTAGTAATGAGCATTCTTGTTGTGGTTGCGCTGATTACGTTCTTAACTGAAATAACCAGTAATACGGCAACTGCAGCAGGCTTTTTACCACTGCTAGGCCCCGTTGCTGAGTCAGTAACAGGCAGCCCGTTAGTGTGGGTTATTCCAGCTGCGATTGCGTGTAGTTGTGCGTTTATGATGCCAGTAGCCACACCACCCAATGCGATTGTGTTTGGCTCGGGTGAAATTAAAATGAAAGACATGATCCGTGCTGGTTTTGTGTTAAATATTGTCGCTATTGTTTTAATTACCTTAGTAACAATGACCATAGCAGCCCAAGTTTTTGGTTTTTAATAACCCACTTTAATCAACTAACAAAACAGATAACCGATGCACACAAAAGCAGTGCATCGGTATGCGTTCCAACCAACCTGTTGAGTGTTTTTGCAATCCTTTTCCTCGTGTTGCAAAATCACTCTTTATTGCTCGAGTAACAGAACAAGGTTATAGTCTTGAAAACGTTATAAATCGAGTAGCTTATTTTGAACACTGACACATTATCTACAGGATCTTTGCGTTCGCAATTTAATGAACTAAAGCATGCTTTTGAAGACACCCCTTATTTACCCATTGAGCAACGTCTTGCTTTACTCAAGAAAGTACGCGCTAACATTGTAACGTTAGAGCAAGACTTGATTGCTGAAGTATCTAAAGATTTTGGATACCGAACGGCGTTCGATACCGTAGTGGGGGATATTTTGCCCACCATGCAGGGACTTGCGCATATTATTAAAAAGCTACCTCGATGGTCTAAACCAAGTCAGCGCAGCGCGGGGTTAAGCTTATGGCCCTCAAAAGTAAGTGTAACCTATCAGCCTATTGGCGTGGTCGGTGTGATTGCACCATGGAACTATCCTATTCAACTAGCATTGGTACCTGTTATTACTGCGATTGCAGCGGGTAACAGGGTGATGTTAAAGCTCAGTGAATTTACGCCTAACACCAATGCCGTTATTGAAAAAATATTTGCAGGTGAATTAAGCCAACACTGCAAAATTATTCAAGGTGGTAGCGACGTGGCAAGTGAGTTTTCATCATTGCCATTTGCGCATTTGCTATTTACAGGCTCGACTGCCGTTGGCAAGTTAGTTATGGCCGCGGCCAGTAAAAATTTAACGCCGGTAACATTAGAGCTCGGCGGAAAATCGCCCGTGATTGTGTTAGAAAAAGCCGATGTAAATAAAGCCGCGCGTGCATTATTATTTGGAAAAATGGCCAATGCAGGGCAAATATGTGTAGCGCCTGATTACGTGTTTGTTCCTAAAGCATTGGAGCACCAATTCATTAAAGCGCTTTGTATCCTTTATAAAAAACACTTTAAGCAAGGTGTTGAAGGCAAAAACCTGACCTCGATTATAAGCCCTGCACATTATCAGCGTTTGCTGGGTTATTTAGAGCAAGCACAAGAGCAAGGCGCTAAAATTACTAAACCGCTTGAACAAAACCAGCAAGATGGCGAAAAGCATCGTATGGGTCTGCATATTATTACGCACGTAACAGATGAGATGACATTAATGCAAGAAGAGCTATTTGGCCCCATTTTACCCATTATGAGTTACGACAAATTAGAAGACGTGCTTAATTATATTCGATTACGCGACCACCCATTAGCCCTTTATATTTTAGGTCAAGATAAACAGGCGCAACAGTACATTATTAAGCAAACACTTAGCGGAACAGTTGCTGTAAACGACACATTAATACAAGTAGCTGCCGATGATGTGCCGTTTGGTGGCGTGGGGCATTCGGGGATGGGGCATTATCACGGTAAAGAAGGTTTTCTCACCTTTAGCCATGCAAAAAATACCTTAGTCTCTGGCTCGGTTAACCCGCGCATTGGTTTATTACTTAAACAAAATAAATTACAGATCAAAGTGCTAAAGTGGCTTTATGTAAAATAGCTTGCAACGCTTAAAATAAAAAGCTGAATGAATCACTTCATTCAGCTTTTTTAATAGCTAACTTAAAACAGTCGTCCTTCGCCAGCATAAGTACCCGCTAAAATTTTGGTATAAATTGCATCGGCTTTTTCTTTGGCCTCAGCTACCTCTTTCGGGAGCATAGTACGTTCATCAAGTTTACGGCTGTGACTGGCTTGCATGTTGCCGTTATACTCGGCAATGGTATTCCATACATACGACATTTCAAGATTTTTTGGCATTCCTAAGCCTTCAAAATACATCAGTGCTAAATTAAACTGCGCCAATGTGTAATTATTAGCAGCGGCTTTTTCATACCATGTTCTGGCGGCTTTATAATCTTGGCTAACACCATCGCCATTTGCGTACATTACACCTAAGTTATACTGTGCTGCGGGAAGGTTCTTATTTGCTGCTTTTTCAAATAAGGTTATGGCCATTTGTTTGTCTAATTTAACGCCATTACCTTCATCATATAAAACCGCAAGTGCAAACATTGAATCTACATGGTTTTTCTTTACGGCTTGTTGGTAAAGCTCAGCTGCTTTGTAATAGTCACGGGTAACGCCATGGCCACCTTCGTATAGCTTACCTAATTCGTAAATACCCGGTGCATAGCCTTTGTCAGCTAAATAATTAAACTCTTTAAGTGCTTCTTCAAATTCACCCGCATTAGCAGCTCTGATCCCTTCTTCTAGTCCAGCATGAGCAAGAGGGGTAGCGAGCATAATACCGGCCAGTAGCAGTGCTTTAAAATTAGACTGTGACATAAGCATGTCTCCAAATTAGTTGTCGTTCTATGTAAGCGCCATAAAAGTAAAACTTACCTAGTGAATCTATTAGGGATAGGTAAAAAATTATGAGCTAAATTAATAACGCCAACGTTTATAACCTAGGTATACAAACGTATTAACAAGTAGCTTTAACTATAGCTCAAAAATTCTAAACTTAAGCACATAGTCATGATAAAAATTGCGTTAGCTTGCGATTCTATAGAAAAATGAAAAAAATAAAAGCGAGCAATAGCTTACATAATTACTTATGATGATTTTTGGCAACTAAAGCATCATAAAACGGGGTCTGTTAATGTTAAATAATTTAAAAAATATAAAACTAAGCAAAATTATTTTTATAACCAGTTTATTGTTTATTGCCAGTTGTTCTACCTCCTTTGCTTATAACAACCTTGGTTGGCTGTCTTCGTTTTGGATAGACGATTATGTCGACTTAAACAAAAGCCAATCAACGCAGTTAAAAGTGATTATTAATAACACCCGAGATTGGCATCGAGAGGTTGAGTTACCAAAATATAAAGCCGATTTACTCGACTTGAGGCAGTTGCTCGATAAACAAGCCGATACAGCGCAGTTAATGGCAAAAATAACGCAGGTAAAGCAGCATTGGCGCAATTTACTTTTGTACGCGAGTGATCCCTTAATCGAGCTGGCAAAAACGTTAACTCCATCACAACGCAGTGAAATGGTAGAAAACATTCGTGAGCAAATTAATGATGAAATAAAAGAGCACGCTTCATTAACCAAAGAGGAGCATCAGCAGTCTCGTTTAGACAGGCAACTAGACTACTACGAACAATGGCTTGGTAAGCTCACCTCAGAGCAGCGAACGCTAGTGTCACAAGCCAACAGTGAATATATCAGCACCAGCAATTTATGGTATGACTATAAACTAACTCGGTTAGGTGCACTTGAGGCACTGTTTAATCAGCAAACCCTTGATGATGCCCAATTTGCGCAGCAGTTACGCACTATCATTACAGAACGAGAGCTGTTTATGAGTGCTGAACTCATTGAGAGAAATGAGGAAAATTTAAGGGCATACGCACAGTTGCTGGTTAAATTAAATCAAACCTTAAGCCCTAAACAAATTGCACATGTTGATGAGGAGTTTGCTGACTTGGTTGGCACAGTTAATGAATTGCTTACAGAATAGCTGCATTTAACCAGTCCTTTTTGCTTATTTTAAAGGTGGTTGTTAAGCGTAAAGTTGTGATTATTGCATTTCAGGATTAATTTAAACCAGTAGCTTTGATTTAAGTCTTTTATGGATATAGCCGCTCTCAACAGTACAAAAATATTACGTAAGCATGTCTTAAAATGGATGTGTTTATTTTTAGGTTTGCTGTCATTTATTTTTGCTGTGTTTAACCTATCAAAAAATCATTTTTATATTGTAGGTGGCTTAGAAGTGTGATTTCCGCACTTTGTTTTTATGTTTTTATACCATTGGTTAAAAACAAGCAACGAAATTGGTATGCCATAACGGTTTGTATGACTGTAACGCTCGTTATATTATGTGGAACCTTTTTGGCACCACTTAAAAATGGTTTGTTTTTGTGGGCGTTTTCTTTACCCATTTTGTTTTATCTACTTCTTGGTCGAAAATGCGGTATTGTGTTATCGGCCACACTTTTGGTTATGCAATCATCAGTGTTGCTTTATAAATTACCAAGCCCTTCTTTTTCCTCTTTTAACCAAGCGCTCAACTTACTGTTTATTTATATTATTATATGGGTCATTTCTCATGTTTTTGAAGAAAATAGGGCCGAATTTTCTAAGCGACTTAAAAACTTGGCTTTACTTGATCCTCTTACGGGCGCAGGAAACCGTTTATCTATGAGTCATTATTTTGAAGTGGAGATAAAAGACAAATCACAGTTGTACTTGTTTTTAATTGATCTTGACCACTTTAAACAAATAAATGATGAATACGGCCATCATGTAGGAGATAAAGTGCTGGTTGAGTTGGCAACTCTATTTAGGATTACTTTTGCAAAAGGGTATGTGTTTAGGGTGGGGGGTGAAGAATTTTCTTTAATGAGCAATTTTGATAGTGCACAATCCGCGCTGGCAATGGCTGAAAATCTTAGACAAGCCGTTGCAAATAAATATATTGAAGCCAATGGTATAACCATAAATTTAACAGCCAGTGTTGGCGTAGTTAAGTACCAACAACTAAATTTGGCTGAATTAATAGCGCAAGCAGGTAAGCAGCTTTATAAGGCAAAAGATGCGGGGCGCAATGAAGTGACCCCCAATAGTTGGACATTCCAATTACTGGGGGTCTTTTTATGTCCAAACATCATCGAGCTTTTAAGCTCAAAATAGCAGAGCTCGCTTTGTCTGAAAGCTCTTCGACAGTAAGCAACAGATTTAATGTTACAGATAGGCAGGTCCGATATTGGACCGCTATTTATCGAATTCATGGCGCTGAAAGCTTCAGGTCTGTTCACAAACCTTATTCTCAAGCATTTAAGGTAGAAGTGTTAAAAACGATGACAGCAAACAGTTGGTCACTCGGTTATACCAGTGCTTTTTTCGATTTATCGTCCCCTGGCATTCTTTTTCAATGGCAAAAGCTTTATGCTCGTGATGGTATATCACGTCTCAAACCACAAATAAAAGGTAGGCCAGTCATGACTAATAATTCTTCTTCATCAAAACCAGTAGAGCAAATGACTGAGGAGGAGTTACGAGAAGAATTAGCATACTTACGAGCAGAGAATGATGTGCTAAAAAAGTTAGAAGCCTTGGCTCAAGCCAGAAAGAAAAAAGCAAAGACAAGACGATAGTCGTCGAAGAGTTCAAGGCAAAACATAGCTTACGACACCTTTTAAAGGCTACAGGGCTGCCAAAGAGTGTTTACTATTATCATCGCACTACTTGTAAGCAACCCTGTGCAAGCAATGATTTACTGGTAAAAATACGTGATATCTATCACGCGCATAAAGGACGATATGGCTATCGCAGAATTACGAGTGCTCTGAGAACAATGGGGGTACTTGTTAATCATAAGCGCGTTCAACGGCTGATGAATGAGTTAGGCCTCAAGTCAAAAGTAAGGCCTAAGCGTTATAAATCCTATAAAGGTGAAGTGGGTAAAATCGCAGAAAATACGCTTAACCGTGAGTTTAGTGCGCAGAAGCCAAATCAAAAATGGGTGACGGATGTGACAGAGTTTAAAGTGAATAATGAGAAGGTATATCTATCGCCTATGATTGACCTATTCAACCAAGAGGTAATCAGTTACGAAGTCAGAAAATCCGTTGCACTCCCTTTGGTAACTGACATGCTTAAAACAGCAACTGCTAGGTTGAAGCCAAATGAAAAGCCAGTTGTACACTCAGATCAAGGGTGGCAATATCAAAACAAACAATATCAAAATCATCTCAAGGAAAAAGGGTTGCAACAAAGTATGTCTAGAAAAGGAAATTGTTTAGATAATGCGGTTGCTGAGAACTTCTTCGGCATATTGAAGAGTGAGATGTACCACAACGAAACGTTTAAAGACGTGAATGAGCTTATTGAAAACATCAAAGAATATATCGACTATTACAACAACGAGCGTATTAAGCTGAAACTAAAAGGCCTGAGTCCGATACAGTATCGAAATCAGGCCTTGGCAGCCGCTTAAAAATGAGTCCAACTTTATGGGGTCACTTCACAATGCGGTTTTTTCTGATATTAACCTCTGTGCAGATGCGGCTTAATACATTTGATCAAAATTAGGAATACTGTTCTCCCAAATCGGTCTTTCTTTGCCAATGTATTCACGCACGGCATCAAAAAACAATCGTGTTCTTACCGGTAAATCTCGGTGTGGGTATACAGCATACATTGCATTATGTTCCATTAATTTTACATCCGTAAGTAAGGGCACCAGTTGCCCATCAATCACTTCTTTATCTAAAATAAATGCCGGCGCTAAAAAGTAGGTGGTGCCAGAGAGAGTTTTCATTAGTAATACTTCTGCATCGTTTGCTCTAAACACACTTTTTATTTTTTGTGCGCAGTGCTCGCCAGTGTGGTTATAGTAATTTATGCCTTCTACCCGCAGTGAGTTGCTGGCATAACTGGCCGCTGGCAATTGTGCCAAATCAGTGATTGTTGTAGGCATACCGTATGTTTCTATAAACGCTGGCGCGGCTAATAGTAACAAACGATTACGGGCAATTTTACGAGCAATTAATGATGAGTCTTTGGGCTCACCCACTCTAAACGCTAAATCAAATCCTTCAGATACAATATCAACCAATCGGTCATCCAAACGCAGTTCTACTTCCACTTGCGGAAAGCGTTTTTGAAAATCGTTTATCACTGGCTGTAAGTAGCGTCGACCTATTAAAGTAGATGCGGTTACTTTTAATACGCCGCGTGGCTCTTGGTGGTAGTTTTCTGCCATGCGCACCGTTTCGCCAAGCAGACTTCGTAGCTCACCTGCTTTTTTTATCATTTCAGCGCCCGCTGCTGTAAGAGAGAATGAGCGGGTTGTTCTGTTCAATAGCCTTACTCCAAGTTCATCCTCTAACCGACTAATTTGCTTAGAGATCACTGAGCGGTCAATATTTCGTATTTCGGCTGCTTTTGCAAATGAGCCTTGCTCTACCACTTCAAGCAGCATTAATAGTCGACTGGTTGTATCCATTATTTCATCACGTAGTGAGTATTGATGCCATTTTGGCACTAATGAATTTAAAAATCTATTGTTTTTGTCATCAAGTATGTTCCGTATTATGCAACGCTAAATTAAAAGGAGCGTCGTTATGAACAAACACTTAATTGCTATAGCATTATCTGTTGCATTAATCACACTGGCCGGTTGTGCCGATGAAGATACAACACAATCAGCACCCGCACAGCAACAACAAGCAATTGATGTAGCCGAGGTCTTGGTTAAGCCAGTTCAAAGTTGGCACACCTATACAACACGCTTAGAGTCACCGCAAAAAGTGGCATTAATGCCGCGTGTATCCGGCATTATTGAGCAAATTGAATTTAAAGAAGGGGATAGCGTTAAACAAGGCGATGTATTATTTCGTTTAGACGATCGCTCATTCGCTGCAACCGTTGACAGTTTAAGCGCTCAGGTTAAAAGTGCTCAAGCAGCACTTGAACAAGCAAAAAGCGAAGCATCGCGTGCGGTACGCTTAACTGAGCGAAAAGCCATTTCGACTGAGCAAGCACAAGCGCGTACATCGACTCTGCGTCAGCGTGAAGCACAACTTGCTGCACTGCAAGCGCAGCTTAAAGCTGCAAAGCTCGATTTAGAGTTTACGTCAGTGGTTTCTCCTATTGATGGCGTGATTTCTCGCGCAAATATTACCAAAGGTAACAACGTACTTGCAGGGCAAAGCGTGCTTACTTCAATTGTTTCTAATGACAAAATGTACGCTTACTTTGATGTAGATGAACGTACTTGGAATAGCGCATTTGACGAAGTAACAGCTGCAAGCAAACAGCCTGTTGTAATGCAAAAAGTAGGACAAGACGATTTTAACTATAGCGGCCATATTAACTTTATAGATAATCAAATTAACGCATCTACAGGCACTTTACGCGTTCGTGCGGTATTTGATGATCGCAGTAACGAGTTGCGTTCGGGCTCATTTGCACGCATTAAGTTAGCTGCTAATGCAGTACGTGACACTGTCATTATTCCAGACAGAGCCATAGGCACAGATTTAAAAAATCGCTTTGTGTTAACGGTAGGCGAAAACAATGTGCTGCAGTATAAGCTTGTAACGGTAGGTGAGCGCTATGGATCGTTGCGAGCCATCACATCAGGACTTAAGCAAGGCGATGTTATTGCTGTAAATGGCCCTGCTCGTGTAGGACCGGGTATGCCGATATCACCAAATAAAGTGGCAATTAATACCCAAGGCGTGGCATTTACGCTAAGTGCTAATCCTGCCGATTTAGTTGCTAAGCAATAAGGTTATTAGATGAAATTTTCACACTTTTTTATACAGCGACCGATTTTTGCGGCCATGCTGTCGTTGATTATTTTAATTGCAGGTAGCATTTCATTATTTCAGCTGCCTGTCAGTGAATACCCAGAAGTCGTACCACCGACAGTGGTTGTGACTGCCAGTTATCCAGGTGCGAACCCGACGGTTATTGCACAAACAGTGGCAACACCGCTTGAGCAAGAAATAAATGGCACCGAAAACATGCTGTATATGTTTTCACAAGCAACCAGTGACGGACGTATGACGCTCACGGTGACATTTGCGTTAGGCACTGATTTAGACCGTGCCCAAGTGCAAGTGCAAAACCGAGTAAATAGTGCGCTGCCGCGTTTGCCACAAGAAGTGCAACGTTTAGGGGTTGTTGCTGAAAAATCATCACCCGATTTAACCATGGTGGTGCATTTATATTCACCCCAAAACAGCCATGACACCGCGTATTTATCAAATTATGCCGATTTAAATATCAAAGATGAAATAGCGCGTTTACCTGGTGTGGGTGATATTCGTTTATTTGGTGGTGGTAAATATGCAATGCGAGTTTGGCTTAACCCAGATGCGCTAGCATCACGTGAGCTTACTGCAAGTGACGTGGTCAATGCACTACGCTCGCAAAATCAGCAAGTTGCAGCGGGCAGTTTAGGTTCGCAACCGATTTCAAATGACAGTCAGTTCCAAATTTTATTAAACGTCAAAGGACGCCTTAATAGCATTGAAGAGTTTAAACAAGTCATTATTAAAGTTGGGGAGCAAGGGCAGCTTACGCGTTTGTCAGATGTGGCACGTGTTGATTTAGGCCAAGATTCTTATGCATTGCGTGCTGAGCTTGATAATAAACCCGCTTTAGCGATGCCAATATTTCAACGCCCAGGGTCAAATGCCATTGAGCTCTCTGATCAGGTGCGTGAAACGATGGCACGTTTATCAAAAGACTTTCCAGCAGGTGTTGAATACGACATTGTTTATGATCCAACGGTATTTGTGCGAGGCTCAATTGATGCGGTGATCGCCACTTTACTCGAAGCAATCGTGCTGGTGGTGATTGTGGTTATTGTGTTTTTACAAACCTGGCGCGCATCTATTATTCCGTTAATTGCAGTGCCTATTTCACTCATTGGTACCTTTGCAGTAATGCAATGGCTTGGGGTGTCTATTAATACCTTATCGCTATTTGGTTTAGTACTGGCTATTGGTATCGTGGTTGATGACGCAATTGTGGTCGTAGAAAACGTTGAGCGAAACATAGAAGATGGCTTATCTCCGCTTGAAGCAACCCGCGTGGCAATGACGGAAGTAACCGGCCCTATTATTGCGATTGCATTAGTATTATGTGCGGTATTTATTCCGACGGCTTTTATTACTGGGCTTTCAGGGCAGTTTTATAAGCAATTTGCATTAACCATTACTATTTCAACGGTAATTTCGGCGTTTAACTCATTAACGCTGTCGCCAGCACTGGCTGCTTTATTGTTGAAATCACATGATGCCGAGCCTGATGCGTTTACCCGCGTGCTTAATAAATTATTTGGCCGTTGGTTATTCCAACCTTTTAATCGCGTGTTTGACCGTGGTGCTAAAGGGTATGAAAAGCTGGTACAAAAGCTTATTCGTATGAGCGTTGTAGTTATGGTTGCGTATATTGCCTTAGTTGGCGGTACGATTAAATTGTTTGATGCGGTACCGGGTGGCTTTATTCCACAACAAGATAAGCAATACTTAGTCGCCATTGCGCAGTTACCTGACGCTGCAAGTTTAGACCGTACAGAAGCGGTGGTAAAACAAATGCAGCAAATTGCATTAGAGGTACCTGGGGTTGCGAACACGGTAGCGTTTCCTGGTCTTTCAGTGAATGGTTTTACTAATAGCCCAAATAGCGGCATCGTATTTACACCACTGGCGCCTTTTGCAGAGCGTACGGATCCGAGTATGTCGGCTTCGGCTATTGCAGCGCAATTAAACCAACGTTTTGCGGCCATTGATGAAGCCTTTGTCGCTGTGTTTCCGCCACCGCCAATTCAAGGCTTAGGCACCACAGGTGGCTTTAAATTGCAAATAGAAGATAGAGCTAACAAAGGCTTTGAAGCCTTATTTAACAGTTTGCAATCAGTGATTGCTGCGGCGCAAAAAGATCCGGCGTTAATGGGGCTGTATTCAAGCTTTAGAATTCAAGTGCCACAAATGGATATTGATATTGACCGTGAGCAAGCGCTTATTCAAGGTATTCCATTAGATGAAGTGTTTAACTCGTTACAAATTTATTTAGGCTCAGTGTATGTAAACGACTTTAATTTGTTTGGTCGTACTTACCAGGTTAATGCCCAAGCTGATGCTGATTTTAGGGTAGACCCAGAGCAAATACTAAACCTAAAAGTGCGTAATCGTGCCGGTAATATGGTGCCGTTAGGCTCAGTATTAACGGTAACGCCTACCATCGGCCCAGATCGTGTAATGCATTACAACGGCTACCCAAGTGCAGAGCTTAATGGCAGCCCAGCGCCCGGTTATAGTTCTGATCAAGCGCAATTGGCGATTGAAGCTGTCCTAGCAAAAACATTGCCTACTGGCATTGAATATGAGTGGACTGAGGTAACGTACCAGCAAGTATTAGCAGGTAATACCATGGTGTATGTATTCCCTCTGGTTGTGTTGCTGGTGTTTATGGTACTGGCCGCACAGTATGAAAGCTTACGTTTACCACTGGCCATTATTTTAATTGTACCTATGACTATTTTCTCAGCGTTATTAGGGGTGTGGTTTGTAGGTTCAGACAACAACATATTTACGCAAATAGCGTTGATTGTACTGGTCGCATTGGCTTCTAAAAATGCCATCCTTATGGTGGAATTTGCTAAAGATAAGCATGACACTGGGTTATCGCACCTTGAGGCGATGTTAGCGGCGTGTCGATTACGTTTACGCCCAATTTTAATGACATCAATTGCGTTTACCGCAGGTGTTATACCGCTTGTATTGGCAACCGGTGCCGGTGCAGAAATGCGTCATGCCATGGGTAATGCAGTGTTCTCGGGCATGATTGGAGTAACTGTGTTTGGACTATTATTTACACCGGTGTTTTATATGCTGGTGGTAAAAAAGCCGCGCGTTAAGGAGTCTTCACATGACTAAATTTAACTTAAGCGCACTTAAATTATCGCCATGGTTGAGTTCTGCATTAGCGGTTGCTGTGTTATCAGGTTGCGCGAGTAAAATTGACACAGCTGCTCAGCAACAACAGGTTGATGAGTTTATTGCCAAGGCAATATCTGCAGAGCAGTTTATGGGTGAAAATGAGCAAAACTGGTGGCATAAGCTGGGCTCAGCGCAGCTAAACCAACTGCTGAGCAACGCACTTGCTAATAATTACGACTTACAAACTAGTCAGCTGGTATTAAAAAGCGCTTTGGCGCGTATTGGCGAGCAACAAGCGCAATACTTACCGCAAGGAGGTATTGAGGTTGGTGCAAAACGAAGCGGGCTAGGCAATACCAATAACCGACAATCAAGTGCGAATGTAGCACTTGATTGGCAGCTCGACTTATTTGGTCGAATTACTGCGTTAGTCGATGCCGCGAATTCACAAGCAATGAGCCAAGCTGAGCAAGTTAGGTTATTGCAAATTGAAGTGGTGTCGGCTGTGGTTAAAGGCTTTGTGAGTTATCAAGGTAATCTGCAAAAGCAGCAAATTATTGAGATGCAAATAGAAGCGCTTGAACAAAGCATTCAAGTGCTACAGGCCCAAGTTGATGAAGGTGTGGCCAATGAGCTCGACTTAAACCGCACTATGGCGCAACTTAGGCAGCAGCAAGCCTTGGTGCCGGCAATTAAATATGCGAAGTACCGTGACTTATCTACTTTGGCCGTATTAAGCGCGCAAACTACGCAATCACTGATCATTAATGATGAGCGTACTATATTAACTAAGGCATTTGCGGTGTCATTGGCAAAGCCTAATGATGCAATAGCACTAAGACCTGATATAAGTCGTGCTTTATTTGATTTTAGCCAGGCAAATAGCCTAAGTGTAGCAGCCAGTAAAGCTTTATTGCCGGATATTAGCTTAAGCGGCTTTGCAGGCGTGTTAAGTTTAGGGAGCAACGGTTTTAGTGATACCCAGCAGCAATGGCAAGTAGCGCCGCAATTGCAGTGGTCATTATTAAGTTACCCTGCGCTTTTAGCACAACGCGATGCGCAGCAGTTTTTAAGCCAAGCAGCGTATACTGACTACCAGCAAGTGGTATTAAAAGCGATTAACGAGAGTGAACTTTCTCTGCAATTATTGGTCAATCAAGCACAGCAATCGCGCTTTGCTGAGCAGCGTTATCAATTTGCTAATAATGCATTTTTACAAGCACAAGCAATGTACGAAGAAGGGCAAATTCCTTACTTAGAGTTGTTAGATGCGCGTCAGGATGTTTTAATAGCGCAAGAAAATGCCGTTGATTCAACTATTTCATCGCTACTTGCCAAAGTAAATGCCTACCAGTCATTTAATGGGCGATGGAGTTACGCGTTAAGTAATACTAACAAGTAGAGTTTTTGATGCCTAATACTGCAGATACAAACCCAAATACTATTCCTACATTAATGCGCTCTATTGTGTTAAACGAGCCCAATGAGGATATTAACTTATCGGATACTCAGTTACCTGTGCCTCAGTGCACAGGGAATGAGTTATTAGTAAAAGTAGAGTACGTTGGTTTAAACCCGGTGGATGCACAATTTGCCAAGTCTGGCTTTTGTACGTGGCAATACCCGCATGTTTTAGGCTTGGATGCAGTGGGAACAGTGGTTAAAGCGGGTAAAGGTATTTTTCCGGGGGTAGGGGAGCGTGTTATGTGGCACGCCAGCGTAGGTGAGCAAGGGGTACTGAGCGAATACGCAAAAGTGCCTAATTATGCGGTGTCTATCGTTCCTCAGCAATTAGCCAGTGACAAAGCTGCAACTTTACCCTGCGCCGGAATGGCGGCATTGATTAGCTTAGATAAACTATCAGTAACTGAGGGCGATACGCTCTTTGTTGAAGGTGGCGCTGGCGCTGTAGGGCAATTTGCTATTCAGTTTGCCAAGCAGCGCGGTGCAGATGTATTTACCACCGCCTCTAAGCGCAATCATAAGTTAGTTAAGCAACTCGGCGCCGATGTGGTCTTTGATTACAACGATAAAGCCTTATGTGACAAAATTCGTCGAGAGTTAGGTCCACAAGGGTTTGACGCTGTTATTGATATTATGGGGGGGGAATCGACCATTCAAAATATCGAACTAATGCGTTTTTGTGGTCGTATTGCTTGTTTAAATCCACTTCCTAACTTTGAACAGCAGCTAATGTATCGGCGTGCGCCTAATATTAGTATTGTCTCCTTAGGAGGTGCGTGGCTAGCTAACAGCTTATGTGCGCAGCAGCGGATGAGTTTTATGGGCAATTTGTTGCTTGAAAAGGTAGCAAATGGCGAGATAATTCCTCCAGAAGTATTAGCTGTTGATTTTAACGCAAAGGCTGTTTCTAGCGCATTAAACAATCAGTTAGCAGGTGGTTTTACAGGTAAACAAGTGGTTAAAATAAGCTAATTTCACCCAAATTCTCGTATTAAAAAACGCAGCCTAGTTTTAGGCTGCGTTTTTTTGTTTCTACTTTATTACCAAATCCGTATTTGCGGCGCCAACAACCAGAATTATTAAATTTTTAACAAAAAAAATAACAATTCAGCGTACAGGTGCAAGCCTTTTTATTTCAACAGTTTACGTTCAGGTAAAGAAAATAAATTGCAAAAACTGTTAATTAATTGAATAGAGTAATTGATCTAAAGCGATTTTTATGACGTAATGTAGGTATTATTTATCTGGTCGGATGAGTTCGTTATGAGTTTACGTACAAAATTAAAAAAAGTACTACCAAGCATTTCAGTTACTGAGCAAGAAGCGTTAGACGCTGGTGATGTATGGCTAGAAGGGTCTATCTATCAAGGTAAACCAGATTTCAGCGCGTTACGCGACGTACCTGCGGCTAAATTAACCGCAGACGAGCAAGCGTTCCTAGATGGCCCAGTACAAGAATTACTTGGCATGATTGACGATTCAGTCATTCAAAATGGTATTCATTTACCAAACGATATTTTAGAGTTTTTGAAAAAAGAGCGTTTCTTCTCGCTGATCATCCCTAAATCGTTTGGCGGTTTAGAGTTCAGCCCATACGCTAACTCAACAATTGTAGGTACAATTGCTACTAAAAGCTCAGCGGTTGCGGTAACCGTAATGGTACCAAACTCGTTGGGCCCGGGTGAGTTACTTCTTCACTTTGGTACAGAGGAGCAACAAGCACACTACCTACCACGCCTTGCAAATGGTACAGACATTCCATGTTTTGCATTAACCAGCCCAGAAGCAGGCTCTGATGCAGGCGGTATTCCAGATGTAGGTACCGTAACTAAAGGTATGTACAAAGGCGAAGAAGTACTTGGCTTAGAAATCACGTGGGACAAACGCTATATTACACTCGCGCCAATTGCTACTGTACTTGGTTTAGCGTTTAAAGTAGTTGACCCAGATGGTCTACTAGGTGGCAAAGAAAACCTAGGTATTACCTGTGCACTTATTCCAAAAGAGCACCCTGGTGTAGAACTTGGTAACCGTCATGATCCTATGGGTATCCGTTTTTACAACGGTACTACACGTGGTAACAAAGTATTTGTACCAATGGACTTTATTATCGGTGGCCAGAAGAACATCGGTCGCGGTTGGCAAATGCTGGTTAGCTGTTTAGGCGCAGGGCGTGGTATTTCATTACCAGCATTGGGTGTAAGTACAGCACAAGTTGCATTTAAATCAGCTTCTGAGTACGCAGCCGTGCGTGAACAGTTTGGTTTATCAATTGGTCAATTCGAAGGTATTCAAGAAAAGCTAGCTGACATTGCAGGTAAAACATACCTACAAGAAGCAATGCGAGTACTGACAACTGAAGGTTTAGGCATGGGCTTAAAACCATCGGTAGTGACTGCAATCGCTAAATACCATATGACAGAGCTTGGTCGTGATGTACTTGATTCAGCAATGGATATTCAAGCAGGTAAAGCGATTCAAAACGGTCCACAAAATACATTAGCGAGTGGTTACGTGGCGCAGCCTATTGCCATTACGGTAGAGGGCGCGAACATTCTGACTCGTAACCTTATGATATTTGGCCAAGGTGTTATGCGTTGTCACCCATACTTACAATCTATGGTTGAGTCTATCCACAGCGATGACAAAAACGCAGATGCAGAATTTAATGGTATTTTACGTAAAACAATTGGCTACAGTACAGCAAATAGCTTACGTGCATTCCGTTTAGGTGTATTACCGTTTACTGCTGGTGCAAACTCGGCATTACCAGAAGTACGTGACTACGAAAAAGCAGTGCATAAACTATCAGCTAAATTAGCTGTGTATGCTGACTTCTCGTTACTAGTACTTGGCGGTAAACTAAAGCAAGCAGAGATGCTTTCAGCACGTTTAGGCGATGTAATGAGCTTCTTGTATGCAGCTATGGCATCTATTAAGTATTACGAGCAAAAAGTAGCAAGCAGCGAGCGTGAGCAAGCGGCTCCTTACTTCCATTACGCAACACGTTTTGCATTACAAAGTGCTGAGGAGGCATTGCACAAGTTCTTAGATAACTTCCCTGCAAGTGGTACACGTAAGTTCATTCGTTTCATTACCATGAACTACTCAACTAAAATGCCAAAAATTAGCGATGATTTAATTCGTGAATTAGCGAAACAAGCTCAGCTTGACACAGCATTTAAAGCGCAAATTACCCATTTAGTTAAGCCAATTAAAGGTGATGGTCATCACATCAACGAGCAAGCTTACAAAGCTAAAATGGCATCACTTGAGTTATTAGCAAAAGTGAAAAAAGCGCTACGTGCTAAAACCTTTAAGCCGGGTACGCGCTTTTCAATCACGCTTGAAAATGCACTTGCTGCAAAAGTAATTAACGACGCTGAGTTTGTTCAGTTAAGTGATTACAACAAAAAACGTGAAAAAGCGATTCGTGTTGATGAGTTCGACTTCGATATGAACATTCTAGACGACAACGCACAGCCAGTTAATCCACTTAAAAGCGTGGTTAACCAATAAAATTCAATAATGCAAAGCGCCTGCAGTTTAGGCGCTTTTATTGATACAAAATTAGTGTGGAGCTCCGCTTGTGTAAAAACAAGCGGGGCTTTTTTATGGGTTTTCAAAGTAGAAATAGATAGCGGTATTGGTCTTAAAGCGAATATGTATGCGTAGAGAATTAAAAAGAGATGCTTATAATCTTGAAAAAGGGCTAACAACCCCGTTGGCACCTTGTTGCAGTACATGGGTATATATTTGTGTGGTTTTAACATCAGAATGGCCAAGCTGAGCTTGAACAGTTCTTATATCGGCGCCATTTTGCAGTAGATGAGTAGCAAAAGAGTGTCTTAATGTATGAGGTGTTATTATTTTTGTTAATCCTGATTTTTGGACGGCTTTTTTAACCTCTTTTCTAATACAAGAGTGATGAAAATGATGTCGTCTTATTTCACCACGTTGAGGATCTGAACTTAATATATGAGAAGGAAACAAATACTGCCAAGCAAGCGGTTTTACGGCACTTGGATATTTTTTGTTAAAGCATATGGCATTCATACGCCAGAATATTCCGTATTATTTAAATCAAGTTTTAAATAGTCATCAACGTTCAAAATTTGATTTCTCAGCATAGGAATTAGCTCTGTGGCTAGCGTTACAATACGGTGTTTATTACCTTTTCCATTCCATACTTGAATGCATTTATAATCAAAATCAATATCTTTCACCCTTAACTGCACCGCTTCCATTACTCTTAAACCGCTACCATACATAAGGCCTGCAATAAGATAATAGCGCTTATTTAAATGAGTCATAAGCAGCTTAACTTCTTCTGGCGTCATTACGACAGGCAGTTTTGCTTGTTTTTTACTGCGGGCAAAATTTAAGTTTAACGATAGTTCACTTTTTATTATGTGCTTGTATAAAAATGACAATGAATTAAGTGCTGTGGCTTGCGTTCGTGGTGCAACATTTTGCTTTAAAACTAAGTGTTCTAGATAGCGTTCGACTTCATTGTCTCCCATTGAGGCGGGGTGGCGCTTATTATGAAAATGAATATAAGATGCAATCCACCTCAGGTAGGTATCTACGGTACGTAATGAATACTGACGAACTAGCATATATTCAGCTATGTAATTTAAAAATGGGGAACGTGTTTTCATACTATTACCAATAATAGTGCTGTTTTTATATACAGTATAGTTGTGATGCTCACATATTCAAGAAAATGAGCTGCGAGCGCATTTTCTCTTTTATTGAGAGTTTGAGTGCTAATAAAAAATTATATATAGCAATGTGTTAAGTTATTTGGTAAAAATGATTTATAAAATACATGAGCGTATCGTTGGCAGAAATATGCGCGATGAGCGCACTATAAAATTGTTGAACTAAGCCGCTACGCGGAGATCCTATTCTTATCATTTGAGCCACACTTACCTTGGGGTTATCCCATAACTTGGAGGTAAGTCATGAATACACTCATTGAACAAGTCAAAACTGAAATAGCCTATCGTGGTTATTCGCAAAGTACATGTAAAAGCTACTGTGAACATTTACTAAAACTCAGTCATTATTTTAATAAACCGCTCGATTCGATTACTGATGAGGAACTTAACGCCTTTTTTAACGATCCTGCGATTCGTAAACTTTCTAGAGCAAGCCAAAAAATACAGATAAACAGTATTTGGTTCTTGTTTAAGAATATTTTACATCGGCCATTGAACTTAGATATTGTACTGCCAAAAGTAAAACTTCGCGCACCCACGTATTTATCGCGCGATGACATGCGACGGCTGATAGAGAGCTGCACGGATGATATGCGCTTAAAAACATTGATTATGGTGTGCTATGGGTGTGGCTTACGTATTAATGAACTGCTACGCATTAAAGTGCAAGATATCGATGGACAGCGTAAAACTATTTTAATTGAACAAGGTAAAGGGGATAAATCACGCTATGTGGTTGTATCAGATAGCGTGCTGGCTCAATTACGTTGTTATTGGAAAATGTATCACCCAACAGGTTGGATGTTCTATTCACGGTTATTAATGGATAAACCTATGTCAGCATCAACCTTCAGGAAGCCATTGAGAAAACATGCACAAGCGTGTGGCTTAAAGCACTGTAATCCACATACTTTACGCCATGCTTATGCAACACACCAACTTGAATCAGGTATGCCACTTCATCAACTGCAACATCAGCTTGGGCACAGTGATATTAAAACCACACAAAGTTACTTACATTGGTTACCAGAGTTAGGTCATGGCGGCATTGATTTGCTTGCGAGCTGGAGTAAACAATGAACGCCTTACACCTCGCTGATATTTTAAACTCAAGCCTTGAGAGTTATCGCCAACATCATACGGTGAGTTATCAACAACTGCGCGTGTGTCAGCACCTTCAATCATGCAGAACGGGTCAGCTCGGTTATCAAGCATGGCAATGTGATAACTGTGGTGAGTCGCAAAAGATTGGATGTAGCTGTCGAGACCGTCATTGTCCGCGTTGCCAAGGCATGGCTACGGCTAAATGGGTGCAAAAACAGCAGGAGGATTTATTACCATGTAGGTATTTCCACCTTGTTTTTACACTCCCGCATGAGTTGAATATCATTGCGCACTACAACCCAAACGCGTTGTATCAGTGTTTATTCAAAGCCACATGGCAAACGCTGAGTAAATTTGCGAAACGAAAGAGGCATGGTCAGTTAGGCATGACAAGTGTACTGCATACGTGGGGGCAAAACTTAGGTCAGCATATCCACTTGCATTGTTTGATACCCGCAGGTGCGCTTGATAAAGCACACTGGCATGAAATAGAAAAAGGCTATTTATACCCCGTTAAAGCATTATCAACAGTGTTCAGAGGGAAAATGCTGGCGGCGCTTAATGAATGCGATAGTTCATTCGCGAAGATAAACACCCCAACCAAATGGTGCGTGTATAGCAAAGCCTGTTTAACGTACAGTGAAAAGCTAGTTAGTTACCTTGCTCGTTATACCCGAAAAGGCGTGATGTCAGAATCGCGATTAGTGTCAGCGACTGAAGAAACAGTGAGCTTTAAATACCGCGATTATGCAGATAACAACCGCGATAAAGTCATGACTCTGAGTTGTAATGAATTTTTACGGCGCTACTTTCAACATGTATTGCCTAAAGGGTTTATGCGCATTCGCCACTATGGCTTTTTAGCTAATGCGTGTCGCAAGCGAAAGTTAGCATTAATAAGGTCACAAGAATCACACAGAGGTAAAGTGGAGAAGCTAAAGACAGAAAACGTAACACTGATACCGCATTGGCCTTGCCAGCATTGTAAGGCAGGTATCTTGCGGTTAATTGGCGTATTCCAGTTATATGAAACAAGGACCAAAGTAGAGCGAACGAGTTAGCAGCTAGGTAGCTGCTTAAAATCAATTAGTTAACCTGCTTAACTGCTCAGGCTAGCGGCCTCTGTACGTGTAAAAAATATAATTGCTTATTAAGGCAAATTTAGGTGTAATGAATACATAATAAGCGCTGAGCAATGCAGGGAAAGCTTACATAACACTAGCTAAGCTGATTAAATCAGCTAGGAAAGTGAGAGCCTCCAAAAAGCAAATTCCCATAGCATAAACAACACCAACTCTGACACACCGAGCAGGTAGCGGCTCAGTCCAACAAGCGATTATGCAACACAAACAGCGTGTCGCATAAATACTAAAATGTTATATGCCTAAAATAGGCATTAGTATAATATCTAACATGGTGCACCTTTTGCATTAATATCAAATATCTATTAATACATGAGGAATTAATATGAATATTTTAAATGTAGGGCAAAACTATTCCATTACGACAGCAGCTAGCGGCAATAAAATGCCGACTGAATCTATTGCTGTAGAAAAAAACATAAACCAAAATAATTCACAACCTACAAAGATTGATATGAGAAACATATCAATTGATGAAATTAATACATTAATTAAATCAGGGGAAAGTGCTTTACTTGATGTAGTGCCATTTATACCATTAAATGTACTTGAACAATATAATAATGATCCCGAAAAAATAGGTAAAATCAAAGTAGACTTAATTGGGCAAGTTGAAAAATCTATAGATTTTAAAAAAAGCATTGGTGAGAATACTGACTTTTTATCAGGTGTTTTAAGTAAATTTAAAGATCTTGACGGTAAACAGTTAAATGGGAAGGTTGATATCTTAGCATAATACGGCATATAACAAGACCTTCAAACGGACAAAAAATAGTTTGCTGTTTTCACTTCGTTCAACATTTTAGCAAACAATTTTTTGCCGCTTAAGGTGGCGTTAGTTTCACAAGGAAAGTTTGTGCGAATATTTAAAATTCTTGTACCTGTTTTTATATTGCTTCTTTTTGCGTCTTTTATCTTCTTTAAAAAGGATGCGATAGCATGCGAAATGATCGGGCAGACGCATTTTTCTCAGATTTCAACAAATCTCTATGTTGATGACAGCCTTGACGAAGCACAACAATCGAACTTGATAGAAGCAATAAATGATGCAATCGAAAGAGTTTCAAATGTGTATGGTAACCCTATATCTTCACCAAGAATTATTGCTACAACTGGGGACCAGTACTCCAGTTTTGGCTTTAATCCAACGGGCATGCAAGCATCAGGGTTCTTTAGAGAATGCATATTTCTAGGCCCTAAGGGGCTCAACACAGACGTGATAGCGCATGAATTTGTTCATGCAGAGGTAAGGTACAGAACTGACCTTCTTGTAGAGCTTACGCAATTACCAGCCTGGTTTATTGAAGGAACAGGTATTAAAGTTGACTATCGCAGACCTTTTTTACTTGAAAATATAGAGATAACAGAGGAAGAACTAGCAAAAGTTAAATCTATTTTTTTTCTAAGCGACTTTCCAAATACAAGTGTGAAATACTACCAAGCATCAAGAATAGCTGTTGAACCAATGCATACTAAAAGTTTGTACTCAGGATTGGAAAGGTTAAACAATGGAGAGAAGTTTGAAGTGGTGTTTGGGCTGTGAAACTAACAAGGCGCTACTACGGAAAATTTATTCGCTAAGGCTCCTATATTTCCGCAGAGCGTGGCGTTAGAGCACTATGGATACAGTGAAGCCTAAAAAACTTTTCCCATGTAAAATATGTGGAGAAAAATTTGGCAGAAACCAATTAAAAAAACATCGTAAAGTAAAGCATCCTCAACCAGTGCCATTGCTTCTTATTAGTAAACGAGGCGTTCGTGTTAACGAAAGAATGTCTTGTGATTCTTGTAAAGTTTATAGAGATTTACTTTGGCGCTACAATGAGAGTAATAAAGGGGTCGTACATATTTGCACTCTTTGTAAGCCCAAATTGTTTGATCGCTCTTTCAATAAATTAGATGCACTTAATTTTGCAAAATCTGGTGGTGGCTTTGAAACTAAACGTAGCAAGTACTAGTGCTCTAACAAGTTACTCAAAAGGACGCAAAACGCTTGGCTTGCGCTCCTTCGTCGCTAATTTTAGCCAAGCATTTATGCGCTCATTAGTAAGGCTTAAGTACACAAGGAGAAAACGATGAGAATCTTAGTATTATTGGTAGCCGCTATTACTTTGGCTGGGTGTGCTCAAAGTGGATACAAGCAATTCTATAATCCATACGTAGATGCTAAAACACTGCCTGATGTGGAGCTTATTTCACAAGGTCAAGAACCACAGGTTTTCGGCACTGATAATTTTGACCGAGATATTCTTATTCTCCGCTCCAAAAAATATATACCTGTAGGCTACTCCTCTTTCAATGGTGGTTACGAAGATACAAAAAATGCAGCAGCACAGGCCAAGAGTGTTGGTGCAACTATTGTGCTTGTAAGCTCTCAGTACACAAACACTCAAACTACAACTTCAACATTGCTCTTACCCGATAATAAAACCACATATCATTCAGGTTCAGTTTACGGAAATACCTCATACAACAGTGCTAATAGTGGCTACCTGGGCAATAGCACCACAACAGGCACATACAGCGCCACATCTACAACTTATGGAACCAAAGCTGTTCCAATAACGTCTCATCAACGCCGCTATGATCAAAACGCAGTGTATTTCGTTAAATCAAACCAAAAATATAAGTTCGGGGTGCTGTTCAACGATCTAACTCCAGCACAAAGAACTCAGTACGAACGAAATACCGGCGTGCTAATAAATGTAGTTATCGAAGATAGTCCTGCTTTCTACTCAAATGTTCTTGCTGGTGATGTCCTTATTGCAGTTGATGGTGCTGCCGTCAAGAATGCGAAACACGCCTTGCAGTTAATGGGCAGCATTCCCGCCTCCCAAGATCACTCTATTTTACAAGTAATTCGCAATGGCCAAGAAAAAGATATTCAGGTTCAGTTCTAAGGCATGCCAGAGAAATAAAACAGACACCCATCTTTAATTTTGTACTTTCAATGGTTTCAAACTATGCTTTAGGCAGTATGAATAAATAGGCTGGGTGTTCTATGGCAATTGCAAGAAAGCGTCAGGTTAGTTTGGCTGATACGCGATATTATCACTGTATTTCACGTTGTGTACGCCGAGCCTTTTTATGCGGAGAAGACCATTTTACAGGTCAGTCTTATGAGCACCGCAGAGGCTGGGTAGAAGATAGGCTACTTGCCTTAGCAAAAGTATTTTGCATAGATGTGTGTGCTTATGCTGTGATGAGTAATCACACTCATTTAGTATTATATGTAGATGATAAAAAGGCCAATAGGCTAAATGACAAAGCCATTATTATTCGTTGGCATAAAGTGTGTAAAGGCACGTTATTAACGCAAAAATACCTGCAAGGTGAAAAACTCACTAAAGCAGAGCTTATCTTTTTCAATCAAACAGTAAAACAATACCGAGAGCGGCTATCTAGCATCAGTTGGTTTATGCGCTTGTTAAATGAAGATATTGCGCGCAAAGCGAATAAAGAAGACAACTGCACTGGTCGATTCTGGGAAGGGCGCTTTAAATCACAGGCCCTGCTAGATGAAGCCGCACTAGCTGCTTGCATGGCGTATGTAGATTTAAATCCAATTAGAGCAAAGGTAGCCAGCATCCCCGAAGAATCAAATCATACCAGCGTGAAAAAGCGATTAGAAAGTGCAGCAACAGGCAAGCAGCCTAAAAGTTTATTACGTTTTGCAGGATTACCACGCCAAATCATGCCAAAAGGCCTACCTTTTGAACTTAAATCCTACCTTGAACTCGTTGAATTAACAGGCCGTGTTATAAGAGAAGACAAGCAGGGACACATTGACAATATATACCTTCCTTTACTAGAGCGAGTCAATATTAGCCCTGAGAACTGGCTGAAATTGACGACACAATTTACGCGTGTGTTTCATGGTGCAGTCGGTAGACCTTCTTCACATGAAAGCTATTGTGAAAATTTAGGGAGAAAGCGGCGAGCAAACATGAGTAACTGCGAAAAATTACTCGCATAAAGCTTAATCAATCAAATACGTAAACTTACTGTATAGAGCAGGTATTTCCATGTCTGTCATTTAAGTTTTACAACGATATTTACTTATTTAAAGCTGAAACCAGCCTTTTAAAGTTGCAAGAAACTAAATGCAGAGCTTAATAGTGAATTTTGTGACACAGGTTCAATAGGTCATTAAAATGGGTGTCATCGTATGATATTTTTTAAAGCTGAAACCAGCCTTTTAAAGTTGCAAGAAACTAAATGCAGAGCTTAATAGTGAATTTTGTGACACAGGTTCAATAGGTCATTAAAATGGGTGTCATCGTATGATATTTTTTAAAGCTGAAACCAGCCTTTTAAAGTTGCAAGAAACTAAATGCAGAGCTTAATAGTGAATTTTGTGACACAGGTTCAATAGGTCATTAAAATGGGTGTCATCGTATGATATTTTTAGGCGCGCGCTGAGCTTGGCGTTAGCTTTCATCGACCATCTATCAAGGATTCTGGTAATAAATGTTTATAAAAATAGTTAAGACGTTTTTGATCGCACTGTCTTGCATAATTACTCTAGGAGTTGTTAACGCTTATGTGTTCGTTCCTGACCTACAGCGACATGGCGAGATCGTGGCCTATCGAGGAGGCGGAAGCGCAGTTAATTATGAAAAACTAAATAAAACTGGCTGTACCGCCCTTTCAATAAAACCATCAAACATCAATTCTGTTGAAAACACACTAGAAGCCGTGGCTTCTTCCGTTGCAGCCGGAGCGAACGTAATTCATCTAAATGTTCACAGAACTCGTGATGATCAACTGGTTGTTTTTCATGACTGGACGTTAGATTGTGCTACAAACGGGTATGGGCCGGTACATAAAACATCGTTTGAGCAGTTGAAAAGTATTGATGCAGGATATGGATATACGTTTGATGATGGTGCGACTTTCCCATTTAGAGGAAAAGGTTTTAGGATTTCCAAGTTAGAGGCGTTTTACGAACGGTATCCAAAGCATGAGTTTTGGTTAAACCTAAAGGATAACGACATACGTTCATTCGAAACTCTATATGAGTATCTATCTGGCAAAAAATCTAGCCATATTGTAATTACCTCTTCAAAAGGTAAAGAGTGGTTTCGAAACAAGGATTCATCTTTACGGTTAGCAAGTGTTGGTAGTGTAAAGAGTTGCGGAATAGATTATCTTTTAGTTGGATGGGCGGGATTAGTTCCTAAGTCCTGTAGGAACACCATTCTTTTTATACCTCCCTCGATGACAAAGTATTTTTGGGGCTATCCTGAACGCCTTGCATCAAGATTACAGAGCTATGGTTCGGATGTTTATCTTTGGTCTCGACATGAATCGATCACTCAACCCTACGATGACGTTGTCGCATCGGGTATTGGAGTTATCACTAGTGATCTTGATTTTATGCGTGCAACACAAGCTAACAAACGCGTCAATCAGGACGCTCGCTAGCTCGCGCTTATTACGCGGGCGTTAAGTTTCCAAGGGGACCATGTACAAGTTATGCAGAAACCCACCTTAAATTTCTTACTTTCAATGGCTTCAAACTATGCCTTAAGAAGTATAAGTAATGAGCATTGTGTGTCATGGCAATTGCATGAAAGCGTCAAGTCAGTTGGCTGATACGCGATATTAACACTGTATTTCATGTTGTGCGCGCAGGGCTTTTTTTATTAAGACCTTTTATTAAAAACACCGTCTAATGTTAAACTAACTAAAATTTAGCAACCTAATATGGCTATGTCTTTTTATCTTCCGTTACTTATCCCGCATTTTGAGCGTATAGCCATTGGCGAAACCCTAACTTCACTTTGGAGTGGCTGTGGTCAAATTGTGAAGTGCCAACTTGATGAGCAAGCCTGTGTGATTAAAGCGATTAAAGTACCCGATCACATTAATCATTCTAAAATTAAACAAAGTGCGTTTGCGCTTAACAGGAAACGTGGCTCTTACCACGTTGAATATACATTTTATCAGCAATTTAGTCATAAACTGCCCAAGCAAGCGGCAGCTATTGAATGCATTAAAGCAATCAACAAAGGCGATGAGTTTGCCTTGGTGTTTAAAGATTTTTCAAAGCAGGGTTATATCCAAGCATCTACCGAGAATATAAAAGCGATTTTAATGTGGTTGGCACATTTTCATGCCTTTCATTTAAATACAAAATTTGATGGTTTATGGCCGCAAGGAAGTTATTGGCATTTGGATACACGCCCTGATGAATTTAATAACTTACCTGAAAAGTCCGATATTAAACAGGCTGCTAATCAATTAAATAATGCGTTAAAGCAATGTGACTACCAAACGTTAATTCATGGTGATGCCAAGCTTGCTAATTTTGCCGCTAATAGCCAAGGGCATATACGCGGTTACGACTTTCAATATGTGGGTGCGGGTGTTGGGGTGGTAGATGTTATGTACTTTATGACCAGTTGTATGGATGATTCTGAGCTTCACAAATACGCACAAACTTACCTCAACTATTATTTTAGCCAGTTTAAAAACGCACTCAGTCACTACCAACCAGCAGTGAATGCGGATGACGTTATTACACAATGGGCTCATTTATGGCCGGTGGCGTGGGCAGACTTTTATCGGTTTTTACTTGGGTGGAGCCCCGAGCACAAAAAAATTAACGGCTACATGCAAGCCCAAGTAAATAATTGGTTAGCCAGTAACAACTCATAAACACAAAAAGTTGAACAGTTATGGCTAAATTAAATATTTTGGCACGAACTATGAAATCAAGGCTAAAATTAACAGTCAAACGGCCTGTTTTAATATAAAATACGTCAAATTTTTTATCACTAGGTTTATTACTATGGCTATTCACGTTATTTCTCACCCCCTTGTTCAACATAAGTTAGGTTTAATGCGCGCGCATGGAATTAGCACGAAAAGTTTTCGCGAGTTGTGTTCAGAAGTGGGCACCTTATTAACTTACGAAGCCACTAAAAACCTAGAATTAGAAGATAACGAAATTACAGGTTGGGACGGTAATAAACTTAAAGTTGAGCACATTAAGGGTAAAAAAATTACCGTTGTGCCAATTTTACGCGCAGGCCTTGGCATGATGGACGGCGTAATGCAATTACTCCCAGCGGCTAAAGTGAGTGTAGTGGGTTTAGAGCGTAACGAAGAAACACTTGAGCCAGTGCCTTATTTTGAAAAGCTAGTGGGTAATATTGATGAGCGTTTGAGCTTAGTGATTGACCCTATGCTGGCTACTGGTGGCTCTATGATCGCCACTATCGATATGCTTAAAAAAGCAGGCTGTAAAGAAATTAAAGTTATTGTACTGGTTGCTGCGCCTGAAGGCGTTGAAAAAACATTAGCCGCTCACCCAGATGTAGAGATTTTTACTGCCTCAGTTGATAGCCACCTCAATGAAAAAGGCTACATTATCCCGGGATTAGGGGATGCAGGTGATAAAATTTTCGGTACGGTTTACTAGGGTTTAGCAGTGCAAAATAATTCTACGTTTTCAATAAAAACCATTTTAACGGGTGCCCAAATGCTATTTGTAGCGTTTGGTGCGCTGGTATTAGTGCCTATTTTAACCGGCCTCGATCCGAGTGTTGCCTTGTTTACCGCAGGTTTAGGTACTTTGTTGTTTCAATTTGTCACTAAAGGCCAAGTGCCTATCTTTTTAGCCTCGTCATTTGCGTTTATTGCACCCATTATTGCCTCAGTGCAAATGTGGGGCATACCCGCCACTATGGGCGGCTTAATGGCAGCGGGCTTTACTTATATGCTGTTGAGTTTATTGGTGAAGTTTAAAGGCACAAAAACCTTACATAAAATTTTGCCGCCAATTGTGGTCGGCCCAGTCATTATGGTGATTGGCCTCGCACTCGCGCCAGCTGCGGTTAATATGGCCATGGGTAAAAGTGGCGATGGTGGTACACAAATTATTGCCTACGATAGTGCCATTATTATCTCTATGTTCTCATTACTAGTCACTTTAGTGTTTGCCGTGTGGGGCAAAGGGGTATTTAAACTAATACCTATTTTAGCCGGTGTTGTTGCCGGTTACACGCTATCGTTATTTATGGGTGTAGTGCAGTTTGAAACAGTCAGTAATGCACAGTGGTTGGCAGTGCCTAACTTTGTACTGCCAGAGTTTAAATGGCAAGCCATTTTGTTTATGGTGCCGGTGGCAATTGCGCCTGCTATTGAACACATTGGCGACATGATGGCAATTAGCCAAGTTACAAAAAAAGACTATTTGAAAAAGCCAGGGCTACATCGCACTTTATTTGGTGATGGGTTAGCCACGTCTGCTGCGTCATTATTTGGCGGCCCACCTAACACCACTTACTCAGAGGTAACCGGTGCGGTAATGCTAACTAAAAACTTTAACCCTAAAGTGATGATGTGGACTGCCATTATTGCAATTTGTTTGGCGTTTGTGGCTAAAATGGGCGCGGGCTTGCAAACCATTCCGGTCCCTGTAATGGGCGGCATAATGATTTTATTATTTGGCTCTATTGCCGTTATTGGCTTAAATACCTTAGTTAAATCGGGCGATGACTTAAGTGAGCCTCGCAATTTAAGTATTGTGGCGCTTATTTTAATTTGCGGTATTGGTGGTATGCACATTGGTAGCAGCCAGTTCAGCCTTGAAGGTGTGAGCTTATGCGCTGTTTTAGGTATAGTATTAAATTTAGTATTCCCAAAAGCACAGAGCAACGAGAATTAAATTTGCACTGTGGTTAAAAATATTGCACCAAAAAAGCGCATTTTAAATGCGCTTTTTTTTTAACCTACTAAAAAGTAACAATAAATAATATTGGTCTAGTAACTGCATTTCCTTATTCATACCCTATAGTTGAATTAGGGGTTGTTATATTGGAGGCCAATAGTGTGGATATAAATGCTTTTTTAGTAAAACATCAATTGCCGTTGAAATATCAATATATTAGTGAGCAGTATTTTTCTGTGATTGCTCAGGATATTTTAACCAGCAAAAAAAATGCGCCTTTATTTGTTGCCATCAACGGCTGCCAAGGCTCAGGAAAAACCACGCTTGGTGACTATTTAGTGACTTGGTTTGAGCAAAACACCCACCTAAATTGTGTCGCACTCTCTATTGATGACTTTTATTTATCAACCCAAAAACGTCAGCAGTTAGCCCAAGATGTGCATTGTTTATTCGCCACTAGAGGTGTACCGGGTACACATGATGTTGCGTTGATGGATAACACCATTAGCCGTTTATTAAATGCAGAAGTAAATGTACCGCTGCCACGTTTTGACAAGCAACAAGATGAACCTGTAGCAAAAAATAAATGGTTAACCAATAGTCAGCCGGTCGATATTGTTATTTTAGAAGGGTGGTGTGTAGCCAGTGAACCACAGCAGCCTTTTACTTTAGTTGAGCCTATTAATGAGCTAGAAAAATCATACGATCAACAAGGGTTGTGGCGTCGCTGTATTAACAGCTGTTTAGCCAATGAATATAAAACCGTTTTTGATAAAATCGACTACACAATAATGCTCAAAGCCCCAAGTTTTGATGATGTGTTTGCCTGGCGACAAGAGCAAGAGCACAAGTTAATTGCTAAACAAGGGCAGGGCGCAGGCACTATGACCGATGAGCAGTTATTGTGGTTTATTGCTCATTTTGAACGCATCACTCGTGAAAACCTCAATACCCTCAGTGCTAAAGCAAATGCACTTATAGAGCTTGATAGTAATCGTGATGTAGTCGCAATGCAGCTAACTAGCGACAATATTGGTCAGCCCATTATTTTTACCGATTTAGATGGTACGTTATTAAATCACAGAGATTACAACACCGATGCGGTAGATACCTTACTACAAGAGCTGCAATACAGTGGTGTACCCGTGGTATTTAATACCAGTAAAACATTTAGTGAAGTAGTGGCACTGCAACAAGCGCTCAATATTAAACAGCCTTTTATTGTTGAAAATGGCTCGGCTGTTTATATTCCTAAAAATTATTTTAGTCTCAGACCCATTGGCTGCAGCGAATACCAAGGCTATTGGTGTTATTCATTTGCGGCACCCATTAGCAATTTATGGGCTGATTTAACACACTTAAAAAAAGACTACGGCGATCAATATAGTTTATTCAGTGAGTTATCGTGTGAGCAGGTAATGCACATCACTGGGTTAAACGCGATACAGGCGGCGCAAGCACAGAATCGTCAATATTCAGATCCGCTCTGCTGGCATGGCGAAGAGCACAAACTCAACGAATTTATAAACGCAATAACAGTGTACGGCTACGACGTTAAAGTAGGCGGGCGCTTTATTCACATTGGTAAAAATACCGATAAAAGCATGGCGCAACAATGGCTAGTGAAACAGTTTACTGCGCAGTTTACTAAGCCGCTAAGCATTATTGCGCTAGGGGATAGTGATAACGATAAGCAAATGCTCGAAGAGGCAGATATTGCCATTATTATTGCCAATCCAGAGAGCAAAAAGCCGGTTAAATTAACCCATAACAAAGCGCGTTATTCTCAGTTGCCAGCGCCGTTAGGCTGGGTAGAAGAAATCACTGCATTACCTTGTATTAACAGCATTTTATTTAGGGTCTGTTGACCTTTCAAGGTTAAATTTACAGCAGTCTGTTTGGTATTTAGGCAAGGCAGAGCCTATGTGGTGTTTATTCCCCATAAATAGGTGATAACGCAGCATCAATGCCAAACAGGCGCTGCCCAAAGGGTTCTGCCTAGGGGCGATTTACTCTTTGTTGCCTACATGGATGTAGGTAAGGGGCGTGAGCAGGACGCGGAAGCTTTGCTCGGTTTTTACTTAGCCCACTAGGTTACAAACCTCGCGCCGCGATTAAACCGCCCCTAGTTTGAACAAATTTTAATCCGCAAAGGTCAACAGACCCTAGTTCTGAGGAGCATAGTTTACATGGCTGATTTTTATCAAAATGGCATCATTACAACGTTACATAATATTGCCAACAGACCCGTAGACGATTTAGAAAAAGAGTTGCTGAGTTTTAGTAAGCAGCGACCCATGGGGCTTATTTTGCCCTCATTATTTAGTGAGTTAGAAGGCCCCGCGCTACAAAATATTGTTAAAGAGCTGCAAAAAGTACCTTATTTATCACAAATTACCATAGGCTTAGACAGAGCCGACGAAAGCCAATATCGTTATGCACTTAACTTTTTTAAATCGCTCGATCAAAATCATAAAGTGTTGTGGAACGATGGCCCCCGTTTGCAGGCGCTCGATAAAGAGCTCCAAGCCTTAGGTGTGGCGCCACGCGAGCTTGGTAAAGGGCGTAATGTGTGGTATTGCATGGGGTATAAATTAGCCACCGCTGAGGTTGAGTCAATAGCACTACATGATTGCGATATTTTAACTTATGACCGAGGCTTATTAGCGCGATTAATTTACCCTGTTGCACATCCTCGATTTAACTATGAATTTTGTAAAGGCTTTTACCCGCGCACCGCCAATGGAAAAATAAATGGTCGAGTATCGCGTTTACTGGTTACTCCGTTATTGCGCTCGTTTAAAACCATTTTAGGCAGCAGAGACTACCTTGAGTACATGGACTCGTTTCGCTACCCATTAGCCGGTGAATTTTCGTTTAGGCGTGATGTATTAAACGATATTCGTATTCCTAGTGACTGGGGGTTAGAAATTGGCGTATTAAGTGAAATGTATCGTAATTATTCTCATAACCGATTATGCCAAGTTGATATTGCCGATAACTACGATCATAAACATCAGGCGTTATCGCTCGACGACCAAACCGCTGGCCTTTCTAAAATGTCGATTGATATAACCAAAGCGTTATTTAGAAAGCTAGCGACCCAGGGGGTTACCTTTACCAGCGAGACCATTCGCTCATTAAAAGCGACTTATTACCGCATTGGTTTAGATTTTATTGAAACCTATCATAATGATGCGTTAATGAACGGTTTAACACTTGATATTCACCAAGAAGAAAAAGCGGTAGAAATGTTTGCGCAAAATATTATGAATGCTGGCCAACACTTTTTAGAAAACCCAATGGAAGCGCCATTTGTGCCGAGTTGGAACCGTGTGGCCTCGGCAATGCCAGACGTACTTGAGCGTTTAAAAGAAGCCGTTGAGCTAGATAACGAGCAATACAGTTAACATCATTAAACGAGGCGCCTGTGAGTATAGTTAAAGAACAGTTTTTTCAACGAGTTGAACAACATTTATATGCTATTTATCAAGATGTTGAATTACCGATAGCAATAAGCGAATTGACTGAAGAATTGATCACCTTAATTCTAGGTGATAACCCACTTCGCGATCCCACGCCACACACTAACCGCTGGGATGAACAAGATGTTGTGCTAATAGCCTATGGCGATTCGATAATAAACCATGAAGACAGTGAGTTAGCCGTTGGGACTCCCTTAGAAGCCCCGTTAAAAACCTTGCATCGCTTTATAAAAGAGCAGTGCGATCATCAGCTTAATGCACTGCACATTTTACCCTTTTATCCGTATAGCTCAGATGAAGGGTTTGCGGTAATGAACTATGCACACGTTAATGAAGCGCTGGGCGACTGGCAAGACATAAATGCGATTGCCAACGATGTAAAGTTAATGGCTGACTTAGTAATTAATCATTGCTCTAGTCGAAGTATTTGGTTTGAAAACTTTTTAACTGACACACACCCCGGAAAAGATTACTTTAAAACAGCCAGTTTAACTGACGATTTAAGCCAAGTTGTTCGTCCTCGTACGTCGCCACTATTAAATACGGTAACAACAACTAGTGGTGAAAAACATGTATGGTGCACATTTAGTCATGATCAAGTGGATTTTGATTTTGAAAATCCCGAGGTGTTAAAAGAGTTTGTCGGCATTATTCGCCACTATTTAGATAACGGTATTCGCTTGTTTCGCCTTGATGCCGTGGCATTTTTATGGAAACAACTCAATACCAGTTGTATAAACTTACCGCAAACGCATGAAGTGGTGCGTTTACTGCGAACGCTGATTGAGCATGCTGAGCCCAGTGTGGTGATTATTACCGAAACCAATATTCCTAATCAAGAAAACCTATCGTACTTTGGTAATGCCAACGAAGCCCATGCAATTTATAACTTTGCTTTGCCTCCGTTGTTATTGCATACCTTACTTAGCGGTGATAGTACGGCGCTTAAGCACTGGATGATGAGCATGCCGCCAGCACAAAATGGTACCGCATATTTTAATTTTATAGCCTCTCATGATGGCATTGGTTTGAGGCCAATTGAAGGGTTATTACAACCGAGTGAAGTTGCTTCGTTAGTCAGTACGACCATGCAATTTGGGGGGCGTGTTTCAATGCGCACCAGTCACGATGGCACGCATACCCCCTATGAGCTAAATATTGCTTTGTTTGATGCCTTACAAGGTACGCATAACGGCGCAGATAAATATGGCCTTGAGCGTTTTTTGTGTGCCCATGCCATTATGTTTGCAATGGAAGGCATACCAGGGCTATATATACATAGTTTACTTGGTACAACTAATGACTATGAGCGTTTTGAAAATTCGCAGCACAATCGCGCAATTAATCGTCATCGCTGTCAAGAATCAAAATTGTTAGCGGCAATTGAAGAAAAATACAGCCATCACCACCAGGTATTTAAGGGAATAAAACAGTTATTAGCAGTGCGTAAAAGGCAAGCAGCATTCCATCCTAATGCCACACAATTTACTTTGCACTTAGGAGAGGGGTTATTTGGATTTTGGCGACAAAGCATTGACCGTCAGCAAAGTATTTTTTGTGTTTATAATATTAGCAGTCAGCCACAAAGCTTAACCTTAGCCGATTTAAACTTAATAAATACTCAGCAATGGGTTGAGCTTATTTCTATAACAGTGCTGGATGAAGAGCTTAAAACTATGCAATTAGCACCGTATCAAACACTCTGGTTATCTAATAGAGCATAAATAACGACGTTTAAAGTAATCAATGTAACTGTAAAGGGGCTTTACAGTTACATTACTCAAGCGCGAGTAGTAAGTTTTCTATAGTAAATTCAACTTTGTCTGGGCGGGTTTTACTAAACTGCGAAAAGTCTATTTCGGCTAGGTTATTCGCATTAATTGCATTATATAAAGGCTTATTTGTATCGTTGAGTGGCTGAAAAATATCATTAGTGCTGTGAAAAAGTGGCCAACGCTTTAAATCAGTATGGTTATCAAATAAGTTTATAATTGCATGAGCCCCTAATAAAACATGACCTCCTATAGATACATCAAGCTCTGAACCAGTATTAGGTGGAACCTCCCAGTTAATACCGCCCACAATAACCTGTGATTGTATGTTTAGCTGTTTTAATGCCCTTTTTGCGCCAAACGCAATCGCGTCATTCGCACACCAAATAATGTTAATTTCAGGGGCTTGCTGCACATACGCCAAGGTTTTTGTAAACCCTTCTTGTTCAGACCAATTGGCAACCTCTTTAGCGGTTAAGGTGACTTGCGGTGTTTGCGTTAAAAAATCCATTAACCCTTGAGTGCGCATAATAGAAGCAGGCGTTGCATAGTCGCCTAATAACGCCAATATATGTGCGCTAGTTGTTGTTTTATAGGTAAACTTTTTATAAAGCTGCTGCATCAATGATTTACCTGCAACGCGATTATTTGGGGTAATACTGCCGACCACATTGACGCCATTTTTTTGCAATTGCTCGAGAGACGCAGGGGGAGGGCGATTTAATAAAAAATAAATGGGAACATTGTTACTGTTTATTTTAGATAGGTATTGGCTGGTGACATTTTTTTCGTTTACCAATAACAGGTAATCAGGCTTATCGTTAATGGCCTGCTGGATCAGCTCTTTCATTAAAATATGATTTCGATTGGCGTATTTTATAGTTAATGTCACATCTAAATCTGTGGCAGCATTTTGCATAATTTTAGAAACATGAAACCAAAAATCACCGGTTTTATTGCTATTAGCTTCAGTTGAATTTGAAAAGCCAGGATTGATGAATATGATCTCTAAGGCATTAATACTGTAACTACTGAATAGCAGGCAGGAAAAAGTTATCAGGCGGTGTAATTTAAACAAAGGCATATGTTTCTCTATATATTTTATAAAGCTCGATTTTTATCTTGCTAACTAGCTCCGTGGTGACATCTAAGCGTTATGCTATATAATACCCTAGTAAGTTTACCATGTATGCAGCAATTAATTTTTTTAGGATTTATGAATGAAAGCAGTTTTATTGTTAATAGTATTACTCTTTAGTCAAACAGTTGCCGCTAATGACGTAAGTGATTTAGAAAAGACCATGAAAAATATAGGGCTGGCTTATAAACAAAGTGTTGAAGCAACCCAACTTAAAGAATTTAATGGTGCTATCGATGAATTTATTGGATTGATAGAGCAAGGTAAGAAAGCCAAATTTTATAAAGAAGCTGAGAAGTCGGTGCAAGGGCTCGATAAAGTACTTGTTCAAGCCCAGTTAGCCAAAAAAGTAGCGAATGAGCAGGGACTCGAAGCTGCAAAAAAACCACTTAAAGCTATCGATAATTTACGCAAAAAATATCATAAATTACATGAGCCTCCAGGCTTTTTTGAATTACTGTTTGGAAAATAAGGATTAGCAATGGAAATTTCAGTTTCAATGTTAGACGGTCAAAAGTTGAGTGCTAAGTTTGGTGAGCATGAGGTGATAAGCGATCAAAGCATAAACGCTGGTGGTGGGGCAGAGCACCCAGAGCCGTTTGACTACTTTTTGGTTAGCATGGTTTTGTGCGCTGGTTTTTATGCGCGTAAATTTTGTCAGCAAAGAGAGATCTCAACCGACGGCATGACGCTGACACAAAATAACGAAAATGTAGATGAAAACGGTAAAAAACGTTTTTCTATTGAAATTGGGTTGCCTGAAGGTTTCCCCGATAAATATAAAAAAGCACTTATTGCTGCTGTAAATACATGTACCGTGAAAAAGGTTATTCAGGCAGTGCCTGAGTTTTCTGTTGAAGTAAAGTAAATACCCTTTAACAATAATGCCGAGTATAAACTCGGCATTATTATTTATCCCACTATTTTTTCTTCATACCCTGCACGGCTTTAAATCTAGGGTTGTTTTTACATATCACGAATACTCGCCCTTTGCGCTTTACAATTTGACAACCTGGTCGTTGTTTTGCACTTTTTAATGAACTTAATACTTTCATTTGCTTTCCTTTTTAGCTGTAGAGAGGTTTTTAAAGCGACGATTAAATTGCGCAACGCGGCCATCAGTAGCAAGTGTTTTTTGTTTTCCGGTATAAAATGGGTGTGAGTCAGATGAAACATCAATAGGCACATAGGGATATGTATTACCGTCTATTTCGATAGTGCGATTTGTTTTAATGGTTGAACCAATAATAAAGTAAGAATCAGCTGCAGTATCATGAAAAGCAACCACATGGTAATCAGGGTGAATATTGGGCTTCATAAAATGCCTTAAATGTTATGTGATAGTATATCATTCAATTTAACGTATTTATTTTCCCTTTGCAAATCATATTAAATAGCTTGAACTTTGGTTAAATAGTCTTCAATGCACCGTATTTGCTGCGTATTTGCACAATCTAGTCAAAAAATAAGCACTTAGATCAAAAGTACTAGCTATTAGTATTTAGGCTGCTATAACTAGTCTCAGCAAAAAAAATAATAAAAATTTAATAACGTTAATAGAGGTAGTTTTATGAGTGACGCTCAGGCACAACAAGACCAAATCGACCAAGGAGTTATGGATACTCTTAGAGAGCGCGATCATAGTATATTGGCAAAACAAGTTGACTCACTCGCATGTACTCATAACGACATCATTGAATTACTTGCTCATTATTTAGCATTAAGCGAACAAGAAGATGATGAGTTATTTGACGATTGGTTTGATTCACTTTCAAAAGAACAACACACCGTATTAAAAGTATTTGAAGTTTATCGTGGGCAGTATGAGCACCAAAACTAATCCGTTTGCTTGTAATAGCCATTTTATTTAAGATGATGCTGGCTGCCAAGGATGTAATTTAATGTTAACAAAGGTGTGTTTTTATGCCTAAGTAAAATATAAAATCACACTTTTTCAATACAATAGTATGTAGTTTTTCTCTTGATTATCTTTCATATAACTAATTGATATATAAAGCAATGAGTTACACTTATTTGTATAAACAGTAGCCCTCACTATGTTTAATAAATGCACTACTTTTATTAGGTGAACAAAGAAAAGGATCATTCTAATGCCGCACTTAAATGAAATACGCAAAAGAAACAACGTCAAAATAATTGGCAAGGGTGATAAAACCTTGGTGTTGGCTCACGGCTTTGGCTGTGACCAAAATATGTGGCGATTTATTATTCCTGCCCTTGAACAACATTTTACTTTAGTGCTGTTTGATTATGTAGGCTCAGGTAACTCTGATGTGGCTAAATATAATAAACAGCGCTACTCAACCCTTGATGGGTATGCTAAAGACGTACTAGAAATATGTGCCGCACTTGAACTTACCGATATTACATTTATAGGCCACTCGGTTAGTGGCACCATTGGCGCACTTGCTGCCATTGAGCAACCAGAGTTATTTACTCAGCTGGTTATGGTGTGCCCCTCACCGTGCTTTTTAAATTTACCCCCTGATTATTTTGGTGGGTTTGAAAAACAAGATTTGCACGAACTACTTAACCTAATGGATAAAAATTACATTGGCTGGGCCTATTACTTAGCGCCTTTGGTTATGGGGAGCTCTCATCCAGATGAATTTATAGCGGAACTATCGGGAAGTTTTTGCTCAACCGATCCCCTTATTGCAAAAACTTTTGCAGAAGCCACGTTTTTATCCGACTACCGTTTTATACTTGAACATATAAAACAGCCTACTTTAATTTTACAAAGTGAAAATGATGCTTTAGCCGCACCTTCTGTGGGGGAGTTTGTAGCGAATGAAATTTCAAATGCAACACTTAAGGTTATTAGTGCGCATGGCCACTGTATACATATGACGCACCCAGAAACAGTCAGCCGTTTAATTTTTGATTTTGTGAGTTAGCCACATGTCACTTAATAAAGTAGATGAAAAACTTGCTGATTATTCCGCAGATCACTTTTTAAATGGTGCATTAGTGACAAATGCAGATAACATTATTGTTTATGCAAATACTTATTTTCAAAAGGAATTACAGTGGAATACTAATGAGCTTATTGGCAAGTCGGTTGATAAAATTATAACTAAATCATCAAAAATATTTTTACAAAGTTATGTGTTTCCTACCTTACTGCATGAAAAGCAATGCCAAGAAATGCAGTTAATTATGCTCAGTGCTCAAGGGGAGCGGATTGCGGTTACCGTTAATGCTCAGCTTGATGAAAAGAGCTATATATACTGGAGCTTTTTTAACGCGACTCAGCGAGATAAGCTTTACGACGAGCTGATTAAAACACGGGAAAAGTTAGAAGCGCAAACTGAACGCTTACAATCTTTAGCGTCTACCGATGAGTTAACCAACTTATTAAATAGAAGAGAGATGAATTGCCGCAGCGTGCTGTTACTCGAACAGGCTATGCGATTAAAGCAGTCGGTTGCATTATTAATTATCGATATTGATAATTTTAAAGTCGTTAATGATACCTTTGGGCATTTAGAAGGGGATCGAGTTTTAAAAGAGTTGGGGCAACGTCTTAAACATTTTGGTCGACAAACCGACCTTATTTCTCGTTACGGCGGTGAAGAGTTTTTAATTATGCTGCCAGATACAAATAAAGCAGATACTTTGTCATTTTGCCAAAGGCTGCATTTATTAATTGCTGAAATTAAAGTAGGTAATCGCCCAGTAACCGCCAGTATTGGGGCAAGTTTGAGTACTGCGAAAACGACGTTTACTGATTTATTTGCCCAAGCCGATAATGCGGTATATGAAGCCAAAGAGCGCGGAAAAAACAGAACTCAATTATACGATAACCCCTAACTAAATAGAGGTAAACTCAACAAGGTATTGAGTTGAGCTTACCCAAAAGACGGCAGTTATAGTTGATATTATTGCTCTACACAATTATTTTTTGCGAATGGCGATGCCAATACGGTATCGGGGTGCCAAATTCTATCCCATATTTTAGGTAAGTTGTTTAAGTTGGGTCTTTGACTTATTTTTTCAAAATTACCGACACTGATTGCTGAGCCATCTTTCTGACCGACAACAAAATTAAACACATAGGCACACTCCATGCCCATGCGTAAATCAGAGAGAATAACTTTGTCTTGCTGCTCGCGAACGGAATAAAACCCTTTTGTAAACCACTGCAAGCGTTTAACACCCCATTCATTTTTAATCTCGTTTAGTAAAGAAGGGGTTGTTTGGTATGCATTTAAGGTAACCTCGTTGGCTGTATCAAACACCGATGCATAGCCTTCATAATATTTCCCATCCGACATAACAACCACCCGCCAAAGCAAAGTAGTAAATGGTGCTGGTGTGCTAATGTATTCATTGACTGTGATGCCTCTGTTTTGCAGCGCAGTGTTGACTTTATCGTCAATAACAACTTTAAGAATAAGCGAACAGCATAAATAGAGAGTACTTACCGTGATCGTAATTGCGTTAATTTTGTAGGCGGTCGGGGCGGTTATTTTTGGTATTAAAGTGCTTATAACCCCTACTAAAAGTGGTAACGTGTAGAGGGGATCAATAATAAACATATTTGAAACCGCAAACGGATGCTCTGTAAGTGGCCACATTAATTGCGTACCGTACACAGTGAGTGAATCTAATAAAGCATGTGTTGATAAGCACAAAAAAACCAACCAAAACCAACGCGTTTTATACGCTTGCATGCCTGTGTGTATTTTTAATATTAGCCACACAATCAGCGGGCTTATTAATAAATGCACAAATAAAGAATGGCTAAAACCGCGATGATAGGTAAACGCCTCTACACTACCGCCATAGGGTAAAAATACATCTAGATCGGGTAAAGTGCCTAAAATAGCGCCCCATAACACCGCTTTGCGGCCCACTTTGTTACCTAATACTGCATAGCCTACAGCGCTACCTAGTGCGACTTGTGTTAAAGAATCCATACTACCTCATCTAAATAATGCAACTGCAGTGTTTATACTCAGTTTAATCTTAAAACCGTCATTGTTATATTTTATTTCATTAAGTTACTTTTAAGATTGAATTTAAAAGCGATTTATAAACTTAGCCGCGGTTGTATAAAATCTAAAAATGCAACGATACGGGAAGAAACCGCCCCATTTTTGTAATAAACGCCATAAATAGACTCTCGGCTATTTGGGCTACTCACGCTGTGGGGTAAAACTTCTATTAATCGTTTTTTGGCTAAATCTTCTGCAATCATAAATTGTGAGAGAAGTGCTATGCCTTGATCAGCAATACATAAATGCCTAATGGTTTCGCCGCTGCTAGCCCTTAAATCAAAGTGCAGTGATTGCTCATGTTTCAAGGGCCATTGATTAAGAGTATTGGGCTCACTGAAGCCAATTAGGTTATGGTTTTTAAGATCTGAAATTTGTTGTAACGGTGGCGCATTTTTTAAATAATCAGCGCTTGCGACCAATTTTAATTTACTTTGGCCTAATTTTCGCGCATGCAGGTTTGAATTTTTTAAGTCTCCAATGCGAATAGCTAAATCTGTTTTGCGCTCAAGTAAATCAATAATATTGTCGTGTGAGGTAATATCGAGCGTGATTTGCGGGTATTGCTTTTTAAATTCATTAATTAGTGGCGCTAGTTGATGTAAAACAAAAGGGCTTGCTGCATCTATACGCAAGTGCCCGCTAGGTGCTTGCTTAAGTAGCTTTATTGTTTCTTCCCCTAAGAGCAGAGTGTTTAAAGCCTTTCGCGCATATTCTATGTATATATGTCCTTCCTCGGTCAGTTCTAAACGCCGAGTTGTTCTGTTTAATAGTGTGCAGTTTAGCCTGCTTTCAAGGCGAGATAGCGCTCTTGAAACCTTAGCTACATTTAAATCAAGTAAACTAGCCGCACCGGAAAAACTGCCACAATCCACAATGGTAATAAACATTTCTAGATCTTCAGTTTTAGCTTGAACAGGCATAAATTCACTCATTTATATTTGCAAAATAAACAAAAGTATTTTGCCATTTGTGCTATTTATTGCAAAGGTATTTTTACACACACTATGCATCTATTTTAAAAATGAGGATGTATTTATGCCATTGGCTTTATGGGCGCTTACCTTAAGCGCATTTGCAATTGGAACAACCGAGTTTGTTATAGTGGGTTTAGTGCCAACTATTGCAAACGATTTAGGCGTGAGCTTACCATCAGCAGGCTTACTAGTGAGCTTATATGCAGTTGGTGTAGCTATTGGCGCACCGGTACTCACTGCATTAACGGGGCGCTGGAACCGAAAAGTGGTACTTATAAGCCTTATGGGCTTATTTGTTATGGGTAATTTATTAGCTTGGCAAGCGCCGAGTTACGAAACACTAATACTGGCGCGCATACTAACTGGCTTAGCTCACGGTGTATTTTTCTCTATTGGCTCAATGATAGCAACAAGCTTGGTAAGTAAAGACAAAGAGGCGAGCGCTATCGCAATTATGTTTACCGGCCTTACGGTAGCGCTTGTAACGGGTGTGCCATTAGGAACATGGATTGGCCAGCACTTTGGCTGGCGTGCAACTTTTTTAGTGGTTTCGGCATTAGGTTTAATTGCGCTAATTGGCAGCGCTATTTTAGTACCAAAAAACTTAAAGCAGTCTATTCCGGCGACGTTTAAAGAGCAGCTACAGGTTATTGTTAAGCCGCGCTTATTGCTCGTTTATTTAATGACTATATTAGGCTACGGCGGTACGTTCACCGCGTTTACTTACTTAGCGCCTATATTAGAGCAGCAAACTGGCTTTGCACCATCCGCTATTGGTTTAATAATGCTGGTTTATGGTGTGTCGGTGGCTGTTGGTAATATATGGGGCGGAAAATTAGCCGACAAGCGAGGCCCAATTAGCGCACTGAGTATTATATTTAGCGCGTTAACAATTATTTTATTGGCTTTCACCTTTACTATGGAATCAAAAGTAGCCGCGGTGCTGACTATTTTAATATGGGGGGGCATTTGCATTTGGTAATGTACCAGGATTGCAGCTTTATGTAGTAAAACAGGCAAAAAAGCACACTCCTAATGCGGTAGATGTCGCATCGGGCTTAAACATCGCAGCGTTTAATATTGGAATAGCCTTAGGCTCTGTTACAGGGGGGCTTGTAGTCGAGCATATGGAACTAAAAGATACCGCATGGATTGGGGCCGTTGTTTCATTACTGGCTTTAATAGTCACTCGATACAGTGGCAGGCTAGATAAACATAATGTTCAGGCTAAATAAAGCCGAACTCATATAGGTTAGTCTTGAAATAAAAATGAATGGCCTCAGTGTTTATATGAGGTCAAAATTTTAAATCAAAAAAATAATCGGTGTATTTAGTAAACGCGACTAGTAAACGCGACGTTTGAATTTTAAACCAATTATTTAATAAGGATAAAGCTATGACACAACGTGTAATTGAAATGCCAGACTTAGGTATGGGTACTTTTCGTTTAGAAGGTAAAACTGCTTATGAATCTGTAAAAATGGCGTTAGAAGTAGGATTTCGTCATATTGATACCGCGCAAATTTATGGTAACGAAGAACAAGTTGGCCAAGCTATTAAAGACAGTAATATCCCCAGAGATGAATTATTTATTACCACCAAAGTATGGAACAATAAACTCAATAAAAACGACTTTATCGCAAGTGTAGAAAAGTCATTAGAAAAGCTGCAAGTTGACTCGGTTGATTTATTGCTAGTTCACTGGCCTGCACCCTCAAACAATGAGCCTATGAGCGAATACCTGACTGAGCTACTAAAAGCTAAAAAGTTAGGGTTAACTAAACATATTGGCGTATCAAACTTCACTATTGCGAACTTAAAAGAAGCGATGCAAACCTTAGATCCTCGCGAAATATTCACTAATCAAATTGAGGTACATCCATATTTAACCAACACTAAACTGCGCGCCTTTTGTGCTCAGCATGACATACATGTAACAGCCTATATGCCGTTTGTGGTTGGTAAAGTGTTGAACGATCAAACCATTATAGATATTGCCAATAAACACGATGCAACGCCAGCGCAAGTGGTTATTGCATGGGAAAATGCAAATGGCATGACCACCATTCCATCATCGACCAAGCGTAAAAACTTAGAAGATAACTTTAACGACAAAGTTAAACTTGATGATGAAGACATAGCGCGTATAGATGGCCTTAATTGCAACGACCGCCAAGCAACGCCCGACTTTGCACCGCAGTGGGATCAATAACTAAAGAGCTAAAGCTAAAACAGGTGCAGCAAAGCTGCACCTTTATTTTTTAAACAAGGAACACCCATGTTAACGGTAATTGCCACACTATCGAGTGAAAATAGCGATGCAGATCGCCTTTTAACCGAGCTCGAAAACTTACAACAGACCTCGCGCCAAGAAGTAGGCTGCCTGCGTTACGAGCTATCAGTTAAAAACGATGCTGAGCAAACCATCTATTTAGTGAGTGAGCAATGGGCGTCTACTGAGCATTTTGAAGCCCATAAAAACGCACCACACTTTAAAGCCTTTGGTGATGCAGTAGGTACATTTATTACCTCTACCAATATTGATGTGTATAAAACCATTGGTTAACAGCACAAAGCTAATAGCAAAGCAGGAGCTGTAACTTTATTTAATCGATAAGTCGTATTTTAAAATAAGGGCATCAATATAGCGGCTACGTAATGTGAGTTGCTTTTCGTGATCGGCGCCATGGCTGAGGGCTTTATTTAAAAGCTTCATGGCGGGGTGAATGCGGGCGCGCTCGTCCTTATCTAAACTAGCTTTACTGCGCAGTTCGGTTATATCGTCCACTAATAATCTGCCAATATCCACAGCCACAATTTCATCAATTAAGCCATTTTGGGTAAGCACCCCATATTTGCTGCATAGAAATTGTTGCCACACTTGCTGTAAATGTTCTTCTATTTCACAGCCAAACAATTCTTCGTTAAATATAAAGCCTTGCTGTGCAAGCTTTGCCAAACATTGGGTATAGTGCTGGGCAAACAGATTAAAAGCTTGGTTAGATGACTCAATTTTTTGTTTAACTAACCCTTGCCCCCAATTTACACAACCTCGGGGATAATAATCGTCGTATTCTTCACATTCATACAAGCCTGAATAAGAGCTGCAACTCATCTGGTTTTTAATGCAATAACTTGGCTTAGGGAAAATGCTTTGCGCTTGCCAGTTTTCAAGGGTTTCAGTGTCTATGTTGAGTGCTTGGCATAACTCATCAGTGTGATAAAAGTGAGTGCTTAAATAGTCAGATAAACGCATAGTGGCTCGCTTAATAGTAAAAAACAAAATACTGTTTATTTATACAGTTGTTTATTTTGTATCATCAAACCCAATAACACAAGCCATTTTATAATTAAATACTGGCTATCACTGCAAATAGCGCAGTAAATATGGTACAAATAGGCCAAGTATTAATAACAATGATTTTTTTATGCGCACCCTAGAACAAATTAAACAAGCAAGCCTTATTACTGCAATTAAAACACCTTACTTAACAAATGGTGAAATCGATCTTGCAAAGTATGATGAACTCGTTGAAATACAAATTGCAGCGGGTGTTGACGGCATAGTTGTTGGTGGTACCACCGGTGAAGGCCAGTTAATGAACTGGGAAGAGCACTTAATGCTAATTGCGCACAGTGCCAATAAATTTGGTGAGCAATTACTGATTGTAGGTAACACCGGAAGTAATAATACGCGCGAAGCAATTAAGGCAACTAAATATGGTTTTGCCAGCGGCATGCATGCCTCATTGCAAATTAACCCTTACTACGGGCGCACATCTATTGCGGGTGTTAAAGAACACTTTAAACGTGTGCTTGATATTGGTCCGGCGTTTATTTACAACGTAGCAGGGCGCACAGGTCAAGACCTCACCCCTGATATTATTGAACCACTGGCCCAGCATGAGCACTTTATTGGTGTTAAAGAATGTGGTGGCAATGAGCGTATAGCGCACTATGAACAACAAGGTATCGCGTGTTGGTCTGGGAATGATGACGAAGCACACGATGCACGCCACACCCATAGAGCACATGGTGTTATTTCAGTTACATCTAACCTGATCCCAGGGTTGTTCCGCCAATTAATGGATAGCAAAAATGATGCGCTTAATAATTCATTACAACCATTAATGAACTGGCTGTTTTGCGAGCCAAACCCAATTGCCATTAACACCGCGATGATCATGACCGGCGCGGTTAACCCAGTGTTTAGAATGCCTTACGTGCCGCTCAACGATGAGCAACAGCAACAAGGTGAAACGCTAATTAATCAGCTGAATGAGCAAGATTTTGTCGGTAGCCGAGCGCAGTGTGTTGATATTAGTAAGGTTTTGATTTTATCTTAAATTCTTAAATCCTTTATTAGACACGTTTTTAAAGCAGCCTACTGTGAACACAGAGGCTGCTTTTTATATCACTGCCAATAGTAGTTGAGTTTAAGCTGCCACATAGCTGAATTAGCATGAGTGACCGCCAATCTAATATCAATATCTTGGCTTATAGGCACTGCCAGTTCTAGTTTGGTTTGCGCAGGGTTTTTGGCATTTAAGAATGACTTTTCATAGGATGCTCTGAGCTTATATCCCACCTATCTCACTTTGGCTATTTTTTACTAAAATACTTAGCACACTAAAAAAGGCCAGTTCCAGATTCAATAGGAATATTTGACATATTGAACTGCTTAACAACATTATTTTCATCAAATAACATTACTAGCTCACTACGTGTGCCTTCTGATTTTGTACTAGCTAAACCATAGGCAAATAAGATAGAGCCAACTGTTTCAACCGTAAATGCTGAAGTATTATCATAACGATACTTCCATATTGATAGTCCACCATCTGTATAGCTCGTCTTATACGGGCTTCCAAATTCTATACGTATTTCTTGCTGAGTTGTTTTACCTTTTATTATTTTTGCACTGGCATCTACTTCTGTTAAATCTTCCATTGACGGGTTACCGCTATTTGCACAACCACTTACCGTAATGATTGAACAAAGGATTAAACCCCAAGCGAGTATTTTTTCACTATATAACTCAATTTATTTAAATTTCTAGTCAAAAACTAACATAGGCATACCTACCCAAATTGTAAATCAAAATTTTAATCCTTAATCAAGTACAAAAGCCTTCTATTGATTAACTTTATTTAGAATAGCCATTGTAGGAAATAGCTAATTACCCTGCATTTTATAAATTAGCGGTTTCTGGTGTTTAAAACTAACTGTTTAAGCGATTTTACTGTATAATTTGCGACCCTTGATAATGTGGCCGCAGGTTATACAGCAATGAATTTTAAATCTTTTAGTTTTGCCCCTGAACTAATTCAGGCGTTAGACGAACTTAATTACCACACCCTTACGCCCATTCAGCGCGCAGCTATTCCGGCTGTTCGTAAAGGTAAAGACGTTTTAGCAAGTGCACAAACCGGTACAGGTAAAACCGCTGCCTTTGCACTCCCTATTATCCAAAAGTTATTTGAGTCAGATAGCAGTACTACGAATGCGCCAAGCGCCTTAGTCCTTGCGCCTACGCGAGAGCTTGCAGAGCAAATAGCGAATAACTTTAAAGACTTTGCTAAGTACACTTCGCTAAAAGTAGTGAGTTTATTTGGTGGTGTTAATACCGCAGGACAAGAAATTGCACTCAAAGAAGGTGTGGATATTGTAGTAGCAACACCAGGGCGTTTACTTGATCATATTCGTTTAGGTAACTTAAGCCTTGCCCAAGTAAAACACTTAGTACTTGATGAAGCTGACCGTATGCTCGATATGGGCTTTATTAATGACATGCAAAGCGTAATAAAAAGCTGTGCTGATGAGCGTCAAATTTTATTGTTTTCAGCTACTTTCCCAGCAGCAATTAAACAATTTGCCTCTAAAGTGCTAAAGCAACCTGAAATTGTGCGTGTTGATCAAACTAACAGCACCGCAAGCACAGTACGACACGTGGTTTACCCAGTAGAAGAGCGCCGTAAGCAAGAGTTACTTTCTGAGCTAATTGGTAAGAAAAACTGGCAGCAAGTGCTGGTGTTTGTAAACATGAAAGAAACCGCAGATGAGCTAGTCACTGAACTTAACCTAGACGGTATCCCAGCTGCAGTGTGTCATGGTGATAAATCGCAGGGTAACCGTCGTCGTGCGTTACGTGAATTCAAAGAAGGCAAAGTACGGGTTCTAGTTGCAACAGAAGTAGCGGCCCGTGGTATTGATATTGACGGTTTACCACGTGTTATTAATATTGATTTACCTTGGCTTGCTGAAGATTATGTTCACCGTATTGGCCGTACCGGTCGTGCTGGTAACCAAGGACAAGCAATTTCGTTTGTGAGTCGCGAAGAAGAAAACATGTTGTTTGAAATTGAAACCTTAATTGGTCAAAAAATTAAACGTGTTTACTTAGAAGGTTACGAAGTAAGTAATCGTGAAGTACTGATTGATAAAATTGGTAAAAAGCCAGCGCATTTACGCCGCACCCGTGCTAATAAGCCATCAGGCCAAGCTACCGGTGAAGCGAGAGCGAAAAACCGTTCGCGAATTTCTAATGTACGTAAAAGCTTAAAAGGCGAAAAGCTATCACTTAAAAAGTAAGACAGCTAAGCCATTAAAAAACCTGAGTTTACTCAGGTTTTTTTTATGCCTAATACATTATCAATAATAGCAGCGTACTTATACGCAGCCGCTTCATCGTTCTGATTAGCTATAACTGATAAACCAACCGGTAAGTGGCTTACTTTACCTACTGGCAAAGTGATGTGGGTTGTTCCTGCAATAGCAGGCAATGAACTACTACTGCCTTTAAAGTTATCACCGTTAATTAAATCGGTTTTCCACGCGGGCGAAACGGTGGGGGCAATTACAATATCGAGCTGATTATTGCGGTATAAATTGCTAATAGCGCGGTTTGCTAGTGCGCGATATCGCGCTTTGGTGCTTTTGTATCGTTGTATTTCACTCAAATCAACCGCGTTAGCTTGTTGTAAAATATCTTGCTCAAAGTAGGGCATTTCCTGCTGTTTATTTGCGCTATTAAATGCGATTAACTCATCTAAACTTTTTACGGTTACCTGCGTTGGTGTTTTGCTTAAGTAGTGGTTAATTTCGGCTTTAAAGTCGTAAAGTAGGATGGCGTATTCATCAACGTAAAGCGTGCTTAAGTCATCTTTTACTGCAACATTGACAACGGTATGACCTGCGTCTTTTAATGTTTGTAACTGCTTAGCGTAAAGCTTTTGAGTTGCCACAGTAAACTTACTGGCAGGTAACGCGCCTATCCTCAGTGATGGCTTAGGCGCTATACTATCAAGCTTTCTATTTACGTTGAGTGTCGATACATCGTCTGAGTCTTCATCTTGAATGACTGATAATACTGCGAGTGCATCTTTTAAAGAATGCGCCATTGGGCCTACCGAATCTTGGCTACTAGAAAGAGGGATCACGCCTGCGCGCGAAACTTGCCCCATGCTGGGTTTAATGGCGTACACCCCATTAACCGAAGCAGGGCAGGTAATTGAGCCGTCGGTTTCAGTGCCCAGCGCAATAGGCGCAAAATTTAAAGCAACCGCCACAGCAGAGCCCGAGCTAGAACCACACGGATTACGAGTTACATCATGGGCGTTATGGGTTTGCCCACCTATTGCACTCCAACCAGATGATGAATACGATGAGCGAAAATTAGCCCATTCACTTAAGTTCGCTTTACCTAAAATAATAGCGCCTGCTTGGCGTAATTGTTTAACCACAAAGGCATCTTTATTGGTAATGTTATTTTTAAGTGCCAGTGAGCCCGCTGTGGTGGGTAATGTACCTGTTGTTTCAATGTTATCTTTTAGTAATACCGCGATACCATGTAAAGGGCCTGCCCATTTTCCGGCTTTAAACAGTGCATCGAGTTGTTTGGCTTGTTCAATTGCAGTGGGCTCAATACTAATTACTGCATTATATTTAGGATTGAGCTCGTTTATTCTGTTGATATAAGTGCGGGTAAGCTGCTCAGCGGTGGTGGTATTATTTTTATAGGCACTGTGAATGTCACTAATGGTTTTAAGCTCTGTATTGTTAGCCGCTGCGTGTAAGTTAGTTATTGTACAAACACATAAGATTAAAAGTAGCCGTTTTATACTCATTGTTATTATCTATTTTATGGAAACACAGGACATTTTTAGCACAAAAAAACCTCACATTGTGAGGTTTTTCGGTAAAGGTCGATTAAATCGAGTTAGGCGTTTTCTAACATCGATAACGCAACCGCCTCTGCGGCTTTAATGCCATCAATACCCGCTGATAAAATACCGCCTGCATAACCTGCGCCTTCACCTGCAGGGTAAAGCCCTTTAGTATTAATACTTTGGAAAGTTTTATCGCGCTTGATACTGATAGGTGATGAAGTACGCGTTTCTACACCCGTTAGTAAGCCATCCTTGGTTGAAAAACCACGAATTTGTTTGTTAAAGGCAGGAATTGCTTCACGCAAGGCTTCAATCGCAAAAGGAGGTAATACGTTGCTTAAATCAGTCAGTTTTATACCTGGTGTATATGAAGGCTGTACATCCCCTAAATTAGCCGATGATTTACCTTTTAAAAAGTCACCAATCAACTGTGCTGGGGCATCGTAGTTTTTACCACCAAGTTCATAGGCTTGCTCTTCTAGCTTACGCTGTAAATCAATGCCGGCTAGGGGATGCCCAGGGAAGTCTTTTTCTGGCGAAATACCCACTACAATAGCGCTGTTAGCATTACGTTCACTACGTGAATATTGGCTCATGCCATTGGTGACGACTCGGCCTTCTTCAGATGTAGCGGCTACTACTGTGCCGCCAGGGCACATACAAAAGCTATATACAGTACGGCCATTATTACAATGGTGTACTAATTTGTAATCTGCTGAGCCTAAAATAGGGTTACCCGCATTATCGCCAAAGCGGCATTCATCAATCATTGATTGCTTATGTTCTATTCTAAAGCCCACTGAAAAGGGTTTAGCTTCAACATAAATGCCTTTATCGTGGATCATTTTAAACGTATCGCGGGCACTGTGGCCAACCGCTAATATCACATGGCGAGTTTCAAGCTGTTCACCATTAGAAAGTGTAAGCCCAGTCACTTGGCCTTTGTCTAAATGAATATCGTCAACGCGGGTGCTAAAACGAATTTCTCCACCAAGTTCTATAATACGGGCACGCATTTTTTCAATCATGGTTACTAGTTTAAAAGTACCAATATGCGGCTTACTAACGTATAAAATTTCTTCAGGCGCGCCGGCCTCTACAAACTCAGTAATGACTTTACGGCCATAATGTTTTGGATCTTTTACTTGGCTGTAGAGCTTACCGTCTGAGAACGTGCCTGCGCCACCTTCACCAAACTGTACGTTTGATTCTGTATTAAGGGCCTTTTTACGCCAAAAGCCAAAGGTGTCTTTGGTGCGCTCACGCACTTCTTTACCGCGCTCTAAAATAATTGGGTTAAAGCCCATTTGTGCCAACACTAAACCGGCAAATAAGCCACAAGGGCCAAAGCCAATTACCACAGGGCGTTCTTTAATACTGCTATTGGCGTGCGCTACAAATTTGTAGTTGGTGTCAGGGGAGACTTTAACGTGTTGGTCTTTTTCAAACGAGGTTAACAGTTGTGCTTCGTTATCCACTTCAACATCAAGCGTGTAAATCAGTAAAATAGCGCTTTTTTTACGTGCATCGTAACCGCGTTTAAACACATTGTAGCTGTGTAGCTGCTCTGGGCTTATATTTAATTTATTGATGATGGCTTGGCCTATGGCATTTTCGTCATGGTCAAGCGGCAGCTTTATTTCGGTTAAACGTATCATTAATATCTCTTTAGGTGTCATAGCGGGGATTAAATTCCGCTCACAATAAGGGGGGGCACAAAGCGCTGATTTATAAGCGACATATGTTACGTTAAATTGCCCACTTTTGGCACTTATTTATTGTGTTTTGGTAAGGGTTGGGTATGATCCGCAGCTGTTATTGTGAAACATTAGGTATTAAACCATTATGGCGTTTGTAGTCACCGAAAACTGTATAAAATGTAAGTACACTGATTGCGTATCAGTATGCCCTGCAGATGCATTTTTTGAAGGCCCTAATTTTTTGGCTATTAGCCCTATTGACTGTATTGACTGTGGTTTATGCGTACCTGAGTGTGCCGCTGATGCTATTTTTCAAGAAGATGAATTACCTGAATCGCAAAAAGAGTTTACCCAATTAAATGCGGAGCTAGCAGAAATATGGCCACGCATCACCCAAGTTAAACCCGCCCCGGAAGATGCCGATAGTTGGAATGGTGTGGCTAATAAATTAAAACTTCTCGACACATAATCATTCTACTTCGTTGTGTCAGTTTGACAAAATAAGCGGATTTAATAATTTAGCACCGAGTAAAAACCTGCAATTAACGCCAACATTAACCGCATTAAGAAACGATCAAAAAACATAAGTACCTGGTGCGTGGGATAATGGCGATGTAGACACTGAATTAGGGCTTGATCTTCGTTGGAGTATTACTAAAGATGCCGTAATTAATGCCACCATAAACCCTGACTTTTCTCAGGTAGAAACCGATTCGTTAGAACTGGATGTAAACACCACATATTCTATTTATTACGCTGAAAAACGCCCGTTTTTCTTAGATGGCGCATCTTACTTTAAAAGTAACTTATTTGAACTGCTTTATTCCCGTACCATAGCTGAGCCTACTATTGGCGCCAAGCTCACCGGTAAAACCGACAGCCACAGTTATGCGCTAATGTTTGCAGATGACGATAACGGTAATATTTTATTGCCAACTAACCAAGGCTCGGGCTTTGCCAACCTAAATGATAAAACCAAAGCAGCGGTGGCGCGATATCAATATGATATTGGCCAACAAGGTACTATTGGTGTCACTTCTACACATAGAGAAAGTAGTGACTACCATAATACGGTGCTATCGGTTGATGGCAGCTATGGTTTAATCAGTCAGATACGCTTAATTATCAAATCGCGAATGCTGATACCAATAACTTGCCGCTTTTAGACCTATAAAAGATCTAAGATTATCGTTTTACGCCGAATACGTAAGCCGTATAGATTACACTAATGAGCAGTTAGGTGATGTTTTAACTACACAACCGCAGGCTGTTTGGGATATTAATAATCATTGGCAGGTCGATGTTAGGCATAATTATAGTCATTTAGATGATTACCAAGGGCGACGTGTTTTTACCGCAAACCTTATTGATTTTAGGCTTTATTATAAGTTTAGCATGCGCGCTATGCTTAAGCTGATTTTACAGTTTGAAGATATAGACAGAAATGAAGATGCTTACTTTTATCAGGTTAGTGAAATCAACAAAGATTATGGAAGTCAGCTGGTTTACTCATACAAAATTAACGCACAAACGTTATTTTATTTAGGTTATTCAGATAAAGGTTATCAGGGTGACTCGTTAAAAAGCATTGAGCGTGACCAACGTACTTTCTGTACTAAAGTCAGTTATGCGTGGCAGTTATAAGGTTATAAACATTATGAAAGCAAGGTTTTGCTAGGCAATAAAAAACACGCTACTGGGTAGCGTGTTTTTTGTTTTACTAAATGGTAAACCTAGTTATTACAAGTCAAAAGTACGTGAGATAGCAAGTACAATTCGCTCATCGGCGTAATCGTAGTCCAAGCTGGTATTCTCAGCTGCTACTTCAATACCAAACCCTTCATAGCTTGTTTGGTACGCTAAGCGGTAGTGATAATACGATTTGTCGCCCTTAGCTTCATCCCATTGGAACTTATTGCCATCGAGTGAGTTTGAAATATCAAAGCTGGCACTAATCGCATGATTTGGCGCAAGCTCGAAAGTGTGCGCAATCATCGAAATCACATGGCCAGTATCGTAGCCAAAGTAATCCCAGCTGTACCAAAAGTTAAGCTCTGTTTGGCCGTAGTCACTGGCGTAACCAAATTTAGTATACGCTTCTGCGTAGTTACCATCGCTGTTATTACCTTGGTAAGTGTAATAAGCAATACCGTAATCAAGGCTTACTTGTTCGTTTAACTGAATGTATCGGCCTACGTATGCATCTAGTTCAAAGTCGGTGTCATCACCAAAATCTACGTTTGATGCCCATACACCGGCATAAACACCGTTATCATACGCGTAGTCAAGGCTTGCTTGTAGCGCAGGATCGTTATCTGTTTGAGTTACACCATTAAAGGTGTAATCAGATGCAGCCGTAATCGTTGTTGACCAGTTAGCCGCTGCTGTTGTTGATAAAACAGTTAATGGTAAAGCGATAAAAAGGTGTTTTAATTTATTGTTCATGTGATTTCCTAGCTGATTGTTTCTATTTTTGTGTAATCAATTTTATTCGCTTTAGGCGATCCTTCGATATTGCTGACTGTTTTAAGTTTGCTGTAGGCAATAAAACCAATACAAATAAAGAATAACCCTATAACTAAAGCACCAACCCATTGAATTTGTAAAAACTCAAGCTTAAATAGCAATGTTAGTAGCGACAAAGCGACAACGTTCATGGCAATGTACTTAAATTTACCAAGGCGTTTTACAGTTAAGTTTAAATTATCTGTGTATAAACGGATCAGTGAATCGAGCGAGTTGATAACAAACACGATACCTACAAACACCATGGCAAAGTTTTTAATACCTGAAGTTGGAATGCCGGCTTCGTGATAGTGATATAACACACTAAACCAGATAGCGATTGGAATTGACGGGAAAATTAACATAGCGCCCAGTACTTGGTATGTTTTTAAACCGCCCACAAAACGCGATGTAAATTGACCAATCATAATACTCCACGCAAACCACCAAAATAAGTAAAACTCATGGTAATCATTCAGTGGTAATACAAACTCATTGATGTTGGCAAAGTAATTACCAATTAATCCGATGTTTTTAGTAAATGCAGAGAGTTCACTGTCGCCAAATAAGAAGGCATCAGCCCACATAAAGCCAATTAGGGCTATAAACAACCAAGTAGTTGCAATACTTAAAAAGCGTACATATTTAATATCGGTACTTGAATACACCGCAAAGCAAATAGCGGCAAGCACGATTAAGTAAAACGCAGGAATAACATTTGAGCCATCACCGAGTTCAGGTAAATACCACGGCAAGTTACTCAGTAATAAGTAAGCGGTAAACGCACAGGTACCAATAATAACGACATTATTTATAAACTTAACCCATGGAATTTCAAAAAATTTCACTTTGGGTTCTATTACACAGAAATAAAAGCACGTAAGAAAATAAAATCCCCAAATTAAAAATCCCCAATAACCAAACTCAATAGAGAGTGGGTTGGCAAATGCATATTCTGGGCTTGCTTTTATGTCTGCATAACCGGCAAATTCGGTTAAAGGAAACATAATAAGGCCAACGTCTAGGCCTGAGGTAAACAGGATTGCTATAAAAGTGAATGTTCTCACTGGTGTGACGCCTACTACACGTACATTGCCCCATTTTATTAAAATAGTAACAATGGCAAGTAAGGTGAAAATAATGCCTGCATTAAGCCAAATAGTCATTATCGCCCTCCCAGAATGAATAAAAATAACACATATATACTCCGTTTTTTATTGTGCTTGCATTAACACAGGCATAACCTATTTATGCTTGTGAGCCACTGCAAGGCGCATAAAGGCACTCCTTAAAGCATTTTGCTTAAAAGAGTGGCCTTTATGGCAGGCTAAATTAAAGGGTTTTATTTCGTTGTGAAGTTTGCCAATCAGTGGCATTCACAACATCAACTCCTGTATGAGCTAAAGGCTTATTACCTAAAATAATATCAGCGGCTTTTTCGGCCACCATAATGGTAGGCGCATTTAAATTACCATTAGGTATGGTTGGAAAAATCGACGAGTCAACCACACGCAAGCTTTGCATGCCATGCACTTGGGTATTTGAGTTAACTACAGCCATGTCGTCTTCACCCATTTTACAAGAGCAAGAAGGGTGGTAAGCGCTTTCCACTGCTTTGCGCACAAAGGCATCAATTTGCTCATCCGTTTGAACTTGTTGCCCTGGTTGAATTTCTTCACCACGAAAGTCGTCAAAGGCAGGTTGTTCAATAATTTCACGCGTTAAACGTACGCACGCCCTAAAGCCTTCAATGTCGTCTTGGTGCTCAAGATAATTAAACACAATCTTTGGTGGCTGCGTCGGATCCGCTGAGGCAATGGTGACACTACCACGACTTTTAGGTTTGTTATGACCTACATGCACTTGAAAACCATGCCCTGCAAATGCACTGCGTCCATCATAACGCATTGCTGCGGGTAAAAAGTGATACTGAATATCAGGCCATTCAACACCGGGTTTTGAGCGAATAAAGGCACATGATTCAAAGTGATTAGTTGAGCCTAAACCTTTACGGTTAAGCAGCCATTTTGCACCAATTAAACCTTTAGAAAACAAGCCTAATTTACCGTTTAAGGTAATGGGTTGTTTACACTTATATTGAAAGTAAAACTCTAAATGGTCTTGCAAGTTTTGACCAACACCTGGTAGGTGATGTTTTACTTCAACACCTGCTTTTTCAAGTATTTGTGTATCACCAATACCGGACAGTTGTAACAGGTGAGGAGAACCGATAGAGCCCGCACTTAAAATAACCTCTTTACTTGCTGTGGCTGTTTTAACTGTGCCATTGAGCTTGTATTCAACACCGGTTGCTTTTTTACCGTCTAAAATAACGCGCTGCGCAAGTGCATCGGTTACAATTGTTAGGTTACTGCGATGTTTAATCGGATCTAAATATTCACGAGAGGCTGAGCTGCGCACACCGTTTTTAACGGTCATGTGCATAGGGCCAAAGCCTTCTTGTTGAGCATTATTATAATCAGCTGTAGTGGCATAACCCGCTTGAGCACCAGCATCAATAAAGGCGCTATACAAAGGGTTTTCCATGTTATTACCGTTATTAACGCCAAGGGGGCCTTTTCCACCACGATGGCTGTTTTCACCTAGGTAAAAACTTTCTGCTTTTTTAAAATACGGTAAACAGGCTTGATAATTCCAGCCATTAGCGCCATGTTGCTGCCATTCATCAAAATCTTTTGCATGACCACGTACATACACCATGCCATTAATAGATGATGAGCCGCCAAGCACTTTACCGCGTGGGCAGTGCATTTCACGGTTATCTAAGTACTTTTCTGGCTGCGTATGAAATTGCCACGCATACTTATCGGTATTCATTGGAATCGACAGAGCAGTGGGCATTTTAATAAAGATGCTTTTATCGCTGCCGCCGGTTTCAAGTAACAATACCTTGTTACTTGAATCTTCAGACAAGCGATTTGCTAACACACAGCCTGCCGACCCTGCGCCTACAATAATATAATCAAAAGAGTGGTTCATAATGATTCCTTAAAATGGGCTTTCTATGTCAGCCATACCAACATAAACAGACTTAGTTTGCGTGTAATGATCAAGCGTTTGTATGCCGTTTTCGCGGCCGATACCTGATTGCTTATAGCCACCTACAGGCATTTCTGCCGGCGAGTTACCGTAAGCATTGATCCAACAAATCCCCGCTTGTAGCTGATGAATAACGCGATGAGCACGTTTAATATCGCTAGTGAAAACGCCTGCAGCTAAACCTAAGTGAGTGCCGTTAGCACGTGCAATAACATCATCTTCGTCATCAAACACTAAAACGCTCATTACTGGGCCAAAAATTTCTTCTTTGACGATGGTCATTTCATCGTTGCAATCAACAAATACGGTTGGCGCTACAAAATAACCATTTGGCGCTGATGCTGGTGAAAGCGTTGAGCCACCGGTTAATAGCGTTGCCCCTTCCTCAATGCCTTTGTTGATGTAGCTCAGCACTAAATCTTGATGCTTTTTAGAAATAAGCGCGCCAAAGTTAGTGTTTAAATCTTGTGGATCGCCGGCAATAATATTGTTTTCGGTGCGTGTTTTAAGCTCATCAATAAACTGCTGGTACACATTTTTGTGAACATAGATACGAGTGCAATTAGTACAAATTTCACCTTGGGTATAAAAGTTCCCTAACATTGCCGCGCTTACTGCTTGCTCTATATTGGCATCGTCAAAGACAAGTAACGGCGATTTACCACCTAGTTCCATAGTCACATCTTTTAATGTACCTGCAGCACTGGCGACGACTTTTTTACCGGTACCTACTTCACCAGTAAATGATACTTTTTCAATATCTTGGTGTGCAGTAAGCCATTGGCCTACCTCACTCGCGCCTTGAACTACATTGAATACGCCAGCGGGTACACCTGCTTCAATAAACACCTCGGCTAATTTAATTGCGCCAAGCGGGGTTTCTTCTGAAGGTTTAAAAATAAATGCATTACCCGCTGCAAGGGCAGGGCCAGACTTCCAACATGCAATTTGTAATGGGTAGTTCCATGCACCAATACCAGCACAAATACCTAAAGGCTCTTTGCGTGTGTAGTAAAAGTCATCGCCAACCATTTGTTGTTGACCAACTTGCGCAGGGGCAAGGCCTGCAAAATATTCAATTACATCTGCACCTGTTTCAACATCTACGCAGTTAGCTTCTTGCATTGGTTTACCGGTATCGAGCACTTCAACTAGTGCAAGCTCATCATTACGCTTGCGTAAAATAGCAACGGCGTTTAATAAAATACGGCTGCGCTCAATAGGGGTCATAGCTGACCAGACTTTAAAGCCTTGTTTTGCACTTTCAATTGCTGCGTTTTGAACGTATTCATCGGCAACTTCAACGGCATAAATTACTTGGCCGGTTGCAGGGTTTACTACATCAAATGTTTCGCCGCTTTTGTTTGCAAGGAATTGACCGTTGATAAAGTTTTGATAGATAGGTGTAGTCACGTTAGGCTCCATATTGCTTGATAAGTGAATGCACGTAGTTTTTAGCCAGTGATTCACTGTGTTTAAACTGATTTTCGTCTGATTGGCTTAATACGGCTCGTAGCCATAAACCATCAATCATTGCTGCGGTTAACTCTGCCGCGAGATTTGCTTGCGCTAAAGGCATTAATTGCTTAAATGAAACGGTTAAATTGCTTTGCAAGCGTTTGCTGTTTACATTTTGTAAACGATGAAGTTCCTTGTCGTGCATTGATTGCGCCCAAAAACTTAACCACGTCCGAGTGGTGTCTTTTCGTTGTTGTACTAGCGCAAAGTTTGATTCAACAATAAACATTAACCTTTGAGTTGGCGTGGTCTTTTCATCTACTTTGCTGATCAAATCATCTTTCAAGTTAGACAGTAAGTAACGCACAGTTGCTTCAATTAGCCCCTGTTTCCCACCAAAATAATGGCTAATTATGCCAGAGGACATCCCCGCATTTTTGCTAATACTATTAATTGTGGTTGCTTGTAACCCTTTTTGCGCAACTGACTCTATTGTTGCGTCAATTAGCTGCTGACGCCTTACAGGTTCCATTCCAACTTTAGGCATAATTTTTATTAATTGATCGTTCAATAAAGATAAGCTTAAGGTAATAGCTCTAACAATTCAAGGTTCGTGCAAATGGTGAGTGTCTGAAATGTGGATAAATAATTAATAAAATAAGTCTAAAATGAAGTTATATTAACAAGCTGGATTTTTGTAAAATATCATTTAATAACAATTTGTTACGTGTGTTTTTTTGATTGTATTTTGCGGTGTAATTATTTGTTTACATAATTGGTGAAACTTTTAGTGATTTATTTATTAGTGTGATAACTATTAGAGTACTAATTGTATTTTTTGTGGGCAGATTACTTTAAAAAGCGGTAAGGCGAGTTTGTCGGAAGATCCAAGAAAAAAGATTCAGGAAGTGAAATATGAGATTAATTTACAGAAATGTTAACTTAGTGAAGAGATAAATAAAGACGCTGTTTAGGTTTCAACAACGCCTTTAAATAACAAAGGATAACGTCTTAAACGGTTGCCAATATAATCGTCAGCCATAATTTGGTCGCAAATTTCATCAATATTATCGGTCGCTTCAAATACCCAATCAAAACGTTCTATTGCAAGTAAAAATCCACGTTTTAAATGCGTTTGCGCACGGTAATAAGCAAGGTTGTTTTTGATGAGTTGCAGTTTTTCAGGCTCTGCTTTTAATTGCGCAATAACTTGATTAATAAACTGCAAATTGCGCGAACTGGTTGGTCTGTTTCTTCTATTAGTTGATCGCATCACTCTTCATTAGCTATGTTGTAAAGTTTTTTCAAAAAGTCGTCTTTGTGTTTGTCATGTTCATAATCAAGGTGATAAGTATTATGAAACCCAAAGCGAAGTAAAACACCACTACCTTGTAAATAGACGGTATAGCCATCTATGTCAGAATATGCAGTGATCCCTTGATAAAATTTACCTTCTTCTGTGACTTCTCCGCGTTGTTGAATGCGTTCGTAAACCGCTAGAATCTGTTTATTGTCGATTTCATTTTTCATTGTTTGTCCCTTTTATTTAATCACTCATACGCTATAGAAGTGAGGGTCGATCATCATAAAAACAATAGTCTAAAAAGTATGATATTGCTTTGTTATTTTTCATTTATAAATTATGCTCAAAGTTCACTTTTTGTTGAGCTTTTACCATGATAGACAAAGCGTTACTTTTGAAAACTCGTGAATTATCCGACCAACTCATTGCATTGCAAACACCCATTAGAATACTCGATGCAATAAATTGGGATAAACAAATTAAAGAGGAATTTTTTAGACAAAAATGTCAAAAAAATCCACTTATTGATCGTGCTTATTATCAACAGCGCGATTTAGGATTTGTTCCTAGCGAGTTGCGCCAAGCATTTTCAACACTGCACCGCAATATTATTAACCAGTTGGGACAATTAAACCCAATTGCACAATATATGGGTAAAATGTGTACCGAATATAAAACGGTTCTGAGTATGCTTGAATACCGCGGTACGCCAGAGTTTCATGACTTATCAGTGGAGCTATTTGGTCATCCTAAAGATTTGTTTCATGCCGGTGAGCCTTCGCTATCAGAACTGGCTAATATGCTCGAACAGCCTTTAAAAAATTTACTTGCAGCGGATATTTTGCCAGAAGATCCTAAAAATATTGAGGCCAGCGACGCGGTGCGGATTTTATCTGAACAGGTCAATGCCAGCATGCCGGGAATAAACGTAGAAGTGATGCTAAGTGATGGTATTGTCAGCGATGCGGCAGCAGGTGCTAATAATATTAAGCTCAATCAAGATGTTAAGTTTTCTCAGCGCGAATTAGATATTTTAGAGGTGCACGAGGGCTGGATCCATGTAGGCACCACTCAAAATGGCTTAGCGCAACCTTATTTAACTTGCTTGAGTAAAGGCACACCAAGCTCTACGGTGACCCAAGAGGGGCTTGCAGTACTGACGGAAATTATTACTCTTAAATCAACACCACGTCGCTTATCAAAATTAGTAAACCGTATTCAAGCGGTGACGAAAGTAATTGATGGCGCTGAGTTTATCGATATTTACCGAGATTACGTTGCTCAAGGTTTATCAAAAGACGACAGCTATACCCTTGCACAGCGCGTTTTTAGAGGCAGTACCGCAACCGGCTTACCCTTTACCAAAGATATTGCTTACATAAAAGGCTTTGTTTTAGTTTACAACTTAATTAGGGTGGCGATACAGCTTGGTCGAATTGATCAGTTGCCATTATTGCTGGTGGGTAAAATATCAATTGATGACTTTAGATTAATTTCGCAATTGCATGACTTAGGTGTCATTGAAAATCCGCAATTTGTGCCGCCTCATTTTAAAGATTTAAGAGGCCTTGCTACGTGGCTCAGCTTTGGTCGATTTATTGGCGATTTGTCATTCAAACAACTAGAAAACGACTATAAGCCGTTGTTTTTATAATATTAAAGAGGAAGGGCGGCTACTTTTTTTAGCAAAAAACGCAGTTGGAATAAGCAACTGCGTTTAAGTTTACACACATAAGCCTGCATGCCCATAAGGGGGCAATTGATTGTTCTCATTTTTATTTATCGTTTTATCGATACATAAAATTGTTTTAAACCATTCATTAGGCACAAAAAAAGCCCAAAAGTGGGCTTTTTAAATTCAACACACTTTGGTTATCGTGCGTTGGTGCTTTCAAATATTTTGTCTGCAGAGGCAGCGACAAAACCGGTGTAAATTTCACCATCAGGTTTTGGATAACGAATAGCAAACTCGTAAAAACAGCTAGGAATGCGCATATCGCCATCGCTAAAGGTTACTGCGTATTCATCAGCTAATGTTGATGATTGCTCTAATAGCACCTCTGGTGAGCCTTTTACTTCACCCCCTGAGGTATTGAGTGCAAAACCTGCATCTTTAAGAGCTTGGTTTACATCATGGATGTTATCAAACTTAGCCAAAGTATTAATGTTCACGGTGAAGTGATTGGCACGATAACCCCACGCAGACATCCACGCCGCATATTCGCTCTCAGCTAATAACTTTTTGTATGTATCGGTGCTTACTTGCCAATGCGTGCCTGAATATAAAAAGTTATCGGCAGTCACTGCGCTTTCGTCAATTTGTGAAACCATATCAGTGACAATTGCTTGTAGTTCAGGCGAGCATTTTTCAACTAATAACTCAGAGATAAACACTTTAGGCTGCGTTGGATCGCTGTGCTCGTAATGCTTAGCGTAGAGTTTTTTTGCTTCAAAATGATACTCACCACACTCTTTGTAGCCAATGGCTAAAAAGTGTGCAGCTAGTTTTTCAAGGCCTACTTTTTCAATATTAAAAGTACGCAGCGCAATATGGTCGTTGATTATATCGTCTTTTTGCGTTGAGCCTAATAGGTCATGAATTTTGTCAGCCGATGGCGTTACGCTTAGGTAGTTTTGCCACAGGTTATCAAATAATGTGTTTACATCAGTATGCATGGTAAATCCTTAAATCTGTTTAAATTGTTATTCAATTATTAAGCCCGGCGCGAGGGTTTGCGGTAAGTTAACTTTTTCTGACTCTACTGAGGCCACTGGGTATGCGCAGTAATCTGCAGCGTAGTACGCACTGGCTCTGTGGTTGCCACTGGCACCTATACCACCAAATGGCGCTGCGCTTGATGCGCCTGTAATAGGGCGGTTCCAGTTAACAATGCCGGCACGAATACGTTTTAAAAAGTGACTGTAATCATCTTCGCTATCAGCAAGTAAACCAGCAGATAAACCAAAGCTGGTGTTGTTTGCTTCTGTTATAGCGCTATTGAAATCAGTGTAACGATATACTTTTATAAGCGGGCCAAAGTGTTCTTCATCGGCAATTTCGCTTATATTAGTGACATCAATAATGCCTGGGCTTACAAACCCAGTGCCTGATTTTAACTGCTTAAGCTCAACAAGAATCTCAGCACCTTGTTTAACTAGCTCAGCTTGCGCTGCCACCATGCCTAATGCGGCTTTTTCACTGATCATGGCACCCATAAAAGGTTGATCGTCCGCAAAGCTATCGTCTACTAAGATATTTTTGGTGGCGCTAATCAGCTTTTCTAAAATAGCATCGCCATTGGGCGACTTTTCAATAAACAAACGGCGTGCACAAGTACAGCGTTGGCCTGAGGTGATAAAACCCGATTGAATAATATCGTGCACGGCGGCGCTAACATCAGCAACATCTTTAACCACTAGCGGGTTATTACCGCCCATTTCAAGCGCTAAAATTTTACCTGGGTGGCCAGCAAATTGTTTATGTAATAAATGCCCTGTGTTTGAGCTACCAGTAAAAAATAGGCCATCTATATCTTGATGTGAGGCCAGCGCTTTACCTGTTTCTAACTCACCTTGAACAAGGTTTATAACCCCAGCAGGTAAGCCTGCTTTTAACCATAGTTCTAAGGTAAACTGCGCTACATGAGGTGTTAATTCTGATGGTTTAAATACCACGGTATTACCGGCTAGTATGGCTGGTACAATATGGCCGTTTGGTAAATGCCCAGGGAAATTATACGGACCAAAAATAGCGACCACACCGTGAGGTTTGTGGCGAATAAAGGCTTTTGCACCAGGCATTGGGTTTTCGGTTGTACCAGTACGTTCATTGTAAGCACGGATCGCAATGGCCACTTTGCCTGTCATCGCGCCCACTTCTGTGCGTGTTTCCCATAGCGGTTTACCTGTTTCACGAGCAATAATAGTGGCAAACTCTTCGCTGTGTTCTTTTAGTTGGGCTACGAAGTTTTCTAAAATAGTAATACGTTGCTCAATTGGCATGTCTGCCCATTGAGCTTGCGCGGCTCTTGCCGCTTTAATGGCACTGTCAACTTGCTCTGCGTTGGCGCCATTACCTTGCCATACAATTTCACCATTACTTGGGTTAATAGAATCAAACGCTGGGCCTTTGCCTACAAGCCATTGATTATTAATTAGTTGTGTGTTCATAAATAATGTTACAGGCGGAAAAATCGCGCTGCATCTCCTTGTTTTAAATGAAGTGCATCAGCTACTTCTTGGCTGATGATTAAGGTGTGCTTTGCCTGATTGTAATGAGCATGTTTAGTGAATGTGGCTCTAAAGTCACTAACCCCTTGATTACAAATAGCAAGGGTGTCTGAGCTTTGCTCATTGATATGTTCAAGCTCGCCGATAGTAATAGGGCACACCTGTGAATCACGAATACTGCGAATATTACCGAGTTTTGCTTCTACAGTGGGGCCTGCGTCAAATAAATCAACATATCCGCGGTGTTCAAATCCTTCTTTTTCAAGCAGTTTAAGTGCTGGTTTGGTTTTATCATGCACATGGCCAATCACCGCTTGTGCTTTTTTGCTCAGCAAATTCACATAGATAGGGTATTTAGGCATGAGTTCACTAATAAACACTTTATCGCCTAACCCCACTAAATGATCGGCTTGTGGGAATTCAATGCTAAAAAAGTGTTCCTGTAACCATTGCCAAAATGGCGAGTGACCGTCTTCGTCGCTAACACCACGCATTTCAGCAATTACTGTGTCGGCAAAGCGCTCGCTGTGTTGCGCCATAAATAAAAAACGTGAACGTGATAAAAAACGTCCCGTCAGGCCTTTTCTACTGTCTTCACGTAAAAATAAAGTACATATTTCTGAGCAGCCAGTGTAGTCATTACACATACTCAAAATATCTACGGTATTGTAAACGTTTAAGGTAGGTGAGTGATGAACGGTTTTACCTAGATGATAATGATACAAAGGTACAGATAACCCGACGGCCGCTTCAATGGCGGTAGTACCAATTACCTTTCCGGTTTCACTGTCTTCTAAAACAAATAGATAGCTTTCGTCGATGGGCTTATCTACGTTTTTAGTAAAACTGTTTTGCGCACGATCAATTTTTTCTTGTAGTTGCCCATCATCGACAGGTAAAGAGGTAAAGCCATGGCCAGACTCAATGGCAATCTCTTTAAGTGCTGCAAAATCATTGACAGTAATAGGACGTAATACTTGCATTAACTACTTGCTCCAACAACATATAAAATCCTGAGGTAAACGTGTGTTTGCCTCAGGACTTAGTTATGTTTTACTTAGTTATTAACCGTTTACTACATCGCTTACTGCTTTTTCAAAGCGAGCTAAGCCTTCTTTAATGTCCTCAAATGGGATCACTAATGAAGGTGTAAAACGAATAACGTTCATACCGGCTACTAAGTTCATTAAGCCGTTATTTGCACTTGCTACTAAAAAGTCACGAGCGCGGCCTTCAAATTTCTCATTTAGTACCGCACCGATTAGTAAGCCTTTACCACGGACTTCGCTAAATACATGGTATTTTTCATTAATTGCATTTAAACCATCACGGAACATATGTTCACGCTCTTTTACGCCATCTAATACAGCAGGTGTATTAACGGTATCAAATGCCGCTTCTGCAACAGCACAAGCCAACGGGTTACCACCATATGTAGACCCATGCGTGCCTACTTTTAGGTGTGCTGCAATTTCAGTGGTGGTGATCATAGCGCCAATTGGAAAACCGCCACCTAAGGCTTTAGCCGTCGTTAAGATATCAGGAACAACATCTAAGCCTTCGTATGCGTATAAGTGACCTGTACGGCCAACGCCGGTTTGCACTTCATCAAAAATAAGTAGTGCGTTGTGTTTAGTACACAGTTCACGTACTTTTTGTGCAAATTCATTAGTTGGTGGCACAATGCCGCCTTCACCTTGTAATGGCTCCATCATTACCGCACAGGTATCATCACCAATTAAGGCTTCAAAAGCGGCAATATCATTGTAGTCACAATGCACAATATCAGCAGGTTTTGGACCAAAACCGTCAGAATAAGCAGCTTGGCCACCCACTGTTACAGTAAAAAATGTACGACCATGAAAACCTTTATTGAAAGCAATAATTTTAGTTTTTTCAGCACCAAATTTATCCAGTGCAAAGCGACGTGCTAATTTTAATGCTGCTTCGTTTGCTTCAGCCCCTGAGTTTGCAAAGTAAACTTTTTCAGCAAACGTGGCATCAACCATTTTTTTAGCTAGACGAAGAGCTGGCTCATTGGTCATTACATTTGATAAGTGCCAAATTTTTTCGCCTTGCTCTTTAAGTGCACCGACTAATGCAGGATGGCAATGCCCTAAACAATTAACTGCAATACCACCGGCAAAATCGATAAATTCGTTATTGTTCTGATCCCACACACGTGAGCCTTCACCGCGAACAGGAACAACAGCTGAAGGGTTGTAATTAGGGACCATTACGTCGTTAAATAAATCTCTGGTTACTTGCATTTTTACACCTAAATTATTCACATAAAAAATACGTTGCTGAAAAAATAACGATAAGGTCAAGATGATTCAGCAATACAATGTGTTTTACTTATTAAAAATGTCATTATCAAAGGTTATGAATGAAATTTGCAGTGCTATTTTGTGAAAAATGATTAGAATAATAGTCAAATTAACGAATTTAATTAGCATTATGATAACTCCCCAAGATGAAAAACTACTCTCAGTATTAAAAACGAACGCCCGCGCTAGCATTTCTGATCTTGCAAGGCACTTGAGTTTATCTCGTTCAACGGTGCAAAGCAGAATGCTAAAATTAGAGCAAAGTGGGATCATTAAGGGTTATAGCGTTGACTTTGGAGATGACTTTTTAAATAGCTTGGTCTCTGCGCATGTTTCAATAAAAGTAAAACATAAGCTAACAACAAAAACTAATATTGAATTAAAGCAAATTGATGCGATTTCTCAGTTGTATGCAATTAGTGGAGAGTTTGATTTAATTGCCATTGTAGAAGCACAGAACCTTGAGAAGTTAAGCCACTTACTTGATGATATTGGTAACTTAGATGGGGTAGAGCGTACCCGTTCCTCGGTTATTTTAGAGACTAAATTTAAGCGTTAATTCGATTTATTTAGTACATTCAGTGAGCATTAATTATTGCATTTAAGCTAACTTGATTGTAGTCTACTCGATATTAGGAACAAGGAATATTTTTAACCAAATCAATAGGCTTATTGCCCTGCATTTGTTGCAATTCTCCGGTACTTAATAAATCTCATCAATACAGTTACTAATTTTATTAGCATTGGCTAATAAGATGTGAGTGAAATAGGACGTTTTTAGCACCACTGGGCTAAGACTTTACAAGGAAATGTTATGAAATACACAACAATGGCTGCTGTGGCATTATTAATAGGTGGCTCATATTTAAGTGCAAAAACGACTTTATTTGACCCTGCACAGAGCATAACGGTTGAAACTTACAGCGATATATTCTTCAAATTAGAATCCTCTCCTGTCAGCATTAATGAAATTATTACCGGGGCGAGTCAATTTGCCGATAGCTTGTGTGATGAAACTATCTACCAAGAAGTAATTGGCGAATCGGTAAACTCATGTAAGCAAAAATTCAAACAATCTCAAGCACAATGTGCTGAGTTTATAATAAAAAATAACGAGCCTATGTACACTGATAAAGTGGCTATAACACAGCTCTCTGAGAAGTTTATTAATTGCATGACCAATAGCTAAAATAGCACTTACAGTTCTTAATATATTAAAAGCGCGGCTCCTTAACTGAATGAGCATTGATGCTTGAATTTTTATTTAGCATATTCCACTGCGTGGTCTATTCTAAATTTTATTAATGCTCAAACGCCCAGTTTGCTTTAGGGAGTACAATGCAAGAAAATTTACTGAATTCAGTCATCAAAATAGCAAAAAATAGAGATGTAGATTCTCTTGAATATAGTTTGATATCGACCATCCAAGAATTTATAGGCTGTAAAAAGGTCTTAGTTTATAAAGATATAGAATTTTAAGGCCAACTGACTATTGAGCAAAGTCTTTGCTTAAAAGTGACGGGTGAAAAGCAATTAGAGTGGGTACAACGACAAATTGTTGCACAGCCTGAGGATGAACTTCTATCGTGTTTACGCTCTGCCTGTATTATTACTGTTCAGTCTGCCGATGGAATTGAACGCCGTTGCCTCCCCATTACCCGCCAAGAAAAAACAGTTGCTGCCATTTCTGTGGTTTCAAAAAGTTTAGATAGTTCGGCTCAAGTGATGCTATATGCTTTTTGTCGCATATTTGAAAACTATTTAGTGATACTCCATGAAAGCGAAAGAGATAAATTAACGGGTCAGTTAAATAGATAGACCTTTGAGAAAAAAATAAAACAGCTAATTGAAAAACAAGTATTAAAAATGCACGGCTCATCCCGAGATGAGGATAAAAGGCAACAAAAGCAGGCATCAACATCTTGGCTGGCTATTTTAGATATTGATCATTTTAAAAATATAAATGATCAATAAGGTCATATCTGTAAAGATGAAGTGTTACTGGTATTAGCGCAAAAAATGCGTCACTTTTTTCGCTCAACAGATTTAATTTTTCGTTTTGGTGGGGAAGAGTTCGTGATTGTTTTTGAGCCCACAGATGCTGACTCAATCAGTAATAAAATGGCTGAATTTATACAGCTCATTAGGTAATACATCGTTTCCTTTTGTTGAAAATATGACGATCAGTGCTGGTTTAGCGCGTATTAGTCCTTATGTTTTCCAATTGCAGTGCTAGAAAGCGCAGATAAAGCGCTTTATTATGCAAAAAATAATGGCCGAGATAAATTTTGTATCTATGAAGATTTACTTGCCGAGAACTTAATAAGTGTACAAGTTAATTTCTCAGAAATAGATTTATTTTAAACTACTGCGGCTGAGGATGGCTTCGCTGCACTTTTACTTTGGTTACTTGGTCGAGCTTTATAAAATAAACATTGCCGCCAATGCCTTTGAATTCTTCATCGGTAAAGGCGATGGTGTTGTCATCATAAAAGCTGATTGCCTCTTTTTGGGTTACAATACCTAAGTCAATTTTAAATACATCGCCAGAGAAAAACTTATCGCCTTTAAAGTTTTCAAACAGCCAAATACTGGTTGAATCTAGTAGTGCGAGCTTTTTTCTATCTGGGCTAAGTGCTGCGGATGTGATCCAGCAAAGCTTTTCCATAGTGGTGCACGTTTTAAATGAGTCTATCAGCTGGGCATCAAAATTCGCTGCATGGTCGCCTACTTTGTAAACGTTAGTAATTCCATCGAATGGCTCTGTGCGATTTTTAGTAAACAAGTATAAATGTCGTCCAAAAGCCACAAACGCTTCTAAGTCATAATTACGTTGATCAGGCTGTATTGGGCTGCCATCTAATTCTGGGTAGGTAAACTTTATAATTTCAGCTTCTGTTGTATTGGTTTTTATATCTATGGGGTTTTCTATTTTATAAATTGTTAGCCATTTACGTTCATTTTTATTATTACCAAAGTCGCCTAAAAAGAAATGACCAAACTTATTTTGCGTCATATCTTCCCAGTCTATATTTTTTGCATTCGTGACGAGTACTTCTTTTGCAATTGAACCATCGTCATTGAGCCTATAAAGCTTAGGCTCGTCGCCACTATCGTTAATAGCCCAAAGCCGTTTATGTTTATCAAACTCAATGCCTGAAATTTCTTTTAGTTTTGGGTCTACAGAGACCACCTTTTTACTATATAGTGTATAAATTGAACTGCCTACAACAGCCGTAATGATGCTAAAGACGATAACAGAAGTAATAAGGATGCTTTTTTTCAACATTGTATTTAAGTGTTCATTGGGTTAGCTGAGTAGATAGTTATTATCGCTGATGATGTTGTTAAGCTAAAGGTTTTTATAGTTTTAATGTAGTAATAAAAATTAATAAGTATGTGTATAAGGACAAAAGCAAATTAATTAGCTGTTATGGTGTAGTTGGTTTAAAAGTTGCTCAGTTGCAGTGTTTACTTAAAAATCAGTTTTAATGGTTAAAATTGCACCAAATCAGTGCGATAAAATAAATAACGCACTGTAATAATGCGTAAATAAAGTTTTGATTAACTTTAAAGCTGTTTTTATGTGAATGAATGGATTCCACATCGCCTTTTTAAGCTGTTTGGCCTGTGGCAAAGATGAATAACCCTTATGGTTTAGTTGGAGCCTATTATGTTGAATAAACGCTTTTTTAAAACAAAAAATGAAGCAGAAGTAACCTTTGAATTTTCTCACCCAGATGCAGATGATGTCTGTTTACTTGGAGAATTTAATGATTGGCAGCCGGTGCCAATGAAGCACAACAAAAAGCTTGGCGTATTTAAATGCAAGCAACGTCTTCCCGTTGATAAAGAGTTTCATTTTCGCTATTTAATAAATGGTAAACAGTGGGATAACGATCATCAGGCTGATGGGTATATTGCTAATAATTTTGGTACAGAAAATAGTATAGTAAATACACAACGCATTAATTAAGGTCGCTGAATGGACGCACTATCGCAATTGTTTTATTTGCATGGTATTGGTTACGAATACACTAAGTATACGGGTGAACACGTTATATTTAGCGAAGACACCCGTAAATCTGCTTTGCACTGCTGTGGCGTTGACACACGTGATACGGCGCAAATAACCCAGTTAAATTATCAATTGGATGCGGCTACATGGTTAACACTCGCACCTGCTGTTAGCATAATAGATCAGGCTAGTAATGTGCTAAAGGTGCGTGTTAATGAAGCTGATACGCATCATAAAATTACATTAACTGTGGCAGCATTAAATATAAAGCTGCAATTTGAACACATTGCTCAGTATGCAGCATTAGGTGAGTACTTTGTAAATGGGTGTCGTTATATAGAAATAGCGCTACCACTGACGCATTTACCAACCGGCTATTATGATGCGTTATTAACGATGGGTGAGCAATCTGCTAAAACACAAATTTGGTCGACCCCTGAACAAGCCTACCAAATAGCGGATAAAAAACGCTTTGGCTTATCAATTCAGTTATATACATTAAAAAATAAAGCCGGACTCGGGATTGGCGATTTTAGTGATTTACTTGAGTTGGCAACCTTATGTGCAAAGCAAAATATGGACTATATTTTACTTAACCCATTGCACTTATTGTTTGCAGATAACCCTGAGTGCGCCAGCCCCTACAACCCAAACAATCGTGCCTTACTCAATCCGCTATATATCGCAATTAATTTATCGCCAGACAGCTTTAACAATCCGGATTTAACTGAGTTGTTATCTGCTAATACCTCAAGCAAATACAGCGACCAAAATGTAGCGTTTATTGATTATAGAACGGTTACTGAGAGCAAATATGCTGCTTTTAAGCTGCTTTTTAAGCATTTTCAACAACAGGGCAGTCAAACACGGCAAAACGAATTTAGTGCGTTTTGTAAACAGTACTGTGATCTACTTGCTATGTTAGAAACCACAGAGCCCACATTTGAATATTACCTCCAATGGCAAGCACACAGCCAACTCGCGCTATGCCAACAGCATTGTATTGAGCAAGGGATGGCGATTGGTTTAATTAATGATTTAGCGGTGGGTTGTGCTAATGAGGGCACTGAATTTAAATACCAGCAGGGATTATTTAGTCAAGATGCAACCCTTGGCGCACCACCAGATCCTTGGGCACCTAACGGCCAAAATTGGGGGCTGCCAGCAATAAACCCGCAGCGCCTTGCTGACAATAACTATCAGTTTTATCGCTCACTCATACGCGCCAATATGGATGCAGCAGGCGGGTTACGAATCGACCATGTAATGGCGATTAGGCGTTTGTGGTGGTGTTTCATAAACAATAATACCCAAGATGGCTGTTATGTGTATTACCCATTTGAGCATTTATTAGCAATTTTAAAAATTGAATCTCATCTTAATCAGGCCATAGTAATAGGCGAAGATTTAGGGGTTGTTCCACCGGAGGTAAAAGAGGCACTGGTTGATAGTGGCATTTTCTCAAACAGCTTATTTTATTTTGAAAAACAACAAAATGATGAATTTGTAAATAGCGATGACCTTAGCGAGCAATGCCTGCTGATGATAGCCAATCATGATGTACCGCCATTTGTGGGCTGGTGGCAGCATAGCGATTTAAAAATTAAACAGCAGTATGGGCTGATTGATACTGATGAGTATCAGCAGTTAGTTCAGCAGCGAGAGCAAGAGCAGCACCGGCTATTACGCTTTTTAAATCCGCAAAACACTTCCTTGTCACTTAACACGGATGCTTTTGACGTTTATAGCGCTTTGGCTGTATGTTTAGCTAAATCGCCGTCTCGTTTATTTGCATTACAGCTTGATGATTTAGACAAGCAACACTACCCAGTCAATATTCCTGGCACCGACAAAGAGTATCCTAATTGGCGACGGGTACTCACACATACGTGCGACGATATTTTTAAAGATAATGCTGCTCTTTTGGCTGCAATACATTCAATAAGGAATGCGTAAATGGGCAGTACTAAAAATAGGGTATCAACGCAATTAGTTGATTATGACGCACAGGTAAACGCTTTAACTGCAGGGCGATTTAAAGACCCGTTTAGTTTTTTAGGCGCGCACAACATCCAAAGTGGCACTGAAATACGCGTGTATTTGCCAGCGGCATTACGCGTCGAACTGTTAATTGATGGTCAAGTTATTAGCGCGTTACGCTATAAACACAGTGATTTATTTATCGCTGAGTTATCAAGCATGCCTAGCAGTGTTTACCAATGCCAGGTTAGTTATGAAAATAGCGATGTTACATTTTACGATGAATACAGCTTCAGCAGTACATTGGATGAACAAGCTATGTACTTGTTTAACGAAGGTAGCCTTGAGCATGCTTATACTCACCTAGGTGCGCAATTTACTACACAACAAGGGGTAGATGGTGTTCGTTTTTGTGTGTGGGCGCCTAATGCCGCCAGTGTATCGGTTATTGGTGAGTTTAATTTTTGGCAAGCGAATCGCCATTTTATGCGATTTCATCCGGCCAGTGGGGTATGGGAATTATTTATCCCGGATTTAAGTGCAGACATGTGCTACAAATTTGCTATTACTACGCTCAGTGGCGAGGTCTTAGATAAAGCCGATCCTTTTGCGTTTAAAATGCAGCAAGCACCGGGTACTGCCAGTATATTACAGTACAAACCAGCGCCTATTTTGCTAAGTGAACAAGCGATTATAAATCGCCAAAAGCGTAATCATATTGATGCCGCTATTAGTATTTATGAAGTGCACTTAGGCTCTTGGCAACGCGCTGAGCATAACCGTTACTTAAGCTACACCGAGCTTGCAGATAAGCTTGTAGGCTACGTGATTGAAATGGGGTTCACGCATTTACAACTTATGCCGATAAGTGAATACCCGTTTGATGGCTCTTGGGGTTATCAGCCAGTAGGGCTGTTTGCACCTACGAGCCGCTTTGGTGATTACAACAGCTTTAAATACTTAGTTGAACAATGCCATAAAGCTAATATAGGCATATTACTTGATTGGGTCCCTGGGCACTTTCCAAGCGATCCGCATGGCTTACATTGCTTTGATGGCACCCATTTATACGAACACGCTGATATGCGCCAAGGGTTTCATCCTGATTGGAACACCTATATTTATAATTATGACCGCCCTGAAGTAAAAAGCTTTTTAATTTCTAATGCGATGTATTGGCTTAGCCAATTTGGCATAGACGGACTACGTGTGGATGCGGTGGCGTCGATGCTTTATCTTGATTACAGTCGTAAAGAAGGACAGTGGGTAGCTAATTGTTATGGCGGTCGAGAAAACTTAGGGGCTATAGAGTGCCTAAAACAAGTGAACTTACGCAGTTATAAAAATAACCCCGGCATTATGATGGTTGCCGAGGAGTCAACGGCTTGGCCTGGGGTCACGCAAAGTGTTGAACACAATGGCTTAGGTTTTGGTTATAAATGGAATATGGGCTGGATGAATGACAGCTTAGATTATATGCAGCAAGATCCGTTATTTAGAAAACATCACCATCATAAAATGACATTTTCTATGGTGTATGCATTTAGTGAAAATTACATTTTACCGCTCAGTCATGATGAAGTGGTGCATGGAAAGGGATCACTACTAAACAAAATGCCCGGTGACGATTGGCAGCAGTTTGCAAACTTGCGTGCTTATTATGCGTTTATGTGGGCACATCCAGGCAAAAAATTACTGTTTATGGGCGCCGAAATAGCACAGCGTAAAGAGTGGGATCATGACCATTCACTAGACTGGCACTTGCTTGAGCATCAAAGCCATCAAGGTATTCAGCATACGGTTAAACGTCTTAATCAAGTGTATCAAGCGCATCCATCTTTATATGAGCTTGATAGCTGTGCAACGGGCTTTTCATGGATAGATAATAATAACAGCCAGCAGAGTATGTTTAGCTTTATTCGTTATGCTAAAAATGCTGACCACTTTATGGTTATTGTCGCTAACTTTACACCAACGGCTTATCAACACTACACCTTAGGTGTGCCAGCGAAGGGCACATATAAAGTGGTTTTAAATACCGATGAGGTTTGCTTTTTTGGCTCAGGTTATCGTGTCACAGAGGATAAAAACCAGCTTATCCACTCAGTCGTTCAGCCAAGTCATGGGTTTGATCACAGTATTACAGTTAATATTGGTGGCTTAACCACACTTTACTTAGAAAAGGTGAATGATGAGTAATTGCTTTGAGGTTACTCAGGGTGCGCCTTTGCCACTGGGTTCGAGTGTACAAAACCAAGGCGTTAACTTTGCCTTGTATGCCCCTAATGCAAGCCAGGCTTTTGTGTGCTTATTTGATAAAAGCGGCCATACAGAAATATTAAAAATAGCCATGAATATTAATGAAGGCGGCGTATGGAGCATTCACATAGCCCCATTAAGCACAGGCGCATTGTATGGCTTTAGGGTTGATGGCGAATACAGCCCAGAAAAAGGCATGTTGTTTAATGAACATAAATTACTGATTGATCCGTATGCAAAAGACTTGTTTAACGAATTTACTTGGAGCGAACGACATTATGGGCAAATGCCCATTGGCACTAAAAGTGTGGTTAATAATGCGATAGATATGCCTAAATCAAAAGTGACTGCGTCGGTAGCTTATACACAAACAAAGCCACAGCATAGTTGGGCCAATACCGTTATTTATGAGTGCCATGTTAAAGGTGCCACCTGTCGCCATCCTGATATCCCTAAAGCACTACAAGGGACATTTTTAGGTTTGAGTCATCCCAGTTTTATTGATCATTTAAAAAGTTTAGGGGTAACAGCTATTGAACTTTTGCCTGTGCATGCTTTTATAAGTGAGCAGTTTTTAACCGCTAAAGGACTGCAAAATTACTGGGGCTATAATAGTCTTAACTTTTTCACTCCTCATAAAGACTATTTGGTTAATGACGATATAAACGAATTTAAACAAATGGTGAGCGAGTTACACCGCGCCAATATTGAAGTTATTTTGGATGTGGTATACAACCACACCGCAGAGGGAGGAAATGATGGCCCTATTTTATCTCTGCGAGGGCTCGACAACCTAACATATTATCGCACCATTGACGGGCAACCCAATGTTTATATTAATGATACAGGGTGTGGCAATACGTTAAATATCGATCACCCTAAAACCTTACAATTGGTACTCGACAGCTTACGTTACTGGGTTGAAGTTATGGGCGTTGATGGCTTTCGATTTGATTTAGCCACCATTTTAGCGCGTTCAAATACGGGCTTTAGTGCGTCTCACACCTTTTTACAAGCAATTGCCCAAGATCCTGTGTTAAATAAAGTTAAACTGATCAGTGAGCCGTGGGATATAGGCCCTGGTGGTTATCAGCTTGGTGCATTTCCTTCACCTTGGCGAGAGTGGAACGATCAATATCGTGATGTGATTAAACGCTTTTGGCAAAGTGAAAAAGGCATTATTAGTGATGTCGCAAAGCGTTTACATGGCTCGTTTGATATTTTTGAACACAGTAACCGAGGCCCGCTAAATAGCATTAACTTTATTACCAGCCATGATGGGTTTACGTTAGCCGACTTAGTCAGTTATGAGCAAAAACATAACCAGGCCAACGGTGAAAACAACCAAGATGGTCATAGCGCTAATTATTCGTTTAACTGCGGGGTTGAGGGATTTACCAGCGACTCAGAAGTAATGAGTTTGCGCTTACAACAGCAAAAAAACTTTCTACTCACCTTATTACTCTCCAAAGGCGTGCCAATGATAGCCGCTGGCAGTGAGATGGCGCACTCGCAAGGCGGTAATAATAACGCTTATTGTCAAAATAATCGCACCAGCTGGCTTGCTTGGAAAGACTCACAACTGAATCATTCATTGATTCAGTTTATTGATGATGCGCTAAAAATCAGGCGTGGTCACAGTGCATTTAAACACAGTGTGTTTTTGGATGATATTGATGAGCGCTTCACCGTTAAATGGTTTACCGAGCAAGGTAAAAAAATGGATGAAACACATTGGCATGAAGATACACGTCAATTTTTAATGTATAGCTTACTTGATAAGCAAAATAAGCATGCGTTATTAATTATTCTTAATGCTAGTAAACAGCCTGTGGTCTGCCAATTACCACAATCGCCCATTATCGCGCCATGGACGTTAGTGTTATCAAGTGTAAATAACGCATCATCTGTTATTCAAGAAGATGCAACCGTGAATATTTCAGCACAAAGTAGTTGGGTTTTTAGTGCCAATTTAGAAGGCGATGATTATGACTAAGCAAGACGAGCAAGTGTGTGTAGTAAAAGGCTGGCAAGCAGGCCCAGTGATAGACAAAAGTACTTTAAGTGATGATTTAACACGGCACTTTTATTACACCTTAGGACGTGATGTGGTGGGCGAGTCACAGTTGTATTTGTATCATGCATTAGCACTGACGATCAGAGACCGATTAGTGGCACGCTGCAGGGAAACCAATCAACAAATAAAACAACAAAAACGCCGTAAAACAGCCTATTTATCGTTAGAGTTTTTAATGGGCAGAGCGCTGGGTAATGCGGTATTAAATCTAGATTTAGAATCACAAGTTACAAAGGCACTGCAAGCTTACTGTACTGAGCTTGAAAGTGTGGAACAAGCTGAGCATGATGCCGGTTTAGGCAATGGCGGCTTAGGGCGACTAGCGGCTTGCTTTTTAGATAGCTGTGCCAGTTTAGCGCTGCCAGTGGTCGGTTATGGTATTCGTTATGAATATGGCATGTTTAATCAGTCAATAAAAGAGGGTAATCAGGTTGAGCAACCAGATAACTGGTTACGAGAAGGTCATCCTTGGGAATTAAGCGCACCGGAGCAAGCTAAACTGGTTAAGTTTTTTGGTTATGTACAAAGCTACACCGATAAATTTGGCCGTGAGCATCGCCAATGGATCAGTTCTCAAGATGTATTAGCAGTGCCTTATGATGTACCTATTCCAGGCTATAAAAATAATATTGTTAATACCCTTAGACTTTGGAAGTCTGAAGCAACGGACGAATTTAACTTAACAGAATTTAATGCCGGAAGTTATTCTGAAGCGGTAGCACAAAAAAATCTCGCTGAGCAAATAACCATGGTGTTGTACCCTAACGACAGCAGTGAAAATGGTAAAGAGCTGAGATTACGTCAACAATACTTTTTATCATCGGCAAGTATTCAAGATGTACTTACACAATGGATTGAACAATACGGTAATGATTTTACTGAATTTGCTCAGCATCATGTGTTTCAGCTTAACGATACCCACCCAAGTATTGCGGTTGCCGAGCTGATGCGAATTTTAGTTGATGACCATGAACTGGATTGGGATCAGGCATGGAATATCACCACCAAAACCATGGCTTACACAAATCATACCTTACTACCAGAGGCATTAGAGAAGTGGTCGGTATCGTTATTTGCTAAATTATTACCGCGTATTTTAGAGATTATTTATGAAATTAATGCCCGCTTTTTAGCCGAGGTGGCCATGCATTGGCCAGGTGATGTGCAAAAACAACGGGATTTATCATTAATTGAAGAAGGGGGCGAGCCGCAAATACGTATGGCCTTTTTAGCCATTGTCGGCAGCTATTCTGTTAATGGTGTGGCAGCACTACACACGCAGTTATTAACCGCGGGTTTGTTTAAAGATTTTTATGCGCTATGGCCTGACAAATTTAACAACAAAACCAATGGTGTTACTCCACGGCGCTGGCTTGCATACTGCAATCCGAGTTTAAGCCAGATCATTAGCGAAAAAATAGGTAAAGACTGGATAGGTGATTTTGCACAAATTAGCCAATTACGTCGTTACTACGATGACCCCCAGTTTCATATAAATTGGCAACAAGCAAAACAACAAAACAAACAACGCTTAGTTGATTTAGTAAAACAAAGATGTGGCGTAGAGTTTGATATTAACATGCTGTTTGATGTGCAGGTAAAACGTATTCACGAATATAAACGTCAGTTACTTAACATTTTACACGTTATTCATTTATATGACCGCATACGCCGTGGCGACACACAAGGCATGGTGCCTCGCTGCGTTTTATTAGGTGGTAAAGCAGCACCGGGTTACATGGTGGCTAAAAAAATCATTAAGCTGATTAATAATGTTGCTGAGGTGATCAATAAAGACCCACAGGTATCTGCTTTTCTAAGAGTCGCGTTTTTACCTAATTATAATGTAACCGCCATGGAAACCATTTGCCCTGCAACGGACTTATCGGAGCAAGTATCAACCGCGGGCAAAGAGGCCTCAGGTACCGGCAACATGAAGTTTATGATGAATGGCGCGCTAACAATAGGCACCCTAGATGGCGCTAATATTGAAATACGTGACGCTGTTGGGGCTGAGAACTTCTTCTTATTTGGCGCACAAGCTGAGCACATTGACGACATAAAAGCGCATTATAACCCTAGTGAAATAATTGCGAATAACCCTGATTTGAATAGTGTGATGCATTTACTCGAAAGTGGCCATTTCAATCTATTTGAACCTGGCTTATTTGACGACGTGATTAATGGTATTAAAAGTAACAACGATCCTTGGTTAACCGCCCATGACTTTGCCAGCTATATAGCTGCGCAACGTGATGTTGATAAAGCCTATGCAGATCAAACATACTGGACTCAAATGAGTATTTTAAATACTGCCGCCAGTGGCTCATTTTCTAGTGACAGAACAATTAGTCAATATTGTGATGATATATGGCATTTAACTCCACTTGATACCACACACCAAACAGTAAAAACAAACACTGACACTAACAGCTGACACTAAACGGAGAGAGTAATATGCCCAGTTATGCAAATCGTTATATAAGTAATTTAACCAGAGAAACCTACGCTTTAATTCTTGCCGGAGGTCGCGGTTCTCGCTTGCATGAGCTAACCGACTGGCGTGCTAAACCCGCCGTTTATTTTGGTGGTAAACATCGTATTATTGATTTTCCACTATCAAATTGCATTAACTCAGGTGTAAGACGTGTCGGAATTGCAACGCAGTATAAATCTCATTCGCTAATACGCCATGTAAATCGTGCATGGGGGCATTTTAAAAAGGAATTAGGTGAGTCAGTTGAAATATTACCTGCGTCACAGCGCCATGGTGAAGAATGGTATTGCGGTACTGCCGATGCGGTATTTCAAAATATGGATATTATTCGCCATGAATTACCTAAATATGTAATGATTTTGTCAGGCGATCATGTATATCGTATGGATTACGGCGGTTTGTTAGCAAAGCACGTCGAAAATGGTGCTGATATGACCGTATGCTGTTTAGAAGTCGCGGTTGAAGAAGCAGCGGGTACCTTTGGCGTAATGACAGTTGATCAAGAAAACCGAGTGCGACGATTCGATGAAAAACCAGCTGAACCAAGCTCTGTACCTGGTAAACCTGGTACGTGTTTAGCGTCAATGGGAAATTATGTATTTAATACTGAGTTTTTATTTGAGCAGCTACAAAAAGATGCGCAAACAGAGGGCTCAGGGCGTGACTTTGGCCATGACATTATTCCAGCCATTATTGAAGAACATAATGTGTTTGCTTATCCGTTTAGAGATCCCGCACAAGTAGGGCAACCTTATTGGCGCGATGTAGGGACCTTAGATTCATTTTGGGAAGCTAATATGGAACTGGTTATGCCTGAGCCTCAATTGGATTTGTACGACCCTACTTGGCCAATTTGGACATACCAAGAGCAGCTTCCTCCAGCTAAGTTTATTTTTGATGATGACGATCGCCGGGGTATGGCTGTTGATTCAACCGTATCCGGTGGCTGTATTATTTCAGGCTCATTAGTAAGAAAGTCATTACTGTTTTCGAATGTACATATTCGCTCATATTGTACTATTGAAGAGTCGGTGGTTTTACCCGGTGTTATAGTTAACCGTGGGTGTAAAATAAAACGTGCCATTATTGATAGAAGCTGTGAGATACCACCTGGACTAGAAATTGGTTATGATCGCCAATCTGACGAAGCCAATGGCTTTAGAGTATCTAAAAAGGGAATTGTTTTGGTAACCCGTGAGATGCTGACAAAGTTAAATCAATAATTAAAAGAGCAAGGCGAAAGCCTTGCAGCAAACTATAAGAGTAAATTAATGCATATATTAATGGTTGCTGCAGAGAATGATGCGTTACCTAATGCCAAAGTTGGTGGTGTTGCTGATGTTATTCGTGATTTACCAAAGGCGTTAGTGGCGCAGGGGCTGACGGTAGATGTGGTTATTCCTGATTATGGTTTTGAACTAGGTGAGCGCTGTTTTATTGGTGAAGTGAGTGTGGCATTTAAGTCACAGACCCACGTTTTATCTTTGTTTGAAATTCCACAGAATCAAAAAGGGGTGAGGCAAATAGTGATAAGTCATCCTCTTTTTAGTCAATCATTGAGTGTGTATTGTAACGACAACGATAATAGACCATTTGCTACCGATGCAACCAAGTTTGCACTGTTTAATGCCGCTATTTGTGAAGCGCTTTTACAAGGGGTATTAACACAACCCAACACGTTACATTTGCATGATTGGCATAGTGCCTGTGTGGCCGTGTTACTTAAATTTAATCCTCGTTATGGCAAGCTTGCTAAGCTGCGCTTGGTATATACGGTGCACAATTTAGCTTTGCAGGGAATTCGTCCTTTTAAAGGGGATGATTCAAGCTTAAAAGCATGGTTTCCCTCGTTAAGTTACGACGGGCAACGATTATGCGACCCTCGTTATCCGCATTGCTTTAACCCTATGCGCAGTGCCATTAATTTAGCCGACAAAGTACATGTGGTTTCACCGAGTTATAGCCAAGAAGTGCAAATAGCAAGTAATGACGCCCACGGATTCTTTGGTGGCGAAGGGCTTGAACGAGATTTACAGCAAGCGGCTGAGCAAGGCAAATTAATTGGCATACTCAACGGCTGTGATTACGCAATTCAAGACGAACATGAAGCAACTTATAGTAAGCTATTAGAGCAAATAGAATCGACTTTGTTTAGTTGGATGGCAAAAAGCGCGCAATTACACAGCAGCCACTACATCGCCCATCAGCGTGTTTTACAATTTATGGCGTGTGATAAGCAAGGGCCACTTGTAACAAGTGTAGGGCGGCTCACTGATCAAAAAGTATTGTTACTTTGCCAGCAACAAAGCAAAGACCTGACTATTGATTCAGTGTGTCAGATCATTAATCAATTTAAGGGGCGTTTACTTGTGCTTGGCTCTGGTGATAGTAAACTTGAACACCTTTTTACCTACGCCATGGCACGTAATAACAACTTTTTGTTTTTAAAAGGCTATGGGCAAGGTGTTGGCGATTTAATGTATCAATTAGGTGATTTATTTTTAATGCCGAGTTCTTTTGAGCCCTGTGGAATTAGCCAGATGCTCGCAATGCGAGCCGGCCAACCTTGCTTAGTGCACAGTGTCGGAGGTTTAAAAGATACCGTAGAGCATAATGTCAGTGGATTTTGTTTTAACGGCGATACGCTAAGTACACAAGCTAATGCACTCTTGCAGAGTTTAACTGAGGCACTTAGCCTATATCAAACAAACCCTAAGCAATGGCAAGCAATAAAAAGGCGAGCTGCTGATGCACGATTTAGTTGGGATAGTGTGGTAACTGATTATATAACATACTTATATTAAAAAGTTTTATAAAGTTCAGTGACATCCCTTCTTGTTTACGCTTTAATTACTTAGTCTGGTGGAAATAATATAAAGTAGGTAATGTGTCTGTATTTGTGGCAAGGCAAGCAATACTAAATAGGAATCAAAATGTAGTTGCTTATGAACTGCTATTTCGCGATAGTCCTGAAAATTGCTTTCCTGGTGTGTCTGATGGCCAAGCAACGGCGAGGCTTATCATGGAAAACCAGCTTAACCTAGGTACTCGTCACATTACCTCGGGTAAAAAAGCATTGATCAATATTGGCCCTGAGTCGTTAAAACTTGATTTGTGTGATTTTTTACCTTGTAAAGATGTGGTTATTGAATTACTTGAGACCATAGAGCCCACCGACGATACCTACGAGCTATGTCGTAAACTATTCCACAGTAACTACAAATTAGCCCTTGATGATTTTGTTTATAAGCCGCAGTGGGAGCGCTTTTTAAAGCTGGTCAACTTAATTAAATTTGATATTCGCCTTACTCCACTTGCTGAAATTCCGCTGGTGGTGAATAAGCTTAAAAAATACAAAAATATTAAACTACTAGCCGAAAAAATAGAAACCGTTGAAGAATATAAATTGGCCCGTAAAATGGGCTTTGATTATTTTCAAGGTTATTATTTTGCGCGCCCAGTGATGATAGAACAAAAAGATATGCACTATAATTACGGCCTAGTGATCGCCATTTACTCAGAAGTAATGAAGCCAGATCCTGATGTTAAAGTGATCACCGGTTTATTTGAGCTTGATGCGGCATTGGCTTACAAGTTACTGCGTTTATTAAATAGCGGTGTGTTTCCGCTACAAAGCCAAATTTCGTCGTTAAAACAAGCGTTAGTTTACCTCGGCCAAGCACGTTTAAAAAAGTTTGTTAACTTAATTGTCACTGCCCATACAGCTCGCTCTAAGCCTATAGAGCTCATGCAGATGTGCGTTATTCGCGCACGGTTTTGTGAATTAATAGCCGCAAAAGTTGCTAAGCAGGTTCAAGGTGAAGCATTTTTAACGGGGCTTTTTTCACTGCTCGATGCTATTTTAGACAAGCCAATGGACTTGCTGGTTGATAAACTTCCATTCCCGGAAGATATAAAAGCAGCGTTAACTGGTGAAAAAAATAACTTATATTATATCCTTGAAACAGTCAAAGCCTACGAAACAGGAAGCTGGTGGGCGCTTGAGAAAGCGGTATTACTGATTAATTTAGACAGTGCTTTTTTACCAAAATTATACAAACAAGCGGTACAATGGGCCGATAGCTATAAAGATAATATTTAGGGAATTCATGCTTTGCGCAATTATAATATGGACTTTATAAGGGGCATAGCAGTACTTGGCCTGGTATTTATTAACTGCTATTCCTTTGCAATTTTTGAACTCAATTACACTCCACTTACCACGCCTCCAGCTAGCGATAATTTTTTACACACCTTAAGCCTTATATTTGTTGAAGGGCGGTTTCGCACATTATTTACGTTATTATTTGGTGCTGGTCTTTATATTCAGTATCAGCGATACCAATGCACTGAGCCACTAAAAAAACGATTACATTGGCTGATTGTGTTTGGCTTAATACATGGGTTGTTACTGTGGGCGGGTGACATTTTGTTTTTATATGGGGTGTCAGCATTACTGGTATTACGCTATTTAGATTACACGGACGAAGAGCTTAAAAACAAAGCGGCCTTTTTTACTTTTATCGCTTTACTTGCCACAGCAATGTTTATGTTAGGGCTTAATGAGGAACCACTCTATAGGGATTCTCCCGAGTTTTACCAGATATATAATAGTTATTACCAAAGTATTGGTGCTCACTTTAGCCAAAATATAACAATGAGCGCCTATATGTTGCTGGCTGTGCCAATTTTATTATTGTGGGCTAGTGCTGGGTTTATGCTAATTGGTATTGTTGCCTACAAATGTAATGTGTTTAGTGATGGATTTAGCAGGTCGGGGCTAATTAAATTTACAGTGTTAAGTGTGTTGCTGACTAGCTTACGATTAGTGTTAGAGTCATATGAACAAGGTATTGGTTATGCGTTACAAGAGCCTGTTAATGAACTTGCTGCCTTATGTGTTGCACTGCTTTATATTCATTTAATTGTTAAACTTTGCGACAACAGCGCCTACATAGGGAGGCTTATCCAACAAGTTGGACGTTTAGCTTTTACTTTATATATAAGCCAAACCATTATGCAGTTATTATTGTTTAAAGTGTTTTTTCCGCAGTGGACGCTTAGTTTTAATCGACTCGATTATTGGCTGCTCGCCATTAGCTTAGTGATTGTACAGCTTATATTTACAGCTATTTATTGCCGTTATTTTAAGCAAGGCCCGCTTGAATACCTATGGCGTAAATTAGCAAAAATTAACCGCGAAAAAATAGCTTGAGTAGTTTAAACTATGCGCCTTTATATTTAAGAAGATTTGCCAGATGACAGACTTGAAGCGTTTAAATAAATTTATTAGTGAAACCGGGTTTTGCTCTCGCCGCGAAGCCGATAAATATATTGAGCAAGGTCGTGTTACCGTTAATGGCGAATTACCAGAAATGGGTGTTAAAGTTGCCCAATCAGATGCAGTTTTGGTTGATGGTAAACCATTAAAAGCACCACCTAAACGTGTGTATATTGCTTATAATAAGCCTGTGGGCATTACCTGTACCACAGAGCGTAAAATTCAAAGTAATATTGTTAAAGCTGTTAATTATCCTGAACGTATATTTCCGATTGGTCGTTTAGACAGACCCTCAGAAGGGCTGATTTTTTTAACCAATGAAGGCGATATCGTTAATAAAATCTTACGAGCTGGCAATAACCACGAAAAAGAATATGTGGTTACTGTAGACAAACCACTTAATCGTCAGTTTGTAAATAAAATGGCGAACGGTATTCCTATTTTAGATACCGTGACTAAAAAGTGTAAAGTTACTCAGACCGGTGCGCAGCAATTTAGCATTATTTTAACCCAAGGTTTAAACCGTCAAATTCGCCGTATGTGTGAATACTTAGGTTACGAAGTGGTTACACTAAAACGTGTGCGTATTATGAACGTAACCCTCAAAGGATTGAAAGTAGGGCAGTGGCGACATTTAAGCGACGCTGAAATGGCGGTCATTAACGACTCAATTGCTGATTCAGGTAAAACGCAAGAACACTCACTTTATGATGATACTGAACAGCGCAATTACACTGAACAAGCTAAAAATAATGGCGCTAAATCTGCTCATAAGCGTGACTTTCAGGGCGGGAAACTACGTCGTGAAAATAATGACGAGCAACAAAAGCACGCTAAAAAAAGTAGTCGAAATACGCCTTATCAAAAACGCTCTACTACCTATGTAGGTAAATCAAAGACTCACAAAGCAAATACTGCCACAGGAAATAAAACCCGCAGCAGTAGCACGTTAAGCTTAAAAAAGTAATTAAGCTTGTTTAACAAAGCAAATAAAAACGCAGCCTTAGCTGCGTTTTTTGTTAGCCTACTATTTTTTAGGGTAATCAATCCTAAATACCACAGTGTATAAAACCGGCACTACAATTAGCGTCAGTATGGTAGCAAACCCTAAGCCAAACATAATGGTGACCGCCATCGACTGAAAAAATACGTCGAATAATAACGGGATCATGCCAAGTATTGTTGTGATAGCGGCCATGGCTACAGGGCGCACACGGCTGACGCCTGAGTCAAACACTGCTTGATAGGGTGATTTACCTTCACTCAGTTCTAAGTTTATTTGATCAACCAGTACAATGCCGTTTTTAATTAGCATGCCGCTTAAGCTTAGTAAGCCTAGTAGCGCCATAAAGCTAAACGGCGCATTCATCACTAATAAGCCTGCACTAACACCAATAATAGCCAGCGGTACAGTTGCCCAAATAACCAAAGGTTTTTTCACTGAGTTAAACAGTAATACTGTTACTGCAAACATTGCTAAATAGCCCAGTGGTAACGAGCCAAAAATAGCCTTTTTCGCTTTGCTTGATGATTCGAACTCGCCGCCCCATTGCATTTCATAGCCACGGGGTAAATCAATTGCTTCAACCTCAGCGCGAACCCGAGCAAATAATTTTGCAGGCGTTTCATCACCCAATACATCATGATCTGCCATCACAGTAATGGTGCGTTTACGATCGCGACGCATAATTAAGCTGTCTTCCCACTCAACAATAAATTCATCAACCACTTGGGTAACCGGCACAAACACGCGTAAAACAGGGCTATAAATTTGTAAATCGTGAACACTGTCTACATTTAAGCGCTCGCTTGCCGGTGAGCGGGCAATAATAGGCAATAATTGCGTACCATCACGATACACACCCACTTGCTTACCCGACAGGCTAGTTAACAGAACTTGGTCAAGGTCAAACTTGGTGATCCCCAAACGGCGCGCTTTTTGTTCATTAAATTGCGGACGAATCATTTTAGTGCGTGCACGCCAATCATCTCGAATGTTAAAGGCACCGTCGTCTTTGGCGATAATCTCTTTAGCCTGTGATGAAAGCTGTCTTAAAACAACCGGATCGGGGCCTGAGAACCGCGCCTCTATTTTAGCATCGGTTGACGGACCAATTTCCATTGGTTTTACTTTTAACTTTGCAGACAGTGGATGTTGCTGTGCGTAATCACGCACTTTTTGCATGACTTTTGCGACGGCTTCACGATTGGTGACACGAATAATTAACTGCCCATAAGCAGGGTAGGATTTTTCAGGCGCGTAGGTCAGCATAAAACGCGGCGCACCTTGGCCAACTGTACTGGTGATTTCTGTGACCAGTTCATTCTTTTGTAAATAAGCTTCTAGCTGCTTAATGCCCTCAAGGGTTGCGCGAATATCAGCGCCTTGATCTTGCCAGTAATCGACATAAAACATCGGGGTATTTGAGGCTGGAAAAAATGATTGCTTTACTGCACCAAACCCCACTACAGCGCTGCATAAAAGGGCAACCATAAGGACTAAGGTTGTTTTTCTAAAGCGCATAGCTAAATTTAATATCGCTTTATAACCATTGAATATGATGCCTTGGTAAGGGTCTTCATGCTCTTGATTATGTTCGTGTTTAAATTCGGTTTCTTTAAACATCAAGTGGGCAAAAAACGGCGTGAGCGTAATTGCGGTGATCCAGCTCAAGAGCAAAGAAATAAACAGCACCCAAAATAAGCTGCCAGCAAATTCACCACTGGCATCTGAGCTTAAACCAATCGGTGCGAAAGCGGTTATGGCAATAACTGTTGCGCCAAGTAGTGGCCACTTAGTTTGATCGACAATATTAACTGCGGCTTTAAGCTTTGTTTGACCGCGCTTGAGGTTGATGAGAATACCTTCGGTCACAACAATGGCGTTATCGACCAGCATACCTAGCGCAATAATTAGCGCGCCTAATGATATACGTTGTAAGTCAATCGCAAACAGCTTCATAAATATAAAGGTGCCTAATACGGTCAGTAATAAAATACCGCCGATTAAAACCCCACTTTTAAAGCCCATAAAAATAAGTAGTACTACAATAACTATTGCAATGGCCTCTATTAAACTAACAATAAAGCCATCTACCGACTGCTCTACTTCTTTAGGTTGGTTATACACTGAGCTAATATCAATACCATGCGGGCGTTGATACTCAAGAGATGCTAAGTGCTCATCTATGTGCTTACCTACATCAACAACATTAACCCCAGACATAAACGACACACCAATAAGCAGAGCATGTTGTTGATTGTAATGAATCACATTAGTCGGTACTTCAGCATATTCACGGTAAACCTTTGCAACATCGCCTAGATAAATGAGTTCGCTGGCACCAGGCTTTGAAATTAATAAGGTTTCAAGTTCTTTTACATCTTTAAATTCACCAGTAGGATGCAAGCGAATAGACTCATCACCCACGCGAATACGTCCAGCGTTAGATACGGTGTTTTGTGATTGCAGTAAATCATAAATATGACTAGGCGCAATACCGAGTTGGGCAAGCTTTTGCGTCGATACCTCAACCATTACTTGTGGCTGCTGTTGGCCCGCAATTGTAACTTTGCTCACTCCTTTAACTAAAACAAGTTCACGTTTTAAATAATCAACATAGTCTTTTAATTCATCATACGAGTAGCCATCGCCCGTGACGGCAAACATAACGCCGTAAACATCGGCAAAATCATCAATCACATTACTGGGGTAAACACCACTTGGCAGCGACGGGCTAAGGTCGTTTATTTTACGACGCATTTCATCCCATATTTGTCTTAGCTCCTGTTTCCGATAGGTGCTTTTCATTTCTACGGTAATTTGTGATTTACCATTGGATGAAATAGAGGTGACATAATCAACATAGGGGAGCTGTTGAATGGCATTTTCAATCGGAAATGTCACTTCTTCTTCGACTTGCTGTGGAGAGGCGCCTGGATATAAAGTGATCACCATGGCTTTTTTTAAAGTGAATTCAGGATCTTCCAGCTGGCCTAAATCAAAATAAGATACACTGCCGCCAATTAACAGCAACAGCGTAAACATCCAGCTAATGACTTTTTTCTCAATAGATAGTTGCGCAAAGCCCATAATTATAAGCCTCGCTCTTTATTCCAAGGACGAACAGACATGCCTTCTTTTAAAGAGTGAACACCGGCAGAGACAATTTGTTGGCCTTCTTTTACGCCGCTAAGCACTTCGATAGTGTCGTGATGCAATTGGCCCACTTGTACTGCTTGTTTATGCACAGTGCCAGTTTGCTGATTAAAAACCCACACATAGGCATTATCGCTTAGGCTTTTATTAGGATCTGAAAATACCGACTCAATAGGTAAAATAGTGTAAGGGGTTTGTGAGCGTGTAACTTTGCTCAAATCTATCATCACTTGTCCCGACATACCCGCAAGCAAATTAAAATCTTTTGGCACCGGTAATGAAAAAACCACTTTATAGGTAAGCGTTGCCGGATCGGCTTGGGTGTCCCATTCTTTAAGCGTTAGTTTGTATTGCTTGTCGTGATAGCCATCAAATTCAACCATAGGTTGGTATTGGGTATCTTTTTGAATGCGCGCCACGATTTTTTCAGGAACCTGTATTTCTACATCCATAAAATCGCGAGTTTCTAGGCGCAGAACATTTTGTTTTGCTTGAATACTCTCAAAGTTTTTTACAAACACTTTGGCTACTATGCCAGCAAAAGGAGCACGAAGTTCACTGTACTCTAAATTTGTTTCTGCAATTTTAAACGCTGACTCAGCGACTTGTTTATTGGCAACGGCTTGATCAAGCTCAGATTGACTGGTGATATTTTTATCAAATAGTTGTTTAATGCGTTTTAGTTGTGATTTTGCCAGTTCGTATCGTGCTTTACGTTCGTTATATTGTAATTGAAAATCCTCAGGATCTAACTTAGCCAATAGTTGTCCTTTTTCAACTTGTTCACCAGCTAATACAGGAAATTCAACCAACTCACCGTTGACCCTAAAAGCAAGATATGAGCCTTGGTTTGCAACCACTTCAGCGGGGAAGCTGCGAATGTTAGTTTGTGAATCATGACCAATGCTAAATAATTTAACCGGACGAATAGGCTCTTCTTTAGCTATTTTCTCGGGCTCTGAGCAGCCTATTAAACTTAGTAATGTCGCAGATAGTAAACATAAGCGAAACAGTGGCATGATATCTCCATGATAAAAAAAGGCTAAATAAGTGTGTGCAGCATACGCTGCAAACATATAAAATAAAATTCATTAAATTTTAGAAACTCAATAAGTTTTACTTATAATGTGCCGGGCTGACTATGAAACTTAATCAATTACAAATTTTAGATGCTATTGTGCAAAGTGCGAGCTTAAGTGGCGCTGCATTAAAGCTACATAAAACTCAGCCTGCATTGACACTAGCGATTAAAAACTTAGAGGCGAAATTAGGTTTTGATCTACTCGACCGTTCTAAATACCGATTACAACTTACCGAAAAAGGACGTATTTTTCATCGCGAGGCTAAACAGTTATTAGCCGCTAATGAGCAACTTACTCAGCTCGCAACAGAGCTGGCATTAGGCAATGAAGCGCAATATAGAGTCTGCTACGAGCAAATTTGTCATATGCAAAGTTATAACGAGATCATAAGTAATACTTTTAAGCATTTTTCTAGTACAGAATTTCGTTTAACCAGTGGTAAACGGTTTGTATCTTTAGAGCAAGTTAATACCGGCCAAGCCGAGCTTGGGATTGGCCCATGGTTTGATTTATTTCATGCCACCGGCGATTTAGAAAGCTTACCGATAGGCAAGCTTGATATAGGCATTGTTGGCGCAAAAGGGATTTTACCTAAGCAGCTTACCTACGATCAGTTACAACTTTACCCGTGTTTAGCGATGTTTGAAAGTGGCTTGAGCATAGACAGCGACAGGTTATCTTATTCTAAAGGGGCTGCGGTAATGAAAATAGATGACATATCTACCCTAAAGTCGTTTTTATTGTCAGGTGCAGGATGGGCAATGATGAGCTTAGGCCACTGTAAAAAAGAAATTGCCGCGGGCTCATTACAGCAAATAATAGTAACAGACAGAGAGCATCAGTTTAGCGCGCAAATTCGTGTTTTTCGTCAACATGCTATGCACCATGGTCCTGTTGCCCGTAAAATTTGGCAGCAATTTGAATTACTCAGTCAGGAGTATTTAAGCAAGAATGGACGTTAATAAAGAAACGGTTATTTACACTATTATTGCGAGTATACCCTCAGGGTGTGTTGCCAGTTATGGGCAAGTAGCGGCGCTTGCAGGGTATCCTAATAATGCTAGGTTGGTAGGTCGTTTATTAAAAGAGATGCCAAAAGATTCGGCGATCCCGTGGCATCGAGTGGTTAATAGCCAAGGTAAAATATCGTTTCCCGAAGGGAGTGATAAATACCAAGAACAACGACAAAAACTGTTATTAGAAGGTGTTAATTTTAACAATAATAAAGTGAATATGCGCGAGTGTAGATGGGAGTGATATAACCACTCTCAAACATATAAGTGTACGCGTAGGTCGGATAAGCGAAGCGCCATCCGACAAAGTAAAATACCTTGCCAATAATTCTCAATATTTAATGTTGTCGAGTAGCCAGAGAGTGCCATGAGCGGATTTTAAAGGCGTGTATCTGAAAATCTGTTGGGTGGCGCCTTCGGCTTAACCAACCTAGCTTTTAATGTAGGTTGGACAAGTGGCGGAGCCACGCCATCCGACAAAAATAATGAATTTACCAGAAACAGCCCAATTTACCCGTTAGCGATATAAATAACTGATTTGTACTGTAAGTTAAACCATATATATTGACTGTCGGCTGAGTGCCCAGACTGTGTAAAAACTAATTTTTAATAAATTGTCTTGGGTATGTTCTTAGTTTGAAACCATTTAAGATGGTTGCGATCGATTTTTTCTCAGTATCGCAATTTTCTCCGCGCGAACGAAACTGCTATGGCAACGCTACTCTAATTGCTTTACTTAGGCCGTTAACTCCCATAATTGTTATCATTCTTCTGAAGTTGTAAGCTAGGACATGAAGACTTATTTCTGTCCCCACGCTTTTTAAACCTCGTGTTAGTAAGTGGGTAGCTCCCATCCAGAGTTTAATTGTGCCAAAGGGGTGCTCAACAGTTTGCTTGCGATGAAGCATCAATTCAGGTTCATTCTTTAGCTTTTGAAGCATTTCTTCTGTCAGAATCTCATGCACCCACCGCCTTATTCGCCTAGGGTCTTTTTTAGAGTTAGTGCACTGACTTCTTATTTTACAATCTCGACAAGCAATGTGATTGAAGTAAACATCAAGGTATTTACCTTGCTCAAATACCTGCATTCGATTTTGAAGTTCATTACCAGCGGGGCATAAGTAAATATCTTTATTTGCATCGTATTTGAAGAGTGAGCGGTTAAATATCCCTTTCTTTTCAGAGGACGATGTATCCGTCTTGGGCATGATTGGCTCTGCACCCAAATCGATAGTATCTTTTATATCGGGCTGACTGAAGTAACCTTTATCTGCTAATACCCTTATATCTTCCTTGCGCAATGCTTTTTGTGCGAGTTTTGTCATTGACGCAAGCTGGCCTCTATCTGGCACGTTGGTCACCTCATGCGCCACTATAAGGTGGTGCTTGGTATCAACCGCACTTTGCACGTTATAACTCACAACTCTTGTAAAACCTTGAGTTTTCATTAAACGTGAATCAGGATCAGTAGTGGATATTTGCTTGTCAGGATGAGCTTCAACTTGTTCTTTAATCTCGTGTAGTTTTTTTAACTGGCTGCGAAAGTCAGCTAGCCTATCTTTTGTGGCTTTAATTTTTGTGACGTTAGCTTGCTCTTTATCGGCTTCATCAAGTAATTCAAGGTAACGTTCAATGTTCTTTTCGACTCGGTCGATGTGGAATTTAACTTTGCTTGGCGTAAAATTATTGCCTTTGTTGTTGCTAGCTTTAAACTTACTACCATCGATGGCAACAACTGGTTTCTCAAACATATTCAGACGACGGCAGACTTCAACAAACGTTTTGCACACATTTTTTATACCATCTCCGTTGTCTTTTCTAAAATCAGCAATCGTTTTAAAGTCGGGTGCCAACTTACCAAGTAGCCACATCAGTTCAATATTGCGTTGGCATTCGGTTTCTAATCGGCGGGATGATTGAATACGGTTGAGGTAACCATAAAGATACAGTTTTAATAATGTGGCTGGATGATACTTAGGGCGGCCTGTGGACTTTAAAGTTAACCCTTTAAACTCCAATTCAGCTAGATTTAGTTCCTCAATGAAAACATCAATCACTCTGACCGTATTATCTTCACTGACGTAGTCTTCCAACGATTCTGGAAATAACGTTGATTGGTCACGACTTTCACCGCTTATAAACTTTGACATACTGCCTCAACCCTCAACTGAATCAATAGTCTAATTATATAAATATCAGTATATTAAGTGAACTAAATGTATAGATTAATAGATCATAAGCAGAACATACTTAGACCAAAAGGTGATCAGAGTTTTCACACAGTCTGTGCCATAAGCGGACATTCATAGCCTTAGTCAGTTGTTAGGTGATTATTCGCAAGCGCGCCACCTTTCGACTTGCTCTCTAATCTTTATAGGGTTAACTATCGTGTTCCCACAACCAGCAATATAGTCGCATACATCCTCAATAGTTGTATTCTTGAATTTACAGCGATTGAAATAGGCTTTCAATTTTTGCTCATGACGTTTGATGGGTCTATGCCTAGAAGCAATAACCCAATACAGAATATTAAAGAAAGCATCATGATGCTTACCACCAACGCGTAGTATATTTGCTAAATCTTCATGTACAGTAGAATCCAATGAAAGGGCATCTCGCGCACTGAATCCAATTCGATTTGCATGCTTCACATAATATTCTTTTTGTTCATGAAATAATCGCCACGCCTTATCAAAGTCTCGCTCTTTAACTGCCTGCTTAGCCTGACTTTTCGCATCAGCAGCTTTGCCAAGGTAATCATTAGTATCGAAGCAATAACTGGAATTGTGTATGTTGTCATCTACATTACTCTTTTTAGAGTGCGATGCTGTAAACATAGTCCCTGAATACTTAGCATCTTTCATACCACTACGCGAAACAACCTGATTGCTTACCACTTTTTGAGTCGAAGAGGCTCTTGTTTGTGTAAGAGTGACTACAACCACAAGCACCACTACTAATAATATAATAAGTGTTATTATTCCCATTATTACCTCTTCTCATGGTTTAAAATAAGCGCACAAAAGTAATCACCTAACGCCGCGTTAAGTGGTGAAAAACGCGACCACCAAACCTAAACCATTGTGCCGTAGCCACTAAAGCTGAACCAAACCAAAACTACCAAGCGTTGTGAATCCGTCTTGAACGCTTTGTTAGCCCACATTACTTTGCAAGTTTGATAGACGCTAAAACGCCCCTAAAACACTCTGGACTATACGCCGTCCTGATTCACTCAACAACCAAACAAAACCACCAATGTTGATAAAAATTGTAATCCATAGAATGAACTTGAAAGGTTGTTTCCTTGATTTGTGTCGTAGTTGAAACTGAGCCAGTAGTGCTCCTGGCCAACCACCGACCAAAGATAATGTATGCAATGTACTTTCTGACGTTCTCCAACTACCATTCTGTGCCGCTTGTTTATCCCACGCAAACATAAAATATGTAAAGATGCTCAATACTAAATACAAAGGAATTAGAAGTATTTCACCATTAAATACTGTTACCGATGCTATTGCTGCGACCAAGAAGCTAAAACCAAATAGCACTGTATAAGGGAATCCGTTGACACCTCGCACCACAATATTTTCAGCATTGAATCGTCCCTTTTTATCCTCAGCGACGTCAAAAGTAACGCTATCTTTTACTTTAGGGCGATAACCTCGGTTAGTGATAGATGAAATATGGAAGAATACTCTCACTTTCCCATCAACAGACGATATAAACCCATAACCTTTAGTATCGTTCCATTCTACTATTTGACCTTTTATCATAATCCTTCGCTAATTCTGACGCCTGTGGGCTAACAATTTAATAGTGCGCTCATCGCGCATATTTTTGCCGATTTAACGCTTATTTATCTACGTTTAACAAATTACCTAAGGCACTACTATCACTAAGTTTTTTAAAACTTTAAAGTAAAGTTAAATAGAATAATTTACGCGCGCCGCTCATTTTCATAAATATATGCGCAAAGAGCAGTTTCACCAATCAATTAACTACGATATTTAGCCAATTTCAATGACCGCTTCTCGCTCAAACCAGACTAATCTAAATGGCTTAACCAGCCTAATAAACATAGTTACTGATCGAAATATAATGGCTAACACATCCACCAATAACAAAAAGGTGCCAAATAGCATGGCTATATTGAGTGCTTTTTGCACTGTAAAAAATAGTACCTACACTATAAAATAAGCCGCCAGCTAATAGCCAATAAAGTGCATTGATAGGCACGTTTAAATAAAGCGGATACACAATGGCTAATGCAAACCATCCCATTAATAAATAAGTAGCCAGTGATACTTTTTTATTGCCATTTTTAACCAATAGCTTATAAGCGATGCCTGCAAACGCTACTGTCCAAATAAAGGCTAAGGTAGCCCAAGACCAGAGCCCAGATAACGACAGCAACAAAAAGGGCGTGTAGGTGCCTGCAATCAGTAAATAGATGGCGCAATGATCACATTTTTTGTAAAACGCTCTCAATCTTGGGCGCACACTGGCGTGATAAAGCGTTGAAGATAAAAATAAAATTAGTAAGCTACTGCCGTATATCAGAGTACTGGCATAGCTTTTCACACTATTAGTTTGTTTAACTAAATCCCAAAAAACAAAAGCAGCAAATACAATGCCTAAGGCATGACTAATAACATTTAACAGCTCTTCTTTTTTAGAATAGGGAGCTTCAACAGACATAACAGATCCTACCACTTTCCGAATGATTTTTAGTGTACAGGTGTACGCTGAAACTTTCAAATACGAAATAAAGTCATTAATTTACTGAACATTAACAAACACACTATTATTTGGTTTTATTTTTAAATTCATTGGTCAAAATTACTAATTTAAATTTTGTTGATTTCATTTTAATTTGTTTATTTGATTTTAAAACAATGACTTATAAAGTTTTTTCTTTATGGCATAGCCCTTGATAGTAACTAAGTGTACTAACCAATAAATAAACAAGGAATACTATTATGAAAACTTCAATCAACATGACAATCGCTAGCTTACTTGTATTAGGCTCAACTCAGGTTAACGCGACAGAAGTCGATTTAAATATTACAGATATGCTAACTAAAACAGTGTCTACTTATGTATCACAAGCAACCTATGAACTTGAACAGTCAGTAAAAGAAGCTGTTTCTTTTGATGCCCACGCTATTTTAGATGGTTTATTACAAACCAGCCCAGTTGTTGATAATAGTGGCATTGATGAAAAGCAACTTGTAGTAAAAACACAACAAAAGCAATAAAAATAGGGAATAAGTGATGAACAGCGAGTTCGAATTGTTAGCTCTGATGTTGGCGCCAGTGGCAAGTGTACTGAGTGTATATTACATCGCTTACATGATAAAAAATGTGGGAACGAGGTTTAATTAGCGAATGCACTTACACGGTAAAACAATCGATGTAACTAAAGCTGATCGACTTCAATAGAGCGCACGTAAATAAAGGCAGAGTGTTTGAAAGAAGTAGACTTTATGAAACGTGCGATTTTCCCATTACCTATTTTTATATTACCTGAAGGCTATACGCGATTACGTATATTTGAGCCTCGTTATTTGACGATGGTTAAAAACGCATTAAAAACAAACAGCGGTTTTGTACTTTGCACCTTCGAACACGACACACCATTTAATATAAGCGCCCAAGGGTGTTTAATGGATATTATTGATTTCGACCAAGACGAAAGCGGTATGCTGTTGATTGATGTTTTTGCATCAAAAAGTGTGCAACTAGATAACGTGTACCAAGACGAACAGGAGTTACGCTATGGTGAGGTCTCTGCGTGCAATACACCTTATTGGTACAATAGCAGTAATCATGACATTGGCGAACATCAACTACTTCAAGTGGCATTAGAAGAAGTATTCTCTAATAATCCACAGCTACAGTCTCTTTATAAACATACCCAGTTTAATCAACTTACTTGGGTTGTTGCCAGATGGCTTGAGCTTCTCCCTATTTCTATTGAGAAAAAACAACAACTTGCATTTGAAACTAATTTTGATAACTTGCTGAATTTCCTCCATACTGTGATTAATAATGAATTTGCCTAAAATAATTATGATCCGCTTATATTCTTAGCTCGTAGTGGTACTTACAAAAGCTATAACGGGACATTTTACTATGGTAAGTCAACAACAAATATTACGTTGTGAACCTAACACAGGTAAGTATACTGCCATGCCAGAAACGCCAAGTACGGAGCTCAGGGAAGCATTAGTTAATGTAGCCCAATCTCGCGATAAAAAATCTTTCGCGTACTTGTTTGAATATTTTGCACCAAAGATCAAACGCTTTGGCATTAAGCAGTTTGGTGTAGAAGCCCAAGCAATGGAGTTGGTGCAAGAAACGCTCACTTCAGTGTGGCGAAAAGCGCATTTGTACAACAGCGACAAAGGCGCAGCCACTACGTGGGTTTATACGGTAATGCGTAATGCGTCCTTTGATATGCTTCGAAAGATGAAAAGCAACAAAGAAGAAAATATTAGCGAAGACATCTGGCCGTTATTGAATGAATCAGAAGATACACATCACGAATACAGTGACCACCTTGAAGATAAACAAATTAAGCGCTACCTAGATAAACTGCCACAAGCACAAAGAGAAGTGGTACGCGGTGTTTACTTTCAAGATATGTCGCAAGAGCAGCTTGCTCAACAATTAAACATTCCAGTAGGCACGGTAAAATCACGATTACGTTTAGCCTTGCAGAAATTACGTAATGAAATGGGAGATCAGCATGATTAAACATCACCCGAGTGAAACACTACTTACACAATACTGTGCAGCAACACTTCCCGCATCACTAAGCTTAGCCGTATCTATTCATGTAGACATGTGCCCAATATGCCAAGCTGAGGTTGAAAAACTCGAGGCAAGTAATGCAAAAGCAGTGTTTAGTGACAACATGAATGTTAATAACGATGAGCAAAGCGACGATATAGCGGACTCAGGGTTGCTTGAATTAATCACGTCAGACGATTCGATTGATGAAGTTTATGCTGTTGAACCTGTTACTATTGATGTGAATGACCATAATTACAGCTTACCAAGAGCATTAACACGTATTTCTTATAGCAAATTTACACAAGTAGGTAAGCTTGCTCGTTCACGTATAGCGCTTGACGATGGGCATTTGCGTTCGAGTTTATTGCACATAGACGCAGGCGGCGAAATTCCTGAGCATACACATACAGGTTTTGAAGTTACGCTACTTCTTGATGGCGAATTTACAGATGAAGAAGGCAGTTATGTACCAGGTGATTTTATTTGGCAAGATGGCCGTCATCAACATACTCCTTTAACAAAAGAGGGATGTTTGTGCTTTACTGTTGTTAGTAGTGCGCTACATTTCAATAAAGGACTTAGCAAGTTACTTAACCCAATTGGTGGCTTGATTTATTAAGAGAATCTATGCAAACAGATACAATAAAAATAGGTATTAGCGCCTGCTTAGCAGGCGAAAAGGTAAGATTTGACAGCGGCCACAAAAAATCTAACTTTTGTATGGAAGAGCTGGCAAAACATGTTGAATATAAAATGTATTGTCCTGAGGTTGCGGTAGGTTTACCAATACCCCGTCCAACAATTCGTCAAGTAAAAACAGGCGATACTATTAAAGTGTGTCGTCCGGATGGTACGGGAGATGTTGGCCCGCAGCTCACAGAATACGGTAAAAAAATAGCTACAGAACAAGCGGGGCATCTAAGCGGATTCGTTTTTTGTGCTAAGAGCCCAAGCTGTGGCATGGAGCGGGTAAAAATTTACAATGAAGCAGGAACGGGTAACACCTCTGAGGGCGTTGGCTTCTTTGCTGAACAAATCATGAAACACAATCCTTTACTACCTTGCGAAGAAAATGGACGTTTAAATGACGTTCATTTACGCGAGAATTTTGTAATGCGTGTTTATACATTACATAACTGGCAACAGTTAGTGAAAGAGCCGGTTACTGTACATCGTTTGACCCAGTTCCATGCTCAATACAAATACTTGTTAATGGCTCATAATTATCAAGCGTATCGTGATTTAGGCAATCTACTTGGAACGTTTGTAGGTGACGATGTTAATGCTCTAGCCGACGAGTACATTTTAGGTTTAATGACCGCGCTTAAACGACCTGCTTCAAGAAAAAATAATTCTAACACGTTGATGCATTTGCAAGGTTACTTCAAAAAAGATTTATCAAAAATCGAAAAAGAAGAAATGCGAGATGCAATTGACGAGTATCGCCAAGGGTTGGTGCCGCTTTATGTACCACTAACCTTGCTTAAACATCATTTAAAGGTTCACCCGAATGAGTATTTAAGCAAGCAAATATACTTTAACCCTTATCCTAATGAACTTAAGCTACGTTACGGTTTGTAATGAATACACTATTTTGGTTTAGGCGCGATTTGCGCCTTTTTTCTAACGAAGCGCTTATTGAAGCGCTAAATAATGGTGCTAAACACGCCATTTTTTTTGTGTGCGAAAAACAATGGGCACAGCATAATACTGCCCCAATTCAAATTGACTTACTAAAACGCAGAGTCAGTTATATCCGTGAAAAATTAGCTGAGTATGGCATTAATTTACACGTGATAGAGGCTCCTTATTTCACAGACTGCCAAACTAAGCTTCTCGATTTTTGTCAGCAGTATGAGATTAAACACATAATAGCCAATAAAGAATATGAACTTAATGAGTTTAATAGAGATAAAGCGATTCAAGCGCAATGCGATCAACAGCAAATAACATTTACTTTATACGAAGGTGATATCATTGCTCCCGTAGGTAGTGTACGCACTCAAAATAATGAAATGTATAAAGTGTTTACGCCCTTTAAGCGGGCGTGGCTAAAACAGTATCAAGATACTCACTTTAGCTTGGTGCCGTGGCCATTATCTTCAAATCCTATTGAGATTGAATCGTGTGAATTACTCAGCAGTGATGACAGCTCAAAAAAATGGCCGGTTGATGACGACACTTTAGCTAATGTAGTCGATAATTTTATCCATGATAAATTAGCAAGTTATGATGATGTACGCGATATACCTAGTGTAAAAGGAACATCGGGTTTAAGCCCCTATTTAGCATTAGGGGTTGTTAGCAGTAAGCAGTTAATGGTTAATATACAACAACATTACCCCGATATACTGACCACCTCAAAAAGTAAAACGTTTACCTGGGTTAACGAGCTGATCTGGCGTGAATTTTATAAACATTTAATTGCGGAATTCCCAAAACTTTCACGCGGTGCCAATTTTAACAAAAAGTACGATAGTGTGAGTTGGCGTGACAGTGACGCTGAGTTTAAGCAATGGTGCGAAGGCCGTACAGGCTATCCACTTGTTGATGCCGCCATGCAACAGCTATTGCAAACAGGCTGGATGCATAATCGTTTAAGAATGGTGGTTGCGAGTTTTTTAACTAAGCACCTACTGATTGATTGGCGCAAAGGCGAGCAGTTTTTTATGCAGCATCTTATTGATGGCGATTTAGCCTCAAACAATGGTGGTTGGCAATGGGCTGCAAGTACCGGCTGTGACGCACAACCTTACTTTAGGGTATTCAACCCCATTACCCAAAGCGAACGCTTTGATCCAAATGGTGATTTTATCCGTAAATATCTGCCTGAATTACAAAAAGTGCCAGATAAACACATTCATTTCCCACATACTTACTTAGCAGCAACGGGACAAAGTGAACACTGTTACTGGCCAGCAATAGTTGATCATAAAGCGGCACGAGCGAGGGCTTTAGCTGCATTTAAGGTGTGATATGGATAACCAATTATCAGTCGATAAATTTGTAGAAATATATCAAAAGCTTGATAAAGATAACCTAGAGTTATTAACTGAAATTTACGCTCAAAACATTCACTTTATAGATCCGCTGCACGAGATTAATGGCCTTGAAGATTTAAGGCGTTATTTTTGTGGTTTATATAGTAATGTTAAGCATTGTCGATTTGACATAACCGACTCATTTACCAACGATAATAACGCATTTGTGTATTGGACAATGCATTATTCTCACCCAAAACTTAACGCGGGCAATACAATTTCAGTGCAAGGGCACAGCAAGTTGGTATTTGAAGGCGACAAGATTGTAAAACATCGAGATTACTTTAATGCTGGTGAGCTTTTGTATAAGCATATTCCATTACTGGGCAACATTATTAATTTTATTGATAAAAGGGCTGGTTAACTATGATTACCCTTATTACAGGTGCAACGTCGGGTATTGGTGAGCAACTTGCTATTAAGTATGCCGATCAGGGTGATACAGTGATCGCCTGCGGGCGTAATACGCAAAAGCTCGCTGAACTTGCCAAACATAACAACATAGAAACCTGCCAGTTTGATGCAACCAATTTGCAAGATATAAAAGCGGCAACGTTAGGGTACACTCAATTTGACCGCGTAATTCTCAATGCTGGCAACTGCGAGTATGTTGACGATGCACGTAATTTTGATAGCGCCTTATTTGAGCGTGTTATTAACGTTAATTTGTTATCAATGGGTTACTGCTTAGAGGCGCTTTTGCCAAAAATAGTCTCTGGCGGGCAATTAGTGATGGTTAGTTCAAGTGTTACTTATTTACCATTACCACGTTCAGAAGCCTACGGTGCATCAAAGGCAGGCGTTAGCTATTTAGCTAAAACCCTTGCGGTTGATTTAAACGATGTTGATGTAACACTAGTACACCCTGGTTTTGTAAAAACACCGCTTACAGACAAAAATGATTTCCCTATGCCGATGGCTGTTAGTGCTGAAAAAGCGGCTGACTATATAATAAAAGGCGTCGCTAAACGTCGTAAAGATGTTCATTTCCCCTATCGTTTTACATTTATACTTAAAGCATTGCGAATATTGCCACTTTCGCTTTGGCTTAAAATTGCAAAAGGATTAACCCGTTGAAAAAAATAGCAATAATTGGGACTGGCGTATCAGGTTTAACCTGCGGACATTTACTGCACAAGCATTACGATGTCACATTATTTGAAAAAAATGATTATATTGGTGGTCACACCGCAACTGTAGATGTAGAGCACAGCGGTATTAATTACGCGATAGATACGGGTTTTATTGTATTTAATGATAGAACGTATCCTTATTTTGAAAAGTTGCTTAAACGCATTGGTGTGAAACGTAAACCGACCCAAATGAGTTTTAGTGTGCATAACGAGGCAACCGGCTTTGAATACAATGGGCATACATTTAGTAGTTTATTTGCTCAACGCAGAAATATAGTTAGACCTAAATTTTGGCGTTTATTGTATGACATCGTGCGTTTTAATAAGTTATGTAAGGCTTTGCACGCAAAAGGTCACTACACAGAGCAATCACTAGGTCAATTATTACAACAACATCGTTTTAATGATTTCTTTAAATATCACTACATTTTACCTATGGGTGCTGCCATTTGGTCTACTAGCATTAAAGAAATGGAAAATGTAGGGGTTGAGTTTTTTGTAAAGTTTTTCTTTAACCATGGTTTGCTAGACATTACCAATAGACCTCAATGGTACGTTATTCCCGGTGGCTCTCGTGAATACATTAAACCGTTGATAGCTGGTTTTGCTGATAAAATACAGTTAAACACTGACATTAAATCGGTAACCAGAGACGAGCAGGGAGCCACCATTACATTTGTTGATGGCCAGCAAGCCCTGTTTGATAAGGTTATTTTTGCGTGTCATTCAGATCAAGCGTTAGCGTTACTTGGTGATGCCTGCGAGCAAGAAAATAAGGTGTTGGGTGCTATTCCATACACTGAGAACTCGGTGGTATTGCATACCGATGTTTCATTATTACCAGATAGAAAAGCCGCATGGGCAAGTTGGAACTATTTGCTCAATAACAATACCGATAAAGCGGCGGTGGTTACGTATCAAATGAATATACTGCAAGGGATCAAATCAGATACACAGTTCTGCGTTACCTTGAACCACTTAGAAGGTATTAATCAGAGTAAAATTTTACGTGAATTTACCTATCATCATCCTGTGTTCAATCAACAATCTATTGCCGCTCAACAGCAAAAGCATACCGTTGATGGACAAAATAACACGTACTTTTGCGGAGCGTATTGGTATAACGGCTTTCATGAGGATGGTGTGCGCAGCGCCGTTGATGTGGCCAAGCAACTTGGAGTAGAGTTTGACTAATGCAGTGTATTTAGGCGATGTTAAACATCGCCGTTTTGCTGTTAAACATCACGCGTTTAATTACCCGCTTTATATGATGTGGGTTGATTTAAATAATACTCATGCGCTTAATGGCGTCCATAAGCAGCTTGGAACTTCAGGGTTTAAAGCATTGAAGTTTGAGCAATCTGATTATTTAAAAGGGTTACCCGATAGTCATCATCAGCCCATCATAGAGCGAGCTCATGCGCAGCTAGCCCAGTTAGGGGTAGATGAGAAATTTAGCCATGTGTACCTGCTAGGGCAGTTACGCTGCTTGGGTATTTACTTTAGCCCCGTTAATTTTTATTTTTTTGGCCATGACGATAATCAATTTAGCTACATGGTGGCCGAGGTAAGTAATACCCCATGGAATGAGCGACATTACTACTTGGTTCCACTACAAAAAAAAGTGAACTTTAAGAAAGTTTTTTCCGTATCACCCTTTATGAATTTGGATATGAACTATCATTGGACTGTTCGACAAAAGAAAGACAATATACTGATACGTATAGAAAATAAGCGAGATGAAGAACTACTTTTTGATGCTTCGTTAAGGTTACAGCGCCAACCCTTGTGCAATAAACAAATGAGCAAGTTGTTGAAGCGCTTTCCTGCAATGACATGGTCTATTTTCAGAGGTATTTACTATCAGGCATTTAAATTGTTTGTTAAAAAAGTCCCTTTTTTAGGTCATTCAGGCAAACTTTAAATTTAATTTATGTTGTTTTATAAGTAATAACAATAATATAGGTAAGTATATGGAAAAGGTATCGAGCTTACGCGTTCAGGAACGCACCAGTTGGTTTACTAATTTTTATAAAAAGTTAGTGTTTAAAGCGTTCTCGTCAATTGATACAGGTCAAATAGTGCTTGTAGACAATAATCAGCAGTCTGTATTTGGCGATACGTCATCAGAGCTTAAAGTAACGGTAACCGTTAATGATACTGCTATGTATAAAGCATTTGCGCTGTCGGGAAGTATTGGCGCGGGAGAATCTTACATATTAGGGCAGTGGCAGTGTGATAACTTAACTCGGTTGATAGAAATTTTTGCAATAAACCAAGACCAACTAGACGCATTTGAAAAGAAATTCGCTTTTTTTAGTAACATCGCTCATCGTATAAACCACATTAAAAACAAGAACTCACATGCGGGTTCTAAAAAGAATATTGTTGCACACTACGACTTAGGCAATGACTTATACGAGTCTTTTTTAAGCAAAGAAATGCTTTACTCAAGTGCCGTATACCCAAGTAAAGACGCCACCCTCGAGCAAGCACAGCAATACAAACTACAGCGTATTTGTGAACAAGTCGAGTTACAACAAGGCGACACCGTCATTGAAATTGGTACAGGTTGGGGAGCATTTGCAATTTACGCGGCTACTCACTACGAATGCCATGTAACAACCACTACCATCTCTGATGAGCAGCACGATTATGTTGCAAATAAAATTAAAGAGCTTGGACTTGAAAACAAAATAACCTTGCTCAAACAAGATTACCGTTTACTAACCGGTAAATACGATAAGCTAGTATCAATTGAGATGATAGAAGCGGTTGGTCATGAGTACTTGCCTAGTTTTTTCACTCAGTGCGGTCAGCTATTAAAAGACGATGGTGCTATGCTTATTCAAGCAATTACAATTAGCGATCAGCGTTACCAACATTATTTAAAAAATTCTGACTTTATTCAGCAGTATATTTTCCCTGGTGGGTGTTTGCCTTCGCTCAACGAAATGAGTGAGCAAATAAAAAATCATACCGATATGAATATCCACACAGTTAACGATATTGGTGTTCACTACGCAAGAACCCTTGCTGATTGGCGAGATCGTTTCATTGCAAGTTGGCCAAACCTCGATAGTAATAAATTTGATGAGCGATTTTATCGTTTATGGCTATTTTATTTTGCTTATTGCGAGGGCGCATTTAGAACTCGCGCAACAAGCACCGTGCATTTAATGGCACGCAAACCCCGTTTTAAGAGTAGTAATGATGAGATTGCACTCGCTTATTAATTTTGTTCTGTTTCAAGTAGTGTGGTTTTTATGCCTACTGCTTGAACAGCACTCATTTATCTATTCAACTGTTATCATTGCATTAATGTTTTATTTGTCAGCGCAAAAAAAACAAGATGCTTTTTTGCTTCTAAAGTGCTTACCACTAGCCTTACTAAGTGAATTTATCGCGGTTAAGTTCGGTCTGATTGAATTTAAAGTAGCGCCATTTCCGCTTTGGTTAGTGTTTTTATGGGCTGCTTTATTGCTATGTATTAACACCTCAATGTCGTTTTTAACAACCCTTAAACCTTGGCAAGCGTTTATTGTATGTTTAGCGTTTGCACCAGGAAGTTACTGGGCGGGGGCGCGATTCGACGTGTTAGAACTCGGCTTGCCGCTATGGCAATTTTGGCCGTTATACGGTGCTTTATGGGCTGCAACGTTTAGCGTTATTTTATTTATTAACGGTAAAATTGGCGCGTTTATTAAGCAATAAAACAATTGTATTTACTGCTTGGAGCTGATTATGAAAACGCTTTTAAATTTAGTACTAATTTATGCCCTGTTTAACCATGCTGCTTATGCTGATACCCAGTTTAACAAAGTGGGCGAGGCACGTATGGAATACCTTTTTTGGGATGTTTATGATGCAACGCTTTTTACTCCCTCTGGATCTTATAGTCCCAAGCAAACGCCAGTTAAATTTACTTTAACTTACCTGCGAGACTTTGATGCTAAAGACATTGTAAAAGCCACTAAAGAGCAATGGCAACATTTAGGTAAATCACAATTATCAGCTCGCTATGCAGATAAATTATTAGCGATATGGCCAGACATTAAAAAGGGTGAATCGTTAACCTTACTGACCGATCAGCAAGGACACAGTATTTTCTTTCACAATGACAATGAAATAGGCCGCATAGAAGACACCACTTTTGCAGATGACTTTTTAGCTATTTGGCTAAGTGAGAACACCTCAGAACCATCGATTAGAAATCAACTTTTAGGGATTTAACATGATTAATCTAAAACGTATCAAAGTAACTTTGCTGCTGGTAGTAAGCTTCTTTATTGCAAGTTGTTCAGCGCCGAGTGTAGAGCACTACAAAGGCTCAGAGCCTAATTTCGATTTTAAGACTTTTTTTAGCGGCGATTTAAAAGCCTACGGTGTTGTACAAGACTTTAAAGGCGAATTAACCCGTAAGCTTGTTGTAGACTTGAGCGCTACGTGGGATGGCAACCAAGGCGTTATTGAGGAAGACTTCGTTTATGATGACGGCGAAACCCAAAAACGTATTTGGAAAATAACCTTAAACGACGACAACACGTTAACCGGTACTGCTTCTGATGTTTTAGGTACGGCCACAGGCAAAAGTGAAGGCAGTGTTTTTCATTGGAACTACAATGTGGAAATTCCTTATGATGGCAGCACTTTTGAAGTTAACTTTGACGATTGGATGTATTTAGTCACCAACACGCGCTTGATAAACCGCACATCTATTGTTAAGTTTGGCGTTGAGGTCGGGGAAGTGACCTTAGTAATTGAAAAAATATAGCGACTCATCACAGTGCATAGCTGCACTATATTTGTGCTTAAATTAAGTTTTTGTTAACCCAACTCGCTGTATTTTACAGTAAATTATTATAATTTTACTAATTTTTTAGTATTTAAGTTAAAAAACGTAATTTGCTGTTGCTAACTCTTCGAAAATGCATAAAGATAGGATTTGCGAAGGCAAAATAATAACGAATAGGAATCTAATAATGAACAAAGCTCAACTAGTTGAAAAAATCTCTACTGACGCAGAAATCTCTAAAGCAGCCGCTACACGTGCACTTGATGCATTCACAGGCGCTGTAACTTCTTCACTAAAAGAAGGCAACTCTGTTGCATTAGTTGGTTTTGGTACTTTTTCAGTTAAAGAACGTGCTGCTCGTACAGGCCGTAACCCACAAACAGGTGCAGAAATCCAAATTTCAGCAGCGACTATTCCAAGCTTTAAACCAGGTAAAGGTCTTAAAGACCAAGTAAACCTATAAGGTTTAGGTTTATAAAAATAATAAAAGGGCTATTAAGCCCTTTTTTTTGCCGTAAATTTAACGCTTATTTAGCTTTAAGCGCCTTATCTCCGCGACCAATGCCGACCGCGCCAGAGCGAACCACTTCTATAATGTCTGTTTCATGACGTAAGGTATCTAAAAACGACTCTATTTTATCGGTACTGCTTACCAATTGTAGGCTGTAACTTTGACGGCCCATATCTAAAATAGCGCCCTGAAATACATCTACAACCCGCGTTACAGCAGCTCGCGTAGCTTCATCTTGAGCAAATACTTTTACTAATAACAGTTCGCGCTCTATGTGGCTCATTTCGGTTAAATCAATCACCTTAAGTACATCGACCAGTTTATTTACCTGTTTGGTGATTTGCTCAACAATTCTATCATCGCCTTTAGTGGTGACAGTAATACGCGAGAGTGATTCATCATCAGTGGTTCCAACAGTTAAACTATCAATGTTGTAAGCTCGTTGAGAAAAAAGCCCCACTATACGTGATAACGCACCGGGTTCATTTTCTAATAATATAGATAATATACGACGCATTATGCCTTTACTCCTTTTCTTAACCACATTTCATCGATGCCACCGTGCTTAATTTGCATCGGGTAAACATGTTCTTTTTCGTCTACTAAAATATCTAAAAACACTAATCTATCGGTTATCGACATGGCTTTGTCTATTGCTGGCTGTAATTCATCCAGTGTATTGACTCGTATTCCTACATGGCCGTAGCTTTGTACAAGTTTTACAAAGTCAGGAAGTGATTCCATATAGGAAGAGGAGTGTCTGCCGCCATAAATCATATCTTGCCATTGTCTAACCATACCTAGTGAACGGTTATTTAACGAGATCACTTTTACCGCTAAGTTGTATTGTAAACAGGTAGAAAGCTCTTGAATGTTCATTTGAATAGAGCCGTCGCCAGTCACACATAAAGACTCTTTATCAGGAAAGGCGAGCTTAACCCCCATTGCAGCCGGTAAACCAAAGCCCATGGTGCCTAAGCCGCCTGAGTTGATCCACTGACGAGGGTGCTTAAATGGATAATACTGCGCCGCAAACATTTGGTGTTGGCCCACATCTGAACTGACATAAGCATCACCATTAGTCGCTTTATAAATAGCCTCTATAACTGCTTGAGGTTTAATTTTATCGCCATCGGTATTGTAGTTTAAGCATTTTTGTTCGCGCCAACTGATCACCTGTCGCCACCAATCTTCTTGTGCACTGCGGTCTATTTTTATTGGGCTTTTATCTATAGCAGTTTGTAACTGTTCAAGTACCGTGGCTAAACAGCCAACAACCGGAATATGTGCTTTTATGGTTTTGGAAATTGAAGTCGGATCGACATCTACATGCACGATAGTGGCATTAGGGCAAAACTTTTGTACGTTATTGGTAACCCGATCATCGAATCTTGCGCCAAGGGCTAAAATAACATCAGCATAGGCCATGGCTTTATTTGCTTCTAATGTACCGTGCATACCCAACATACCAATAAAGTTAGGATGAATGCCTGATATACCGCCTAGTCCCATTAGGGTATTGGTAATAGGTGCATTAAGCGATTCGACTAAGTGGGTTAGTTGCTCTGATGTATTTGAAAGCACAATTCCGCCACCAGAATAAATAACCAGCTTTTTCGCTTCTAAAATAGCAGCAACGGCCTTACGAATTTGTTTAGAGTGACCCTTGGTATTAGGGTTGTAGGTTCTGAGTTCTGTTGCCGCTGGAAAGTTGTAAGCAAAGGTTAGCTCAGGATTAAGCATGTCTTTAGGAAGTTCAACGACAACTGGGCCTGGGCGACCTGAGCTGGCAATATAAAAGGCTTTAGCAAGAATATTGGGAATTTCACTAGCGCTTCTACAATTAAAGCTATGCTTTACAATCGGACGAGAGCAGCCAACAATATCCGTTTCTTGAAACGCGTCATCACCAATTAAGTTGGTTGGCACTTGACCTGATAACACCACCATCGGAATAGAATCCATATACGCAGTTGCTATGCCTGTTACACAGTTTGTTGCCCCTGGTCCAGAAGTGGCAAGTACAACACCGACTTCACCGGTTGCTCTTGCGTAACCATCGGCCATGTGTGTGGCGGCCTGTTCGTGACGGACTAAAATATGTTCAATATCATCTTGCTGAAATAGCGCATCATATAAGTCTAATACTGAGCCACCGGGGTAACCGAATATATACTTAACGTTTAACTCTTTTAATGACTTAACAACCAATTCAGAGCCATTATATTCTTGTTTACTCATCCTCATTCCTCTGTTGACTGATTTATGCAAAAAAAAACCCCCGCGTAGTGCGAGGGTTTAAAAAAGCATGTTTCACCTTTTAATACATCCCCGCTGGGCTTATCACTAAGACCAGTACGAGTAAGACTAAAAGACGAAATTGTGTGTTCATAATGTGGTGCTCTTTAAAATAAAATGCTGTTTAAATTACAATTTTTGTATGTGGTTATTTTTAAGGCTTTTGCGCGCTCATGTCAACCCAAAACTAAAGTTTTTGGATTAAAAATTCATTTTTATATCTTTTTTAATCTTAAATTCTAATTGCTATGAAGTATTCTCACGTTAAAAGCAGAAATTATGCATTTTTAATTTTAAGGAGTAGGGAGCTTAAATACACATTAATTACATTAAAGTGATACAGGCGGTTTTGAGCAGGCATAAAAAAAGCCAACAGATGTTGGCTTTATAATTCAATTATACTTGTTACAGACGGTCGATTACTGACTGAGTGAAGTCAGTTGTACCATGGCTGCCGCCTAAATCGCGAGTAGTACGGTCGCCTGATTTAATTACATCAGCCACTGCGCTACGAATGCGCTCTGCCGTATCGCCCATATTTAAATGCTCTAGCATTTGAATAGACGCTAAAATAACTGACGTTGGATTTGCTAGGTTTTTACCTGCAATATCAGGTGCGCTACCGTGAACAGCTTCAAAGATAGCCGCATTTTCACCAATGTTAGCACCAGGCGCCATGCCTAAACCACCAACTAAACCAGCACATAAATCAGATAAAATATCGCCGAATAGGTTAGTCGTTACAATTACGTCAAACTCTTCCGGTGTCATTACTAGTTTCATACAGGTTGCATCAACAATCATTTCAGTTGATTCAATCTCAGGGTAACGTTCAGCCACTTCACGAGCAACTTTTAAGAACAAACCCGATGTTGATTTTAAAATATTTGCTTTATGAACAGCGGTTACTTTTTTACGGCCTTCGCGTACAGCTAGCTCGTATGCAAAAGTAACGATTTTTTCAGCGCCTTCACGCGTGATAACAGACATTGCCTCAGCTTCGTTGCCATCAGCACTCACTACTTGACCTGCACCTGAGTACATACCTTGGGTATTTTCACGAACAGTAATAATATCAATGTCATCGTAACGTGCTTTAGTACCTGCGAACGACTTAACAGGACGAACATTAGCGTATAAACCAAACTGTTTACGAAGTGTTACATTGATTGATGTAAAGCCTTCGCCTACAGGGGTCGTTAATGGACCTTTTAAAGTGATTTTATTTTTAGCAATCGTGTCAATTGTTTCTTGTGGAAGCAATTCGCCCGTTTTTTCAAGCGCAGCGAGGCCAGCGTCAACAAATTCATAATCAAAATCGCATCCTGCGGCTTTTAGTATTTCAAGTGCTGAGTCGATAATGCTTGGGCCGATGCCGTCGCCTTTGATCACTGTTATGGTTTGTTTGGCCATGAACTTTTCCTTTAAAGATTTGGATACACACATAAATAAAAAATACTCACAGAGTTTAGACTACTTATATGACAGGGGTGCTAAATTTAAGCCGGCATTTATACCAATTTATTGAACATTTTGCCAGTTTATACTGCAAATACAGGGTATAAATTAAATTTATAATTATAATAAGTCAGCTAAATACTATTGTGCAGACCTAATTGCTGCAGGGATTGATAAAAAATGGCCTCACTTTTCCAGCCATGGCGGGTGAGTTGTTGATTTAATATCTGCTGTTGCCATGCTGTTAATGGCTGGTTAGGTTTAAGTACGCGCTGGGCTACAACTTTTAAAGCTGCCCACAACTTAGCGCTATCATCGAGCTGCTTTTTAGGCAATGTTTCAGCTTTTAATAACGCTATTGCCCAGGGGTCGCTACTAAGTAATTCATTAAGCTCATTAGTTAAATGAGGGGTATCAACATTGTTTATGCCAAAAAATGTGCATATTGGCGTATCTAAGGATTTATTCGGTGTTTGGTCTAGGGTGATTTTTCTAGAAACTTCTGGGCTGTAATTAATTAATAGATAATATAAATAGGCATATAGGCTCAAACTAATGCGTTCACTTTGCAAATTTTTATCGTGTTTTACTAACAGCTCTACAATGTTGACTAAACAACCCATGCGGGTACACAAAAATGTATGTAAAGGATGGGCAATACTATTTACCAACTGCTCGAAAACCATGCCTTGAATAATCGCAGGGGCCTTATCGTAACCCACCATAGACAAGCTATGCCTTAAATCTTTTGCCGGTTGCAGCTCTTTATTATACTGTTTTACTGCATGGCACACTGATTTTATAACATTAGGATAAGGGGTAAGTAATGTATTTAATGCTTTGTAATTGTACTCTTGTTGGTTTTTTATTCGTTTAACTAATTCGTACAAAGAGGACTGTGTATTGTCACTCTTATGAACAATATGCAGGTATTCACTGTCCCAAACTTTTAAAAACAAGCGATCGTCATTACACGGCCATGCCTTTGAGCCATCCTCTAATGATGCTTTTATTCGATACCAGGCCATTTTTGTATTGGCATTATTAACGATAATATGACGGCCTGCCGAATCTGTAGCCAAATAAATCATTGTTTGGTCCGCATAAACCACTTGGCTACCTGGTACATATTGTCCAACGTGTGCCACTAAGTCTTTTAATAGTCTCTGTGCAAATGTGTTGGGGGTTCTTATGTACAAATCAGCTACTGCTTTATAAAAACTAATATGCTGCTGTTTTGCGTTGCAGGTTACGTTAAGCGCCAAAATATTTGCCAAAGCAACCAATACACTGGCTCCGTCATAAAGCATGATTTTAGGCGTGTTTAATAATGCGTGTTTGTATTTGGCTAGTTTAGCTAAAATATGGGCAATTTGATGTGCTGGTTGTTGTGATGTCAATATCACTTTGGCTGCGAGTTTATGGCGTAACTGCCACATTTTAGTGTCGGTATTAGTAAATGTTTGCTGTTGGGCTAGTTTATTCAACTGATCAGCAACACAAAGGTGTTCCACCAATGAGGCACTGATATAAAGCTCTGTTAAGTGTTTATCGTAATTTTGGCTAGCACTTAATGCACAAGTTAAAACACATTGATTAACCACTACATTGGTTGCAAAGCTATAGTGTGTTTTATACAAATTGAGCTGAGCTTGTAACGCTGCTGGGTTTTGTTTATATAACGCTGCGTATTGCTCTGCAAGTTTACAAACAATCGGATAAAAAGTATGCCACTGGTTTTTATTATTATGTGAACTTAAAAGCAACTGTGTGCTTTCGAGTAGCTTGTTTAGGTTACCCGACAGTGGTGCTTCCATTAAATTGTTCCATCATTTTGCTCAAGGTATTTTTCATAAGCACTTGGGCCCCACATTATTAGTTGGCCGTTTTTAAATAATAACCCGGTACATTCATCCATGGTGGTAATGCCATCCGAGGTTTTATGTTGTGTACGATAAAATAAAACTTGCCACACCTGTTCACCATCGCGCTTGGCGTAGGTTAAATCTGGGCTGCCTAAATATTCAAGCACAGCATTTAGCGTAAAAGCATCTTCTAAGCGCAGTTTTTCAATATAGCGTTTATTGAATGCTTCGCGGTCTTGCCAAATCATTGCTTGTGGATCGTCTTTATAAAACATAATAACCGACGTGGCTATTAATGCATATAAACCTAATCCCAATATCAAATACCTAAAAAACTTCTTAAACATTGCCTACCCAGACCAAGATAACTATTACTAGTATACGTATTGCGATCGTTCAGTGCCATTAACTTGCGACTAATTAAGCCTTAACTGCTTTAAACTAAAGCCTAAGTGGATATCAGTACGCAAACTCACCAGTTGTTTAGAAATCACAAACATATCCATATCATCAGCAAGCTTTTTTTGTAAGCGCGCACTTAATGATTCATCGCTTAATGCCTCTTCGAGAGTGTTGTACTGATTCACCAATTGTTGCGCCGATTTAACACCAATGCCTTTAACACCTGGAATGTCATTGGTTTTGTCTCCTGCCAGAGCCCAAAAGTCTATTAGTTTGTGTTGTGCTACGCCAAAACGTTCTTGGATATGCTGCTGTGTGAGCTGTTGCTTTTTAAAGTAATCATACACTTCAATTTGCTCATTTAAATGCGGTAAAAACCCTTTATCGGTAGAGACAATAGTGTTGTTTATCTGATTGTTGGCGGCTTTATGGGCTAATGTTGCAATAATATCATCGGCTTCATCGTTAGTCGGCTCAAATACCACAATGCCGGTTTCTTCAATGGCCGCTTTAAAATGTGGCAAGGCTTCTTTTAACGTTTGTGGCATCGGGGCGCGCGAATGTTTGTAATCTTTGTAAAAGTGATAGCGCCAACTTTTATCGCCATCAAATACAGCAATTGCATGGGTTGCATTAGTGGTTGTTATGAGTTTTTTGCAGGCATGTGCTACTCGAGCGCAGCATGCTTTTAACATATGTTCGTCGCTGTGATGCGTTTGGTTAGCATCAACAGCATAGATGCGTCTAATTAAATTAAGCGCATCAATAAGAAGTAAATGGGGATTCAATTATAAACTCACGCTTTTATTGTATAACAAGGAATATACTTACTGCCAGGGAGCTTCATTCTACCTTGTTCTACAAACGCTTGTAAAAGTGTGTCCATTGCTTTCATTAAATCAGGCTCGCCACTGAGGACATACGGGCCGTATTTTTTAATCGCATGTAAACCTTCTTCTTTTACATTTCCCGCCACTATTCCCGAAAACGCACGGCGTAAATTAGCTGCTAATTGTTGTTTGGGTTGATCAAGGTGCAAATCAAGCGACGCCATAGCCTCATGAGAGGGGTAAAAAGGTTGCTGAAAATCACTGTCTATTTTCAAGGTCCAGTTAAAGTAATATGCATCCCCTTGGCTTTTACGGTATTCGCGTACACCATTCATTGCCGACTTTAACTTTTGACTTACTAATTGAGGGTCATCAATAATTACTTCAAATTTATCTAGGGCTGCATCGCCTAAAGTCATATGAATGAATTGACACAGCTCCTCAAAGTAAGCTTCACTTTGTTTTGGACCGGTAAGAATAACAGGTAAACATTGCTTTTCGTTTTCAGGGTGTAACAAAATGCCTAATAAATACAATAGTTCTTCAGCTGTGCCTGCACCACCAGGAAAAATAATAATGGCATGAGCGGTGCGAACAAAGGCCTCAAGCCGCTTTTCAATATCGGGTAAAATAACCAGTTCATTCACAATCGGGTTAGGTGGCTCAGCTGCAATAATACTGGGCTCAGTTAAACCTAAATAACGGTTGTTAGTTATACGTTGTTTGGCATGACCAATAGTGGCGCCTTTCATCGGGCCTTTCATTGCACCAGGCCCACAGCCAGTACAAATATTTAACCCGCGCAAGCCTAATTCGTAACCTACTTGTTTAGTGTATTTATATTCTATTTCGTTAATAGAGTGGCCGCCCCAACATACAATCATGTTAGGTTCACTATTTACTTTAAGAGCGTCGGCATTTCTAAGCATGTCAAAAACCATGTGGGTAATGGCTTTAGTTTCTTTGAGATTTTTTTCATACTTTTGGCAAATAAATAAGATATCGCGAATAACCGAAAATATGTGCTCATGTATGCCGGTGACTATGTGCCCGTCAACGAAGGCCGTTTGCGGCGGGTTCTCTAATTCAATTTTAATACCGCGTTCACGGCTTACCAAACGAATATCAAAATCTTTATGTTTTTCGTATATATCATTACTTACATCGGTATGGCTGCCTACATTAAGCACAGCTAAAACACAATTTCTGAATAACCTGTAGCGTTCGCTTGTTGATGACTGTTCTAGTAGGTCTACTTCTAGCTGCGATAATAAATCTAATACCCCTGTTGGGTTTAACTGTATTAGCATCGGCATTCTCCTTGAAACTTCTTGGGTAAATTTACTGCGTAATTATGCCTTGTACTCAAAGGTAGAAATGCATAACACTATTTACTAATGCACAGACGATCCCGGCCTGAATTTTTAGCATCGTATAAAGCTTGATCGGCTCTATCAAATGCTTTTAGAGGGGTATCTCCCTCTTTAAATTGGGTTGCGCCTATCGAAACAGTAATTTCAATTTGTTTGTCTTTAAATTTAAACGGTATCTTTTTAATAGACTGTTTTAATTTATTGAGGTGCGCTGTCGCGTTTTCAAGTGAAGTGCGTGGCATTAATAGCACAAACTCTTCGCCGCCATAGCGTGCAATAAAGTCTGATTGCCTAATCGACTTTTGCAACGCTTTGGCAATAACTTGTAAAGTAATATCGCCCGCAGTATGGCCAAATCGATCGTTGATTGATTTAAAATGGTCGACGTCTATAACAACTAGCGTTATGTCTGACGGTTGTTCGTTAAATAAATTAATTTCGTAGTTGTAACGCTCATCAAATGCCGCGCGATTAGGCAGTTTTGTCAGGCTGTCGAGTAAGCTTTTAAATCGTTGCTCATTTAAACGTTTTTTATAGTTACTGACTTTGTTTTCTAAGCTATTAATTCTTTCATTTATTTGTGTAAAGCTGGCAACTAAAATTCTGCGATCTTTTTGTTCGAGTTGCTCTTTTTCTAAAATATCTGCACTGAGTGAGCGTAACTCGTTTTCAACTAGCTGCTTTAACGCTGTGATTGAGGTCGCATTTTTTGTTTGTGTATTTAGACTTTCTAGCTTTTCACCAATGCGTTTATTTATTAAGTCAAATTCAACATTCATCGATTGAGAGTGTTCACTGGTTGATACCAATGAGCGATGCAGCTCTTCAAGTGTTTGGTTTAATGAAGCTAAAAAGCTTTGCGCTGATTCACGCTCAACGTGAAAACTTTTAACAATTAAAGTAATCACATCTATTGCGGCATCAAGTAGCTGGTCAACGGCTTTATTTTTAGCAATGCGTTTTTTTATTAAATACAGTGATTCGTTGGCTTCTTCTTCTAGTTCGAGCTCACTAACTAATTTAAACAGCTTTTCAGTGAGCACACTTAAATTGGGTGGTTTAAAGGTATTATTGCTCTTAGCAATTAAAGCTTGATGATAAAAGGTGATCAATTGGTTTAATATTGGGATAAACCCATGCACCGATTGTATATCGTCAAGTTGGTTATCTAATAAATGACGCAGCGTTCTGCGGGTTTCGTCAGGCAGGCCTTTCGTTTGTTGTAACTGTTTTCCTGCATTTTGTACGCTGGTTAACAGGTCGCGTTGATGCGCTAGTTGAATCGCTTCCTGATTTTTTAGCAAGGCCAAAATATCATCTACCAAAGGAGAGAAGTCTTCAAAATCCATTCCTTTGTTTAATGCGCTACGGAACTTTGCTAGGCGGTTATCAAGCTCAATATCAAGTCCTTTACAGCTTAAAGATAACTTAGCTGCAAAGTTAGAAAGGGTACTCACTTGATGTTTACGTGCGCTTTCTATTACTTTTCTACTGTCGATTGCTTGCTTTAGTTTTTGTTCCACCGTATTGGAGCTCCTAGACACCTACACACCATTATCTTAATACCTTTATTGTTTTAGTTTACAACAAAAACATATTAATAGTAGGTATGAGATCAAAAACTTAATGTTTTTAGGGTCTGTTTATCTTTCGAGGTTGATTTTGCAGCAGTGCGTTTGGTTTTTAGGCAAGGCAGAGCCTACGTAGTGTGGTTGTTCCCCATAAATAGGCGATAACGCAGCATAAATGCCAAACGCGCGCTGCCCTTTGGGTTCTTCCTAGGTGCGATTAACTCTTTGTTGCTCGATTTTTACTTAGCCCACTAGGTTACAAATCTCGCGCCGCGATTAAATCGCACCTAGGTTGAACAAATTTTAATCCTGAAAGGTCAACAGACCCTAGCAACAAAATACGAACGATCTTAAATATAAGTGTATTTATCGCTTTTAATTCACTTTTAAAATGGGTCTTGTTAACCTTGGGCAACAATACGTTATATAAAAAGAGCCTTTATGAAAAAGCTACTTGCCTTATCAATTTTAGCTGCCTGTTCAGCACCGGTATTTGCCGACGTTAATTACGCTTTAAACATTTCTCAGCCAGAGCATCATTTAGGTGATGTGAACGTAGAATTTCCTAAAACGGCGCAGTCTTTCTTAGATGTGAAACTTCCAGCATGGCGCACTGGTCGTTATGAAATTTTAAATCTTGCCAATGGCGTTCGCTACTTTAAAGCCAGTGATGATGAAGGTAATGAATTAAAGTGGGAAAAGATTGATCACAGCACATGGCGCGTTCATTTTAATGAACCCACTGAAGTAAATATAGATTACCAAGTCTATGCCAATGAGCTAGGTAAACGTGCCCGCCATATAGACGACAGCCATGCCTTTATTGATGCATCAGGCTTTTTTATGTTTAGCGAATCATTTCGCCAAGAGCCAGTAACGGTTGAATTAAACGTCCCCAAAGCATGGCGCTCTGTGTCAGGCATGGAAAATTATAAAAATAAGCACAGCTTCAAAGCCAGTGACTACGATGTATTAGTTGATTCGCCAATCGAAACCGGTATTAACGAGCTACGCACTTTTAAAGTTAATGGTCGTGAGTACGAACTGGTGGTATGGGGTGAGGGTAATTACGATATTGAACTGATGCTAACTGATTTGAAAAAGCTAGTGGCTACCGGCAATGTGATTTGGGACAGCTACCCGTATGAACGTTATGTATTTATGGTACACGCTACATCAGGCGCAGGCGGGGCAACTGAGCACTTAAACTCAACGATTATTCAGCGCCCACGCGACCGCTTTGCTAAACGTGAAGACTATTTAGGTTTTATAAGTACTGCAGCTCATGAGTTTATACATACTTGGAATGTAAAAACGTACCGTCCAAAAGGGCTTGCGCCCTATGACTACACTAATATTAATTACTCAAAATTGCTTTGGATAGCAGAGGGCTCTACCAGCTATTTTGAAGATCATTTATTAGTGCGGTCGGGTATTCAAACCACCGATGAATTTTTTAAAGTATTAAGCAAAACCATTAACCGCCACCTCACAACACCGGGGCGTGAAGTGCAAAGTGCCAGCGAAACCAGTTTTGATAAATGGATAAACCAAGGCGGCGATCACGCACGTAACTACAGCACTAATATTTATCTTGAAGGTTCATTATTGTCGATGGCGTTAGATATCGACCTACTTGAAAATAGCCAAGGTAAAATTAGCTATAAAGACGTACACAACGAACTTTATAAGCAGCATAGATTACCGGCAGGGTTTACTGAGCAAGACTTACTGGCTATTTTAAAACAACTATCAGGGCGTGATTATAGCGCGTGGTGGCAGGCAAATGTTGACTCACCAGCCAACCTTGATTTTGATGCACTGCTAGCAAAAGTAGGTTTAAGCTTTGAATTACCAGAAAAAGCCAAGGCCACACCAAGCTTAGATGCATTTACTAAAAATACTGGCGAGTTACTTACGCTTACCCATGTACGCCGCGATGGTGCAGCATGGCAAGGCGGCTTAACCACCGACGATAAACTCGTCGCTATTAATAAAAAGCATGTAGGTAAAGACTTAACAGCCAGCTTAGAAACCTTTAAAGTAGGCGATAAAGTCACTGTTGATTTTATTCGTCGTGATGCCTTAATGGCGACTGAGCTTGTGTTGTCTGAAGATTTCGACAAACCTAAAAAAGTGGTTGCGAATAAAAATGCCACTGATGAACAAAAAGCATTATTTAAAGCATGGATCGGTGTTGCGCATCCAAACGATGTGAAAAAAGATTAATAAAACAACGCATCATCAACAGTTAAAAAAGGAGCTTAGCTCCTTTTTTGTTTATTGGGCGCTATATTGTAACAATTTATCTCAGCGCAGTTGACCTTACTCATACTTAATGAGTAATCTGCAGGTTCAATAATAAAAGGGATTCTATAATGCGTTTAAAACCTCTTGTTGCCACTTTGGTAGCAACCTGTTCACTGGCACTCTCTTCTGCGGCCAATGCCGATGAAGGTATGTGGCAACCTCATCAGCTACCAGAGCTGGAATCAATCTTAAAAGCCAAAGGCCTTGAAATCAGTGTTGATTCAATTTCAAAATTAACCGAATTTCCAATGAATGCGGTTATTAGCTTAGGCGGTTGTACAGCCTCGTTTGTTTCGCCAAAGGGGTTGGTTGTTACTAACCATCACTGTATTTATGGCTCAGTGCAATATAATTCAACACCTGAAAACAACATACTTGAAAACGGCTTTTTAGCAAAAACACCGGCTGAAGATTTACCTGCTGCGCCAGGTTCGCGTGTGTACGTTACAGAAACAGTGACCAACGTGACTGATAAAGTAATTAGCGGCACTAACGAGCTAAGTGCAAAAGCACGCTACGATGCGTTAGAAAAAAATCAAAAAGCTCTCGTTGCACAGTGTGAAGCCGATGAAAGCTACCGTTGTAATGTATATTCGTTTCATGGTGGTTTAGAGTTTTACCTTATTAAATCGCTGGAAATTAAAGATGTACGTTTAGCGTATGCACCTGCTATGGGCGTAGGTAAATACGGTGGCGATATCGATAACTGGATGTGGCCGCGTCACACAGGCGATTTTGGTTTTTACCGCGCCTATGTAGGTAAAGACGGCAAACCAGCAGAGTACAGCGAAGACAACGTACCGTACGTGCCTGAGTCTTACTTAAGTGTAAGTGCTAAAGGCGTGCAAGAGGGTGATTTTGTCATGGTGACTGGCTATCCAGGACGAACCAATCGTTACCGTATTGCGGCAGAGGTCGATTATGTATTTAACGACAGTTACCCTAAAGCGCGTATGCACAATACTAAATACGTATCACTGATTGAAGAAAACTCAGAAGATGGCAGCAAAGCACGTATTGCTTACGAAAGCACCATAGCTGGTTATAACAACTACATTAAAAACTATGGTTCGATGATCGAAAGCTTTAAAAAAGGCACCATGTTTGAGCGTAAAAAGCAGTTTGAACAAGAACTTACAAGCTGGATAAACAGCGATAGCGAGCGTAAACAGCGCTACGGTAATGTACTTAATGAGTTATCAGCACTTGTTGCACAATCGCAAGAGCACAGTGAGCGCGACCGTATGGTAGGCTATGTTCACCGTTCACAAATGATCAGCACGGCACGTCGTTTATACCGTTTAGCTTATGAAAAACAAAAGCCAAATAGCGAGCGTGAATCGGGTTATCAAGAACGTGATTTACCGCGTATTAAATCGGGTTTAGAGCGTATGTCACGTCGCTTTGATGCAAACGTAGATAAAGCTATATTACTGCACTTTTTAGAGCAATATGCAGCATTACCTAAAGCAGAGCGTTTTAGTGAAATTGATAAAGCTTTTGCTTTAGAAAACGGTTTTGATAAAGCAAAACAAAGTGCATTACTTGATGAAATGTACGCTAAATCAACGCTTGATAACGAAATTGTACGTAATTCATTATTTGAGCAAACGCTTAGCCAATTAAACCAAAGCCAAGACCCATTCATGCAATATGCAAAAACCATATTCACGGTAATGAAAGCTGAGGAAGATAAGTCAAAAGCCCTTGCAGGTAAGTTACAAGCCGCTCGCCCAGAGTTAATGAGTGCGATTATTGCCTTTAACAAAGCGCAAAACAAACCGGTTTACGCCGATGCAAATAGCACATTACGTGTAACTTACGGCACGGTAGGCGGGTATTCTCCGCAAGATGGTTTAGTGGCCACGCCGTTTACCTCACTTGAAGGGTTGCTGGCTAAAAACACCGATGTTGACCCATTTAATGCGCCTAAAAAGCTGCAAGAGCAAATTAAAGCCAAGCTTTATGGTGATTACACAGGTGGCATGAATACCGTACCGGTTAACTTTTTATCAAACGTTGACACGACTGGCGGTAACTCAGGTTCACCAACACTTAATGGTAAAGCTGAGCTGGTAGGGTTACTGTTTGACGGTGTGTACGAAAGCATTATTGGTGATTGGGATTACAACCCAGAGCTAAATCGCTCAATCCATGTAGATTCACGCTACATGCTGTGGGTAATGGATAAAGTAGATAACGCACAAAACTTATTAGACGAAATGAAAATCGTAAAATAAGAAGCAGTTAAAATAACAAACAGGCGCTTACCTTAATTGGAAGCGCCTTTTTTGGTTTAAACATTTTCTGATTAATTTAACTTAGGGTACGGGCTTCGGGCTAAGAGCTACGAGGTTCGGGTTGCGGGGGGAGTTAATTTGTTTTTAGCAGTAAGTATCTTTAGTAGCAGCGATTTTATATCGCGTCAGAGTTAAGCCTAACTTGAATTAATTGCCGGTGCTTACTTTCATTTGTATATGCTGCAATATATTTAAAACCTTCGCTTTCTAATAATTTACTTATCATTTTTGCCAACTCGGAAAAGTCGCCATTTTTAGAAAACTTTTCAGTGGTAGTATAAAGGTAGTGATTTTTCTTATCGCCTATTAGAATTAAATTAATTAAATGAGCAAGCATTTCACAGCAACAGTGTAAGCTTTGAATTATAAAATCTAAATTAATAAGACCTTTTAATCTAGCATGTGATATTTCAATATTTACTTTTTCTTCAGCAACACCGAGTACTTGATCAATTAGAACATATTCATCTAGCTCCATGCTTTCGATAACACTTCTAACACTAGAATCAACTTGAGCAGCCGCAATATCAATTAATTTCAGTCTTTCTGGAATTGCAAAAATGCATTGCTCAATATTAAACAGCTTTTACTCACAAGAAATTTTCGATTTACATAAACTCAATAACTCTTTATTTGACCATGATGCCATGAAAACTCCTAGCCAGTTAACGCCGCCTTAAGGTGCGACAAACATAGCGTGTCATACTGTGAGCGAAGCGAAACCGGCACGCGTTTGGAGTCACTCTTAAACGCTTTGTTAGCTGCGTTTCAAAATTGGTAATACTTCTGCCGTTTCAGTATCTAGCATTTCTAAAACACTTTCAAAACCATGTATAGGTGACCAACCTAATTTCTCACGTGCGAACGATGAATCATATACGCGATCTAAGCTTTGAGGTAATTGCCAGCCTCTTTGTTTAAATGCTAGAGCGATTTCTGGGCACTTACGTTTGATAACCTCTCCAGCTTCAGTATATAGAGCTTCGCAATCAGAAAAATGAAAAGGTGTTGCACCTGAGATGATAAAGCGATTAAAACCGTTTAAACGTTTTTCCACTGCACATAAATGAGCATTTGCTACATCGCGAGCATCAATGCCACGAGTCAGACGAAATACTGCCATTAAATCCGCTGGCTCAGGAAAGCATCTCGACATTTGCAGCACAGTCACGGGAAGCTGAAACAGATTTGAAATTTCTTTTAGCTTAGTTTCAGCAGCAATTTTACTTTTATGATAAATCGACTTGGGTTGTGGAGTAACGTCCTCATCAATCCAACCTGTAATATTTTTAGGTGTCGAGGCATAGCCATACAACGCAGTTGTACTGGTAAAAATAAAGTGTTTAACACCTGCTTTTACACCAGCCAAAGCCAGTTTTTCAGTCGCGTCTACGTTGATAGATTGAAACTCTAAATCAGGTACTAAACCAACATGAGGAGCATGAAGAGCCGCTGTATGAACGATGACATCAATATTTTCAAGAACCCCACCAATCAGGGCACTGTCACGGATATCACCAATGTAATCGGCTGTTGAGCAAGGTGTTTTATCAATGCCAACTACGTCATGTGTACGCATTAATTTAATATAGATCGCACGCCCGACCCTACCCGCAGAGCCTGTTACCAAAATTCTCATTCCGACACCTTACTAATGATTAACCTCAAAGCAGCTAACGCCGCGTTAAGTAGTGAGCAACGCCGCCACAGAACTTAACCATACCACCGTAAACACAAAACCCAACGATGGAATGAAAAATGCCATGCGTTGGGAATCTGTCTTAAACGCTTTGTTATGTACGTTCTTCACCTTTACCTAAAAGATACTCTGTCAATAATGCATCCAATTCGTGACGACTCATATGACCAAAGTTTTTTACTAGATATTTAGTTGCTTCAGACGAATTTGATGGGTTCGTAATACCAAACTCAGACTTATAGTTACCAACCTTTGCTTTTACCGATTCAAATTTGAGCCCTGAAGATTCGGAAAGCGCAGAACATAATTCACTTTGCAACCCTCTCGGAAACTCAAGATCTTCGAGAGTTTTATAAATAATTAAGCATCTTAATTCAGTTTCAAAATTCCAGCCTGAGTCAGATTTGAATGAGAACATTTTTTCTCCTAAGTACATAACATTTTATAGTGCGCTCATCGCGCATATTTCTGCCAACGATACGCTCATTTTTATATATTTTTAACAAATTATCTAACATATTACTATCACTAAGTTTTTATTGTTATTAAGTGATAAAGAACAGATTAATATGCGCGCTTGGCCCATTTTCTTGAATATATGAGCAAACGGTAGTTTGAACGCTTTGTTAGATACAGTATTCAATCTATTTCCCTCAACATTCTTTAGTATATTTCATGTGCACTTTGTAACCATTAAATGCTACGTTAGGTGTAACTATATTGAAGGGATAAATTATGAAACTTGAGTCTTTAGCGTTGCACCATGGTTATGAATCTGAAGCCACCACTAAATCGGCGGCGGTGCCGATTTATAACACCTCTTCGTACACCTTTGATAATACCCAGCATGGCGCTGATTTATTTGATTTAAAAGTGCCGGGTAATATTTATACCCGCATTATGAACCCGACCAATGCGGTACTTGAACAGCGTATTGCGGCGATGGAAGGCGGCATTGGTGCGCTGGCGGTGGCCTCGGGTATGGCGGCCATTACCTATGCGATTCAATGTTTATGTGAAGTGGGCACTAATATTGTAAGCACTAGCCAAGTATATGGCGGTACATATAACTTATTTGCTCATACGTTACCGCGCCAAGGTATTGAAGCTCGCATGATTAAAGCTGATGATTTTAGCGCCTTTGAAAACGCGATTGATGAAAACACCCGTGCAGTATTTTGTGAGTCCATTGGTAACCCTGCAGGTAATATTGTCGATATTGAGCGTTTAGCTAACATTGCCCACAGCAAAGGGGTGCCTTTAATTGTAGATAACACCGTGGCTACGCCGTATCTGTGTCGTCCATTTGAGTTGGGTGCTGATATAGTGGTTCATTCACTGACAAAGTATATAAACGGCCATGGAACCGCTATTGGCGGTATGATTGTTGATTCGGGCAAGTTTGATTGGAAAACCAATGCCACGCGCTTTGCAATGATGAACGAGCCCGATCCGTCGTATCATAATGTGGTTTATACCGAAGCTTTTGCTGAAGCGGCGTTTATTGGTCGTTGCCGCGTTGTACCACTTAGAAATACCGGTGCAGCACTTGCGCCTAAAAACGCATCTGACATTTTAATCGGCCTAGAAACCTTAGGCTTACGAATGGATCGCCACTGCGAAAACGCGCAAAAAATTGCTGAATACCTAGAGGGCCACCCTAAGGTGCTGTGGGTTAATTACGCGGGATTAAAATCAAGCCCCTATAACGAAATGAGCCAAAAAATTACCAATGGTAAGGCGTCAGGTATTTTAAGTTTTGGCATTGCCGGTGGCCTTGAAGCCGGTACGCGCTTTATTGATGCTCTAAACATGATTTTACGTTTGGTGAATATCGGCGATGCTAAATCGCTGGCGTGTCATCCAGCATCTACTACGCACCGCCAATTAAATGATGAAGAACTGGCCAATGCGGGCGTTAGCCGCGATTTAATTCGTTTATCGGTGGGTATTGAAAACATTGACGATATTATTGCCGATGTAAGCCAAGCGCTCGATAAAGCCTAAATCGTACGTTAAATACCTCAGATTTTTTTGAGGTATTTATTTTTGTAATCAAAAAGGAGTGCCGTTACATGAAGTTATTAATTTTTCTCGGTTCGGTTAGAAAAAGTACTCCACCTAAGCCTGCGCGTTTAGGGAAAAGAGTAGCAAAAGCATGTGAGCGTTGTTTGCTTGAGCTCTACTCTGAGCATGAAGTAGAGCTTATTGATCCGCTTGATTATGATTTAGACCCTATCTTTAAGCCGCATTTTGCTTACGCACAGGGCGATGCGCCAGAGTCGCTTAATGCCTTAGCGGCAAAAATTAAAACCAGCGATGGCTTTGTTATGGTGAGCCCTGAATATAATCATTCGATGAGTCCAGCACTCGCTAATTTGTTAAACCACTTTGGAAGTTCTTTATTTGGCTATAAACCCAGCGCGATTGTTACGTATTCTGCAGGGCAGTGGGGCGGCGTACGCGCTGCTGTTGGCATGCGCAGCTTTTTGAGTGAACTTGGCTGTTTGCCGGTATCAGCAATGATCCATGTACCAAAAGCACAGGATGTATTTATTGAAAGTGGTGACGCAAATAATGCGGCAGAGCAAACATCGTGGGATAGCTATTTTTCGCGCACATTCAATCAATTAATTTGGTGGGCTGAAGGCGCAAGTAAACAACGTGAAGCGTTAGATCCAAAGCAATTAATTAAAGATTTTAAACGCGACCCATCACAACGTAATGCGCCTTAATAGTTATAAATTTAAGCTAGTCTTTTTTGGCGTCTTCACGAGGGGAAGCCAAAATAGCTTGCTTTTGCTCATCGGTTAAAATAATCCAGTCGAATATTTCGTCACTTGTGCGCCCGCACCCAGTACAGTAGCCATTCAGTCTATAACATTCACCGATACAGTCTGTTTTTAAATAAGTGGATTGTTTACTGGGTGTTTGGCGCATACATTCTCTCGTTATTATTTAGTAGCGACGGGCTTTCCTACTTCTAACGAGGTAGACCAGGTTTTAATTTTTGATAAAGTTTTGCTGGTATAAACAGAAATAACCGGTGACTTTTCATCAAGTACAAAGGTGGTGCGCAGAGAGGTTTCCGACTCTTTTTGTGTTTCTAGCCAGTTGCTATTTTTTGTTAAACATTGGCGAGTGAGCTCAACGGCTTGTTTATGCATGGCAACGGCTTGTTGCTGGTCTTTGTAGTTTTCTTGACAGCGATAGGTCACGGTTTGATTGTTAAAGCTGGTTACTTGGCAGTTATTGCCAAATACGTTGTACTTTGCGCTCCACACATCTAAATAAGGTGTTTTTACTTTGGTGTCTTTTAATGCTTCAAAGTGATTGTCATAGGCGGCAATTAGCCCATCCATTTTTTCGCAGGGGGTTAGGTTATCTAGTTTAGCTTTTTGCTCAGTGGTTAAACTGCTACAGCCAGATAAAATTAGGCCAGTTAATACCAGCGATATATAGGTTTTCATAATGCGCTATCCTTTTGTAATAGCTATTAAGAATACCTAAGGGAGGGAGTAAATGCTATTCGCAAGGTGTAATTTAAAGTGAATTTATGGTTTTAACATACTGAGTGCGCCACAAAATGGCGCACACAGTAACAGACAGTTTTACTTATGACGCCCTTGTAGGCAAGCAACTGCATCGGTGAGCTCTAAGCCTTGGCGCTGTAATAACACAATTAAGTGATACAACAAGTCGGCCGATTCGTTAGTAAGCTCATTGTTGTCATGTTTCATTGCCGCAAGCGCCACTTCAACACCTTCTTCACCTACTTTTTGACAGCTACGGCTTAAGTCTTCAGCAAATAAAGACGCGGTGTAGCTTTTAGCTGGATCGTCATTTTTACGTGCAACAATTACATCTTCAAGTTGCGCTAGAAAGCTTAAACTTGGTTTTGCAGCATCGCCAAAACAGCTTTGCGTGCCTAAATGGCACGTTGGCCCTTCTGGGTTTGCCAATACTAAAATTGAATCGTAGTCGCAATCTGTATGCACAGAGACCACGTTTAAGTAGTTTTCTGATGACTCGCCTTTGGTCCATAAACGCGATTTAGAACGCGAATAAAAAGTCACCTTATTACTTTCAAGCGTAACAGCAAGCGCTTCGCTATTCATAAAACCTTGCATTAAAATAACGCCAGAGCGTGCATCTTGAACAATGGCAGGGATCATCTCGCTTTTAGCGAAATCAACTTGAGTTAGGTTTTCTTGCGTTACTAGCATAATCTGGCTGCCACTTGGTTATCTATTAAAAATTGTTTTAGTTCGCCAATATTAATCACGTTTTTATGAAAAACGCTGGCTGCGAGTGCACCATCTACTTTGCTTTGTTTAAATACATCAACAAAATCTTGCATTGTGCCTGCGCCCCCTGAGGCGATTAAAGGAATGTCGCATAGCTCGCGTATTTTGCTTAGTTGCTCGTTGTCGTAACCATTACGAACGCCATCTTGGTTCATACAGTTTAAAACAATTTCGCCAGCGCCTAAGTCTTGTACGCGTTTAACCCATTCTTCGGTTTTATATCGGGTGCGGCTTGACGCATTAGGATCGCCTGTAAGCTGATACACTAAGTATTCACCGGTTGTTTCATCGTAAAAACTATCAATACCGACAACCACACACTGCTTGCCAAACTCATCGTGTAACTCTTTTATAAGCTCAGGACGGGCAATGGCAGGGCTATTAATACTGATTTTGTCAGCGCCGCGTTCAAGTACGCGCGCTGCATCGGCTACCGATTTAATGCCACCCGCTACACAAAAGGGAATATCGATATGGCGGGCAATATTTTCTACCCAATTTACATCGAGTAATCGTTTTTCAACGCTTGCACTGATCTCGTAAAATACCAGTTCGTCGGCACCGGCTTCACTGTAGGCTTTAGCAAGTGTTAAAACATCGCCGACTATTTCATGACCCTTAAATTTAACGCCTTTAACGACTTGGCCGTCTTTTACGTCTAAACAAGGAATTATGCGTTTTGATAACATGCTAACGCCTCCTCAACATTAAAGGCACCATCGAGTAATGATTTACCTAAAATAACACCACCAACGCCCAGTTTTTTCAGCTTTGCAATATCATCCAGTGAGCTTACACCGCCTGACGCTTGAACTTTAATTTCGCTGTTGTGGTTTGTTAAGTCTTCATAAAGTGCAAACGAAGGGCCGGTCATGGTGCCGTCTTTACTGATGTCAGTACACAGAAAATCAACCACGCCAAGTGCCACGTAAAAATCAACAAGTTCGAACAAGCCAAACTCAGATTCACTTAACCAACCATGTGTTGCTGGTGCCCAGCCGTTATCAGTTTTATTAACATCTAGTGCGATAACAAAGTGTTCACTGCCAAACTTTTCAATCCACGCCTTTACTTGCTCACGCTTTTCAACGGCCATTGAGCCAATCACGACTTGGTTAGCACCGGCTTCAAGCCAGTCAGCAACATCTTGCTCTGAACGAATACCGCCGCCCACTTGGTAGGGAACATTAAGCGCTTTAGTCGCAGCTTGTATATGCTGCCACTGTTTTTTATTTGGATCGCGCGCGCCTTCTAAATCAACCAGGTGCAGCTTACCTGCGCCGCTATTTGCGTACTCTTGTAAGCGTGCGCCAAGCTCAAAAGGGTAAAATTGTGCTGTATCATACTTACCTTGGTATAAGCGCACAATTTGGTTTTGTAATACATCGAGTGCTGGAATAATCACGTTTATTTCTCTTATTTTTTTGCTGCGCTTACAGCTGCCAATCTAAAAAGTTTTGTAAAAGTCGGGTGCCTATTTTGGCGCTTCGCTCTGGGTGGAACTGCATGCCTGCGTAGTTATCTTTGGCAACTATCGCTGAAAAAGCTTGCCCGTATTCACCGCTAACTAGGGTGGCATCGTTTACTGTGTGCGCAAAGCTATGCACAAAGTACACTTGATCTTGCGCCGATAACCCTTTGGTAAGGGCATGCTCTTTTAGCACGCTTAGGTCATTCCACCCCATATGTGGTGAGGTTAATGTGCCCACTTCTAAGTGCTTAACAACACCCGGAATTTTGCCAAGGCAATCAACGTTGCCTTCTTCAGTGCTGTCGCAAAGTAATTGCATGCCTAAACAAATGCCCATCAGCGGGCGCTGATATTCATCAATTGCTTGCTGCCAACCAGCGTCTTTTAAGCGTTTCATGGCAACAGAGGCATGGCCTACGCCGGGTAAAATAGCACGTTCAAAGCCTTTTAGTTGCTCAGGTGAGGTGATCACCTCAGGCGTTTTGCCTAAGCGCTCAAAGGCAAAACGAACTGAGTTAATGTTGGCACAACCGGTATTAATTATGGCAATCATAAACACCCCTTAGAGCTAGCAGTTTGTTGCGAGGCATCTTTTGCAATTGAAGCGCGAAGTGCTCTTGCAAACGCTTTAAAAAGGCCTTCAACTTGGTGATGACAATTACCATCGCTAACCGACAAAATAAGGCTCATGGCGGCATTATCACTTAAGCTTTTAAAGAAGTGTTCAACCATTTGCACGTCTAAGTCGCCCACTTTTTCACGGCTAAAATCGGCATTTAATACAAACGAGGCGCGGCCCGATAAGTCAATTTGCGCTTCTGCTTTACATTCATCCATAGGGAGTGCAAAGCCATAGCGACCAATTTGCGTTTTTGTACCTAGCGCTTGTTTAAGGGCAAGGCCAAGTGCAATGCCGATATCTTCAACTAGGTGGTGCTCATCTATGTGTAAATCGCCTTTGGCTTTAATATTTAAGCCAATATTGGCGTGAGTGCGAATTTGATCCAGCATGTGATCAAAAAAACCTAGGCCAGTTTCAATGCTGCCATTTTTGGTTTGATCAAGGTTAACTTGCACATCGATTTGCGTTTCTTTAGTGTTGCGAGTGACACGGCCTTCACGGTTTGCCGTGGTCAGCTTAGTAACAATAGCAGGCCAGCTACCATCGTATAAAATACCTTCACAACATAAGTTTTGCGCAAGGCCAATATCAGTTTGGCGGTCGCCAATTACAAAAGAGCGCGCTAAATCTACGTTGCCAGAGCGCATAAGCTCAGTAAGTAAACCAGTTTTTGGTTTACGGCAGTCACAATTTTGTTCATCAAAGTGAGGGCAGATCAGAACTTCATCAAATTTAATCCCTTGGCTGTTGAGTATGTCCATCATTTTGTCTTGGGCTATATCAAAATCCGCAGTAGGGAAACTGTTAGTACCTAAACCATCTTGGTTTGAAACCATTACAAGGCGGTAACCTGCCGCTTGAAGTTGTAATAGAGCAGGGATCACATTTGGCAAAAACACTAATTTTTCTAGGCTATCAACCTGTTTGTCGGTGATTGGCTCTTCAATAATGGTGCCGTCACGGTCTATAAATAAATAGGGGTTACTCATGATACTTCCTGTTGTGATAGGGCTGTTGGGGTGGTTAAACCATCGAGCCAAATTTTTACTTGTTCTAATTCTTGTTCGCTACCAATTGAAATGCGTAGCCAGTCGTCTTCACCGTATAAGGTAAATGCCCGCATGACTAAGCCTTGTTCTAGGGCAACTTTAAAGCTGTTTTTATCGGCCAATTTTAAGGTAACAAAGTTGCCTTCACCAGTGAGAATTTTTAATACAGCAGGGGAGGCGTTTAACCACTCTATTAGCTTTAATTTTAAGCTGTTTAAAATGCTCACCTGGCGACGCATAGAGGTAATGGCATCAGGGGCAATGGCTTGCGCTGCAATATTGGCTACCACGCTCGATACCGGATACGGTGCAATGACTTTACTAATGGGCGCAAGTACACTGGCTTGAGCGAGGGTAAACCCGGTTCGCAGGCCTGCCAACGCAAACGCTTTTGACAGTGTACGTAGCACTACAATATTACTAAACTCGTTTATAAGTTGTGTTGCACTTTGCTCTGGGCAAAACTCTATATAGGCTTCATCAACAATCACCAATGCTTTACCAGTAAGAGCGGTGGCAATGGCTTTTACTTTATCTAGCGGCGTTAAACTACCTGTTGGGTTATTTGGATTACAAATAAACACCAGTTTTGAGCTACCGACCGCAGTCACAATATCATCAACATTGGCTGTTAATAATAACTCTTGAGTAAGCGCGTTAATAGCCACATTGTGCGTATCAGCAGTCACTTTATACATACCGTAGGTAGGCAAAAACAGCGCAATGCTATCTTTAGCTGGCTGGCAATACGTGCGTACTAAAAGTTCAATGCCTTCATCTGCACCTCGCGTCATAAGGACATTGTCGCTTTTAAGCTCGGTGTAAGCTGCATAGCGATCAATAACCAATTGTGGCTGTGGATCGGGATAGCGATTTAAATCTTCAATACTCAGCTCAAGGTTTTTAGCATACGGACTTTCGTTGGCATTGAGCCACGTTGTGCCTGTTAACTTTTCACTTTTAGCCGAGCTGTAAGCAGCAAGCGCTGCAATATTATCAGGTAATAAGCCAGGTGCTTGGGCGCTCTCATTGCTCATTTTTTATTGCCTCTAAACGAATTGAAACCGCATTAGCGTGGGCATCAAGGCCTTCGGCATCTGCCAGTGGTAAAATAGCTTTTGAAAGCTCAGTTAAGCCACTTTTACTAATAGTTTGTACTGTGTATGTGCGGAAAAAATCAAGCAAGTTTAAGCTTGAGTATGTCGCGCTATAACCGTAAGTAGGTAATACGTGGTTAGTACCCGATGCATAATCGCCAGCCGATTCTGGTGTGTAGTCGCCAACAAATACTGAACCTGCATTTTTAACCGAATCAAGGTACGGGCTTGCATCTGCCAGCTGTAAAATTAAGTGCTCTGGCCCATATTGCGCTGATACATCAAATGCTTGCGCTATTGAATCCACTAAAATAAGTGACGAATTGGCCAGCGCTTGTTCAGCGGTGTCTTTTCGGCTTAAGTTAGCTAATTGACGAGTAAGCGCGTCTTGTGTTTGTTTAATAATAGTTTCACTGTTACACAATAAAATAACTTGCGAGTCGGCGCCATGCTCTGCTTGTGAGAGTAAATCGGCCGCAATAAACTCTGGATTTGCTCGTTCATCTGCTATCACTAATACTTCAGATGGCCCTGCTGGCATATCAATCGCCATTCCTGGAATTGTTTGTGCAACTAACTGCTTTGCCATAGTCACAAAGCTATTACCTGGGCCAAAAATTTTATTCACTTTAGGTACTGATTCAGTGCCGTAGGCCATTGCAGCAATCGCGCCTGCACCACCGCTTTCAATAATAGTGGTGATACCACATAATTTAGCAGCATATAAAATAGCAGGGTTTATTGCTTTATCGCCTTGTACGGGGGTAGTTAGTACCACGGTTTTTGCACCGCTTAACTGCGCCAATACACCTTGCATTATAACTGACGATGGCAATGGGGCACTGCCCCCAGGGACATAAATACCGACCGCTTCGATGGCTTGATATTTCAGTTCACATTCAACGCCCGGTTGAGTCGATAACTTAATATCTTTAGGCAGTTGCGCTTGGTGAAAACATTTTACATTTGCATAAGCGGTGTCAATTGCATACTTAAGTTCAGGACTTAGCATTTTCTCAGCGGCATTAATTTCATCAAGTGGAACACGTAAACGTGGCTCAGCTCGGTTATCAAACTCTTTTGCTAACGCCAGTAATGCTGCATCGCCTTGCGCATTTACTTTTGCCAAAATAGTTTGGCAAATACTTTCTACTTTTTCACTCGCTGATACAGCAGGGCGCATCAGCGCCGCTGCTTGAACCTGTGATGATTCTTCATTCCAACGAAGCATGGCTGTTACTCCATCATTTTTTCAATTGGCATAACTAAAATAGAATTGGCACCAAGGGCCTTAAGTTGCTCCATGGTTTCCCAAAATAGGGTTTCGCTACTCACCATGTGTAGGGCGACATATTCATCATTACCTGCAAGGGCAAGTAAGGTAGGTTGACCAGAACCTGGCAGGATTTCACAAATTTCATCCAGCTTGTCTTTTGGTGCGTGTAACATGATGTATTTGCTTTCTTTGGCTTGCTTAACACCACGTAAACGCGGCATTAATTTATTAATAAGTGCTAATTTTTCAGAGTCTTGCAGTTGAGTGTTTTGAATCAAACAGGCGTTTGACTCTAAAATGGTATCACCCTGCATTAAGCCATTGGCTTCAAGGGTTGCACCTGTTGATACCAAATCACAAATGGCATCAGCAAGACCAGCACGCGGCGCTACTTCAACAGAGCCAGTTAGCATTACAGTGCTGGCGTTGATGCCTTCACGTTTTAAATATTGGCTTAAAATTTCAGGGTAGGTGGTTGCAATACGTTTGCCTTCAAACCAGCTTTTGTCTTGCTTGCCTAGTTCTTGTGGCCATGCAAGTGCAAGACGACAGTAACCAAAGTCTAATTTTGATAATTTAGTTACTTCGCTTGGAACGCCTTGGCGCTCTCTTTCTGCTTGTACTTCAACTAATACGTTTTCGCCAACAATACCTAAATCACATACACCGTCCATAACTAAGCCCGGGATATCGTCATCGCGCACACGTAATACGTCAATAGGCATGTTGGTTGAGTGTGCTATAAGGCGCTGCTCACGAAGGTTGAGTTTTACACCCAGTTGTTTAAGCAGATCTTGACAATCTTTAGATAGGCGGCCGCCTTTTTGGATGGCGATACGAAGACGATTACTATTATTCATTACTCATTTTCCTTTAATTTAAAAACTAAAAACCCCGAGGAAAACCTCAGGGCGAAAATGAATCTTGGTATGTTGATTCGCCAGAGGTTTCCTTTTAGGAACAACCTCTCAGCGAAAGACCTGACAGGTTATTCCGATGAATGATGGTGGTGATGTACTGCTGTCAGAGTGTTGCGCATTTTTTATCCTGTTTAGCTATTCGTTATTATGTTAACGCTTAGCTGCTGTTTGTTTAATAAATTTCGCATTCATAAAAACACATTAACCAATAGCATGGCAAGAAAAATATTCTTTAATTAAAGAATATTTTATAACTGTCGATAGTAACTAAAGGTTTGCTTTATTTATCAACAGTTTTATAGTGATTAAATTACGTTCAATTCAATGGAGGCAAGCATGGATATAATGATCCCTTATTTAGGGCCTATTACGCGTTTAACGCTTGAATCTAAAGGGGCTTTTCATGTTGCTGGGGTTCAACAAAGTGCCAGTGCCAAAAAAGTCGAGTTAGAAGAGCGTAAAAAAAGAGAAGTAGAAAAGCAACATAAGCTGGCGTTTGACGAAAATAAATCGCGCAATAAAACCGCTGAAGAAGATGACGACAAACCCCATTTAGATACATGGGCTTAGTACAAGTGATTGGCGATGCCGTTATTGCCTCAAGTTTAAATCGCCCTCAATAAAAGCAAATTTGTTTAAACATAGCAAATAGTGGTGCATGGCTATGAACTGCGTATTTTTAAAGCTACTCCCTACCCATTTAAAATAGATTACCCCTCTTTTAAAGCTCAACAAGTAAAGTATTTTCCTTTGCAACTACATACTCATTGAGCAGTCGATTAGTGATTAACAATAAAGCGTGTGATTTTAAAATCTAATGCTTTTTGCTGGCTGTCTTATGTAAATATATGTATACGAAATGTTATCTCTGGCCTTCATTAGTTAAAGCAGTAGTCTTTAAATCATTGTAAATTAAAAGTTTATTTTTCGTTGTTTAAGTTTGTGGCCTACTTCCTTGTTATCAGTAAGTACAAATCAGTTGATTGGGTTGAGTGTAGGGAACGAATTAGTTGTATTAAAAGAATTTACTAGCAATAACGGAGAAGTAACCCGCCGCTATCAACAAACGTATCAGGGCATTCCTGTCATTGGTGATACGGTCAGCTTAACATTTAATAATGGGATGCTTAAAAAAGACCACGGTGCAGCTGTATATAACATTGAGGAAGATTTATCTGATGTATCGGCTAAATTGACAATAAAAGATGCGATTTTAAAAGGGTCTAAAACGGGTATAGCTGCAAAATCAGTAGGCTTAAAAAAACATAATGAGCAATCCAGACTTGCTATCTGGGTTGACGATCAAAATAAAGCGCATTTAGTTTATGAAGTGTCTTATGTTACTTATGGCAAGTCACCATCAAGGCCATACCTGATCATTGATGCTAATACCGGTGAGGTCTTGCTTAGTTACGATAACCTGCAACATGCCCTGGGGGTAATCTAAAAACAGGCAAGTATTTATATGGAACTGATTTTGACAGCCTAGATGTTAGTCAATCAGGTAATACTTGTAGCATAAATAACGCAAATGTTCGCACTATTAATTTAAATGGCGGAACAAGTGGCTCTTCTGCGTATCCATTTACATGTCCTATTGGCTAGTCGCAAAGGATATTTTAAAGGTAATGGTGCACTGCGTTATATGAATAACCCTACTCAAGGTGGTCATTCCATAGATAATCAAAGTAACTATTATTCAGGTATGGACGTGCATTATAGTACAGGGGTTTATAATAAGGCATTTTATAATTTAGCAACCACGCCGGGTTGGGATACACAAAAAGCCTTTATCGTAATGGCACGTGCTAACCAACTATATTGGAGTGCGGGTGTAGGCTGGGATTTAGCCGGTAACGGTGTGATGGATGCAGCCTGTGATTTAAATTATGACCCTAATGATGTTAAAGCCGCTTTGGCTGCGGTAGGCGTTAATTCAAATCTTAGTTCAGGTAGTGAATGTGCTACAACACAACCACCGACTGACGATGAAGCATTAACCAATGGGGTAACCCGTACGGGTATCAGCGGTGCAGACAAAGAGCAACTATTCTTTACTTTGGATGTTCCCGCTGGCGCGATAAATCTTCAGTTTAATACTACTGGCGGCTCAGGTGATGCAGACTTATACGTTAAATTTGCCAGCCGACCGACCTTAAATAGCTACGACTGTAATAGCACAACATCTACTAGTACAGAAAGCTGTAACATAAGTAATGCACAAGCGGGAACTTACCATGTAATGGTTGAAGCATGGAGTGCGAAATCTGGCGTATCATTAACGGGTAGTTACTCAGGTGATAATGGTGGGGTAACGCCTATCAACAGAATTGAGTCTAATATTAATGTGACAATAACGGCAGTATCGAAGATATTATTATGATGACGGATTACACCCCAATGCTCAAAATCAATTTTTAGCCCAGCTGATAGACACCTATTTACCACAAATTAGTTATGGCTTTGAACAATGTGGTTATGGTTGCTCCGTTCATGCTTCTTGGTATCAACAAGGGTTTGCGACCTCAATGCCATTTGAATCAAAAATGAATGACATTAACCCACTGATACATACACAAAACGACAGTAATTTTGATGCTGATCATGCAATTAAATTTGCTAACTTAGCCGTTAGCTTTGTTGCTGAATTGGCAAAAAATGCCGGTGAAGTCACTCCGCCAAATAATAATGAGTTAGTCAATGGTGAACCAATTTCTGGTATCAATGCCACTGCTAAAGAGCAGCTTATCTATACATTGAATGTACCAAAAGGAGCGCAAAACTTAAGCTTTGAAACCTAGGTGGTAATGGCGATGCCGATTTAGACATTAAATATAATCAGGCGCCCACGTTAACTGATTACGACTGTAAAAGTACCTCTGCCACAAGTAATGAGCGTTGCGACATTCCAACCAGCAATGAAGGCACTTACTATGTCATGGTTGAGGCATACAACGCAATTAATAATGTTTATCTGACGGGCAGTTTTGAGCCCGCAGGCGCTTTAGAGCCTATCAATCGCGTAGAAGATAACATTAGCGTAAATACAGGTGATTAGCAGCGTTTTGAACAACGTTTAGCCGCGGGTTATGCCTCCCTAAACGTTGCTATTTCAGGCGGAAGCGGCGATGCTGATTTGTATTTAAATTTCGGTGCGTATCTTCAAATACACAATTTGTGTGTAGGCCATATAAACGGCAACACAGAAAGTTGCACTGTTTCTGCAACCCAGGCAGGTATATGGCATATAGATGTTAAAGGCTATCATGATGCAAGTGGCATTAAGTTAACTATAAATGCACAATAATTAATAGGGACATAAGCCCCTTTAAAGGCCAAATTCTCACGCTATTTGGCTTGCCCTTCATCAATAGCTTACGTAGAATCCCGCTATTATTTTTTATAAAGTGATTGGTATTATCAAACAGCTGTTTAGTGCAACCGGGCCTTTGGCTTTATCAATAGATGGATACTCACCACGCCAACCTCAAATTGATATGGCTGTGGCTGTTGAGGATGCATTAAAAACAAGTTCCCAGCTTGTTGTTGAGGCCGGTACTGGCACAGGTAAAACCTTTGCTTATTTAGCGCCAGCCCTCAAATCTAAAGGCAAAACAATAATTTCAACCGGTTCTAAAGCACTGCAAGAACAGCTGTATCATCGTGATTTACCAGTGTTAGTAAAAGCCTTAGGCGCGGCTAAAAAAACGGCATTGTTAAAAGGGCGTGCCAATTATTTATGCACTTATCGGCTTACCCAACATGTTGCACACGTACCCACAGACGACCCTGATGTAATGCACCAACTTGCTATGGTTGCTAAATTTGCCAGTGAAACGCATACCGGCGATTTAGCCGACTGTATTGGTATTGAAGAAGATGCCAAAGTGTTGCCGTATGTCAGCTCTACTGCAGATAACTGTTTAGGTAAAGAGTGCCCTGACTTTCAAGAGTGCTATATTCGTAAAGCGCGTTTAAAAGCAGGGGATGCCGACGTTGTCGTAATTAATCATCATCTATTTTTTGCCGATATGGCGGTTAAAGAGTCTGGCTTTGCAGAGCTAATGCCCAACGCAGATGCCTATATATTTGATGAAGCCCACCAGTTAAGTGAAATTGCCAGTGACTATTTTGGCGAAACCATGAGTACTAAAAAGCTGGTGGATTTAATTAATGATTTACGCGCTATTTACCGCGCTGAAATTCCAGACATGCTGCAATTAGGAAAAAGTTTGAATAAACTGGAAACCAGTGTCGCCGATTTAAGATTGCAGTTTGGTGTGGACGGTAGCCGCGGGGATTGGCGTGAAAAGCTCAGTAATAAGCTTATTTGCTCTGCATTACACCGCGTTATTAGTGATTTAGAATTTGTGTATCAGGTTTTAAAACATTGCTTAGAACGAAGTGATAAAATTGAACACCCATTTGAGCGGGTGTTGGCATTTAAAGGCCAGTTAGAGCGCGTATTTGATACCGCCCAAACAGGCTTTAGTTATTGGTACGAAACCACGCGGCGCTATTTAACCATAAATATAACGCCGCTGAATGTATCGGCTAAATTTGCTTTGATGATGAAAGAGTCTGGCGCAGGGTTTGTGTTTACCTCGGCCACGTTATCGGTCGACAACGAACTCACTCATTTTAATGCCAGCCTTGGGTTAAAACCAAAGCAAAGTATGATGGTAGACAGTCCATTTGATTATGAAAATCAGGCGCTTTTGTGCTTGCCGCGCTATTTACCTGAAACGCACGCCGATAATATGCCGCATGCGATTGTAAAGTTAACTCTCGAACTCATAAAATCAGCAAAAGGGCGTTGTTTTGTGCTATTTACTAGTTACCGAATGATGCATTTGGTGGCTGAGGGCTTAACCACACAAATGGACTATCCGGTTTACATGCAAGGGCAAATGTCTAAACGCATTATATTAGAAAAATTTACCCGTCATGGTAATGCCGTGTTACTCGGCACAGCGTCCTTTTGGGAAGGGGTTGATGTAAGAGGCAGTACTTTAAGCTGTGTTATTATCGACAAACTGCCGTTTGCGGCGCCCGATGATCCGCTTTTGCAAGCTAGAATGCAGGATTGCCAAATGCAAGGAAAAGATCCCTTTGCGCATATTCAGTTACCACAAGCGGTTATTGCCTTAAAGCAGGGCGTAGGTCGCTTAATTCGTGATAACAAAGATAAAGGTGTGTTAGTAATTTGCGATAATCGTTTAGTTACACGCCAATATGGACAAGTATTTTTAAAGAGTTTACCGCCAATGCGCCGTACACGTAGCTTAGAAGATGCAAATACATTTTTAAAACATATTAATTGAGTACAAAAATGATCAAAAGTAACATTCTCGCCCTAGACGCTTCTACAGAGGCTTTATCGCTTGTTTTGCATTATCAAGGTAAAACGTTTCATCATTTTGAAGAGTGTCCGCAGCAGCATAGTCAAAAAATTCTGCCACTTATTGATGAGCTGCTTAATAAAGCCAATTGTAAATTAAAAGATTTAGATGTTATTGGCTTTGGCCAAGGTCCAGGCAGCTTTACGGGTGTGCGTATTAGCGTGGCCATAGCACAAGGGCTTGGGTATTCAACGAATTTACCGCTAGTGGGGGTTTCTACCTTAGCGGTTATGGCGCAACAAGCGTTTGAACAATTTGGCGATGAAGTGGTTTATTCAAGCATTGATGCGCGTATGGGGGAAATATACTTTGCTCAATACCAAGTTAATAATAATTTGATGAAACTTCAAGGTGAAGAACGTGTTTTTAAGCCTGAACTGCTTGATGCTTCATTGATAGACACAAACAAAACAGCAACCGGCGTGGGGACTGGATTTAAAAGTTATCCCGATGCATTAACTGCATTTACAAATGTGAGTGTACACCCTGAAATTACGCTACCCGATGCACAATACATGTTGGCGTTAGTGGATGCACAGTACCTTGCAGGTAATGGCGTAAAAGCCAGCGATGCTCAGCCTAAGTATGTGCGTGACACAGTGACCTGGAAAAAATTACCAGGCCGCGAATAACGCTAAGTTGTATTGTTTGCATATTGAGCTATTTTAAATCATAATTTAAGCATGTTGTTGGTTGGAGAAGCGTAATGTCGCTGCCTATAAGCTCTGGTTTTTTTACTGGTGATATCCCTGCTAAGGTGCGCTCTACTGCTGTTGTTACGGCAAAGCCCGAACGACTATCAGAGCAGCCAATACCACAGAAAACCAATACAGACTATGTTAAGAGCAGCCCCGAAGGGCTTGAACTCGCAAAAGAGTTTGTAAAAGCGAACACCAAAGAGGCCCAATATAGCCAAACTATTTACGATCAACCGAGTGCGCAAGTTAGTAAGGCAATTTCTACTTACACTGAGTTTGCTAATTTAGAGCGAAGAGCTGAAGTTCAAAGCTTAATTGGTGTTGATATATATGCTTAATTATAAAATTAATAGCCAAATAAAAAGCCCGAATAGATTATTCGGGCTTTTTATTTTTATACCAGTGATTACTGTTTTATGTAACTAATCAGTTTTTTAGCTATGTCAGTATTGTTTTGTGAACCAATAAAGTCATCGCTATTTTTACCATAGGCAAATACTTGCACATCAGAAGCGGTATGTCCGCCCGTTGTCCAACCAGTGAAACTTAAATCATTGATAATGCTTTTAACCGCTAAATTAAGGATTTTTTCACCCATGGCTTTAGCTTGTTTAAGTTTAATTTCGTTTTCAGTTGTAAACTCAATACGGGTATTGGCTTGCCATACCGTTTTAAGGTTATCTGATCCCATTAATAATTTGGTTAATGTACCCGCAGTGGCTTTAACACCTTTGATGATGTCGGTTCCCCATTTGTATTGGCCATGCGCGCCAATGGTTAAACCGCCTGTAGAGTGATCAGCCGTGATCACTAAAATAGTGTCTGGGTTGTTATCTACATAGGCTTTTGCCGTTTCGATTGATTTTGCAAAGTCGTCCATTTCAGCCATTGCGCAAGCAATATCATTTGCGTGACCACACCAGTCAATTTGGCTGCCTTCAATCATCACAAAAAAGCCTTTATCGTTTTGCCCATCAAGCAAATCAAACGCTTTAGAGGTTAACTGTTTTAATCTCGTAGGGTTTTCATCTAGCGCAAAAGGTAATCCCTTAGGTGCGTATAAACCAATAGCAGGGATTTGTGTAATTTGACCTAAGTTTTTAATATCGTCACCGTATTGATAACCTGCTTTTTTAAATTCGTCGACTAAGTTTCTGTCATCACGAATAAAATATTGAGTTCCACCGCCTAACATTAAATCAACCGGTAATTTACCAGCAATTTTATTGTCAATGTAGTCGTTTGCGATGTCATCATAATTTCTTCTTGATTCATTATGCGCGGCAAAGCTTGCAGGTGTTGCATGGTTAATTTGTGAAGTAGCCACTAACGCTGTTGTCATTCCTTGCTCTTTTGCAATTTCTAGCATGGTCTTAACCGGTTTTTTAGCCGTATCTACAGCGATTGCGCCATTATAACTTTTATGACCGCTGCTAAGTGCAGTTGCACCTGCTGCGCTGTCTGTTACATAAGTATGGTCATCAGGATAAGTGTGCGCCATGCCTTTTAACATAGTGTCGAAAACGGTTGTTTCTATTTCTTTTGTTGTAGGGTCATCTTTGTAATAACGATAAGCGGTAGTAAAAGCGGGACCCATGCCATCACCAATCATATAAATAACATTTTTAGGCGCTGTTTGAGCGAATGCTCCTGTTGTACATAAAAGCGCTAATAAGCCGAACTGTTTTTTCATTGTGCGTACCCTTTAAGTGTACTAATTTTAATAGCGACTATTATTGTATACCGATAGCAAGATAAATAAATGAATATGTTATGAAATCTTGAAACTTAAGTGTGTGTTCTATTAGTTCAGTTCTATTATTTGTGTATTAACTCTTGTATGTTATGGCCATAACCAAATAAAAAAGTTGAGGTTTGCGTTGCAACCATTTTCGGTAAAAGCTAATGACTTAGATATACACGGTATTAAATTTGGAGACGGTGAAGACGTCGTTATCGCTTTGCATGGCTGGCTAGATAATTGTGCTAGCTTCGTGCCTATGCTGAGTCGTGCTGCACCTTCGCAAACATGGTATTGCATTGACTTTCCAGGGCATGGACTGTCATCTTGGCGAAGCCCTCAAGCACATTACTACTTTATTGATTATGTGGATGATGTGTATGCATTAATCACAGCGCTTAAGTTAAAGAAGGTACACTTGGTTGGTCATTCTATGGGGGCTATGGTAGCAGGGCTGTTTGCTAGTTGTTTTAGTGAGTACGTAAAATCTGTTTCTTTTATTGAAGGTATAGGCTGTGTTACCACCGATAGCGATGAAGTGTGTTCTCAGCTAAGAAGTGCCATACTAAACCGAGCAAGGTTTAGTACAAAAAAATCACGGGTATACACTTCAAAACAACAAATTTATCAAGCGCGTGCAAAAACAACTGATTTAAATGATGAACTAATCGCGTTGTTGATGGACAGAAACATAAAACAAATGCACAGTGGGTTTGAGTTAACGACTGATCCTAAGCTTAAAAATCACTCAGGTTTTCGATTTGATGAATCGCAATGTATTGGTGCAATAAAAGAATTAATTGCACCATGTCAATTAATATTAGGTGATAAAGGTTATCCATTTGTAAAACAAAATCTAGACAAGTATAGTAAATATTACAATAACTTGAGTGTAATAGATGTGCCTGGTGGGCATCATTGCCATATGCAAAGTAGTGGACTATGTTTTGAACACATTCACGCATTTATGGTGCAAAGTAGTGCATGTTAATTGTATATTACCGATAAATGTGGGATTATCTCTAGATTAGAGTATTTGCTCAATTGTGAAAGTGCCTTACTTAGATTAAGGTTAATAAAAATATAATTATAAACAGGGGCTAAGAGTGGAAAAAATCTGGCTTAAGCGCTACCCAGAAGGTATGCCTGAAACAATCGATCCTGAGCACTACAACTCGTTACTCGAAGTGTTTGAAAAAAGTTTTAATGATTACAAAGATTTACCTGCATTTACTAATATGGGTAAAACATTGTCATATAACGAAATTGACGCGGCAACAAAACGTGTTGCGGCTTATATTCAAAACGATTTAGGGTTAAAAAAGGGCGATAAAGTCGCTGTTATGATGCCTAACTTGTTGCAAACCCCAATTGCTATATTAGGTATTTTACGCGCAGGGTGTGTGGTGGTTAACGTTAATCCGCTATATACCGTTCGTGAGCTAGAGCACCAATTAAAAGATTCTGAAACATCAGCAATATTTATTCTTGCTAACTTTGCTGTCACGCTTGAAAAAGCACTGCCTAATACTGACGTTAAACACATTGTGGTTACGCAGGTTGGTGACATGATGGGCGGACTCAAAAAGCATTTAGTCAATTTTGTTGTTAAGCATTTCAAAAAAATGGTACCAAGCTATACGTTGCCTAACACGATTAACTTTTGTGATTTATTAAAAGCTGATCTGAATGGCTATAAGCGCCCAGAGGTTAACTTAAGCGATTTAGCATTTTTACAATACACCGGTGGTACAACCGGTGTATCTAAAGGGGCAATGTTGAGCCACGGTAATATGGTGGGTAACCTTGAGCAAGTATCTGGTTGTTTAGATAACGTGCTTGAGCGTGGTAGAGAAGTGGTTATTACCGCGCTACCGCTCTATCATATATTTGCATTAACAGCGAACTGTTTAACATTTATGAAATACGGCGGCTTAAACGTTTTAATTACTAATCCACGTGATATGCCTGGATTTGTAAAAGAGCTTAGTCAGCATAAATTTACTGCTATCACAGGGGTGAACACTTTATTTAATGGCTTATTAAATACCCCTGGTTTCTCTGAGCTTGATTTTAGTCACCTTAAAATGTCATTAGGCGGCGGCATGGCAGTACAACGCCCTGTTGCAGAAAAATGGCAAAAGGTCACTAACAGCAAACTAATGGAAGGCTATGGCCTGACAGAATGTTCTCCTTTAGTCACAATTAGCCCGTATGATTTAGAAGCTTATAATGGCTCTATCGGTCTACCTGCGCCAAGTACTGACATTAAATTAATGCTCGATAACGGTGAAGAAGCTGCTAAAGGTGAGCCGGGTGAACTGTGGGTAAAAGGTCCGCAAGTGATGCTTGGTTATTATAATCGCCCTGATGCAACGGCTGAATGTTTAAAAGATGGCTGGTTTGCAACTGGTGATATTGCCACTTACGATGACGAAGGTTTTTTCTACATTGTTGATCGTAAAAAAGACATGATTATTGTTTCAGGCTTTAATGTTTTCCCAAATGAAATAGAAGAAGTGGTTGCCATGCACGAAGGCGTCCTTGAAGTGGCTGCGGTTGGTATCCCTCATGACATTAGTGGTGAACAAGTTAAAGTTTTTGTTGTGAAAAAAGACCCTTCTTTAACTGAAAAAGATATAATAAAACATTGTCGTGATAATTTAACTAATTACAAGGTTCCTAAACTCGTTGAGTTTAAGGATGAGTTACCCAAAACTAACGTGGGTAAAATTCTCAGAAGAGCCTTAAAAGATTAGCAACTATAAAAAAGCCGACATCAGTCGGCTTTTTTATTGTAGGAGACTCAGTGCACTACCAATTGATCCAAACCCAAAATGAGCTTAATACGTTTGTAGAACAAATTAAAAACAAACCCATTCTTGCTATTGATACCGAGTTTATGCGCCGCCGTACTTTGTATCCAGAAGTTGCACTTATTCAAGTTTATGATGGCGAACATTTAGCGCTTATTGACCCGCTTGCCGAGCTTTCCTTGTTTGATTTTTGGCAAATACTTAAAGATCCTAAAGTGCTAAAAGTACTCCATTCACCCTCAGAAGATATTGAAGTTTTTCAAAAGTACGCAGGGTTTGTTCCTTATCCTTTATTCGATACCCAGTTTGCACTTCAGCTATTAGGTGAGGGAAACTGTATGGGCTTTGCCTTAATGGTGAAAACATTATTGAATATTGAGATTGATAAAAGCGAATCGCGCACTAATTGGTTACAACGCCCCCTTACTCAAAAGCAACTTGAATACGCTGCTGCTGATACGTATCACCTGCTGCCATGTTTTGAGTTAATTATAGATAGCATTAAAGCCGCTGATTTATTTGATATTGTGATCAATGAAAGTGAATTAGTTGCCAATAAACGTGCTTTTCAAATTCCGGATGAGCTACTTTACAAAGAAATTAAAAATGCATGGCAACTTAAGCCGCATGAACTAGCGGTACTTAAAGAGTTAGCAGTATGGCGTCGAAATAAAGCCATTCGTAAAAATCTAGCGCTTAATTTTGTACTTAAAGAGCACAATATGACCGAAATTGCCAAACGAGGCCCTTCAAGTTTAAATGCTCTGAGACAAATTCCTGGGGTAGAACCCATTGAAGTGAATCGTTCTGGGGTTGAAATTTTAAAGTGTATTGAGCAGGCCAAAGCCATTCCAGCTGAGCAACACCCACAAGTATTAAAGCGGTTAATTGATTTTCCTACCTATAAAAAAGTAGCGAAGGAGATCAAACAAAAAATTACTAAAGTTGCTAAAGAGCATAACATTCCAGAAGACGTTATGGCCTCTAAAAAGCAAATAAATCAGCTAATTAGTTGGAACTGGAAGTTAACTGCTCAGCAAAAAGAAAAACACATAAAGCCAGATTTACTCAGTTCATGGCGCTATGACTTTGTTAAAGACGCTCTTAAAGAGTGGGATAATTAAAGTCATAAAGGCGAGTTACAAACAAATAAAAAGGGCGCTTAGCGCCCTTGTTTGTTATTTCTTTTCTTCGTCAGGTAATGTGACATTGAGCTCGAGTACCGCTAAATCGTCTTCATTTTGATCAAACTGAACTTGAACCGCATCGGCGCCTACATTAACGTACTTACGGATCACATCAAGAATATCTTGCTTTAATTGTGGCAAGTAATCTGGTGTTCCACGCTGAGAACGCTCGTGCGCGACAATGATCTGCAATCGCTCTTTTGCTAATGACGCACTGTTTTTCTTTTCTGAGCGGAAGTAGTCAAGTAAAGACACATTAACCTCCAAATATCCGTTTGAATAAACCCTTTTTCTCTACATCTAAAAATCTAAATTCAACCGTTTCGCCTAATAAACGACTGATCGCATCAGCATAAGCTTGACCTGCGTCTGATTCGCTATCAAGAATTACCGGCTGTCCAGAGTTTGATGCACTAAGTACTGCTTGAGATTCAGGAATGACACCTAGTAAGTCTATGGCTAGGATGTCCTGGATATCTTCAACAGATAGCATTTCACCTTTTGATACACGATCTGGATTATAGCGTGTTATTAGCAAATGCTCTTTAATGTTTTCTAATCCTTCTTCGGCACGTTTCGATTTACTGTGTAAAATGCCTAGAATACGATCCGAATCTCGTACTGACGAGACTTCAGGGTTGGTTGTAACTATAGCTTCATCAGCGAAGTACATCGCCATCATAGCTCCGGCTTCAATACCTGCAGGAGAATCACAAACAATATAGTCAAAGTCTTCTTTTAACTCGTTCAATACGCGTTCAACACCATCACGGGTGAGTGCGTCTTTATCGCGAGTTTGTGAAGCAGGAAGTAAAAATAACTTTTCTACACGTTTGTCTTTTATGAGTGCTTGATTAAGGTTAGCTTCGCCATTGATCACATTAACAAAGTCATACACTACGCGACGTTCACAACCCATGATGAGGTCTAAATTACGTAAGCCGATATCAAAATCGATGATAACAGTTTTGTAGCCTTTTAATGCTAAGCCTGTACCAATTGCTGCGCTTGATGTTGTTTTACCAACACCCCCTTTACCCGAGGTAACGACAATTATTTTTGCCATGAGATTTATCCTTTAACCAAAGCTGAAATTTCTAAAGATTCATTTTTTTGTTGTATTTGAACTGCGTTACCCCAGTGTTCACCTTGCAGTGAGTCACTGATCCAGTAATTACCATTGATTGAAACGAGTTCTGCTTCTAATTTATTACAAAATATGTATGCGTTTTCGAGCCCTTTTGCACCGGCAATTGCACGCCCTCGTAGGGTTCCGTAAATATGTACATTGCCATCGGCAATAACTTCTGCGCCATGGCTTACCGCGCCTAACACCACCAAGTCGCGGTCTTTGGCGTAAACTTGTTGGCCTGAGCGCACCGCACCATTAATAATTTGCGCTGGTAAATACACGGTTTTTTCTACAACCGAAGTATTTGGCTCTACTCTTGCGCCTTCGCTCCTAACGTCTTGAGAATAGTTTAAAACAGACAACCCTGCGGCTTTTGCCTGTTTATGCTGTTCATCCGAACCATTACATACACCCACAGCATTAAAGCTCATGCGTTCAATAAGCGATTTTAAGTGAACAAAGTCGATTGCGCTGTTTTTTACTTCAATTAAATTGACGACGATAGGGGCACCCTCAAAGAATTTTGGGGCTTGGGCAATTTTTACATACAGTTGTTCTGCTAAAAGGTTAATATCAGTACTATAAAGATGCAAAACTGATAACGTAAAAAGGTTGCCTTTTAGCTCAAAAATTTGGTCCGACATAGATGCTCAACTGGATTGTCTAGTTAGCATGTAACTTTATATAAACCTAGGCTGAACAAGGCTTTTATTACAGTTTCCACACTAATTTTTATAACTTATTATTATTGCCATGTTATAGTGTGTAGCACTGTTAAGCAAGATTTTATAGGGCCATAATGCTAACTGCGGTATATAAAAGTAAGAAAAAAGCAGATACTTTCTTATTTATTGAAAAAAGAGACGATTTTAGTAAAGTTCCGGAACCTTTAATGACCATGTTTGGTCAACCTCAGTACGTGATGATCATTAACTTAGCGAAGCGAACTCAATTAGGCGTAGCGGATTTAGACACTTTAAAACAGTCGCTTAGCGACCAAGGCTATTATTTACAAATTCCGCCACCTGAGGAAAACTTGCTAAGTCAATTAAGAAAACAAAATGGAGTAGATAGTGATTAAAAAATTAGCGGTTGTATTGTGTGGTGTGTGTTTAAGCTCATCGGTAATGGCAAAAACACAAGCTGAGTTTCAACAATATCTTACTAATTTAAAGCAAGAGGCAATTGCAAAAGGCTACGATACTCAGTTAATTGAGCAAGCATTTGCCACTGCATCTTATAAAGAAAAAGTCATTTCAGCAGACAAAAACCAGCCAGAAGTAAAAGAAACGCTGGAAACGTATTTACCAAAACGAGTACCGCAATGGAAAATAGATCGTGCGCGTAAATTGTATAAAGAAAACCAAGAAGTCTTAGAAAAAGTAGCAAAAGACTTTGGTGTTCAAGCGCGTTTTATTGTGGCTATTTGGGGTTTAGAAAGCAATTTTGGCGCTATTCAAGGCGGCCACAATGTTATTTCATCCTTAGTAACTTTAGCATTTGATGGACGTCGTGAAGCGTTATACAAACGCCAATTGTGGGCAGCACTGGATATATTAAAGTCGGGTCATATCACGCTTGATAAATTTAAAGGCTCTTGGGCGGGTGCTATGGGTCAAACCCAATTTATGCCAACCTCATTTAATGCCTACGCCGTTGATTACAACAACGATGGCCGCAAAGATATTTGGACAACCAAAGAAGACGCGTTTGCTTCAATTGCTAATTACTTAAAGCAAGAGGGTTGGAATGATAATTTAACCTGGGGTCGCCAGGTACAATTGCCCGCTGACTTTGATAAGCAGTATATATTAAAGCGCGGTACTAAAACCCGAAAGCAATGGCTAGAGTATTGGGATAAATCAGAGCGCTCCTTAGCAGATTGGCAAGCATTAGGTGTTCGTCGTGTTGATGGCAGTGATTTGCCTACGGTTGCTGTAGATGCAGCATTAGTCATGCCGGATGATATAAATGGACGCATGTATTTAGCATACGATAACTACAAAGTATTTATGCACTGGAATCGTTCATACTACTTTGCAACCAGCGTAGGTTATTTGTCAGATAGAATTGCTTACCCAAAAATTTAAGCTTAAGCGAATAACTAAAAAGCCGCTCATTGCGGCTTTTTTTAATGGTTATTGCTCTTTTTTGAATATTTTATCTTTGAGGTCAATGACTTTGCCAATGCCTGAACCTAGCTTCATTAGTTTGTTGAGCTGCTCTGGGGTTAAGCGTTGTAACTCTGACGACCATTTAGTCACTGTTTCAAGTAAGTTATGAATTTCGCCCATTTGTTTTTGTGCATAAATTTCATCGTCGTTACTTGCTTCATCTAATAAGTTATCTCTAAGTAAGCTAAGCGTAGGTTCTACTTCACGCTTTTTACGTTCTTCAAACACGCGATTAGCCATATCCCAAATATCGCCTGCAGGTGCATAGTATTCTTTTCTATCTCCTGGGATATGCATTACCTTGATCAGCTGCCAAGATTGTAATTCTTTAATTCCCATACTTACGTTACCGCGTGAAATACTCAGTGCATCTGCGATTTGGTTTGCCGTCATTGGATCTTTGGTAATAATAAGTAATCCGCACATTTGGCCGATTGTACGATTAAATCCCCAGCGGCTGCCCATCTCGCCACAATGCATTACAAAGGCAAAGTTTTTTTCTGATAATGTCATTGTTACAAGTTTCAAAAATAAATGAAAGCTATGCTAGCACGCTGGTTAAGTATGGCAAGCGTTTAGCTTGGATAAAAAACCACGTTTTACGACTAATGATTGATATAGATTAATATTAAAGCATCTATAGTAGGTTATGTTGCGGGTATGTAACATGACATTGTTGTTTAACGTCTTTGTTAAATAGCATAAATTTTTTATAAACGATGGAATGACTATGAAAGCAGCAATAAATACAGAATATAAAGGCAAGTTGGCGATCACCGATTTACCAATCCCAGAGGTAGGTCCTAACGATGTGCTGGTTAAAATAGCCGCTTGTGGTGTATGTCACACCGATTTACATGCGTGTCATGGTGATTGGCCGGTAAAACCAAAAATGCCATTGGTACCAGGTCACGAAGGCGTGGGTGTAATAGAAAAACTAGGCAGTAATATTAAACATTTAGAAGTGGGCGACCGAGTGGGTGTACCTTGGTTGTATAGCGCCTGTGGCCATTGTGAATTTTGTTTAGATGGACGTGAAACCCTGTGTTTATCGCAACATAATACCGGTTACTCAATTGATGGTGGTTATGCAGAATATTGTTTAGCACATGGTGATTACATCATTAAAATACCGGAAGGATTAGGCTTTGCTGAAGCTGCACCGTTATTCTGTGCCGGCGTAACAACGTATAAAGCATTAAAAGTATCAGATGCAAAACCGGGTCAATGGGTTGCTATTGTTGGTGTGGGCGGTTTAGGCCACTTAGCGGTGCAATATGCAAAAGCAATGGGCTTTAATGTTATTGCTGTAGATACAGGTGAAGAAAAAATGGCCTTAGCTAAAGAGTTAGGCGCCGATATTACGCTTGATTTTAAAGAAGTGGTGCCTAGTGAGGCTATTTTTGAGCAAGTAGGTGGCGCGCATGCTGTTGTTTGTACCGCAGTATCAAAACCTGGGTTTGAACAAGCGTATAAAAGTGTTCGCCGTGGGGGCAAATGCGTATTAGTTGGCTTACCGCCAGAAGATATGCCACTGCCAATTTTTGATACTGTGCTAAATGGTGTTTCAGTAGTAGGTTCTATTGTAGGTACGCGTAAAGACCTGCAAGAATGCCTTGAATTTGCCGCACAAGGTAAAGTAAAAGCTATCATTGAAGAGAAAAAACTCGAAGATATTAATGAAATTTTCGATGATATGCTCAAAGGCGAAATTAACGGCCGTATAGTTGTTACAATCTAACTATACCTAACTATACCAAAATATAGTGCGCACAAACCAACCTGGCTTGTGCGCATTGTGTTAAAGCGTATAACTAAAGCTTAACTTTGCATTTCTTTCCTCACCTGGCATACCGCCTAAAAACATGGCTTTAGAATAGTATTTTTTATTAAACAGGTTATTAATGTTTAATTGCATTTGCCAGTTGTCTGCTTTATAGCTAACTGCAGCATCATACACGGTATAAGCAGGGACGTAGCCGTTATCAATACCGAACGAACTTGAGTTAGTACTGCGCTTATCAACAAACGTTAAGCCTGCGCTTAAATCTATTGCGTGAGGTAATTCAAATAATGCAGCTGAGTAAGTTACCCATGAGCTAGCAGTTACATAAGGCACGCCTTTTTGGCGAGTATCAAAGCTTGTGCTGTTTGGGTTAGTCTTATCGCGAGCATCTTGATAAACCCCGTTGATGTTAACTTTCCATTGATCGTTCAAATACGCATTTAAGTCAATTTCTACGCCTTTGGTTTGTTCTTCACCATCAAAAAAACTCTCTACTACGTTTGGTGCAGACACGCCTGCTTCATAAAGTGGGTTGGCATATTCTAAATTAGTACGTGCACTTTCAAATACTACAATTGAAGCCAGTAATTGGTCATCAAACGCTTTAAAACGAAATCCTAAATCGTTACTAACAGATTCTGAGTCTTCTCTATCGGCTTCATTACCAGCAACAGATCCAAGTACACTGTAGGCAGTACGACCTTTTGAGTGATTTAAAAATAAAGCCATGTCAGTGCTTAATTGATAAGTAGCTCCTAAATTGTACGTTAAACCGCTATCTGAAGTGTTTGCCTCTGGCGTTGGGTTTGCGCGGCTTTGACTATAACGTGGGTCAACACCAAAATGCTCGTAACTTTGTTTTATACGGTTATGAGCAATCCCAATACGGGTGGTGATTTTATCGTTAATGTAGGCAACATGCTGAAGGCCTAAACCCCATGCTTGTACTTTTTTATTATAATCGCTGGTTTTAAGCGGATCGTAATCATTAAATTTACCTGTAGGCCAATTTGGCTGACGCATATCAAAAATATACGGCAGTGCGCCTTGATAAATTACCTCACCGGCTTTGTTTTTAATTACCTTATCGGCATCGTAAATAGAATATTGTTTAAAACGAATATCACGATCTTCATAGTTAGCGTTAACCAGTAATTCGTTTTCTATGTTACCGAGCATAAAGTCATAACGTAAATCTAAAAAGTACTGCCATGATTTTTCATCCGCTTCTACTTGGCGGTACTCTTGGCGTCTGGCTGCAAAAGGGTATAACACGTCATCAACAACTAGCGGTGCGCGTGGGTCTTGGTTGATCACGCCGTTACGTTTCCAGTAAACGTAGTTGTAAGCACCTGTTTGGCGGGCAAAACTTGAGGTGTAATTACGGTACTGTAGTTGTTGATTAACAAATAAATCATCACTAATGTAATAATTATGGGCTAATTTAAAACGCAGCTCTTCACCTTCGTTATCCTTTGCCATCGGTGATATTATGCCATTGGTGCCAAAGTTAAAGGGCGTTAAACCATCATTGCTTGCCAAAGAGTTAGCTAGTTCATTTCGTTGTGCTTCACTCAATTGTAAGCCACTTGCTGTAGGGTCATTCACTAATTCGGCGCCTGATACTTCACCTGCAGTTAAACCATTGACCGATTCACTGTTAAAAATACGAATAGGGTGGCCGATAGAATCCACAGCAATGGCGTCCTTGATATAGGCTCCGGATAACACAAACGCATGTTGATCATTTAGAACATATTTTAAAGACGAATAAATTTCATCACGTTGTTCTTTTAAATCACGAAAGCCATCGCTAGAGGCGGTTTTTGCCATGACTCGATAAGCTAAGTCGTCTGTTATTGCATTGGTGCTATCGAGCGCCAGTGAATAACTATCCCACTGACCAATATCCATTTCTAAGGTATGTTGCTCGTTAAACTGCGGCTTTTTTTCAATAAGATTGATCACCCCACCAGCACTGCCCATGCCGTATAAACCAGTTGCTGGGCCTTTTAATACTTCAATTGATTCAACATTAGTTAAAGAGCGCGTTGGGTTAAATGTATTGCCTAATCCTGCGCCACCGTACATGCCATCATACGTATAATTAGCACCTAAACCACGAATTACTAAATTATCACCAATGCCATAGTTGTTACCGGCTTGCGTTAAACCACTTACATTACGGATCACATCTTGTAAACTATCAATACCTTGCGATGCAATAAGCGCTTTATCAACAATGACCACGGGTGCAGGGGTTTCCATTAGTGACATATCAGATTTAGTAGCCAAACCTGAGCTCATTACCACTCGGTTTTGTTGCTCGTAAACACTGATACGTTCAATATCGGAATTAACTTGTGACTCGTTTGCCAATGCCAAGTGCGCGTTTAAGCAAGCGAGTGTGAGTAGTGAGTATTGAAACCTTTTCATAGAGTGATAACCATTCGCATTTGTTAATTTGCGTGAATGGTAATGGTTATCATTTTAAAATAAAATAAAAAGTTCAAACTTTTTTACTTTAATGGGTGTGTTTGCTTGATAGTTATACAATATGATTTAAAAACAATCACATTTAAAAATATTAACGGGGTATTGCAGTCGCTAGTTGGCTTTACCAAGAGAGAATCTAAAAAAGTATTGATGATTAAATGGGCAGTTTAACTACATTAGCTAAAAAATTGTTAAGGTTGAGCTAAGCTCAACCTTATAAAGATTTTTGGGTTTACTGCTTGTAAACGACACCGGCTTTCATTACAAAAGGAATACGCTCAAGTGTAGAAATATTTTTAAGTGGGTTAGCACTCACCGCTATAATATCAGCAGCAAAACCAGTTTTAATTTGCCCCAGTTGTGAATCTGCCTTTAGTAATTTAGCACTATTAATTGTCGCGGCTTGAATAGCTTGTAATTCACTCATACCAAATTCAACCATTCGCGAGAACTGTTTCGCATTATCACCATGTGGATAAATAGCCGCATCTGTACCAAATACCATGTTAACCCCAGCTTCAACGGCGCGTTTAAAGCTGTCTCTTTGCTTTTTAGAAACAAGACGTTCTTTATTTAGGTTCTCTTCATCTACCCCATTTTGCTCACCAAAGCTCAGTGTATACTCGGTATTGTAAATATCCATAGAGAGCCAAGTACCGTGCTTTATAGCAAGCTCAATCGCTTCATCGTCTAAAAAGCTAGCATGCTCTACGCTGTCTACACCGGCTTTAATGGCTGTTTTAATGCCGTTAGTGCCGTGTGCGTGAGCCGCAACAGGCAATTCTCGCATGTGCGCTTCATCCACAATGGCTTTCATTTCTTCAAATGCGTATTGTTGTATGCCCACCTTTGTGCCTTTAGAAAATACCCCACCAGTTGCACATAATTTAATTGCATTAGCGCCATATTTAATATTTTCACGTACTTTAATGCGAACAGCCCATGGGCCATCAGCAACCCCCGAGGCGGTATACTTCATTTCTGGAGGCAAACGATTATTGTCACAGTGTCCGCCAGTAATCCCCAAAGAAGGGCCTGCAGCCCAGATGCGAGGGCCAATAATATCACCTGCATTAATGCCGTCGCGAACCGCAATAACACTAAAGCCTTCTGCACCTAAGTTACGCACTGTGGTAAAGCCGGCTTCTAATGTTTTTTTAGCATAGTAACTGGCTTTAATAGCCATACGCGGTACTGATTGGCCTATACGTTCACTGCGCGAAACGGTTGGATCGCTGGTTAAATGCACATGCATATCCATCAACCCCGGCATTAAGGTGAGTTCAGGTAGGTTAATCAGTTCATCATTACTGGTAAGCGTTGGCTTTTTATTAAATTGAATTTGGCTTATTACACCCTCGTCAATCGCGATTAACGGATTAGCTTTTAGCTCTCCAGTTTTTACATCAAGCAAAGCTTTGGCCGATATATAGGTGGTTGCCAGTGTACTTGCGCTTGTTAAGCTCAGTAATGCGATTGATGTAGTTAGTAAATGTTTTTTTATTTTGATCATTTTAATTATTTAATTATTTAATTATTTAAATTTACCTGAATGTAGCAATCATTAGCTATTGAGTAAATTATCTAGCGACGAATCCCACTCACCGTAATTACTTTATTTAAGCCATTTAAAACCGCATAATTAGCGGGTAAAAACTAACAAGGATCTTTATGAAAGTTATTAAAATAGCACTGGTTGCCAGTAGCGTTATGTTTGCCTTAAGTGGTTGTATGAGCACCAGCTCACAATTAAACACAAATCAGCCGGTCGCGCCTGTAATAAGCGAGTTATCAGCCGAGCAACAGTTGGATGTGCTCGTTGCCCAGTACTACGATGAGTCATTAACCTTTAATCCCTTAAGCGCCACTTATAACGGTCGCCATGAATTCGATGATCAATTCTTGCCGGTGATATCGCAGGCTAATCGTGATAAAAAAACTGCTTTTTATAAAAAATATCAACAACGTTTAACGCTAATCGATGAATCACAATTAACAGGGCAGGCGCTACTTAACTTTGAAGTATTATCGCGAGATTTAGCCCTAAAGCTTGAGGGCATGCAATATAAAGATTATTTGTTACCGATTAACCAAATGTCGGGAGCACATAATACCTTTGCTGGATTTGGTTCAGGGCAAAGTGCACAGCCCTTTAATACTGTTGCCGACTATGAGCAATTTATTAAACGTGCTGATGGTTTTGTGAAATGGTTAGCCAGTGTTGAACAATCAATGGCGCAAGGTGTTAAACAAGGTGTAGTATTGCCTATGCCATTGGCTAAAAAATTATTGCCTCAGTTTAAAGTGCACGTAGTAACTAACGCAGAAGATTCATTATTTTATTCACCAATAAAGGCCATGCCCGACTCATTTTCTAGTGCACACAAACAGCAACTCACTGAGCAGTATAAAACGCTTATTTTAGATAAATTAGTGCCCGCTTATCAGCGTATGAGTGAGTTTTTACTCAACGACTATATTCCTCATGCTCGCGATTCTGTTGGTTATGCTGATTTACCTAATGGTAAAGCGTGGTACGAATATCAAATCAAGAAAAACACCACGTTGAGTTTATCAGCAGATGAAATTCATGACATTGGCTTAAGTGAAGTGGCTCGAATTTTAAGTGAAATGAAAACGGTTAAAAACACCGTGGGATTTAAAGGTGATTTAGCATCGTTTTTTGATCATTTACGTGACTCAGATGAGTTTTATTATAAAACAGCCGATGAGTTAATTGCCGCCTATGAAGATATTAAACTAAAAATAGATGCGCGCTTACCGCGATTATTTAATATTGAGCCTAAAGCCCCTTACATTGTTAAAGCAGTAGAAGCGTATCGTGCCCAATCGGCAGCGGGGGCATCTTATGCAGGGCCTGCACCAGATGGTTCTCGTCCGGGTATCTTTTACATTAATGCTTACAACTTAAAAGCGCAGCCTAAATTTTTACTTGAAACGCTATCTATTCATGAAGCAGCACCTGGTCATCACTTTCAAATTGCACTGCAACAAGAAGTAGAAAGCCTGCCCGATTTTCGTAAATTTGGCGGCTACACTGTGTTTGCTGAGGGCTGGGCATTATACGCAGAGAGTCTTGGCAAAGAGCTTGGTTTATTTACCGACCCGTATATGTGGTACGGGCGTCTTAACGATGAGCAGCTAAGAGCTATGCGTTTAGTGCTTGATACAGGCTTTCATGCCAAAGGGTGGACACGTCAACAAGGCATTGACTACATGTTAGCTAACTCTTCAATGGCAAAAAGCGATGTAATTGCTGAAGTGGAACGTTATATTGCATGGCCTGGGCAAGCATTATCGTACAAATTGGGTGAGTTTAAAATTAAAGAGCTTAGAGATTACGCCCACCAGCAGTTAGGCGAGCAATTTGATATTAAAGCCTTTCATACGCAAATATTAATAGATGGCGCATTGCCTATGCCTATCTTAGAGCAAAAAATTAAACGTTGGGTTAAATCTCAGCAGTAACATAATCGCGCAAAGTCATTATTTGAATAGGGATTGGCTTTGCGCGCTTTGCTGCAATACGTTAGAATGCGCGCTCTTAAAAGGCGCGAGAACACCATGTTTGATCAACAATTAGCAAAAACCCAATTTTGGCTTAGCAAAAGTCTCAATGAAATGAACCAGCAAGAATGGGAAGCCATTTGTGACGGATGCGGAAAGTGTTGTTTAAACACCTTTATTGACAGTGAAGACGAAGATGACTTTACCGCCACTGATCAGCTAAGAGAAGGTGAGCAACTTATATTTACCAATATTGTTTGCCAATACCTTGATAACGCAACCTGTGGTTGTAGTGAATACGAAAACCGCCAAACCTTAGTGCCTTCTTGCGTTAAGCTTACCAAAGAAAACCTCAAAGACATTTTCTTTATGCCGCAAAGCTGCAGCTATCGCCGACTTCACGAAGGACGTGGATTAGCAACGTGGCATCCGTTACTTAATAACGGCGATAAAACTAAAATGCACGAGCTAAACATTTCTGTTAAAGATAAAACCGTAAAAGACTGTGACGTAAAGCTAGAAGATTTTGATTTGTATATAGCCGAGTGGCCAACCAAGGATTGCAATTAATGAGTAAATTACAAGCAAGTATTGGTTTAATTAATCCTAAAAGCCCGACCAACGTGGGGGGCGTATTACGCGCCGCAGGCTGTTATGACGCACAGCAGGTTTTTTTTACTGGTAACCGTTATCTAAACGCACAAAAATTTCATACCGATACTAAAAATGTAGTGCAACGTATTCCATTAACCGCCACTGATAACTTAGCATCATGTAAACCTGAAGGTGCTAAAGTGGTGGTGATAGAGCTAATAGAAGGGGCGACTCCCTTGCCTGAGTTTACCCACCCTGAGAACGCATTTTATGTTTTCGGCCCAGAGGATGGTTCAGTGCCAAAAGACGTTTTAAAATGGTGTGATGATGTGGTTTATATTCCAACCATAGGCTGTATGAATTTAGCAGCAACCTGTAATGTTGTTCTTTATGACCGGCTCGCCAAGCTTGGCGGTATTCAAAGTAGTGATGAAACCATTATCACTTCACGCGATACCAATAATAAAATGAAATGGCAAAAACAACCTTAAACATATTTGCTGTTTAAGGTTTATCCCTTGCTAAATGTAAAATAAAGTAACTAGTTAACTTGAAAAATAAGCAATTCGTATTTTTAAACACTATAAACGTAAAACTATGTAATTATATTAAAAAATTATAATTATAAGAGCTTATTATTTATGTTGTTCTTGCACCATGTGATTAGGTGTTACTTGGTTGTTACATTGATATATACTCAGTGTCTGCACCAGCAAACCTGCAAAATTAGATCCCCTCGTTGCTAATACTGGTCAACCATTATCTAGCGTGGCTCAATCAACCGATGTTATTTTCTATGATCTTAAGTTAGCCGTTTTTCTAGAAGAAAAGCAGATAGCCGACACAGGGAAAACAGTATTTCGGGTCATTAAAGAAACTCAGCAAATTGAACTAAAACTCGACAGTCGCTTTAGTATAAACACAGTAACAGTGGCTGATAAGAAAGCTGAATTTATCCATTCTCGTGGTGTGGTTACGATTAACTTATATGAGAAAAAGTACCCGGGAGAAGTGGTTGAAGTTGCTATTAACTTTCAGGCAAGCCACATATTGCGCTTAATCCTCCATGGAGTGGTGGTTTTGTATTTAGTGAAACAAACGATGGTAAACCTTGGATAGCGACAGCAGTACAAGGTGAGGGCTGTGATTTATTTTGGCCTTGTAAAGATCACTTTAGTGACAAAGCCGATAGTATGCGTATACGGGTAACGGTACCCACTGGATTGCATGTTGCCAGTAACGGGGTACTAAAAAATGTAACTGTATTACAAAACAAGACTACCGAGTTTGATTGGTTTTTATCTGAGCCTGCGAGTGATTACAACATTGCGCTGAATATTGGCCCATTTGAGCGCATTCAACAGCAATATACCAGTATAAATGGTACTGACATTCTTGTGGAATTTTGGGTGTTACCTGAAAATAGGCAAAAAGCCAGTAATTTGCTCAGCAACGATGTTTATCAACAAATGGCATTTTTTGAATCTGTGTTAGGTCCATTTCCATGGGGGCAACAAAAACTTGGCTTTTTAGAAACGCCTCATTTAGGCATGGAGCATCAAACGATAAATGCTTATGGCAAAGGGTATACTCGCGACCCTAGTAGTTATGATTGGCTTATTCAGCATGAATTAGCGCATGAGTGGTTTGGTAATTTAATGACTTATGAGCAATTGAATGATGCGTGGTTACATGAAGGTTTTGGCTTTTACATGCAACCGACTTACAGTTTATATACCTTTGGTGAGGCCGCTTATAACCATGCAATGTATAAAGCCTATTTAGGGATAAAAAACTGCCAACCTATTGTTAAAAAAGGTGAATTAAGCTCAAAGGAAGCTTTTAACTCAGATATTTATGGTAAAGGAGGCTGGACATTACACACTTTGCGTTGGTTAATTGGTGATGAGTTATTTTGGCAAGCAACACGCAGCAGTTTATTGATATTGTTAATCACATTACAAAAAAAGACTATAACTGGCTATTTGATGTGTATTTAAAACAAGCTGCATTGCCCACACTAACCATAGAACGTCAAAATAACGTGGCCAATTTATATTGGAGCAAAAGTGAAAAAGATGCGACACCTTTTAAAATGCCAATACCCATTTCAATCAATGGCCAGCTTCAAGTTTACACACCGATTGAAGGAGTCATTACTACCAAAGCTAAACCTGTTGATCATATTACTGTAGATCCACAGATGAAAGTGCTTAGGCAATTACCGATCACAAGCCAGTGCCAACAAGATGAATAATTTAGATAAAGCGTTACTATGGGGATAAAATTTATCCCCATAGTGCTTTTAAACACTTATTTATCTAGCTCTGCTAGTCTAAAAATTAAACGCACTGTGGCAAAGTCATCCTTGAAAGAACTAGTTATTTATTATTGTTTTTGTTCTTTAATTTCATTGAAATCATATTTGCTAAGACATTCAGTTAAAAATTTGTTAAAAAGACACTGATAATAATGATTAATACTAAAGGTACTTATGTTTAGCTCGCTTAAATTCACCTCCAAAATCACCATTGCTGCATCATTAGTGTTAGTTTTAGTGTTAGGTGTTTTCACCATAAATAATTATTTTTCAATGCGGCATCAAACTCAAGAGCAGTTATCGCTGGTACTAGAGCAAAACTCTGAGTCTGTCTCTAAAAATATTGCAAGCTGGCTAAATAATAAATTAGCGATTGTGATCTCTATCGCAAAAACATACCAAGATGACGATGCCAAGTCTTTAACGCTTTCGCAATTAAATACCGCTGAGCTTGCGGGAGATTTTAAAAATACCTATATAGGTAAATCATCGGGTACATTTATTTTAAATGATCAAAGTGTTGTACTCCCCAGCGATTTTGATGCGACAAGTCGCCCTTGGTATAAATTAGTAGAAAATAAAACAACAACGGCTTTTACAACGCCTTATATTGATGTAACGACCAACGAACTGACAATTTCTGCCGTTGCCCCTATTAATAGTAATGGCCAATTTAAAGGGGTTGCGGGGGCAGATATTGATATGCAAACCATCGCTGACATTATTGGAGATATTGATTTTTTAGGACTCGGTTATGGTTTTTTACTTGATAATAAAGGGCAAATATTAAGTCATCCTGATAGTAAATTAAATTCAAAAACAGTCGCTGACTTAATTGGTAAAAATGCACCGTTAGCAAGAGAATTCACCGAGTATCAAGTAGCAGGTGAAACCTCGCTGGTATCCTTTACTAAAATTCGTGGTATTGAAAACGTTGATTGGTATCTAGGTGTAGTGGTCAATAAAGATAAAGCGTATTCAAGTGTTTCTTCGTTTGGGCAAAAGGCAATTGTATTTTTAATTATTGGTATTTTAGTAATTGTTGCGTCACTGGAATTTTTACTGCGTTATTTGATGCGCCCTATGTATCGTCTCAATGATGCCATTAGAGACATAGCGCAGGGTGAGGGCGATTTAACCTGTCGGTTAAGCGTTGAAAACGATGACGAATTTGGTCAATTGAGCAATTCGTTTAATATTTTTATAGAAAAAATCCAAAATTCAATAATTCAGGTTAAATCTTCAACGCAGTTACTGGAAACGGCAGTTGCTAATTTGGTTACGCAGACAGACTCAACATTAACTAAGTATGACGACCAAAGTGAGCGCACCAACAGTGTGGCGTCGGCAATTAATCAGTTTTCAGCTACCTCAACAGAAATTTCAACCAGTGCCAACAATGCCTCGACGCTTGCCAAAGATGCAGATCAATACTGTGCTAAGAATCAACAGACCCTCATAAACAACGTTTCAAGTATTCATCAACTGTCACAAAATATAGAGCAAGCGCAAGAAACCATAAATAGTTTAGACTCGCATACCGCTAATATAGGAAATGTACTGGCAGTAATAAAAGGGGTGAGTGAGCAAACCAATTTGCTGGCTTTAAATGCGGCGATAGAAGCGGCTCGTGCTGGTGAAGCGGGAAGAGGATTTGCGGTTGTTGCCGATGAAGTAAGGCAACTAGCAAAGCGTACTCAGCAATCAACCCAAGAAATAGAGAACACCGTCATTGAATTACAAAAAGGTTCAAGCTCTGCCGTTGAGCTTATGAAAACCAGTTTAGAAGAAAGTGAAAAAAGTGTTCAGCAAGCGGATGCGGTTGGCGAAGTAATGAAACAAATAATCAGCGCGATAAAGCAAATAACCGACGCCAATCATAGTGTCGCTAATGCTACGGATGAGCAAAATCAAGTGGTTAAGTCATTACATAGCGATATTCACGTTATCAGCGACTTATCGACTCAAGGCCAATCAAACCTAAATCTTACTTTGGAAGAGTGTACCAAACTTAAGCATCAATTTAGTGACTTAGAGCGCATGGTTAAAAAATTCAAAGTATGATCAGTAAAACAAAAATAAATAAGCCAAGCTAGCTCGATTTAATCACTATTGACAGCATTTATAGCTTAGATAAGCAACGCCAAGTATTTTCGTTATTTACCATGATAGCGATTGCCTTGGTGTTAATTACCTATTTAGTAATTGCCAATCATCACGTGTATGCACCAATCCTTACTAATGCGTTAATTGTGGTTAACGTAAGGATTGTAGGGTGTATTATTTATTTTATGAAAACAAAGCAGATTGATGCAATCGCCCTCATCACATTAGTGATTGTATTTGTGATGTGCTTAGTTTGGTATACACCGGCGGTAAAGAAAACACTGCTTTATATTGGCTAATGTTTTATCCCGTTGCTGTATTTGCCATACTGGGTGTGAAGTTTGGCGCATAGTTAAGCAGTGCCATGTTATTGAGCGTATTGTTATGTTGTATGGCCCTGATATGGGGCAAGTTATTTATGGTCAGGTAGAAAAGACCCGTTTTGTTGCTGCATTTTCGCTGGTGTTAGTGTTTTCGTTTATAGGTGAATATTTTCGTCACCGCAGTCATCTAGCAATTGCTGATATCACCTTAGAGCAAAAACAGCATGCTCATACCGTTCAGCTTACCGGAGCGCCTAATCGTCGCTTTATTACCTCACATTTTTTAAAGCTCGCTGCTTCAAGGCCTGATTGAAATACAATCCTACCTGTAAACTTAATCCCACTATTTTCATCCCTGAATTGTAAAATAGGCCAATAAGGCTAATTTATTACCATTGTCATAAAAGCGACTTTTTTACGCAACACGCTTGTCATTTTTAATCTATACACTTTCGCTCATTGAAACTATCTCGTTTTAAATTGTTTTTTATAAACGAGCTAAAGCGATTAATAAACACTAGCAAATCCGCTAATTAACGAGCAAAGGTGTATACGATGAAAGGCGTTAAACCATTAATTTTAGCTGGTATTGTAGCCGCAAGTGCAGCAGTCCACGCCAATGATTTAAACATGGTAATTGATAAAAGCAGCGAAATTAATAATTTAGCTGCACAATCACAAACAAAAATAGACAAGATTGCAGATTCAATGCAAGGGCGTTTACAGCAATTTAAAACCCTAAATAAAGAAATAGATGGCCTAGCCGTTTATAACGCACAGCTTACCAAACAATTAAATAATCAAATAGAAGAGATGGAATCGCTTAATTTATCGATGGATCAAGTATCGATAATTGAACGCCAAATAACCCCTTTAATGCTTCGTATGATCACTGGGCTTGAACAGTTTGTAGCCTTAGATGTGCCGTTTTTAAAGCAAGAACGTAAGCAGCGTCTTGAATCATTAAATGCAATGATGGAACGCGCTGATATTTCATCAAGTGAAAAATTTCGTCGTGTCTTAGAAGCTTATCAAGTTGAGGTTGACTACGGACGCACTATTGAAGCGTATACCGCATTGCTTGATGTGGATAATAAAGAACGCGAAGTCGACTTTCTGCGCATTGGACGTTTAGAGCTAATTTACCTTACCCGCGACGGTAAACAAGCAGGTAGTTGGGATCAAAAATCACAGTCTTTTGTTGCACTGCCTGATTCAACCATTAGCCAAATTAATAAAGGGCTTCACATTGCTCGCAAACAACTAGCCCCAGATATGTTAACACTGCCAATTCATGCTGCAGAATAAGAGGTTTACCATGAAATTATTAACGAAAATGACAAAAATGGCCGTGTTTGCAGCCAGCTTAGGTTTTTCAGGTGCGATGTGTGCCGCTGAACCAATGAACTTAGATGCCTTATTAAAAACGTTAGAGCAGGGTAAATCAGCGCAATCAGAACAAAATAAACAACGCGAACAAGAATTTGCAGCACGTCAAAATGAACAAGTGCAAATGCTTAAAAACACCCAAGCTAAACGAAATCGAATGCTTAGCGAGTCAGAGCGTTTAGAAACGCAGTTTGAAGAAAACGAAATTAAATTGGCTAACCTGACCGATACCTTATCAAAGCGTATGGGTTCATTAAAAGAGCTATTTGGTGTGCTACAACAAGTTGCTGGCGATTCTAGCAATAAGTTTGCAACCTCGGTGGTATCGGCTCAGTTACCTGGGCGTAGTACTTTTATGGACGAATTGGCGCAAAAAATGGGTTCTACCTCAAAGCTTGCGTCTATTGAAGATATCGAAAAGGTTTGGTTTGAGCTACAACGCGAAATGACCGAGCAAGGAAAAGTAAGCCGCTTCAATACTGATGTAATTGTTGACGGTGGCAATAAAATACAAAAAGAAGTGGTACGTGTGGGTGCATTTAACCTTATTAGTGACGGTCAGTACCTAGAGTATACGCCTTCTACCAATACAATTAGCCAGCTTACTCGCCAACCAAGTGGCCGCTTTACTGCCACTGCGGCTGATTTGCAGCAAGCAAACACCGGTGTTGTGCCGTTTGCGCTTGACCCAACTGGTGGTTCAATTTTAGGTTTGTTAGTACAAGCCCCTGATACCAGTGAGCAAGTTCATCAAGGTGGTGCGGTCGGTTACGTTATTTTAGGCGTTGGCTTATTAGCGTTATTAATTGCGTTAGAGCGTTTTGTATCGCTCCTGCTGATGGGTGGAAAAATCCGTCGTCAATTAAAAGACGATACAGCTCGTGATGACAACCCGCTAGGGCGCGTCATGAAAGTGAAAGATCAATACCCAAATGTGGCGTACGACACGCTTGAACTTAAGTTAAGCGAAGCCATTTTACGCGAAATGCCAAAAATCACCCGTAATTTAACGCTTATTAAAATTATCTCTGTGGTAGCGCCACTGCTGGGCTTACTCGGTACGGTAACCGGGATGATCAACACATTCCAAGCTATCACTTTATTCGGTACTGGCGACCCTAAACTAATGGCGGGCGGTATTTCTCAAGCACTAGTGACTACCGTGCTAGGCCTTGTGGTTGCTATCCCTACGGTGTTTTTATACACCTTATTGAATACCCGCTCGAAAGGTTTACTACTTATTTTACAAGAACAAAGTGCAGGTATTATTGCCGAGCGAAGCGAGAAAGGAGCCTAAACCATGGTGCTATTGATTGATTCAATCAATGCTATCCGTGATTTTCTCGACACGGGTGGCCAAGTGCTTTTGGTCATTGCCGTGTTAATTTTCGCGATGTGGTTATTGATACTCGAGCGATTTATGTACTTTTTTAATGGCTATCGTTACTACAAAAAAGACGTTAAAAATACGTGGAAAACGCGCAGTGAACGCAACAGCTGGAACGCAGAGCAAATACGCCAGGCCATGGTGTCACGCGCCAGTATGCGATTAAACGCAAACTTACCGCTGATTAATGTAATGGTAGCGCTGTGTCCACTATTAGGATTGCTTGGCACAGTTACAGGCATGATTGAAGTCTTCGATGTAATGGCTATTACAGGTACAGGCAGCGCACGCTCTATGGCATCGGGAGTGTCAAAAGCAACCATACCGACAATGGCAGGAATGGTCGGTGCGTTATCTGGGGTGTTTGCCTCAACCTATTTACAGCGTAAAGCAAAGCGTGAAGTTGAATTGTTGCAAGACACTATGGTGTTGGACCACTAAATAATTATTGAAAAGCGGTGAACATAATCACCGCTTGTTCTAGGAGAAGTAAAATGAGAGCCCCATTAGGTAATTTATTCCAAGAAGATGAAGCAGAAGAAATAAACATGACTCCTATGCTGGATGTTGTATTTATTATGCTTATTTTCTTCATTGTTACAGCCTCGTTTGTAAAAGAAGCCGGTATTGATGTAAACCGCCCAGAAGCGGCAACTGCAGTTAAAAAAGAGCGCGCCAATATACTAGTGGCCATTTCAGATCAAGGCGAAATTTGGATCAATAAACGTCAAGTTGATGTACGCGCTGTACAAGCCAACATTGAGCGCTTAAAGGCGGAAAATCCACAAGGCAGTGTGGTTATTCAAGCCGATAAAAAAGCTACCACAGAAACCTTGATAAAAGTGATGGATGCCTCGCGTGCAGCGGGTGTATTTGATGTTTCAATAGCGGCTCAAGAAGGGTAACGAGTGATGCGTTATGTACTTGCGTTAATTATAGCGGGTGTGGTGACCTTTATGCTGTTTTTAGGTATGCAGGCATTGATCACCGGTGGCGAGGGCGCCATGACGGAGCCTGCAAAAGGGAATGTGTTGGATTTTGTCCGTTTGAAAAAAGAAGAAACGGTACAAAAAAAGGAGCGTAAACCACAAAAGCCACCGACACCTAAAGAGCCACCACCGCCAATGGAATCGCCACAAATGCAAAGTAGCGATAACAACGCTGCTAGCAACAACTTTGATTTTGCTGCCAATGTTGATGCTGATGTAAATCTAGCGGGTGGATTAGCGTTAGAAACCAGTGACGGTGAGTATTTACCCATAGTAAAAGTGGCACCGGTATACCCAAGACGTGCGTTATCGCGTGGTATTGAAGGCTATGTCATTGTTGAATTTACAGTGACCAAGCAAGGCACGGTTAAAGAGCCACAAGTTATTAAAGCCGAGCCAGAGTCATTGTTTGACAGAGCAGCGATGGATGCAGCCCTTAAATTTAAATATAAACCGCGCGTGGTTAATGGTGAAGCCGTTGAAGTAGCCGGTGTGCAAAATAAAATTTCTTTCCAAATTAATGGTTAATTCTGTTAAGTAAGCAAAGAGCGAACGTGAGGCAATTATGAAATTAAAACTAACAACCAAGCTATTAAAGCTGAGTATATTGTGCACTGTTGCAATCAGTGCCAGTGTTGTTACACCAAGTGCATTAAGTGTACTTCCGGGTGTAAATTTGGCGACAGTACAGGCCGCTGAACAGCAAAAAACAACACGAGTACCCGCACTGCGTGAAAAAGTATACAGCCAATTAGCTCGCGCCCAAAAACTTGCGGATGATGGCGACAGTAAAGCGGGCTTGGCTGCGCTTGACAGCATACAAGCGCGCTCATCAAGTATGAACTCTTATGAAATTGCGATGATGCATAACTTTTACGGGTTTATTTATTACAATGAAAACGACCTTGTAAAAGCGATTGCTTCATTTGAAAAAGTGATTGGCGAAGATGGCATTCCAGAAACGCTTCGTTTGAGCACGACATTTAGCCTTGCTCAGCTTGCTATGGCTAACAGTGACTATAAAAAGGCGATTGCATTTTTAGATAAATGGGATGCCATTAATACTAAGCCTAAAACCGACGCCTATTATTTATTAAGAGCGCAAACCTACTATCAATTAAAAGACTATGAGCAAGGCCTGAGTTACATTACCCAAGCCATTAACTTAAGTGATAGCGAAGGCAAAGTACCAAAAGAAAACTGGCTGGTACTGCAACGTGCTATGTATTACTCACTTAACCAAACGGATAAAGTAGTCAGCGTACTTGAGCGTATGGTAAAGCTATACAACAAACCTGAGTATTGGGTGCAATTAGCCGGTATGTACGGTGAAACTGGGCAAGAAAAACAGCAGCTTAGTGTTTTAGAAGCGGCTTACCAGCAAGGATTTTTAACCTCTAAATCTGACCTAAGACAGCTTGCACAAGTATATTTATATAATCAGCTTGCTTACAAAGCCGCCAGAGTAATGAGTAAGGCAATAGAGCAGGGCATTGCTGAACCAACAGCTAAAAATTATGCCTTTGTAGCCGAGGCCATGATACAAGCTAAAGAAGATGCTAAGTCGATTAGTTACTTTACCAAAGCTGCAGAGCGCTCAGAGCATGGTAAATACGATCAGCGCTTGGCTGAAGTGTATGTAAATACAGAGCAGTATGACGAAGCTGCCGATGCAGCGCGAATGGCACTGGATAAAGGCGGCCTTGATTTTGAATCAAATGCGTTTGTTGCTTTGGGAATGGCACAATACAATTTACAAAATTTTGATGCGTCTATTCTTGCGTTTGAACAAGCTGAAAAGCACAAAAAATCGCAACGTTTAGCCCAGCAATGGATCAAATATGTAAAACGCGAAAAAGTGCATGCGCAAACATTAAAAACAGCACTGCTTTAATTTTTATAGTGTGATTATTAGCTCTTAATTGACGCACTAAAAACCATTTCATAATTGCACTACTCAAACCACACTAACATTCGGTTAGTGTGGTTTTTTTAATTGCCTTTTAAAAACAACCAATTGATTTTTAATTAATTAACATTGTCATTTTATGTTTATTAAAGTGTAACTTCATTGTCATATCACTCCCGTATTGTACTTCGTATTCGATAACTCAAGTGACCTTAATGCATGAGTATCGTGCCTTAAAGTGACTTAAGTTATTACTTAAAGCGCTAACACAATAATTAAATACTTTTACGGAGTGAACAATGAAATTATCTGGCTTATTCAAAATCAGCTTAGTGGCTACAGCAATAACACTGGCTGGTTGTGGTGGTGGAGATATTAACGTTACACCTACAACAGTTGATAATAGTGTAGACAATTCAGTGACTAACCCTGGTGGTGATAATGGTGGCGATACAATAAGTTGCGCCACATACACATTAGATGGAGCTACATTTACAGGTGAAGCAGAAGGCGTAAACTGTTTATACAGCCAAGCATTTGCAAGTAATGCAAAAGAAATTACTAGCTCTTTTGTTATCCCTGCGCTAGACGATGGCGGTGCCCATGTATTTGAAGGTGCTTTATTTATAGGTGACGATGTAGACACATCTACAGGCGCTACTATTGATGTTAATGGCCCAACACTGTCTATTGAAGCAGGCGCTACCATTGCGTTTACCAAGCCTGAGAGTTTTATTCGTATTGCACGCGGTGCAAATATTGAAGCAATTGGTGAAGTAGATAAGCCAATTATTTTCACAAGTATTAAAGAAGTTGATGGTGATGATTCAACAACCGCTCAAATTGGGGATTGGGGTGGTGTTCAGGTAAATGGACGTGGCCACTCTATTCGTTGTACAGCGACTGCTGCGGCACAAGACATGTGTAACCACTCAGCTGAAGGTATTGTTTCGTATTATGGTGGTAATGACCCGCAAGATAGTAGCGGTATATTAAAGCATATTGTTATTAAGTATGCAGGATTTGGCGTTGAAGGTGATGAGCTAAATGGTTTAACACTAAATGCTGTTGGATCAGGCACAACAATTGATTATGTTCATGTACATAATGGTTTTGATGATGGTATAGAGCTCTTTGGTGGTAGCGTTAATCTTAAACATATTGTTGTTACTGATACTGGTGATGACGGTATTGACTGGGATGAGGGTTGGAAAGGTTACGGACAGTACATTCTTGTACGTTCAAATGAATATGGAAATCATGGATTCGAAACAGATGGCGCAAAAGTAGATCCATTATCTGCAGACGCACAAGATTTAGTAACGACTGTTTCTAACCCAACTATTGCTAATGCAACCGTTGTTACTACTGGTGATCAAGGTGCTGAAGGGCGTCGTACTGGTGCCGGTATGGAAATGAAAGAATGGGGTAAAGCGCAATTAGCTAATATGTTGTTTGTAAACTCATCATCTGTAGATGGTGCTGGCTGTTTTGATTTATATAATGAAAAAGATAAATCAGGAGATGCCGGTGTGCATGCCAATGCAAACAACGGTGATATCGCATTTGTGAGTTCAATATTTGCGTGTGGTAAGAATTTTGAAGACGTAAACACTCCTTTAACAGGTGGGTTAGCAAGCTTTGATATCAATACCTGGTTTACTGGTGGCGAAAATAATCAGCTGATTGGTTTTGCTGATTTTGCAAATGTGCTTGGTGCTGATGGTGTTTCAACTGCAGCAACTATTACAGATTCACAAGGTACTGCGGTAGCTACAACGGCGAAAGACATGAGTGAAGTTGACTCTTTCTTTACTAACGCAGGTTATATTGGTGCACTTAAAGAAGGTGAATCAAGTGAATGGGCTGATTTTGTAGCCGCATCTTTACAACGCGCTAGTAATTAATCTAGACCGGCTCTAATTATAAGGCGCTATGGCGCCTTTTTTAAGGGAATTTTAGGTTTAGAGGATATAAATATGAAACATCAAAAGCAGTTTAAAACTAATCTAATAACGTTATCTCTGCTCTCCCTTTTTTCTTCATTTAATTCTTTCGCTGAACAGGCACAAGAAATAATCAATGAAGAAGCGATAGAAGAAGTTGTTGCAACAGGTACACGCCTTAAAGGCAGTGCTAGTGCCGTAATTGATGAACGTAAAAATCAGGCATTTGTTGCTGATATAATGGGTTCAGAGCAAATATCTAGAACGGGTGATAGCGATGCCGCTTCAGCACTTCGCCGTGTTACAGGCTTATCTTTAGTTAACGATAAGTTTATTTATGTACGCGGTTTAGGTGAGCGTTACTCAAGCGTGCGTTTAAATGGCGCAGTTGTTCCAAGCCCAGATCTGACCAGAAATGTAATACCACTTGATATTTTCCCATCAAGTATTATTGAGTCTTTAGCTGTTCAAAAAGCCTATTCACCTAATATGCCTGCGGCTTTTGGTGGTGGTGACGTTAATATCAGGACGAAAAGCATTCCAAGTGATACTTTATTTAAAGTTGAGATTGGTGCTAGCTATAAAGATACAAACGATGAAGGCTATACATACAATGGCGGCAGTGATGACTGGTTAGGTAAAGATGATGGTACACGCGCATTACCTGGAGCCGTTAAAACGGCGCTAAATACCTATATCAATGGCTTGTCTGATATCTCATATAGAAATATAAGAGACGTCGAGTCAAGACGTCAGGGGGCGGATATTGGTCAAGCAGCTGCAATAGACTTAAATAAAAGTTTATCAAAAGCACTACCAAGAGATTTTGGCTTAGAAAAAGAAAGCTTAAACCCTGATGCAGGCATTAAGGCTGTTTATGGCGACCGATTTGATAACTTATTTGGCCTAGACGGATCTTTTGGTTTCTTAGCATCAGTTGCTTATGAAAATGAATGGTCTAATGCAGAGAAGTTTAGCGCAGTACTTTCTTCTGTTGACGCATCTGAATCTGAATGTTCAAAAGATGACTTTACTTGTTACTCTGCCACAGAGAAAGAAGTATCAACAAAGCATAATATAAAATTAAATAGCTCTCTAAATTTAGGTTATAAAATTGGCGGCCATGATTTAACAGCCACCTATATGATGCTACGAGATACTGAAGATGAAGCTGCTGTTGCGCTTTACCAAGAGCCTTCAAAGTCATTAAGCATAGATGCTGGGCAATTACAGCGAAGCCACTTAACCTCTTTTGAGGAACGGGAACTTGAAATACTTCAACTTCGTGGAATGCACAATTTAGAGTGGAGTTTTCTTGAAGGTGTGGGTGTAGATTGGCAATACACTGATTCAACAGCGACGACGAGTATACCTGGCGAGCTTGAAGTAACGGTGCGTGATGAGTACGCCGATGGCGAATATCAACGTACTTTTTATAATGGCAGTTTAGGTGGCAATCCTTATTTGTACCGATTTGTTGAGCTAGAAGACGATGTAGAAAACTGGGGCGTTAATGTTAACAAAGTTTTTTACTTTGATAACGCCGAAGTTGAAATCGCGGGCGGCGGCTATTTTGTTGAAAAAACGCGTGATTACCGCACAGACTTTTTCAACTATCGCTTTAGCCAAACACAGTCTTTAGATTTAGCACAAAGTGAAGAAGAGGCGCTGTCAATTGGTAGTTTCTTTGCAAATGATGCAGTGATCGATTCAACGGATGTCGAGTTATTGTTTCAAGAACCGACAGCCGATGATTACTTAGCAGCGCAAATGATTGATGCTTATTATGGCTCTTTTGATATCACTTTTGCTCAAGATTGGCGTTTAAGTGGTGGTGTGCGTTACGAGGACTTCCGCCAAGTTGCCCTTGCTTTTTCTCGCTCAGCATTTGATCCTGCTTTATTGGCAGATAAATTAAGTGCAGATGCGATAAAACAAGCAAGTGTGATGGAAGATGAGTATTTTACTTCATTATCTATGACTTATAGTCAGCAGTCGTACCAAGTTCGTTTTGGTTATGGCAGCACGGTTGTACGCCCTGATTTGCGAGAGCTAAGCCCTGTTCAATTCCAAGATCCGCTAACCGGTTATCGAACGCTTGGTAATCCATTCTTAGAATCTAGCTACTTAGATAACTTTGATGCACGTATCGAGTTTTATATGGACAATGGTGATAACTACTCAGTTGGCGCATTCTATAAAGATATTGATAACCCAATCGAAGCACTATTAACAGAAAGTGACGGCCGTTTTACTCTTCAGTTTGACAATGCAGATACAGCCTATGTTTACGGTATTGAGGCTGAATGGTTAACGGAGTTGCACAGTGATTTATTCGGAGGTGCTTTTTTTACTTCTGGTAATTTAACGGTTAGTGATTCAGAAGTTGAAATTGCAGAAGAACAGCGCGCCGACCTTACGAATCTAAAGCGACGTATGACTGGCCACTCAAAGTATGTTGCCAACTTACAATTGAATTACGATTCGCATGATGGCATGCACCAAGCTTCAGTTATTTATAATGTATTTGGTGACCGTATTTTAGCTGCAGGTGTTAATAATTTTGATGATGCTTACGAACAACCTTTAAACTCGTTAGACATGGTTTATAGTTACTACCCAACGTTTAATACCACGTTAACACTTAAAGTGAAAAATATGTTGGGACAAAACTTTAAAGTAGAACAAAATGATGTGCTAATTCGTTCTCAAGAAACGCCTAGAGAATTAAGCGTGAGCTTTAGTTACGAGTTTTAAGTAAAAGTCCAAGGATAGGATTTATAACAACGCCTAACTACTCATTAGCCCTGTATTTTATACAGGGCTTTTTTATGTGTATGAAAAATATTTAAGTTACAGTTTATTGACTAGTTTTAGCGTGCTGGTGGTGTTAGCTTAGGGCTGTAAAAATTAAATCTCACGCAATGAATTTTTAATTTTTAATGTATAGGCTCCTTTTATGAATCAAACAGTGGAACAAACAATGAAAAAAGTAGGATTAGTCGGATGGCGCGGCATGGTAGGCTCAGTGTTACTCGAGCGAATGGAACAACAACATGATTTTGCACATATCGACACCACCTTTTTCACCACCTCACAAGCAGGTCAGCTTGGCCCTGAGTTAGCGGGTGCAGCTAAACCGCTTTTAGATGCTAGTGATATTTCTGAACTTGCAAAAATGGACATTATTGTTACCTGTCAGGGTGGCGATTATACCAATGCGGTGTACCCAAAATTACGTGAATCGGGTTGGGATGGCTATTGGATAGATGCGGCCTCTGCCCTGCGTATGAGCGACGACAGTATTATCGTACTTGACCCCGTTAACAAAGATGTCATTGAACAAGGGCTAGAGCAAGGCGTTAAAACCTTTGTAGGTGGTAACTGCACAGTTTCACTTATGCTACTAGCGCTGGGTGGTTTATTTGAGCAAGACCTAATCGAATGGGTAAGCCCAATGACCTACCAAGCAGCATCGGGCGCCGGTGCACGCAATATGAAAGAACTCATAGCTCAAATGGGGGCTATTCATGCAAGTGTTTCACAGCAACTAGATAACCCAAGTTCAGCTATTTTAGAAATTGATAAAATAGTCAGCGAAAAAATGGCATCAAGCGATTTGCCACAAGACCAGTTTGGTGTGCCACTGGCGGGTAGCTTAATCCCATGGATTGATGTTCCTATGCCAAGCGGTCAATCAAAAGAAGAGTGGAAAGCGCAAGTTGAAGCCAACAAAATTTTAGGCTCATCTAAACAGCCTGTGCCTATAGATGGTTTATGTGTACGTATTGGTGCAATGCGCTGTCATAGCCAAGCGATGACCATTAAACTACGTGAAGATATTAGTGTAGAAAAAATAGAAGAAATTTTAGCCTCGCACAATGAGTGGGTTAAAGTTATTCCTAATCAGCGTGATATTACCAGTACCGACTTAACTCCAGTTAAAGTAACCGGCACGCTGAGTATTCCTGTTGGCCGTATTCGTAAACTCGCTATGGGGCCAAAATACATTAGCGCCTTTACCGTGGGCGATCAGCTTTTATGGGGTGCAGCGGAGCCACTTCGCCGGATGTTACGAATTATTGTAGACGGTGAGTAATTTTCTAGCCCATCAAGTTAAAGGGTTAGCTAATTGCTAACCTTTTTATTGCCTCTTCGAAACATTCTCATATTATTTCTTGCTCAACCCCTTTAGCCACACTATATTCTTAAGAGTGTTTTTAGAGGTTAACTTCATGAATATATCAAAAAATTAAAGCTCTCCTTTGCATCTGCAATTGCCTTGCGGTTATTAATTATAGCTGCTTTAGTTATTTCCCAAACACAGCTTGATAAATTGCGCACTATGTCATCTATGGTATTTAAGACATGGAACGCAGTATAGAAACCACTAATAAAACTGTCGAGCTTGCGCATTCGGCGCAGCAACAATTTAGTGAGATCACGGCATCTATCGTTCATATTAGCGATTTAAATACGCAAATAGCCACCGCTGCTGAAGAGCAACAACATGTAGCTGAAGATATAAACCGCAATGTTACTGAAATTAAAAATGCGGCTGATGAGGTGAGTGATATTGCCGTGAGCACCAGTGAAAACGGCATCGAAATGAATCGCCTTTCGTCAATTTTAACGGGGTTGGTGGGTAAATTTAAAGTGTAAGGGCAAGCAAATGCATGCCCTTTTTATCCCTGCTACCTATTTTTAAGTAGCTCTTTTAATTCTGCTAGTTGTGCTTTTAATTCGTTTACTTGGCCTTGGGTGGCAGGGAGTGAGTCTATATCGGCTTGCTCTTCTCGTGCATTGCGATGCTCTTCACTCATCACTTCTAAAATAGCGCCAACCATCATATTTAAAAACACAAATGCAGTTAAAAAGATAAAGGTTAGGTAAAAAATCCAACTTAATTTGTACACGGCCATGGTTTCGTACATGACGTCAGTCCAATCTTCAAAGGTGGCTATTCTAAACAGGGTGAGCATAGAAATAGACACATCGCCCCAAAGTACCGGATTTATATCAGCAAACAACATACTGCCAGTGGCGGCATAAATATAAAATATAACGAACATGAGTAGTGCTATGTAGCCCATTTGAGGTATTGCTTTTATTAGCGAATTTACCAATAAGCGCAGTTCTGGGATCATTGAGACTAATCGTAACACGCGGAAAATACGCAGCAGTCGAGCAATAAAAATAGTAGAGCCTGCCGCGGGGTATAAACTTCCGATCACGATAATGAAGTCAAAAATGTTCCAACCTTTGGAAAAAAAGTTCTTGATACCTTTGCTGGCAATATAGCGAATAATCAGTTCAATTAAGAAAAACACCGTTATGCCTATATCCATCCAATGTAGAACGAGTTCGGCGGTTGGGTGCAATGAATAAGTATGTGCGCCCACGGTCAATGCAGAAACAACAATAACTGCAATAACAAATGATTGAAATAGTTTACTTTTATCGATACGCTGGAACAGCTCTTGTAACTGCGACAACATCATAACGTGCCCTTAACGGTTATAAATACAAAACCAGTGCAATATACAGCAAAAATAACGAAAATCAGTAGTTTTCCCGTTAAAATAGTAGGAATTTTGAATGTTAAATAATAAGTTAAAATATATATTTTCGTTATCCGCATTATTAGTGTTAGCGGGATGTAGCAGCGATAGCCGCTACCATGAAATTCAATCAGCGCGGTTGGGGGAATGCAGCTACATGGCAGATAAGGAATACCATGAGTGTGTTAAACAGCAGCAAGACAGTTACAAAGAATTTAAAGAACAACAAGCTCGCGAGCAGCAATAAACGATGACCAAAGCCCAAAAGCAGCTAGATAAACGTATTCGTCAGCAATTAACGCTCGCTTGTGAGCAAATAAAAGATACTGTGGAGGACTTTAGCTTTCTTACCCATTCAGCAGACTTAAACAATTTACCTTCTAAGTTTTAAGTAAGTTGTTATTTTATTGATGATATTGCACTAGAGCAGGCTAAACAAAAAAATCAGTTTGATTACATTGAGCAGCTTATTTGTAATGCGTTAGCCAGCTTGAACATACACATTAAAGCCAATGCCATTTCATTTTCTAAGCAGCCATAATGTGTACGATGGGTTTTGTTTATTCTTCACATTAGCTTGAATTAGGCATTTATAGAGCCTTTAAAAGCTTTAATATGGAGTGATTTTATTAAGCAGGCTATAATCCCCAAAAATAGCAAAAGAGATTATATATGGCTGTTCCAACACGTTCACAAATAACACCCGGCACTGAGGTTAATATTGTGCTTAAACAAGATCAACGCAGTGGTACTTTAACCAATGGTATAGTGTCGCGTTTATTAACTAAGTCACCTAATCATCCGCACGGTATTAAAGTACAGTTAGAAGATGGTCAAGTAGGTCGGGTAAAAGAGATCATTGCATGAGCGATTTAACCTTAACTGATTTTTGGCGATTGGTAACGGTAAATGACAGAACCGCAGAGCCTGAGTCTGTATGCCAATCCCTTAAGGCTGCATTGAGTGATTTATCCGACGAGCAGCTAATTGAATTTGATAAACAGTTTAGTATTTGTATGCGCCAAAGTTATACTTGGGATTTATTTGGTGCGGCGTTTGTAATGGCTGGTTGTAATGATGAATATGGTTTTTCTGAATTTCGTTGTTGGCTCATTTCTCGGGGGGAAGCGGTATTTAAAGCCGCACTAGAAAACCCAGATAGTCTAGCTCAGTGCACACCACTTTATTTTTTAAACGAGCAACCTTACCCGTACTTAGATGAGTATGACCTAATTGCAGGTTTGTTATATGAAGAACGTAATGACGATGAGTTACCGTTTATCCCATCAGGGCTTGAGCAACCTAAAGGTAAGCGCTTTAAAGACAAACCTAAGTTTTTAAAACAAAATTACCCACAATTATTTGCTAAGTATTGGCAGTAATCGCCCACTTTTGACTATGAATGCATTACTTTGGGTTAGGGGTAATGCATTTTACGTTGCTTAGATTTTGATCCAGCTTGCGCTATTATTCACATCCTCTTATTTCACTAACTGAACTGTTTTAAAATGTAATCGTATTTGCTGTGAGCTACGTATTTTTAAATACAGTTTAAAGACGTGTTTATGGTATAACGACTTCACATCTTTTATAGTAAATCTCTGTTATAGTTAGAAATAGCTAAGCATAGTCACAGTGCTTGATCATATTTGATACACGAGGATAGAGCCTATAATGAAATTTTTCACCCTGGTTTTACTTATCATAAGCCTTTTTAGCTGTTATGCAGTGGCAGGCCCAAGTAATAAAACTCGCTTTATTCCGCTGTTACAAACTAAGCTGGGTAATTACGAAGTGACCTCCAGTAATTCTGGGTTATGTACTAATAGCCGATTACAATTTAATAACCCTGAAGATCCTGGGCAAGGTTTTAGCTTAGGCAAAGAGATTTTGTTTAACTCCTTACACAATGGTACTCGTACCATTGAAAAACCAAATTATTGTTTTATTACCAGCTCGCTAAAATATAAAACAGATGGCCTAGAAAATAGCTTACGCATGAGCCGCTGTGATAACCCTATCCATGAAGGAACGATCAAACAAAGCATTACTTTTTTAACCAGCAATACGCTTAAATACACATTGGACAATCCGAGTGTAGAATGTGAATTTATTAAAGTTGCCGACTAACACTGTATTTTTGGAATATCACGCCAACGAGTCGTGTATTGCGGCGATAAAAAAGCCCTGTTCATATGCCAATGATCATTTAATTGGCTGCTCGCCACGCTAAGCATTCCTTTACCGTATCTATGATTAATAGCATCTAAACAGTTCATTAACTGCGGGTTATCGGTTTGCTTATCAAATAAATGATGTTGTTGAAACTGCTGTGGGCTGAGCTCTAATGCGCCCACACCACATTTATAAAATCGAATTCCCGGTTGATATATTTGCTCAAAACTCTTTGATACCGCATTGGCCATAACGCGGGTATCGTTAGTGGGCGGATCAAATTGATACATAACTGACTTTTTATAAAAGGCGTGTTCATGTGATGAGCTGGCAGCAAAAATATAAATACGATGAGTTAGCGACTGTTGAGCTCTTAATTTTTGTGCAACTACACTAGCATGATTTATTAGGGCGGTTTTAACTGCATCGGGGTCGCAAAGTCGCTGACCAAAACTACGTGTTGAAAAAATAGCTTGTTTATCTTGGCGTACATCATCCCAGTTTAAACAGGTAATGCCGTTGAGCTCGTTAATTGTGCGCTCAAGCACCACACTAAATTGGCGACGAATAGTTTTTGGGCTTTGCTCAGCCAGTTGCCACGCGGTATGAATGTCCATGAGAGCCAGCTTTTTAGCTAAACGTTTGCCCACCCCCCAAACATCTTGGCATTGCATTCGTTGTAAAATAGTGCGGCGACTTACTTCATCGTCAATCACTGCAACACCATTAAAGCCAGTTAGTTTTTTAGCTGCATGGTTAGCGGCTTTGGCTAAGGTCGGTGTTGGGCCAAAGCCAACCCCAACAGGGAGTTTGGTTTCGCGCCATACAGTACGCCTAATTAGTTGCCCGTATGCTTGCCAATCGTTAATTAAAGGTTGATAACCATTAAAGTGTAAAAACGATTCATCGATACTGTAAACATGCTGGGTGTCACAAAAGCGGCCAATTACACTCATCATCCGCTCGCTTAAATTAGCGTATAGTTCATAGTTACTAGAGCGTACAACCACATTGTTTTGTTCTAGTAACTGCTTAACTTTAAAGTAAGGGCCAAATTTAGGAATATTAAGCTTACGCGCAATTGGGCAGACCGCACACACACAGCCGTCGTTATTGGTAAGCACCACTACCGGCTTTGAGCGAATGGCGGGATCAAATACCTTTTCAGCACTGGCGTAAAAAGCAACGGCATCAACTAAGGCATACATGAAAGTAACTCAGGGCTTTGGCGATGCAGCCTAATAGAGCGAGTTACCACACCTTCAAGCTGAAACTCATCTGACTCAGTTAATTGCACCGGCTTATAAGCAGAAGAGGCTGATAGCAAGCGTGCATTGGTCTTATCAAGCAGCTTACACACAAATAAACCATTTAAGTTAGCCACAATAACATCGCCATCTTTTGGTATTTCAGCCCGGTCAACCAACAGTAAGTCGCCCTCAAAAATACCAATTTCTTGCATAGAGCACCCAGACGCTATCCCAATAAACGTGGCATCAGGGTGCTTTATTAATAACTCATCAAGTGAAACGCCAAGCTCTGTATATTGTGCTGCAGGTGACTCAAATCCGCATACACCGGCCTCTATATAAATGGGAATAACAAACATAACACAACCTAAAACGAATATACTGTATAAGTGTACAGTATATTCGTTTTATATAAGTTATGCCAAGTAATGGATCTGCGATCAATCCATATTTTTGATCATTTGCTGAGCTGTATCTAAGAAGTCATTGATTTGCTGTGGGTTTAAGTTTTTACACATTTGCGCATTTACATACTGCTCAGCGTTTAATAATTTGTTGTAAAGCGTACACCCTTGTGCGGTAAACGACAGAATAAAACAACGCTTGTCATGCTCACTGGCATTTTTATGAATTAAGTTTAGCGCGAGCAGTTCTTTCACTAATCGTGCTATTTGGGCTTTGTCGCGTTGGGTTTGATTCACAATATCGTTAGCAGTGCACTGAGGTGTCGCTGCAATAATATGCAGACAACGCACATGCATCGCGTTTAATCCAAGCTCACCTGCATTAATGGCTTCGCGTATGGTAACGCGATAACTTTGCATTAAAGCAAATAATGTATTGGCCAATGAAGAGTTCATAATAAATCCATAATAGTTGACAAAGTCAATTAAGTCACTATAGTTGATTTTATCAACCAATGGGGCGTTGTGCAATTCATCATTTTAGTGAGGTAAATTTACATGGGTAAAAAAGTACGCAAAGCAACCGTATTAAGCACAAAGCAAATAACCCCACATTTACAACGCATTATTGTCGGCTCATATGAGTTTAACGACCTGAGTGAGCAATACATTGGTAACTACGTTAAGGTGCTTATTCCACAAAATGGCCGCGTTGACTTTAATATTAAAACTACGTGTATGCGTTCATACACTATAAGGCATGTTGATGAGCACACTGGTGCACTTACCCTCGACTTTGTGATAAATATGCACCAAGGCCCAGCCACTAATTGGGCTAAAGAAGCAAAAGTAGGCGATGAAGTGGGTATAGCAGGGCCAGGCCCTAAAAAGTTGGATAACTATGATCATTCATATTACCTATTACTTGGCGATTTAACTTCGGTTAATGCAATTAAAGGCTACGTGCAACAATTGCCTATAAACGCAAAAATTGACGCGATTATTCATGCACCAACAAAAGATGATGTGATTAGCTTAGACTCCTCGCGTGATATAACTTGGTTAATAACAAATAACCCCGATACAGATATGATAAACGCATTAAAATCGCTACCACTTAGTGAGCAACAACCTATTGTATTTATGGCACTTGAAGCCGGATTAGTCCGTAAAGCAAAAACCATATTAACTGATGAATTAGATATACCGCGCAGTCAAATTGTTGCATCGGGCTATTGGAAAAAAGGGCTTGATTCAGAGGCGTATAAACTAAAGCGTCAACACGCTGCTGCTAAAAATAGCTAACTTAATTGTTGTTCAGTCACATTGCTATTTAGCTTTTAAAAGGCAAGGCGCCTTGAATTGACTGTAATGTACCCCAATCTCTTACCGTAGACTCATTATTTATGGTTAACGCGCCATAAATCGCTATTTAATTTGGAGGTGCTACTTTGTTATCAACCATTCCTTTTTCGTTATTAGAACTGGCGCCTATGCCTAAAGGTGCCACTGTGAGTGACACCTTAAATAAAAGTACAGCCTATGCACAAAAAGCTGAGGAACTCGGTTTTAATCGTTTTTGGTTAGCCGAGCATCATAATATGCCTGGGATTGTTTGTGCGGCTACTTCAATTTTGGTGGGGCACATAGCCGGTCACACTAAAAAAATACGCGTAGGGTCGGGTGGAATTATGTTACCTAATCATGCTCCTTTAGTTGTTGCTGAGCAATTTGGCACCTTAGAAAGTTTATACCCAGGTCGAATTGATTTAGGGTTAGGGCGCGCCCCAGGTAGCGATCCTGTGACAAGTCGTGCATTAAATAACGATATCAGCCGTGCTGAAAACTTTCCTAATGAAGTGAGCGAGTTACAAACATTATTGGGCCCTTATGAGGGAACTAAGCGCGTGCGAGCAATACCTGGTGAAAACACCAATGTTCCCATTTGGCTTTTAGGTTCAAGTTTATTTAGTGCGCAGTTAGCTGCACAAAAAGGATTACCCTATGTATTTGCGGGGCACTTTGCACCGCGTTTTGTGCATGATGCAGTAGCCTTGTATAAACGAGAATTTAAACCATCAAGTGTATTAGCTAAGCCTTATGTCATGTTGGCATTACCTTTAGTGGCTGCCGATACAGATGAAGAAGCACAGTACTTATCAACTACATCTAAGCAGCGAGTGTTATCGTTAATTAGAGGTGACGAGTTGTGGTTAAAACCCCCAGTAGAAACAATGGAAGGTTTGTGGAGCGAACAAGAGCGCGCTCATGTTGAGAGCTTTTTAGGGTTAAGTGTTACCGGTGGGCCAGCCAGTATTAAACACAAGTTAGAAATGATCGTAAATCAATTAGGGGTCGATGAGCTTATATTCACCAATGACTTATTTGATAATGAAAAACGCCATAAGGCGCTTGAAATTTTAATGCAAATAAAACACGGATAAGCAATTGGTTAAGCAAGCGTACACTCAACGCTTGTTATGCTATTAAACAGATTAAAGTTGATTACGTCGGGGCCATTTTACATTATTTTAAAAAGTGGCAATGAAAAAGCTTGTTCTGTTTTTTCAATAGAACTGATTTAAACAATCAATTTTAATTATGAATATTGAGCGATTATTATAAGGGTATGCAACACAATTCAGCTAAATAAATAGGAAGGTAAAGCGTGAAATCTCAAAACAGTACGACACCCCATTCATGCAACGATTCAGTGCAGCCAAAAGTAGCGCTGATAGCAGAAGGTGGCGGACAACGAGGGATATTTACCGCGGGTGTACTCGATGCTTGGTTGGAGCAAGAGTATGATCCATTTGACTTGTTTATTGGCACATCTGCAGGCTCTCAAAACTTAACGAGCTATTTGGCACGTCAAAAAGGCTATGCTAAACGCCTGATCAGAGGCCTTTCGCGTCATAAACGTTTTTTTCAATTAGGTCGCGGCCTAATGGGCAAACATATTGTTGACCTAGATTGGTACTTTGATAAAACTACCGAAGTGAACAGAGCGCTTGATTTTAAAACCGCAAAAGCCAGTTTAGGTGACCGTGAGCTATTAATTACCGCAACTAATGCCCGTGATCGCAAACCTTATTTTTTATCCCCAACAGGGGAAGGCCAACAATGGCGAGAACTATTAAAAGCGTCAAGTGCACTGCCATTTTTATATAAGCAAGGTGTAAAATTGACGCCGTGGTTAAATGCATTAGCCGCAAATGAATTAGGTAAAACCGAGATACAGTCAGAGTCTGATTTTTACTTAGACGGTGGCCTTGCCGCACCGCTTCCTGTACGCGAAGCCTATAATCGTGGCGCACGCAAAATTGTGGTTATACGCACCGTTGATGAAGCTTTTCAGGCTCAATCAGCATGGATAAGTAAATTAAAATCATTTGTTGAAGTATCTGGCTATTGCCCAAAAACAATAGATTACTTATTACAACATGAGCAAGCCTACGAAGATGAGTTAGCATTTATTGCTAACCCACCAAAAGATGTAGAAATAATCCAAATTTTTGCAAATCAAAAGCTTTATAGTAAATTATTAGGCAGTTCAAACGATGATTTACGCTTTGATCATAAACTAGGTGTAAAAGCAGGCCGCGCTTATTTAAAAAGTCAAAATGCACGTATAGTAGATTACGCACACAGCTACGCCATGTAGCTGTGTATACCAGCGCTTAAACTTAAGTGGTAATTTAAGTTTAAGCGCTGGTAAAATACCTCGGAAAATTAAAACTATGCTTTTTTTAAACTTATCGATGGCTTTTTATTGCTAATCGTCGCCCCTAATAAAATAAGTACTAAAGCTATAAATACTGACCAACTAAAGGGAGCCTGCGAGGCGAGTATTAAAATAAAGGTAGAGAGCACCGGCGTTAAAAAACTCAATGAGGCTAATAGCGATCGGTTACCAAATTTTAAACCATGATCCCATAAATAAAATGCACCACCCACTGGGCCTAATCCCAATAAAATAGCACCTAGCCATTGTGAGACAGACAATCTAATAACGGTTGTTTCAAAATAAAAATGTGCAAAAAGGGCAAGCACTGCCACAATAAGTGAAAGCCAGCCTATGTCATCTACATGGCTATCAAATTGTGACATTAAATAAGAATAACTAGACCACAGTAGCGCGCAGCAACCTGCAAAAAAATACCCTAAGTAATACTCACTATTGATAGATAATATACTGCCATCGGTAATTAAACTAAGCGTACCTAAAAACCCCAATAATCCGCCCAATATTGCTTTAAATTTAGACCCTGGGGTAGCCACAAATACACCCAGTAATAATGGCCAAAGATACACTATTAAGCTTACCTCAATTAAAGGGCCGTATTTTAAAGCCATAAAATAACAAAAGTGAAAACCAAATAAGCCAGTAACACCTATTATAAGTTGTTTTTTAGAAAGCTTAGGAGGGGTTAATAATGGCTGTTTTGAAGCAAAACGTTTTACTAATAAAATAATAAAAGAGAGTGCAAAGCACATAAAAAGTAACTGAAAAGCCGGGAGTGCTTTGGTTAAATTACCCAGTAAAGCTAAAAGCCCCCACGAAAATATTGCTAAAAAACCTATGTATGTTGCCATTAATTACCCTCCGTAAATACTATTTACTAAGTGTATCAGTTGAGGCTTTTAAAAATGTGCTAAAAAGACGGTGCTATTGTTTGTTATGACGCAATTTAACCTAAGTTATGCTTAAGCTTGATTTATTATCTCGTGTTTAAATTATCTACATTACTGCTTTGCAAATGCCTTAGGTGGCTGCCCAAAGTATAAATTAAACCGGCGGCTAAACGCAGAGGCATCGTTATAACCAATGCGCTCGCCTACTAAAGCAATCGGTAAGTCTGAATGGGTTAAAAGGGCGCGAGCGTGCTGCATTCGCAACATAGTTAAATATTGCAGTGCACTCATAGTGGTACTTTTTTTAAATACAGTTTTAAATTGCGTAACGCTTAAACAGGCTATATCAGCCAGCTCTTTTAACGTGTAGGGGTACGCTAAATTTTGCTTAACAATGGTTATTACATTATCTATTCGCTTATCAATATTACTGTGGCTACTTTGCTCACAAAGTAATAAGTAAAATAAATCAAAGGTTGAACTAGTAAGCTTGTCGTCGTTAACAAAAAGCAGTTGCTGCTCTATAAACTGTAAGTAACTTAATAAACGGCTATCTATTGAGATTTTAGGGCATAAAAGATGAATAAGGTTTTGAGGTAGCGCGTCTAAATCTGCCACAATAAAACGCGCGGATTCATCGGCCGTAAAGGCATGCACCACGTTTTTCTCTATAATGATACAACTACCCGTACTAACCGTTGTTTTAAAGTCATTATTTAATGTTATGTGTATTTCACCGTGTAGGGGTAACACGAGTTGATGGTAATTATGCTGGTGGTGCTTTATATCTTGCGAATAATACCGAATAGAAAGCTTATTCATTGCCTACTCCAATACCTAATACATAAACCGAGTATTGCCTAAAATACTTTAAATAAAACATAGCGTTAATAAACCTAAGTAGATGACAATAATATACTGGTTTCGCTATTTAAAATGCCTTCTATTTCGCGTACTTGCCTGAGTACGCCATCAAACTCACCTAAATTTGCCGCCTGTATTTCAGCCACTAAATCCCAAGCGCCATTGGTGGTATGTAACTTTGTTAGCTCTGGTATGCCGCGCATGGTTTTAATTACCTGCGATGTAGATTTACCAACCACTTCCACCATCATTATTGCTCTTACCGCTTCGGTTTCTATGTGTTCGTGTACACGCACCGTAAAGCCTAATATAGCACCCGATGAAAACAAACGGTCTAAGCGGTTTTGTACCGTCCCGCGCGACACTTTTAAAACATCAGCTAAAGCAGAAATAGAAGCACGGCCATCTTTTCTTAATTCAGCTATTAACGCGTTATCTAATGAGTCGTAAATATAAGGGGTCATAAAAAGTCTCGCTATTTTTCAATACAAATTACTAAATTTGCACATTAAAGCATAGCAAAATGATAAAAAATAATATCATTTGTATAAAATATTGGCATTTTAACTGGCATCTGTAGTCGATAAACTTATTTCAATTAGTTCATATTTTTATTACAGAGGTATACATGAGTCACTTTATCGTACAGCCAAAACAAGGCGTTCCATTTGTTAGCGTACAGGCAATGGCTAAACTTATAAATAAAGTAGGCATAGAAAACGTGCTATTAGAGCTCACCCAAAAATTAAAGCAAGACTTTGCTCGCTGGCACGAATTTGATAAATCACCACGTTATGCAGCGCACTCTCCAGATGGCGTAATAGAGCTTATGCCCGTAAGCGATGGCAAAATGTTTAGCTGTAAATATGTAAATGGCCACCCAAAAAACACCTTTAAGGAGCTTCAAACCGTCGCGGCCTTTGGTATTTTATCGGATGTTGATAGTGGCTATCCGGTTATGATCAGTGAAATGTGTTTACTGACTGCACTACGTACCGCAGCTACATCAGCATTGGTGGCTAAATACTTGGCACCTAAAAATTCAACAACGCTGACATTAATTGGTAATGGTGCACAGTCTGAGTTTCAGGCACTCGCTTTTAAAGCCGTATTAGGTATTACTCACATTCGCTTATACGATATTGATAAAAATGCCTCACAAAAAGCCTACAACAATTTAATTGGCTATGGCTTAAATGTAACTCTATGCAATAGCGCAGAAGAAGCCGTGCAAGGCGCGCACATTATTACCACCTGCACAGCCGATAAAAAAAATGCCACTATTTTAACCAGCGATATGATCCCCCAGGGCGTGCATTTAAATGCCATTGGTGGCGATTGCCCTGGTAAAACAGAGCTTGATTCACAATTATTAGCGCGCGCAAATGTGTTTGTAGAGTACGAACCGCAAACCAGAATAGAGGGCGAAATACAGCAAATGAGCGATACCTTTGCCGTAACAGAGTTTCATAAAGTAATTAATAAACAAGCAGCTGGGCGTACAAGTAACAACGAGCTTACTATTTTTGATGGGGTAGGTTTTGCGAGCGAAGACTTTACCGCGCTGGTGTATATTAAAGATGCGCTGGTGGCTGCGGGTGAGTTTGAACTACTTGATTTAATTACACAACAAGCCGATCCACGTAATTTATTTTCGGTACTTAATAGTACACAAACATTAAAAACACCTAAGCAAGAGCAAGTCGCATGAGCCACATAAAGCAAGCACCGACAGCGGTGGTGATGGTGCGCCCGCATCACTTTACATCTAATCCACAAACCATGTTAGACAACACGTTTCAAAGTACCTGTAACTCACAAAATCAGAGCCAGCTTGCCTTTGACGAAGTCACTAATGCGGTTAAATTATTACAAAACGAGGGCGTAACGGTTCATCTTTTTGAAGACGAACATACACACACGCCGGACTCAGTGTTTCCTAATAACTGGTTTTCAACACATCAAAGTGGTGAGCTAGTTGTTTATCCAATGTATGCAGAAAACAGAAGATTAGAATATCGAAAAGATATTATTGATTTTTTGACTAATCACTATAAAGTGTCATCTCTGACTGATTATTCATTTTTAGTGAAAGAAAATGCATTTTTAGAAGGCACCGGGTCGCTTGTTATTGATCACCCACATAAGCTTGCTTATGCAGTAGAATCTAAGCGCACTACAAAAACTGTGGTAGATACAGTGTGTGAAAAACTTAAGCTCAAACCTGTTGTATTTAATGCTTATGACGAACAAGGCACTGCGATTTATCATACTAATGTATTAATGTGTGTAGCAACAGAGTTTGCCATGATCAGCCTAGATATGGTGCCAATAAGTCAGCATAAACAATTAACTAGCCATTTTTTACAAAGCCATTTAGAAGTTATCAACTTAACAAATGAGCAAATAAATAGCTTTTGCGGCAACGCAATAGAGCTACAAGGTACAAATGGCCGTATTTTAGCACTCTCACAAACGGCGTTTAATGCACTTACAACCGAACAAAAAGCAGCAATACAACAAACAGCTAAACTTGTTTCGTTACCTATACCAACCATAGAGTCGGCGGGAGGTTCGGTTAGATGCATGATTGCTGGCATACACCTGAAAAGTAAATAACCTACCACTAAGTCTACATATTTAAGGCAGCTAAGCTGCCTTAATCTATGGCTAACATGCATAATAAAATGCCTCACACTCTAAAAAGTTTGAGTAAAAACATAATAAATATAAAAGGATTAGCCCATGTTCGATACCGTTGTAAAAAGTGTAAATGGCCTACTATGGGGAGACGGTCAAATACTGATTTACATACTACTGTTTGCAGGTATATGGTTTTCGGTACGGTTAAAAGCAATTCAACTAATAAAATTTAAACACATGTTTAGCCTTTTAAAAGGCAGTAGCAAGTGTAAAAAAAACGACATTTCATCATTTCAGGCATTATGTACCGGGCTATGTGCACGAGTAGGTACAGGTAATTTAGCTGGGGTAGCCGTTGCCATATCACTAGGCGGAAGCGGCGCCATATTTTGGATGTGGGTTATTGCCATACTTGGCATGGCAACCGGCTTTGCCGAAAGTGTATTAGGACAGGTGTATAAAGTACGCGATAGTAGTGGCGAGTTTAGAGGCGGCCCCGCATATTATATTCAGCAAGGTTTAGGCAGCCGTGCCTTTGCCATTGTGTTTGCCGCGTGTTTATTTTTAGGTTATGGTTTTACCTTTAGCGCCATGCAAACCAACACCATTACAGACGCACTTAACTATGCATTTGAAGTACCTACCTTTTACTCTGGTTTAGTTATTACTGTATTAGCAGGCTCAATTATACTTGGCGGCTTTAAAGCAATAGCTCGCTTTGCTGAACGTGTAGTGCCATTAATGGGCATATTATTTGTTGCCGCCGCCGTAATTATAACGCTTATAAATTTACCGCAAGTACCTGCCATGCTCAAAGATGTGTTTTTATCAGCGTTTGGCCTGCAAGAAGCCGGCGCAGGTGCAATGGGCGCAGCCATTAAAAATGGCATTCAACGTGGTTTATACTCTAACGAAGCCGGCGCGGGGAGTGTGCCCCATGCTGCAGCAAGCGCAAGCCCGATTCCTAATCACCCAGTAACACAAGGCTATATACAAATGCTTGGCGTGTTTTTTGACACCATTGTACTTTGTAGCTGTACAGCCGTTGTTATTTTATTAGCAGATATAGATATTAGCGGCGAAATGGAAGGCATACGTTTAACGCAAAGCGCCATGACCGCACACTTAGCACAAGGCGGCGTATATTTTGTTGCGGCAGCCATTACCTTATTTGCTTTTACCTCGGTGGTGGCCAACTACGCTTACGCCGAAAGTAACCTGCATTTATTTAAGCTCGACAACAAAGTAGGGCGCATAATTTATACATTACTTTATTTATCAATGATGCTTTGGGGCGCATCGGCATCATTAAAAGAAGTCTGGGACTTAGCCGATATTGCATTAGGGTTAATGACAGTGGTTAACGTAATCGCTATTATATTGCTCACGCCAACTATTTTGTCTGTTACTAACGACTACCACGCACAAAGAGACAAAGGCATAGAGCCAGAGTTTAAGGTAAAAAACGTAAAAGTGCAGGGCAAATGTGAAGACGGAATTTGGGATTAAGATTAAAGTTTAAAAGTTTTATATTGCATAAGTATTCACTTTTAAGTTTGGCTTAAACAACATTAAGCTGCGACTCTACAGGTAGTATTTTTAGATGATCGACATTTATGCAGGTAAAACTGCAGCAAAAATAATAAACGAACAAGGGTTTAAACCTGAGCTTTTTACCTCGTTTTTAGGGGCAAGTGGTGGCCCTAAATGGTTTACCTTGTAAAGCTAAACACCGATATTTTAAATTCAGTTCTATTTTTGTATAAAATATAATTAAAACTATAAAGTAGACAAGCTATCTTACCCCCCCCTATAATGTTTATAAAAATAGAACATTTATCAATAGGGAAATTACTTGAAAATAATACTAATCACACTTACCTTGCTTTTTTCAAAGTCAATCTACTCATCTGAATTACCTATAAATCTTTCAGGAACAATTGAAATATCAGTTAAAAATGGCACTATTGATGCTAACTTTACACTTAAAAATATGCCAAAACTAAGAGACTATCTAATACTTCTCAACTCAGGATTTAATATTCAGTACTTTAGAAATCATAAAAACACGAGTAACTATGTTTTCAAAAAAACTTATAACACTAATTATTCAGAGGAAAGTTTTGGTTATTACCTTCCAGACAAGACAGGAAAAGGTAAGATTTTACCTTCAATAATGCAGTTTAAATATACTGGAAAATTTCCCGTTATTAATAACATGAGCAACGCAAGTGAAACTGGAGACTGGAAAGGTAATATTGCTTTTAACGGAGAAACAATTCGTACCGATAGCTTTCAAACAGCCTGGTATCCAATTCTATATGATATTGAAAAAGATAAACGACATGACGCAATAACTTATAATATAGAAGTTACGTGTTTAGACTGTAAATCCATATATGTTAATGGCAGTAAGCCCGTATCAGCTACTCACGCTATATTTAAAAAAGAAAAGCCAGTATCTATTTCTCTATTTGCAGGTGATTATGATATTGCTGTAAAAAACGGCAGCTATTATTTGAATTCAGGCTTATCAGAAACTCAAATGTCACTATTAGGAGAAATAACTTCATCATATGAGCAATATTATCAGGAGAAACTATCTATAGCATACGGTGAAAATGTTGTTTTCATACACACAGCTCCTGTATCTAAGAAAGATTCTTGGCTTTTTGTATCGTATCCTTCAATAGTCACTATCAACCATGATCAGGGAGGGTTAAGTAAATTACTAAATGATAGCGAATCCAGATGGTTTAAACCTTACCTTGCTCACGAGTTAGCGCATTACTATTTTTTGACGTATCGAACATTTAATTCTGAGTTAGGCGATATGCTTCAAGAGTCATTTTCTGAATACCTATCTTTAAAAGTAACAAAGCAGTTCATTAATAATGAAACATACATAAACAATATAAATAAGAAACTGATTCAACTTCGAGATAAAAAATTGACCGCCATAAAAGAAATTAAAAACAACTCGGATTATGGTAACAGAAATCTTTATGTATATACCTATGCACCTATTATCTGGCTAGCTATCGAAAAAGAGATTGGTGAAGATCATATGTGGCAATGGTTGAATAAATTACTCACAGTTAAAACAAAACGAACCGATTATCAATTTATGATAACAACCTTAGCAAGTGTTATAGAAGAAGATAAATTAGATTTTATAATAAATACTTATTTATCAAATAATAATTCAATAAAGAATGCTCGTGCAGTACTTCAATAAATTAAAAACATACATGACTAAGAAGTAACTTTATGCTCAATATCTATGCAGGTAAAACTGCAGCAAAAGTAATTAACGAGCAGGGGTTTAAACCCGAATTATTCAGCTCATTTTTAGGTGCCAGTGGTGGGCCAAAGTGGTTTACCTTGTTTGGTTTAGATAAATATATATTTGGCGAATTTTTTAAACACCGTACTCAACCGCTTAATTTAATTGGATCATCGGCAGGGGCTTTTCGTTCTGCGTGTTTTGCACAAAACGAGCCTGTTGCTGCCATTGAGCGTTTAGCAAAATCGTATTCACAAACCCGATATTCTAGTAATAAACCCACCCCAACTGAAATTACCACTAAAGCCCGCGCATTACTTGAAGATGTGTTTGGTGATAACGGTGTCACTGAAATTATAAATAATCCGGTATTTAAAGCGCATTTTATTGTCGCAAAATCTAACGGGTTTATTGCCAGTGAGCATAAATTAATACAGCTTTTAGGTTTATCAAAAAGTTATATGCTTAACCGCATTAATCGAAAATTATTAGGCTCGCAATATGAGCGTTTTATTTTTGGCGCGCCCAATAGTAATTTAAGTATTACCGACAGTTACAATTTTAAAACGCAAAACATAGTCCTTAGCCAAACTAATTTAAAAGATGCCTTATTGGCATCGGGCTCTATACCACTAGTAATGCAAGGTATAAAAAATATTGCCGGTTCACCACCAGGAATATATCGCGATGGCGGCATTATTGATTACCACTTTGATTTAAAAATTAATAACCCTGGCTTAATTTTATATCCACATTTTAATTCAGATCCAAAGGCAGGGTGGTTCGATAAAAATTTAAAACGAAAAGTGTCACCACAAAATTACGACAATGTAGTGATGATCACCCCATCAAAAGAATTTGTAGCCAACTTACCTTACGGAAAAATCCCAGACAGAAACGACTTTACTGATCTTGATGCAGACACACGCATTAAATATTGGAATACTGTTTTTAGTGAGACTGAGGCATTGGCTGAATCTTTAGATGAAAAAATAAACGATAAAAATTCACATATCAAAATTTATAAATGGTAATAGAGGACAGATGAGATATTCTCCTATTAAACTAGTGTGTATAGACATACTTTTCTCAATTTATTTATTAAAATTATTTTCATAATAAAATTTTAATTCGAGAATCAAAGAGTGGAAATTATAAAAATGTTCGTGAAAATTACTGAATGTTTTTGATAGTGGTAAACCTTTAATTAAAGAGTTGTTTATGTAAGTTGAATCTTGAATTAAAAGCAATATTTTCAATAGACCTGTATCTAAAAATGGATATAGTGGGGTGAGTTCAGTAACAAAACGCTCAAATTTTTGAGCATTTCTTTTTAAAATATCTTCAGCTGTGTCATTGACGCTATCATGTGTTGCAAGATAAAAAGTTGTACTATTCATGTGTGAATTACTTCCAATTAATTTTGAAAATAACATGAAGTCGTTTAAATCAAGTTGATCAATTTCTTTAGATATATTTGCAGCTTGTTTGAAAAGAATTAATTCATTTTTATAGGATGAAAGAGCTAAACTTATTTTTCTGTCTAAAACGAAATTAATGTTTTCTTTATCCTTAATTTCTTTTCTATGAACAAGGGAAATATAAAAAATATAACTACTGAAAAATGATAAACTAACTGATAGTAAAAGTTGTTCAGCTTCATTACCCCAAGAAAAAAACATAGGTATTCTATTCGAAAACATTGTTGTTACTAATATAATCATCATTGAAATTAATACTAATAAAGTAAATGTTTTGCTCTCTAACATGACATATTTTTTTATTGTTTTTAACATTAAATTTAATTCCCTTTATTAAGCAGTAAAAAAATATATAAGATAATCAATTGATAATGTCTGATTTTTAAAACTATATATTCTTTAGAAGGTTCTTAGAATAATTGTTCACTGAATTAGCGAAAGTAAACAATCACATTATATCAAATATAATAAGTGATGAAATATTATTGGTAATCACGGCTAAATAGGTAAGGTTACATTGATAACCCATAAATTACGTTATGTTAAATAGCTTAGTTTATAAGAAAGCGAGCGTGATTATACAAAACAGCCCGCTTTTAGGAGAGTCATTAAGTGTTAATTTAGTTCAGAATCTACCCAAAATTTAGTACCTTTTAAAACGGCTTGCAGTGCAAGGCCGCTTTCGGTTAAAGAGTAAACAGTTACTTGGTCAGCAATTGCTTCGGCAACTAAGGCGCCACCTTTATCTTGGTATTTTGCAGCAGCATCGGCATTACCACCAAACGCCCAACCATGTTTAATAAATCTATTTAACGCTGCTTGATCGTGAAAAACCATCACAATATTGAAATCTTTAACACCTAAACCTAAGCCTAAACCAGCTTCACCCATATTCATATAGGTAGATTTTCCGGTTAGGTTGTTTTTTACTACACCGTACCCACCACCAAAACTGGCTAAAATAACATTTACATTGGCATTATCAAAAACAGCATATCCGGCAGAGTTGGCGATTTGGGTTTTAACATCTGGTTTTTTTTCGTATAGAGCAGTTAGTGTATTCGATTTCATACTTTGTACTAAAGCACGTTTTTCTCCAGGGGAAGCACTGCCTGTAGTAGCACAACCTGTTAGTAATACACTTATTGTAAGTAGGCCTAACACTATAAATTTTTTCATAAAACTTTCCTTGATAAGATTCATACCAAAACACAACAATGTTTATATAAATACACTTTTACTATGTCCAATACTAGACAGTATCGGACTTTAAGGTTAACCTATAAGTCTATTATTTTCTTATATATTTTACTATTATGCTTGTTGCTCTGGTCGATACATTTAAACAACTACGTTATCAAATAGCTCATCTTGAAGATAATACACTCTCATCAGAATATCCAGAACTAGCCTCTTTTATACAGCAAGTCAGCTTGACTGTAACTGAATCAAAGGCTGATCTTAATTTTTTATACCAGTTTTTATATGTTTATGGCCGAAAATCTGAGGCAACCTATAGCCGTTTTCGTAATGAGTTGGAACGGTTTTATTTATGGTCATGGCTTATAGCTGAAAAATCTGTATTTGAACTTAAGCGTGAAGATATTGAAGCCTATATTGATTTTATGGTTGAACCGGATAAAAAATGGGCATCTACATCTGTTCAATGGCGTTATAAAGATGAGCAAGGAATTCGTCGGTTAAATCAAAATTGGCGCCCTTTCATGTTAAAAGAATCTATTGCGAGTCAGCAAACATTATCGGCCATGTTTACTGCCCTCAATGTATTTTATAAATTCGCTATTTTAGAAGAAAAAACCTTTGCTAACTTTGTACCTGTTGTTAAAAAAAATAGTCCCTACTTGGTTGTGCAATCGCAAATACAAATCCCCGATACATTAAGTGATATTCAATGGGAATATGTATTTGGCGTTACCCGAGATATATGCGAAAAAAAACCAGAGTATGAAAGAAACTTATTTACCCTCGCCTGTTTAAAAGGACTCTACCTTCGTATTTCAGAATTATCAGAGCGACCACAATGGTCACCTGTTATGTCTCATTTTTGGCAAGATAATGATGGCTTTTGGTTTTTACGGATAATGGGTAAGGGTAATAAATTACGAGATGTAACTTTAAGTGATGATTTTCTTGAGTATTTAAAACGTTATCGGTTATACCGTGGTTTACCTGCCCTGCCCCGGGTTGACGAATCCGACCCGTTAGTGCATAAAATTCGTGGCCAAGGTGGTATGACAGTAAGACAAATTCGCAGATTGGTACAACAAAGTTTCGATATTGCGCAACAATCTTTACTTGATGATGGATTTAAAGATGACGCGGAACAATTAGAAGCGGCCACTGCGCATTGGTTACGCCATACGGGGGCAACGCATGACGCACAAACTCGACCTTTAAAACATTTATCTGAAGATTTAGGCCATGCAAAAATTGCTACAACCGATCAAATTTATATTCAAACAAATATAAAAGAGCGGGCTAAATCTGGAATTAAAAGGAAAATTTAATGGAATACTTAGTTATTGCTTTTATTGGTGCATTATTTTTAATTTATTCTATAACACTACGCCAATTAGAAAAAGCAGAAATTACCGGGCCGATGTTTTTTGTTATAGGGGGGATACTGCTAGCATTGATAGCTCCGAACGAAAGTGAAAATTTTAAAAATGGCTTACGGTATTTACTACCCTTTATAGAATTAACGCTCAGTATCTTTTTATTTACCGATGCAGCAAAGTCAAAATTAGGAGTATTAAGGCATAGTTTTCAATATCCAAGTTTACTTTTATTTGTTGCCTTACCATTAACTCTATTACTCGGGGTTGCTACCGCGTTATTTTTATTTGCTGAGCTTTCATTAATTCAAGCAGCACTTATCGCAATTATATTAACCCCAACTGATGCGGCTTTAAGTAAGGGATTATTAAGCAATACAAAAGTACCTGAAAAAATTCGTGAAGGAATAAATACCGAAAGTGGTTTAAATGATGGTTTATGTGTTCCTATTTTTTTAATATTTATATTACTGGCAAAAAATCCTGAATCTGCAATTACAGCAACGCAAGCGTTAAGTGTGTTTGGCAGAGAACTTGGTTTAGCCTTATTAATTGCCTTTACAAGTATTGCTGTTTTTATTCCGTGTTTAAATTTTGCAATGAAGCGACATTACTTTGCGCAAAACACGAGTCCTTTTTTATTATTAGGTTTTGCTATGTCGGTGTTTTCGATTACGCAATATTTTCATGGCAGTGGATTTATTGCGGTGTTTGTTGCGGGTTTATTATTTGATAAATACGCGAGTACTAAAATAAACAAAGAGCTGATTGAAGACTCAGAGCATATAGCTGACTTTTCCTCTTTAATGATCTGGTGTTTGTTTGGATTTGTATGTGCTTATTTAGTTTTACCTAAATTAAATTTAGCGATAATAACGTATGCATTATTAAGTACGACTTTAATTAGAATAATACCGGTTATGCTGTCATTGCAATTTACAGCACTAACAATTAAAGAGCGTTTTACATTTGCTTGGTTTGGGCCAAGAGGATTGGCCTCAATTGTTTTTACCTTAATGGTAATAGACACAAAAATAGAAAATAAATTTCAAATTGCGACCATTGCTATGACCACAATTTTATTTAGTGTATTTATTCATGGTATTAGTACAAAACCCATTGCAGACAGTTTTTCTAAAAAAAACTAAATAAATATAAACAAAAAGGCGTAACTTAATAATAAGTTGCGCCTTTTTATTTTTCAGTTTACTTAGTTAAATTATTAACTAAGTACATTTGCCAGTAACTCTATTGGATGCTTGGGTTTAAACTTTTCAAAACGTTTAACTTGGCTACGACATGAAAAGCCAGTTGATAAAAGTTGCTCAGGTTTATTTTTATCAACAATAGGTTTCCAACTCATTTCGTAAAGCGATCGAGAGTTATCTTGGTTTTGTGCTTCGTGGCCATACGTACCTGCCATTCCACAACAACCCGTATTTGTAGTGTTTAATGTTAAACCAAGTTCATCAAAAATAGTTTTCCAAACACTTGCCGCTTTTGGTAAAGCGGTTGTTTCAGTGCAGTGGCTCAATAATGTAAATTCAGTATTTAAATTTTGTTTAGCCGTTAACTGTTTAAACGATTGTGTTTCTAGCCATTCATGGGCAAGTAGCACATGAAAATCACCACGGTTATTTTCTAAAATTGTATTATATTCATCGCGATAACACATCACTAAAGAAGCATCTAAACCTACTAATGGCGCATTGATTTCGTTAAGTTGATTTAGAAATTCTGCAGCATTTTTAGCTGTCACTTTAAACTCATGTAAAAAACCTTTTACATGTTGGGGCTTACCATTGGGTTTAAATGGTAACAACATGGGTTTTTTTCCAAGCTGTGTGATCAGTGTAATAAAGCTCTCAACCAATTCAGCTTCGTAAAAGCTGGTGAATGGGTCTTGAACAATGAGTACATACTCATTTTGCTCATTGGCGCTTAACTTTTTAAGTATATCTAAATCGAATTTTTGCGCTTTGTTTACACGTTTACCGAGTGCCGGAATACTTAGCTGCGGGGTATCAACATAACCGACCGTTTTTTTAATGATGCTACTAACCAATGATGTTTTTACAATTGGGTTAATAATCCGAGCAAACTTTGCCATTAACGGTGCGCTATTTTCGATATTACCCACTAAATAATCTTTGAGTGGGCGCGCATAATAACTATGGTAATAATTTAAAAAACGAGATCGAAATGTTGGTACATCTACCTTTATTGGGCAAGCGGTAGTACACGCTTTACATGCTAAACATTCGTCCATTGATGCTTTTACTTCGTGAGAAAAATCGTAAACGCCTTTGTTTTTGTTACGGCTATGAACAAAACGCTCCCACCAGGTGATAACTTCGCCTTTGTTAAGTTCTTTTTCTACTTCAAGCAAATTAACATCTTTTGACTCTTGAAGTCGTAACCATTCACGCATTAAACCCGCGCGACCTTTAGGTGAATTACGGCGATCGCCGGTCACTTTATAAGATGGGCACATTGGCGAGTTTTCATCATAATTAAAACACAAGCCGTTACCATTACAGGTCATTGCATTATTAAAACTGGTTTTAACATCGATTGAAATTTGCTTATCGAAGTAAGAACGTTTCTGCCCATCTACACTCACAAGTGAGTCTTTACTTTCAATAGGTGTACATATTTTACCGGGGTTTATTTTGTTGTTTGGGTCAAACACAGATTTTATTTTGCGTAATTGAGTAAATAAATGCTCACCAAAAAATTCAGGGCCGTATTCACTTCGGTAGCCTTTACCATGCTCGCCCCACATTAATCCACCGTATTTAGCGGTGAGTTTTACTACCTCATCTGAGATTGTGCGTAGTAATTTTTCTTGTTCTGGATCGCACATATCAAGCGCGGGTCTAACATGTAATACACCGGCATCAACATGGCCAAACATACCATATTGTAAATTATGGCTATCAAGTAGCGCTCTAAATTCAACAATGTAATCGGCTAAATTTTCAGGCGGTACGGCAGTATCCTCGGCAAACGCGAGGGGTTTTTGGCTTCCTTTTACATTACCGAGTAAACCCACTGATTTTTTACGCATTGCATAAATTTTTAGTATATCGCTTTTATCGCTGGTTAACTGATAGCCAATAACCCCATTAGTTTGGTTTTCAACGCACTCATCTAATAATTTACATAAAGTGTCTACTTTGTCTTTTATGTCTTGTGGTGATACTGCATTAAACTCAACCATGTTGAGTCCTTGCATATCTTTATTTGGTACATCGGTTATTAAGTTCGATACTGAATGCCAAATAATGTCTTCGCGCGCAAGATTCAAAACTTTGCTGTCAACGGTTTCAACTGAGGTAGCTCGGGCATCAACCAGAAATGGTGAATGGCGAAGTGCAGAATCAAAACTGTCATATTTTATATTGATGAGTGTTTTAAATTCAGCAATGGGTGTTAGGTTTAATTTTGCTTCAGTGACTATACCTAATGAGCCTTCAGAGCCTGTAATTAGTCGACTCATGTCAAAAGTTTGTAAGTCTTCACTTAGCACATGTTCTAAATCATACCCAGTTAAGAAGCGATTTAATCGTGGGAATTTGGCTAATATAGCGTCGCGTTCATTAATTGAAATATCTAAAACTGTTTTGTATATTTGCCCAATTAATGTGTCTTGATCGGCAATTATTTTTGCTTTTTCTATATCTATTGGGCTGGTAGACATTGCTGTGCCGTCGACTAAATACGTGGTTAACCCTAAAACATGGTCGCTGGTTTTGCCATAAACTAATGACCCTTGGCCAGATGCATCTGTACTGATCATTCCGCCAATAGTGGCGCGGTTACTAGTAGATAAATCGGGTGAAAAGAAAAATCCATACGGTTTTAAAAAGTCGTTAAGTTGATCTTTTATCACGCCCGTTTGAACTCGTACCCAACCCTCTTCTACATTTATTTCGAGGATTTCACGCATGTAACGTGATAAATCAACCACAATACCTGGGGTTAAAGACTGTCCGTTTGTGCCTGTGCCGCCACCGCGAGGACCAAAAGTTAACGACAAAAACGGGTCATGAGATGCCGTTTGTAAGGCAATTTGTATGTCTTTTTCGCTTTTTGGAAAAATAACACCTTGCGGAAGCTGCTGGTAAATACTGTTATCGGTTGATGCAGTCAGTCTGGTTGCATAACTGGCGTCTGTATCTCCAGTAAACCCTTGATTTTTTATGGTATTTAAGTAATTTGCAACCAGCTCGGTCGCGGCATCTTGTTGTGTGATCGTTGCTATCATGGCGGCGCTATTTAATGCATTTGTGTAATTATATCATGGTGATGGCTAATAGAAATTGAAGATTTTACAGTTTTTAACACTCTTTTTATCGAAATTTGAGCAGCTGTAATTATAATCAAGTTAAACGCCTACTATGAGGTTTATATGAAAAAACCACTTATACAGATCAGCGTGACACTGTTTATTTTATTAGGACTACTATTTGCCGTAGTACCAGGGCCTTCGTTAATATTTTTTATTGCAGGTTTACTGTGCTTTTATATGTATTACCCAAAAGCGAGGGGTTATTTAGCGTGGTGTCAAAAAGCACTTACTCGATCATGTGCTTATATTAGATAAAAAATTAGTAAAACACACATTTTAATAAGCCATAAAAAATGCCAGCAGATGCTGGCATTTTTTAACAAGGTAATTTATTTAGCAAGTTTGTCTGCTAAATATAACCATGTTTCTAGTACTGTATCTGGGTTAAGCGAGACAGAATCAATGCCCTGCTCTACTAACCATGCAGCAAAATCTTCATGATCTGAAGGACCTTGACCACAAATACCTACGTACTTACCTTTTTCTTTTGCTGTTTTAATAGCCATCGAAAGAAGCTTTTTGATTGCAGGGTCCCGCTCATCAAATAAGTGCGCAATTAAACCTGAATCACGGTCAAGACCAAGCGTTAACTGAGTTAAATCATTAGAGCCAATAGAGAAACCATCGAAGTATTCTAAAAATTCTTCAGCCATTAATGCATTTGACGGAAGCTCACACATCATAATTACTTTAAGACCATTTTCACCACGTTTAAGGCCCTGCTCTTCAAGTAATTCAATCACACGTTTACCTTCTTCAAGGGTACGTACGAATGGGATCATGATTTCAATGTTAGTCATATCCATGGTATTTCTAACACGTTTTATTGCTTCACACTCAAGGGCAAAACAATCACGGAAATCTTCAGAGATATAACGCGCAGCGCCACGGAAACCAATCATTGGGTTTTCTTCTTCTGGCTCGTATTGCTGGCCGCCCACCAAGTTAGCGTATTCGTTTGATTTAAAATCAGACATACGAACAATTACACGCTCTGGAGCAAACGCACAACCTAGGGTAGAAATACCTTCAACAAGTTTGCCAATATAGAATTCAACTGGTGATTCGTAACCGGCAATCATGTCAGTGATTTCTGCTTTTAATGCATCAGTTTGTGCATCAAAATTTAATAATGCTTTAGGGTGAACACCAATCATACGGTTGATGATAAACTCAACGCGGGCAAGGCCAACACCTGAATGTGGTAAACGTGCAAAATCGAATGCGCGATCTGGGTTACCTACGTTCATCATTACTTTCATTGGAAGTTCAGGCATTTCGTCTACACGTGAAGTTAAAACTTCAAAGTCTAAAATACCTTCGTAGATGAAACCTGTATCGCCTTCGGCACATGATACCGTAACTTCTTGCCCTGCTTTAATTAAATCTGTGGCATTACCACAACCAACAACGGCTGGAATACCTAACTCACGGGCAATGATTGCAGCATGGCAAGTACGGCCACCACGATTTGTAACAATCGCTGCTGCACGTTTCATGATAGGTTCCCAATCTGGGTCGGTCATATCGGTAACTAAAATGTCACCTACTTGTACTTGGTCCATCTCTTTGATTGAATCAAGTACGCGCACAACACCGGTACCTATTTTGTGACCAATTGCACGGCCTTCAACAACAACATTGCTGCTGCCATTAAGTTGGAAGCGTTCCATTACGTTAGTGTCTTCGTTTGAACGAACTGTTTCTGGACGCGCCTGAACTATATATAGTTTGCCATCGTTACCATCTTTTGCCCATTCAATGTCCATTGGACGGCCGTAATGTTTTTCAATGATTACAGCTTGTTTGGCAAGGTTTTGCACTTCTTCATCTGTAATCGAGAATTTGTTTGAAAGTGCTGGATCTACATCAACAATTTCTACTTGTTTGCCGTGAGCTTTGTCTTGAGAGTAAATCATTTGAATGGCTTTAGAGCCAATATTACGACGAACTACTGATGGCTTGTTTTTAAGCAGCGTAGGTTTGTGAACATAAAATTCATCAGGGTTTACCGCACCCTGTACAACCATTTCACCCAAACCATAGCTTGATGTAATAAATACAACATCTTCAAAACCAGATTCAGTATCAATACTAAACATAACGCCTGATGCTGATTTATCTGAGCGAACCATGCGTTGAATACCTGCTGATAAGGCAACACCACGGTGATCGTAGCCTTGGTGAACACGATAAGAAATTGCACGGTCGTTAAATAATGAAGCAAATACGTGTTTGATGGCTGTCATTACAGAATCAATACCAACAACGTTTAAAAACGTTTCTTGTTGGCCTGCAAAAGAGGCATCTGGCATATCTTCAGCGGTTGCTGATGAACGAACAGCGAATGAAACATCTGCAGTTGTGTCGCCATGTAGCTGGCTGTATGCATCGCGGATTGCTTTATCGAGACTAGGTTGGAATGGGGTATCGATAATCCACTGGCGGATATCGGCGCCGACTTTGGCGAGCGTGTTTACATCATCAACATCGAGTGTATCTAAGATGTCATGAATTTTTGCGTTGAGTCCTGATTGTTCTAAAAACTCGTTAAAAGCGTCTGAGGTAGTAGCAAAACCACCTGGGACTTGCACGCCTGCGTTAGCTAAGTTTGAAATCATTTCACCAAGTGAGGCATTTTTACCACCAACTCGAGGAACATCTTGCATACCAAGCTCTTGATACCAGAGAACGTATTCTTGCACGGATCTTTCTCCAAAAAACAAATTGTAGTACTAACTGTGAGAGTTAAGAAAGAAAACCTTTCATAAAGGTCGCCCCCATTCTACACTGGCAAACGTCCTCACGTAAACCGTGATACACTTATTTTAAAATTAAATGTAATAAAAAAGAGGCTTTATGAGAACTGCGTTTTATATTTCAGATGGCACGGCAATCACATCTGAAGTGTTTGGTCATGCGACCTTATCTTTATTTCCTGTCGAATTTAATCATAAAACAATTCCTTTTGTAGAAACCGAAGAAAAAGCGCATGAAATCAAAGCGCTTATTAACGCCACATCGTCAAAGCAAGGCGAGAAGCCTCTAGTGTTTTTTACTTTTGTGAACCATAAACTATCTGAAATTATTCGCTCTGCAGATGCTGTCTCGTATGACTTTTTAACAACGTATAGTGAAAAAATTGAAAGCGAATTAAAAGTAGCCCCAGTACCAAAAGTACATAGAACCCATTCAATACACGAAAAAAGTTATGACTTTAGAATTGATGCAGTTAACTATGCTTTAATGAATGATGACGGCGGCAATATTAAAAATTTTGCTGAGGCTGATATTATTTTGGTTGGCGTTAGTCGAAGTGGTAAAACACCTACAAGCCTCTATTTAGCCCTACAATACGGTATTAAAGCAGCTAACTATCCAATTACAGAAGACGATTTAGAAAGCGAAGGGTTACCCAAGTGCCTAGTGCCTTATAAACATAAATTGTTTGGTTTAACTATAGACCCTGAGAGGTTGGCTGCAATCAGAGATAGGCGTATGGCAAATTCAAAATATGCATCAATTAGGCAGTGTCGTATTGAAGTACGCGAAGTAGAAATGCTTTATAAAAAGCATAAAATCGCATATTTAAATTCTACCCACCATTCGGTTGAAGAGATCTCAGCTAAAATTATTTCTGATACGGGTCTTGAGCGTCGTAAGTACTAACAAACTAACATATGATTTAAGCATGTAATTACACTCAACACACAAAAAAGCCGCTAAATAATAGTAATGCGGACCGTTTAAGTTAATTGAACGATCTTTCAGAGGCTTCAT
>NZ_KK070026.1:2500-7509 GCF_000576475.1 Pseudoalteromonas sp. SCSIO_11900
TTCTTTTCATCTTTCCATCACTGTACTTGTTCGCTATCGGTCTCTCGCCAATATTTAGCTTTAGATGGAATTTACCACCCACTTAGAGCTGCATTCCCAAACAACTCGACTCTTCGAAGGCACTTTACAAAGAACCGCACTCCTCGCCACACGGGATTCTCACCCTCTATGACGTCCTGTTCCAAGGAACATAGACAAGGAACGGCCCCAAAGTTGCCCTCTCCAAATTACAACTCGGGCACCGAAGGTACCAGATTTCAAATTTGAGCTTTTGCCGCTTCACTCGCCGTTACTAAGGCAATCCCGGTTGGTTTCTTTTCCTCCGCTTATTGATATGCTTAAGTTCAGCGGGTACTCCTACCTGATTTGAGGTCAAACTTTAAGAACATTGTTCGCCTAGACGCTCTCTTCTTATCGATAACGTTCCAATACGCTCAGTATAAAAAAAGATTAGCCGCAGTTGGTAAAACCTAAAACGACCGTACTTGCATTATACCTCAAGCACGCAGAGAAACCTCTCTTTGGAAAAAAAACATCCAATGAAAAGGCCAGCAATTTCAAGTTAACTCCAAAGAGTATCACTCACTACCAAACAGAATGTTTGAGAAGGAAATGACGCTCAAACAGGCATGCCCCCTGGAATACCAAGGGGCGCAATGTGCGTTCAAAGATTCGATGATTCACGGAATTCTGCAATTCACATTACGTATCGCATTTCGCTGCGTTCTTCATCGATGCGAGAACCAAGAGATCCGTTGTTGAAAGTTTTTAATATTTTAAAATTTCCAGTTACGAAAATTCTTGTTTTTGACAAAAATTTAATGAATAGATAAAATTGTTTGTGTTTGTTACCTCTGGGCCCCGATTGCTCGAATGCCCAAAGAAAAAGTTGCAAAGATATGAAAACTCCACAGTGTGTTGTATTGAAACGGTTTTAATTGTCCTATAACAAAAGCACAGAAATCTCTCACCGTTTGGAATAGCAAGAAAGAAACTTACAAGCCTAGCACGACCGCGCACTTAAGCGCAGGCCCGGCTGGACTCTCCATCTCTTGTCTTCTTGCCCAGTAAAAGCTCTCATGCTCTTGCCAAAACAAAAAAATCCATTTTCAAAATTATTAAATTTCTTTAATGATCCTTCCGCAGGTTCACCTACGGAAACCTTGTTACGACTTTTAGTTCCTCTAAATGACCAAGTTTGTCCAAATTCTCCGCTCTGAGATGGAGTTGCCCCCTTCTCTAAGCAGATCCTGAGGCCTCACTAAGCCATTCAATCGGTACTAGCGACGGGCGGTGTGTACAAAGGGCAGGGACGTAATCAACGCAAGCTGATGACTTGCGCTTACTAGGAATTCCTCGTTGAAGAGCAATAATTACAATGCTCTATCCCCAGCACGACGGAGTTTCACAAGATTACCAAGACCTCTCGGCCAAGGTTAGACTCGCTGGCTCCGTCAGTGTAGCGCGCGTGCGGCCCAGAACGTCTAAGGGCATCACAGACCTGTTATTGCCTCAAACTTCCATCGGCTTGAAACCGATAGTCCCTCTAAGAAGTGGATAACCAGCAAATGCTAGCACCACTATTTAGTAGGTTAAGGTCTCGTTCGTTATCGCAATTAAGCAGACAAATCACTCCACCAACTAAGAACGGCCATGCACCACCACCCACAAAATCAAGAAAGAGCTCTCAATCTGTCAATCCTTATTGTGTCTGGACCTGGTGAGTTTCCCCGTGTTGAGTCAAATTAAGCCGCAGGCTCCACTCCTGGTGGTGCCCTTCCGTCAATTCCTTTAAGTTTCAGCCTTGCGACCATACTCCCCCCAGAACCCAAAGACTTTGATTTCTCGTAAGGTGCCGAGTGGGTCATTAAAAAAACACCACCCGATCCCTAGTCGGCATAGTTTATGGTTAAGACTACGACGGTATCTGATCATCTTCGATCCCCTAACTTTCGTTCTTGATTAATGAAAACGTCCTTGGCAAATGCTTTCGCAGTAGTTAGTCTTCAATAAATCCAAGAATTTCACCTCTGACAATTGAATACTGATGCCCCCGACCGTCCCTATTAATCATTACGATGGTCCTAGAAACCAACAAAATAGAACCAAACGTCCTATTCTATTATTCCATGCTAATATATTCGAGCAATACGCCTGCTTTGAACACTCTAATTTTTTCAAAGTAAAAGTCCTGGTTCGCCAAGAGCCACAAGGACTCAAGGTTAGCCAGAAGGAAAGGCCCCGTTGGAAATCCAGTACACGAAAAAATCGGACCGGCCAACCGGGCCCAAAGTTCAACTACGAGCTTTTTAACTGCAACAACTTTAATATACGCTATTGGAGCTGGAATTACCGCGGCTGCTGGCACCAGACTTGCCCTCCAATTGTTCCTCGTTAAGGTATTTACATTGTACTCATTCCAATTACAAGACCCGAATGGGCCCTGTATCGTTATTTATTGTCACTACCTCCCTGAATTAGGATTGGGTAATTTGCGCGCCTGCTGCCTTCCTTGGATGTGGTAGCCGTTTCTCAGGCTCCCTCTCCGGAATCGAACCCTTATTCCCCGTTACCCGTTGAAACCATGGTAGGCCACTATCCTACCATCGAAAGTTGATAGGGCAGAAATTTGAATGAACCATCGCCAGCACAAGGCCATGCGATTCGAAAAGTTATTATGAATCATCAAAGAGTCCGAAGACATTGATTTTTTATCTAATAAATACATCTCTTCCAAAGGGTCGAGATTTTAAGCATGTATTAGCTCTAGAATTACCACAGTTATACCATGTAGTAAAGGAACTATCAAATAAACGATAACTGATTTAATGAGCCATTCGCAGTTTCACTGTATAAATTGCTTATACTTAGACATGCATGGCTTAATCTTTGAGACAAGCATATGACTACTGGCAGGATCAACCAGATAACTATCTTAAAAGAAGAAGCAACAAGCAGTAAAAAAAGAAACCGAAATCTCTTTTTTTTCCCACCTATTCCCTCTTGCTAGAAGATACTTATTGAGTTTGGAAACAGCTGAAATTCCAGAAAAATTGCTTTTTCAGGTCTCTCTGCTGCCGGAAATGCTCTCTGTTCAAAAAGCTTTTACACTCTTGACCAGCGCACTCCGTCACCATACCATAGCACTCTTTGAGTTTCCTCTAATCAGGTTCCACCAAACAGATACCCCGGTGTTTCACGGAATGGTACGTTTGATATCGCTGATTTGAGAGGAGGTTACACTTGAAGAATCACAGTCTTGCGACCGGCTATTCAACAAGGCATTCCCCCAAGTTTGAATTCTTTGAAATAGATTGCTATTAGCTAGTAATCCACCAAATCCTTCGCTGCTCACCAATGGAATCGCAAGATGCCCACGATGAGACTGTTCAGGTTAAACGCAAAAGAAACACACTCTGAGAATTTCTTCCCAAATTGTATCTCTCAATACGCATCAACCCATGTCAATTAAACACGCTGTATAGAGACTAGGCAGATCTGACGATCACCTAGCGACTCTCTCCACCGTTTGACGAGGCCATTTACAAAAACATAACGAACGACAAGCCTACTCGAATTCGTTTCCAAACTCTTTTCGAACTTGTCTTCAACTGCTTTCGCATGAAGTACCTCCCAACTACTTTTCCTCACACTTGTACTCCATGACTAAACCCCCCCTCCCATTACAAACTAAAATCTTACTTTTATTTTCTTTTGCCCTCTCTGTCGCTCTGCCTTAACTACGTATTTCTTGCCGAGAAAAACTTCAATTTAAGCTATTCTCCAAAAATCTTAGCGTATATTTTTTTCTTTTTTTTTTCCAAAGTGACAGGTGCCCCGGGTAACCCAGTTCCTCACTATTTTTTACTGCGGAAGCGGAAGCGGAAAATACGGAAACGCGCGGGAACATACAAAACATACAAAATATACCTTTCTCACACAAGAAATATATGCTACTTGCAAAATATCATACCAAAAAACTTTTCACAACCGAAACCAAAACCAACGGATATCATACATTACACTACCACCATTCAAACTTTACTACTATCCTCCCTTCAGTTTCCCTTTTTCTGCCTTTTTCGGTGACGGAAATACGCTTCAGAGACCCTAAAGGGAAATCCATGCCATAACAGGAAAGTAACATCCCAATGCGGACTATACCACCCCACCACACTCCTACCAATAATGGTAACTATTCTATGTTTTCTTACTCCTATGTCTATTCATCTTTCATCTAACTACCTAATACTATGCAGAAATGTAAAATTATCACACAAGACATAAACAATCAAAATCAGCCATTTCCGCACCTTTTCCTCTGTCCACTTTCAACCGTCCCTCCAAATGTAAAATGGCCTATCGGAATACATTTTCTACATCCTAACTACTATAAAACAACCTTTAGACTTACGTTTGCTACTCTCATGGTCTCAATACTGCCGCCGAAATTCTGTCCCACATACTAAATCTCTTCCCGTCATTATCGCCCGCATCCGGTGCCGTAAATGCAAAACAAATACCATCTATGTCTTCCACACCATCATTTTACTATGCCTGCCACCATCCATTTGTCTTTTGCACCATATCTTCATAACCTGTCACCTTGAAACGACCTCTGCATGCCACCTACCGACCAACTTTCATGTTCTGTTTCGACCTACCTCTTGTAAATGACAAATCACCTTTTTCATCGTATGCACCTTATTCTCCACATCACAATGCACTATTGCTTTTGCTTTTTCACCTCTCATATCCTATTGCTATTAGATGAAATATAATAAAAATTGTCCTCCACCCATAACACCTCTCACTCCCACCTACTGAACATGTCTGGACCCTGCCCTCATATCACCTGCGTTTCCGTTAAACTATCGGTTGCGGCCATATCTACCAGAAAGCACCGTTTCCCGTCCGATCAACTGTAGTTAAGCTGGTAAGAGCCTGACCGAGTAGTGTAGTGGGTGACCATACGCGAAACTCAGGTGCTGCAATCTTTATTTCTTTTT
>NZ_KK070026.1:7519-9153 GCF_000576475.1 Pseudoalteromonas sp. SCSIO_11900
TTTTTTTTTTTTTCTACTTTCTTGGCTTCCTATGCTAAATCCCATAACTAACCTACCATTCGATTCAGAAAAATTCGCACTATCCAGCTGCACTCTTCTTCTGAAGAGTTAAGCACTCCATTATGCTCATTGGGTTGCTACTACTTGATATGTACAAACAATATTCTCCTCCGATATTCCTACAAAAAAAAAAAAAAAACACTCCGGTTTTGTTCTCTTCCCTCCATTTCCCTCTCTTCTACGGTTAATACTTTCCTCTTCGTCTTTTTCTACACCCTCGTTTAGTTGCTTCTTATTCCTTCCCGCTTTCCTGCACTAACATTTTGCCGCATTACACTATATGATCGTAGTACATCTTACAACTCCGCATACCGCGTCGCCGCGTCGCCGCGTCGCCAAAAATTTACTTCGCCAACCATTCCATATCTGTTAAGTATACATGTATATATTGCACTGGCTATTCATCTTGCACTTTTCCTCTTTCTTCTTCCCAGTAGCCTCATCCTTTTACGCTGCCTCTCTGGAACTTGCCATCATCATTCCCTAGAAACTGCCATTTACTTAAAAAAAAAAATGTCCCCACTATCACTGTTCACTGTTCACTTGTCTCTTACATCTTTCTTGGTAAAATCGTAGTTCGTAGTATTTTTTTCATATCAAAGGCATGTCCTATTAACTATAGGAAATGAGCTTTTCTCAATTCTCTAAACTTATACAAGCACTCATGTTTGCCGCTCTGATGGTGCGGAAAAAACTGCTCCATGAAGCAAACTGTCCGGGCAAATCCTTTCACGCTCGGGAAGCTTTGTGAAAGCCCTTCTCTTTTAACCCATCTTTGCAACGAAAAAAAAAAAAAATAAAAAATAAAAAGACCAAATAGTAAATAGTAACTTACATACATTAGTAAATGGTACACTCTTACACACTATCATCCTCATCGTATATTATAATAGATATATACAATACATGTTTTTACCCGGATCATAGAATTCTTAAGACAAATAAAATTTATAGAGACTTGTTCAGTCTACTTCTCTCTAAACTAGGCCCCGGCTCCTGCCAGTACCCACTTAGAAAGAAATAAAAAACAAATCAGACAACAAAGGCTTAATCTCAGCAGATCGTAACAACAAGGCTACTCTACTGCTTACAATACCCCGTTGTACATCTAAGTCGTATACAAATGATTTATCCCCACGCAAAATGACATTGCAATTCGCCAGCAAGCACCCAAGGCCTTTCCGCCAAGTGCACCGTTGCTAGCCTGCTATGGTTCAGCGACGCCACAAGGACGCCTTATTCGTATCCATCTATATTGTGTGGAGCAAAGAAATCACCGCGTTCTAGCATGGATTCTGACTTAGAGGCGTTCAGCCATAATCCAGCGGATGGTAGCTTCGCGGCAATGCCTGATCAGACAGCCGCAAAAACCAATTATCCGAATGAACTGTTCCTCTCGTACTAAGTTCAATTACTATTGCGGTAACATTCATCAGTAGGGTAAAACTAACCTGTCTCACGACGGTCTAAACCCAGCTCACGTTCCCTATTAGTGGGTGAACAATCCAACGCTTACCGAATTCTGCTTCGGTATGATAGGAAGAGCCGACATCGAAGAATCAAAAAGCAATGTC
>NZ_KK070027.1:0-2435 GCF_000576475.1 Pseudoalteromonas sp. SCSIO_11900
TAACCTTTAACCTTTAACCTTTAACCTTTAACCTTTATTATTTCTGACACACCTCACAAAAAACGGTGCTGCGTTGACCTAGGCGAATTTCGGTTAGTTCGCTCTCGCAATTTACACAGGGCAGGCCTTTTCGGCCATACACTAATAGCTGCTGCGCAAAGTAGCCAGGCTTACCGTCACTTTGGGCAAAGTCTTTTAACGTTGTGCCGCCTTGGGTAATTGCAGCGGCTAAGGTGTCTTTTATAATTGGGATTAACGCTTGGTAGCGCTTAAGGCTTACCTTACCGGCTTCTTTTCGCGGATCGATACCTGCTTTAAATAATGATTCGTTAGCATAAATATTACCAACCCCCACCACCACGGCGTTATTCATAATAAACTGTTTAACGGGCACTTTTTTATTGCGAGATTGCTCATAAACACGTTTAGCAAAAAAGTCATCAGTGAGTGGTTCGGGGCCTAATTTAGCTAGTAGCTTGTGCTCTTCATTGGGTGCTTGCCATAAACAACAACCAAAGCGACGAGGGTCATTCAAACGCAGTGCTTTGTCGTTCGCTAAAATAAACTCAACATGGTCGTGTTTTTTAAGTGGCTCGGTTTTATTTACGACGCGCAAGTTCCCTGACATCCCTAAGTGCAATATAGCCGCCCCAAGCTCACATTCTAATAGCAAGTATTTTGCGCGGCGTTCAATACTGCTAACCACCAACCCCTCAAGTTGGTATACCTCATCGGGTACAGGCCAGCGCATACTGGCATTATGAATGTTTACCTTAGTCACAACTTGGTTTAGCACATGGGGGGTAATGCCCATGCGGCTAACTTCTACTTCTGGTAATTCAGGCATTTATAAAGCTCACTTATGAAAAGGTAAAACTAGGAAATAATTGCTTAGCAGTGCTTAAATCAAGCAACATTAGTCGCTGACTGGTTTTATCGAGAAGATAATACTGACCATTTGCTTCATATAATAAGTACACCCAAGGTAGGGGCTCACCCGCGAGTTCAAGCGTGGCTACCGATAGTGGCTTATTCATATCAAGCGCATCAGGTGTGGTAGTGGTCATCAGCGCGGTATTTTGCCATAAATAAACAAGCTCACTAAGTTGCTGCTCTGAGCCTTGCCAACTAAGCGGTACATTTTTTTGCAAAGCAGTAGTACGCCAACTAGTGCCAATACGCTCAATTTTTTGGTCGCTAAATTTAAGTGTTAATACAAAACTTTGCACAGGAAGTAGTGGCTGCAATTGCGCCTGTGTTTCATCATTCCCTATGTTTTTATGCAGTCCATTTAAAAAGAAGATCATAATCAACATCGAAAAAATAATAACATTGTTCCAACCTTTGCGGCCGAGTTGCATGTGGGTCTTCCAATTAATAATATCGATTTAAAGTGTAACCAAAACTTAATTACACTGTCTATATGTTAAAACCCAAAGACTTTGCTAGAATATCGGCAAATTTTAAGGAGTTTAGTCATGTCAATGTATGTAGTGGGCCATAAAATCCCAGATTCAGATTCAATATGTGGTGCAATTGCACTGGCGTATTTAAAAAACCAAATTGATGAGCCAGCAATCCCAACTCGCCTAGGCGAAGTGTCACCTGAAACACAATTTATTTTAGATAAATTCGGTTTTGAAGCACCTGAGCTAAAACTTAGCTACGCTGGCGAAGACGTTTATATTGTCGACCACACAGAGAAAACCCAAGCGCCTGACGATATTGATCAGGCTCGCGTTGTTGGCGTGGTTGATCACCATAAATTAGGTGATTTAACTTCATCAACTCCGCTTGAGTGTTGGATCCGCCCTGTTGGTTGTTCAAACACCATTATTAAGATGATGTACGATTTTTATAACGTAGAGATCCCTAAAGACATTGCCGGCATTATGCTTTGCGCCATTTTAAGCGACACGGTTATTTTTAAATCGCCAACCTGTACCACAGCCGATATTAAATGTGTTGAAGCGCTTGCAGAAATTGCAGGCATTGAAGACTTTAAAGAACTAGGCATGGACATGTTCCGTGTTAAGTCAGCCGTTGAAGATACGCCAGTACGTGACTTAGTAATGCGTGACTTTAAAGACTTTAACATGAACGGTAACCTCGTTGGTATTGGTCAGTTAGAAGTTATTGACCTTGCGGTATTTGACGAGATTAAAGCCGACCTTGAAGCCGACATCGCCAAGCTTAAAGAAGAAGGCGGTCGTCATTCAGTATTTTTACTACTAACCGACATTATGAAAGAAGGCTCACAAATGCTGATTGCATCAGACGATGCCAGCCTTGTTGAGCAAGCCTATGGTGAAAAGCCAGAAGACGGTAAAGTATGGCTAGACGGCGTATTGAGCCGCAAAAAGCAAGTAGTCCCTCCACTACAAGACGCTTTTAAGAGCTAGGTTCGAGGTTCGAGGTTCGAGGTTCGAGGTTCG
>NZ_KK070028.1:0-2327 GCF_000576475.1 Pseudoalteromonas sp. SCSIO_11900
TGTTGAACTAAGCCGCTACGCGGAGATCCTATTCTTATCATTTGAGCCACACTTACCTTGGGGTTATCCCATAACTTGGAGGTAAGTCATGAATACACTCATTGAACAAGTCAAAACTGAAATAGCCTATCGTGGTTATTCGCAAAGTACATGTAAAAGCTACTGTGAACATTTACTAAAACTCAGTCATTATTTTAATAAACCGCTCGATTCGATTACTGATGAGGAACTTAACGCCTTTTTTAACGATCCTGCGATTCGTAAACTTTCTAGAGCAAGCCAAAAAATACAGATAAACAGTATTTGGTTCTTGTTTAAGAATATTTTACATCGGCCATTGAACTTAGATATTGTACTGCCAAAAGTAAAACTTCGCGCACCCACGTATTTATCGCGCGATGACATGCGACGGCTGATAGAGAGCTGCACGGATGATATGCGCTTAAAAACATTGATTATGGTGTGCTATGGGTGTGGCTTACGTATTAATGAACTGCTACGCATTAAAGTGCAAGATATCGATGGACAGCGTAAAACTATTTTAATTGAACAAGGTAAAGGGGATAAATCACGCTATGTGGTTGTATCAGATAGCGTGCTGGCTCAATTACGTTGTTATTGGAAAATGTATCACCCAACAGGTTGGATGTTCTATTCACGGTTATTAATGGATAAACCTATGTCAGCATCAACCTTCAGGAAGCCATTGAGAAAACATGCACAAGCGTGTGGCTTAAAGCACTGTAATCCACATACTTTACGCCATGCTTATGCAACACACCAACTTGAATCAGGTATGCCACTTCATCAACTGCAACATCAGCTTGGGCACAGTGATATTAAAACCACACAAAGTTACTTACATTGGTTACCAGAGTTAGGTCATGGCGGCATTGATTTGCTTGCGAGCTGGAGTAAACAATGAACGCCTTACACCTCGCTGATATTTTAAACTCAAGCCTTGAGAGTTATCGCCAACATCATACGGTGAGTTATCAACAACTGCGCGTGTGTCAGCACCTTCAATCATGCAGAACGGGTCAGCTCGGTTATCAAGCATGGCAATGTGATAACTGTGGTGAGTCGCAAAAGATTGGATGTAGCTGTCGAGACCGTCATTGTCCGCGTTGCCAAGGCATGGCTACGGCTAAATGGGTGCAAAAACAGCAGGAGGATTTATTACCATGTAGGTATTTCCACCTTGTTTTTACACTCCCGCATGAGTTGAATATCATTGCGCACTACAACCCAAACGCGTTGTATCAGTGTTTATTCAAAGCCACATGGCAAACGCTGAGTAAATTTGCGAAACGAAAGAGGCATGGTCAGTTAGGCATGACAAGTGTACTGCATACGTGGGGGCAAAACTTAGGTCAGCATATCCACTTGCATTGTTTGATACCCGCAGGTGCGCTTGATAAAGCACACTGGCATGAAATAGAAAAAGGCTATTTATACCCCGTTAAAGCATTATCAACAGTGTTCAGAGGGAAAATGCTGGCGGCGCTTAATGAATGCGATAGTTCATTCGCGAAGATAAACACCCCAACCAAATGGTGCGTGTATAGCAAAGCCTGTTTAACGTACAGTGAAAAGCTAGTTAGTTACCTTGCTCGTTATACCCGAAAAGGCGTGATGTCAGAATCGCGATTAGTGTCAGCGACTGAAGAAACAGTGAGCTTTAAATACCGCGATTATGCAGATAACAACCGCGATAAAGTCATGACTCTGAGTTGTAATGAATTTTTACGGCGCTACTTTCAACATGTATTGCCTAAAGGGTTTATGCGCATTCGCCACTATGGCTTTTTAGCTAATGCGTGTCGCAAGCGAAAGTTAGCATTAATAAGGTCACAAGAATCACACAGAGGTAAAGTGGAGAAGCTAAAGACAGAAAACGTAACACTGATACCGCATTGGCCTTGCCAGCATTGTAAGGCAGGTATCTTGCGGTTAATTGGCGTATTCCAGTTATATGAAACAAGGACCAAAGTAGAGCGAACGAGTTAGCAGCTAGGTAGCTGCTTAAAATCAATTAGTTAACCTGCTTAACTGCTCAGGCTAGCGGCCTCTGTACGTGTAAAAAATATAATTGCTTATTAAGGCAAATTTAGGTGTAATGAATACATAATAAGCGCTGAGCAATGCAGGGAAAGCTTACATAACACTAGCTAAGCTGATTAAATCAGCTAGGAAAGTGAGAGCCTCCAAAAAGCAAATTCCCATAGCATAAACAACACCAACTCTGACACACCGAGCAGGTAGCGGCTCAGTCCAACAAGCGATTATGCAACACAAACAGCGTGTCGCATAAATACTAAAATGTT
>NZ_KK070029.1:0-1580 GCF_000576475.1 Pseudoalteromonas sp. SCSIO_11900
ATGGAAACGAACAGTTCGAATTAGTTTTCTTGGGCTCTTATGCATCCTCAACAATAATCTTTTAAGCGGAGTCAAGCTTTCAGAGAGTTAATTGTTTTTTATATTCTCACTTCGTTCCGATGTATAGGGCGGTATAGAGTATGTACCCACAACATGTGCTACTAAATCACTCACCCCCTCAGAGTACAGAGAAACCTCCCCAACCACGAGAGTACGGCCGACTTTTATCAGAGAACATTCCGCAATGATTCGCTCATTTGCCGATGGCTTACGTAAGAAGTTGATGTTAAGGCTAGTTGTTACTGCCAATGGCACGATGCCTATTTTACCAAGTATCGCCACATAAAGTGCCACATCAGCCACACTCATTAAAACAGGCCCCGAAACCGTTCCGCCAGGACGTAATTCATCCTGACCTACATGATGAGATACAGTCGCTCCACCGTTGCCCACTGCTTCCACAACGCATTTGCTTTGTGGAAACTCCGATTTCATGAAAGCGATAACTTCTTCTTTTGTAGCTGTCATTGAGACTCCTTAAATATTTATTCACGTTTATAGGCACCTGGTGAAGCGTTGCTCCAAGACTTCTATACCCCATTGTGAGCCTGGCTTCTCTTCCACCAATGCAAAGCCCTGACTTTCGTACAGAAGCTAGAATTTTATCGTCCCGTTTGATCGTCCAAATCTCATTGCTTGGGTTATCTAGCCTTCCAATAAATTCCGCCATGCTACTCGCCACTGAACATGCAAATTCCCGACCAAAATCAGCCACTGTCGCGTAATAATGGGCATGCATCTGCGTAACACGTGCAATCAAAATGAATGTCCCTGATCTGATCGTAAGATTCTGATTTAGTTCATTCGATTTCCGCAACAAAGCCAGCGCTAATTGTAATCAGGCACTGACTGAGTTGAGAGACTAGCGGAAGCTATGAACTGTTAATCAAGTTCGACCACTATTTTACCTATCTGCTGATTTGACTCCAGATAATGATGCGCTGCTACTATCTCTTCAAATTTAAAGCTTCGATCAATGACAGGCTTGAGTGTTCCTTCGGATAAACCCGAGTGGATAAATTGCTTTGCTCTGCGAAAACGCTCGATGTCTTTTATAACTTCAGTAAACACATATCCCCTAACTGTCAGACTTTTACGCAGTGCTATTTTTAAGGGAAAAGGAGTTGTTTCGGGACTTAATGCTCCGTGTACTATTATTGTTCCTTCAGGGCTCATTGCTTCAGCAATTTCAGCTATCTGCGGCCCACCGACAGCATCAAATGCGATTTTTAAATTGTTTGCTCCCAAGATACTTCTCAAGCTATCCATTAGCGGTTCTTCTTGGGTTGCAATCACATGGGCCGCGCCAGCCTTGAGCACAGCAGCCTTTTTAGCTCCTGTTAGAGTTGTAGCGATAGGGATACCCCCCAGAGCATTCACAATTTGAATCGCAGCCAATCCAACACTGCTCGATGCGGCGGTTATCAGTACTGCATCGCCTTTTTGCACGTTAGTAATTTCGACCAAGGCGCCATAAGCTGTCAGGTACTGCATCCAAGCTGCTGCGCCTTCAGCAAAGG
>NZ_KK070030.1:0-1293 GCF_000576475.1 Pseudoalteromonas sp. SCSIO_11900
GGTAGTGTTTAGAAATCTGTGTCATTTCAGTAATATTAAGAAAACAGGAGTGACACATGACTCAATCTTTCGACTTCAACAAAGCATTAGCTGAACTTCAATCTGGTAAAGGGTTAACTGGTGAAGATGGTGTTTTAACACCGCTAATTAAACAATTAACTGAAGCTGCACTCAGAGCAGAGCTAGAGCAGCATCTAGAATCTGATCTGCAACCAAACCGTAAGAACGGCACTAGCAAAAAAACCGTTAAATCATCTGTAGGTCAATTTGAACTTGAAACACCAAGAGACCGCGCTGGCTCCTTTGAACCGCAACTCGTTAAGAAAAACCAAACTAAGTTAACGCCAGAAATTGACCAAAAAGTCCTATCTATGTTTGCGTTAGGCATGAGCTATCGTGATATTCGCAGTCACATTCAAGAAATGTATGGCATTGAAGTATCAGAAGCCACAATAACCGCTGTGACTGACCAGCTAATACCAGAGCTTAAAGCGTGGCAATCTCGCAGTCTTGATGCGTTGTATCCATTTATCTGGCTTGACGCTATTCACTATAAAATCAAGGAAAATGGTCGCTACGTTAGCAAAGCGGTTTATACTGTGCTGGGTATTAATATTGAAGGCCGTAAAGAATTACTTGGCCTCTACGTATCAGAAAGCGAAGGTGCTAACTACTGGTTATCAGTGCTGACCGATTTACATAATCGTGGCGTATCCGATATTTTAATCGCCTGTGTTGATGGACTAAAAGGTTTCCCTGAAGCCATTGGCACTATCTATCCTGAAACAGAGGTTCAACAGTGCGTTATTCATCAAATTCGTAACTCGATGAAGTACGTAGCCTCTAAGCACCAAAAAGCCTTTATGGCTGACTTAAAACCCGTTTATCGTGCAGCAACTAAAGATGCCGCAGAAGCAGCACTGGATGAGCTAGATGATAAATGGGGCAAGCTATATCCCATTGTTATCGACTCTTGGCGTCGTAAATGGACGAACCTGTCGGTTTACTTCAAGTACCCAGATTACGTGCGAAAAGCCATTTATACCACCAATGCTATCGAGGCGGTTCACCGCCAGTTTAGGAAATTGACCAAGACTAAAGGCGCATTCCCGAATGAAAATAGCTTGATGAAATTATTGTATGCAGGCATATTGAACGCCTCGAAGAAATGGACAATGCCAATCCACAGTTGGAACCTGACATTGTCGCAATTAGCCATTCACTTCGAAGGTAGGTTAGATGGCGTGATAGATATTTAGCAATTTAGGCTGACACAGAATTCTGAACGCCCTC
>NZ_KK070031.1:0-1212 GCF_000576475.1 Pseudoalteromonas sp. SCSIO_11900
CCTTGTATCTCTCTGTAATAGATGATTAGCTATCATTTATTACATCGGAAGTTAGTGAGCTTGTAGCCCCGCCCAGTACTTGATACTGAGCCGTAGATTAAGCCCTAGCTTCCAATTCTCAACAAACTGAATGGTATCCAAGCACTCTTAGATTAAGTTGATGCTGTATGTACAAGGGGAGTAAGTAGAGATGATGTTTATTGGTTTTGATATCAGTAAAGATAAAGTTGATTTATGTTGGCTGAGAGATCCAATCACTAATAAAAAGAAAACAAAAGTATTTAAAAATAACCACCTAGCTTTCAAGGAAATTAAGCAGTGGCTTTTAAGTACAACCAAAACTATAGCTGAGGAAATCGTTATCACGGTAGAGCCAACCGGTGTTTACCATGAGCCGTTAATGTACTTTTTATACCAGCAAGGATTCAATATTATTCTCGCTAACCCTAGCAAAGCAAAAAAATATGCTGAGGCTCTAAATGTTGTTCATAAAACAGATAGGTCAGATGCGATAATGCTTGCAAGCTACGGTTATGCTAAGCAATCAACCGTTAACTTCTGGCAACCTGAAGCAAAGGAAATTAGAGAGCTTAAATCCTTACTGCGTCGACTTGATGCATTGGAGTCCAATAAACAACGAGAGCAGAATCGATTAGAAGCAAGTGAGTTTAATGCGACATCTGAGCGAGTCACTCAATCATTAAAAGAAACGATTAACTTTCTAGATGATGAGATAAAAAAACTTAAGTCAGATATTGATAGTCACATAAATAGCTTTCCTGACTTAAAGAAGAATAGAACGTTACTAGAAACAATCCCCGGTATTGGGCCTGTTATGTCTCGGGAGCTGACGTATATATTCGCCGCTAAAAATTTCAGCAGAGCTAAGCAAGCTGCTGCCTACTGTGGCTTAATACCGCGGCTGCATGAGTCTGGGAAAATGAAGGGCCGTACAACTATGAGCAAGCTAGGGCCCTCAAAAATAAGAAGTAAACTTTATATGGCAGCAGTAGTCGCTGGGCAGTGGAATTATAAGATACAACAGCAAAAAATAGCCTTGCTGAATAATGGCAAAACGTCGATGCAAATCATTGGCGCCAATATGCGTAAACTCATTCATATATGTTTTGGTGTAATAAAAAATCAAGAAGCGTTTAAGCTCCAAGAAAGTTAAATACGATCTTGAAGCCTATAAAGAGAGATGGTATCTAC
>NZ_KK070032.1:0-985 GCF_000576475.1 Pseudoalteromonas sp. SCSIO_11900
AGTTTACCTTCAAGCTCAGTTTTGTATTTTGAAAGCTGAGTAATTAAGCCCATCATATTGTCGGCAACCATGCTGCCATTGAACTTTTGCATCCCTTTTACGTTTAAATCTTCGAACACTAAAATGTCATTTTCATTGGTTATCTGACGTGAAATTTTGTGTGCAAAGTCGAGCCTTTGCCGTGAGATTTTGCCGTGTAATTTGTTGATGCGTTGTTTGGTTTTTTGCCAGCGATTTGAACCTTTAGTTCGGCGTGCAAGCTGGCGTTGCAATTGATTTAACTTTGTTTTTGACTGCTTTAAAAACTTGGGGTTATCGACCACAAAACCATCTGAGCCAACAACAGTTTGCTTTGAGTTAATGTCAAAACCTGTGATTGTTTTTAAAACTTGTTTAGCTGTTTTGCACTCAACTTCTTGAGTGATGCTGCATCCCCATTTTCCGTGGTGATACTGGATAGTTACAGTCTTGATTTTACTTGCTAGTTTGCGATGCAAGATAATGGGTATCTTGCCTACCTTTGGGATACTGATAGCGCCATTTTCAATGCGGATACAGTTCGAGTTATTGACCGCTCGAAAACTATCGTTGTGAAGTTTTTTCTTTTTATATGAGATCTTGTGCTTTGGAAAGCGTTGCAAGCGACCTTTAGTAAAAGCATTCTTGAGCGCTAATTCCAGGTCGCGGGCAATTTGTTGAGCTGCCGCAGAATCGAATGCTTTGATCCAGTTAAACTCTTCGAACGTCTTGATATCTTTAAGTAGTGAGGCCATGTCTTTGTAAAACAAAAACGTTTTATCGTGCTCGTATCGACGCATGTTCTCAGACAACAATAAGTTCCAAATGCCACGCGCTGTCGCGCCAAACTCAACGAGTTTAGCTTCTTGCTCTGCCGTAGGATTTAGCCTGTAGTTGTATCTAAGCGTCTTTTTCATATACTGTATAGACTACTGTATGGAAATGAGTTGTCAAGATGGAATATGAA